>NC_007643.1:915000-2115000 GCF_000013085.1 Rhodospirillum rubrum ATCC 11170
GACGATGGGAATCAGGTTAATATTCCTGAACTCGTGAGATGTGACGCCTTTCGGACGTTGTTCCTCCTTATCGGATTGGAGGGGCAGGCAGGAAAGGCCGGGAAATAACCTCACGTATGAACCGTACCCCAAACCGACACAGGTGGGCTGGTAGAGTATACCAAGGCGCTTGAGAGAATGGTGTTGAAGGAACTAGGCAAATTGCCCCCGTAACTTCGGGAGAAGGGGGCCCTCGTGGTGGGCAACCATCATGGGGGGGCACAGACCAGGGGGTGGCGACTGTTTACTAAAAACACAGGGCTCTGCGAAGTCGCAAGACGACGTATAGGGTCTGACGCCTGCCCGGTGCCGGAAGGTTAAGAGGAGAGGTGCAAGCTTTGAATCGAAGCCCCGGTAAACGGCGGCCGTAACTATAACGGTCCTAAGGTAGCGAAATTCCTTGTCGGGTAAGTTCCGACCTGCACGAATGGCGTAACGACTTCCCCGCTGTCTCCAACACCAACTCAGCGAAATTGAATTCTCCGTGAAGATGCGGAGTTCCCACGGCCAGACGGAAAGACCCCATGAACCTTTACTACAACTTCGCAGTGGCATTAGGCGATGGATGTGTAGGATAGGCGGGAGGCTTTGAAGCATAGGCGCCAGCTTGTGTGGAGCCACCCTTGAAATACCGCCCTTCCGTCTCCTGATGTCTAACCGCGGCCCGTGATCCGGGTCCGGGACCCTGCGTGGTGGGTAGTTTGACTGGGGCGGTCGCCTCCCAAAGAGTAACGGAGGCGCGCGATGGTGGGCTCAGGCCGGTCGGAAATCGGCTGATGAGTGCAATGGCAAAAGCCCGCCTGACTGCGAGAGCGACAGTTCGAGCAGAGTCGAAAGACGGTCATAGTGATCCGGTGGTCCCGCGTGGAAGGGCCATCGCTCAACGGATAAAAGGTACTCTGGGGATAACAGGCTGATACTGCCCAAGAGTCCACATCGACGGCAGTGTTTGGCACCTCGATGTCGGCTCATCACATCCTGGGGCTGGAGCAGGTCCCAAGGGTTCGGCTGTTCGCCGATTAAAGTGGTACGTGAGCTGGGTTTAGAACGTCGTGAGACAGTTCGGTCCCTATCTACCGTGGGTGTAGGATACTTGAGAGGAGCTGTCCCTAGTACGAGAGGACCGGGATGGACATACCTCTGGTGTACCAGTTGTCACGCCAGTGGCACCGCTGGGTAGCTAAGTATGGACGGGATAACCGCTGAAAGCATCTAAGCGGGAAGCCTCCCTCAAAACCAGGTATCCCTATCAGGACCGTGGAAGACCACCACGTTGATAGGCCGGGTGTGGAAGCGCAGTAATGCGTGAAGCTAACCGGTACTAATCGTCCGATCGGCTTGATTGACCACGCGCAGCGGTCAGCCCAGACTTTGGGCCCAATGCGCACCTTCAGCAAATCTTCGAAGAACCCAACGCCAGAACGAACCAATACACAACACATTACCCGTACCCCAAAGGGGCCGTTTCGATGGCCTGGTGGTCATTGCGGGCTCGAAACACCCGATCCCATCCCGAACTCGGCCGTGAAAGAGCCCTGCGCCAATGGTACTGCGTCTTAAGGCGTGGGAGAGTAGGTCGCCGCCAGGCCTTCCAAACGACCCCTAAAGGGCACAACAAAACACCACAGCAGGTTCAGAAAATCCCTCATACAATGTCAGCTCAAACGGCCCGTCTCCCTTTATCGCGGGGTGGAGCAGCCCGGTAGCTCGTCAGGCTCATAACCTGAAGGCCGCAGGTTCAAATCCTGCCCCCGCAACCAGACAATACGAAAAAGGCGTTGGCTGAAAAGCTGACGCCTTTTTCGCATGACTATAGACCGCCTGCGCCCTATAGGGCTTCTATTAGCGGCTGCCCCAGGCCAAAGACCGTGCCTTTGCCCAGGTGAACCCAGGTCAAGGCAACCAGTAGCGGCCAAGCGGGCTTTGAGACGGATCAGCGTATCTTTGATACACAGCCCTGTGGGGCCTGTCAGTGGGCTGAAACAACCCACTGATACCAACCTGCATTGATTATGACCGACGGGCCCATTTGCGTCGTCCGATTGTCATGATGCGCCATGGTTGATCGACGAGTTTATACCAGACTGCATTGAGTGAAACTCATGCAGTCTGGTTAGGCCCAAGGGGCCGCGCGCCTCGTGGCGCAGAAGCGCCCCACTTGCCGCTGAGGACCTCCGCTGATCGGTTCCGATCAACGCAGCTTGGTATTACACGTGATATGCTCATATCAGGTGATTTCTGAGCGGATGTGAAAGCTTAAGATTAGAAATATACCGATCACACTCCGCCTGAAAGATGGCAATATTATCACCCATCCACTTGAGCGCCACCCAATGCCTCGACGAACCGATCCACTTTCACATTTGCGGGACTGCCTTTCCAAACTTCCGGCCGCTGGCGAGAACGGGTTCGAAGGACTTTTGCGCGACTCGGTCGCGAAACTCATCGGCCGGCGACTTAGCCTTGCGAAGGGAGGTGGCGCGCAAGGCGGCAGTGATATGGCGAGCGCCCCCTATGATGACGGGCCGACCATCGCCATCGAGGCGAAGCGCTATGGTCCCACGAGGATTAGGCTCGATGAACTCAAGTATAAGATTGGGGAGGCGGTAGAACGGCGACCCGACCTTGATATTATGGTCTTTGGGGCAACGCGAGAGATCAATGCCAACGACCGAGACGCGCTGATCGCATTCGGTAGCACCAAAGGTATCGGGGTCGCTACTATCGACTGGCCGGATTCTGCCACCATTGCGCCGCAGTTGGCAGTGCTATGTGCTTTGGTTCCGGAGGCTCTGTTAGATCTGATTGAACCCGCGCAGCGTGAAGCCATAAATTCTTGTCTAGATCAGATGCAATCGCATCCGCAGTTTGAGTGCGCGAAGGAGCGCCTGATCCAAGAACTGATACGGCCCGACATGGGGTGGAGTAGCGCGCGCTTCGCAATGGCCGATTGGCTGCGGCGAACCTTTTCCAATCGCAATCTCGCTTTGGCGGACCTAAAAGGGTGGGCCAACCTCCTCGATTCTGAAGTTCGCCTTGTGCCACGGCCATGGTTGGTGGGGGCCTTGGATGAATGGTGGGCAGATCCCGGAAAAGCGCCTTTCGCAATGGTCGGCGAAGAAGGGGTTGGTAAATCATGGGCACCGTTCGCATGGTGGCATGAGCGCGCCGGAAGCGATGGGAGCGGGTTGCCTCTGCCTCTTGTGGTACCAGCCACTGAGATTGGTGAAGCCGACATTGAGGGCTTGGTGGCCAGCTTGCTAGCTCGGCGGACAGGCCTCCGGGATGACGTGTTCTGGAAACGGAGAGTCGGTTTGTGGTTAAAGGCGCACACCACGACTCCGCGCTTCCTTCTGGTAATCGATGGTTTGAATGAACATTGGTCCTTTACCAAATGGGACGAAATTCTGGCCCGTTTTGCGGCAGAGCCCTGGCGCGGAAAAGCGGCGATCATAATAACCGACCGCCCGGATCATTGGGAACAGGTCAAACACAGCGTTGGTAGAGTCCAGCCCCCACCCCAAAAGTGTGATGTTGTAGGGTTTAGCGATGAGGAATTGAATAATCTCCTCGAACTCCATGGAATGACCAGGGATATGTTCGCGCCAGAGCTGATTCCCTTGATGAAGATTCCCAGGTTGAGCACGTTGGCTATTCGCCACCACGTAGCGATGGCAGATAGTGGCGATATCACACGGGAACGTCTGATCTACTTAGACTGGAGTGATCGGATGGATCGTAAGGGAATGAAACTGGTAGACGACATCGCCTTTCGCGAATACATCGCGGGTGTCGGACGACAACTTCATGCGCGGCTTTTGAGCGGAGCCGATCTCGACCTGTCGATCACACGCCGGAACATCACAGATACTCTCAGCGCCGACAGTGATCGACCACGTGATGTCCTCGACGCCACCGTCAGTGAAATCGTTGCCGGTCTATGGATGTCACCAATTCATGGCAAAGCTAACCGCTTTCGCCTAAATAAAGATCTCGTACCATTCGCTTTGGCGCTGGGCCTTGTCGATCATCTACGTGACGTTCCCCCAGCCGGTTTGAACGATCAGATCGCCCAATTCTTTGAACCTTTGAAGGGGCAAGATCTGGCGGTAGATTTTCTGCGTGCCGCTGTAACCATCGCACTGCACGATTCCGCCTGCTCGACATCGCTGCGGCGGATACTGCTTGAGGCTTGGTGCCGGCGACAGAATTTTAGACAAGTAGATTTTGCAGCATTCTACCGCCTACTGACCCAAGACATATCTGTCTTTTTCGCCCTCGCAGAAGATGAATGGCTACACCGGCACAGTGGTTTCCATCTCGATGAGATCTTAATCAAAGGCTTCGCCAGTGCGGCGGAAAGATGGCCGCGGGTACATGAGCGGATTCTGGTGTGGTGCTCAACTTGGTTGGGAACCCACTGGGGCGACCCCATTGAAAAAATGGTCATAGGTTACGACCCGGCGGCGGACGGTGTCGCCGAGCGATGTGCCCGCACACGGGACCGTCGCATCTCGTGGGATGCGGCCATGAGGGGGGCTACGCTGGGTTCTTTCGGTTCATCAATCCCGATTCGAAGCGGCATTGACGGCGATGTGTCTTGGTTAGCCTGCCGGGTGATCGGAATCCTCTCCTACCTTCCTTGTGCGTTGATTGTTCCGGCACTGACGCCGTGGGCGGTGAGCCGCTCGATTATGAACGGACGACCCCAGGCCGAACAGGTGGAGTGGGTTTTGCGACTGGCGGGCCGAGATGGGGACGCGGCTGTGAACGCGGCCGTCCAGCGAGAAGCCGACCAACTGCTAGCCTTCAACAATCATGTCGCTAAGGATGCAGCCTGGCGGCTCCTGGCCGCGTTTGCGACACCCCATGCCGCCAGTCGCGCCAAAGCACTGACACGGGAGGTGTCTAAGCGTCGGGAGAGGTCCAGCACGGTTACTGTTGATGACGGAGGCTTTCTACGTTGGAATCAGGAACGATGCCGAAGCAGAGAAACCACTCTATGGGCGGCGGGCGATCTCTCTCCGCACGCAACGAATCCCGAGTGCGAATTGTCCGACCAGGATGCCGCTGCACTAGCGGCCTTGGTCGACGCAACCGACGCCAGCCAGCTCTGGGCGATATTCGGTCAAACGGATCAGGATATCGCGCTAGAGCAGGCCGAGGCGGCACTCGCACGTTGGGCGCCAGAGGCTCTTGGAGCGCTGGTACGCCGCACGTTCGAATGCGTGGGTGGTCGAGATCAAGAGGGCCTAAAGAAACTCGCTGACAAAACCTCGGCTAATCTGTTCTTGCTCGATACGTCGGCATGCGCCCAGGTGTCGGAGGTGGTAAGATCCTCACTTGCCAATGACGAGGATGGGGAAGGCGTCGGCAGCGAGCTGCAACTGGCGGCGTTGGCGGGAAAAACAGCGCAGCAACAGATTGCATTTTTTTGTGAATGCTCCTATGGCTCGAACTTCGATCGGAAGCACGCGGTCGTCTTGAACCAACCAACGGAGGCAGACTTCGACAGAGTGGCCGAATACTTGTTTCCAGACGCGCCTGTGCGTCAGTTGCGGGGCTGGCTCTGGTATCTCAGCCATGTTTCGCTTGATGCCCTACCGCGCGGATATCCCACGCTGGCGCCGTTGTTTCGCCACAAGGACGATAAGGTGCGCCAACTTGCACTTGAGGTTGCTGCGAATTCTAATCAACCGGAATTGGCCGTAGCGGTCGCCGACAGCGGGTGGCTTCACACCGAGGGAATGAATAGGGAAGAGGCGATCGATGGTTCACTCGCACTGATCAAGGCGGCCAGCCATCTTCCGGCTGATGTGCTCCGTAGTCGGATCGATCCTCAGGCCTGGGGATATCTGGCGATCCGCGATGGTGCAACCGAAGATGATCTCGACGCGTTCGCCGAAGTTGTAAAACGGATGATCCATGACGACCTGTTTGGCCAATCACCGTCAAAGGTTTATCCACAACGCCACTTTATCCTCCGCGAGCCGATTGATAGGTTGGTCGAGCGGCAAGGTGAAAAGGTAATCAATTGGCTTCGACCAATCATCCATGGAACAAGCAGGGTGCGCTTCCGTTTGTTATGCGGTGATTTCCTCTATATTGATCTGTGTAGAGCTCTTTTTCGCTACAGACCAGACGATGGAGCAGCTCTATGGCAGTCAATGAGAAAGGAGAATGAGAGCGGAATTTTTAAATCCAGTGCATACAAATTTCTTCCTTTTGAAGCGCCGGACTCCGAGCTGGTGAGCGAACTTCGCCATCACGTCTGCGACGCCGCCAAGACGGATGAGGATTTTGGACAGATCGCCGCCGTAGTTATTAAGAGTGATCGAGAAATCTGGCTGATTGAACGCATTCAGCGCGAACTCGCTGGACCATCGGCCGGGTCGATAGCAAGGGGCTTATGGTTGGCCGGGTTGCTCAACGCCACCCCAGGCGCAGAAAATCTCTGGGCAACCACACTAGCGGTTCCACCCGGACCGGGCTGGTTGGCCGATGTTTACGACGAAGCTCAGCGCCTTTACTGCCAAAATGGATGGGCGCAGCACTGGTTAGAAGCTTTTTTGACTGAACGCGACCGTGATCGGGCGTTTGGGTACTACCGGCTGTTCCTTCGCTGCGCCGATCGGCGTGCGCTTGTGTGGGCAAGCCGCAGAGTTGACAAGGTCTGGGGGGATCTTCCGGAACTGTGGCGGGTCCACTGGATGCTGTCGTGGGAAGAGCTATGTGCGGCGACCGATGAAAGGGCAAAGGCATCGAAGGAGTACTTCTGCGGCACCAAGATCACGACGCACATTCAATGGCCCTGGCGTTAGATACAGTAATGAGCCTTTTATGATCACTTTTAGCCGTCTGCTGTATTTTGAGCCGACCTTACTCTCGTAATTTCCGGTTGGTATCATAGATTGAAATAAAACAGTTATTCTATATTAAATATTAAATTTACGCTTGTCGCCTCTCTCGACGAGGTCATCACCCGCATCACCCCTGGCCCCACACCGGGCGACCGCACAGCGCCGGCCGCCCGATGCGGGGGCGCTGGGGGGATCAGGCTGCTTGCTGGAGTTTGTGGGTGATGGCGTCTTCCAACAGCCGTAGGGCGCCGTCGTAGCCGACATAGCTGCAGCCCAGCACGAAACGGTCCGAGGCCGGGGCGGCGACGCTGAGATGCAGGCCGCCCAAATCCTGGGTGATCTCGCGGTCCCAGGCGCTGCCAAAGACCATCGGCGCTCCGAAGCGGTGATGGGCGGCGCGCAGGGTCTGGCGAATGACCTCGCCATCCTCGGTGAAGTGCACCGAGGCGCCGATCTTGTCGGCAAGGCTGGCGTACCCCTCGATGATCGCCGGGCGCAGGGCCTCGGGCGGGGTGTCGGTCACGAATTGCGGGCCGGGCAGGATGCCGAATTCGTTGGTCAGCAGCCGGGCGATGCCCAATCCCTGAAAGCTGTCGGTCACGGTGACGAAGCGCGCGGGCAGATCGCAGCGCGCTTCCAGCAGAAATTCGGCCAGCCGCTGGTAATGATCGTAATAGATCGTTTCCTGAGCGGCGATGACGGTTTCCGCCCTGGCCGGGGCAAGGCCGGCGAAAGCGGCGACGGCGCGCAGGAAGCGGCCGGTTTCCAGGGCGCCGATCGGCAGCACCGGATAATGCAACCAGGGCGTGCCGAAGCGCTTTTCCAGGGCCTGGGCCGGCGCCAGTCCGGTCCAGGACGACAAGACCAGATTAAACTGCGCCGCCGGGATCTGCTTCCAGGCCGCCAGACCGCCCGATCCCGGCCCAAACAGGATATTGACCGTCAGGCCCAGGCTGGCGAGCAGGGCGCGGATGGCTTGGAGATTGCCGCGCCAGAACGGATCTTGATAGGGCACGCTGGCCCAGACATTGACCAGACCCGGCACGGTCTGCGGCGCGGGGTCAAGCAGTTGATCGATGATCGCCTTGGCCACGGTGTCATGACCAAGAAGATTGGAGCCGCGGAAGCCGCCGGTGGCGGCATGGACGATGGGAGCGCCCTTGGCGCGGAATTCGGCGACCACGCGCGCGCTGTCGTCACCGATCAGTTCGCTGGTGCAGCCGGTGAGCACGACGAACAGATCGCCGTCCATCACCTTTAGCGCGCCCGCGATCACCTTGCGCAAGGACTCCTCGCCGCCAAACACCACCTCGCGTTCTCCGCTGTTGGTGCTGACGACGGCGGCGCCGCCGCTATAGCCCGAGCCCTGATAGCCATTGGCTTCCGACAGGCCGCAATGGAGCTTGATGGCGCAGCCGGGGCCGGCATGGACGATGGGAATGGCGCGTTCGATGGCGCAGACCGATTGCTGGCCACCAAGCGCGCACAACTGGCGGGGCTGTTCGACGAGAGCGGTCACGGTCTTTAAGACTCCAGGAATTGATAGGGCGACTGATCGAGCCACCACGGCGTGAAGGGCAGGGGGGAGCGCCGGGCCAGGGTGCGTTCGAGAACCGGGTTGGCGATCCAATCGGCGATCTTGCGGCCATAGCGGATCAGGCCGCGATAGCCGATGCCGGCGTGCTCGTCTTCGACATACAGCGTCGGGATGCCAAGCTTGGCCCCCCAGACGACAAGCCCGGGATGGCGGATCAGCAAGATATCGGGCTTGAGCTTGCCGACGAGATTGATCAGCTCGAAGGATTGCTTGTTGCACACCCCATAGGGCACCTCGGCCTTGTCGCGGGTGGCATGGGCCAGGGTGTCTTCCTCCTGATGGCCATGATCAAGCACCGGATCATGGTGCAGGGCGCAGCCGCCGATGACGTCGATCCCCAGGTCGCGCAGCACGGTCATGAAGCTATGGCCCTGGGCCGATCCGGCGGCGACGAAGGCGGTGCGTCCAGCCAGTTGGGCGCGCAAGTCGGCCAAGTCGGGGGCGATGGCGGCGCGTTCGGCGGCGATATAGGCCTCGACCCGATCGCTCCGCCCGGTGAGCGCGGCCAGGGCGCGCAGCCAGTGGTCGGTGCCGGCCAGTCCATAGGGCGGCGGGGCTTTGACCTCGGGCACGCCGAAGCGCCGTTCCAACCCGGCGCCGAGCCAGGTGCCCAGCGTCGGGCACATATGGGCCGTCGCCCCGGCTTCCGACAGCGTTTCGATCTCGGCGACGGTCAGGAACTGAACGATCGGGTTGGCGACCAGACCCAAGGGCTCCAGCAGTTCGGAAAAATAGGCCTTCTTGCCGCTGAAGCAGACGATATTGACCACCTCGGGGCGCTTGGTGACGGCCGGTTTGACGATCTTGCGCAACAGCGCGTCATAGGCCATGTCGAAGCCGGTGGCCCAAACCTGGGTGCGGAAGCCGACGCAATCAATGGCGACCACCGGAATGGCATGGCGCTCCTCGGCCTCGGTGACCACGCTGTCGATATCCTCGCCGACGATGCCCGAGGCGCAGGAGGCGGTGACGAAGATGGCGCGCGGGTGATAGCGCGCCACCGCCTGATCGATGGTCTCGGCCAGCTTTTGCGCCCCGCCGAAAATGGTGTCGTGTTCGGTCAGGGCGGTCGACAGCAGGCGGGCGTTGGTCACCTCCATGGCGCGCTTGCCCTGGCCGCGCCGCCGGCAGCGGTTGAGCTGGGCGAAATCGCCGGCGCAGCCGACCGGGGCGTGGTTGATCACCACCGCGTCTTCGATCAGCGTCAGATTGAGCGTGGCGCAGAGCCCCGCGCACATGCTGGCCTGCTGGAAGCTGCGCTCGCGGTTGGCGAGCGAGCCGTCGCGCGAGCGGGCGACCAGATCGCCGGCGGTGCCGCTATAGCCGGTGATCGAGCCCAGCCGTCGTTCGCGGATTTCGACCGGCTGGAGCGGCTTTTCGATCTTTGTCACCAGGGACGCCTCCTTAAAGCGGAAAGAAAATCAAACCAGATCCAAGGCTTGGGCGATGTCGCCGATGATGTCGTCGGGATGCTCGATGCCGATCGACAGCCGCACGAAGCCCGGGGTGACGCCGGTGGCGCGCTGGTCTTCGGGCGAGAGCTGGGAATGGGTGGTGGTCGCCGGATGGATCGCCAGCGAGCGGGCGTCGCCGATATTGAAGACGTGGTAGAACAGCCGCAGGGCTTCGATGAACCGCCGCCCGGCTTCCTCGCCACCGGCCAACTCAAAGCCGATCAGCCCGCCATAGCCGCCCTTGAGATAGGCATCGGCCCGCCGCCGGGCCTCGCCGCTTTGCAACCCGGGAAAGGTTACCGAGCTGACCTTGGGATGGCTGGCCAGATAATCGGCGACCTTGATGGCGTTGGCGTTATGGCGGGCCAGACGCAGCGGCAGGGTTTCCAGCCCCTGGATCAGGTTGAAGGCGCTGACCGGGGCGATGCTGGCGCCAAGATCGCGCAATACCCCGGCGCGGGCGCGCAGGATATAGGCGAGCGGGCCGAAGGGGGCGGCCAGATCGGTCCAGCTGGCATTGTGATAGCTGGGCTCGGGGCCGGTCAGCAGGGCATGGCGCTCGGCGTGGTCGGCCCAGGGGAAGGTGCCGCCATCGATGATCGCCCCGCCGATGGTGGTGCCATGGCCGCCGATGTATTTGGTGGTGGAATAGACGACCACCGCCGCCCCATGGTCGAAGGGCCGGGCGATCAGCGGCGTCGCCGTATTATCGATGATCAGCGGCACGCCAAGCGAGCGGCCGATGGCGGCGACCTCGGCGATCGGGAAAACCGTCAGCTTCGGATTGGGCAGGGTCTCGCCATAGTAGAGGCGGGTCCGCGCGTCGGTGGCGCGGCGGAAGGCCTCGGGATCGGCCGGATCGACGAAGCGCGCCTCGATCCCCAGCGTGCGCAGGGTATTGGCGAACAAATTCCAGGTGCCGCCGTAAAGATCGGTCGAGGTGACGATATTATCGCCGGCCTGGGCCAGGGTCAGCACAGCGATCGCCGAGGCCGCTTGACCCGAGGCCAGGGCCAGGGCCGCCACCCCGCCTTCCAGGGCGGCCAGCCTTTGTTCAAAGGCGTCCTGGGTTGGATTGCCGATACGGGTATAGGCGAAGCCGATCTCCTCCAGCCCGGCCAACCGCGCCGCGTGGGCGGTGTCGTGAACCTGATAAGAGGTCGTTTGATAGATCGGCACCGCCACCGCCCCGGTGGTTGGGTCGGCCCGATACGACCCGCCATGAAGGGCCAGGGTGTCCTGATGGTATTGGGCGGCCTTCGGCGGGGCGACATCAACGGTCATGGTCAATCCTCCGGTGACGGGTGGGCAGAACATCACCCTATGGGAGGAGGTTTTCGCCAGGATTTCCATGTAGAAAAAATAGAATTTTTGTTTAGTTATATTTAAAGAAACCAATAAAAATAAAACCGTACTCTGATGTTTAGATTATCTGAAGTCACGTTTCATTTGATTTGCCGTTTTAAGGGCGGCCGCTCGGATGCTATGGAGGGATACGGGGTTTTACCGCTTTGGGTGGAGCCGCGAAGCGAGCGGAGGTGACCATGGGTTGGGATGGAGCGCGACAGGGACCGCCGGTGCTTTCCCTGAAGGCGGGCGAGGGCGAGGCGGCGCGCCGGGACGAGTTTCTGGCGACCCTGCGCCAGGCGGCGCGCGATCCCGGAGCCTTCTATCTGGAGGGGCATGGCATTGATCCGTCGGTGATCGATCAGGTCGAGGCTCTGTCACGGCGCTTCTTCGCCCTGCCCGAGGACGAGAAGCGCGCCATCGACATGGTCAATTCGCCCCATTTCCACGGCTATACGCGGGTGGGGGCGGAACTGACGCGCGGCGCCCCCGATTGGCGCGAACAGCTTGATATCGGCTCGGAGCGGCCGCTGCTGCCCCAGGGGCCCGATACCCCGGCCTGGGCCCGTTTGCAGGGACCCAACCAGTGGCCAGCGGCCCTGCCCGATTTGCGGGCGGCGGTCTTGCGCCTTCAGGCCGAGCTGACCGCTGTCGCCCTGGCCTTGCTTGAACGCATAGCCCTCGCTCTGGGCGAACGCGCCGATTTCTTCGCCGATCTTTACGAGGGCGGCCCCGACCAGTTGCTCAAGATCATCCGCTATCCCGGGCGGGCGGCGGGCGAGGGCGATCAGGGGGTGGGGCCGCATAAGGACAGCGGCCTGCTGACCTTCGTGCTTCAGCGCGATCGCGGCGGTCTTCAGATCGAGCGCGAGGGGCATTGGGTCGATGTGCCGCCACGTCCCGGCACCTTCGCCGTCAACATTGGCGAGCTTCTGGAACTGGCGACCAATGGCTATTTGAAGGCCACCGTCCATCGCGTGGTCTCGCCACCCGCCGACAGCGATCGGTTGTCGATCGCCTTTTTCCTTGGCGCCCGCCTGGGATCGAAGGTGCCGTTGCTTGATTTGCCGCCCGATCTGGCGGCCCTGGCGACGGGACCGGAGCGCGACCCGGATAATCCTTTGTTCCTTGATGTCGGCGAGAACCGTCTGAAGGGCCGGTTGCGCTCCCACCCCGATGTGGCGCGGCGCCATTACGCCGATCTTCTTGGCCCGGATGGCCCGTCATGATCCCCCCCGGCAACGCCATTTTCGCCGCCGCCGGGGCTTCGGTCTTCGAGACGATGTCGCAACTGGCCCACGAGCACGGGGCGATCAACCTCGGCCAGGGCTTTCCCGAGGCCCTGGAGCCGCCCGAGGTGATCGAGGCGGCGGCGCGGGCCTTGCGCGATGGCCCCCACCAATACCCCTCGGCCTGGGGCGTTCCGGCGCTGCGTCAGGCGGTGGCCGAGGCCAACGAGCGTTTCTGGGGGCTGGCGACCGATCCGACCCGCGAGGTTTTGGTGACCTCGGGGGCGACCGAGGCGCTGGCCGCCTGTTTTCTCGGCCTGCTCAATGCCGGCGACGAGGTGATCGTCTTGCAGCCGGCCTTCGACTGCTATCAAGCCCAGATCCGCCGCGCCGGGGCGGTGGCGGTGGGTGTGGCTTTGAGCGCCCCCGATTGGACCCTGCCGCGCGCCGCCCTGGCGGCGGCGATCACCCCGCGCACCCGGGCGATCGTTCTCAACACGCCGATGAACCCCTGCGGCAAGGTCTTCGATGGCCCAGAGCTTGATTTCATCGCCGAACTGCTGATCGCCCATGATCTGGTGGCGATCTGCGACGAGGTTTACGAGCATCTGACCTTTGAGGACCGCGCTCCTCTGCCTTTGATGACCCGGCCGGGGGTGCGCGCGCGCTGCCTGCGCATCGGATCGGCGGGCAAGACCTTTTCGGTCACCGGCTGGAAGATCGGCTATGTCAGCGGCGATGCGGCCTTGCTGGCGCCGGTGGCGCGCGCCCATCAGGTCACCACCTTTTCCACGCCGCCCTTCCTGCAAACCGCCGTCGCCCATGGGCTGCGGCTGGCGGACGGCTATTTCGATGGACTGCGCGCCACCTTGCGGACCCGGCGCGACCTTCTGTCGCGCGGGCTGACCGAGGCCGGCTTCGAGGTTCTGGGCTGCCAGGGCACCTATTTCCTGCTGGCCGGCACCGATGGGGCCGAGGACGACGTGGGCTTCTGCCGGCGGCTGGTTGAAGAGGCCGGGGTGACCGCCATCCCACTAAGCGGCTTTTTCACCCCCGCCGGCCGGCGGCCGCTGGTCCGCTTCTGCTTTGCCAAACGCCTGGAGACCCTGGAAGGCGGCATCGCCCGGCTGGTCGCCTGGCGCGGTGGTCAGCGCTGGAGGCGGGCATCATGAGCGGGGTCATCGCCCGCTCCCGGCCTCCGGCAAGCGGGCTGGCGGCGGCCCTGGCGGAGCTGTCGACGCTGCTTGGCGCGCGGCTGAGCACGGCTTTGGCCTTGCGTGAGCACCATTCCCACGACGAATCCCACCATGCCCCGGCCCTGCCCGACGCGGTGGTCTTCCCCGAAACCACCGCCGAGGTCGCCGCCATCGCCCGCCTTTGCCACGCCCATCGCCTACCCATGGTGCCCTTTGGCGCCGGCAGTGGCCTGGAAGGGGCGGTGCAAGCGACCTTCGGTGGGGTTTCGATCGATCTTGGGCGGATGGATCAGGTTCTGGCCATCCATGCCGGGGATATGGACGCCACCGTCCAGGCCGGGGTTCGCCGCCAGACCCTGAACGCCCTGTTGCGCGACACCGGCTTGTTCTTTCCCATCGATCCCGGCGCCGACGCCAGTTTCGGCGGCATGGCGGCGACCCGGGCCAGCGGCACCAACGCCGTGCGCTTTGGCACCATGCGCGAAAACGTTCTGGGGCTGACGGTGGTGCTGGCCGACGGTCAGGTGGTGCGCACCGGCGGCCGCGCCCGCAAATCCTCGGCCGGCTATGACCTGACGAGGCTGTTCGTGGGCAGCGAGGGCACTTTGGGGATCATCACCGAGGTGACGCTGCGCCTGCATCCGATCCCCGAGACGGCGATGACCGCCATCGCCGCCTTTCCCACCCCCGAGGCGGCGGTCGCCACCGTCACCGCGCTGCTTCAGGCCGGGGTGGCGATCGGCCGGGTCGAGTTCCTGGATCAGGCGGTGGTCGAGGTTTTCGTTCGCCACGGCAAGATCGATACGCCGGTCCTGCCCAGCCTGTTGATCGAGGTTCACGGCAGCGCCGCGGCGGCGGCCGATGTCGCCCGCGGCGTCGCCGAGATCGCCGAGGAGGGCGGCGCCAGCCTGTTCCGCTGGGCGGCGAGCGCCGAGGACAGCGCCAAACTCTGGGAGGCGCGCCGCCTCGCCCTCGGCTGGGCCCGGCGCGACCGTCCGGGGTCGCGGTCCTGGCCGACCGATGTCTGCGTGCCGATCAGCGCCCTGCCCGGGATCATCGCCGCCACCCGGGCCGATCTGGCCGATTGCCCGATCCCGGCTTTCCTGTTCGGCCATGTCGGCGACGGTAATTTCCATTGCGTCTTCCTGATTGATCCCGAACGCCCCGACGAGACCACGACCGTTCAACGCCTGACCCGGCGCATGGTCGAGCGCGCCCTGGCGGTGGATGGAACCGCCACCGGCGAGCATGGGATCGGCCTGGGCAAGCGCGACACCCTGGAAGCCGAGCATGGCGCCCCGGCGATCGCCCTGATGCGCGGCCTCAAGGCGACGCTCGATCCCCACGGCCTGCTCAATCCGGGCAAGATCTTTCCCGATGCCGTCGATTCCCCCCGCGAGACGAGGAGCGTTTTTCCATGAGGATGGCGAAGATCGTGCGAGTACCCGCCCTTCGCGTGGCCTTGGCTGGGGCGCTGCTGGTCCTTGGCCTTGGCCCTTGCCTAGCGCAAACCATCCGCCTGGGCGTCACCCCCGGCCCCCATGCCCAGATCGCCGAGGCTGTGGTGCCGGTGGCCCGCGCCCAGGGGCTTGAGGTCAAGGTGATCGAATTCAGCGACGGCACCTTGATCAACGCCGCCACCAATGAAGGGGAGCTGGAGGCCAACGCTTTTCAGCATGGTCCCTATCTTGAAGGCCAGATCAAGGATCGCGGCTATGATCTGGTGTCGATCGCCAAGACCGTGCTGCTGCCGATGGCGGCCTATTCCAAGCGCGTCGCCGCCCTTGGCGACCTGCCGCAAAAGGCCAAGGTATCCATCCCCAATGATCCGACCAATGGCGGCCGGGCGCTCAAGCTGCTGGAGGCCGGGGGCCTGCTGACCCTCAAGCCCGGCCTGGGCTTCGCCTCGACGGTCTTCGATATCGACAGCAACCCCAAGAACCTGCGGATTCTGGAGCTGGAAGCGACCCAGGTGCCGCGCTCGCTTGACGATGTCGATCTCGCCGTCATCAACACCAATTACGCCCTGGCCACCGGCCTTGATCCTTTGCGGGATTCGCTGCTGCGCGAAGGCGATCTGTCGCAATACTTCTGCCTGATCGCCGTTCGCCGCCAGGATGCCGATCAACCCTGGGCCAAGGTTCTGCGCCAGTCGTTTCTCTCCCCCGAGGTCAAGGCCTTCGTCGCCACCACCTTCCACGGCAATATTCTTGCCGGCTGGTAGGGGCGGAGCGGCGGTTCGGCGGGTTTTTTTTAGACAAAAATTCTAGTTGTACGATCGGGTAAATATCTTTTTTCGTCGGTCCCGGCCTAAGCCCGGTATCGCGGTTTCCTAACACGCGTCCCGTCCCAGGAAACACAGGTGAACAATGGTCAAGCAGTTGAAAAAAATCGCTTTCAAGGCCCAAGCCGCCGGTCTCGCCGCCGCCCTGGCCTTATGCGGGCTGGGATTTTCCTCCTCGGCCGAGGCTGGCGAGACCCTGGACGCCATCAAGGCGCGCGGGGTCATCAAGATCGGCGTCGGCGGAAATTCTCCGGGCTTTTCGGCGCCTGACAGCGCCGGTCGCTGGCAGGGCTTTTTCATCGATATCGGCCGCGCCCTGGCGGTGACGGTGTTCAATGATCCCGAGAAGGCCGAATTCGTCAATTCCTCGCCCCAGCAACGCCTGCCGGCCCTGCAATCGGGCGAATTCGATATCTTGCTGTCGGGCGTGACCCAGACCATCACCCGGGCGACCAAGCTGGGCTTCCATTTCGGCCCGGTGGTCTTCTACGACGGCCAGGGATTGCTGGTGCCCAAGAAGCTGGGGATCACCAAGGGCAGCGAGCTTGATGGCGCCACCGTCTGCGTGCAGACGGGTACGACGGGCGAGTTGAACATCGCCGACTTCTTCCGCCAGCATAAAATCTCGTTCAAGCCGGTGGTGATCGAGGAGTCCAACGAGTTCCTCAAGGCCTTTGCGTCGGGACGCTGCGACGTGCTGACCCAGGACAGCTCCGATCTGGCGATCCGCCGCACCTTGCTGCCCAATGCCGCCGATTATGTGCTGCTGCCCGAGCGCATCTCCAAGGAACCGCTGGCTCCGGCCATCCGCTATGGCGATGACCGCTGGCTGGAAATCGTCAACTGGACGGTCTACGCCCTGATCGAGGCCGAGGAATTGGGCATCACCCAGGCCACTATCGACAGCTTCCTTGGCAGCGATAATCCGAGCATCCGCCGCTTCCTGGGCGTTGATCCCAGTCTGGCCGAGGCCACCGGCCTCGATGCCAAATTCGCCTATAACATCATCAAGGCCCTGGGCAATTACGGCGAGGTGTTCGAACGCTCGGTCGGCAAGGCCAGCAAGCTCGGCTTCGAACGGGGCTATAACCAGCCCTGGACCCAAGGCGGCTTGCTGTATTCGCCGCCGTTCCGCTGATCCATGCGCGCCCTCGGTCGCAAGATAACCTGGATATTGGCCGCTTGGTGGGGCGAGCGGCCCTTGTCCCAACTCGCGGTGTTGCTCGGCGTCTTCGCCCTGTTCTCGGTCCTGGGGGCGAATACGGTCGACAACCTTGGGCGGCTTGGCATCACGGTCGGCTTTGGCTATCTCGACCACCCGGCGAATTTCGAGATCGGCGAATCCCTGGTGGCCTATACCTCGGGTGACAGCTATGCCCGGGCCCTGGGGGTGGGGATCCTCAATACCGCCCTGGTGTCGATCATCGGCTGCCTGCTGGCCACCCTTCTGGGCGTCGCCCTGGGCATCGGCCGGCTGTCGGCCAATCTGCTGATCTCGCGCGCCGTTCAGCTTTATGTCGAGGTCATCCGCAATACGCCGCTGCTGCTTCAGCTTTTCTTCTGGAGCGCCACCATCCACGCCCTTCCCGGGCCGCGTCAGGCCTTCGAACCGCTGACCGGCGTGTTCCTGACCAATCGCGGCCTTTATATGCCGGCTCTGGCGATGGACGGCGCGGCGGTATTTTCCCTGCTGCTGCTGGGCGGCGGCGCGCTGGCCGGCGTGGTGCGGATCCTGGTCCATGAGCGGCGCCACGGCCCGATGGAGCGGGCGGCCAAAACCGCCCTTCTGGGGGCGGTGGCGGTCTTGCTGCTCGGCGTTCTGGCACTGTGCCTCGGGGGGGCGGTCTCCGTCGAGCCGCCCCGGCTTGGCGGCTTCAACATCACTGGCGGCTGGGTCCTGTCGCCGGAATTCCTGGCCCTTCTTGTCGGGCTGGTGATCAACGCCAGCGCCGTCATCTGCGAAATCGTCCGCAGCGGCATCGAAGCGGTGCCGGAAGGCCAGTGGGAGGCGGCGCGGTCGCTGGGCTTGACGCGGGGGCGCACGCTGCGCCTCGTCGTGCTGCCCCAGGCCCTGCGCGTCGTCATCCCCCTGATGACCTCGAGCTACCTCAGCCTGACCAAGAATTCCAGTCTGGCGGTGGCCATCGGCTTTCCCGATCTGGTCAGCGTCGTCAATACCTCGGCCAATCAGACCGGTCATGTGTTCGAGGCGATCGCCCTGATGATGGCGGTGTATCTGACCATCAGCCTGACGGTCTCGGCGGCGCTGAATTTCTACAACCATCGTTTGAGTCTGGGCCGATGACCCTGATCGCCGATACCCTGGACAGCCCGGCGCCGCCCCGGCGGGCGCCCGATACCAGCCTGTCGGGCTGGGCGCGCTGGCGCGAGGGATTGTTTGGCTCGCTTGGCAATACGTTGCTCACCTTGCTGGTTCTCGCCGTCCTCGCCTGGGTGGTGCCGCCTTTGGTGCGATGGGCGGTGATCGACGCGGTGTGGAGCGGACCGGCCGAGGCCTGCGCCGCGCGTTCGGGCGCCTGCTGGGCCTTCCTGGCCGAGAAGACCCGGTTCATCCTGTTTGGGCTTTATCCGGCGGCGGCCCAGGGCGCGCCGGCCCTGGCCTCGCTGCTGCTCGGCGCGCTGCTGGTGGCCAGTGGCCTGCCCCGGCTGTGGGGGCGAAACCTGCTGGTCGCCTGGATCCTGGTGCCGCTGCTTGCCGTGCTGGTGATGGCCGGGGTGTTTTCCGGTCTGCGGGTCGGCACCGATCAATGGGGCGGCCTGCCGTTGACCTTGCTGCTGACCACGGTGGCGATGGGCGGGGCCTTTCCGCTGGCGGTGGTGCTGGCCCTGGCCCGGCGCTCGCGGTTCCGGCTGTTTCGCCTAATGGCGGTCTGCGTCATCGAAGGGGTGCGCGGCGTGCCGCTGATCACCGTGTTGTATGGGGCGATTTTGCTGGTTCCCCTGATGCTGCCCGCTGGCACGGCGATCGACAAGCTGCTGCGCGCCCAGGGCGCGATCTTGCTGTTCACCGCCAGCTATCTCGCCGAGATCATCCGCGCCGGCCTCCAGGCCATCCCGCCCGGACAATACGAGGCCGCCCGCTCGCTTGGCCTGGGCTATGGCTTGACCATGCGGTTGGTGGTGCTGCCCCAGGCGCTGCGGTTGGTCATCCCCTCGATCGTCACCCTGGCGATCGGCATCCTTCAGGATACCACCCTGGTCGCCGTCATCGGCATCCACGACCTGTTGAGCGCCTCGAAGCTGGCGGCCACCGATCCCGATTGGCTGGGCTTTTATACCGAGGGCTTCTGCCTGGTGGCGACGCTATACTTCGCGCTCTGCTTCGCCGCCTCGCGCTACAGCCTGTGGCTGGAACGCTACCTGGCAAGGGGCCAAGGGTACTGAGCGGCGGCGGGCATTGGTTTCACGAATTATCCACCGTGAAACGATCTGGTAATCTTGCTTTCGGGAGAGAATGGCCCAAGTGCCAGAAGATCGGGTTCTACCGCAGGATCGAGCGGGTCGGCCGGAAGGGAATCGCAATGAGCACCGCCGTTTCTCGCATTCTTGATGACCTTCGCTCACGGGGTGGTCTTCAGGGCAGGGACATCGCCAATATCGTTGATGTCTCGACCGCGACGGTCTCGCGTTGGTCCCATGGCAAAGGCTCTCCCACGATACGAACCCAGACGGTGATCGCCGATCTCCGCTATGTCGTCGAGCGATTGTCGGACTTCTACACGGCCGATGAAACGCGGTTGTGGTTACATTCCCACCATCCCCTTTTGAACGGCGAGCGGGCGATCGATCTGATCAACGGCGATCGCACCGAAGACGTGCTCGCGGTGATCGAGCGCCTCGACGCCGGATCTTACATCTGACCTCGTAATGGCCGATCGGCGCGCCCGTGACATTGACCTTCTCGACGCCGTGGGGGCCCACATCGGCGTCGCGTTCGAGGGGGAGGTCTGGCGTATCGCGCGTGCCGGGCGCAGCGTCCTTGAAGGGGCGTCCTCCAAGGCGAGGTGGGACCCGGGCACCTTTGATGTGCTCTATACCTCGCTGGAGCGCGAAGGGGCCTTGGCGGAGGTTCATTTTCATTTAAGCCGCCAGCCTGTTTTTCCTTCAAAGCTTCACTCCGTCTTACATCGTCTCTCGGTGAAAACCCGGAGAACCCTGAATTTGGCGGATTTGTCCATGGTGGCGACTTTGGGGATTCCCCCCGAGCACTATGGCGCGTTGCGCTATGAGCGCAGCCAGGATATCGCCGATGCGGCCTTCTTCCTTGGCTTCGACGCCATCTTGGCCCCGAGCGCGAGATGGGGCTGCCAAAACTTGATTCTGTTCATGGATCGCGTCGCTCCCGAGGCTCTTGCCGTTCTCGAGTCCGAACCGGTGGACTGGGAAAGCTGGCGATCGGCGCGTCGGGAAAAACGCCGAGAATAGGGTTTGCATGGGGGTGTTGATCGCCCCACGCCCTATCGGGAGTCGCGTCGTCCGCCGCGGATTGGCTGGTTTAGAGTTTCTTGCGCCAGGGTTAAGAATAAACACAAATTCTAACTGTAGTATTTGATCTTATCATCAGCCGTCTCGTGTTAATTGTTGGGTCAAGCAATCGGGCGTTCCGATTCCCCATAGCGACGGATGATCGACATGACCGCTCAGTCCACTATCCGGCCTTTGACCGGCCTCAAGAATCCCGAAACCCTGGCGTTGCACGGGGGCACCTATCGGGCTGATCCGACCACCGGGTCGGTGGCCGTGCCGATCTATCAAACCACGTCCTATCAGTTCGAAAACACCGGGCAGGCGGCGCGGCTTTTCGCCTTGCAGGAATTGGGCAATATCTATAGCCGGCTGACCAATCCGACCACCGACGCCTTTGAACAGCGCATCGCCGCCATCGAAGGCGGGGTGGCGGCCCTGGCGGTTTCCTCGGGGCAGGCGGCTTCGACCTTCGCCGTGCTCAACCTCGCCCAGGCCGGCGACAACATCGTCTCCTCGACCGATCTCTACGGCGGCACCTGGGCGCTGTTTGCCAGCACCTTCAAGCAGTTCGGCATCGAGGTCCGCTTCGTCGATCCGACCGATCCCGAGAATTTCCGCAAGGCGACCGACGAGCGCACCCGGGCCTATTACGCCGAGACCCTGCCCAACCCCAAGCTCAATGTCTTCCCGATCCGCGAGGTCGCCGATATCGGCCGCTCGCTGGGCGTGCCGCTGATCGTTGATAACACGGCCGCGCCGCTGATCGCCCGGCCCTTCGACCATGGCGCGGCGGTGGTTGTTTATTCGACGACCAAATACATCGGCGGCCATGGCACCACCATCGGCGGCGTCATCATCGATAGCGGCACCTTCCCCTGGGAGGATTTCCCCGACCGCTTCCCGACCCTGACCGAGCCCGATGAAAGCTATCACGGCGCGGTATGGACCGAGGCGACCAAGCCGCTGGGGCCGGTGGCCTATATCATCCGCGCCCGGGTCAAGCTGCTGCGCGACGTGGGCGCGGCGATCTCGCCGCTGGCGGTCTTTCAGTTGATCCAGGGTCTGGAAACCCTGCCGCTGCGCATCCGCCAGCACAACGAGAACGCCCTGAAGGTGGCGACCTTCCTCAAGGATCATCCCAAGATCGCCCGGGTCATCTATCCCGGCCTGCAGACCGGCGAGCTTCGCCGTCGGGCCGACGCCTATCTGACCGGCGGCTACGGCGGTTTGGTCGGCTTTGAACTCCATGGCGGGGCCGAGGCCGGGCGGGCCTTCATCGAAAGCCTGCGCCTGTTCTACCACGTCGCCAATATCGGCGATGCCCGCTCGCTGGCCATCCACCCGGCGACCACCACCCATTCCCAGTTGTCCGAGGAGGATCAACTGCTGACCGGGGTCACCCCGGGCTATGTGCGGCTGTCGATCGGCATCGAACATCCCGCCGACATCATCGAAGACCTGTCCCAGGCCCTCGACAAGGCCTGAGCTCGCGCGGCGTTCGGGGGGGAGCGGGGGCGGGCGGCCCTTGCTTTCCCCGGCGCCGGCCGGTTCGCCGCTCTTTTGGCACGAATTCATAAAGTTTGATCTAATTGTCACGGAATGGGGCCTTAAAAACCCCGACGGTTTTCCCATATCCGCCTCCGTAAACTCACTGCCCGATCCGGACCCCATGTCGGATCGGGCAGCCTTTTTTTGGGGCGATGGCCAAGAGCGATTATAGAGGGGGGATACCCGCAAGGGTTTTTGTATACTAAATCTGTAGATATTGTTATTTTTAAGGGAGAGCGAAAGGCCTTCATCCTGGGCCGAGGGGAGACGAATGATGCCGCGCGACGATACTCTGCCGACCATCCGGCGCCGTCTGCCGCCACTGACCGCCTTGCGCACCTTCGAGGCGGTCGCCCGTCACCTGAGCGTGACCAATGCCGCCGACGAATTATCGGTGACGCCGGCGGCGGTCAGCCAGCAGATCCGCCAGCTTGAAGATACGCTGGGAACCGCCCTGCTGCGCCGCCATGGCCGGTCGCTGGCGTTGACCGATGCCGGGCGCGCTTTGCAGCCGGGCTTGAGCGAGGCTTTCGATCGGCTGGTGCAGGCGATCACCGAGATGCGGCCGGCCGCCGATGCCCGGCCGGTGGTGCGGGTGGCGGTCACGCCGTCCTTTGCCGAGAAATGGCTGGTGCCGCGCCTGGGTCTGTTCATCCGCGCCAATGAAGGGATCGACGTTCATGTCATGGCCGGCATGGAGCTGATGGATTTCGCCCGCGAGCCGGTCGATCTGGCGGTGCGCTTCGGCGCCGGGCGCTATCCCGGTCTGACTGTGGAACTGCTGCGCGAGGAGGAAGTCTTTCCCGTCTGCGCCCCGGCGCTGTTAAGCGGCGCCCAGCCGATCCGCAAGGTCGTCGATCTGCGCCACCATGTGCTGATCCATGACGACAATCCGGCCGAACGCGATGTCTGCCCGGATTGGACGATGTGGCTGACGGCGGCGGGATTTGCCGATCTGCCGGCGGCCAATGGCCCGCGCTTCAACCAGTCGTCGATGGTCCTCGAAGCCGCGGCCCAGGGCCTGGGCGTCGCCCTGGCCAAGGGGTTCCTGGCGCGCGCCGATCTGGAAAGCGGCCGCCTCGCCCGACCTTTCGCCGAAAACCACGCGCTGCGCTTCGCCTATTGGGTGGTCTCCACCCCCCAGGCCCTGGTGCGCCCCGAGGTCCGGCTGTTCCGCGACTGGCTGCTCGGCGAAGCCGCCGAATGATCCGCGCCGAGGCCTAGACCGGCGTCCTTGAAATCTGGTTCAGGCACGCCGGTCTAGGATCTTGATAGGGGAGCAAATCGTCGTCGCACTCTGGCTCAGATCGCTCGGGATTTGCCCTAACGAAAAGCCCCCCGGGAGGATCGGTCCCGGGGGGCTTTTGTCTTGGTCGGGGAGGCTCAGACGACGGCCAGCGCCTGATCGAGATCGGCGATCAGATCGCCGGCGTCTTCGATGCCGACCGACAGGCGGACCAGGGTGTCGGTGATGCCAAGGGCCGTCCGGCGTTCGACCGGGATCGATCCGTGGCTCATGGTCACCGGATGGCCGGCTAGGCTTTCCACGCCGCCCAGGCTTTCGGCCAGGGTGAACAGTTTCAAGGCTTCCAGGAAGCGCACGGTTCCGGCCAGATCGCTCTCGAGATCCAGGGTGAGCATGCCGCCGAAGGCGCGCATCTGCTGGCGGGCCAGTGCGTGCTGGGGGTGGCTGGCGAGGCCGGGATAAAGCACGCGGCGAACCTTGGCCCGGCCTTCCAGGGCATGGGCGACGGCCAAGCCATTGGCCGAATGGCGGTCCATGCGCAGGGCCAGGGTCTTCAGGCCGCGCAGGGCCAGGAAGGCGGCGAAGGGATCGAGCACGGCGCCGGTGGCGTTTTGCAGGAAGCCCAACTGGCTGGCGAGATCGGGATCCTTGACCACCACCACCCCGGCGATCACGTCGGAATGACCGTTCAGGTATTTGGTCGCCGAATGGACGACGATATCGATGCCAAGATCAAGGGGGCGCTGGATCCACGGCGTGGCGAAGGTCGAATCGACCACCGTGCGCAGGCCATGCTCCTTGGCCAAGGCGGCCAAAGCCGCGAGGTCGGCGATCTTGAGCAGCGGATTGCTTGGCGTTTCGATCCAGATCAGCTTGGTCTGCGGGGTGATCGCCTGGGCCACGGCGCCAAGGTCGCTGGGATCGACATAGCTGACCGTCAAGCCGGCCGAGCGCGCCCGCACCTTTTCAAACAATCGCCAGGATCCGCCGTACAGGTCGTCGCCGGCGATGATATGGGCGCCGTGGTCGAGCAGATCGAGAATGGTCGCCTCGGCGGCGAGGCCGGAGGCGAAGGCATAGCCGTTGGTGCCGCCTTCCAATTCGGCGACGGCGCGTTCAAAGGCGGCGCGGGTCGGATTGCCCGAGCGAGCGTATTCCCACCCCGTATGCTTGCCCGGCGAGGATTGGGCGAAGGTTGAGGTGGCGTAGATCGGCGTCATGACCGCGCCGGTGGTCGCATCGGCGCCATGGCCGGCGTGGACGGCCCAGGTGGCGAAGCCCTTGGTGGTGGTGATGATGGACGCGCTCATGCGGCTTTGCCCCTTAGATGGTTCAGGAAATCGATGCGGGTGATCAGCCCGAGGAAACCGCTGTCATCGACAACGATGGCGACGCGTCCGCGATCGAACAGCCCGACAAGGTGGTCGGCGTCGGCGTCGGGACCAACGGTTTCCAAATCGGTCGACATCGCCGCGCTGACGGCGACGTCGAACAGCCCGCCGCGCTCGCGCAGGCTGAGCAAAACGTCCGATTCGTCGATCAACCCGACGCAGCGGGTCCCGTCGAGAACGGGCAATTGGGAAACGTCGTAAAGCTTCATGCGCTGATAGGCGATGGCCAGGGTATCGCCGGGGGCGACGGAGACCACCGCGCCCTCGTCCTGGCGCCGCGCGATCAAGTCGCGCAGATCGCCAAAGCGCGGACGGTTGGACAGACCCTGATCGGCCATCCAGAAATCATTATACATCTTTGATAGGTATTTATTGCCACTGTCGCAGACGAAGCTGACCACCCGCTTCGGGCTGGTCTGTTCGCGGCAATAGCGCAAGGCCGCGGCCAGCAAGGTGCCCGAGGACGAGCCGATCAGCAGCCCTTCCTGGCGCAGCACGCCGCGCGCCGTGGCGAAGCTTTCGCCGTCGGGAATGGTATAGGCGTGGGTCACCCGCGACAGATCCGAGACCGGCGGCACGAAATCCTCGCCGATGCCTTCGACCAGCCAGGATCCCGCCGCGCCGATCCGCCCCGATGTCACGTAATCGGCCAGGATCGAGCCCTTGGGATCGGCCAGAACGATATCGGTCTGCGGCGAGACACGGGCGAAAAACCGCGACAACCCGGTCAGGGTGCCGCCCGATCCGACGCCGGCGACCACGGCGTCGACCCGGCCGTCCATCTGCTCCCAGATCTCGGGGCCGGTGCCGGTTTCATGGGCGATCGGATTGTCGGGATTGTTGAACTGATCGGTGAAGAAGGCCCCGGTCTCGTCGGCGATGCGCTGGGCCAGATCCTGGTAATAGGCCGGATGGCCCTTGCCGATATCCGAGCGCGTCAGCACCACCTCGGCCCCCATCGCCCGCACATGGGCGATCTTTTCCCGGCTCATCTTATCGGGGATGACCAGGGTCAAATGGTAGCCGCGGCGCGCCGCCACCAGGGCCAGGGCAAGGCCGGTGTTGCCCGCCGTCGCCTCGACGATCCTGCCCTTGGGCTTCAACCGGCCATCGCGTTCGGCGGCATCGATCATCGACACGGCGATGCGGTCTTTGATCGAACCCGAGGGGTTCTGGCTTTCAAGCTTCACAAACAGCGAACAGGGCCCGGTATCGAGGTGATCGAGGCGGACGATCGGCGTGTGACCGATCTGGGCGAGGAGATCGACGGGGGCTGTCATTTATAACTCCATAAAATCTATCAACTAAAAGGTAATGCCCCTTGACCGCGGCCGTCAAGGCTCAATAGTCTTAAATCCGCGCCTTGAGGGATGGACGGTGGTCCAACGCCCCTTTCGGTTGTCTGTTCCGGCTTGCAGGAGGACCGCCCGTGATCGTTACCGAAGCTTTGACCAAGGCGTTTTCCGGCCCCTTTGGCGCGATCGAGGTTCTGCGCGGCATCGATCTTGAGATCGCCAAAAGCGAGGTGTTCGGCGTCATCGGCCGTTCGGGGGCGGGCAAAAGCACCTTGGTGCGCTGTCTCAATCTGCTCGAACGGCCAACCGGCGGCCGGGTGTGGGTGGGCGGACGCGAATTGACCAGCTTTGACGAGCGGTCCCTGCGTCAGGCCCGGCGCGACATCGGCATGATCTTCCAGCATTTCAATGTGCTGTCGTCGCGCACGGCGGCCGACAACATCGCCTTGCCGCTGGAACTGGTCGGCCTACCCGGGCCGGTGATCCGGCGAAGGGTCGCCGAACTGCTTGATCTGGTCGGGTTGACCGACAAGGGCGAGGCCTATCCGGCCGAACTGTCGGGGGGTCAGAAGCAACGGGTGGGGATCGCCCGGGCTTTGGCCTCCAAGCCCTCGGTCCTGCTCTGCGACGAGGCGACCTCGGCGCTTGATCCCGAAACCACCAAATCGATCCTCGCCCTGCTCAAGGACATCAACCGCCGCCTTGGCCTGACCATCGTGCTGATCACCCACGAGATGCATGTGATCAAGGATATCGCCGACCGGGTGGCGGTGCTCGACCACGGACGGGTGGTCGAACAGGGGCGGGTGTTCGATGTCTTCACCGATCCCCAGCACGCCGTGACCCGGGCCTTCGTCCACGAGGTGCTGAACCGGGATCTGCCCGAGGTGCTGGTGCCGCGTCTGGCCACCACCCGGTTGGAGGGCGGGCCGGTGATCTGGCGGATCACCTTCACCGGGCCCTCGGCCAACGACCCTGTGGTGTCGGAGATGGTGCGGCGCTTCGGCCTCAGCTTCAACATCCTCTATGGCCACATCGACTACATCCAAGGCCTGCCCTACGGCACGCTGGTGGTCGAAGCCGCCGGCACCGAGTCGGCCCGGCACGCCGCCCTCGCGTATCTCTCCCAGAAAAACCTGAGCGTGGAGGTTCTTGGCCATGTCGCCACACCTGATCCAGTCACTGCTTGAGTCACTGTCCGAGACGCTGATCATGGTCGGGGCCTCAAGCCTGCTGGCCACGGTGTTCGGCGTGCCCTTGGGGGTTTTGCTGCTGGTTACCGGCAAGGGGCAGATCCTGGAACGGCCGCTGTTTAACAAGGTCGCCGGCGCCATCGTCAACGCCACCCGCTCGACCCCCTTCATCATCTTGATGGTGGCGATCATCCCGCTGACCCGGCTGATCGTTGGCACCTCGATCGGCACGGCGGCGGCCACAGTGCCGCTGGTCATCGCCGCCGTGCCCTTCGTCGCCCGTTTGGTGGAAGCCTCGCTGCGCGAGGTCGATACCGGTCTGGTCGAAGCCGCCCAGGCGATGGGGGCCTCGCCCGGCCAGATCATCACCAAGGTGATGTTGCCCGAGGCCATGCCCGGGATCACCGCCGGGTTGACGATCACCGTGGTCAGCCTGATCGGCTATTCGGCGATGGCCGGGGCGGTTGGCGGCGGCGGCCTGGGCGATCTGGGCATCCGCTATGGCTATCAGCGCTTCCAGGCCGAGGTGATGGTCGCCGTGGTCGTGGTGCTGATCGCCCTGGTCACGGTCGTTCAGGCCGCCGGCGACCGCTTGGCCACTCGCCTCAACAAGCGGGTGGTCCGCCAAGGTCCGCGTCTTTAGACCCCCCCATTTTCGGGAGCCCCGCCATGTCCACAGCCCACGCCCCCGTCCTCGCGCCGAAGGCGCCGTCCCTGGCCTCCGAGCGCCGCTATTGGGCTCCCGAGATCGAAACCCGCTCGCGGGCCGAATGGGATGCCCAAAGCCTGCGTCTTCTCCAGGCCCACCTGCGCTATGCCTATGGCAACGCCCCCTATTATCGGGCGCGCTTCGATGCCGCCCGCGTCCATCCCGATGATGTGCGCAGCCTTGATGACCTGCGGCGCTTCCCGTTGCTTGACAAGGGCGTGTTGCGCGCCCGCCAGCAAGCGGTGCCGTTGCTCGGCGATCTGGCCGCCGTTCCCGAAGACGAGGTGGTCTATGTCTCGGCCTCTTCGGGGTCGACCGGCGTGCCGACGCTTTCGCCCTTCACCGCCGGGGATTTCGACGACTGGATCGATTTCGAGGCCCGCTTGTTCTGGGCTTCGGGCCTGCGTCCGAGCGATCGCTACGCCCATTCCTTGAACTTCTCGCTGTTCGTCGGCGGCCCCTGCGTGCTTGGCGCCCAGAAGCTGGGGGCGCTGTCGATCCACGCCGGAACCGTGCCCTCGGATCGGCTGCTCGCCATCCTCCGCCAGTTCCAGGCGACGGCGATGTGGACGACGCCGTCCTATGCCTGGTACCTGGGCGAAACCGCCGCGAAGGAGGGGATCGATCCCCGACGCGATCTGGCGGTGCGGCGGATCTTCGTCGCCGGCGAGCCCGGCGGCTCGATCCCCGAGACCCGCGCCCGCATCGAGGCGCTATGGGGGGCGCGGGTTTACGACTATTACGGGCTGTCCGACATCTTCGGCGCCTGCGCGGGCATGTGCGAGGAGCGCCAGGGCCTGCATTGGGCCGAGGATCATATCCTGGTCGAGGTGCTCGATCCGCTGACCGGCGAGCCGGTGGCCGAGGGCGAGCGCGGCGAACTGGTGCTGACCACCCTGCGCAAGCGGGCGCGGCCGCTGATCCGCTTCCGTGTGGGCGATATCGTGTCGTTCACCAGTGAACCCTGCGCCTGCGGTCGGACCTCGAAGCGGTTGCTCGGCGTCCACGGCCGGGTCGATGACATGCTGATCATTCGTGGCGTCAACATCTTCCCCAGCGATATCGAGGCCATCGTTCGCAAGGACCATGACTTCACCGGCGAATACCGTCTGGTGGTCGAGCGCGTCGACCACCTCGATGCCTTGAGCGTCGAAGTCGAACATCGGGCCGGCCTCAATACCCCGCCCGAAGCTCTGGCGGCGCGGCTGCGCGGCCAGATCAAGGCGGTGACCGGGGTGGGGGCGCGGGTGGTCGTTCTCGCCCCCGACAGCCTGCCGCGCGCCACCCATAAGGCCAAGCGCATCGACGACCGCCGTACCGGGGTGTGGACGGCCTGAGCCCGGCCATTCCCGTTTCTCCCTAAAAAACCTTTGGAGAAAAAGCCATGAAGCCGTTTTTCAGGGGCGCCCTGGTGGCGCTCGCCCTTGCCGCGGGGGGATCGGCCGCCCTGGCCGCCGAACCGTTGAAGGTGGGCGTTTCCACCGGGCCTTATGCCGAGATCCTTGAATACGTCGCCGATCTCTATCAGAAGCAGGGCGGCGGGCCAGTCAAGGTGGTTGAATTCGCCGATTACACCTTGCCCAACGCGGCGCTGGCCCAGGGTGATATCGATTTCAACAATTTCCAGCACAAGCCCTATCTCGACAATCAGATCAAGACGCGGGGCTATGATCTGGTGCCGATCGAGAAAAGCATCGTCGTGCCGCTTGGGCTTTATTCCAAGGGTTTGAAATCGGTGGCTGATCTGAAGGACGGCGCCCAGGTGGCCATCCCCAATGATCCGGCCAATGGCTCGCGCGCCCTGTTGCTGCTCCAGCAGGCCGGGTTGCTCACCATCGATCCCAAGGCCGGCATCACCGCGACTCCGGCCGAGGTGATCGCCAATCCCAAGCACCTGAAGATCAAGGAAATCGACGCCGCCCAATTGCCGCGTTCGCTTGATGATGTCGATCTGGCGGCGGTGACGTTGAATTACGCGGTGGCCGGTGGCCTCAGCCCTAAGCAAGCCCTGGTTCTGGAAGGCGCCGATACGCCCTGGGGGCTGTGGTTCGTCGCCCAAAGCGCCCATAAGGACGATCCCAGGATCTTGAAATACATCGCCCTTTACCGCAGCCCCGAGGTGAAGGACTTCATCCTCAAGCGCTTCGACGGCACGATCATTCCGACGTGGTGAGGCGACTTCGGCCAAAAGGAAAAGGGCCCGGACGGGGTGGCGTCCGGGCCCTTTGATTTACCGGGAAAGCTGGGCGCCGGCCTGGGCCCGCCAGGGCCCCAATCCGTCGTCGCCGCGATGCATCAGGGGTATCAGCAAGACCAGCAACAACGCCCAGAAGGCGAAGGCGGCCAAGGGTTCCGCGCGCATGAAAGGACCCTCCCTGTCTGTTTCAGGCACCTGGGTCCGACGGTACTCTATCAGGCTACAATGTCAATAGACGATAAGGGTTAGTGTGCGGCTCCTCAGCCGGAGCGGCCGCGCCGGCTTTCAGATGGTATAGGCGAACGACTCATAAAGCAGGTCGTTGAGGATCTGGTCTTCGGTTGGCGCGGCGGCGCGGGTGATGAGCTTGGCGGGGACGCCGGCCACGGTGGTTCCGGCTTCGACCGAGCGCAGCACCACCGATCCGGCGGCGACCCGGGCGCTGGCGCCGATTTCGATATTGCCGAGGATCTTGGCCCCGGCGCCGATCATCGCCCCCTGGCGAACCTTGGGGTGACGGTCGCCGCTGTCCTTGCCGGTGCCGCCCAGCGTCACGTTCTGCAACAGGCAGACGTCGTTTTCGACCACCGCCGTTTCACCGACGACAAGGCCGGTGGCGTGATCAAGGAAAATGCCGCGGCCGAAGCGGGCGGCGGGGTGGATGTCGGTTTGAAAAACATCCGACGAGCGGCTTTGCAGATAAAGGGCGAAGTCGCGTTCGTCGTGATGCCACAGCCAATGGGCCAAACGGTGGGTCTGGATGGCGTGGAAGCCCTTGAAATACAAGAAGGGCTCGATGAAGCGCGCGCAGGCCGGATCACGTTCGACAACGGCGGCGATATCGGTGCGCAGGTCCTGGGCAATCTCGGGCATGGCCTCGACCGCGCGGTTGAAGGCATCGATGATGATGCCCAGGCCGACCAAATCGTTTTTCAGGCGGGCAGCGATGCGGTGAAAGGCGGCGGCCTCCAGGGTTGGCTGATTGAGGATGGACTCGACGAACAGCGGCGCCAGCATCGGGGCATGGGCATAGGCCTCGCGCGCTTCCTGGCGCAGGCGCAGCCACAGGGCGTCGAGAAAGCCTTCACTCGGTGGCACCCCATCGCCCCCCGTGCCGGCGATGACGGTCAGTCGTCCAAGGGTTGAGCGCATCCTCTGTCCCTCCTTGAGGCGACGGTATGGCTAGGGGGAAATCCGGCGGTGGAGAAAGGGCGCTGGGGAACACCCCTCCAGTGCGCTTGCCGACTGTCTGGCCGATGGGGTGGTCAATCAATTCAGAACATCTAAATCGTCGATTTAGCTATCCTTAAGGGTATTGAAAATGGCGGCCTTCCGCCCGGATGCCGCCATTCCCCACAAAATATTTGGATTTCAAGCGCTTGCGCTGACGGTGGTTGTGTAGATTTTTTCCAGCAAAGTCAGGGCGCCCCGGTAGCCAAGATAGCTGCGCGACAGCACGACTTCATAGGATGCCGGGAAGCCGACCTCGACGATCGCCCCCTTCAATTCCTTGGCAAGGTCGCGTTCCCAGGTGGTGCCAAACAGGATCGGCGCCTTGTGGCCGAAATCGGTGGCGCGGATCTTTTGGTGGATGGTGTAGCTGTCTTCTTCAAAAGAGACATCGGTGGCCACGTCATCGGCGATCGCGTGGTAATGGGCGCGGATATCCTCGCGCACCTCCTCGGGCGGATTGTCGGTGATGATCTGCAGCCCCGGTATCAGGCCCAACTGGTTTACCAGGAATTTGGTCAAGGCCAGATTATAGGCGCTGTCGCCGATGACGGCGAATTTGGCCGGCAGACCCCACCAGTACTCCGCGTAGAAATCGGTGAAGTCCTCCAGATAGCGGTAATAAACGGCTTCTTCGGCGGTGATGAAGGCCTCGACCACCGCGCTGTCGAGGCCGGCGAAAGCCGCCACCTCGCGCAGGAAGGCGCCGGTTTCCTTGGCGCCGATCGGGATGATCGGTCGATGCAGGGTCGGCTGGCCGTATTTGCGGTCCAAATGGCGCGCCGTGTCCAGCCCCAGCCAGGGCGAGAGCACCAGATTAAAGCCGGCGCGCGGGATGGCCTTCCATTCCGCCACCCCGGCCGATTGCGGGCCGAACAGGATATTGACCTTAAGGCCGATGCCTTCGAGCAGCCGCTTGATCTCGGTCAAATCACCGCGCCAGAAGGTGTTGTGGTAGGGCAGCAGTGACCAGACATTGACCGTATGGGGCTCGCGGGCCCCGTCGCGCTCCGCATCGTAATCGCCAACGAACTGGTCGATGATCGCCTTGGTCACCAGTTCGTGGCCGGTGAAGTTATTGCCGCGAAAGCCGCCAGTCTCGGCATAGACGATCGGCACGCCGCGCTTCTGATAGGGGCCGACCACCGAGCCGATGTCATCGCCGACCAGATCGGGAATACAGCCGGTCAGCACCACGAACAGGTCGGCGTCAAGCACCTGCAGCGAGGCGCCGATCAATTCGTCCAGGCGCTCGGCGCCGCCGAAGACCACCTCGCGCTCGGTGGCGTTGGTGCTCGGCACCACCGCTCCGCCGCCATAGCCGCCGCCCTGGAAGCCATTATAGAAGGCGACGTTCATGAACTGCTTGTCGGCGCAGCCCGGGCCGCAATGGGTGATCGGGATCACCCGTGGGATAGCCGAGGCGCTGTGCATGGCGCCGATCGAACAGATATAGCGCACCTGTTCGATCGAATTGGTCTTGGGGGCGGGTGGTGGCGCGGCCTTCGCCGTGACCTGGGAACGGGACTCTGCATCGGGCATGACGGGGCTCACTCTGCGGGACGGCGCGGCTGGCCGGCGCTTTGCCGGGCCAGATCGAAGGGATCGCGGGCCAGCCAGTCCTGGCGATAGGGCAGGCGGACATGGGCGGCGATGTCTTCGTGGAACTTGCGGTGGGCCAGCACATCGAGGATGGATTCACCCAGGTTCAAGATGCCCTGATAGCCCACGGCGATATGTTCATCGCCCAGCGGAATGGCCGGGATGCCCAGGCGCGAGGCCAGCGGCGCCAACCCGTTGTGGCGGATGATGATGAAATCGGGCTTCACCCGCTGAAGCAGGCCGTAGAACTGGAACTGCTGGCGATTGCCGACGCTGAAATGGCCGACGTCGCCATAGTTGTCGACCAGATGGGCAAGGGAATCCTGACGCGGATCCTGGCTGTCGTAGACCGGATCGTGGTGGAAGACCAACGAGCCGTCGACGGTGACGCCCAGTTCGCGCAGCACCTGGATCATGCCATGGGCATAGGCCGAGCCGGTGGAGACGAAGCCCTTGATGCCCTTGAGCTTCTCGCGCAGGGCCTCAAGCTGTGGCTTCACCCGGGCGTGCTCGCGGGCGATATAGGCCTCGGCCTGCTCCTCGCGGTGGGTGACGCGGGCGATCTCGCGCAGCCAGGCGTCGGTGCCGGCGAAGCCATAGGGCATGGGCGCCTTGACCTCGGGAACGCCGAATTCCTGTTCCAGGGCGGCGGCCATATAGGTCGACAGCGTGTAGCAGAAGCCGACGGTTGCCGCCGCCTCCGACATCTGGGCCAGATCCTCGACGGTGGCGAGATCGACGACGTAGTTCACCCGCAAACCCAATTCGCCGAGCATCGGGCCAAAGACATCCGATCCCCACAGATTGATGACGTTGACCAGGTCTTCCTGCTTGCGCTCGGGATTTTTGCGGACGATCTGGCGCAAGATGCCGTGCTGGGTGGCGTCGAAGCCGGTGCTCCAATGCTTGGATTTGAAGCCCTCGCAGTGCAGCGGTATGACCGGTATGCCGAACTCGGCTTCAAGCTGCGAAGCGACGCTTTCGATGTCGTCGCCAATGATCGCCGTCGGGCAGGAGGTGGCGATGAAAATGGCCTGGGGGTGATGGCGCTCCCAGGCGTCGCGGATGGTGCGTTCGAGCTTGTCGAGCCCGCCATAGACCATGTCGCGTTCGCGCAGGTTGGTGCTGATCAGATGGAGGTTCTCCACCGGCAGGCCGCGGATCGCCAGACCATTGCGGAAGATCGAATTATAGATCACCTGACCGGCGCCGCAGCCGATCGGCGAATGCTGGACCAGCACGGCGCCGCGCACGTTGCCGGCTTGGCATTCGACCATCTGTTCGCTACAGACCGAGCCCTGGCTGAACGGGCTGCGCATCTCGCAGACCCGGCGGGCCTTGGCGCCGCAGGCGCTGCCGCAGCCCTCGCTGCGCGCATAGGCCGATTCCTTGGACAGGTCAGAGGCCTTGCCGTCCCAGGCGATGATGGTGCCCAGCCGCTGTTCGCGGCTCTCGACCACCGATGTCTTGAGATTGATGGGCATGGAGCCGCTCCGTTATGAGGCCAGGGCGGGAATCGGCTGGCTCGCCCGTTCGATCTCGATCAATTGGTTGGCCCAGGATGCCGACCAGTCGCGCAGCTCTTGGGCGTTAAGCGGGGTCGGCACCTTCGAGTCCGTATGGTCGGCGATGCTGCGCGCCAGGGTCCGATAGATCTCGGCCTGGGCGGACTCGGGCGCCGCCTCGATCGTCGTGCGGCCCTGCAGTTCGGCCTGGGTGACGGTCAGCGAGCGCGGCACGTATTGGACGACCTGGGTCTGGGTGCGGGCGACGAAATCGTCGATGATGTCCCGGTGGAAATCGGTGTTGATCGAATTGGCGATCACCCCGCCAAGCAGGGCGCCCCCGGCGTTGGAGTACTTCTGAATGCCCTTGAACAGATTGTTCGCGGCATAGATCGCCATGAAATCCGACGACGACACGGTGAAGACATGTTCGGCGATGCCTTCACGGATCGGCACGGCGAAGCCGCCGCAGACCACGTCGCCCAGCACGTCGAAGATCACGTAATCAAGATCGAGCTCTTCGAAGACGTTCTGCTGCTTGAGCAGTTCGACGGCGGTGATGATGCCGCGACCGGCGCAGCCGACGCCTGGCGCCGGACCACCGGCTTCAACGCAATAGATGCCGCCAAAGCCCTGGAAGATCGCCTCATGGGCATCGACGCGGGCGTTCTCGCGCAGCAGGTCGAGCACCGAGGGGATGTAATCGCCGCCGCGCAGGGTATTGGTCGAATCGCTTTTGGGGTCGCAGCCGAACTGCATCACCTTGTAGCCGGCCTCGGCCAGGGCGGCGCTGATATTCGAGGTGGTGGTCGATTTGCCGATGCCACCTTTGCCATAGATGGCGATTTGTTTGGGACTTTTGGCCATGGTTCTCTCCGTCCTGACACGGGCTCGCCCAAAGGGGGGCTAGCCGTGGGAAAAGGTCGTGGCGTCAAGACGCCGGTCGTAAAGCAGGTCGGCGATATCGCTGACGCCGGGCACGCCGGCGGCATCGGCGCGGCAGCGCTGACAATGGGTAAAGACGCTGATGTGGCGTCCGGCCTCGCGCTGGGCCCGGGCCAGCAGGGCCGGGCTGGGGGCGGGGAGATGGGCGAGGTTATGGGTGGGGATCAAGGCGATGATGTTGAACAACGAGGCGCCGGCGGCCGCCACTTTTTGGGCGACGGCGCCGATGTGATCGTCGTTGACCCCGGGGATCAGCACGCAATTGACCTTGACCACCATGCCGAGAGCCACCGCCTTGGCGATGCCCTCAAGCTGGTTGGCGATCAGCACGCGGGCCGCCTCGATACCCTCCAGCCGCTTGCCGCGATCGGCGATCACCGGCGAAATCACCGCCTGGATCTCCGGGGCGACGGCATTGACGGTGACGGTCAGGGTCTGAACACCAACGGCGGCCAGCTCCTTGGCGCGATCGGGCAGGCGCAGGCCATTGGTCGACAGGCAGTTGATCAGCGTCGGAAAGTCCGCATGGATCAGGGCGAAGGTGTCGATGGCGTGATTGGTCGCCAAAGTGTCACCGGGGCCGGCGATGCCGACGACCGAGATTTCCGGGCAGAGCCGCAGCGCCCGGCGCACCACGTCAAGGGCTTGCTCGGGCTTGAGAAGCCGGCGCGCCACGCCGGGGCGGCGGTCGGAGGCGTTGAAATCCCGGGCGCAGAACTGGCAGGTGATATTGCAGGCCGGGCTGACCGGCAGATGCAGCCGCCCGGCCCGGGCATGGGCCTGGGGGGCGGGGTCGAAGCAGGGATGGCGACCGCGCAGGGCGACCACCGGGGCGGTGGCGCGACCGCCGTCGCCGCCGTCGCACGCCGTCCTGTCCCCGCAGCCGCCCCCCGCGCCACCGCAAGATGAAACTCCGCCGGCCGCAGGCTGGCGGGAAGGATAAGCAGGAACCGTCATGAAAGCCGTCTCCTTGGCGGAAACAGAAAAAGCGGACTCACGGTCTTGTGAGGGTGTGTCCGTGATAGTCTGGCCTGGGCCAGACCCGGAAAGCATCCTGTTTTGTCAGAAGACAAAAAAGATCTTCTGCTAACAGCTTTGCTTTGTTGAATATGTTACCGAACGATCTTTTCGCGAAACCGAGCGTGAATCAAATTACTATTTCTTCAGGGGTTATTTAGCGTGGGTTAAGGGAGGGGCGCTTTGGAAAAAAGGAAAAATCCCCGGGGCGGGGGGCGCGCCGGCTGGGCGACGACCCGAACGCCGCGCTTCGCAAAGGACCGATCCATGGTTGATCCCATCGAAGCCACCGATATCGCCGCCTGCGCCTGAAAGGGGCGAGGAGGGCTCATCATCGATCCTTTGCCGGCGACAGGGGGACTGGCTCATTGGCCAGGGGCGGCGAGGGGGGCTGGTCGCGATCGCCCGCCTCATAGGCGGTGAGGGCGAGCGCCAGGGCGAGGAGGCCGAGGGCGAAGCCAAGGAAGCCGAGACTGGCCGGGCCAAAAAGCGTGATGAACAGCCCGCCCAGGGCGCCGCCGCCGCCGATGCCCAGGTAGAGCACCGAGCTGTTGAGCGACACCGTGAAGCTGCCATAGGTTTTGGACAGCCCGAGCAGCCGGTGCTGGATCGGCACCAAATACATCCAACCGGCCATCCCCCAGACCAGCAAGACAAGGCACGACAGCAGCGGCGACGGCTGAACGAGGCTGACGCCAAGAAGGGCCGCCGTCTGCGCGCTGATGGCGAAGATCAGCACGCTGCGGGTGCCAAACCGATCGCTGCCATATCCCGACGCGGCGTTGCCGGCCACCGCGCCGATCCCGAAAAACACCAGGGCGATGGGAAGAACCGGCAGGCCGTCCCACAGGGTGTCGGCCAGGATCAGGCTGATGTAGCTGTAGACCGTATGTTCCGACAGCACCGCCAGGAAGGTGATGCCAAGGGGCGCGAGAACGGCGGGGCGGGAAACGGCGGCGAAGCGCTCGCGCAAGGTATGGATGCCCGGCGCGGCCAGGGCGGGCAGCAGCACGGCCAGACCGGCCAGGGTCAGCAGGCCAAGGCCGACGACGCCGATGAACGTCGCCCGCCAACCCAGGGTCTGGCCGATCAGGGTGCCAAAGGGAATGCCCAGCGCCGTCGCCACCGTCATGCCGCCATACACGATGGACAACGCCCAGCCCTTGCGCTCGGGCGGCACAAGCTGCGCGGCGACGGCCACCGCCTGGGGGGTGTAGCTGGCCGCGCCGAAGGCGGCGATGATCCGGCTGAGGGCGAGGAGGGCGAAAGAGGGCGCCGCCGCCGAGACGATATTGCCGAGCGCGAAGACGCCGAGGGCGAAAAGCAGCGATCGTCGCCGCCCCCATCCGCCGAGAAGCCAGGCGCTGACGGGGGCGAACACGGCGTAGGAGACGGCGAAAAGGGTGATCAACTGCCCCGCCGCGGCTCCCGACACCGCGAAGTCGTCGGCGATCTCGCGTAGAACGCCGGCGACGATGAAGGCATCGGTGCCGATGGCGAAGGTGCCAAGCCCAAGGACCCAGAGCAGCGGTTTGTTCACGGGCTCGGTATGGGAAAGAGAGGTCATGGTTTCATGCGACTCCTGGTGTCACCGTGTTCCAGACTTTGTCGAAGGCCGACAGCAAGGCCTTCACGTCGTCCCCGCTATGGGCGGCGGTCGGTGTGACTCGCAAGCGCTCGGTGCCTTCGGGAACCGTCGGGGCGTTGACCGGTTGGACATAGATGCCGAAGTCATCGAGCAACCTGCGGCTTATCTCCTTGCAACGATGGGGATCGCCGACCAGAACCGGCAGAACGTGGCTGTCATCGGAAACCAAGGGAATGCCCAGCCGCTTAAAGCCGGCCTTCACTTCGGCGACGCGGTCGAGCAGGCGTCGGCGCAGCTCGGGGTGGCGGGTGTTATAGGTCAGGGCGGCCAAAGCCGCCGCCACCACCGGGGCCGGGCTGGAGGTGCTGAAAACGAAGGCCGGGGCGTAGGAGCGCACGGCGTCGACAATGGCCTGCGGAGCGGCGATGCCCCGGCCCATGGTTCCGGCGCCGATGACGGCCACGGCTTGCCCGGAGGGGGGCTCGCGCAAGGGGGGAACGGCGGGGGGACGGAGGGGACTGTCGTGCGCGCTCTCTGGCATGGGAACCTCGACCGGGTCGGGTGTTGCTGAGGAGGCGGGGGACCCGTTGAAAGGGTGAAAACGAGTCCTCGTGTTGTTTTTGTTGTGACAGACCTCTTTTCTTTTGTCTAGTATGTTGATAGTCATTGTGTACGTTTTTGGAGCGCGCGCCGGTTGTGGTCCGGTGCGCCCGTCTTCGAGGATCCTTGGCACGTTTGCGGGCCGTCCCCGTTGGCCGGTCCGCTCAACCGCGCGCCCTTGGGGGCCGCACCGGAGGGGAAAATGGGAACCATGCGGTGGGTGTTGCTCGCGGCTTCGGCCGCTTTGTTGATGGCGCCGGCGTCTTTCGCCGTCGCCGGTACGCCAAAAGACACCTTGGTTTTCGCCCGTAACATCGACGAGATCATCTCGCTCGATCCGGCGGAAAACTTCGAAAGCGTCGGCGGAGAGACCCTTAACAATCTTTACACCCGCCTTGTGACCTTCGCGCCGGGGGATTTCGGCACGCTGGTCGGCGGAGCGGCCGAAAGCTGGACGGTCAGCGAGGATGGCAAGGTCTTCACCTTCAAGATCCGTCCGGGTCTGACCTTCCCCTCGGGCCGTCCGCTGCGCGCCCAGGACGCCGCCTTTTCCTTGCAACGCGCCGTTATCTTGGAAAAGACCCCGGCGTTCATCCTGACCCAGTTCGGCTGGACCAAGGACAACGTCAAAGACCTGATCCAGGCTCCCTCCGACGATACGCTGCGGCTGACCCTTCCCGAGGAACGGGCGCCCAGTCTGGTGATCAATTCCCTGACCGCCACCGTCGCCTCGGTGGTCGACGCCGAGGAAGCCTTGGCCCACGCCAAAGATAGTGATCTGGGGTCGGAGTGGCTGAAGACCACCGCGGCGGGGACGGGGGCCTATCGCCTGATCGAGTGGAAGCCCAAGCAGGCGCTAAGCTTTGAGGCCAACCCCAAGTATTACCTTGGCGAGGTCCCCTTGAAGCGGGTGATCGTCCGCCATATTCCCGATCCATCGAGCCAGCGGTTGCTGCTTGAAAAGGGCGATGTCGATATCGCCCGCGACCTCACGCCCGATCAGATCGCCACCTTGGAAGGCAAAAAAAACTTCCATATCTGGACCGATCCGAAGCAGACGGTCTATTACCTGAACCTCAACCTGAAAAACCCCGAGCTGGCCAAACCCAAGGTGCGCGAGGCGATCCGCTGGCTGGTCGATTACAAGGGTCTGGCCGAGACGGTTTTGAAGGGACGGGTCGAGGTTCATCAGGCGATCATCGGCAAGGGAACCTTCGGCTCGCTCGACGAAACCCCCTTCCGCCTCGACGTGGCCAAGGCCAAGGCCCTGCTCGCCGAAGCCGGGGTGGCCGACGGCTTCAAGATCACCATCGACAGCGCCAATTCCCCACCGGCCTCCGATATCGCCCAGTCCCTGCAATCGACCTTCGCCCAGGCTGGCATCACCCTTGAGATCATCCAGAGCGATCGCAAGCAGTTGCTGACCAAATACCGGGCGAGGGCGCACGATATCGTGATCATCACCTGGGAACCCGATTACCTCGACCCCCATTCCTCGACGGATTATTTCACGCGCAATACGGATAATTCCGATAGCGCCAAGTCGAAGACCCTGGCGTGGCGGGCGTCGTGGGATATCCCGGAGCTGACCCGCGAGACGGACAAGGCGGTGCTGGAGATCGATACCGAGAAGCGCAAGGCCGCCTATCTCGCCTTGCAACGCGAAATCCAGACCGACTCGCCGATCGTCGTGCTCTTCCAGAAGGTCGACCAGACCGCCGGACGCCAAGAGGTCACCGGCTTCGACTCGGGACCAACCGGCGATACGCTGGTTTATGCCCGCATTCGGAAAGATTAGGCCATGGCCGGTCCGTTCGATCAGGGGGGAGCCGCCGTCACCGGCGGCTTTCCCTCGGCCCGGGTCGCGCGCGGCGGGGCGCGGGGATTGGGGCTGGCCGGGCAGGTCGCCATCACCCTTCTCGGCCTCTTGCTGGTGACCTTCCTCATCGGCCGGCTGACGCCGATCGATCCGCTGCTCGCCCTGCTTGGCGATCGCGCCAGCGCCGCCACCTACGCCGCCGCCCGCCAGCGGCTTGGCCTTGATCTGCCGCTCTGGCGGCAGTTCGCGGTTTATGCCGGCGAAATCTTGCGCGGCAATCTCGGCCGCTCGACCCTGACCGGGCAACCGGTGCTGGCCGATATCGCCCAGTTTTTTCCGGCGACGTTTGAGCTGGCCAGTCTGGCCATTTTTTTCGGGGTCGTCTTTGGCGTGCCCGGCGGCGTTGTCGCCGCGACCCATAAGGGCGCATGGCCCGACCATGTTCTAAGGCTGGTCACCCTGGTGGGCTATTCCGTGCCGATCTTCTGGCTTGGCATCGTTGGTCTGGTGGTGTTTTACGCCAAGCTCGATTGGGTCGCCGGTCCGGGCCGCATCGATATCCTCTATCAGGATATCCCCGCCGTCACCGGGTTGATGCTTGTCGATACCGTTCTCGCCCGCTCGCCCGAGGCCTTCCTCGACGCCTTGCGCCACTTGATCCTGCCCGCGGCCATTCTCGGCTATTACGCGGCGGCGGTGATCGCGCGGATGACCCGGGCGGCGATGCTGGCCGAGCTCAGCCAGGACTACATCCTTACCGCCCGGGTCAAAGGCCTCGGCCGGCGGCGGGTGATCTGGGGCCACGCCTTTCCCAACGCCCTGGTCCCCATCATCACCATCATCACCTTGTCCTATGCCTCGCTGCTGGAAGGGGCGGTGCTGACCGAAACGATCTTCGCCTGGCCGGGGCTGGGCCTTTACATCACCCAGTCGCTGTTCAACGCCGATCTCACGGCGGTTCTGGGCGGGACGCTGGTGGTTGGCGTTTTGTTTATCGGCCTAAATCTGCTGGCCGATCTTTTCTCCATTCTGGCCGATCCGAGGGTGCGATGACCCTGTCAGCGTGGTTGTTCACCGAGACACCGGCTTCGCGGCGGCAGGCGCGGTGGGGGGCGCTGGCGCGCGGGGGCGTGGCGCTTCTGGGCAATCGGCTGGTGTGCGGCGGTCTGGCCGTCGTCATCGCGCTGGGGGTGGTGGCGGTCTTCGCCCCGGCCCTCGCCCCCTATGATCCGCTCGTTCAGGACCTGTCGCAGCGATTGCGCCCGCCCTCGGCGGCGCATTGGCTGGGAACGGACCATCTTGGCCGCGATATCTTCAGCCGGGTTCTGTGCGGAACGCCGATCACCTTGTCGATCGTCACCATCGCCGCCCTGACCGTGCTGCCGGTCAGCCTGATCATCGGCATGGTCGCTGGGTTTTTCGGCGGGATCGTCGATGCCGTGCTGATGCGTACGACCGACGTCTTCTTGTCGTTTCCGCTGCTGGTGCTCGCTCTGGCCTTGGCCGCCGCCCTGGGGCCCGGGCTGGTGAACGCGGTGATCGCCATCGCCCTGACCGCCTGGCCGCCGCTCGCCCGACTGGTGCGGGCCGAAACGCGCCGTTTGAAACAGGCCGATTTCGTCGCCGCCACCCGGCTGCAGGGCGCCTCGGCGCTGCGTCTGCTGAGCTTCGATATCCTGCCCCTGGTGCTGCCCGCCGCCCTGACCCGGCTCAGTCTTGATCTCGCCGGCATGATTTTGATCGCCGCCAGCCTTGGATTCCTGGGGCTGGGGGCTCAGCCGCCCTCGCCGGAATGGGGGGCGATGGTCGCCGCCGGCCGCACCTTCCTGATGGATCAGTGGTGGGTGGCGACCCTGCCCGGCGTGGCGATCTTCATCGTCAGCTTTGCCTTCAACCTGCTTGGCGACGGCGTCAGCGAGGTTCTTGATCCAAAGGAATGACCGGTCATGAATACTCTCAGCCCTTTGCTCGATGTGCGAACCCTATCGGTGGACTTTCCAACCCGTCACGGCCTTGCCGCCGCCCTGCGCGGGGTCTCGTTCTCGGTGGGACGCGAAAAGCTTGGCATCGTCGGCGAGTCCGGTTCGGGCAAATCAACCGTCGCCCGGGCGATCCTCGATAGTCTTCCCCCCCAGGCCCGGGTCAGCGTCGAGGGATTGACCTTCGAGGGGGCCGATCTGCGGACGATGCCCAAGGCAAGGCGGGCGGGGCTTCTGGGCCGCCGTCTGTCGATGGTGCCGCAAGACCCCCGTTTTGGCTTGAATCCGGTGATCAGCGTCGGCCGCCAAATCGCCGAAAGCTATCGCCTTGTCGGCGGCCATGGTCGGCGCGAGGCGCGGGCCCTGGCGCTCGACGCCCTGGCGATGGTCAAGATCGCCGATCCGCGCGCCACCTATGATCGCTATCCCCACCAGTTGTCGGGGGGGATGGGGCAAAGGGTGATGATCGCCATGATGCTGGCGCCGGGGCCCGCCTTGTTGTTCGCCGACGAGCCGACCTCGGCGCTGGATTCGACCACGACTGGGCATGTCCTTGAAACCCTTCATGATCTGGTTTCGGCGCGCGGCATGGGGTTGGTTCTCATCAGCCATGACCTGGATCTGGTCGCCGCCTTTTGTGATCGCATCTTGGTGATGAACCAGGGGGAAATCGTTGAGAGCTGCCGGGCGGGCGATCTGTCGCGCGTCCGCCATCCCTATAGCCGGCGGTTGCTGGCGGCGGTGCCCCGGCTGCCGGTGCCCCGCGACAGGAGTTCCGCCGCCCTGGGGGGGCGGTGATGGCGGCGGCGGGGGTATTGCTTCATGTGCGCGATCTTTCGGTGCGCTTTGGCAAGGCGGTGGCCCTGCACCCCCTGTCCTTCGATGTCGAGCCGGGCGGCTGCCTGGGGCTGGTTGGGGAATCGGGATCGGGCAAGACCACCCTGGTACGCGCCCTTGTCGGCCTGATCGACGGCTGGCGTGGGGAGATCCGCATCGACGGCCAACCGCTGGCGCCCCATCGCGACCGCAAGGCCTTCGCCAGGTTGGTGCAGATGGTCTTTCAAGATCCCTATGGCTCGCTGCACCCGCGCAAGACCATCGAAACCCATCTGGCCGAGCCGCTGGAAATCCATGGTCTGGCCTATGGGGTCGGGCGGATCGCCGAGGCCTTGGCCGATGTTGGGTTGGCCGCCGAACTGCGTTACCGCTATCCCCATCAGCTGTCGGGGGGGCAGCGCCAAAGGGTGGCGATCGCCCGGGCCTTGATCCTCAAGCCCCGGCTGCTGTTGCTCGACGAGCCGACCTCGGCGCTCGATGTGACGGTGCAGGCCGATATCCTTGACCTTCTCGACCGGCTGCGGGCCGAGCATGGCTTCACCAGCGTGTTGATCAGCCACAATCTACCGGTGGTCGCCCGCCTGTGCGAGCGCATCCTGGTTCTGGCCAAAGGCCGCCTGTGCGAGGAGATCGACCGCGACTCCCTCGCCTCGGGTCTGGTCGCGACCGCCGAGGCCCGCGCCCTGATCGCCGCAAGCCACCCCCGGGCCTATCGCTAGATGTTTAGTCCCAGAAATTGGTGGTGCGGATCGAGGCTGAAACGAGCCGGTTCGGTTAACCAGGTTTTGCAGACGAATTCGTAGGGCGTGAGCCCTGCTTACCGTTTCGGAAGCGCATTCGACACACCCCGGCACAACCCGCCCGGCGCAAGATCGGGCGCGATGAACGATACCCCTGCGGATCAGGCAAAAAGTTCAAACATTGCCTGCTCCCGTAACTAGATATTAAGCCGTTGATTCCAGATCAAAATCAGCGGTTTTTTGCTTTGTGGAATCCAAAGCTTTCAGATCGTCGTGGAAGCGCCAGCGGGAAAGTCCTGTCGCAAAATCGGTGGCCACTCCGTCAAGTTTTTCCGCTGAGTAGGGCAAATCAGAAACGAAATCGGGGGCGCGACTGGGGGCGCGTGCACTCTAATCGGCGATGGCCTTTTTGAGAAGGCAGGTGGCGCATCGTTCCGACACGATTTTGAGGAGACGCGATTTTCGTTCCAAGCTGGCGCTCGTTTCATCCATCACGCTGTGATCTTCGCCCGAAGGTCCGGCAAGTCCCTCTTTCAACTCGCAGACCGAACATTGTTTCGATAATACCTTGGCCAAGCTGAGGAAGCGGCGAAAGGCGGGGTTGTCGTTCGTTGGCAGCCACACCGCGTGAAAGAACAGGCTTTCGCCGGTGATGGGTCGACATGCTACCCCCTGAATCGGGTGCGAGACTCTCGCCTCGCCAATCACGGTCACGTCGGAACCGTTGGCGATAACCCGCATCACCGTATCCCGGTAGACGGTTAGCAAGTCGGCTTTGAGCAGAAATCCGAATCCCACGAGGCGTTCGGTCAAGTAATCCAGGAGTTCGGGTCCCGGCGGCACCTCGCTGAAGATGAAATGGCGTTCCCGCAGATCGTCCCATGTGACGACATCGTGCCTCGTGAGAGGATCGTCCTGGGCCATCGCCGCAAAAAGGCGCTCTTCCCAAAGGCCCAAGGCGTCGCATCCCTCCGCCTTTTCCGGATGGGGCAGAAAAGCCAGGTCAAGCCGGTGGTGTTGGAGGGCCGCTCTATGATCGGCCGCGCCGCCTTCGCTATAGAGGATCCGCACACCGGGGTAGGCCGCACAGTAGATTTTTATCAGCATGGCCGGGAACGGAGCGGCCAGCGACGACAGAAGGCCGAGGCGGACGAACCCGTTCCGCCCTGTGCCCGCAATTCCGGCCTCGCAGATCGCATGCCTGACTTCCGTCATCGCTCGACGCGCCCGAACCAGGAACTGCTCGCCGGCGAAGGTGAGTGTCACGCCATTGGGGCGGCGGAGGAACAGAGCGACGCCGATCTCATCCTCCAGATGCCCGATGCAGCGGCTGATCGTCGAAACCCGGATACCCATCGCCCCCGCCGCGCGCCGGAAGCTTCCGTGCTCGGCTACGGCAATTACACTGCCAGGAGACGGAAGCCATGTAGGTCCTGGCTGTCGCGTGCAATTCCAGCAGATAGGTCCGCCGGTCGGTATTGATCACCACGTTGGTTTGCAGGCTGGGTCGGGTCGGCTTGACCAGGATGTGGATCCTCTTGGTGGCGCCGGTACCGCTCTCGGTATCGCCGATGATCCAGCGCACGGTGTCCCCGGCGGCCACTGGACCGGAGCCGACCAGTTGTTCGCCCTCCTGCAGGGCGACATCGGTCACTTGTCCGGGAGCGGTGTAGACTTGATGAGGTCGTCGAGAATGCCGGGATGGGTGGCGGTGGGGAACCCGACCACCGTCAGGGGGCGCAGATGGGCCTTGCCCAGCCGTGGCTCCAGTCCGCCGGTCAGCGGCTGATCGGCCAGCAGGGTGTCGAGAACCATCGGGATCTCGGGCACTCGGACCTTCTGCCGCTTGGTGGAAACGGTTGAATGTAAATAGGTCAGGGTCTCGCCGTCGTCGAGCCACGCCACTTCGGGAACGAAGCCTTCGACCAAGTGCAAGATCCGGTCGGTGCGGTCGAGGAAGCCGCGCAGCAGTTCCCAGGGATCGACACCGGTCTTGGACTTTCCCTCGTAAAGCCATCCCTCGGCCCGACCGACCTTCTCGGCCGGTGGCAGCCACAAGATGGTCAGGAAAAAGCGGCTTTCGAAATGAATGCCGGCCTGCTCGAAGCCGTCCTGGCGTTCGAGATCGACCAAGGCGGAGGCCGGGTCCGGGAATGCGCTCTCCGGGTAATCGGTGGCTGGCAGACGGTCGGCCTCGACGAACAGCGCCCAGCCGGAGCCCAGGCGGCGTAGCGCGTTGTTGACCCGGGCGGTGACGCCGACCAACTCGGCGGGGGTGGCGGACTCAAGATCCGGCCCGCGGAACCGCGCCGAGCGTTGGAAACTGCCGTCCTTGTTGAGGACGACACCCGGCGCCACCAAGGCCGCCCAGGGCAGGAAATCGGCGAGGCCAGCCGGATGGCCGCGGTATTCGGCGAGGTTTAGCATCGGTTACGCTCGCAAATAGGCGGGGTAACGGAGATGCCTGCGGATCACCTCGACGAACTGGGCGTCGTGCTTGGCGGCCCAGACGGCGGCGCCATGGCCGAGCAGCCAAAGAACCAATCCGGGAATCCATAGCCGCAGACCCAGCGCGATGGCGGCGGCCAGGGTGGCGTTGGCGATGGCCAGGGTGCGTGGCGCCCCGCCCAACAAGATCGGCTCGGTCAGCGCCCGGTGGACCGGAACGCTGAAGCCGTCGATGGGGTCGGTGCCCGCCATCACACCAGCGCTCCGCCGGAAAACGAGAAGAACGACAGGAAAAACGAGCTGGCGGCGAAGGCGATCGACAGGCCGAAGACGATCTGTATCAGCCGGCGGAATCCGCCCGAGGTCTCACCGAACGCCAGCGTCAGGCCGGTCACGGTGATGATGATCACCGAGATGATCTTGGCCACCGGCCCTTGGACGGAGTCGAGGATCTGCTCCAGCGGCGTCTCCCAGGGCATCGACGAGCCGGAGGCATAAGCGGCTGGAGCCAGGGCCAGGGTCATGACGGTGATAGAGCCGACTGTCGCCAGATGACGGCGCGTGCGAAGAGCAAATCGGGTCATGGGGCTTCTCCGGGCAACGTGGCGGCGATAACGCGGTAATCACCGCTGGCGGGCTCAAGGCCGGCGATTTCGGCCAGTTCGATAAGGCGGCGCTGTCGCCCCCGTCCGGCCAACACGGCGACGACGGTGATGGTCTCGGCGATCAGGGCTTTGGGCACGGTGATCACCGCCTCCTGGATGAGTTGTTCGAGGCGGCGCAGCGCGCCGAGCGCGGTGCCGGCATGGATGGTGCCGATGCCGCCGGGATGGCCGGTGCCCCAGGCCTTGAGCAGATCGAGGGCCTCGGCGCCGCGTACCTCGCCAATGGGGATGCGGTCGGGACGCAGACGAAGGGAGGAGCGGACGAGATCGGAAAGCGAGGCGATCCCTTCCTTGGTGCGCAATGCCACCAAGTTTTGGGTCCGACATTGCAGTTCGCGGGTGTCCTCGATCAACACTACGCGGTCGGTGGTCTTGGCGACCTCGGTGAGCAGGGCGTTGGTCAGCGTGGTCTTGCCGGTCGAGGTGCCGCCGGCCACCAGGATATTGCGGCGGGTGGCCACGGCGTGGCGCAACACAGCCGCCTGCTCCGCCGTCATGATGCCGGCGACGACGTAGTCGTCGAAGGTGAACACCGCCACCGCCGGTTTGCGGATGGCGAAAGCCGGGGCCGCCACGACGGGCGGAAGCAGGCCCTCGAAGCGCTCGCCGGTCTCGGGGAGTTCGGTGGAAACGCGAGGGCTGTTGGCGTGAACTTCGGCGCCGACATGATGCGCCACCAGCCGAACGATCCGTTCGCCATCGGCCGGCGACAGGGTGGCGCCGCTATCCGCGAGCCCGCCCGACAGCCGATCCACCCACAGTCGGCCATCGGGGTTGAGCATCACCTCGACGATGGTGGGGTCTTCCAGGAAGGCGGCAATGGCCGGCCCCAGCGCCGTGCGCAGCATGCGCGCGCTGCGAACAAAGGCTTCGGACCGGGTGGCGGCAACGGTCATAATGATCCCCGTTCAGGGCCGATCCCTTCCTTCGGGACCGGCAACGAGGATCATTAGAAGAAGCAGAAATTATCCCGCCGCAACAAGGTCATGGGCGTAGTAGGGTCATGGCGCGCAAGGACAGGGGATCGGCGGACTCGATGAACCCAGCACGGTCATACCCGCCTGCCTCGGGCCGGCGGGGGTGCTTGCGTCGAGGTCTTTCTATGGCAAAATTGGGCCGGGAGCGGACGGGCGGTTTTTGGGAGAAAAGGCCGGGTAGAGCGGACTTTAAAATTAAGTGCAGTATCGCCGTAACCCCAAGAACATCCAGTTGACGTGGCGACTACAAGCTGCCTTCGCCAAGCTTCAAAGGCGTCTCTGGCAAGTGGAAAATGACCGCCATATGCGCCACCTTGATCGTTGCGAGCTGGTAAAGCATCTGGCAAACTCCACCAGAAGTCGAACTTGGGTGGAACGCATGGAATTCGATCTTTGGAATTTTCTAGGGGGCTTGCTCACGGGTGCGCTTGGCGGAGCTCTGGTAACCCTCCAGCTCACCAAAAACGTGCGAGCTGATCGCAACGGCACTGCGACAGATCAATCTGGTGCACGGGCCGGCGGAGACATCGTAGGCCGGGATAAGCGCTAGCTTACAAACGGCATTACGCACACGCATGAACATCGCAACCCAAGAAGCCACGATATCCAACCAGCAAGGCGCCCAAGCAGGGGGCAACATTGCTGGACGCGATTACAACCACTTCGAGGCGAGAAAGAGTGTTGTCGAAAAGCTGCTTCTCAAGCTTAAGCAGCAATATGAGTGCAATGAGCAGACCCAAATCACGATTGACGAACTGGCTCGATACCATACTCGCCGCACCACAGATGGAATCAATGGACTTGAGGCTAAACTAAGGGCAAGTGGGCGCCTGGATTATTATGATGATGCCATCGAGAAGAAGGAGATGTTCGCCAAGCTCCTAGAGCGATGGTCTCTGTATTCATCTGCTCAGCAGATATTTGTTCACATCCTCGCCCGCGCCGAGAACGAATTCACTCAAGTGATTTACCGGCAAATACCCCAGAGGACTCCTGAGGAAATCAACGCGCTCGTGATCGACCGAATTGTAAACCCAATCGTTGATGAGTGCGGCGGAGAACTGATCTCGGTAAACCACAATATCGTTCAAGGAATGGTTTACTGGCTTGCTGAGCAATGCTTTATCAAGTGGCACCATCCTACGGTGGCGCCATGACGCAGCTTACCTATAACGAGGCATTTGATCCTTATCATGCCGCCTTCCGATTCCTGAGGTTGCGCCTAGCGTGTGATATCAGCGGAAGGTTGCCGTTTGACACTTTGCGCATACTGGATTTTTACCTCATTTTCCCATTTCGACTCCAAGCAATGAAGTTTTTCTCGGACGATGTGGGCTGGAGAAAGGTAAGCAAATCTTACGAAAGCCAAGCGCCGTACGGCACAATGCCAGATGATAGCGCCCTCTTTGCTCGAATGGAGCCTTTTCAGAGAGCCGCAGTAACTAGCCTCGTGCGCAGCGGGCACGTTGCTTCGTCTGCCTGGCAGTTCAATGAAATTCAGTTCACGGCGGAAATGCTTCCGGAGAGGGTGATTGCGCGCTGTTCCGAACTCAACAACGGTATGAAGGATATTGTAGAAATCCTGTGTCAGATTAAGGCCCGTTACCCCCTCGGGGGGCGCGATGGACTGAAGGATCGAACAGGGCTCTTGGAGTATCGATATGATTCGATATAACCCCTGTCTTATCGTTAAACGCCTCGTCGTGAAGCGAGGAACTTCAGTCTTATATGATGAGGCGTTTCATACGGGCGTGAACGTGATCCGGGGCGATAATTCCTCGGGCAAATCTACAATCATGAACTTCATTTTCTTCGGGCTGGGTGGCGATCTGGAGCGCTCAGCCTGGAGTGAGCACGCTCTACTGAGTGAGCATGTATGGCTGGAGGCGGAGTTTAACGGCAATCCGGCGGTTCTTCGTCGCCAAATCGATGTCTCATCACAGTCGGCAATGGAAATTTTTGGCGGCCGCTACGAGGATGCCGTTCTGGCCCCGATTGAGGCTTGGTGCCGTTACCCGTATGCTCGCTCAAAGAATCAGGAGAGTTTCTCCCAAGCAATTTTTAGACTTCTTGAGATGCCGGACGTTGCCGTGGAAGGTACATCCAGCATCACTATCCACCAAATTCTCCGGCTTCTATATGCGGATCAGCTTTCTCCGACCGAAAGCCTTTTCCGATTTGAAGGTTACGACCCAGAGAACCTACGCGAGGCTGTTGGCAACCTTCTGTGTGGAGCGTTTGACACCGAAATTTATGAGCTACAGCAACTGAAGCGCGCTAAAGAGCGCGAATTCACTGAGGTTTCCGCCGAGTTGCGAAGCATTTTCAGGGTCATTGGCGGCGGCGATGAGAGCATGACCCTTGCATGGATCGAGCAGCGCCGAGAAAGTTTGATTAGCGAACGCGATAGCCTTTCATCTCAACTCACAGTCGCTGAGGAGGCATTTTACTCAAGCCAGTCATCCGACAAGATCACGCTTCAGGCTCAAAAAGAACTTTATAAACAAGTGCAGAAGCTGCAGTCGGATATCCGCCAGAAGCAAGCCGAAGTGGACGCCGTCGAGTTCGAGATTGCTGACTCCGCGGCGTTTATCAAAACCTTGCACTCGAGGCTTGATGCGTTGCGCGATGCCAATCTTGCTGCTGAGGTGGTCGGCACAGTGCGGTTTGGAACCTGTCCCGCCTGCTATGCTGAGGTTGTTGAGCATGACCATACGGTTGATGCCTGCCACCTCTGTAAGGCGCCGCTGGACACGGAGCGCGCCCAAGATCGCGTAGTTGGCATCATCAATGAGCTGGCGATACAGATAAAACAGTCCGAGCGCTTGCAAGACATCCGTGAAGGGCGCCTCAAGGCGTTCCATGAACAACTGAACATCCTACAAATAACGTGGCGGCAGAAGGCGAAAGAACTAGCCAATCTGACTTCTCGGCCAACATCAAAAGTCCGAGAAGAGATCGGGGAGCTGCAACGGAAGCTCGGATACGTCGATAAATCAATTGAAGATATCGAGTCACAAGTTAGGCTTGCGAACAAAATCGGTGATCTCACTGCCAAAAAGTCGCAGCTTGATCAAGACATCCAGGCGCTGGGCACTCGCATCAGCGGATTGCAACTCAGCCAGACGGACCGCCTCCGGACGGCAAAGTCCCGCATCGAAAGAAATATTATCGAGATATTACGAGGCGATTTGAAACGTCAGGACTCATTTGAGAATCCTGAACACGTGCATTTTTCGTTCGGAAAAAATACAATCACGGTAGATGATCACACCTATTTCTCGGCCAGCTCTCGCGTTGTTCTTAAGACTGCGTTTCTCGTCGGCTTTCTCAAGGCAGCCCTGTATGATCAGCCGTTTCGTCATCCAAGATTTCTTATGATTGACATAACAGAAGACAAAGGAATCGAGCAAGCGCGAAGCCATAACTTCCAGAAGCAAGTGATTGAGATTTCCGACCAGGCTCCAGCCGAACACCAGATAATTCTCGCAACGGCCATGCCATGGCCAAGCATCAGAGCCGAGCTTTTCGTCGGGAAATATTCCACGCTGCAGCAAGGCACGCTGGCATTCCTTCCGCGCAAGACCGATGGCGTGGGATGATCCGAGGAGACTTTGATGGCGAAAGCGCAACCCATTGAGATTGCTGGTCACGAATTCGCTCGCAAGGCGGATGCGTTAGCTTTCATGAAGGTCATGCTCAATCGCTATCGCCCGGGTGACATAGTGAGTACCGTTGATGGGGCATTTCTCGTGGAAGCATTGAAACGTCATCCCGATGCCACTTCGAAAATTGGGCCGGGTGTACGTAACTTTGAAGTGCGGTCGGCCGACTATGGGACACAGTGCTTCTGGATATTGCGGACCGATGGCTCGGAAGAACGGTTCTCCTACAAAAAGTGTGTTTAACGGAACGGCCGGGCTGAGCCCGGTTTGGGCTGGCTAAATTGGCCAGCTTCCAGCATCCCCTCCCAGCCTCGTGACAGTCGAACCGACTTGTTCACGAACAAACGGATGATTGTCGCGGCCAAAGGGGGCTCCGGTTCCGGAGACAATCCACTTAACTCCCCGACATCACCAAGGTTCCCTCCAATCTCCTGACAAACACAGTTATTTCAGCACGACATCCGCTTATGAAAAACGGCGCCAACCCTCGGAACGACCGTTAAGAGGCGCTCAGCTGCCATTGGGCTCAGGCATCACCAAGATCGTCTGTGGGGGACATGCCGGCTCCGTCTTCGGAGTTTGGCTCTTGCGGTGCCGGGGTGATGTCGTCGGGGATCTCGCGCAGGAAGCTTTGGCCCTTCTGCAGGCGTCGCCCTAGGGTCTCGACGAAATTCTCGTAGCGTCTCCGTCCCTTGATCTGGGCGCTGGCCTGGGCGTCTTCGGGCAAGGGCGGGGTGATGGTCAGCCAGAAGCGGACGAACAGCGCCAGCGTCTCGGCGGTGATGCCGAGATCGCGCTCCAGCCGCTGAACCTGCCGGGATAGGCGGTCGAGGCGGCGGGTGAAGGCCGCCTCCCGCCGGTCGGCGCCGTCGGGCGAAAGGAAGGAGGCGACGGCCGCCTCGACGATCGCCGAGCGGGAGAGCTTGCGGCGATCGGCCAATTCCCCGATCTCGCGCACCATCGCCGGCGGGAAATAGACGTTCATCCGGTCGCGCATGGGGGCCTCACAATCCAAGATCGTTGGCGGGGTCGAGAGCGGCCTGACGGGCCACGCCCCGCCTCTGTTGGCGCAGGAGCTGGCGCTGGCGGGCGGCGTCTTCCGGTGTCTCGTCCTGCATCCCGGCAAACTCGTTTACCGGCTTCGGTTCCCGGGGCTTGGGGGCGATATCGAGGTGGTCGGGCAGGTCGGGTTCCCGGCGCAGGCCGCTGTTGGCCTTGTCCTGGTCCGCCCTCTCGATGTCTACGACGAGGCTGGGATCGGGCTGGCGCGGGGGAAGCGACGACCAGCCGTCGCTGCGCAATGACGGGCCGCAGGCCTGGGGATCGGGAGGCGGTAGCCTGCGCGCGGTGAAGCGGCGGTCCTCGTAATAGCGGGCCTTTCTGGCCCGGACCGGCGGGGCGCCGGACACCATGACGATCTCATCGGTGGGCGGAAGCTGCATGATCTCGCCGGGAGTGAGCAGCGGCCGGGCGGTCTCGGAGCGCGACACCATCAGATGCCCGAGCCAGGGCGACAGCCGGCTGCCGGCATAGTTCTTCATCGCTTTCATCTCGGTCGCGGTACCCAGCGCGTCGGACATGCGCTTGGCGGTGCGCTCGTCGTTGGTGGCGAAACTGACCCGGACGTGGCAGTTGTCGAGGATGGCGTTGTTCGGTCCATAGGCGCGCTCGATCTGATTGAGCGACTGGGCGATGAGGAACGCCTTGATCCCGTAGCCGGCCATGAAGGCTAGCGCCGATTCAAAGAAGTCCAAGCGTCCTAGGGCCGGGAACTCGTCGAGCATCATCAGCAGGCGGTGGCGCCGGTCTTTGGCATGCAGGTCCTCGGTGAGGCGACGGCCGATCTGGTTGAGGATCAGGCGGATCAGCGGCTTGGTCCTGGAAATGTCCGAGGGGGGCACCATCAGGTAAAGGGTGGCCGGCCTGGTGTCGGCGACCAGATCGGCGATGCGCCAGTCGCAATGGCGGGTCACCTCGGCCACCACCGGGTCGCGGTAGAGCCCGAGGAACGACATGGCGGTGGAGAGCACGCCGGACCGTTCGTTGTCCGATTTGTTGAGAAGCTCTCGCGCCGTCGACGCCACCACCGGATGCGGCCCGGCCTTGCCGAGGTGCCGGGTGGTCATCATCGTCCGCAAAGTCTTTTCGATGGACTATTTCGGATCGGAGAGAAAGGCGGCGACGCCGGCCAGGGTCTTGTTCGCCTCGGCATAGAGGACGTGCAGGATGGCGCCGACCAGCAGCGCGTGGCTGGTTTTTTCCCAGTGGTTCCGCTTGTCGAGCGAGCCTTCCGGATCGACCAACACGTCGGCGACGTTCTGCACATCGCGGACCTCCCAGGTGCCGCGCCGCACCTCCAACAGCGGGTTGTAGGCGGCGGAGCGCGGATTGGTGGGGTCGAACAGCAAAACCCGGCCGTGGCGGGCGCGGAAGCCGGCGGTGATCTGCCAGTTCTCGCCCTTGATGTCGTGGACGATGGCCGAGCCGGGCCAAGTCAGCAGCGACGGCACCACCAAGCCGACGCCTTTGCCAGAGCGGGTGGGGGCGAAGCACAGCACATGCTCCGGCCCGTTATGGCGCAGATAGTCCCGCCCCAGCCGTCCCAGGACCACGCCATCGGGGCCGAGCAGGCCGGCGGCTTTCACCTCGTTCCGATCGGCCCAGCGGGCGGAGCCGTAGGTCTCGGCCTTCTTGATCTCGCGCGCCCGCCACACCGACAGGCCGATCGCCACGATGACCGAAAGAATGCCACCCGACGCGGCGATAGTTCCGCCCTCGGTGAAGATATCCGGAGCGTAGGCATCGTAGGCGTACCACCACCAGAAGAAGATCGGCGGATGGTAGACCGGCCAGCCGAGCAGGGTGAACCAGGGGGTGCCGAGCTGCGCCTGGAAGCCGAGCCGCCAAGCGGTCCATTCCGTGGCCCCCCAGGTGGTGGCCAGCACGATCAGCAGAACGGCGATGATCTGACCCCAAAGAATCTTGGTCGCCGACATGATCACCTCCTCTGCGACAGACAGGGAGGAGTTCGGCCGGTCGCAACGGCGCATGCAAGAGGTGTCAGCGGGGCGGGGCAGGACCGGATAGCGGGGCGCGCAAAGACAGGAAAACGGAATGCGTGGGCTCGGCTGGACGATGATCGGTGGCTCGCGCGAAAAGGGCGGACGAAGCCCCTCTGGTCTGTTGGTAATGCTCCAAAAAGAATAAATTGTGTCAGGTATCTACCGAAGCGTGATTTTCTTTAGCTGTCTATCCGGGTCGTAGACGCTCAATTGCGTTTCCGGTCGCTCGGAGCTGCGGTAGATCACGAGATTGACACCCCCAGACAAGGCCTGGGAGGGAAAGAGGATGCCGTCCAAGTCAGCACTCACCACGTCGTCGGCCATATACCAAGTTGGCGGTTCGATCCCCTTGTCAAACCACTCCGCCCGCCAGTCGATGGTAAAATCCGCCCACAGGCTGGGCCAGTGCGCCGGGTCGAAGCCGTCGCTGAGGTCGGCTACGTGCAGTCCGGCGACAAAGAAGGTACAGATCGTGCCGGGGCGGAGCCAAGGATTGTCCTGCTTGTACTCCGCCAGTGCGGTTACGTCGTTGGCCGACAGATAGAGTGCTTCCTGTTGGGGGCGGTTGAACCGGCCACCACGTCGGGCCGCTCCCCTGCCCGACTTGGGGGTGCCGGCATATTCAGGGGTGATGACTCTGTAGTAGGCCTCGGGCAGTTCGGTTCCCAGAGTCCGGACAATCATCCGGCGGCGCCGCCGGTCAGCGATTCCAGGTAGGCGATGACCGCGTCGGCGCGGCCCTCTTGGACCAAGGTATCGGCGGTCTTGTAGCCGAAGGCCCGGAGCGGTTCATTGCGGAGGAGGAAAACCGCACGCCCCTCGTCGCCGGTCATCTCGGTCGCCACGGTCAGCACCCGCACCATGTTTTGCAGGTATTGCTGCAACTGCGGTGTCTGCGGGCGTGCGGTGGGGGTATTGCGATGCACGTGCGCGCGCCCGGCCAGTTCCTGGACGCGGAAGCCGAAAAGCTCACTCACCTTGGCGGGCGAGAGATAGGGAGTATTCGCTTCGCGGAATCGCTCAGCCAGGGGTTCTGAAAACAGGGGGCTCATGGCGGATTGCCTCTCGCAACGACAATGCACTCAATATGCACTCCAGGGCGGCCAATGCCAAGGTCTCTGTGCGCTCTCCGCCTGTTCCGGACGGGCGCCCGTTTGCCCCATCGTCCTCATGTGACGCTAAATCCCGAGGTCGCGTTTCCGCCCGATGCCCCATTCGATGCCGCCGCCGCTTTTGGCGATGCCGGTGAGCTGCTGGCCGAGCTTCTTCTCGATCTCGCGCGACCAGGGCACGAGCTGGAAGCCGAGCCCGTTATCGATCATGGCGAAGCGACCGGAGGACAGCATCAGGCGCTGGCGGTAGAGGCCGGCTACATGCTCGCCGGCCTCTGCCGTCTGGTAGGACAGTCCGGTCTTGCCGGCATGCTCGGCGCCCACCGCGTCCAATTCGCGCCGCTGCAGCGTGGCCAGCAGGTCACGCTGAAAAATGACACGCTGATTCTGACGCCGGGCCAGACCTTGTTCGATCAGATGTTCGGTGCGTGCCGCCATCGCCGCGCGCACATCGGCGCCGACCCCCCCCAGGGAGAGCGGCATCGGCTCGCGCTCAATCAGACGGTGATCGAGCCAAGTGGCGCCCGGGGCGGTGACCTGCGCCTTGAGGTCGACGTCGGAGCGGGGCGCCAGGACCAGCGTCGGGCGTGGGTCGTCTGTGCCGCCGAAGCGCCGCACCTCGACGATGCCGCCGAGCGGGGGAGACTGCTCAAACGCCTCGATCCCGTGGAAGCGGACATGGTGGGCGCGTCCGTCGACGCCGTCGATCACGGCATAGGCTTCGCCGGTCAGCTCGTCATGCAGGCCCCGATCGACGAGGCGGCCGATGATCGGGGTGCTACAATCGTCGATGACGTAATCGGCGATACCGCGATCCTCGCCGCGTTCGGTGAAAGCGCGGTGCATGGTCTTGATGATGTCGCCGCGCAGGCCGAGGTCGCGCAACTGCCGCTCGGCCTCCAGCGCCACGCTCCATTCACCGGGACGGCCCTGGCTGGCCAGCCCCATCGTCTCCAGGTGCTGGAGCCGGCCGATCATCAGGCGGCGGATCTCGGGGTCGTTGGCGCCGGGAGTGTCGGGCCGCAGGTCGATGTATCCCAACTCGTCGGCGGCGAAGCGGATCTCGACGTCGAGGCGGGTCCAGCGCTCGGCGGTGATTTCCTTTTCCAGGGCATGGCGGAGGACGTGCTCGGGGCGCGGCCCGAGTTCGATCGACACCAGATCCTCGGCCCGCGAGCGCAGGCCGTGGCTGATATAGTCGCGCGAGATGACCAGATCGGCCCCGGTGTCATCGACCCCGCGCACCAGCAGATGGACGTGCGGATTGTCGGTGTTCCAGTGATCGACGGCCACCCAGTCCAGCTTGGTGCCGAGGTCGGCTTCCATTTGCCGGGCGAGGTCGCGGGTGAACGCCTTGAGGTCGGTCATCTCGCCTGCGTCCTCGGGGGAAACGATGAAGCGGAAATGATGGCGGTCATCCCGGCAGCGCTCGGCGAAGGCGGCCTCGTCGGCGCGGTCCGATCCGGCGTCGAACAGGATGCCCTTTTCCCCGTCCCGGCTGACGCCTTCGCGTTTCAGATAGGACAGGTGGGCGGTGAGCGGCGCCGAGCGAAAGGACTTGCCCTGGTGACGGACGACGCGCGCCTTGACGACAACGCGCCGGGCCGGGCTGAACAAGCGGGTGCGGCTGAAACTGAGCCGGCCCCGGCCGAAGCCGGAGCGGCCGTACCCAGGGCCATGCTTGGGGCCGCCGATCTTGCCGGGGCTGGGACCGGCCTTGCGGGCGGCGCGCAGTACTTGGTTGAGGACGCTCTTCGCCTGCGGCGAGCGGCCTGAACGGATGCGCCCCGGGCGGACGTGAAAGTCATTGTCATCCTTGCTCATCGCCGCCTTCCAGGACAGGGAGGAGGGGGGTGCCGAAAACGCCTTTGAAACCATTGCGGAAAATCCTGGAGGCGGCACGCCGACCGACCGACCGGCACGCCAGAACCCAAGTCCTGTTAAGGACTTGCGGGTCATGTGGCGAGCCCGCTTTTATCTCGCCGTCCAGTCGTCGTGATCTTCCCCGTCCCCCGCCTGACCGCTGTTTCTTTCCGGTCGCCCGCCAGGACGCGCCAGCGTGCGGGCAGGGTCATCGGGCGGCGCGGCACGGGAAAGAGCGACGAACAGGCCGTCTGAATGCGGTCGGAAGACGGAAAGATCGCGCACTGGCCCCGCCATCGGCGTGTCGGGTGACGGACAGGTGGGATGCCCCGGGACGGCAGCCAACATGCGGTCGGCTTGCACAACGAATAACGGCGCCGTGGTCCAAGATCGCATCGGGATGATGCCGGTGAGGGCGGGTCGGCATTGTAGGCGGGCGGCGATGCCAGCGCGGCCTTTGAGCAGGGAGGCCTGCTTGATGCGCTGAAGAAGGCGCTGACCGAACGCGCCTTGAACGCGGATATGGACTATCCTCTCGCCGGCGAGAATGGGGCCGGCAACACGCGCAACGGCTACGGCCGAAAGACGGTGATGACGGACACCGGCAGCCTTGCCATCGACGTGCCGCGCGACCGTCAGTCGAGCTTCGATCCGCAGATGATCGCCAAGGATCAGCGCCGCTTTCCCGGTTTTGACGAAAAGATCGTGTCGATGTACGCGCGCGGCATGAGCACGCGCGAGATCACCGGGCATCTCCAGGAGTTGTACGGTATTGACGTCTCGCCCGACCTGATCAGCACGGTGACGGATGCGGTGCTCGACGAGATCGCGGCATGGCAGCAGCGGCCGCTGGACCCGGTTTACCCGCTCGTCTTCTTCGACGCGATCCGGGTGAAGATCCGCGACGAAGGCATGGTTCGCAACAAGGCGATCCACATCGCGCTGGGCGTGCGCGCCGATGGCGCCAAGGACGTGCTCGGCCTATGGCTGGAACAGAACGAGGGCGCCACATTTTGGCTGCGGGTAATGATTGAGGCCTTGAACGCAAAGCTCAGGCGGGCCGTCCGCGTCAGGGGGCATTTCCCCAGCGACGAGGCCGCCACCAAACTGCTCTGCCTGATCTTGAACCGCTCAGAGAAAGAGTGGAAAACGCCGCCCCGTGAGGGATCCATGGCCAAGGCCCAGTTCGCCGTCATCTTTGGCGACCGCTTCATTCGAGCCGTGGGGGCGTAAGGTTCAACCGCTCGCCCGTACACGAAATTCCTGACAGGCCCTTCAACGTGTCGTGGGCGGGAAGACCGCGCTCGTAGGGCAGAAATCTCCGCAAAAACTCAAGCCGAAGGTCGCCCCATAGCCGGATCTCCACAAAATCTTCCATTCCGCTCAAGGTCGCGCACAAAACCAGCAGCGGGATTTCCGGCAGAGGATACACCACCCGCCACGACTGGCGGGGATCCTTCAACGCCGAAAAGTGATCCAACATCGAACGCGACGCCATGGTCGGCCCCCAAAGCCAAGGAGCCTTGCAGGAATCAGAAAACCACACCTCTTGGAAAGGAGGACCGCCGTTAACCTGAAGCGATTGCTCTGGCTGGGGAGGGCGGTCATCCCGAACAGCGTGTGGGCGTTCGACCGCCCGCGCCCCGGCCCTTCGGCCAAGCTCCGCTGGTGCGCCAGGAACGACGGGCTTTGCATGAAGAACATGGAAAAGGCCGCCAACCCGATGTCCGCCATCGTGTAGCGCCCGTTACTGCCCGTCCGTCGGTCCGGCAGCACGGCGCAACGATCCCGCAGCGCCGTTATGTACCCTTCAAGCCCGTCCATCCACAGCTTGAATCACATCCCGAGCCCGCCGAAAAGCCCGTTTTCATCAAAATGAGATCTGCTGGCCAGCCACGAATGATCTTGACGGCATCATGGCGGGCTTGCCATAGTCAGAGGACTTTACCAGTCGACCCCAGCCTTGGCGTGCGGTCATCAAGCTTTTAAACTTCCAACAGGCCCATCATGGACAACACCAGCACCCAGCCGGATCAGCAGTCCAAGGCCGAATGGAAGGCCCCGGAATTGCAGCGTCTGGTCATCAACACCGAGACACGCGTGAGCTTCAGTGGCCTTGCTTCTCCTGATGGCAACTGGGGCCAGGGGTCTACGTCCTGATCCGTTGACGGTTCCTCATCCGGTCCGCAAAGCCGAGAGGCTGCGCCCATGACGGCCATTGCCGGCCTCTGGCAGGATGATGGTGTTGTTCATACAGCCGAGCGTGTCCCGCGTATGGGGGCGGCTCTTGCCGCCTACGGCCCGGCCCGGGCTGGAATCAGTGACATCGCCGCAGCCGGTCTGGCCCTGACCTGTCGGCAATCCCACATCACCGATACGGATATGATCGACCGCCAGCCCCTGTGGGATGGGGATCGGCGTATCTGTGTGGTGGCGGATGCCCGCATCGACAATGCCGCTGAACTGGCGCTTGGCTTCGGTTGGGCAGTCGGGGAGGGGGAACGCTGTTCCGATGCGGCCCTGATCCTGGCCGCCTACCGCCGCTGGGGGCCGGACTGTGTGGGTCGGCTGACCGGCGATTTCGCCTTTGCCCTGTGGGATGACCAGGAACAGCGTCTGCTGCTGGCCCGGGATCATTATGGTGGCCGGCCTCTGTTCTTCGCCCACCGGCCCGGCCTGTTCGCCTTTGCGTCCATGCCGAAGGGGCTGTTCGCCCTGGGTGAATTTTCCAATGCCCTGGATGCAACCGAACTGGGGGCCTATGTGGCCCTGCTCCCGCAGGAAGGAACACGGACCCTTTACCGTGACCTGTCACGGGTGCCGCCGGGCCATTATCTGCTGGTTCAGGGCGAGCGGCGGCGGCTGGTGCAATATTGGCCGGGCCAGTTCAGGGAACCGGCCCGGTCGGGGGATTACCGGGAGCATGTGGAGGAGTTCGGCCGGCTTTATACCCAGGCGGTGCGCGCCTGTCTGCGCGTGCGGCCCGGTGGGGGCATCGGCAGCCATCTGAGCGCCGGGTTCGACAGCGCCTCCGTCACGGCCCTGGCCGCCCGGGAACTGTCGGCCCAGGCAAAAGGCCTGACCGCCTTCACGGGCGCCCCGCGCGACGGTTTCACCGGCCCTTACCCCTCCGCCCGTGTGATTGATGAATCCGGGGTCGCCGGCGAGGTGGCCCGCCGTTTCAGCAACATCGAGCATCGCATCATCCACGCGGGTCCGGACGGCCCGCTGCGGGACCTGGAACGGACATTGCCCTATCTGGAGACACCGTTCCTCAATATCTGCAACCTGGGCTGGGCGCGGGTCATCGAAGAGACGGCGGCCCGCAGCGGCATCAAGGTTCTGCTGATCGGTGCCATGGGCAATCTGACAGCCAGTTTCGAGGGCCAGATTCATCTTGCCCGGCTGTTCCGGCAGGGCCGCTGGTGGCAATTGGCCATCCTGGCGCGTGGTCTGACGCGGGAAGGGGCCGGGTGGCGCACGGTGGCCTCGGCGGCCCTTGGCCCCTATCTGCCGGATTGGGTTCGCCGGCTGCGGCACCGGAACAGTCCTGGTGTTTTCGCCCATACGGCCCTGTCCCCGGCCTTCGCGGCTTCCATGGACATGGACGGGCTGGCGGCCGCCCGGGGCTCTTTCCCCCCCAGATTCAGCGACAGCCGGACCGCGCGCCTGTTCATGATACGTCTTGCCGACCCGGGCGTTTACCACCATGCCAGCTTGGCCGAACATGGCATCGATATCCGCGATCCGACCGCCGACCGACGGCTGCTGGATTTCTGCCTGACGATTCCCGAGGGCTTTTTCATCCGGGACGGTCGGCGCGCCTCGCTGTTTCGCGACGCCATGGCGGGTTTGCTGCCCGATACCATGCTGAACCGCCGCATCCGGGGTGTACAGGCGGCGGACTGGTACGAAAAGATGGTGGCCAGCCGTGACGCGATGGCGGCGGAGCTGGAGCGGCTTCGATCATCCCCCATGGCGTCGCGCGTTCTCGATCTCGACCGGCTGTGCCGACTGGTGGCCGATCTGCCCGACCCGGCGACCCCGCCCGAACAGATACCGGCAGAGCGGTTTACAAGCCCGGACGGCGCCATGGCCTATCGTCTGGCCCTGCTGCGTGGCCTGTCCATGGGGCGCTTCATCCGCATGGTGGAAGGCGGCAACGGCTGACCTGTGTTTTCGGTTCCCTCAGGCACCCGCCAGCCCTTCCAGCATGTCCAGCATCTCGGCCAGATCGGCAAAATCGGCCGTGCGGACCAGTTCCCAGACGGGTACGTGCGCCGCCAGCCGCGTTGCCGCCGACAGGACATGCCGACGTCCATGCAGGGCGTCGGCCAGATAAACCCGGTAGGTCATGGCGTCCAGAACCGCCGCCGCATGGGGCCGGGGCCAGCGGGTCAGGACGGGCCGCCGGGCCGCCGGATCGGCCCGCAGATGCACGATGGCGGACAGCGGTCGGGGGACGGGATCAAAGGCGGCCAGCATCGGCATATGCCATTTGCCGATCTTGCCTCCCACGGACTGCTGTCCCTCCTGGCCGATGTCCAGGGCGCTGCGGCTGCTGTCCCAAAGTTTGACCATGGGAAAGCAGGGCTGCGCCAGACCTGTGTCCGGATCGACGACCAGCACGTCATCCCCCAGCAGCCGGTGCCCCCTCTGGACCAGAGCCGTGGCCGTGGTGGACTTGCCAGCCCCGCTATTGCCAACGATGGCCAGCCCGCCCTTCCCGGTCCGGATGGCACAGGCATGCAGGGGCAGCACCCCGCGCTGATGGCAGATCACCCCCAGGCCAGGGCCCAGCAGCCAAGTCTGGATCTCGGGCCAGGACGCCCCTGGTGCGGGATCGACCATGATGTCACGTCCGCCCGTCAGCCCGATGCGCACGCAATTCGGGATGTCGATCACGGTATGGCCATCGGCACCCACCTGGATTCCGTCCCGGTCCAGCCGCAGCGGCACCGGTGGCGGCGGCACCGGGCCCTGGCGCAAGGTGATGTCTGCCGCCGCTTCGCCCGCCGGCGCAGAGCAGGGAAAAAGATGCGGCAGCGGGATTTCTGTCGCCAGGGTCCAGCCGCTGACCCGGTAATGATGCATCAAAGGATCCTTGGCCGGGCATAGAGGCAGGCATTGGGTGTGAAACCGGTGGCCTCCGCCCCGCCAATGACAGGTTCCCCACCCGTCACCAGCCAGGCATGGGCCGTCAGGGTTCCACCGCGCCGATCGACGCCGAACAGGATATGCCCGGCGATGCCCCGGCGTGTCAGCATCATCCGCCCCGCCACGCAGCGGACCAGACAGGTGCTGTGCCAGGGCAGGCGGACGGACATGGCGTCGACGCCTTGTCCGACACCCCGCGCCCGTGCCAGGACCGGGGCCGGCTGCGGATCGGATCCGGCCAGCGCCGGACCGGGATCCGCGATCCCGCCGAACAGGCGGGCCAGCAGGCGGAAAGGCAGGCGGAACACCAGCAACCAGGCAATGCACAGCGCCAGCACCGCTTCCAGCCAGAACAACCGGCTGCGCAGCCGGCGGAGGGAACCGGCCCTGTTCACGCCGCGACTTTCACCAGCCCCTCGCCGGCCATGCTGTCCAGAAGACGCAGCACATCTGCCGTGATCACATCCAGCGGGGCGGCGTAGGCCTGTTCCAGGATCACGCAGAGATCACCCACCCGTACCGGCTGTTCAAGCCGGTTCCAGATATTGTTGCCGATCGCATCCAGTGTGAAATAATGACCGCTCTGCACATCCATCATCACCAGCTCATTGTCGATCTCACTGACCAGACAATGATCGGTCCGAACCAGCACGGTGTCGATTGTCACCATCTCCAAGCACCTTCAACCACCCTTATCACCCTGTCCGTTGACGGGGCTGCAACCTATTGTTATCGGATAAAGCCCTGGCATAAAAGAACCAACCCGCTCCAATGCGGATGCTGGACGGAGAGCAGGGGGCGTATATGACGATTTTCAGTGAAATACAGTATTGATGGAATAATATAAAATAGATTAAAAATATGGTAAACTGACAAAGGATAAAGATTATGACAAGTTTTTCGGAGAAAATATTTTCGATACTATCTGTATCCGAATGGAATGAACAGTTTTCCAAACGCCAACTACGCCATATACCAGCCGCATTCCCCGAAAGCGCTGACCTTATGTCATGGGGATGGCTGGAGGATTTCCTGAACCGGGAATATACCCGTCCCGAGCTTTTCCGTTTTTTCATGAATGGACGGCCCGTTGAACCCAGTCGATTCGGCCTGATCGACGGGAAAGGGCGGTTGGACCGGAAAGCCCTGCGGCCTTTGCTGACCCAGGGCATCACCACCATCTTCAACGGTCTGGACAGTTCATCGGGCTATTTCTGGGAAGAGGCCGTCAAGTTGGAGCAGGCCCTGGGGGCCGTGGTCACCATCGATGCCATCGGCTCCTTTGGCACGGTGTGCGGCCTGCCCCCCCATTATGATGACCGGGATCTCATCATTGTGCAGGTCGCGGGGCGCAAGCACTGGAAAATATTGGGAACTCCGGTTGAGGGGCCTTGGCGCAAGCGTACAATGTCCGTGCCTGATACGGTCACGGATGAGTTCGTGATGCAGGGGGGCGACATGCTGTTCGTGCCAGCCGGCCTTTATCATCAATGTGTTCCCCTGGAGCCATCCCTGCATCTGGGTGCGCTGATTACGCGCCCCTGCGGCGCTGACCTGCTGAAAATGGTTCAGCCGCGATGGGAGACGACCGATCCGGAATTGGCGGCGCGGCTGTATGTGGGCGACGGGGAAACCGACCTTCAGCAGCAGGATGCCCGGTTGAAGGAGGCGCTGATCCGGCTGGTCCAGGACATGGATGTTGCCGCCCTGACCCGCGCTTGGCTTGCTCAGAAACAGCGGCCGGTGCGTGCCGACCTGTTGGGCGCAGATAAAAAAGCGGACGATGGGCGGTAGGCTGGCTGTTTCGTCAGGTTCCGTATAGCTAGGTGTTGGTGCAGCGAGGCGATGACCGGGTTGGCAGGTGGTAGTGCGGCCCTGTAGAACGGCTTTCTTCCCTTTTCGCGGACTGGTCAGCGCCCGGCATGCCGAACAAATCCACCGACGCCGGGCCTGTCAGGAATTTCGTGTGCGGGCGGGCGGTTGAACATTACGCCACCATGGCTCGAATGAAGCGGTCGCCAAAGATGACGGCGAACTGGGCCTTGGCCATGGATCCCTCACGGGGCGGCATTTTCCACTCTTTCTCGGAGCGGTTCAAGATCAGGTAGAGCAGCTTGGTGGCGGCCTCGTCGCTGGGGAAATGCCCCCTGGCGCGGACGGCGCGCCTGAGCTTCGCGTTCAAAGCCTCAATGGCATTCGTGGTATAGACGATCCGGCGGACCTCGTCGGGGAAGGCGAAGAGGGATCACCTCGGCCCAGGCGCGCCGCCAACTCTGGCCGAGCGTCGGGACATAGGGCATCTCCTTTTTACCCATTATGCCCGCCCGTACACGAAATTCCTGACAGGCCCTCCGGACCTCGCCGTCGGTGATGGCGCACTCGGCTTCTGGAAGGCGATGGACGAGGTGTTTCCCACGACCCGCCACCAGCGTTGCTGGCTGCACAAGACCGGCAACGTTCTGAACAAGGCGGCCAAATCCGTCCAACCCAGCATGAAGAAGGACCTCGCCGAGATCTGGATGTCGCCTGATCGCGCGGCGGCGGAGAAAGCCGCCGACGTCTTCGCCGCCAAGTACGGCGCCAAATATCCCAAGGCTGTCGAATGCCTGGAAAAAGGACCGGAAGCCCCTACTGGCTTTCTACGACTTCCCAGCCGAACATTGGGTGCATTTGCGCACGACCAATCCCATTGAAAGCGTCTTTGCCACCGTCCGCTATCGCACCGTTCGAACCAAGGGGGCTCTGTCGCCGACCGCCGCCAAGCTGATGGTCTTCAAGCTGGTCATGGCCGCCGCCAAAACTTGGCGCCGCCTCAAGGGCGAAAATCAATTGCCCAAGGTCATCAGCGGGATCAAATTCGTCGACGGTGTCGAGAGCGTCGAAGCCCGCGTCACAAACCGCCGTCTGATCAGCCCCATCACCCAGATTCCGCCATAGCTCTATGATCCCCTCTCATGCTTGCCGCCCGTCGCGGCGGCTTGATCACTCCGGCCAAGCCTCCCGGAGATCAAACGGCGATCTCGCTGTTACACCACGCAACGGGACACGATCCCTTGGGCTGTGGCGGCCCGGCCCATCGCTGGTCGGTATGATACTATCGCGTTATGGCTCGCTGCACCCGCGCAAGACTATTGAGACCCGTCTGGCCGAGCCGCTGGAGATCCATGGTCTGACTTGTGAGGGCGGGCGGATCGCCGAGGCTTTGGCCGATGTCGGGGTGGCCGCCGAGTTGCGTTACCACGATCTCCATCGGCTTTCGAGGAGCAACGCCAAAGAGTGGCGATTGCCCGGACTTTGATCTTTAAGCTCGGGCTGTTGTTGCTCGGCGGGATCGCTAAGCCTGCACCTCTGTGACCAAGGGTAGCCGGGCGGATGCCAGTCATGGGGTAAGTCAGGAACCATTCCCTTCCCCGCCGAAGGTATCGCGAAAAGCTGCTCCAGCGATTTTTTCTATTGATGGGGGTAAACGGGGAGGGTACTTTGATTGTTAAAGTAAAAAGAAAACTACCAATGGTTTTCTAGTCGTGTAAACGGTGTTTTCGTCGAATGTACTATGCCCATAGCCTGGAAACCGGAGGTGACAAGACCCGTTGGCAGCCGGCGGCGGATCACGCTTTCGCAACCGGACATCTGGCTGCGGGCTTCGCCCAGTCGTTTGGGGCGGAAAAGGCCGCCCGGCTGGCCGGCCTGCTTCATGATCTTGGGAAATACTGTCGCGCCTTTCAGGCCCGGCTTGAGGGCGCGCCGGAGCGGGTTGATCACGCGACGGCCGGGGCTATTACGGTGCGGGCCCTGCTGGCGGGAAGTTCCGATCGATGGGATCGGACCCTGGGGGAGATCCTCTCCTATGTCATCGCCGGCCATCACGGTGGCTTGCCCGACTGGCAGGGGCTGGCCGATCGTCTGAAGGCAGATCTATCCGGGCTTGACCCGGTCTGGCGCGACGAAATCGCTGTCGCCCCCCAGGGGCTCGCGCCGTCTTTAACGCCCCATCCCTCTAAAGAGCGCTTGCCCTTTCAACTGGCCTTTCTCGGGCGAATGATCTTTTCCTGTCTGGTCGATGCCGATTTCAAAGACACCGAGGCCTTTTATGAGAGGGAGGCAGGAACGCGGAGTGATCGGCTGTGGCCGCTTTTGCCGGCGATCATCGATCGGCTGATCGCCCGCTTCAACGACCATATGGCGACAAAGGCCCCGCTGGCGGGAGAGCCCGTCTCGGCGGTCACTCTTCTGCGTCAGGATGTCCTGGCCCAGGCGCGGGCCCGGGCGGCGATGAGCGAAGGGTTGTTTACCCTGACCGTGCCCACGGGCGGCGGTAAGACCCTGGCCTCGCTTGGCTTCGCCCTCGATCACGCCAAGCGCCATGGGTTGGAGCGGATCATCTTCGCCATTCCCTTTACCTCGATCCTTGACCAGACGGCGGCGGTCTTTCGCGATGTCTTGGGCGAGGGGGTGATCCTTGAACACCACAGCGCCATCGAGGCCGAGGAGAAGGCGCGCCGCGAGCCACCCCAGCAGCGCGATAAACTGCGTCTGGCGATGGAGGATTGGGCCGCGCCCCTCATTCTCACCACCACTGTCCAGCTTTTCGAAAGCCTGTTCGCCAATCGCCCGGCCCGCTGTCGCAAGCTGCATTCCATCGCGCGCAGCGTCATCGTTCTCGACGAGGCGCAAACCCTGCCGCTGCCCCTGCTCAAGCCCTGCGTCGCCGCTATCGATGAACTGACGCGCAACTACAAGGCCTCGGTCGTGCTGTGTACGGCCACCCAGCCGGCGCTTGATCGCCGCCGCTTCGCCGCCGGCGATGACATGGGGCTTGATTTGGCGGGCCGCGAACTCGCCCCCGATCCCGGCGCCCTGGCCGCCCGGCTGGTTCGCGTCACCCTGCGTCAAGCCGGGGTGCTGAGCGATGAGGACGTGGTAACCGACCTTGCCGATCCTCCCCAAGCCCTAGTCATCGTCAATACGCGCAAGCATGCCCTGGCGCTTTATCGGCGGGCGGTCGAGGCCGGCCTGGAGGGGGTGGTTCACCTGAGCACCCGCCACTATGGCGCCCACCGCCGCGCCATTTTGGACGATGTTCGCCAGCGCCTGGACCGGGGCTTGCCCTGCCGGCTGATCGCCACCTCCTTGGTGGAAGCCGGGGTCGATGTGGATTTCCCACGGGTCTGGCGGGCCGAGGGCGGGCTTGATCAAATCGCCCAGGCGGCGGGGCGGTGCAATCGCGAGGGCCGGCGGCCGGTTGAAGACAGCATCGTCACGGTCTTTCGGGCCGCTGACCATAAGCCGCCCGCCGCCGTCGCCCAACTGGCGGCGGCCTATGGTCGCATCGCCCAGAACCACGCCAATCCCTTCAGCCCAGCCGCCCTTGAGGACTATTTCCGCGAGGTCTATTGGAGCAAGGGCCCGGGGCTGGATGAACACAAGATCCTCAAGGCCTTCGCTTGGGATCGCTCTGGCGGCACCCTCAACTACAAACGGGTGGCCGAGGATTTTCGGATGATCGACAGCGGCATGGCGCCGGTGATCATCGGGCGCGACGCCCAGGCCCGTGCGGCCCTTGCCCTGTTGGGGCGGCCGGACGCGCGGGCCGGTCAGGTGGCGCGGCTTCTTCAGCCCTATCTGGTTCAGGTTCCGCCCCCCGCCCGCATGGCGCTAATCACCAACGGCCATGTGCGTTTCGCCGAAGAGCGGAGCTTTGGCGATCAATTCGCCGTGCTGACCGCCGACAGCCTGTATCGCGACGACACCGGCTTGCTGTGGGAAGACGCCGGGTATCTGGATCTGGAGCAGTCCATCTTCTAAAAGGATTCCTCATGTCGCATGGCATCAAGCTGCTGGTTTCGGGTGATCACGCCTGTTTCACCCGGCCGGAAATGAAGGCCGAGCGGGTTTCCTATGATGTGATGACGCCTTCGGCGGCGCGCGGCATCTTGGAAGCCATCCATTGGAAGCCGGCGATCACCTGGGTGATCGACGCCATCCACGTGCTCAAGCCCATCCGCTTCCAAACCCTGCGCCGCAACGAGGTTGGCGGCAAGGTGCCCGCCGGCAAGGTCAAATCGGCGATGACCAAAGGCACCCTGGACGGTCTGGCGCTGCTCGCCGATGAGGACCGCCAACAGCGCGCCACCACGCTGCTTGTCGATGTCGCCTATGTCATCGAGGCCCATTTCACCCTGACCGACAAGGCCGGACCCGAGGATAATCCGGGCAAACATCTGGATATCTTCACCCGCCGGGCCCGCAAGGGGCAGTGCTTCCACCAGCCATGCTTGGGCACGCGGGAGTTTCCGGCACGGTTCGAATTGATCGACGGCGATCGGCCAATCCCGGCGGCTGTCAACCGCAGCGAGGATCTGGGGTTCATGCTGTGGGATATCGATCACGCGGGCGACCGGTCGTCGATGTTTTTCCGGGCGCGGATGGACCGGGGCGTCGTGCGGGTGCCGGCTCCGTCATCGGCGGAGATCCGCCGATGAGCCTCCTTGCCGCGCTGACCCGCGCCTATGACCGCCTTGCCGAGCGCCACGAGGTTCCCGCCTTCGGTTATTCCACCCAAAATATAGGTTTCCTGATTTCCCTGACTGACGACGGCGCCCTCGCCGGGCCGCCGATTGATTTGCGCCAGGGTGCTGGGAAAAAGCGGGTAGGGCGGCCGATGGCGGTGCCGCTGCCGGTCAAACGCACCTCGGGGATCGCGCCCAATTTCCTGTGGGACAAGACCTCCTATGTCCTTGGCGTCTCCGCCGGAGCGGGCAAGCGCCTTGCCGAGGAACACGCGGCCTTCGTCACCTCTCACCAAAGCGCTTTGGTCGGCAGCGAAGATCCGGGCCTGAGGGCTTTGCTGACCTTTCTTCAGGCCTGGACCCCCGATCATTTCGACACCCTGGGCTGGCCCGAGGAGATGAAGGACCAGAATGTCATCTTCGCCCTGGAAAGCGAGCGGCTGCGCGACGTTTATCTCCACGATAGGGAGGCGGCGCGGAGCCTGTGGGCGCGGCAGTTGGCGGCGACGGATCGCCCCCGAGCGGTTTGTCTGGTCAGCGGTGAAAAAGCGCCGATCGCCCGTTTGCATCCCGCCATCAAAGGGGTATGGGGGGGCCAATCCTCGGGCGTATCGCTGATCTCTTATAACAAGGAGTCCTTTGACTCCTATGGACACGAGCAGGGCGATAACGCTCCGGTGTCGGAGGTCGTGGCCTCCGCCTATACCGCCGTGCTCAACCAGTTTCTGGCATCTGATAGTGGTCATCGCATCCAGATCGGCGACGCCTCGACGGTGTTTTGGGCCGATGCCTCTGACGCCGAAACCGCCAGCCTTGCCGAAAACTCCTTCCTGGCCATGATCGACAGCATCGATGAAGACAAGCAGGCGGGCGAGGTCGGGGCGATCTTGGAAAAGATGCGTACGGGCATGGCGCTAAGCGATGCCGCGCCACGCCTAGCCGAGGGCGTGAGGTTTTATGTTCTGGGGTTGGCGCCCAACGCGGCGCGGGTGTCGGTGCGCTTTTGGTTCGAAGACGACTTCGGTGTTCTGGCAAAAAACTACCAGCGCTATGCCGAGGAAACCCGTATCGAGCCGTCGCTGCGCGATGCTTATCCGCCGCTGTGGAAGGTCTTGCTGGAAACCGCCGTATTGGGCAAACGCGAGAACGTGCCGCCCAATCTGGCCGGGGCTTATCTGCGGGCTATTCTCACCGGCACGCGGTATCCGCAAACGCTGCTCTCGACCCTTCTGATGCGCCTGCGCAGCGATAAAACCGTCTCGCCGCTGCGCGTCGCCCTGCTCAGGGCCCTGTTGATCCGAAATCTGGCTTGCAAGGAGGCTCCCGTGGCGCTTGACCCGGAGAATACCAATAAGGGCTATCTGCTTGGCCGCTTGTTCGCGGTTTACGAAGATATCCAAAGGGCGGCTTTGGGGTATCACGTCAATGCGACGATCAAGGACAAGTTCTATGGCTCCGCCTCGGCCCAGCCACGCCGCATATTCAAAATACTTGCCAACGGGGCGGCCAATCATCTCTCCAAGATCGGTAAGGACAAGCCCGGTTTGAAGAATACCTTGGAGGGAGCAATCACCGCGATTACGGAAGTGCTTTCTCCAGGGGAAGATCCTTTTCCTGTCGCGTTCTCGACCGAGCAGCAGGCTTTGTTTGGTCTTGGTTATTACCATCAATACGCGGACATAAGCCGCAGGCGCGCCGAGGCGATTCAGAGAGCCAAAGAAAAAAAGGCCAAAGAAAAAGCCGCCGCGTCCGCCGCCGAAAACGCCTCCGCAACCGAGGAAACAGCCCAATGAGTGCCCTGACACAGCGTCATGATTTCGTCGTTCTGTTCGATGTCACCAATGGCAATCCCAATGGCGATCCCGATGCCGGCAATACGCCACGCCTTGATCCCGAGACCAACCACGGTCTGGTGTCGGATGTCTGCCTGAAGCGCAAGATCCGCAACTATGTTGAATTGGCCAAGGGCGAGGACAGCGGCTTCCATATCTATGTGCAGGAAGGCGCCATCCTGAATGATCAGCACCGCAAGGCCTATGTCGCCCTGCGCCCCGACAAGGAAAAAGCCGCCAAGGAGGCCAAGCTCAACCCGCAGAACGATGACGAGGCCAAGGCCCTGCGCGCCTTCATGTGCGCGAATTTTTTCGATGTGCGGACCTTCGGCGCGGTGATGAGCACCGGGATCAACTGTGGTCAAGTTCGCGGACCCGTGCAGTTTTCCTTTGCCCGATCGATCGAACCGATCGTGCCCCTGGAGATCTCGATCACCCGCATGGCGGCGACCAACGAAAAGGAAAAGACCGCCCAGCGGGAAGGGCAGGAGGGCGACGAGCGGACCGAAAACCGCACCATGGGCCGCAAGCACATCATCCCCTATGGCTTGTACCGGGCTCATGGTTTCATCTCGGCCAAGCTGGCCGAGCGGACGGGGTTTGACGAGGGCGATCTGGATCTGCTGCTTGAGGCGGTGGAACAGATGTTCGAACACGACCGCTCGGCGGCGCGCGGCGAGATGGCTGTGCGCAAGCTGATCGTTTTCCGCCATGCCAATGCCCTGGGTAACGCTCCGGCCCATAGCCTGTTCGATCGCGTCACCGTGGGGCGGGTGATCGATGGCGAGGTTCGCGCCGTTGACGATCCGGCCATCGATAATCGGCCGCCGGCGCGCAGTTTCGGCGATTACCGGGTGACTATCGGTCGCGAAGGGCTTCCCGAAGGCGTCGAGATCATCGAGCGCCTTTAGGCGAAGGGTGTCCGGTGGCTATGGCCGAGGGGGATCAACCCAAGGACGAGGCGGGATGGCAGGGCGAGCCCATTCCGCTTTCGGCCCTGCAGCATGCGGTTTATTGCCTGCGTCAGGCGGCGCTGATTCATCTGGAACGGCTGTGGGAGGAAAACCGCTTCACCGCCGAAGGACACGTGCTGCACATCACGGCCGACAAGATGGGCGGCCGCAAGATCCGCGGCACCCGGCGGGTCATGGCCCTGCCGCTGGCGGCAAAAAGCCTAGGGATCGCCGGCGTTGGCGATCTGGTCGAGTTCCGCGGCGAAGCCGATGGTACGGAAACGCCCTATCCCGTGGAATACAAGCGCGGAAAAGCCAAGCTTCACCCCGCCGACGAGGTGCAGCTTTGCGCCCAGGGCTTGTGCCTGGAGGAGATGACCGGGCAGGCGGTGCCCGAGGGGGCGCTGTACTACGGCGAAACCAAGCGCCGGGTCGTCGTGCCTTTCGACCCGCCTTTGCGCGATCTGACGGTGCGGACGATCGAGGAGTTGCGCGGTGTTTTCACCACGTTGAAAACACCGCCGGCGCTGTTTCGCGCCGACCGCTGCCGGGGCTGCTCGCTGATCGATCTCTGCCGACCAAAAGCCACGGCCAAACCGGCGCGGTCCTGGCGGCAGCGAACCTTGGCGTCGCTGCTGTCTGACGAAGAGGGGACCGGGGCATGAAAAAGCTGTTGAACACCGTTTACGTCACCACCGAGGGAACGGGGTTGCGCAAGGACGGTGAAAATCTGGTCGCCGAGCTTGACGGCGTGCAAAAGGGCCGGGTTCCCTTGCATATGGTGGGCTCTGTGGTGGTTTTTGGCGGCACCTATGTTTCGCCCGGGCTAATGGGGGCTTGCGCCGCCCATGGCATCACCATCGTGCTGTTGGACCGGGTTGGTCGTTTTCAGGCGCGGGTCGAGGGGCCGGTCGCCGGCAATGTGCTGCTGCGCCGCGCCCAATACAAAGCCTCCGAGGCGCCCGAGGATATCGTCAAAAGCCTGATCTTGGGCAAAGTCTCCAATCAGCGGGCGGTTCTGCTGCGGGCGCTGCGCGATCACGGTGCCGATTTTCCGGCGGCCGAAGCCTTGGCGGTGAAAGACGCCATCGATCGCATGGCCCATATCCTGCGCAAGGTCGGCGCCTCGGCCGAGGATGCCGACCACCTGCGCGGCGCCGAAGGCGAGGCGGCCAGCCTTTATTTCGGGGTTTTTGGCCAGTTGATCCGCTCTCCCGATGGCGATTTCGCCTTTCGTGGTCGCTCGCGCCGTCCGCCGCTCGATCCGACGAATGCCCTGCTGTCGTTTCTATATACCCTGTTGACCCACGATTGCCGCAGTGCTTGCGAAAGTGTCGGACTTGATCCCGCCGTGGGATTTCTGCACCGCGATCGCCCGGGCCGCCCGAGCCTCGCCCTTGATCTGATGGAAGAATTGCGGCCGGTTCTGGTTGATCGCTTGGCGTTGTCCTTGATCAATCGCCGTCAGCTTCGGGCGACGGATTTCCAGCGCCTGGACGGCGGCGCCGTTCTTTTGACCGACGAGGCGCGCAAGACGGTGCTAAGCGCTTGGCAGGAGCGCAAGAAACAGGAACGGCGCCATCCCTTTCTTGAGGAAAGCGCCCCGCTTGGCCTTGTGCCCTATCTTCAGGCCCAGATGCTTGCCCGCCACCTGCGCGGGGATCTTGACGCCTATCCGCCGTGGTTCTGGAAGTAGGATCCTCTCCCGATGATGATTCTTGTGACCTATGACGTGAACACGGTGGAGCCGGGCGGGCGGCGCCGGCTGCGACAGGTCGCCAAGGCCTGCCAGGATTATGGCCAGCGCGTTCAGAACTCGGTTTTCGAGGTCGAGGTCGATCCGGCGCGCTGGGTCGCCCTGAAAGCCCGGCTGGAAGCCATCATCGATCCCGCCCTTGATAGCCTGCGCTATTATGATCTGGGAGCGAACTGGCAGCGGCGGGTCGACCATGTCGGAGCGAAACCGGCCGTCGATCTCCATGGTCCGCTGATCCTCTGACCGTCGCCGAAACGGCCGCCGCCCAGCGCGAACCCCAAGCCTGCGCCAAGTCCCCGGCAGGATCGCGCTTGCCCTAAGATATTGGGAATCAATAACAACAAAACGGGCGATGGTTTAACCTCGCCCAAAACACCCCCCTCCCGCTACCCCTTCGCGCTTCCAACCGACTTTGGTCAATTAAACCACTATGCTATCAATGCCGGAGTCGCCCCCTTCACGGGGGCGTGGATCGAAACAGCTAAATACAATAACGATAAAAGAAATACGGATGTCGCCCCCTTCACGGGGGCGTGGATCGAAACGCGTCGATCGCGGGCGCGGGCGCCTTGGCCGGGTCGCCCCCTTCACGGGGGCGTGGATCGAAACATCCAGGGGCCAGTCGCGCGAGACCTCCCGGCGTGTCGCCCCCTTCACGGGGGCGTGGATCGAAACGGGCACGACGCCGTTGATCGCCTTGGCCACCGCCGTCGCCCCCTTCACGGGGGCGTGGATCGAAACCTCGATCTCCCGACGCAGGGCTGTTTGCTCCTCGGGTCGCCCCCTTCACGGGGGCGTGGATCGAAACCATACCGAGTTGGCGGAGGGCTTCGGGCACCACGAGTCGCCCCCTTCACGGGGGCGTGGATCGAAACTGCAAATATCCGTGGCGCTGGCCAGCGCCAAAAAGTCGCCCCCTTCACGGGGGCGTGGATCGAAACGGGAGATTGAGGGGCTGCAAAAGGTCCCCCGTCGTCGCCCCCTTCACGGGGGCGTGGATCGAAACTTACTGCATCAAAATGCAGACGCCCTTGGCCTGTCGTCGCCCCCTTCACGGGGGCGTGGATCGAAACCTTGCCCGCCCCGCCCGCCACCACCCATGGGCGTCGCCCCCTTCACGGGGGCGTGGATCGAAACGCCCGCCAGAGAGGCCTGGAGCTAACGTGGACAGTCGCCCCCTTCACGGGGGCGTGGATCGAAACTCTTGGGCCTCGGTGCTATCGACGCGGTCGACGTTGTCGCCCCCTTCACGGGGGCGTGGATCGAAACGTACCCTCGCCCTTAAGAAGGTGGGCAAGGTTCCCGTCGCCCCCTTCACGGGGGCGTGGATCGAAACAAGGCGTGCTCGATGCCGACGCCGGCGGACAGGAGTCGCCCCCTTCACGGGGGCGTGGATCGAAACCGTTCTCGGTCTACATCGACCCCGAGGCGGATACGTCGCCCCCTTCACGGGGGCGTGGATCGAAACCCACCCATCTTGGCCAAACCACGATAGCCGGCTCGTCGCCCCCTTCACGGGGGCGTGGATCGAAACATCCGGAGCCGGGTCAGCGACAATCCGTATCTGGTGTCGCCCCCTTCACGGGGGCGTGGATCGAAACGAGGATGACGGCGAGGACGAATCGCCGGAAGACGGTCGCCCCCTTCACGGGGGCGTGGATCGAAACCGGCCCCGCCCTCCTCCCCTCCCCGGCGCGGTGCTGTCGCCCCCTTCACGGGGGCGTGGATCGAAACCATCCGCTGGATGATCGTGGCCTTCATCGGCATGTCGCCCCCTTCACGGGGGCGTGGATCGAAACACAACGGCCACGGTGACCTATGACGCCCTCGCCGTCGCCCCCTTCACGGGGGCGTGGATCGAAACTCTTTTTCCGGGGCCAAGCTACGCCAAGTCACGGTCGCCCCCTTCACGGGGGCGTGGATCGAAACTGGCGCAGTTGCTCTGCCTCGACCGTCCCGGCTTGTCGCCCCCTTCACGGGGGCGTGGATCGAAACGACCGCTTTTAGCGCGCCGGTATGCGACTTGGCGTCGCCCCCTTCACGGGGGCGTGGATCGAAACTCGCATATCAAAGATCCCCAGGTACTCGACAGCGTCGCCCCCTTCACGGGGGCGTGGATCGAAACGATCAACAAAGGCGATCGTCAAGTATGTCTCAAGTCGCCCCCTTCACGGGGGCGTGGATCGAAACTCCGTCGGCCAAGACGAAATGTCGTTTCGGCGCCGTCGCCCCCTTCACGGGGGCGTGGATCGAAACCACATTAGCCGGCGGTATCCAATGGATTACCTTGTCGCCCCCTTCACGGGGGCGTGGATCGAAACAAGATCGATGTTTTCGACGAGATCCACGCCGCGTGTCGCCCCCTTCACGGGGGCGTGGATCGAAACCTGGCCCGCGCCATGGCCGGTGGTGGCGCGATGTCGCCCCCTTCACGGGGGCGTGGATCGAAACTCGTCACGGGTCATCCGCCGGCTGAAGATCACGCGTCGCCCCCTTCACGGGGGCGTGGATCGAAACAGATTTAGGCCAACCCGCCGGATCTGGTCCGCGAGTCGCCCCCTTCACGGGGGCGTGGATCGAAACTCGTCACGGGTCATCCGCCGGCTGAAGATCACGCGTCGCCCCCTTCACGGGGGCGTGGATCGAAACAGATTTAGGCCAACCCGCCGGATCTGGTCCGCGAGTCGCCCCCTTCACGGGGGCGTGGATCGAAACCGAGGGCTTGTCCTCATTGCACGCCGAAAGGCCCGTCGCCCCCTTCACGGGGGCGTGGATCGAAACGGGTGCTCGCCGTCAAGGACGCTACGCGCCGGCTGTCGCCCCCTTCACGGGGGCGTGGATCGAAACTCGACCCGCAGTATGAAATAAATAAGCGGCGCAGGTCGCCCCCTTCACGGGGGCGTGGATCGAAACAATGTGTCGCCCCGAAACTCGGGATGGGAAGGGCGTCGGATCGTGTCCCGTTGCGTGGTGTAACAGCGGTATCCCCATTTGATCTCCGGGAGGCTTGGCCGGAGTGATCTCTGGTTTACGATGTCAAATAGCGGTGGTCTGCGTCGGTGGCTGTGCCGCAGTTGCTGCTGGCAGTTCATGCGCGACAACTGGCTCTCCAACCGCGCCTTCACATCCCACGGCAACATCATCGACCACTGCTGCGAGGCATGGAATAAACTCGTCGCTCAACCATGGCGTATCATAACAATCGGAAGCGTAAATGCGCCCGTCGGTCATAATAAAAGGCTAATTTTTACTAATCGGCGATGGCCTTTTTGAGAAGTCAGGCTGCGCATTGCTTCGACAATACATTGGCTAAGCTGAGGATTCGGCGAAAGGCGGGGTTGACGTTCGTTGGCAGCCATACTGCGTGAAACAACGAGGCTATCGCGATCACGATCCGTATCTCCGCCTCGCGGCAGGCCTGCTCCGCGCTCAATCCCCGGTTCCCCTTATGATGTCGGGGTGGCTAAGGTGCCCACGGTTTGCGCAACCAGCAGGGCGATGATCACCAGGGTTCCGTAGAGCGGTGCCACTGACCAACCGCGCAGCGTGTCTATCAAGGCGTGTCGCTGGCGGATCTGCGCGTTCGGTGCCATGCAAAAATCGGTGGGGCCTGTGTCGGCGCGGATTTGATCAAAGAGGGCGCGGTACCAGCGCTCCTGTTGCAAATAGCGCGCATCGAGCAGCCAAAAAATGACCGACAGCGCCCCCGCCACATAGGCCAAAGCGGCGGAGTGTGTGCCGGCGGCCGTCGAGGCCAGCACTCCGATGGCTGCCAGCGCGAACTGCTTCATGCGGGCACTTTCCTCAGCCATGCGGGTGATGACCGCCTGAATCATGCCCAGATGCGCGAGCCGTTCGTCCCGTTCGTCAGCCATCGGGAAACTCCCTGTTCCACATGTCTTCAATACTCGCGTAGCGGATCTTGTCTCGGACGAAAATCAGGATTTCGTCGGTGGTGGCCACGATTTTCTTGATGTGCGTGAAATCTTTTGCCACCTCAACAGGGTTTTCAGATGCTTTGAATCGGTCCTCGACCGCATCCAGCTCTCCGCGCCAGAAATCCCTGTATCGCTTCAGGTCCGTTTCATGGCGAATGAAAACACCATCAAGAACCACCGTTACCCGCTTCTCGAAGGCGTCCTGGTTCTTCTTGCACTCTCTCCATATTTCATGAATCTCGAACATGCAGGAGGGTGACGTCAGATAGGCGTCGGTGATCCAAATAAATATGCGGTCGCCCTTGGCGAGTTGGCTCATGAAAGCCTTGATCTCATCACCGTAACCCAGTTCCTCGACATCGCGGCGCACGGTGATCCCGGTTTTTTGCCTCACCGCTTCGCAGAATCGGGCCACGGGGGCGCCGTTGGCTTTCTCGGAGTCCCTGGCGTAGGAAAAGAACCACTCTGTTTCCTGGCGCGGCGGTCGTTTTGGGTCGAGTTTTCCGGCCGGGTCCGCAGGGTCGTCTGGCCTGTCGGGTCGATGGGCGCGTGGGGTGGGGGCGCCGGTTACCCGCGTCGGCTTCAGGCCCAGGCGGTCTTCCTCGCGGGCGACGATCTCGATCAGGGTTTTCAGCAGGTCGCCGGCGTTGCCTCGGCGGGTGAACAAGGTCAGGACGCCATTGGGTTCGTCGCTGGTGATCAGCCCCTCGCTTTTCGTTTGGTTATCGGTGAGCCAGAGGCCGTGCCGCCAGTAATCCGCCTGGGATCCCGCTTGCTGACCGATGGCGCAGAGGACGCCGCGGATCAAGGCGCTTGGCAGGTGGGAGTAGTGGCGATCCTGTCTCTGCTCGGCACCATCCCCTTTCCAACGGCAATCGCTCAGCCGATCTGGCAACAGGTCCGGGGCGATGTAGTCGGCTTCCAAGCCCGCGTCAGCGTCACCGGGGCGGTTTTCGAAACAGATGCCGCAGGATCGCATCATCGACAGGAACAAATCTTGCTCTGCCCGGGTGTAATCTTTATCCCACAGGGTCCGCCCCAACAGGGATCTGGTGAAGCGACCGCCCAAGGATCCGATGATGGCGTAGGTGCTGCTGTTGCGCTCGAACACGCTGTAGATGGCCCGGATCGCCCATTCTTGATCCAGGATGATGTCATCGTCGAAAAATCCGGCCCGGTGGAATAGGGTGCCGGCGTTGTGCAGCGTTTCAAGGAATAGGGCGGGATCGGCGACGCCACCCGCCTTGGTGCAGAGGTCGCGGAAGGCCGCCAGCGTCAGGGTGCGCGGGGCACCGGCGGTGATCAGATCCTCCAGGGCGCGCTTCACCCTGGCCCGGACCACGCCGATCAGCGGCTGTTCGATCACCGCATAGCAGTCGGCGACGGTATCCATCAAGCTCGCTTGGCGGCGGCCGGTTTTGGCGCTGTAATCAAGCTCAAACCACGTCTCGAACGCCTCGGCTTTCTCCCGCGCCGCTGGGGAAAGGGGGCGGCGGTCGTGTGCCGTGTCCGCCTGGGTCTGCACCACCATCAGCGGTCTTTGATGCCCGCCGAAGGCGGCCACCTGGGCCAGCCAATAGGGCAGGGTGTGATTGCGGAAGGTTTGGCCGTTCCAGGTGTGGGTGTCGTTGTCCTCCTGTTCCGGCGTCCAGGCGATCAGATAGATGCCCCGGCTGCGCATGAACAGGGTGTGGGTGCCGTGGTAGATGTCCTGGCCGCCGAAGTCCCAAAGCTGGATGCGGAAGGTGTCTCCGTCTGGGGCTATCCGTTTGAAGGATCGCACGGCGATGGCATGGGTTGAATCGGCATTCTCCTCGAACGGCGCGCCAAGCAACTGGCGACACACCTGGGTCTTGCCCACGCGGCCGTTGCCCAGCACCAGCATCTTCGCATCACGCATCCGTTCAGCGCCCTGTTCGAGGTCCCGCAGATGGGCGCGAATGTGGGGGAGGCAGTTGTCTGCCCCGCCCTGCGACAGAGCCTCGGCCGGGATGTCTGCCAAAGCTCCCTCGCTGCAGATGACCCAGCGCAGAGCCGGACTGTCAAAAAGCCCATCGGGGACGGAGGTGATCCGACAGCCGGAGCAGTCGATGCTCTGGAGGTTTTCGAGGCCAGCCAGGGGGGCGAGGTCGGTGACCGTAGTGTAGCTGAGAGTGAGGTTTTGGAGGTTTTCGAGGCCAGCCAGGGGGGCGAGGTCTATGACTTCTGTTCCGCCGAGATCGATGTTTTGGAGGTTTTCGAGGCCAGCCAGGGGGGCGAGGTCTATGACTTCTGTTCCGCCGAGATCGATGTTTTGGAGGTTTTCGAGGCCAGCCAGGGGCGCGAGGTCGGTGACCGTAGTGTAGCTGAGAGTGAGGTTTTGGAGGTTTTCGAGGCCAGCCAGGGGGGCGAGGTCGGTGACCGGGGTTCGGCTGAGATTAAGGCTTTGGAGGCTTTTGAGGCTTTTGAGGCCAACTAGGGGTGCGATGTCGGTGACTCGGGTTCGTCTGAGATCAAGGCTTTGGAGGCTTTTGAGGCCAACCAGGGGTGCGATGTTGGTGACTCGGGTTCCGCTGAGATCAAGGCTTTGGAGGCTTTTGAGACCAGCTAGGGGCGTGAGGTCGATGACCCGCGTTCCGAGGAGAATGAGGTGCTGGAGGTTTTCGAGGCCAGCCAGGGGCGCGAGGTCGGTGACCGTAGTGTAGCTAAGAGTGAGGTTTTGGAGGTTTTCGAGGCCAGCCAGGGGGGCGAGGTCGGTGATCTGCGTTGCGCTGAGATTGATGCTCTGGAGGTTCTTGAGGCCAGCCAGGGGCGTGAGGTCGGTGACCTGCGTTTCGCTGAGAATGAGGCTCTGGAGGCTTTTGATGCCAGTTAGGGGCGTGAGGTCGGTGACCGCAGTGTAGCTGAGAAACAATCCCTGGAGGTTTTCGAGGCCAGTCAGGGGCGTGAGGTCGGTGACAAGCCGGGCGCTTATAAAACTTCCGCGCGCCCTATCCCAGCATGTGAGACGGAGAGCGGTCAGCTCCGCAAGTTCCCTGATGCTATCGGGAATCCGCTCCAGGCCGTCAATGGCCAGATCAAGCGCTCCGTCGGGCCGCCACGCCGCGATCCGTATCTCCGCCTCGCGGAAGGCCTGCTCCGCGTCTGATTGGTGGGGTTCGATACCTGTCTTCAAGGGCGGCTCGCGCTTGATAAAAAAAGGCGTCAAAAGATCCCCTTCTTGGGTATGCCCCGCAAAGGGTGTCAGGAAAACTTGATGATAAACCCTATCGGGAGTTTGTCTACCTGGGGTCGCATTGATTTGTCGCGCGTTCCTGCCGCCACGGTGATCGATCCAAGATTGAAGCCTTCACAAAAGAGGGTTGAACCGGCGATGAGGACCGTCTGATCACGGGCCGCCCGGGGGGCGCGCTTGGTGCACACAAGCGGCCTTGCGGGGCAGGCCCAAGGATTATAGAGCAAACCCCGACCACCCCGCCGACCACGGTGCCGCACCCGGAGCGGCTTCGAGACGCGCCGTCAGAATCGTGCGGTCAGATGGAGACCGACTTCCCGCGGAGCGCCCAACTGAGCCCCAACAGAGCGGTTGGCGTATACTTGGTAGAGCGTATCGGTCAGGTTATTGCCGTAGACACCGACCGTCACGCCGAAATCGGTTTCGTAATTCAGCGAGGCATCCAGCACCGTGTAGGAGCCTTGGCGAAGCGTGTTGTCTGTGTCGAAGTAATGTTCGCCGACATGGCGAACGGTTGCGCTGGGCTGCCACTGGCCCCGGTTGCCGAGATAACTGGTCCAGGACGCCCGAAAGCTGTAAGCGGGGGCATAGGGGACCGTGTTGCCCTTATAGGGACCGTCGGTGAAAGAGCTGCGGTTCGCCATGCCCCCCAGCGAAATCTCGTGATCCTCGAACACGACGAAGGCGGTGTTGACCTCAATCCCCAGGCTGCGGGCATCGCCCATATTGCCCAGGGTTTCCAGTCCGGCCGGACCCGAATACCCCTGAACGTTCTGGCTTTCGATGTCGTAAAGCGTAACCTCGGCCCGCCGCGTGCCAGTGGTGGATCGATACTTCCATCCCCCCTCGACACTGAGGGCGGTCTCGGAATCATAGGCCGCCGTATCCAGGGAACTGGTCCCGGCCTTGTTGAAGCCGCCCGGCTTATATCCGCGTCCCACGCCGGCCCACAACCGGTGTTCGTCGGTGAGAAGATAGGCAAGGGCGGCATGGGGGGTGACGGCCCAGAACGTGGCGTCGTTTTTATGATCGACGTTTGATCCGGGCGCGCCGGGGATGGTCATGAGGGACTCCGCCTTCTCCCAGGCGACACGGGCGCCCGCACTCAGTTCCCAATGGGGCAAGAACCGATAGGTTCCGTCGGTGAACACCGCATGCGTGACCATGGTGTTGTCCGACATGGGGCCGCCCATGTCGCCGACGCCGCTACCATAATCCAGGTCCTCATATTTATAGTGTTGCTTTTGGCCGTTGTAGCCGAACAGAAGGGATGTGCTCTCGCTTTCGTAGGCCGCTCGCAATTCGCCGTATAGGCTGTCTTGGAATTCCTTGGTGTCGATGCCATAGGTACCGAAGGTGCGGTCCAGATCCATGCGCTGATAGGAGACAAGGCCGGTGATCGACCATTTGTCCGTGAGGTCGTAGGTGGCGTCCAGGCTGACGTCGTCGATGCGGCGGTTCAGCTTCGGCGTCTCGACGACGGGGTTGACACGCTTTCGCGACAGAGTGTCGAGCGGCACGTAATACTCTTCTTCAGAGCGGTAGCGCTGGGTCCCAAGCTTCAGGCGCGCCTGCAAGGGCACTTCCGACGGCAGGTAGTGTAACGATACCCGGCCGCCGGTGTCGCGGCTTTCGTCGACGTTTTTGAGCCCGCGTAACGGGTCGTCCAAGGATCCGCCCGCCACGGCGTCGTTGGCCATGCCCTGGATGGCCCATCCCCGCCATTGGCCGCTGCTGGCGCCGGCGGAAGCCCGGTGGCCGCCGCCGAAGACCTGGAGGTCGGTCCAGGCCTCCGGCTCCTCTCCGGGAAGGGCGGTTTCCACGTTGATGACCCCGCCCAGGGCTCCCCGTCCGTAGACGGCCCCTTGCGGCCCTTTCACCAGTTCGACACGCTCGGCGTTTCGCAGGCTTTGGGCGTAGGTATGGGGCAATTGGGGAACGCCGTCCACATTGAGCCCGACGGCCGGTCCGTAGAAGTCGGCCGACGAAAGGCCGCGCAGGGTGAAATTGTTGTAAACACGCGAGCTGCGCCCCATGGACTGCAACTCCGGGAACACCGCGTCCAGACGATCGGTTTGGGTGATCCCGTCCCGTTCCAGGTCATCCCCCGTTGCGACACTGACGGCGCCGGCAACGTCGAATTCGGTTTGGCGGCGTTTGTTTGCGGTTACGGTCAATAGATCAAGCGTGATGACGCCCGCCGAGGGCTCGGCATTGTCTGCCGTCGCCTCCTCAGCCATCGTCGGCGGGGCCATGGTCAGCAGCATAAGCGCCCCACCGGCGCACAAAGGTCCTCGCATCACCGTCTCCTGTTCCCAACATCCGAATTCCAAAAGGCCGCATGGGGTCGGCGCTTCGCGTGGACAGCGCGCTCACAGACATGCTATCGCGTCTCAATCGCATGTCTGGAGGTCGGGTGTCTAACGATGGCCCGGCAGAATTTGTGGATTCGGGACAAAAAATGAGGGATCTGGCCGCGCCGCACCTTGGTATCGACACCCCGCGCCCGATCCTCGTTGGGCGGGACGATCGGCGGGCGCCTAGCCCCGCTGTCGCTAGGGGTGTCCCGCCGCTTCCCGGCGGAGCGGACCCGCTGGCAGGGCGCGAAGACATCACAATCCGGGTTTGGACCGGCCCGTCGGAGACGGAGTGGCAGCTGAAGGGCGAAATCCCGCCCCTGGTCTGCATTGGCGTGCTGTTGGACGGGAAGCTGGAAATCCTGCCCCAGAACGGCCCGCCCCTGACTCTGCGCGCGGGCACCACGGTGCTGCACGCGGTCGCCCGCCCCGTGGCCGGACAGGACACCCTACCCCGCACGGGCGCTTTCCGGCTGGTTGACGTGCGGTACGGCGCCGATGCTTTTCTGCCGATCCTCCATGCGCTGGCGATCGCCGCACCGCCGCCGATCAGGGGGGGCGGGGCGGCGGCCGCCTGGGATGGTGCGATTGTGCGGCAGGGCCCGACCTCGACGGCGGCCCGGCGGGTCGCTACCGAAATTCTGGCGAGCGACGGGTTCGACGATCCGATCCGCACGGTGTATCTGCGGGCGAAGGCCCTGGAGCTGCTTGCGGTCGTCTTACGGGACATGGCGTCCGGGGTGGCGGAAAGCCTGCCGCTTCGTGATCGGAAACGGGTTGTTTTGGCCTTGCATCTGCTTGAGGAGTGCTACGGGGAGACGTGGACCACCGCCCGGCTGGCCTGCCGCGTCGGCCTGAGCGAGAAAAAGCTTCAGGCCGGATTCCGCCAAGTCGTCGGCGCCTCCGTTCATACGCACCTGCGGGCGATGCGGATGGCGGCCGCCATGGCCATGCTGGGTCGAGGCATGAGCGTGACGGAAACGGCCTATGCCATCGGGTTTTCCAGCCTTAGCCACTTCAGCAAGGCCTTCAAGGACCACAGCGGGATGTCCCCGCAGATCTGGGCAAAACAGCACGCCGACGCGTGACGCCGGCGGAACCGGGGATGGCCTGGGAGCGGGAGAGATCTGTTCGATCGCCGCCAGGAGTCTGTGAGCGACCCGGCCCGGCGTGACCCCGGCCCTCTCTGACCACAGCCCTGAAAGAAGAAGGAAATTCAAACCAGAAGCGGTGGTTTGCATTCACCGTATTGACGGCGGTATTTTTGCGACCGCCTATTATTCGCGCGTAAAATCCCAGGTCGATTATAGGCGGTTGTGTTCCCAAGGGGTGTTTCAATGAGACGAACCACGCTGGCCCACCGGTCCCGGACGACGTCGGGATACGCTTCATCCGTGCTGGGCTTGGTCCTTGCTGTCGGCGGCGTCTACGTCTCCCAGACCATGGTTTCCATGATCGCCATGCAATCCCTGCCAACCCTGCTTCGAGAGGCGGGGGTGCCGCTGGAACTGCTCGGGATGAGCGCGGTGTTCATGGTGCCTTGGGTGTTGAAGGTCTTGTGGGCTCCGGCCATCGAGCGGCTGCGGCTTCCCGCTGGTGATCCGCGCCGCCGCTCCAAGGCGATCATCCTCTGCGGGCAGGGTTTGTTGGCGGCCGTCTTTGCTGGACTGGCGTTTCTTCACTGGGGGGCATCGCTGGAAGGCTTTTTGAGCGTCGATGTCTTCTTGGCCTTGATGGCAACCGCTGTGCTGGCCGCCAGTGTGGATGTGGCCAGCGACGGCATGGTTGTGGATCATTTGGACGCGAAAACGCGCCCCTTGGGAAACGCCGCCCAGGTCGGTGGGGCGTATATCGGCCTCCTATTGGGGACCAGCCTGTTTCTTGTCATCTGCGCCCGGTGGGGGCTGAGCGCGGCGTTGTTGTGCACGAGTGCTCTGCTCGTTTTGCTGAGCGGTCCACTGGTGGCCTTTCGGGAACAGCGGCGGAGTCTGGCGGAAGCGGATCATCGTCCCAGCCTGGGGTTCGCATTGCGGCGGCAGGAGGTCTGGGTTGGCATCATGGCCATCACCTGCCTGGAGGCCGGGGTGAGAACCGCGACGGTGATGGTCGGTCCCTTGCTGATCGACCGCGGCGCCAGTCTGGAACTGATCGGTTGGATGTTCGGTGGCTTCACCGTCGTCGCCGGCTTGGCCGGAACCGTCGCCGGTGCCTTGTTCGTGCGATGGCTGGGCGCCTGGAAGGCGGTCTTTCTGGCCTATGGCATGCAGGCGCTGGTCTTGAGTGCTCTTGCCCTGGCGGCAGAGGCGGATTTCCGGCTTCTCACCGTGCTGGTGGGGCTGAAGTTCATGTTGATGGCCTGCGGGCTGCTGACCTCGTACAGCGCCCTGATGGGCCTGTCCTCGCCGAAACAGGCGGGGGTCGATTTCACGGTTTTCCAATGCGCGAATGCCCTGATCTCTTTGGTGGGCGGGGTGTTGGGGGGCTGGCTGGCCGGGATCTGGGGGTACGGCGCCTGTTTCGCGGTGGCGGCGGCCTTCGCCGGGATGTCGACGCTTGGCGTCGCCGCGCGCGTGCACGCCCTGGGCTACTGGCACGGATGGCGGGCGGAGCCCTCGGCGCGGTCCCCGGATCTGGACCTGAGGAGAGAAGAGATATGACGACCATGCCGGCACGCCCCCTCAACGAGGTCCGCCCCCGCTGCGCCGCACATTCAGCGTTGCAATAACGCAAACGATAATTAATATCATTTCCGGCATTGCGAATTGTTCAGGCTCCGGTCGTTGGATCGGGGGGAATTTTCTTTTGATGGGTGGAAACGGCCGCGCTTGTCTGGACGCGGGGGGCCTTGCCGCATGTATCCACAGAGACTGTCGTCAAGGCGACGACGCTTAGAGCGTAGGAACGACCGATGAGTATTACCATCATAACGCCCCCCAAGACCGCGGGCATCGTGGTAAAGCCGGAAAGTCGGATGGACGTGTCTTGTATCGACCCGCAGATGACGTTGATGGCGGGAACCTATTGCTCCGACACTGAGGACTGGTACGAGGAGCCGCTGGAACGGGGGGTGCGGCTCATTCTGGTGCAAAGTGGCCGGTTGCGGTGTCGGGTACCGGGGCAGCCCGAGCATCTGATCGAAGGGCCGATGCTTTGTACCATCGCCAACGCCGGCGATTTCACCTCCGCCCAGGTCTATGACACGGCTCGGCCCTTGCGCTACACCATGCTGCAGCTGTTCGACGACGATCTGGAGGGGCGTCTGGGCTGGTTGCCGGACTCGCTTCGACCACGACGGGGGGAGGATCCCCTGATGATCAGTTGTCCGGCGACCAAGGCGATACAGGCTCTGGCCTCCCAGATCGCCACATGTCAGATGGACGGCCCCATCCGGGATTTCTATCTGGGCGGAAAGGCCTTGGAACTGGCGGCGCTCAGCGTCCAGACCCTGTCGGGCGCCCCGGCGACGGGGAGCGACGAGAGCATTACCAGCGCCGAGGTGGAGCGCATCCATGCCGCCCGGGCCATCCTCGTGGAGGCTCTGCGGGAGCCGCCGACCCTGGATCAACTGGCGCTGCGGGTGGGCATGAATCGGCGCAAGTTGACCCTTGGATTCCGCAAGGTGTTTGGGACCAGCGTGTTCTGCTATCTCCAGGAATACCGCCTGCGCGAGGCCCATCGCATGCTCTGCGACGAGGAAGCCAACGTTTCAACCGTCGCTCACTTGGTGGGGTATAGTCCCGCCCATTTCGCCACCGCGTTCCGCAAGCGCTACGGCCTATCGCCCCGGGATATACGCTGACCTCGGTCCGCGCCGCCGGTCGCGGGGCCGCCCGCGCACAGCGCGGCGCGCGGATTATCGCTGTCGTCCTCTTTGATTGCCTCCGAGCGAAAGAAATGCTCCGGCGAGCGAAAGCAGCGCCAGGGTGTTGATGTTGCTGGTGATTGTCATTTCCATCTAGCCTTGGCGAACGCTTGATTTCCAGATCAGGGAGTTCGCATGGATCAGCATCGTGAGGCCCGTTCCGCAATGCGGTCCTGGCTGGCGGGGCAAGGCGCCATCCTGCTTGGCAAACCGTTGGACGAGGTCCAGGCCTTGTCCGATGACGACGATCTTCCGGGATATGACCGTGATCCGCTCGGCTTGACGTATGCGCGGGACCGCCTGCGGACTCACGGCGTGGCCTTCGCCGATCCGTCTCGGCGCGGCGGTCTGGCTCCGGCCGCCCTAGAGCGCGGCCAGGAGGCGATGCCATGACGCCGGTGCTGTGGGAGTTGCTCAAACCCTATCGGTGGCGCATGGCGTTGGCCATGGGGTTGCGCGCCGTGGCGGGTCTGGCGTCCCTGCTGCCCTGGGTGTTGGTGTCCTGGTGGGCCGACACCCTGGTGACGGGCGGCGCCGGGGCCGAGGGGGCGCCGATGGGGGCGATTCCGGGACTGGTCGCGGCGACGATGGTTGTTTGGCTGGTCAGTCAGGCCCTGGCGGTCCATCTGGCGCATGGGGTGGACGCCGATCTGTGCGGCGATCTGCGCCGGCGGTTGCTAACCCACCTGGAGCGCGCCCCGCTGGACTGGTTTTCCCGGCAGGGCCAGGACGGTGTCGCCCGTTTGGCTGATCAGGACGTGCGGGCGTTGCATCAACTCGTCGCCCACGCGCCCACCGATCTCAGCTCCCTTGTGGTCGTTCCCTTCGCTGCGCTGCTCTGTCTGGCTTGGCTGCAGCCGGCCTTGCTGGTTTTTTGTTTGGTGCCCTTGGCGGCGGCGGCGGCCGGGTTCGCCCTGTTGCGCTCGCCAGCCTATCGGGACGAGGGGACCCGGCGCGACGCCGCGCTCGAACGGCTGTCCGTGGATTATGGCGAATTCGCCCAAAATCTGCCCCTGGCCCGACAATACCCCGGAGCGGGAGTCCAGCGCGGCGTCGAGCTGTCCGCCAAGGGATTCGAGAGCGCCTTTTCCGCCTGGGTGAAACGGGTCGGACATGTGGCGGCCCTGATCGAACTCGTGCTCGGAGGGCCCTGGCTGATGGCCTGGGTTCTGCTTGGGGCGATGGCGTTGGCGGTGCTTGGCATGCCGCTGGCCGTCGGGCCGCTCTGCGCCTTTCTTCTCCTGACCCGGGCGATGGCGGCGCCGATACAGGCGATGGGCCATGGCGCCGATGCCCTGATGGGCGCGCGGGCCGCGGCCGAGCGGTTGCAGGCCGTCTGCGACCTGCCGCCCCTGTCCGAGGGGCGGGCAGGTCAGATCCCGCGCGACGGGTCGGTCGTCGTGCGCGGCCTGCGCTTCTCCTATCCAGACCGGGAGGTTCTCAAGGGCGTGGATCTGGATTTGGCCGAGGGGGGGCTCAACGCCCTGGTGGGTCCGTCCGGTTCGGGAAAAAGCACGATGCTGCATGTTCTCGCCCGCCATATGGACCCCCAGGCCGGAACCATCCTCGTTGGTGGCGTGCCCTTGAGGGACCTCCCCGACGCGGTCCGTCACCGCCATATCGTCATGCTGACGCAACAGGCCGTGGCGCTCGACCTCTCCTTGAGGGAGAACATCGCGCTCCTCTGTCCCGAGGCCAAGTTCGAAGACATCCGCCAAGCCGCGCGGGACGCCCGCTTGGACGACGCCATCATGGCGCTGCCCCGGGGATACGACAGCCTGTCGGGTCGCGACGTCAAACTGTCGGGCGGTGAAGTGCAACGCCTCGCCCTGGCCCGCGCCCTGCTGTCGTCGGCCCGTCTTTTCCTGCTGGACGAGCCCACCTCGGCGACCGACCCGCAAACGGCCCAGGCCCTTCACCGAGCCGTGCGCGAGCGGCTGGCCGGGCGCACCCGTCTGATCGTCTGCCACCGCCTGTCGGAGGTGAGCGACGCCGACCGAATTGTGGTGTGCCACGAGGGGCGGTTCGTGGCCCAGGGCACCCACGCCCACCTGCTGTCGTCGGGGGGGCTCTACGCGGACCTCTGGCGGGACCAGCGCCGCGCCGAGGGAGAGGCGGCATGAAGACGCTCTTGGACCGCTTCCGGTCATTGCCGGTCGACTGTCGTTATGAAATCCGCCAAGCCGCCCTGTGGGCCGGCGGGGCGGCGGTGTTGGACGCGGCTTGCGGTTTGCTGCTGGTCCCGCTGCTGGAAACCTGGGTCACCGAAGGCGAGGTGCCCTGGCGGTGGCTGTCTTTCCTGGTCGCCGCCACGGTGCTGCACGCCCTGATCTTGTATTTGGCCGCGCGACGCGGGTATCTCGCCGGGGGACGCTTGGCGTTCGGCTTGGTGCGTCGCTTGGTCAGCCATCTGCCCCGTCTGGCGCCGCCCGCCCTGCGCAAGGTCGCGGCGCCTGAGGGGCTTTTGCGGGGGCCGGTGCTCCAGAGCATGGGCATGCCGGCGCATCTGTTGGGCCCCTTGGTGAGCGCCGTGGTGACGCCGACCTGTGTTGTTCTTGGTCTGTTCTTCCTGGATGGGCGCATCGCCGCCGCGTTGCTGTTGGCCGGTCTGCTGCTGGCGATCTTGATGCGCTGGAGTGGACGACGCACCCTGGAAGACGAGGCCGCCCGGGCGGGCGCGGAGCGAGCCTTCGCCAGGCAGATCCAAACCTTCGCGCAACATCAGGCCCTGCTGCGCGCATCGGGCCGGGCTGGGCCGGCGCGGCGGGATCTCGAGCGCGCGCTTGAGGACCTTCAGGCGAGCACGCGACGTTTGCTGGCCCGAGGTTTGCCGGTGGGGCTGGCTTTTTCCCTCGCGGTGCAGGCGCTTTGCCTTCTCGGTCTTTTGGGCGGCGCTTGGATGGTAACCCATCAGTCGCTCGACGGCGCCCGTCTGCTGGCCCTGTTGGTTTTATTGGCGCGCTTCATCGAGCCCTTGACCCAACTCACCCCTCTCGATCAGGCGCTGCGCGGCTCCGCGCGGGCGCTCGACACGGTGCTTCGGGTGCTGTCCCTGCCGCCCCTGGAAAGCCCGGAGCGGGGAGAACAGCCGCGGGATTGCGGCTTGCGCGCCGAGGCATTGGGATGGGACGCCGACGACGGTCGGGCCCTGCTCACCGACATCTCCTTGACCCTGGACCCCGGGACCCTCTCCGTGATCGTCGGACCGACCGGCGCGGGCAAGAGCAGCTTGCTGGCCCTGCTCGGCCGTCTCCACGACCCCGATCGGGGTGCGGTATTCCTGGGCGGGGTGGACGCGCGAAAGCTTGATGAAAAGACCCTGGCGGCGCGGCGCAACCTCGTCTTCCAGGAAAGTGGCCTGTTTCATGGCACGGTCGCCTGGAATCTGCGCATGGCCCGGACCGATGCCAGTCCGGCCGACCTGCGGAGCGCGGCGGAGTTGGCATCCCTGCTAGATGACATTGAACGCTGGCCCGATGGCTGGGAGACGGAGGTCGGTCCGGGAGGGGCGCTGCTCTCGGGAGGGCAAAGACAACGCCTGTGCCTCGCCCGCGCCTTTCTCTCCCCGGCCCCTTTGCTGCTGCTCGATGAACCGACCGCCAGTCTGGATGCCTTCTCGGAAAGGCGGGTGATCCACAGCCTTGCGGCGTCGCGCGGCTCCCGGACGGTCCTGGTCGTGACCCATAACCCGGCGGTTGCCCGGATGGCCGATCAGGTGTTGGTCCTCGACAAGGGGCGCCTGCGCCTGCGTGGTCGTCATGACGCGTTGAGCCGACGGGACGATTGGTATGCCCGGTTCGCCGGCGGCGCGGTGACCTGCGAGGTGTAAAAAACGTCTCAACCGACACGGCAGCGATAGTTGTAGTTCCGCACGCGAAAGCACCCCTGATTTTTCTATGATAATAAGAAGCATTCACGATATTGAGGGGGTATGGACCGTGGTTAAGGCGACAACAAAAGCGGCATTTGTGAAAATCGATGTGACGAGTGCCTGTCTCGGGTTGTTGGTGGCGGGTGGCGTATTGATGCCAAGTCCCAGGGCGATGGCCGAGGAGGAGGCGGGATCGGAGGTGAGCAAGTCTTCGGAGGTCACCTCGGATCAAAGTCAGGTGGAGACTCTGCCGCCTCTTCTTGTCGAAGACACGAAAGTTTATGGAAGCCAATCCCTGAGGGGGGCGACCTTGTCCAAGATGCCCCTGGAAATGCGCGAAATCCCCCAATCGGTGAGCGTCATCGACCGTCAGCGGATGGAGCAACAAAACCTGACGGATCTGGACGACGTCATGGAGAAGGCCACGGGGGTTACCGTTCAGCCCTATCAACAGCTGACAACGCAATATTACGTTCGCGGGTTTCAGGCGGATTCCTTTGAAATCGACGGGTCGCCCGTGGGGATCGGCTATCAGGCGTCCTCGCCCCAGGATATGGCGGTCTATGACAGGGTTGAAATTCTGAGGGGGTCGAACGGGATGTTGCATGGCTCGGGGAATCCCGCGGCGACCATCAACCTTGTTCGCAAGAAACCGACCGACACCTTTCAGTCCAGTGTCGATTTGAGCGGCGGCAGTTGGGACACTTACCGTGGTGAGGCCGACCTCGGCGGACCGCTCATCGAAAACGGCGCGGTGCGCGGCCGGTTGGTCGGCGCCTACGAGAAAAAGGGCTATTTCTACGACGAGGCCGAGCAGAAAACCGGTCTGGCTTATGGCGTCATCGAGGCCGACCTCTCCGACACCACGCTGCTGACCCTCGGAGGGCAGTATCAAGCTATTGATGCGGTCCCCAATATCGCCGGCGTGCCGATGGCCGCGGATGGCTCGGATCTAGGTCTTTCACGGTCGCGCTATCTGAACACGGATTGGAGCGCCAACGACTGGCGGACTGTGCGCGCCTTCGGGGCCCTGGAGCATCAATGGGGAGGGGGATGGACCTCCAAGCTCAGTCTGGAATACGAGAAATCATCCTCTGATCTGAAATACGGCGCGCTCTACGGATCGAATATCGATGCCGAGACCGGGAATGGGGCGATCCTGATGCCGGGCGCCTACCGTTTCCACGACGAGAACCGCAGCGTCGATCTGCACGCCAATGGTCCGTTCAAGCTGCTTGGCAAGGACCACCACGCGCTGTTTGGTCTCAATTCCAACAGGCGTCAACACAAGGTCGACACCGGCACATTCGAGACAAATATCGCCCGGCCCGTGAATGTCTACACCTGGGATCCGTCCAGTGTCCCCGAGCCCGGAGTGTCCCGTTACGACACCACCAGCGACAGCGACACAAGGGAGGCGGGTTTTTATGCGATGGGGCGGTTTTCCATCGCCGATCCCTTGACCCTGGTGCTCGGGTCGCGCTTCAGCGGCTGGCAGCAGGACACCTTGACCTCCTCCTACAGCACGGGGCTTCAGTGGATTCCCTATAGCGGATTGATCTGGGATTTCGCGGACGATTGGTCGGCTTATGCGGGCTACACCAGCGTGTTTCAGCCGCAGACCTCGCTGACCTACGATGGGGGTATTTTGGATCCAATCGAAGGCCGGAGCTATGAAGTCGGTATCAAGGGGGCCCTTTACGAGGATCGGCTCAATGTTTCGGCCGCCCTTTTCCGAATCGAGCAAAGTAACCGGGCCGTGGAAGATCCCGATCACCCCAGTGTTGGGCGGACCACCTATTACATCAATGGCGGCAAAGTGCGCAGCCAAGGCGTTGAATTGGAGGTGAACGGCAAGGTGATGCCAGATTGGGACGTTTCCGCCGGATATACCTATACGGACACCAAGTATCTGGAAGATCCAAACAATCAAGGGGACGAATTTTCGACAACGACACCCCACCATATGTTTAAGCTTTGGACAAATTACACCCTTCCTTGGGAGGAAAAGCGTTGGAGTGTCGGGGCCGGTCTTAACGCGCAAAGTGAGATCACCAAGACATCGAATTCAATCACGATGAAGCAAAGCCCCTATGTCACGATGGATTTGCGGCTCGCCTATCGCATCATGCCGACCGTGACGGCGTCTTTGAATGTCAAAAACATCTCCAACGAAAAGTACTATCAGGAACTGTTCAGCCCGAATTGGAGCAATCGTTACGGAGAGCCGCGCAGCGTCACGTTTGGCGTGCGGGCAACCTTCTGATGGTCGAACGGATCGCCCGGCGCTGGGGGTGGCGACTGCCCCTGGCGCTGACGGGCAGCATCATCGCGGCCGTCCAGGTCGCGTGGCTGCTGGCCGGGCAGGCTTGGCTCGCCGCTCCGCTGGAGCGGCTGTACGCGGGGGTGTTCGTCGGTCTGGTGGTCGGCCTGATACTCCTGCTGGTCTCCTTGCTGGCGCCCGATCTCCGGCATGTGCTGGGGCGGCTCGCCGTCTGCCTGGTTCCCTTGACATCGCTTCTGGCGTTGTCGCTGGGTCGGGGAAGCTGAATGAAACCGGCCTTTCGGCGCCTGTTGGCGGAGGTGCACGGTGGGGCGGGCGCCGTGTTGGGCGTTCTGCTGTTCGTGGTGTTGTTCAGCGGATGCTGGAGCCTGGGGGCCGAGGCCCTGCAAACCTGGGCGCGGCCGCCGCTTGCCGACGGAGGGGGGGCGGGCCTGTCCATCGGCGAGCTTCTGGACCGGGCCCGGGAGCGGGGGATGGCCGTCGACGACGTCAGTCTGACCCTGCCGGTGTCCGAAGGGGAGGGGATCGGGTTTTGTCAGGGGCGGGGACCCTGCTCCCTGAGCTTGGATCCGCTCACCGGCCTGCCGCTGCCCGAGAGAGCGGCCCTGACTATTCTCAAGGATCTGCACAAGAGCGCCTTCCTCGGCTTTCCCGGGCGGATTCTGGTCAGCCTGTTCGGCATCGCGCTGTTCATCGTTTGCGTGAGCGGGCTTGTGCTCCTCGGTCGCCGCTGGCGCCTGCCCTGGAGCCCGCGACGGACCCACGGGGCGCGCGCGGGCGTCCTTGACTGGCATGGGGTGATCGGAAGCTGGATCTTTCCCTGGCTGATGCTGTTCGCGCTGACCGGCGCGCTCAGTGGTCTCGGCGCCCTGGGAACCGTGACGCTGTCGCGGGTGGCCTATCCCGGGCAACCAAGTCAGGTGTTCGCCGATCTGCTCGGTCCGCCGCCACCGGCCGCGTCCGGTCGTCCCCTGGTGGGGGGCCTTGATCTGGAGCGGATTCTGGAGCGGGACGCCCGAGATTTTCCGCAGTTCACGGCTCGACGGGTGAAGATCAGTCATGGGGAGGACGACGCGGCGACCATCGAGATCGGCGGCATCACCCGTGGGCTCCCCAGCACCGCGCTGTTTGAGAGCCATCTCTACCGGGTCGCCGATGGGACCTTGCTGGCGGCCAGAAGCGCCACCGATCATGGCCCCTGGACGCGGGCCTTCATCGCCGTTCAGCCGCTTCATTTCGCCGATTACGCCTGGGTGGGCGGCGGCTGGTCGTCCTGGCTGCGCGGCCTGCATCTGACGACGGGCGTGCTCGCCTGCCTGCTCTGCGCTGGCGGCCTGCACCTTTGGGGCCTGCGTCGCCAAGCGGTCGCCACATGGTCTTGCGTCGTTGTGCCGCGTCTGGTCGAAGGCGTCTGCGGCGGCCTCGTCGTCGCCTCTGGGGCGCTGCTGTGCTTCGTCCAGGCGATACCCCCGGCGTCGGCGGGGGAGGACGGGGCGGGGCGCCTGTTCTGGTGGGTTTGGGGCGGGGTCTTGCTGTTGTCGGTCCTGCCGCTCCGTCGCCGGTCTTTTCTGTCGCCGTATCTGGGCTTGGCCGGCGGCGCCTGTCTGCTCGCCGTCGGATTGCATGTGCGGGCTTGGCTTGGAGCCGGGTCTTGGTCATCGCTGGCGGTGGACCTGACGCTCTTGCTCTGCGGCGCGCTGTTTTGCCGCCTGTCCTGGGGTTTGGCCCGGTCCTCCGCCCCCCATCCTCCGCTTCCCGGTCGCATTGGAGACCAGAATGCTTGAACTGCTTCGCCATCGCCGCTTGGTCGTCACCCTGGCCTTGCTGTACGTGTCCCAGGGCCTTCCCATCGGGATCGCCATGGACGCCCTGCCGACCCTGTTGCGGCATGATGGCGCGTCCTTGCGGGCGCTGGCCTTCCTGCCTTTGGTGGGTCTGCCCTGGGTGGTCAAGTTCCTCTGGGCGTCCTGGGTGGATAACCATTGGACCGCGCGCCTGGGGCGACGGCGGAGCTGGATCCTGCCGATGCAGGGCGTGGTTCTGGCCTGCCTGCTTGGCCTCGCGCTGGTTGGCGTCGGCGTGGCCTCGGCCGGCTGGGTGGTCGGCCTGATGGCGGTAGCCTCCCTGGCCAGCGCCACCCAGGATATCGCCACCGACGGCATGGCCGCCGAGCATTTCGCGGGGGATCTGCTGACCAAGGTCAACGCGATTCAAGTCGCGGGGGTGATGATCGGCTTCTTCGCCGGCGGCGCCGGAAACCTGATCCTGGTGGGGCATTTCGGGCAGACCATCGCTTTTCTGACCCTGTTTTGCGTTCCTTTGGCGAGCTTGGTGTTCGTCGGTCTCCTGCCCCCGGACGCCCCGAGGGGGCGCGCGGACGCGGCGCCCGCGGGAGCCAGCTTGTGGGGATTCATTCGCCGGCCGATGGCCCCCTCGCTTCTGCTGTTGGCCTTGCTGTCGGCGATGACCGCGGTGTCGGGCTTCGGTTTGTCCAAGCTGTTTCTCACCGACGCCGGCTGGGCGCTTGAGGACATCGGCCGGCTCGGCATGAGCGGAGGGATGATCACCATCCTCCTCGGCTGTGGAGGTGGCGTCTGGCTGGTGAAACGGATCGGGTTGTGGCGGGGATTCGGTGTCGGCGTCTTCTTCGCCGGGGTGTCGGGATGTCTCTGGTCTCTTCAGGCGGTCCAATGGCTGAGCGTGACCGAGGGCGTGGTTTGGGTGTGTATCGTGCTCGGCTCCCTGTCCACCGGCATCACTTCGGTGGCGATCCTGACGGAGGCGATGCGCCTCGCCGGTCAGGGCGACCAGGCGGGGACCGACATCACCGCCGTTCAGAGCACCCGCGATCTGGGGGAACTGCTGGCCTCCTCCTCCCTGGTCGCCGTGACCGCGCGGCTCGGCTACGGCGGCGCTTTTCTTGGGGGCTGCCTGCTGGCGATTCTGGCCTTGACCGTCGCCCTGCGTCTGAGGCGACGGGAACGGCGGGCCACCATGGCGACCGCCGAGGAGTTCTAGCAGGCTGCCGGCTGAGTGGTTCTGCGGCTCGTCGCCCCCTTTACGCGGGCGACATGCTAGAAAGCCGGGGTGTCGGCTTGGGGACGTGCGTTGGCTCGATCGCGGGGACACTCATCGCCCGGACCGGTCGCGATGGGCGATAACGGTGAACATCGGAAACAGGCTGTCTCCGGGGCCGCCTTCAAGGAGTATCTGCATCGCTCGATGGTCGCCATGCCCGATATGGCCGGCAAACTCGCCCAAGAGGAGCAGTGGATCATCGCGCGTGACCAAGCCTGCGACGTCGCCATCGGCGACTATGTGCTCGACGTCGTCCGCCGCCGTCATTTTTTTGGACGAGCGGCCATATCACTCCCGACGGCCTGGGCGTTCTCGCCTCCCGCCTTTATCGGGCGGCCCAGGCTTTCCTGGGTGGCGAGCCGCGGCGGGGGCAAGGGCGGCGGATTTGCCGCCGATGGGACCGCTGCAGGTCCCCATCCACCCCTATGTCGCCGAAGCCGCCGGGCTGGCCTTCTGGCATCCCGAGATGCGCTATCGTTGGTACGACAACCTCTGGACCTTCGAGGAGTATATCACCCGCTATCTCGCCTATGACCGGTCCTGGTGAGGACCCGGCCGCGTCGCTCCGCTCATCGGCGTCGCGTCGTGCCGTGGCCGACGTTATGCCAAGAGGCTCCACCTCTCGCCCCTCTCCGCGAAGGGCCCCCGGCCCTTCGAACCCGTAGAAAATGTGGCCAAAGAAAAGGGGTCGCGATGTCGTCGCAGGGGGCGGGCGATCGATGGCGGCGGGGCGGCTGGGGCCTCTGATCGCCAGCGATGAGGACCGTCTGATCACGCAAAAAAGGCAAAAAAGGGGTCAGACCCCAGATGGCCTCGAGCGGACGACCTCTGCCGCCTTCCGAGGTCCCGTCGCCGGGACGCGGAGTCCGTTGAAGCCGCAAAGGGAGTTGTGCCCTGGAGCACGCGGGTCAGATCGGCTCACGGATTCCCTCTGATAGCATGGTGTGGCGGCCACGTGCCGACCACGGACGGAAGCGTGAGACGGCGACGAGACAACTCTCGGGGGGTGACACCAGAAGGCCCATTACGGAGGCCCCTTTTCCAACATCGTGCGCAGTGCCATCATCTCGTCGGTCATCGTGGTCCCCCTTGGTTGGGGAAGTGGTGAGGTGGCCAAACTTTACCGAAGATCCACGATGATCGCCCCTGCCAGGACAGCCCTTCCGGTCGGCTACGCCGCCCTACGGGGCCATCCTGGCAGCGCTCCTACACCACATCCGGGGACACGATCGCATGGGCACATTTTCATTGGACAAAACGCGCGAAAACGTCTTTCGGGCAATCACACCTTTAAAGAAGCCCCAGCCCGACGACCAAGGATCAGGAAGTAGGGCTGTATTTAAAGGAATACCTCATCACGAATATTATCTCATCTTTTTACTGCTCGTGGATCTTCTCGACTTCAAGTATTGGGGGCCGGGTGAGAAGGTCGCCTACATCATCCCGGTTGGGTTTGAGGGGTTTCGCTACTCTATTGTCTATGCAAAATTTGGAATGAAAATCGAATATTCCGAGGGCGGAAATGCAGCGGAGGTCTATGCTGCGATAAAGAGAGGAATCAAGGCTGCGAAGCCGTACTACCTCTGGAGAGCAGAAACAGCCTCCTGCTCCTCTGATTTGAATCTAATATCGAAATGCCCTCAGCTTTGGGATAAGTACATCTTTTTGAAAGAACAAAGTGAAGCATTGATGGGGAGGTTTGTAGCTGAAAAAGACAACGTCGTAGTTGAGAAGGGAGAAAGCAGTTTTGGCAATTGGACCTCAGTATCTTATCCGGCCTATAAGTTTAAAAACCAATCAATTTGGCTACATGAAGCGGCCGTGGACGCTTTCTTTGGATGGTGCGAGCAAGCCCTCGTACACATAGCTGTCCTCATGGGTAAGCTAAGCACCGGAAAAGAAATCGCAGAGCTTCTGAGGCAGGAGTTTGGAGAGAAGTGCAAGTTGATTTTAGATCTCTCAGATATCAAAGATAAGTCATCATTTGATGACATTTTGGACTTGAGAGTTCAGCTACGGAATTATGTCGCCCACGGCTCCTTTGGGAAAGACGGTTCAACATTTCAATTTCATTCGCGTGTAGGTGCGGTGCCGTTGAAGATATTGGATCAGCACGCTCGCTCGGAGTTTTCATTTGGAACGTATCGTCCCAGGGATTGGGAACGTGACTATGCCCGAATTGATAGCTTTCTGGGTCGGCTTTGGTCCGGAAGCAGAGAACCGGCGAAGCTGTACCTAGAAACGGGATTCCCTTGTGTTCTCACTTACGTCATGGACGGTACTTATCACAGAGCGATGCTGAACCGCGACGAAATGAGAGGGTTTATCGAGCATTTATCGAGACAAATTGATGACGCAGCCAATATGGATTTCTGAGCATCGTTGTAAGGCTGCTTGCTGGCCGTCCTCATAGGGTGGATGAACGGGGCGATCGCCGATGTGCCGGGGTTCGCCTATGCCCAGCAGATACGCCAGGATGACGTCGTCCATCTTATCCACCACCCGCCGCGCGGCCTGCGCCGGGTTTAGGTCGGTATCGCCGACACCCCCCGACCAGACCCGATGGGTGCGCTTGGTGGTAAACGGATCGTCCGCGCGATAGCGCCGCCCCCGGTCGATGACGCTGACCTCTGTCACATCCATGAAGAGAGAAAAAGGGAAGGAAAAGCGGTCTGCCCCCATTTAAGGGCGCGCTGGTCTATTCGGCGGGTGTCCGCGTCTGGAGGGGGGCGGCCCTTGATCGGCTGTTTAGCACATCGGCGGTGGCGGCCAGGGTGTCCAGGGTTTCGCCCGGGGTCAGCAGCCAGCAGGGCGTTAAGGACGCCAGTCCGGCCAGATCCGCCATCAGCGCCGCCGCTCCCGCCCGATCGCCGTCATAGGCCGGGCGGCTCCATAGCGCCCGGGCCAAGCAGGCCGCCGCCCGTCCCGGTGACAGCGCTTCGCACCGCGGCGAGGGCGCGCGATTGAGCACGATGGCCAGCCCCTTGATCGGCCAGGGGCCGGGCGCGCCGCCGCTCCAGGCCGTGTCGAAGCGGTCCACGCCCGGTCGCGGCTGCGGGCATCGCGCCAGATCAAGGCCGAGCGCCCGGGCCGAGCGTTTCCACAGGCGCAGGCGCGGCGCCCCGCGCAGCAACCGGGCCTGGGGGGCCGTCGGCGCCACCGCCAGCACGCCATCGGCGAGGACTGGCCATCCCCGGAGGGCGAGGGTGGCGGCGAGCGAGGATTTGCCCAAGCCGGAGGCGCCGACGATCAGCAGGGCGCCGCCCTCCACCCCCAGCGCCGCCCCATCCAGGGGGAGCAGGCCCCGCTGACGCAGCAGCGCCGCCAATACCGGCCCGCCCAGCAGCAAGCCCAGGGTGACGGGGTCGGCACCCTCGGCGGCCTCGATCCCGACCCGGTCGCCCCCCTCGATATGGAAGCGCCCGATCCCGGGCAGAGACAACAGCGTCCGCCCATCCTCCGCCCGCCGCCAAACCGGATGGCCGGGCCCGGTCTCTGGGGGGGCGGCGGCCGGCGGTCCCAGGGTCACCGTGATATCGGCGTCGTCGGCGCCATCGACCGCCACCGCGCCCGGGGGAACCAGGGCGCCGCGATAGCGCCAGCCCGACACATCGCCAAACACCGTCGCGCCGGTCATCTCCTTAGCCTTCGCCAAGGCCGCCGCTGAAGGCGGCAAGCGGAACGAAGACCTGGGCATTGGCCGCGCCAAGCACCGGCGCCCCGGCGCTGAGCAACCACGCATGGGCCTTCAGCAGCCCGTCCTTTGAGCGGACGCCGAGAACCACCGTTGCTTGCAGGCGGCGGCGGCGCAGCATCAGCGCCCCCGCCAGGGCCCGAGGAAGACACCGGGTCTCGCCGGGCAAGCGGCGAGCCGCCCGGTCGATGGCCAATCCGATAGGGCGGGCGGCCGGCGGAGCCCGGTCGTCGAAGGCGCCCGCCGGCGCCATCGTCAGGCGTAGGGAGCGGAAGATCAGCCCAACGGGCAAGACCGACAGCGCCAGCCGCGCCGCGATCAGCAGGGCCAGGGCCTCGAGGGCGCGCAGCCAATCCGCCGGGCGTTTGGCGGGCGGGCTCACGGCTGGCGCAGGTCGATCAGTTCGGCGGCGATCATCTCGGCGAACAGGGCGCGCACATCGCGCTCGATGGTCGCGCGGTCGGCCGCATAGTCGGTCGCCAAAGCGTCACACAACGCCGAAACCGTCACCGGCGCCTCGATGCGCCGCCAGATATCGGCGCCGATCTCGTCTAGTGAAAAATAAGAGCCCTGCTTGATCTGAAAAATGACCAACTCGCGATTCACCGCCGAGAACAGCAGATCCGGATCGCGTGACACGGTCGTGGTGGAGGAAATCTCGGTCATGCCCCGTTTCGTCCCGTATAAAAGGCCCGCACTTTGCAAATTTCTAGCATTCGCAAGGGTGGGTGTCTATGATCGCCGCCGTTTTCACCCTCGGTCCTCTATGGCCTACCCGGATAGAATGCCCCTGCTCACCGATCAAGGCCAGACCCAAGGAAACCGTCTCCATCCCTATCTGGTGTCGGGCGTCCGCTTCGCCCTAGGCCACCCTTTGCCGCTGGTTGCCGCCGATCCGGGAGGGCCGGCCCTGGCGCAGGTCGCCGTGACCGTGGCCCCGCTTGCCCCGCCCCCGGTCGCCGAGGCGGCGGTGTCCATCGGCATGGGCATGTGGGTCGGTCCGAACCGGGTTTTGTTCTCGTTCGGAGCGCACGGCCGCGCCCTGGTCGACCGGGTATCGGGGGTGACGTTGGATTTCGATCCCGCTCTCGACCCGCATCTGTTGGCCCAATACTTTTGCGGCACTCTTATCAGCGCCGTTCTCCACCTTTGCCGACTGCCGCCCCTCCACGCCAGTTGTCTCGTCCATCCGGCGACGGGGGGCGCCATCGCCCTGGTCGCCCGCCGTGGGGACGGGAAATCGACCCTGGCGGCCATGCTGCGGGAACGCGGGTGGCGGCCTTTGGCCGATGACGTGACCGCCGTCGCTCCGGCCGCCAACGGCGTTCCCCAGGCCTGGCCCGGCCCCCCGCGCTTCCGCCTGTCGCCCGACTCGATGGCCGCCGTCGGGCTAACCGACGGAACGGCGGTGGGGTTTCCCGGAGCGGCGAAGAATCTGGTCGAAAAGGGCGGGGCGCCGTGGCAGGTCGGCCCCGCGCCTTTGGTCGCGGTGATCGAATTGGCCGACGGTACCGAAGAGCGCCCGCTGGTGCGCCCTTGCGCCCCCCATGTCGCGGCCACGGTGCTCGGCGCCCATACCTTCCGGCGGCGCCTGATCGCCCCCCTTGGCTTGGTGGCCGACCATGCCGCCCGCTGCCTGGGGCTGCTGAGCCATGTCTCCGTATTCAGGCTTGTCCGGCGGCGGGACCTCGGCCAATTGGGTGGTCTCGCCGACGCGGTCGAGGAGCTTGCCGACCGGCTTGGGCGGTGATCGCGGCGCGGGTCAGGCCTTTGGCCTCCGCAGGGCGATGCGGCCGCTGTCCCAATCATCGCCCTCGACGCAGAAGCCATAAAGCCAGAGGATGCGGGGGTGGGCGCCGCGTTATCCGGCGTTCAACCTGTTGGCGGGCCGACCATGTCCGATATGCGAAACCTGATCTGGATTGCCGCCTATCCCAAGTCGGGCAGCACCTGGATGCGCTTGTTCGTGGCCCATCTGCTGGCCGAGAAGGCCGACGCGGCAAGCATAAGGGACCAGATCTTGCGCGTTCCGGTCGATTTCGGCCTGATGGGGTTCGATACCGCGCTGGGGATCAAGCTTGCCGATTTCACGCCCGAGGAGGCGGTTGTCTTGAAGCCGCGCCGCCTGGAGGCCGAAGCCCGCCTGCTTTCCAGGCCAAGCCTGTTCCGCACCCATGACGCCTGGGTGCGAACCTCGGCGGGCGAGCCCCTGCTTTCGGCGGCGGCGACGGCGCGCGCCATCCATCTGGTCCGCGATCCGCGCGACATCGCCGTCTCCTTCGCCGAATTCTTCGATTGCGACCAGGATCAGGCGATCTCGCGGATGGCCGATCCCGAGTACCGGTTGGTCTTCGATCCCGATGGGCCGGCCGGACCGCAGGTGCCGATCACGCTGCTCGATTGGAGCGGCCATTGCCGGAGCTGGCTGGCGGCCGAGGAGGTTCCCCGCCTGCTGGTTCGATACGAGGATCTTTTGGCCGATCCGCTGGGGGAATTCACCCGCATGGCGGTCTTCGCCGGCCTTCCCGCCAGCGCCGAGCGGATCGGCAGGGCGGTCGAGGAGACGCGCTTTGACCGCCTGAAGGCGCGGGATCAAAACGAGGGCTTCGCCTTTCGCGGCGATGGTCGCAGCCACTTCCGCGTCGGGCGTGCCGGGGGCTGGCGGGACGGTCTGACGGCCGAACAGGCGCGCCGCATCGAGCGCGACCATGGCGAGGTGATGACGCGTTTGGGATACGCCCTCGGCTGATCACGGCAGACCGGCCACCGGCCTAGTCATTGCCCCCTTCATTCCACCGGACGAAACGGGCGACATGCAGGCCGCGAACCAGGGCGAGGGCATGGTCATGGTGCCGTGGCGCAGCGTCCCGGGCGATGTCTGGCCAAGAGTCCAATAGATGTCCGGCCCGTTCCAGATCCAGCAAAGTCGCGACCAAAGGGGATTTGGCAAGGCGCGGCAGGTCGGCCTGATAGCTTTCGCGCAGGCTCGACAGCGTATCAAACCATTCGGGATGTTGCGCGCCGAGCCTGTCTTCCATAAGGATTTCTGGCGGCAGGCGGTCGGCCAGGGTTCGGCGGGCCAGCCAGCGCAACCGACCGTCGCGGCAGAACTGGGGGGAGGGCACCCGCAGCGTGAATTCGACCAAGGGCAGATAGGCGAGGGGGGAGCGTAGCTCGAAGCCGTCCACGGCCGTGGTTTGCGCCGCGAGATCGCCGCGCAGCCGCCCGTAGCGCTCCAAAATCAAGGCCCGTGAGGCGGCTGGGGTGGTGGTCGGCATGGGGAAGCCGGGCGCGCCGGCCGCCCTTGCCCGCGCTTCAAGGCCAAGAGCGCGCACGGCCTCGGGGCGGGTAAGGGTCCAGCTGCGCCAACTTCCCGGGTTTCTCCCCAAGGATCGCAGGGGGCTCAACCCGGGTATGCGGTAGAGCAGCGTTTCGCGCGCCACCTTGGGCCACGACCAGCCGCGCTGCCGGCGCCAGCCGGCGAGTTCCCGCGCCAGCGCCATCAGCCGGCCCTGACGCAACAGGGCCATCGGCGCCCCGCGCCCCGGGGCGCTCAAGGTGGTGTTGCCGTAGTCGCCGGTCAGCAAGACCCGATGCCCGGCGGCGCGGGCCTGATCGACGGCGCCAAGCAGCCAGCCGATGTTATCGGCGGCGCGGGCGGCCAGACCATAGCGCTGAAACAGGCAGGTCTGGTCTTCATCAAAGCGATGGGGGCCGGCCTGTTCGACGCTCATCACCCGCAGATTGGGGTGGAGGGCGGCGAGGGCGGCGAGCTTGGGCCGCTCGTCCGGGTAGCTGGTGGACAGCTCCGGTCCGCTCCAGTCCGTCGGCGGCACCCGGCAATACAGCGGCAAGGGCCTGGGCGCCAGCAGCCGCGCCGCGGTGGCGGCGACGCCCGCCGAATCAAGGCCGCCGCTTCCGAGCACGGCGACCGGGCGCAGGCTGCGCAGATTGGCGCGCACCGCCCGCTCCAGCAATTCGCGCGCCGCCTCCACGTAATCCTCGTCGCGCGGCAAGCGCAGTTCGCCGCCGACGGGGGGGTGCCAGAACGGGTCGATCACCGTCCCCTCCGGCGTGCAGACCACCAGATGGGCGCTGGGGACCCGGCTGATGTCGCGATAAAAGGTGCGGTCGCGTTCCCCCATGGTCAGCATCAGCAAGTCGCCGAGCACGGTCTCGTCCAAGACCCGCTCGACGCGCGGCAGGCGCAGCAGCGCCAGGGTGCTGGCGGCGAATGTGATGACCGGCCCTTGCCTGTGATAAAACAGCGACCGCCCGCCCATCGGATCGCGGGCCAGCACCAGCCGTCGGGCCGCCGCGTCCCAGACGGCCAGAACCCAAAAGCCGGCGAGGCCGGCCAGGATCGCCGTGCCCCACCGCTCATAGGCTGCCGCCACCAGCGCTCCGTCGGCCATGCCCTCGGCGCGTTTGCCGTCGAGCCCCAGGCGGTCGATCAAGCCGGCGCGGTCATCAAGCCGTCCGTCGAAAAGAAGGGTGATCCGCCCGTCGCGGCCCGTCCACGGCTGGCGATCGAAGCGGTCTTCCGGGGTCAGCGGCAGCGAGACGGCGGCGAAGGCTCCGGCCCGATCCCGGCGCAGGGTCGGCCGGCCGCCGGGCGCGGCGGCGAAAGCCCCGGCCATGGAGGCGGCCTCATCGGCGTCGGCCGGTTCGTCGTCCATGCGGACGACCCCGCAAAAAGCAGCCATGCCACCCTTTCCTCTCAAGGCAGCCCGGGCTTCACCGCCATCTATGTCTTTCGCTGTGCCGGCCCGGGGATAAGAATGCTAAAAAAACGGCGTCCGGCCCTTCTCCGGCAAGGGAGAGACCACGCCCGGCTGATAGAGTGGCCAGTCTATGCATTTTTCATACCATACACTCGGCCTGGATATCGAGGCGCGTTTTCCCTGTCCGGGATTGGCACCGGCCAGCGGCCCGGCCTTCGGTCGTCCGGTTGTCGTGGAAACCGGGGCGGTCCCCGAGGTCATGGCCGATCCGGTCTGTCGGCGTCCGCTCACCTGGATTGATCGCTCGGGGGCGGTGCTGCACCGGATTCCCGGTCTCGCCCGCTTCCTGATGGTGCGCGGGCGGATTGTCGCGGCCGTCGAGGGGGACACGGACCCGGCCCGACTGCCGGGGTTTCTCTGCGACCTGCCCCTGCCGCTTCAGGCCTGTCAATGGGGCTTGGTGCCGCTGGACGCCGGCTGCGTTGCCATGGCCGAGGGGGCCGTGCTGCTGGCCGGCCCTCCCGCCGTCGGCCGCACGACCCTGGCCCTGGCTTTGGTGGCTTTGGGCGCGCGGCTGATGGCCGATCGCTGCTGCGTCGTGGATGGGACGGATCGGGTCCATCCGCTGGTCCTGCCCGCCGCCCCGACCCTGTCGGTTTGGCCGGAGGCCGCGCCCTCGCCGGGCCTGGGCCGGCCAAGCGCCCTGGGGCCGGGGGGGCGGGCGGCGCTTGGCTGCGCCGGGGTGTACGAGCCGCGCCCTTTGCCGGTGCGCGCCGTGGTCTCGCTGCGGCCGGCCGTCCGTCCGATGGATCCCCAAAGGCGCCAGGGAGCGCGGGCTTTTGAGACGGTGATGAGCCTCGCCCGCGCGGCCGAGCTGACCCGGACGCTGCTTGGCGAACCCTCGCGGTTGGCCGCCATGACCGCCCTGGCGGCGGCGGCCCGCGTGCTGGTGGTGCCCTATGGCCCGTCCTTGGGAACACCGGAAGCCCAGGCGGGGGCCCTGATCACCCTTCTGCGCGGGGAGGGTGTTTTTTAGCGCCGATCCAAAGCGGTTCGGGGCGGAGTGCGACGATGAGCCGCTTCACGATCGCGATCCTAGAACTCGATCGGATAACCAAGGTCCGCCATGACGGCGCCGTGATCGCGCTCGATCCGCGCCACCTGGGCCGCTGACAGCGCCTCGCGCCACTGGCCGGCGCGGCCGATGCGGAAAAAACGCGACAGGGTGGCGGGCCGCTCCACAAAGCCGCCTGTCGTCTCCTGGGCCACCAAGTGATCAAAGCGGGTGCGGCGCAGCGCTTCGGCCACCGTTTCGGCCGGCGCGTCAAGGCCACAGAAGCGGGCCGCCGCGGTGAAGGTGGCGGCGGGGGCTGCGAGCAAATCCTCATAGCGCACCGTCAATCGGGGTATCTTGGCGGCGAGCCACCCCCGCGCGTGGTCCGACCATGAGCCCCAGGTTTCGGCGACCCCCTTTGTGTCGGCGGCGGGGGCGTAATCGGCATCGGCCATGATCGCGATGGCCCGGTCGATCGTCACCGTCCCATGCGCCGCCAGGGATAGACAAAGGTCGCGAGGGTCACGGACCAGATGGAGGCAGCCCGCCGTCGCCTCGGGCGGGAACAAGGGGGCGCCGGCGGGCGTATCGCGGTATTGGTCATGGACTTTCAGCACCCGCGGCGCGCCGGTGGTGCGGGCGGCGAGGTGGCGGTAGGCCAGGGGCCGTAACGACTCCACTTCCGCCGGGGAGAGGCCATCGAAGGAGATATCGAGGGCCCGTTGCAGGACCGACCGCGCGGTAGCGCCCCCGGGCGTTCCCGCCATCGTCGCCAGATCGGGTACGCGCGTCAGAGCGGCGAGGAACAGCCGCATCCAGGTGTTGCCCGATTTGGGGTAAGAGGCCAGCCAGACGATGCCGGTTCGGCGCGCTGCTTGGCATGGGGTCCTCGACCACAGCTCTCTAGGCAATGCCGTCCTTGGCGTCAGGGCGTCGACGTCCAGTCGCCGCGCTTTTGAAACGCGGCCCCTTCCTCCCCTTCGTGACCACCGTCCCGGCCGGGCGATGCGTCAGGGTCAGGGGCTCTGGTCCCCTCAGGAGAACATGTCATGGGTTCCCGAGCCATCGCTGGGCGAGAGCGTTTTCTTGTTGGTTCGTTCCGCGACGTCAACGGACTCGAGTTTGGGCGCCGTCCAGGGTTTGCGGGGAGAGGACGAAGAGGGGGGGGAGGCGGGGTCTTGGGGGACGGGCATGGCCAAAGGCTCCGGCGCGAGGGGATAAGAGACGACTTGTGACAGTATGAGGCAGGGCGGACAAGTCAAGTCTCGAAGAAATCACCGGGTCGGGAAAGAACGAAGTAAACCATTGAGAAAATATTGGCTTTTCAGGATCTGCCCCTTAAACGCTCTTATTCCTTGGGTGGTTTTCCTCCGGTTGCGCGCCTAGTCTTTAGCGGTTTCGATCGTCCTTGGCGGGGCGTGTTTCCCGGCGAACCGGATGGGACAGCCAGATCAGGCCGATCAGGACCAGGAACAACAGACCCGACAGCCAGAACAGGTCGGTGATCGACAAAATCAGGGACTGGCGGCCGATTTCCGCGTTGATGATGCCGTAGATTTGGCCGGTGGTCAGTCCAAGGGCTCCCAGGCCGGCTTCAAAATGGGCGGTCGGCGCGGAATAGGCGGTGACGCTTTCGGTTAGATAGGCGTGGTGCCGGGTCGCGCCATTCTCCCACAGGGTGGTCCACACCGAGGCGGCGAACGAGCCGGCCATGATCCGCATGAAGTTGTAAAGGCCCGAGGCGGCGGGAATGCGCTGCTGATCCAGCCCCGACAGGATCACCGTGGTCAGGGCGATGAAAAACGTCGCCATGGCGAAGCCTTGCAGCAAATGGCTGGCGGCGATGTCCCACAGGGCGACATCGGGGCTGAAGGTTGAGCGCCAGAAGCTGCAGACGGCGAAAATGAAGAAGGCGAAGCTGGCGAACAGTCGGGGATCGACCTTGTGAATGGTGCGGCCGATCAAAGGCGACAAGAGAAGCGAGAAAAATCCGATCGGCGCGGTGACCAGCCCGGCCCAGGTGGCCGTATACCCCATGACGCTTTGCAACCACATCGGGATGACCACCAGATTTCCGAAGAAAACCGCATAGCCCAGGGTGATGGCGATGGTTCCGGTGGTGAAGTTGCGGCCCTTGAACAAGGTCAGATCGACGATCGGATGCTTTTGGGTCAATTCCCAGATCAGGAAGAACGTGAAGGTGACGACGGCGATGATCGCCAGCGCCATGATGGTCGAGGAATTGAACCAGTCGAGTTCCTTGCCCTTGTCGAGCATGATCTGCGTCGCGCCGACCCACAGCACCAGAAGAGCCAAGCCGATGGTGTCGATCGGCAGGGTGCGGGTGGCGCTCTCGCGTCCTTTCAGGGTGACGAAGGTGAGCCACGCCGCGATCAGGCCGATTGGACCATTGATGTAGAAGATCCACGGCCAGGACACGTTGTCGGTCAGCCAGCCGCCGAGAACCGGCCCCATCACCGGCGCCACCGTCGTTGTCATCGACCACAGGGCAATCGCCATCCCGGCCTTGGCCTTGGGATAGCATTGCAGCAACAGCGCCTGGGACAGCGGCACCATCGGTCCGGCGACCAGCCCCTGAAGGCAACGGAACGCCAGCAGGGATTCCAGATTGGTCGATAACCCGCACAACAGCGACAGCACGACGAACAACACCACCGCCGATAAGAACAGCCGCAATTGTCCGATCCGCCCGACCAGCCAGCCGGTCAGCGGCACGGCGATGGCGTTGGAGACGCCAAACGAGGTGATGATCCAGGTTCCCTGGCTGACGCTGACGCCAAGATCGCCGGCAATGGTGGTCAGGGCCACATTGGCGATGGTGGTGTCGAGCACGTTCATGAAAGTGGCCAGCGACAAGGCGATGGTGGCGAGGACCAGCCGGTTGCCGGTCAGGGGCGGAAAGGACGGAGGGGGCATGGGGGCGTCTCCCTTGGGGGCCGATCTCACCGGTCGGCGGTTATCGGCGCCGGCGCGAGGTCCGGCTCCGTCCGCATGTTCCGGGCGATCAGGTCCTTGATCAGCGCCTCGGCGTCGTGGTCGAGGTCGGCGAAGACGTCGGTCCGGGCGACGATGTCCTTTTGCCGGCCCGTCGCCATCTGCGGACCGCTTTGATCCCTGATCGAGACGTGGGCCTCCATCGAAAGCCCGACCCGCAGCGGACGCTGGGCCAGATCCCGGGGATCAAGGGCGATGCGAACCGGAACGCGCTGGACCACCTTGATCCAGTTGCCGGTGGCGTTCTGGGCCGGCAGCAGCGAAAAGGCCGCCCCGGTTCCCGCCGCCAGTCCGGCCACCGTGCCGCGATAGACAATGTCGTCGCCATAGATGTCGGCGGTGAGCAGGACGGGTTGGCCGAGGCGCATCGCTCCCAATTGGCCTTCCTTGAAATTCGCGTCGACCCAAACCTCGTCGAGCGGAATGATCGCCATCAAGGGCGTGCCGGGGGTGGTTCGTTGGCCGACCTGAACGGCGCGGCGGGCGACCTGACCCGACACCGGCGCCGGAACCACGGTGCGCCGCCACGCCACATAGGCTTCGCGCACTTGGGCCGCGGCCCGGGCGACGCGGGGATGGCTGGTTAGGCCGGTCATGTCGATCAGCACGCGGTTGGCTTCCTGCTGCTTGCGGGCGCCGGCCAAGTGCGCCGAGGCCTGCGTCACCGCGTCACGGGCGTGTTTGACCTCTTCGGCCGAAACGGCGCCGGTGTTGGCCAGTCTTTGACGGCGGGCGAAATCCTCGCGCAGCCGGGCCAGGGTGGTTTCCTGGGCCAGGACCGTTGCCGCCAGAACGCCATCCTGGCTGAACAGGGCGCGAACCTGGCGCACCGTTTCGGCCAAAGTCGCTTCCGCCTGATCAAGGGCCAGACGGGCGTCGGTCGGGTCGATGGTGACCAGCATCTGTCCGGCTTCGACGAAATCCGTATCGTCGGCATGGACCGCCGTCACCGTGCCGGCGATCTGGGGCGAGACCTGGATGATATTGCCCGCGACATAGGCGTTGTCGGTGGACATGTCGAAGCGGGCCGTCGTCCACCAGTAAATCCCATAGGCGGCGCCCAGGGCGATGAACGTCAGGGCGGCGGCGGACATCAACAAGGTCCGGCGTCGCCGGTCGCTGTCATCGGAAGAGGGGAGGGAGGGGGGCTCGGTCATCGCGGGCGTCCTTGGGATCGTTAGAGCGCTTTGAAGCAGAGTGCGACGATGATTTGCTTAACTATCAAGGTCTTAGAGCGGTGCGCGGGGAGCGGGGTCCCCGCTCGCCGCCCGAGACGGCGGCGGACCCTGGGGGGCGAAGCCGCCCCCCAGGGCATGGGCCAGCGCGATCGAAAGGCCGTATTGGCGATTGCGGAACTCCGCTTCCTGGCGGCGCTCGGCGATCAGCGCGGTTTCGGCCGACAAAACCGTTAGGTAGTTGGCCAGTCCCTCGCGGTAGCGCAGCAGGGCCAGACGATAGGCTTCCTCCAAAGAGGCCACCGCGAGGCTTTTCTCCGCCAACCGCGCCTGATTGGCCCGCCAGGAGGTGAGAGACCCGACGATGTCGCGCAGCGCCTCGAGGACGGCGCCGTTGTAGAGTTCGACGGTGATGTCGAGGGTGGCGTTCGCCTCGGCCAACTGACTCCGCAACCGCCCGGCATCGAAGATCGGCAAGGTGATCGCCGGTCCGGCGCCGGCCATGAAGCTGCCCGCCGTCATGAAGTTGGCCAGCCCGATCGACTTGAAGCCCAGGAAGGCCGTCAGATCGACATTGGGATAAAATCGGGCCTTGGCGGCGTCGATGCTCCGCGTCGCCGCCTCGATCCGCCAGCGATGGGCGACGATATCGGGACGGCGGCCGATCAGATCCGCCGGCAGGGTCGAGGGCAGGCCGACACCCGCCCTCATGCTCAGGCCGGGGCGGGTGATGGCCGCGCCACGGTCGGGACCGGCGCCGGTCAAAACAGCCAGATCGCGCCGCAGCAAGCTGATGCGTTCCTCGTCGCCGGCGATATCGGCCCGGGCGGCGGCGATGGCGGCATCGGCCTGACGGGTTTCGACCTCGGTGACCAATCCGGACCGCACTTGTCGGGCGGTCAGGGCCTGGATCTCCTGTTTCTGGCGCAGCACCTCGTGGCTGATGTCGCGTTGGTCGAAGGCCGCGGCCAAGCGGGCGTAGCTTTGGGCGATCGCGGCGGCGAGGTCGAGTCGGGCGGCCTGGGCGTCGATCTCGCTGGCGCGGAGCTCCCCCAGGGCGGATCGGTACTCGGCCTCGCGGCCCCCCCACAGGTCGAGGGTATAGGCGCCCTCCAGGGCGATCTTGTTCTCGGTCTTGACCTTGCCGGCCAAGGAGTCGGGATAGAGGCCGCCCTCATTGAACCGCTGATCAATGATCGACGCCCCGCCATCAAGGTGAGGGGAGAGCGCGGCCTCGGCCAGACCGGCCAGGGCGCCAGCGCGGCGGAGGCGCGCCTGGGCGACCTTGAGGGAGGGATTGCCGGCCAGGGCTTCGCCAATCAACTGGTTTAACTGCGCGTCATGATAGCCGCGCCACCACTCCCCCTCCGGCCAGGGGGCGACTTCGGGAATGGGATCGGAGGGCGCGGACAGGGCCAGGGTCTTGGCGTCGGTCATCGCCGACTGGCGGTCGATCCCGTCCCACGGGGCGCAGCCGCCCAGGATCAGCGCGATCAGCGACGGTGCGACCAGGAATGCCATGTTCATCGCTTCGCGCCCTCTAAAGGTTGCCTTAACTGTTACTGCCTAGGCAGTCGTATGAATAAAAAAAGGTCATGCGGTATTGGCATTGGCCAGGATGCGATCGAGGAGGCCCATCAGGATATCGGCCTCCTCGGGCGTGAAGCCCTTGAGGACGTGGTTCAGGGTCTCGATGGCGATGGGCGTGAGCTGGGGATACAACTCCTTGCCCAGGTCGGTCAAAGAGAGCCGGACCACCCGCCGATCCTCGATGCTGCGGCGGCGATAGATCAATCCCCGCTTTTCCAGGCGGTCGAGCATCCGGGTCATCGATCCGCTGTCATAACCGATCGTCCGGCATAACTCGGCGGCACTGGTGTCGACGCCACTGGCGATGCGAACCAGCACGACCCATTGCGGCCCGCTGATGCCCAGGGGGATCGACCGACGGTCGATCGCCGCGCGCAGCTCGGTACCGATATCGATCAGATGGCGGGCGATATTGCGCGCCGCATCATAAGTCTCGGCCGTATAGATCGGGGGGAGGGGGGCATCTGACGGGGACATGGGGCTCTCAATGGCTGCCTAGGCAGAGAGTGTCGTGGCCGAGGCTGCCTGTCAAGGAGCGATTTTTCCGCCTTCCCGCCTTGGGGAGTTAAAAACCGTCTTGGCGTGGCGCGGCGGTGACGGAGGGCATTCCATCGCCCTGGAATTGATAGTAAGAATTAATTTCTTCTGCATCTAACGGAAAGGAACCGCGGTGGGAGAGCGCAAGAGCAGTATCTCGAACAGCCCGGAGGGCTCCCATGCGCGAACTTCGCTCCTCTGATTTTTTCACGGATCGGCCCGCCGTGACGGGGATGCCGTTGGAGGTGGAGGTCAAACCCGTTTCGCTGCAGACGGGGATGATGGTGTCCTTGATGTCTCTTCCTTCGGCCTTTGAGGCCACCGCCTATAACGACCGGCCCTTTATTCATTTTAGTTGTTTGTTCCAGGGAATGGTCGATGTGACCTTTGGCGGTGGCGCGTTCCGTTTGGAGCCCGGGGCCTTGCTGACCAGCTACGCCCCGGAGGAGCGCTTTCATTTGTCGTTTTCCGGGCCCTATCGCACCATCGAACTGATGGTGACGCCCGAAACCCTGGCGGCGCTGGCGGGACCCCAGTACGATCGCATCGGCGACGATATCCACCGGGGTTTTTGCGTGCATCACAAGGCGAACGACCGCCGTGTCCGCGATGCCGCCGCCCGCCTCGCCTGGCTCATGGACGAGGGGCAGGCGCCGCCCCTGCTGATCCATGCCGCCACCCTCGAATTCCTCGCCTGGCACCTCGCGTCCTATCGGTCCGCCGAGGATGGCGAAGCGGTGCCCTTGCGGGAGCGCAAGCTGCTGCTGGCGGCGCGGGAGCGGTTGCTTCAAGATCTCAGCGCCCCGCCGACGATCGCCGAACTGGCCCGGGAGACCGGCCTGAACCAGCTCAAGCTCAAGCGTGGGTTCAAGACGGTTTTCGGTCATAGCGTCTATGGGCTATTCCAACGCGAACGCATGGATCGGGCGCGGCTGCTGCTCCAGCACCATGGGGTGACGGAAACCGCCATGATGCTGGGCTATAGCAATGTCAGCCATTTCGGCGCGGCCTTCCGCAAGCAGTTCGGCATCCTGCCCCGCGAAGCCCGCCGGGGCGCCCTCGGGTGATCCGATAAGCCGGGCGACCGCTTAGCGGCTTTGTTCCCGCCACAGCGCGGCATAAAGGCCGGCCTGGGCGAGGAGGTCGTCATGGCGGCCCTGTTCAAGGATCCGTCCCTGGTCAAGGACCAGGATCTGGTCCGCATGGCGAATGGTGTGCAGCCGGTGGGCCACCATGATCACCGTCCGGCCTTGGGCCAGATGCGACAGGGCGCGCTGGATTTCATATTGGGCGGCCGGATCCACCGAGGCCGTCGCCTCGTCGAGCAGCAGAATGGGGGCATCTTTGAGGATGGCGCGGGCGATGGACAGGCGCTGACGCTCGCCCCCCGACAGACGCTGGCCGTTCTCGCCGATGCGGCTGGCCAAGCCATCGGGCAGGCGCGCGAGGAAGGGGTCGCAATAGGCCGCCGTGCAGGCCGCCGCCACCGCCGCCTCGTCCGCTCCGGGGCGGCCGATGAGCAGGTTTTCCAGAAGGGTTCCGTCGAACAATTGAACGTCCTGGAAGACGAAGCCCAGGTGCCGGTAAAGATCTTGCGTGTCGAGCGTTCGGATGTCCCGGCCGGCGATCGTCACCGCTCCGGCCTGGGGGTCGAAGAAGCGGGCCAGCAGGTGCAGCAACGTGGTTTTGCCCGACCCCGAGGGGCCGACGATGGCGGTCATGGTTCCCGCCCCCACCCGGAAGGACACGTCGCGCAGCACCCAGGCGTCGTCATAGCGGAAGCTCACGTTCTGGAAGGCGACCTCGCCGGCGGCGGCGAGCGTCGCCGTTCCCTCGGGCAAAAGCGGCTCGGCCCGTAAGGCCGCGATCCGGCCCTCGGCCAGCACCATCAAGCGCAGTTCGGTCAGAAACGCGGCGGCGTCGAGCAGTGGCTCGAGAAGCTTGCCGGCGACCAGGGCGAACAGCACCCAGGCCAAAGGATCGAGCGCGCCGCGGTTCGCCAACCAACCGGCGGTCAGCAACAGGCTTACCAGCCCGCCTTCAAGGCAAAGCCGATACAGCTGGATCGACCCGCCACCCCAGGCCTCCACCCCCAAGCTGATCTCGCGAAGGGCGGCGAAGCGCCGGTCCAGACGATCGAGCCAGGGCGCGGTTTGGTTGAAAAGCCGCAGGGTTTTCAGGCCGGTGACGAATTCCACGATCAGCCCCGAGGTCTCCTGGACCAGGGTCTGCTTGGTCCGGCCCCTGGCCAGGAAAAACCCCCTGGCGGCATTCAGGCCGATGATCGCCATGGGCAAAGTCACCATCAGCGCCAGCGACAACCGCCAGTCCACCCAGGTCAGCACGGCCAGGAACAGCAAAGGGGCGCTGGCCGCCGCCACTAGGTCGATGGCGACATGGGTGAAGATCTCTTCCACGCGCTTCACGTCGTCGGTGACGATGGCCGCTAGGTGCCCGATCCGCCGCTTTTGCAAGACGCCCAAGGGCAGGCGGCCGATATGGTCGATCACCTGTTCCCGGTAGCCGATCATCAGATCATAGGCACCAAGGAAACAGGCCATCTGCCCCAGATAGGAACACAGCATCTGACCGGCGAGCAGGGCGGCGAGACACATCCCGAGCAGGGGCAGCGACAACGCCGGTTCCCTGCCGGAGACGGCGTCGGCCAGCCATAGGGAGCCGAGGAAAAAGGGGGTGATGGCGAAAATCCGTTCAAGCACCCGCAAGCCCAGGCCGCGCCACAGCGCGCCCTTTGGCCGGCCGCTGGTGGCGATGACCCGGTTCAAGGCTTCAAGAATGGGCGGCATCGGCGGTCCCCTTGGGGCGGATGGACCAGGTCTCGCTGTCGAACTGGCGCCGCCAGAGGGTTTGATAAAGCGGGCAGCGCTCGAGCAGATCGGCGTGGCGGCCGCCGTCGATCACGCGGCCGTCCTCAAGAACCAAAATCTGATCGGCTTGGGCGATGGCGGTCAGGCGGTGGGCGATGACCAGCAGCGTCTGGTCGGGATAGGCCGCGCGCAGCGCCTGATAGAACCGTCGTTCCGTGCGGCCGTCGGCGAAGGCCGTCGCCTCGTCGAGCACGAGCACGGGGGTTTGGCTGATCAGGGCGCGGGCGAGGGCGATGCGCTGGCGCTCGCCGCCGGACAGGCGGGTGCCGCGCTCGCCCAGGGTGGTGGCGTAGCCCTCGGGCAGGGCGGCGATGAAATCCTCCGCCTGGGCGATGCGCGCGGCGTGGCGAACCATGTCTGCGCCGGCCTCGGGGCGGCCCAGGCGCAGGTTGTCCATCAGCGTGCCGGCGAACAGAAAGCTATCCTGGCTTGCCACGCCGATCAGCCCGGCGCGCCCGGCCTCGCTCAACGAGGACAAACTGACCGCACCCACGCGGATGTCGCCGCGATCGGCGAGGACCAGCCCCCCCATGAGATGGGCGATGGTGCTTTTTCCCGCGCCCGATGGTCCGACCAGGGCGGTGAAGCCGCCCGCCTTCAGGGTAAAGCTCACGTCTTGCAAAATGGTCCGCGCGCCATAGGAGAACGACACCCGATCAAAGGTGATGGCGTCGGCAAAGGCGCTATCGGCCGCCGCCGCGGGCGCTGGCGCCACGGCCGCCGGCGCGGTCGGCTGAAAGGCCAGCAAAGGGGCGAGACGGCGGACCCCGGCCAGGATCTCGCCGATCTCGGAGGAGAAATGGGCGACCTTGAACAGCGGCTTGAGCATGCCGCTTCCCAGCATCACGGCCAGGATGACCTCGGTCAGCTCAAGGGCGTGCTGGCGGTGGAGCCACAAACCAAAAGGCAGAAGAAAAACGATATTGGCCCCGAGCAGAACCATGAACGCCGACCAGCCGGGCACCGTTTTCCGCGTCATCGCCGTGATCATGGCGTGATAGCGCGCCAACAGATCGCGCATGTGCTCGAAGGAGCGGGCGTTCTGGCAAAAGGCCTTCATGACCGGCGCATTGCGGATGTATTCGACGGTCGCTCCGTTCAGCGCGCCGATGGTGCGGCCATAGTCCTCGATGCGCGGGCCCAGGCCGCGCATCAACAGCGCCTGGAGGGTGGCGGCCAGGGGCAGCGTCAGCAGGGCGGCGGCGGCAAGGCGCCAATCGATCCAGGCGAGGACCAGGGCGACGAAAACCGGACTGGCGAGGGCCGCCAGACATTCCACCGTGTGGTGGGCGATGAATTGCTCCAGCCGCTCCACGTCCTGGAGCACGATCTTTTTCAGATCCCCCGAACTGTGCCGCTGGAGCCAGATCAGGGGGGCGACGGCAAGGCGACGGACCAGGGTCTGGCGGATGTCGGCGAGCAGCCGGTAAGCGGCGACGTGGCTGAGATAATAGGCGAGGCTATAGAGCAGAAATTTGATAAGAAGGGCCGCCCCCATCCATCCCGCCAAGCCCAGCAGATCGCCGCCGGAGGCCGTCCCGGTCAGCGCGAGGCCGATCGACTGACTGAGCAAGGCATAGGGCGGCAGTTCGGCGAGGGCGGCCAGCAGGGTGATCGCCAGGGCCAGGGCCAGCCTGTGCCTTTCGGGGAAAAGCAGCCGCCAGAGGATGGGACGCGCCGGTATGGCGTTGCGAGCGCTTGTGCCGTCCGTCATCCCCCGCTCCATCCCCGTTAGAACCGATCCCCGAGCGATCCCGACCCGATCGCGACGACGATTTGCTTCCCTGTCAGCCTCTTGGGGCGGCGTGAGGGGAGTGGATGTCCCGCAAGCCGCCCTAGAACCCCGGTGACCGGCTTTCTTATACGGCGCCGACCGGCGGGGCTCCCCGGATCGGGTCGGCCACTGCTCCTTTCGGGATTATTTCCGGCGGTCCGCGAGGGCGCCCCTTCGGCGGGGCGGGATTTGCTTGTCTGTCAGAACCTTAGGTCAGTGAGCGGGGAGCGGAGTCCCCGCTCACCGCCCTAAAAGATCCCGTTTGGGGTATTTGCCGACCCGTCTCGGGGAGACGGGGAGAGGGCATGTAATTATGCCTCTCAGTCGCATCATTGAGCAGCGGATGCGTGGTCGGTTTTTGTCCGGGGGAGTTTGGAACGTGGTGTCTGAGATGAATCGCCGTCGGGCGCTGCCCGCCGTCCTAAGCCTTGCCGTAGCCCAGATGGTCGGCGCGACGGTGGCTGTGGCCGACGACCGCAAGGAAACCGCCCAAGAGGTCCAGGTGGCGGGGAGCGGCGAGGTCTACCAACTTCAGCCGGTGACCGTCACCGCCGAAAAGATGACCTCCACCGATCAGGATACGCCGGTCAGTATGACCGTGGTCACGGGCGAGGACCTTGAACGCTCCGCCGCCAAGGACACCATCGACATCGTTCGCCAAGTTCCCAACATGTATATGACCAAGGCCGGACAGCACGCCAGTGTCGCTTTCCTGTCGATGCGCGGCGTCACGCCCTTCATGGAGGCCGAGCAGCCGGTGGGCTTTTTCGTTGATGGGGTTCATTACCGCAACGTCGACATGGAGTTGCTTGATATCGACCGGGTCGAGGTGTTGCGCGGTCCCCAATCCACCCTTTACGGCCGCAACACCGAGGCCGGCGCCGTCACTATCATCACCCGCGATCCCGAACCCCATCAGGAAGGGCAGGTGTCGGTGGGGATCGGCAATTACAACCGAAAAACGATCAGCGGCATCACCGGCGGGCCTTTGGGAAGCGAAGATTGGTCTTATCGCGCGGCGGTGCAGTTTCTCGACAGCGATGGCTATTTCACCCGTGAGCCCGACGGCGCCGATGACGTGGACGATGCCACCAATGTGAACGCCCGTTTCAAGGTTCGCTGGCAACCCCAGCAGGCCTGGGACGTGATCGCCACCTATGACGGGGCGCGCTATCGGGAAGGCTCGACCAACATCGCCCCCCTCAGCGCCTTACGCGAGGACTCCCACAAGGTCTCGTCCAATTACATCGGCTCGAACGACAGCGATGTTCACGGCGGCAACGTTCGGGCGGTCTATGAGGCGCCCGCCGTCACGGTGACCTCGATCTCGGCCTATGGCTATGAAAACAAGGACACGACCTATGACGTCGATGGCAGCGCCCTTGATCTGATGCGCCTGCGGACCGGCGTGGATTATTCCCGCTTCACCCAGGAACTGCGCCTGAGTTCTCCGGAAGGCGCCAGCGGGCCGCGCTGGGTGGGCGGCGTCTATTACTTCGATCAGACCGACCACAATGATATCGATATGACCATGACCGGCATGGGAATGGGCGTCCAGTCGGTCCGCACGACGACCGACACCCGCAATATGGCGGCCTTCGGTCAGGTCACTTGGCCGCTGATCGACAGCCTCTCGCTGATCACCGGTCTGCGCTATGACCATGAACGCAAGGACGTCGAAAGCCAGCAGACCTGGGCGGCCATGGGGCGCGATACCGGCGTGGATCAGGATATGACCTTTCACGCTTGGCTGCCCAAGGTCGGCCTGGAATACAAGCCGTTTCCCACTCTGCTAACCTATGCCACCTATTCCGGCGGCTATAAGGCCGGCGGCTTCAATAACTTGGCTGATCCGGGGAACGAGAAATACGACGCCGAATACACCCGGAACTATGAAATCGGCGTCAAACACACCGCTTTGGACAACACGCTGTCGACCAAGCTGTCCTTGTTCTGGATCGACTGGACCGACCAGCAGGTCGAGGAATTGATCCTTTCGCAGTCCAATATTTCCAACGCCGGCCAAAGCGTCAGCCGGGGCGTGGAACTGGAGCTGGCTTGGAAAGCCACCAAGGCCTTGTTGCTGAAAGCCGGGGCCGGCTGGAACGACGCCCATTTCACCAAATATGAGGACAACGGCACGGATTTCTCGGGGAAGCGTCCGCCGAACGCCCCGGCCTATACCTATAGCCTTGGCGCGGATTACAGCTTTGAGAATGGCCTTTATGCCCATGCCGACTGGTTGGGCACGGGCGAGGTTTACTTTAATTCGGCCAATACCCAGAAGGAACGGCCCTATGGCCTGCTCAATCTGAAGACCGGTTATCAGGGCGAAAGCTACGAGGTGGCCTTGTGGGTCAAGAACGCCCTCGATGCCGATTACGCCACCCGTGCCTTCGATCTGGGCGGCGGCACCTATGGCGGCATCGCCGGCGATCCGCGAACCTTCGGCATGACCGTGACGGCGCGGTGGTGAGCATGGACACGACCGCCAAGCCCTTCCAAGGGCGCAAGCTTCTGGTGATGATCGGCTGCCTGTATCTGGTGCAGGGGCTGCCGGTGGGGCTGGCCTTCCAGGCCTATCCCGTGCTGCTGCGCGACGGCGGGGCCTCGCTTGAGCTGATCTCGCTGGTGCCGCTGGCCAGTTTGCCCTGGGTGTTCAAGGTGCTCTGGGCTTCGCTGGTCGAGAACCACTGGTCGGCTCGCCTTGGCCGCCGTCGGAGCTGGATTTTGCCGATGCAAACGGCCCTGGCCCTCAGTCTGGCGGGGATGGCGGTCCTGCCCTTCACCGCCGGCAATGCGCCGGCCTTGCTGGCGCTGGTCGCCGTGGCGTCGCTGGTCAGCGCCACCCAGGATATCGCCACCGATGGCCTGGCCTCGGAACGCCTGCATGGAACCGGGCTCGCCCATGTCAACACCGTCCAGGTCGCCGGCTTCATGATCGGCATGCTGGCGGGGGGACCTTTGGCGATGGTCGGGATCGGCGCGCTTGGTCATCTGCCGACGCTTTTGGGACTGGCGGCGATGGTTTTGCTCTGCGGCCTTCCCGTCGCCCTGTGGCGCGAGCCCGATCCGCCGCAAGGGGGGACGCCCGAACCAGCTTCGTTACGGGCCTTCTTCCGCCGGCCGGGCGCCTTGCCGCTGCTGGCTTTGGGGATGTGCGCCACCATGGGCGGGGCGGTTTCCTTCGGGGTGGCGAAGCTGTTCCTGATCGATGCCGGCTGGTCCCTGGACGCGGTCGGCACCCTGTCGGGAACGGGCAATACGCTGATGATCGTCGCCGGCTGCGCCATCGCCGGAGTGATGGTGGTGCGCTTTGGCGCCCTTTCGACCCTGGTGTTGGGCGGCGGGCTGGTCGGCATCAGCTCCCTGCTGTGGGCGGTTTTAGCGATGGATCCGTCTTTGGCCAGTCTGGGCGCGGTCTGGGGGCTGGCGACGGCAAGCGGTCTGGGAATCGGCGTGTGCACGGTGGCGTCGTATACGCTGCTGATGGGTTTCGCCCAGCGCGGCCGGCAGCCCGGCACCGATTATTCGGCCTTCCAGGGATTGCAGACGCTGGGCGAGATCGTGGTGATGGCGGCGACCACGGCTCTGGCGGCCCGGGCCGGCTATGCCGCCGCCCTGGTCATCGGCCTGATCCTGGCGCTGGCTTTGCTGGCGATGGTCGTGCGCCTGCGTAACCCGGGTTTCACGCCCACCGCTCTAACCGACGGCTATTGAAGCAAATCGCCGTCGCGGTCTGGTCCGGAACGCCAGGGCATTCCCTTTAGGGTTGAATGGAATAGGGCAGGAGTCCATAGGTCCACTTTACCGGACGACCGGCCATTTGGTTGGTCAGGGCTTGCTGAAGGGGAGCCGAGAGGGAGTCGACATAAGCCACGGGATCTTCCACGACCTTAAAGCCCCGGTGACGGGCGGTGAGGGAGGACAGGGAGACCTCATCCGAAGTGACGACGGCCATGATCACGCCGGCGCCGAGAGGCTCCTCAGCCTGGAAGGAAAATCCGTAAGAGGCGTCGGGAATGGTGATCGTCTCTCCCGAGCGGACTTGATGATGGTCCTTCCCGCGCTTCTCGGAATAGAGGTTGGGGAACAACTGGGTGATCTGCCGCGCCGCATTGATATCGAAAACCACCAGATATCCCTCGACAGGGCTGGTTATGGAAAAAGACACGGTGCTTCCCAGGCGGACGGGGCTGGCGGGGGTGAGCGTGACCTGAACCGCGGAGCTTTCCGGTTTTCCCAGGGCATCCAAGGCGATGCCGGCTATTTCCCCGTCTTGCCGCCCCGTGCTGAAATCCCGATGCATCGCCTCCCCCGAGGCTTCAAGGGTTGGGGTGAGAGAGGTGCACTCGCGTTCCTTTTGGCAATAGGCTTGGGACTGCTCTCGGATAAAGCTGAGGACCTCCGCGTTGCTGATGATGCCGTTGCCGTTGATGTCGGCCTTACGGGCCACGACGGCTTCCATCAACAGACGGGTGAAGACCCCTTGATGGGCGTCGCGGTCGACCATGGCCACCTCGGAGGCGGCGACCGCCGACCAGACCCGCATCCCGGAGCGTGTCGGAACGTCTATGAAGGTTTCGGCGGCGTCCTGGGGAAGGAAGGCGGGGGACGTGGCGCCGGCACCCGGGGTCGCGTCGCGCCGGGCGGCGAAAAGGCCGGGCGCGTTGCGGCGGAGGCCTTCGCGCGAGAAACCACGGGTCGCCGAACCGGAATTGCAGGAATCGATGATGACCAGAACGTCCCGGCCCCGTAGGGCGGCGATCCGGGGTTCCAGAAGGTCATCGCGGATCAAATGGCCCAAGGGGTCGGTCCCGATATCCCAGGGGACCAGCGCCTCGTCGTAGTGATCGGGTTCGTCGCCGCTATCGTCCTTGATCTGCGTCCCGTGGCCGGAGAACTGCAGCAAAACCTTGTCGCCCGGCGCGGTTTCTTCAATAAGCGCGTCAAGGGCGGCCAGGATGGCATCGCGGGTGGCTTGCTCATTGGTCAAATGGCGGATGTCGGAAGCGGCGAAGCCCAGTTTTTGCAGGGCGAGGCTCTGGATATCATTCTGATCCTTGCGCGAGGAGCCGGGCAAAAGATCGTAGTCATCGCCCTCGTAATCATCGATCGCGATGAGAAGAGCCCGATTTCCCGCGCTGGCGGGACAGACCCCAAGGATGAGGACCGCCCCCAAAGCAAGCACCGTGGGGCCGGATTTTCGCAAACAACGCCAGAATGCGGAACGCCGGCTCATGGTTGTGGCTCTTCCAGGATATGGGTGAGGGGAAAGGCCATGGTGTTATTGCCCTTGAACACGGCGTGTTGGGCGCCCAGGCGGCGTTCTTGCGCCAGGACGGGCACCCGCAGGCGGACCCATTCCCCCAAGGTGAGGGCGCTTACGGTGGTTCCGCTGCGCAGGGCGGCATCGCGTTCCAAGCCTTGCATGACGGCGACCGCGAATACCCCGTTTTGGGTGCCGGGCAGCACATCCGCGGCGGTTTCCGAGGCCTCGGCCGCGGACAGGATGAATTGCCCCGTTTCGTTGAACAGGTTTCCCGAAACCTCTTCAATGTCGAAAGCGCCGGAGTGACAGGTATCGAGGAACAACATTTTGCGTTGCGCCGGAATATCGCCGAGCAACTCCACCAAACGGTTCGCGTCAAGCCCGCGCTCCTCGGGCGTGGTATAGGCGAGCGGGGTCAGGAAGCGATAGAGTCCCTGTTCGTCGACCTCGCCATGTCCGGAGAAATAAAGAAGCAGGCTGTCCTCGGGCCGGGTTTCATCGGCGAGCTGGGCCAAATGGGCTTCCAGGGCGGGACGCTCGGCCTGGGCATCATAAAGCTCGATAACCCGGATCTCCTCATAAACGCCCAGCGCTTGACGCCGAACGGTGGTCGCGAAGGTTCTGGCGTCGGCTACGGCATATTGGAGATCATTGCTGGCGCCGGCATAGTCGTTGATGCCAACGGCCAGCACGACAAGTCGGCTGTGGGGGGCGGGGGCTGGTGAGGGAGGGGCCTTCTCCAGCGGTGGGGGCGGGACCACGAGATCAAAAGCCGTGCGGCCGTAGACCCCGTTTTGTCCATAGGCCCGGATCTCGACCCGGTTGATCCCCTCATTCAGGGTGACGGCCCGCTCGAATCTCAAGGGGGGCGCGGGGAAGGGAAAGTCTTCCGTATCCGCTGTCTGCGCGGGGTCCGCCGGCTGCGCGGGGGCGATGGCCGCCGCGATGGCCGTGGTCTTGGGGGAGGAGGCAGCGGACGGCTCGGCGACGGACGGGGGCGCGGCCGAAGGCGCCGAAGCCGAAGGCGGCGAAGGGGGGGCGGCGACCCGCTTTTCGAAAGCCCGCTTCCGCCCCACGTTGAGCCCGTTGACCAGAACGTCGACCAGTTCCAGGCCGCCGCCGCGATCCTCGACATCAAACCGCAAAGCCACCTCCTTTTGGGTCGAAGCCAGGGTCATGACCGAAAGAACCGCCGCGTCCTTGCCGTGAATCGCATCGGACGAACCCGCTTGGCGGGCTAGGGCGGCGGGGGCGAAACAAGGGTCGGTCTCGTCGCTCCCGCCCACCGATGGCGGGGGCGGGGTGGTCTCAATCACATGAAAGCCGCGGGTGACGGGGGTGTTTTCCTTGGGGCAGACCTGCGCCAGGGCGACGGAGGGGGGCGGCGCCATCCCCAGAACCGAGCGGATATCTCCGATCTGGGCGAGCGCGAGATCCAGTCCCCGCCGCGCGCCGATCGGATCGATCAACGCCGGCCAGACCAGACCCGGCTTATGGAACAGACGATACATCTGGGCGAAATCCACCAAGGTCGGGGATTGCGCTTTGGCCACGTTGAACAGGTAGCCCACCATGGTCTGCCCGCCACTGTCGGAATGGGCGAAAAAGCCCTCCGGCGTCCAGGCCACCCAGCGGTTGGAGGCGGGGTGAAGGAAAAAGGCGCCTTGCTCGCGCAGCCCGTTTTCCAAGGTAACATGATACCAACGCAGGGTTCCGTCCCCCAGGGCGGCAACGACGAGGGGGAGGTTTGGAACGGGAAGAACCCCCCAGACCGGGGCGGGGGTGATCAGGCGGTCAAGCAGGCGTCCGGTCTCGTCGTATAGACGCAGGGAGAATTCGGCGCCAAGGATGAAGCGCTTGCCATCGGGAAGCAAAGCTTGGCTACGGGCCGTCTCCGCCGGCTCGAGGACCAGGGGGATTTTCCCCAGAAGGGGGGCGCGGCCGTTGCGCCAGTCAGCCAGACCGGGGCTGGCCGTGGCGCGAACGGTCTCTTGTCCGGCCGGCCCCGGGCGAACCAAGCCCCGGGAAAGATCGATCGTCCAGGGCGTCTGTCCTCCCTTGGCGATACCGACCTCCAGGAGGGTCCCTTCGGGGGTCACGGCGAAAAAGCCGGAGGCGACATCGCGGAAATCGGCGATGCCGGCCTCGTGGTGGATGGCCGGCAGCGGCGCCTCGGCCGTTCCCCTCCCCATCATTCCCCAAGACGGATCGGCCGTTCCATACACGACGCCCCCGTCCGGATGGGGGGCGAGAGCCGTCACCGTGTCGTGTCCCACCGTTCCAAGGACCGACCACTTGCGCTTTTGGGGGGCGTAGGCAAGCAAAAGAGTTCGCTGGTCGGTGTCGGCGCGGGTGCCGCCGGCGACGAGAACGCTCTCGCCGGCCACGGTCGTCCAGGTGACAAGGGGAGTTTCCCCCGTCTCGCCGGGCGGTACGGAAAGGATGGTGCCGGCGGCCAGGGTCAGGCCGTCGCGCAGGTCCACAAGGGCCGCCGAGCGATATCCTATGGCGAGGGTTCGACCATCGGGGGAAAAAGCCAAACCGAAGGGCGTTCCGGTTTTTCTGACGGAAACACGGGCCAAAAGGCGGAAATCCGCGGCGTATAAACGCACAAAGCCGTCGGAACTGGAGACGGCAAGCCGGCCGTCGGCGGCGAAGGCCAGGGAAGACACGGTGGCGTCCTGAAAGGCCTTGTCCTCGGCCAGGGTCCGGCCGGTCAGCGCGTCCCACACGCGGATACCGGCCCCGGCGGCGAAACCGGCGGCGAAGACCTTGCCGTCGGAGCGGTGCCGCAAACTGGTGACGACGGCGGGCAGGCCTTTGATGCGGAATTGGAGCTTCTGGGCCTTCACGTCGATCAGGTAAAGGGAGGGGCTGCCATCCCAGCTTTGCGCCGTGTACCCCGCCACCAGGGCCTTGCTCCCATCGGGAGACAGGCTCACCGTATAAAGGCTTCCTTCGAGCCCGTCCCCTTGGGGCACGGGAACGCCGCCCAAAAGGCGCCCGCTCTGTCCGTCCCAAAGGCGCAGGCTTTTATCAAGCGAGGCCGTGGCGATCAGGGTGCCCGCGGCGCCAACCGCCAGATCGGTCACCGGCGCCGTGTGCATCCCGGTCTCGAAGCGTAAAAAAGGCTGGTCCGGCAGACCGCTCTCCTGGCATCGCGCGCCGTGCGCCGTCGCCAAGAACGACAAAAACAGCAGGGTCAGGGCTACCCATCGCATCCTTCCCTGTCCAAGCGTCTTCCCTTCGCCAAGCCGGCCGGACGCTGTTTGTGACCCCCTCTGCATTGCTTCCCGCGTCCTTGCTAGGGCCGACGGTTCAACGGCAAGAAATCTGCGTATTCGGTGTGGAGTCCGGATAAATCAGATAGGATGAGGTGAAGCCGTCAGCTTTGAACTCAGTGTTAAGAGATGTCTCGGCCACTTGAACGGACGTGTTGTAGCTTCCGCAATATTTGTCCATTGACGTGTAGGTTTTCTCAATTTTTTTCTTATCTTTTTTGTTTTTTGTTTTAATTTTCTTGGATTGTTCAAAGGCGTATTCGTAACTTCCGCGCCGATCCTGAACGCCTTTATTGATGTCCTTGGCGACGGAGACATCTTTTTCCGCTCGGCGGCGGATGGCCTCCATGCGGGTCTTGGCCTCCTGGGCGGAGATGCGCTTGGCCCTGTAATCGGCGTGGACCTGGGCGGCTTCGGTCCGGCGGCAGCTCATCAGGTTGTCGAGGGCTATCTGGGCCTTGGTCACCTTTTCCTCGTCGCGCCGCATATCGCCGAGCAAAGAGAAAAGCAGCAGCTCCCCCTCTCCGTGCTGCTTGGAAAGCTCGTTCCAATAGGCGGACCCGGCCCCCACGGCCATACCCGCCGCGGCGCCGATCAGCGTTGCCGTAATGATATCCCCATTCGTCGCCGCCGCCGCCGCGGCGCCCAAGCCGGCCCCGGCCAAAGTACCGATAATCCCCCCGGCGACCATGTTGCTTGAGAAATGGTTATCAAGAGCGATGAGTTCGTCCCGTTTTGTTTTGCAGACGTCCCGGGAGTAGTCTTCGCCAAATTGGTTGGGTGGGACACACCCGCTCAGGGCAAAAAGGATGGAGGCGCAGGAGAGGGCTTTGAGTGAAGGCTTTTTAATAAAGATCACGGCCTGTTTCCTCCTTAAGACCTATTAAAAAATGGCGGCTGTTTATTCCGATAGGTTTTCTGGACGAGAGGTCTGGTTGGTCTGGTCGTAAAGAAAGAGGGAAGCCCCACGGATGCGCTTAGTGGTATTTTAATACGGAAAAGCCCGCTTTACGAGAGGGCTTGCGTCAGCTTCCGGCGTAGAACTGGACTCTCCGATTGTCGGGATGGGTGGGGGACGAGGGCCGCAAGAGGGCGCTTTCGCCTTTTCCCTCGGTTCTGAGGCGCGCGGGGGGGATAGCGAAAGACCCGATGAGATAGTCGGCGACCGCCTCCGCCCGTTTCCGGGAAAGGGCGAGATTATAGTCGGAGGGTCCGTTGGCGTCGGTATGCCCTTCGATGACCAAGATCAGGGCGCTTTCCTCGCGAAGAAGGGTCCCGATCTGGTTGAGATAGGGCAAGGATTTGACCAGGATTTCCGCCGAGTTGATTTCAAACAGGATGGGGAGGCCCACTGTTTTGCGCTTTGGGGTGTCGCTTGCCGCCGCCGGGAGGGCGTGATGAGCCGCGCTGGCGGGAACGGCCGGAGGACGGCCGGGTTTGCTTGTCGAAGACGCCGCCGCCGGGGCGGCGGCGGGTGCCGTTTGCGGGGAAGCGTCCTCGGACGGGGTGCTAAAAACGATGGCCTTGCTGAGGGGCTTTTGGGAATGGACCAAGACATCGCGCAATTCATCGACGCTGGGAACGCTGCGATATAAAAGCACGTCTTCCGCTTTGACCGTGGAAGGGGGCGTCGCCACGACAAGAGAAAAGCCAACGAGCTTAACGATCCGGGTGGCGGTTTTCTTCATCGGGAACGGTCCTTTTCAAGGTCGGTGACTTGATTTTCCGTGAACAAATAAAGTCAAATCATCCAATGGTTCTAGCGGCCGCTATAGGAGTGTTCGGTTAAATCCGAATACAATCGGCACCATCCCACCGTAAAAAAATAACCGGGGGGGCAACCAAACTCGGGGTTTTCAGGAACTTTGCTGATGACGCATTTGTTGGCATGGAATTCTATGCAGCATTTGTTGTCGCGATATCCCTTGCAGGCCATGTTGCCGCCAATAACAAGATCCCCTCCCTCTACGTGGACATCGCCACTGACACTGACGCTGGTGTCCGCCGCGCGGCCAACGCCGGAGGTGGTGGCGCCGATATAGGTGCTCGCGTCGCGCCCGCGGCCGCTGGTTACGACATCGCCTTGGACGGAAACATCGATGTCGGCGTTCCCATCGGCGACACCGATGGAGGTGGTCGCCCGATGACCGCCGCTGGCCGTGGTGGTCACCGAGCCGCGAACCTGGGCGTCGATCCTCGTATTGCCGCCGGTGGTCCCGCCCACCGTCGTCACGGCGGTGCTTCCTCCCGATGCCGTGTTCGAGATGGTGTTGGCATGGGCGTTAATGCGCACCCCGCCCGACTCCTGGGCCAACGGCGCGCTGGTCGACGACAGGCAGCCCAGCGTAAGGACGGCCGTGGCGATGATAAGGGTCTTCATTCCCAGTCCTCCTCATAGGCGAGGGTCACGGTCTTCCGCAGGCCTTGTCCATCGGGTGAGGCACGCCAAGGGTGACGCAGGGCCGGCCCGATCTCGTCTTTGAAATGGTGACCCGGGTCGCCGGACGGCCAAGCCCCCAATCGTCGAGGAAAAACGTCTCCTCCCCCTCGTCGGGGTCTTTCGCGCCGACCTTGCCCCGGCTCAGGCCATAGGCCGCCCGGGCCCGGTTCTCGGAGGCGGGATCGCTATCCTCCCACCAAAGCTGAAGGGCTCCCCGCCCCCCGGGGAGGAGGGGGCCCGTGGGATCGATGGTGCGGATGATCACCTGATCGGGTTGGGCCAGGGACAGCGTGGGCGAGGCGCGCTCCAGGCCGTCGCCCGCCCGCCGACGCGAAAGGCTGGCGTTCCTGGTCGGGGGGGGATCGAGGGGCCCCAGCGGAGGGGGGCTTGCCGCCTCCCCCCGCTTTGAAAGCCGGTTTGCCCTCAGCACGATAAGGCCGTTCTCAACGGGAAAGGCGCCTCCTCCCCCCAAAGCCGGCGCGGGCCCGGGCGTCGGGGATGGGGTGGTCTTCACCTGGCTTTCCTGGCCCTCGACCAGGTCTCCCCCCAGGAGGAGAAACGCTATGGTCGAGAAAGCGACGAGCCGGGACATTTTCGCCTCCGGAATGGGGTTACTGAACGGCGATCGTCACGGTTTGAATACTGGTCTTCATTTTGTCGAGTCCTTGGTGTTGATAAATAATATCACCAAGGGAACTCTCTTTAAGGGGCTGTAGATCGGGCTGAAGCAGGACGGAGGGGATCTTTTTGTTTTGATAAGGCGACTGCGTGGCGACGCAGGCGACGTTTTCTTCCGTTCCCGTCTTGTCGAGCACAATAGAGAAGCGGCCCTTCGTCGGGATGCGCTGAGGAAGTCCGGGCTTGATGGTGGGGTTCGAGTCAAAGCGATTGGGGAAGACGCGGGCGATCGTTCCATCGCTGGCCTGGTAGTAACAATAAAGATTGGCGGTCTGGGAGACGCTGACGTCGATGGCCAGAGAGTCCCCCGCCCGGAAGCTTCCCCGGGAGGGGGTGACAGGGGTAAGGGTCAAGCCGAGGGGATCATATCCGGCCGTTTCGCTGTCCGAGGCCATGAGGCTGGGCGAGACGGGGGGGGCTTGAAGGGGTTGTCCACCGCTGGGGCCGCGCCGGGCCATATCGTCGGCGATGAAGCGGTAATAGAGATCGAAATCGATGCGGCCGTTGGCGATCAAGTCCTTTTCCGCCTTATAGCGGTTGATGGCGTCCACCAGCGCGCGGTTCGTTTCGGTGGTGTCGGCGCCCTGGTAATAACCGATGCCGCGCAAAGCCGATGCCGTTAGGCGGACGCGATCGGCCGGGCTCATCTGGTCATACCAGTCGCGAATCTGCGCCATCATTTCCGGATTGGTGGACTCGATCTCCAGGCAGCGCCAATAGGGAACCCGGGTGAACTTGCCCAGGAGTTCGATCAGCCCCAGTTCCACCAGGGTTCGCGCCGCCGCGTGGGTTCCTTGCGCCCGATCATTGCTGAAGTTCAGGTAGATGTTCGCCTTGGGCACCAAGCCTTCCACTTCCGCGCCCCGTCCGCTTTTCACCGTGGCGATGGTGTTGGTCGACGAGATCCCCGGAAGGATTTCCAGGTCGGTGGTTTTCCCCATGTTGAGGTCCATGGAGATCAGGGAAACCAATTGATCTTGTTCGTATCCCAACGAGACGAAATCAAAGGCGACGCCGATGCCCTGGTTGTCTTGGAGTATTCCGCGATCGACCTGTGTAAAGGCTCCGCGAATGTAATAGCTTGGAAAAGATTTCCGCTGTGTATCATGATTGGTGAGGATTTGATTGAAATAGAAAACGGCGTCGCCGCTTCTTTCCACATCGACAAAGCGAAAGGCATTGCTTTTGGCCGTCATCTTGGACAAGGCGCTGATCATCATCTCCTTGGTTCCCGCCCTAACCTCCCCGGTTTGATCGGGGAGGCCATCGGAGGTGATGATGATGTCGCGCTTGCCGTAGGCGAGAAACAGATCGTCCATGCACCGCAACGCGTTGGTAAAGCTCGTCATGTTTTTGACGACGGGGGTGTCGGGCTGGGCGACGACGGAGGCGGTTTGTGGGTTCGACATGGTTTGACAGCCCGCCAGAACCAGGGCTCCGGCCAAAACGGAACACACGAGGGAACGACCCTCCCAACGCAGGCTCATCACATTTCCCCCTGACTTGGTCATCAAAACGCGCCTGTTTATTTGCAGCGATAGATCACGTCGCCGCGGATGACGGTCTCGTTGGTTTCGCGTAAAGAGGAACGCCGCGAGTCGGTCTCGGTCGCGCCAAGGGTCGCCGTCGGGCAATCCGATATGATGTCGTTGTCGATCAGCCCCTCGCCCTTGCGGGCCGACTGGTTGCCGGCCTTGGTGTACAGCTGATTGGTTTTGGCCTGAAGACCGGGGTCGGCGCCGACCCGCTGATTGAGATCCTGGGCCCTGGCCTCGGCCGCCCCTAGAAGAAGAACCACTCCCATCGCCCCGATAAGACCCTGCTTCATCGCCCAGTCCCCTTGTCCCTAAGCCCGTTGGTCCCCAAGCCCCTTGCCCATACGTCCTTTGCCCATACGTCCTTTGATGGCGTCAACGGCCGCAGGCGCTTTGGCCCACGGTGCCCACATTGACCTCGCTGCACGAATCGCTGTCCGCCCGGTTGGAAACGTTGTTCACCCGGGCATTGATCTCGATGTCGCCTTTGACGGCCGTTCCCTGGCCGACGGTGCCGACGTTGATCACCGCCGTGGATCCTTGGCTCGCCTGATTGCTGAGGGAATTCGCCGTGGCGTTGATGGTGACGTTTCCGCCAACCCGCACCCCCCCCGACTCCTGGGCCGTTCCGGGCGTCGGACTCGTCAGGGCCAGCCCCAGGCTGGTCATCACCAAAAGACATCCCCAGGTTTTGCCCATGGCCGCCCCTTTTTTCTGAAAGCGGATCCCGGACGGCGACGGTCGCCCCCCGGGACGCTTTTTATTGGCAGGTCGCGTCGCTGCTGATGCCGCCAATGTTCTGGCAAGCCCTGGATTTATTCCCGACGGCGGCGTTCACCGCCGTTCCCACGTCGGTTTTCTGGGTCAGGTCGCCCCCGATATCGACATTGCCTTGAACCCCGCCAATCTGCTGTTTGGCCAGGGATTCCTTGCCGACGGCGGCATTGACCGCGGTATCTACTTTCGTCTGCATATCGACATCGCCGCCGATTTTCACGCCGCCGGACTGTTGGGCCTGGGCCGTCGCGGCGAGGGCCATCGCACCACAAAAGGCCATCACGGAAAGTGTTTTATTCACGGTGAATACCTCCTTATGTTTCGCCTCTGTGAAGGCTTTTTAAGAAAAACAAGGAAAAAACCGGAACTGGAAAATAGTTTAATTAGCGAGCGATGGCTGATCATGGGTCTTTTTCATAAGACCTATGTTCTTTTGTTTCTACGGCGTTGAAATAAGAGGGCATACACCCTTTTTGGTGTATTAAAGGTATTCAATAACCTTTTAATTGTTGTTGGGGTATGTAGAAAAGTCAAGATGGAAAAATATGGATCACACCACCCATGGGGATAATTTTATGAGATCCCTATGGTTTTTAGGGTGCTCCCGGAGCGCGTCCGTTGAGGGGGCGCCGTCAGGGCGATCGCGGTATGCCGCTCGACCAATGTTTCCCGAAGATCTATGCGTCTTCGCAGCCTGCGCCGAGCCCGGCAATGTCGGCTTCCTGCGCGCGGGGGCTTGGCGTTTTGCCGCGACCTTGCGGGACGTGACGGCAAAGATCGAAAGGTGGGGCGCTCCGTTCTTCCCAGCGGTTCATCTGCGGTGACGCGCCAGATCGTGTCCGACCGGCCGAGCCTATTTCGCAGGAATCGCCTGTGCCAGGAAGGCGGTGATCATCTCGACCAGTTGCTGGTGAATGGCTTGCCGGTCGCGCGTTTCGCCATCCTTGCAGACGATGCCTTCACCGGGCGAATCCTGCTCGATCAGCTCGACCGCCCCGGGCTTGCAGAGCTGCATGAAGCTGAAATGCATGGCGTCGGGAATTTCGACGTAACGGGCGGTGGCCTTCGGCAGGTGGGCGGCCAGATAGCCGGACTCGAGCTTGGCCGGAAGGTCGCCGATATCGACGCCCGCCCCGATGATCAGCGCCGGCACGGGGAAGGTGGCGAGGCTTTCCGGCGTGAAGCCACGGGCAAGTCCGACGTCGAGCGAGACGATCGCGGCCACTCGAGCGTCGCGCAGATCGCCCTCCAATCGGCCGTGTTGTCCCGGTTCGATGCCCAGTCCGGGGCCGAGGCCGCAGGTGCGCGGGTTCGGCCGCGCCTTGCAGTCGTTGTCGAACTGGTCCGAGCTGAAGCGCGCGCCGCCTAGGGAGACGACCGTCCACCCACCGAGCGAATGGCCGATGGCGGCTATGCGGTCGGCGATGATCGTCCCCGCCAAGCCGGGATCCTTTGTCAGCGCGTCGATCACCCGGCCGAGGTCATGCGGGCGTTCCCATAGCCTGGCCGCCTGGGCGGGGGATTTGTCAAACGTCGTCGTTCCCGGATGGTCCGGCGCCGCCACGACATATCCCCGATGGGCGAGCTCTCCGGCCAGCCAATTGAGATTTCGCCAGCTGCCCCAATAGCCGTGGGACAAAACGACAAGCGGGTGCGCGTCGCCGACCGGCTTGGCATCCCTGATGGCGGGCAAGCCAACAAAGACACGGTTTTCGCCCACCTCCCCGATCGGGGCGACGTCATTGGTCGGATACCAGATGCTGACGTGCAGCGGCCGGTCGCCGCCGACATCCGGCAGCGCTGCCTCCTTGAAACCGATGGTGTCGGCAGCTTGCGCGGTGGAGATGGAAAAGGCGGCAAGCAGGAATGCGGTGAGACCAAGTTTCGGCATGGTGACCTCCGGCGGGACTGAACGGGCGTTTTTATAGCGGATGTCGATGTCGGCGGAGGTCCTAAAGGCGATCGAGGACGCGTCGAGGGCGTAATCGGGGACGATGGCCTTGGCAACGAGATAAGGACTCTGGCGCGCCGCTCCTCCTGTGGCATAAGGGGTCAAACAGCGTCCAGGATCCCGATCGCCCATGATTCGTCTTGAAACCATCACCAAGCAGACCAGCCACCGCATTCTTTTTTTCGAGGCCTCCGCCGCGCTCAACCGGGGTGAGAAAATTGGTCTCGTCGGTCCGAACGGGGCGGGCAAGACCACGCTGTTTCGCATGATCACCGGCGAGGAGGCGCCCGACGAGGGGCAGGTGGCGGTCGAGAAGCAGGTCTCGATCGGCTATTTCAACCAGGATGTCGGCGAGATGGCCGGCCGCACGGCGGTCGCCGAGGTGATGGATGGGGCCGGGCCGGTTAGCGCCGTGGCCAGCGAATTGGCCGTTCTGGAAGCCGCCATGGCCGATCCCGGGCGCGCCGACGACATGGACACCATCATCGAACGCTATGGCGAGGTGCAGGCGCGCTTCGAGGAACTGGGCGGCTATGAGTTGGAGGGGCGGGCGCGCGAAGTGCTGGCCGGGCTCAGCTTCAGCCAGGAGATGATGGACAGCGACGTCGGCGCGCTGTCGGGCGGCTGGAAGATGCGGGTGGCGCTTGGCCGCATCCTGCTGATGCGCCCCGACGCCATGCTTCTTGACGAGCCGAGCAACCACCTTGACCTTGAAAGCCTGATCTGGCTGGAGGACTTCCTGAAGGGCTATGAAGGCGCCCTGCTGATGACCTCCCATGACCGCGAGTTCCTCAACCGCATCGTCACCAAGATCATCGAGATCGATGGCGGAGCCTTGACCAGCTACTCGGGGGATTACGCCTTTTACGAACGCCAGCGGGCCTTGAACGAAAAGCAGCAGCAGGCCCAGTTCGAACGCCAGCAGGCCATGCTGGCCAAGGAATTGAAGTTCATCGAACGCTTCAAGGCCCGGGCCTCCCACGCCAGTCAGGTGCAAAGCCGGGTGAAGAAGCTTGATAAGATCGAGCGCTTCGAGCCGCCCCGGCGCCGCCAAAGCGTTTCCTTCGATTTCCCGCAGGCGCCGCGCTCGGGCGAGGATGTCGTGGTCTTGCGCGAGGTGTCCAAGGGCTATGGCGCCCGGGCGATCTACCAGGGGTTCGACTTCAAGATCCGCCGCAAAGAGCGCTGGTGCGTCATGGGCGTCAACGGCGCGGGCAAATCGACGCTGTTGAAACTGGTGGCCGGGGCGACCACCCCCGACAGCGGCAGCGTCAGCGTCGGCGGCAGTGTCAAAATGGGCTATTTCTCCCAGCACGCCATGGAAGTGCTCGATGGCGACAACACGGTGTTTGAATCCCTGGAAAGCGCGTTCCCCCAGGCCGGCCAGGGGTCGCTGCGGGCGCTGGCCGGCTGTTTCGGGTTCTCCGGCGATGACGTGGAAAAGAAATGCCGCGTGCTGTCGGGCGGCGAAAAGGCCCGGCTGGTGATGGCGACCCTGCTGTTCAACCCGCCCAACTTCCTGGTGCTCGACGAGCCGACCAACCACCTTGATCTCGACACCAAGGAAATGCTGATCACGGCTTTGGCCGATTACGACGGCACCATGCTGTTCGTCTCCCACGACCGCCATTTCCTGGCGACGCTGTCCAACCGGGTGCTGGAGCTGACCCCAGAGGGCATCCACCAATACGACGGCGGCTATACGGAGTACGTGGCGCGCACCGGCCAGGAGGCGCCGGGACTGCATCCCTGATAAAGCGCTTCTGGCGTCGGGAGCTTTAATTGCAAATGACTTGCAATAGCAAATCGACGCTAAGTGTGCTATCGGCCTTGCCATCGCCCCTCGCCTGGACTGGGGCGATGGAAGGGGAGGGATGCGATGTCTGTGCAAGAAAGCGTTGGTGGAGACGTCACCGGCTGGTGGCCAAGCGACAACGAGTCCCTGTCCCCCTATCCCCTGTACCGGGAACGCTTCTGTCGCGAGGGCGGCTTACAACCGGTTTTTAGCGGTCGTACCGTCTTGTTGCCGTTGCGGCCGGGATTGCTTCTTAGCATGCGTGAGGGACAGGCTTTAACCGATTTGCGCGGGAAGCGCGAAGTGGGGCCGGCCATGCATCTTGAGATCCTGTTCGCGGCCGAAGGCTATTCCGTCGTTTCCGGAAGTACGGAGCGGTATCCCTTCAAACCCAATACCGTTTCCCTGCAAGTCACCTCCTCTGCGGTGGTCGCCGAGTTTTTCATCCCCGCCGGCGCGGTGATCCGATCTCTTGCTGTGCGGTTCAGCGGGCTTTATCTGGATCACCTCGCCAGCAAGGGAGGCTTCGCCGCCCTCTGTTCTGGGGGCGGGGATCCGTTGCTTTTGTCCAGAGGGGTGGATCTGGTCATGCGCCCCCTGTCCCCGGCCTTGAGGCCTCTCGCCTCGCAGATCCTGGCGACCGAAGGAGCGACGGACGGCGAACGCCTGTTCCTTGAAGCCAAGATTCTGGAACTGATCTCCGTCGTCCTTTCCACGCCGGCGTCGGGCGGCGGCCAGTCGCAAACGGAGCCGACGAAGACGGCTCTTTCCAGGCGGGATCATAAGAAGATCGGGCAGGCCCGCGAACTTCTTATCGGCGATCTGGATAAGACGTGGAAAATCAAAGACCTCGCCCGCCACGTCGGTATGAATGAAAACAAGTTGAAAGCCGGCTTTCGCCAGATTTACGACAATTCGATCTATGCTTATCTCCAGGATTGGCGCATGCGAGCCGCCTCGCATCGCCTGAAACAGGGCGAGGACTCGGTAACGGGCGTGGCTTTGAGTGTGGGGTATTCCAATCCCGCCCATTTCGCCAAGGTGTTCCGTCGCTATTTTGGCGTCTCGCCGAGCCGCTATGCGGAGGACGGGGCCCCGGGGCCCAAAAAAGATAACGAGACTTATTAGCAATTAATCCCGATCTCCGCCTTGGGTGGGCGGATCGCGTTAGTGCCGTTTTCCAGATTGCCATACTTCCAGAGCGGTTTAGCCGAGGAAAGGGCGAGGAATGATGCGGTCAGCGCGCAAGGCACGAGTTCCCTCCGTTGGGATTGTCTCCCCCATGATGGCCATTGTGGCTGCGATCTCCTTTGGCGGGATCGGCCCGTCGCAGGCTCAGGAGATGGATAGCGAGGATATCGATGCCAGGAAAAAGGTTATAGAACTGGAGTCGCTGACGATCACGGCGAATAAACGGGATCAAAAAATAAATGAGGTCGATGGTTCCGTTCTGGTGCGCGACGGGAAAGACCTTGAAAAAGCTCATGTAACCACCGTTGCGGATCTGGAACGCGTCTTTCCGGGGCTGATGATTCAATCGCGCGGTAGTCGTAGCTATGCGAACTTCAGCCTGAGAGGGGTGAATTCGCCCGATTTCTACAATCCGTCCATTCAGGTCTACGTGGACGGCGTGCCCCAGGATTCCACCTTTTTCACCCAAGAGTTGGTGAACGTCGAGCGGGTCGAGCTTCTGCGAGGCCCCCAGGGAACGCTTTATGGCGGAAACGCCTATGCGGGCGTGATCAATATCGTTTCGCGCAAGCCCGACAACGCGGTCAAGGGCATGGTCGGCGGCATGGTGAGCACGGCTGGTGGTGAAACCGAGACATCGCTTGCCGGACCGGTGGTGCGGGACGCGCTGTATGGCGGCCTGTCGGCAAAATGGTCTCAGGCGTTCGGCCGGATCGACGATACCCTTACGGGAAAGGACGATATCGATAGCTCGAAGGGCGGCATGGTTCGCGGCCAGTTGCGCTATGCCCCCACGGGAAGCCCCTGGGATATCACGGCGGCCGGACAGTATGACCATCTGGTGTCCAATGAGGAGATCCCCGTCGAGGATCCCCATAAGCTGGTTTATAGCAGCGCCCTTTACGGAATTCCCGAATATACTCGCAAAGTGACGACCGGGTCCGTGAACGCCAGTTATGAATTCGACCGCGGGACCTTATCGAGCCTCACCTCCTATCAGGATCGTTCGCTCGAGCGCTTCGCCTATGCCATGGAGCAGCCGGAATTCCAGACCACCCTGTCGCAGGAGGTCCGTTATGCCTTCGGGGACAAGGATGGCCCCTTGGATGGCGTGGTCGGGGCCTTTTTCAAAGACACGGATTTCACCCGCAAAACCGCGCAATATTACACCTACCAAGGTCCATCCGAAAACGCGGTGGCCTCCAGGTCTTATGCGCTTTTTGGCGAGATGACCCAAGCCCTGACTCCGGTTTTGGATGTGACCGGTGGTTTGAGGTATTCCTATGATACCTCGGAAATCGACTTCACCCGCCAGGGGGCCAGTTTCTATCCGGCCCTGGATTTCGAGAATTCGGCCGATTTCCATAATGTGTCGATGAAGCTGGCCCTTGGCTGGCAAATCAATGAAGACAACCGGGTTTATGGTTTGATCAGCCGCGGCTATAAGCCCGGCGGCTTCAATCACGCGGTGATGTCGGCGGCTGATCGGCAGGCCTTTGATAACGAAACCTCGACCAATTATGAGCTGGGCTGGCATGGAACGGTTGTCGAGGATCGCCTATGGGTCAATGCCTCGGCCTATCTGATCGAAGCCGAGAACAAGCAGATCTACGTTACCGCCGATTCCATGACCGGATTGCAGGCCCTGCGCAATCTGGGGGATTCCCGCAGCTATGGCCTGGAAGTCGATGTGACGGCCCGTCCCCTGGACTCGGTTCAGGTCACGCTTGGTGGGACCTTTGGCCGGTCCGTCTTCGTATCCTCGACCGATCCGGTGACCGGTGAGGACTACGATGGCAAAACGCTTCCTTATGCGCCCGACTACACCCTCAACGCCGCCATCGAATATACCCTGCCTCTTTCGTCTTTTCCGGGCGAGATCAGCCTGCGCGGCGCGGGGCGCTATGTGTCGGCCAGCTATTTCGATCCGTCCAATAGCCTGAAGCAGGATGGCTATCCGGTTCTCGATCTGTCGGTCAACCTGGCGACGGACACGGGGATCAAGGTCGCGGTGTTTGCCGATAACATCGCCGACCAAGGCTATCGGACTTACTCCTATTCGGCCGGGGCCACGACCTATAGCACCGCCGGTCAGGGACGCACCGTGGGCATGCGGGCCAGTTGGGCCTTCTGATCGCGCGCCTCTCTTTCCCCCCGATAAACACAAAGGAATTTGTCATGACGGCAGATGAAGGTGGGGCGGGGCGGTTGCTTGCCCTGACGGCGGGACGGCGCGGGCGGTTCATCGGCGCTTGCTTGCTGGCCAGCCTGGGGGCGGCGCTTGGTCTTGCGCCGTTCTTTCTTGCGGCCTGGATCGTCGGCGAGGGAGAAACGCTCTCAGCGGGCCATACCCCGGCTTTGGCCGTCGCCCTGATCGCCTCTCTCGTGACGGCGCCTTTGGCCCATGGGCTCGCCACGGCCCTGGCCCATGATGGCGCCTTTGATGTTCTTGCCGAGTTGCGCGAGAGGCTGGTTGCCAAAATGCTTCGCCTGCCGCTGGACACGCTTACCCGTGTGCCCGCGGGCAGCATGAAGCGGATGATGACCGATGACGTGGAAACCCTGGAGCTGTTTCTTAGTCACCAGTTGCCCGATATGGTGGCCTGCATCAGCGTTCCCACTTTGACCGTGATCGCCTTGATGGTGATCGATTGGCGGCTGGCCCTTGCTTGCCTCGCGGTGGTGCCGTTCCTTGTTTGGGTCCAGCGGCGAACCTTGCAAGGCCATGGCCAGCGGATTGGCGTTTACTTCCGCAAGATTGGCGAGGTCAACGCCGCCGCCGTGGAATTCGTTCGTGGGATCGAGGAGATCCGACATGCGCGCTCGGGTGGGCTGGTCGCCGAGGTTTTGCGGCGGCGGGTCGAGGATTTCAAGGCGTTTGCCCAAGAATGGTATCGTCTTTGGGGACCGCCCTGGAGCCTTTATTGCGTCTTGGTCGGCGCGGCGCCTTTGGCCGTGATCCCGCTGGTTCTGGTCTTCTATACCCAGGGCGATATGTCCTTTCCGGTCCTGGTCGTTGGGCTTTTCGTCGCGACCGGGATCGGTGGGCCTTTGGCCAAGCTTCCGATCTATGGAGAGATCACCCATCAGGTCAATGGCGCGGAAAAACGGATCCGCGACATGCTCGCCCGCCCCGAAGTGTCGGGCGGGAGCGGGGGGATGCTTGCCGGCTCCGCCCCGATCGGAGAGGCGGCGCGGTTCTTCGGCGTCTCGCTTTCCTTAGGTGAAAGCGAGGTCCTGGAGGACGTGTCCTTCTCGGTTCCCCAAGGAAGGCTGACCGCCATCGTTGGACCGTCCGGTGCGGGAAAAAGCTCGATCCTGCGTCTTTTGAACCGGTCCTGGGACCCGACGGCGGGGCGCATCCACCTGGGAGGTATCGATCTTTCCAGCTTAGCGGTGGACCAGCTTTCCCGCCATGTCGCCCTGGTCTCCCAGGAGGCGTTTTTGTTTGACGACACGGTGGCGGCCAATATCCGCGCCGGCCGACCCGAGGCGACCGACGAGGAGGTGCGCGCCGCCGCCGGTCAGGCTCTCTGCGCGTCCTTTATCGAAAAGGCCCTGCCGGAAAGCTATGAAACCCGCCTTGGCGAGGGCGGGCAGCGGTTGAGCGGCGGGCAGCGTCAAAGGCTGGCCCTGGCGCGAGCCCTGCTCGCGGGATCTCCCTTGCTGCTGCTCGACGAGGCGACGTCGTTTCTGGATGCCCGGCACGAGGCGGACCTGCAAAAGGCGATCCAGGCGATTATCGGACCAAAAACCGTGGTGGTGGTCTCCCATCGCCTGGACTCTACCCGACAGGCCGATCACATCGTTTTCGTTCAGGCCGGGCGGGTTATGGGCGAGGGGGGGCACGAGCGGCTTCTTGACCGCTGTCCCGATTATGCCCGCCTGTGGGATCTTCAGCGGCGCAATCTGGAGTGGAGATTTTCGACCGGGGAGAATAACCGATGATCCGCCTTATCGGCCTGCTGGTTCGGACCGGTTCCTGGGACCGGGCGTTTCTTGGTGCTATTCTGGCGCGTTTGGCGGAAACGCTGGTATCGCTCGTTCCCTATGGCGTGTTGATGATCATCATCGCCGCCGCCCTGGGCGCGCCAAGTGGGATGCCCGGGCTCTTCGCATCGCCCCTTGAAGGGCAGGGGCCTCTTTGGCTGACCGGCGTGCTGGTCGCGGCCTATGGAGGGCGTTGGGCGCTTGTCCGTCTGGCGACGGATCTGGGGCAGAGGGCGGGGTACACAATGACGGCGCGTCTGCGGCTTGCCGTCGCCGAGCACCTGATGACACTTCCCGGCGCCTTCTTCCAGGGCAAGGATTCTGGACGACTCACCCATGTGTTCATGAGCGATGTGACCCAGATCGAGCAGTTTCCCGGCCTTATTCTGCCCCGCTTGGTGTCCCTGGTGGGGCTTTCCCTCGCCGCGGTGGTCGCCGCCCTGTGGGCGGATTGGCGCCTTGGGCTGGTCCTAGGGGCAACCATCGCCCTGGGGATTGGTGGTCTGGCGGTGGGCGAGCGGTTTCAGGAAAAGGCGACGGCGGCGCGGGCCGAGGCGATGGCGACCCTGAATAGCCGGACGCTGGAATTTCTTTCGGGCATCCATGTCATTCGCAGCTTCGGTCTGGGCGCGCGCCGATCCCTTCGCCTTGGCGAGGCGATCGAGGGGGCGCGCAAGACAAGCAAGGCTTTGACCGCGCGCTATGTGGTGGCGGCGATCCTGGTGCCGCTCATCGTGGCGGTGGGATGCGCCATGGTGATTTCCCTGGCGATCCTCTTCTTGTCCCTGGGATGGATGGATCCTTTTGGATTCCTTTTCTTTGTTTTTGTTTGCTTGCGCTTGACGGATCCCATTCGCGATCTGGTCGACTTCTCTTCGATCCTTCAGCAAATGGTTGGTTCCGCCGGGCGATTGCTTGATCTGCTCGCGACCCCGGTGGAAGCCGAGGGGACCTCGCCCGCGCCTTCGGATAGGACGGTACGGTTCGAGGAGGTGGGCTTCGCCCATGGGGGCGAGGCGCCGATTCTGGATGGTTTAAGCTTCGTTTTGGCTCCGGGGACCATCACCGCCCTCGTCGGGGGAACCGGGGCCGGCAAGACCACGGCGCTGCGTCTGTTGAGCCGGCATTGGACCCCCACCAAAGGTCGGGTCACCGTGGGCGGCGTGGATCTGTCTTCGCTTTCAAGGCACGCTTTTTCCAACCTTGTCGGCATCGTCTCGCAGACGGTGGTTCTTTTCAGTCTGTCGGCGCGCGACAACATTCGTCTCGTGCGGCCGCAGGCAACCGACGCGGAGGTGGAGCGGGCGGCCCGCGCCGCCCGCTGCGACGGGTTCATCAAGGCCATGCCCCAGGGGTATGACACCCTTCTCGTCAATGCCGGAGCGACGCTTTCCGGCGGGGAGCGTCAAAGACTCGCTCTGGCGCGACTGTTCTTGCGCGATTGCCCCATTTTGCTTTTCGACGAGGCGACCTCGGCCCTGGACGTCGAAAACGAACACCTCGTCCAGGAGGCCATGAGCGAGTTGGTGCGCGGGCGGACGGTCCTGGTCGTCGCCCACCGGTTGTGGACGATCAAGGGGGCCGACCAGATCTTGGTGCTCGACCAAGGCCGAATTATCGAACGGGGCGACCATGACGCGTTGATCGCCGCAGAGGGCTTCTATCATCAATCCTGGGTCGCTCTGGAACAGGCCCCGGGGTGGTGTGGGCGAGATGCGAAGGCCCCCGCCTGAGGCGAAGGGGGGGCTCCCTTCATCGGCCCGCGACGATGTTTTCCCCAAGGCCGGCGGTTGCTTGGGCTTTTTCATTGCACGGATCGACCTGTTGCGGGTAGAGGGATATGCTAATGCGTCTTATTTGGATCGTGCGGTGTCTCAGCCCAACGACGAGGCTCTCTCTCTTTACCTGTCCCATCGCGGCGCGCTGGTCACCTATGCCAGCGGCATCCTTGGCGATCGCGCCCAGGCCGAAGACGTGGTGCAAGAGGCTTGGCTGCGGTTCGCCGGGCGGGCGCCGGGGGGCGAGGGGGTGCGCCAGCCTCTGGCCTATCTTTACCGCGTCGTCCGCAACACCGCTGTGGATTGCCTGCGTCGGCTGAGTGCCGAGGAGCGCCGCAACGAGGCCGGCGAGATCCTGTCCGACCCCGACCGTCAGGCCCCTTCACCCGAGGAGATCGCCTTGGGGCGCGACCATCTGCGCCTTGTCGCTGCGGCTTTGTCCGAACTGCCCGAGCGCAATCGCCGGGCTTTTGAGTTGCAGCGGTTCGAAGGCTTGTCGTTCCAGCAGATCGCCCAGCACCTGGAGGTTTCCCCGGCCACCGCCCACCGTTTGGCCCGCGACGCCATGGTCCACGTGATGGGGCGCCTGCAGGGCGCGCAAGGGTAAGGCGCCATGATCCCCGCCGATCATTCGCTTCCCGCCAGCGTTCTTGAACAGGCCTCCGACTGGGTCTTTCGCCAGCAAGGAGCCCTGGGGGAGCCGCCCCCCCGCGCCGATTTCGAGGCTTGGCTGGCCGCTGATCCCCGCCATGGCGAGGCTTGGCGTTTGGCCTGCGCGACCTGGGGCGCCACCGGGGCCCTTGCTCCCGTCTTCGCCGCGCCGCCCCGGCCGCTGTGCCGACCGCCGCGCCGCAAGCGGCCGTCCAAACCCCTTGTCGCCCTGGCCCTGGCCGCCTGCTTGGCCGCCTTCGTCGTGCTGTCGCCGCTGCGTCTGCTTTGGCAAGCCGATCATCTGACCGGCAGCGGCGAAAGCGCGACGGTGTCGTTGCGCGATGGATCACGGGTCGCCCTTGCCGCCGACAGCGCGCTCAGCACCCGGATTTCCGAGGCCGGACGGGCGGTCACCTTGCTGAAGGGGCAGGCGTTTTTTCAGGTCGCCCCCGACCGGACCCGTCCCTTCGTGGTCAGCGGCGGCGGGGTGTCGGTCACCGTCACCGGAACCGCCTTCGATGTCGCCCTTGATGACGGTCGGGTGACGGTGGCGGTGGCCGAGGGCGGGGTGAGGGTTGATTACCAGGGGCGGAGCGAGCGCCTTGTTCCCGGCGAGAAGGTGAGCGTCGATCCGGCGATGGGCGAAATCCGCCGCGCCGCCGTTGATCCGGCCGATGTGGCGGCGTGGCGCCAGGGGCGGCTGGTCAGCGACAACCAGCGGCTTTCGGCGGTGATCGAGGCCCTTCGCCGCCAGTATTCCGGGGTGATCGTGCTGACCGATGCCGCCCTCGGCGAGACCCCGGTGACCGGTGTCTATGATCTCGAGGATCCCGAACGGGCCTTGCGCGCCTTGGTTAGCCCCTTTGGCGGAACGGTGCGGCGGTTGACCCCCTATTTGCTGGTGGTTTCCCCGCCTTAAAAAAAAATTGCCGAAGCGTGAGAGGATACCCCGCCCAGCTTCGTCTCCTTTCCAGGGTGCGAGTAACACGCATTAGCGTGTGATGTGTTGGAAAGAGGGATAAGAGCGTGGGGCAGACGATGCAGGGGATCATTCGCGGGGTGTTGATGGCCGGTACGGCCCTGGTTGCGCTTCCCGTCCTTGGCGGTCCGGTTCAGGCCGCCGACCAGCCGGCCGGGCGGCAGGGCGCCGAGGTTAGCGAGGGGGTGGCGTTCAAGATCGCCGCCCAGTCCTTGGACGGCGCGGTCGTGGCGTTTGGTCGGCAATCGGGGTGGCAGGTTTCGGTCGATCCGCCGATTCTGGCTGGAAAATCCACCCCGGGTGTCAGCGGTCGCATGACGCCCGAGGCGGCTTTGGCCCAACTCTTGAGCGGAACGGGCGTGACGTGGCGCAGGACCGACGCCAAAACGGTAGTGCTGTCCAAGGCCGAGGTCGATGGCGTGGTGACGCTGGACCCGCTGCGGGTGGAGGGCAGGGCGGAAAGCGCCTATGGCCCCGTTGGCGGCTATGTGGCCAAGCGCAGCGCCACCGCCACCAAGACCGACACCGCTATTTTGGACACGCCCCAGAGCATCACCGTGGTTGGCGCCGAGGAGATGGAGACGCGCAACGTCCAGACCCTGGAAGACGCCATCAAATATACGCCCGGCGTTGCTCTCAGCTATGGCGCGACCGGCGATACCCGCAGTTCCTGGTATCAGATGAGGGGCTTTCCCGTCACCACCACCTTTTACCGCGACGGCATGAAGGTCAGCGGTCAAAGCTGGCAGAAGATCGATTCCTATCTTCTGGAGCGGGTCGAGATCTTGCGCGGCCCCGCCTCGGTTCTCTATGGGCAGAACGAGCCCGGCGGCTTGGTCAACGCGGTGAGCAAACGCCCGCAAGACACCCAGCAGGGAGAGGCGACGATCGAATATGGCTCTTTTGATTGGAAACGGGCCGAAGGCGATATCACCGGCCCCTTGGACGACGAGGGGCACTGGCTCTACCGCTTCAGCGCCGCCCTGCAAGACAGTGACGGCCTGAACGGCATCGATCACGACCGCAACGACCGCAAGGTTTTCGCGCCCTCGCTGACCTGGACGCCGAGGGACGAAACCTTTGTCACCCTGTCGGCCGTTTATCAGGAAGACGACAGTCGCGGCTGGTGGCCCCGGCAGAGCTACCGCTCAGCGGCGGGAACGGTCGATCCGTCCACCTATCTGGGCGAGCCCGATTACGACAGCTATCATCAGGAACAAAATCATCTGACCTTGCAGGCGGAGCATGCGGTCGACGAGTCTTTGAAGGTCAATTTATCGGCGCGCTATTCAAAGGTTAATCTGACCTACCATCAGACGTGGCCGGGCGCCATTGAAGAGGGCGGAACCACCATCGATCGCGGCAATTATGCCTATAAGCAAGACGCCTCGGTTTATACGGTGGATGCCCATGTCCAGAAAAAGCTGTCGCTGTTTTCAACCCACCACACCCTTCTCGGCGGCATCGATTACCTCAACCAGGACAGGGACGAGCTGTTCGGAATGGCCAGCGATAACGGGATCAGCCTGATCAATCCCGTCTATGGCACCTACAATGTGGCCAAAGCCGATTCCTTCAGCAAGGGTGATGTCCGCTCGGCTGGCCTATATGCCCAAGACCAGATCGAGATTGGCGAGCACTGGGTATTCCAACTGGGCGGACGTCAGGATCTGGCCGGCTGGGCTGGCGCCAGCGACTATGAAAGCACCTTCACCGGCCGCTTGGGGGTGGCCTATAAAACGGATTTCGGGTTGGTTCCCTATGCCAGCTACGCCGAATCCTTCGAGCCGCAATCGGGCAGTGGCTGGGGGGGAGCGCGCTTCGAGCCGACCACCGGCCGCCAGTATGAGGTTGGCGTGAAATACGAGCCGCCGGGTACCAATATCATGGCGACGGTGGCGGTGTTCGATCTGGTCAAGCAGAACGTTCTGACCACCGACCCCGATCCGACCCACCTGTGCGAGGGCAGCCGCTGCAGCGTGCAGACCGGCGAGGTGACCTCGCAGGGCGTCGAGGTCGGGTTGACCATGGGCTTGGCCGCGGGGCTGAACGCCGTCGCCGCTTATACCTATAATCCGATCGAGGTTACGAAAAGCACCATCGCCGGCGAGGTCGGACGTCAGCAGGCCGCCACCCCGATCCATACCGCGTCGTTGTGGGCGGATTACACCGTTCAGAATGGCCCATTGGCCGGTCTGGGATTGGGCGGCGGCCTGCGCTTCATCGGCAAGACGACAAGTTCTGCCGACGATCTGTCAACCGGGCCGCAGATCATCGACGAGGCGATGGTCCGCTATGCTGTGAAGGATTGGAAGATGTCGATGAACGTGAAGAACATCCTCGATCGCGATATCGAATATTCGTGCAACAACCAAGCCCATGGCCGGGTCTGTTACCTGAACGAACCTTTGACGATCACCGCCCGCCTGACTCGCAGCTTCTAAGCGCGAAAAGCCCAAGCCCGGCGCCGAGGCCTTGCCGCCTCGGAGCCGGGGGAGGACGCTTAAACGTGATGGTGGACTTTCTGTGTGCCGGTGACGCGCTTTTCCAGGCTCCGCATCAGCACATAGAAAACCGGGGTGAGGAACAGGCCGAAGACGGTGACGCCCAGCATCCCCGAGAACACGGCGATACCCATGGCGTGGCGCATTTCGGCGCCGGCGCCCGAGGAGATCACCAGCGGCACGACGCCCATGATGAAGGCGATCGAGGTCATCAGGATCGGCCGCAAGCGCAGCCGCGCCGCCTCGATGGCCGCCGGGACGGTGTCCTGGCCGTCGATTTCAAGCTCGCGGGCGAATTCGACGATCAAGATGGCGTTCTTGCAGGCCAGCCCGATCAGCACGAACAGGCCGATCTGGGTGAACATGTTGTTGTCGCCCCCGGTCAGCCAAACCCCGGTGATCGCCGAGAGCAGGCAAAGCGGCACGATCAGGATGATGGCCAAGGGCAGGAACAGGCTTTCGTATTGCGCCGCCAGCACCAGGAAGACCAGCAGAACGCACAGCGGGAAGACCATCATCGTCGTATTGCCCGCCAGGATCTGCTGGTAGGTCAGTTCCGTCCACTCGAAGTCCATGCCCTTGGGCAGGGTCTCGGCCAGGAGCTTGGTCATCGCCCCTTGCGCCTGTCCGGTCGAATAGCCCGGCGCCGGACCGCCGTTGAGATCGGCCGAGCGGAAGGCGTTGTAGCGCATGGCGCTATCGGGACCGCTGGTATCCGACAGGGTGACGACGGCGCCCAAGGGCACCATCCGCCCGTCGAAATTCCTCGTCTGTAACCTCAAGATATCATCGGGCTTGGAGCGAAAGGCGCCGTCGGCCTGGGCGATCACTTGGTAGGTTCGTCCGAACTTGTTGAAGTCGTTGACGTAAAGCGAGCCCAGATAGATCTGCATGGTATCGAAGACCTCTTGGACATCGACGCCAAGCTGGGCGGCCTTGGTGCGGTCAAGATCGGCGTAAAGTTCGGGGGTGCCGATCTTGTAGCTGGAAAACACCCCCGCCAGTTCCGGGGTGGTCGCCGCCTTGGCCAGTACCGCCTTCATCGTCTGGTCCAGGGCCTCGTAGCCCTGATCGGTGCGGTCCTCGACTTGCAGTTTGAAGCCGCCGATGGTGCCCAGGCCCTGCACCGGCGGCGGCGGGAAGATGGCGATGAAGGCCTCGCTCACGCCGGCGTAGCGCTGCTGCAGGCGCTGGGAGATGGCAAAGCCCGACAGCTCGGCGCTTTCGCGCTGTTCAAAGGGTTTGAGGGTGACGAAGACGACCCCGGCCGAGGGGCTGTTGATGAAGCCGTTGATCGACAACCCGGGAAAGGCGATGGCGCTTTCCACGCCGGGGTCGCGCAAGGCGATGTCGGACATGGCGCGGATGACGCTCTCGGTGCGATCAAGCGTCGCCCCTTCGGGCAATTGGGCAAAGCCGACCAGATACTGCTTATCTTGGCTGGGCACGAAGCCGGGCGGCACCTGGGCGAACCCCAGATAGGTCGCTCCCAACAGCCCGACATAAACCAGCATGGCCAGGGATTTACGGCCAAGGATGCCGCCCACCCCCCGGCCATAGCCATGGGAGCTGGCATGGAACACCCGGTTGAAGCCGCGGAAGAAGGGGCCGAGCACCCGGTCCATGCCGCGCGTCAGGGCGTCCTTGGGCGCGCCTTCTCCTCTCAGCAGGGTGACGGCCAGGGCCGGCGACAGGGTCAGCGAGTTGAAGGCCGAAATCACCGTGGAAAAGGCGATGGTCAGGGCGAATTGCCGGTAGAACTGGCCGGTCAGCCCGCTGATGAAGGCGATGGGAACGAAAACCGCGCAGAGGACCAGGGCGATGGCGATGATCGGGCCGGTGACTTCGCGCATCGCCTTGAGGGTGGCGTCGCGCGGCGACAGGCCGTTCTCGATATTGCGTTCGACGTTCTCGACGACGACGATGGCGTCGTCAACGACGATGCCGATGGCCAGAACCAAGCCGAATAGCGACAGGGCGTTGATCGAAAAGCCGAACAGATGCATGACCGCGAAGGTGCCGATGATCGAGATCGGCACCGCCAACAGCGGGATGATCGAAGCCCGCCACGTCTGGAGGAACAAGATCACGACGATCACCACCAGGGCCACCGCTTCGAGCAGGGTATGCACCACCGCCTCGATCGAGCCGCGCACGAACACCGTGGGATCATAGGCGATGGCGTAATCAAGCCCCTCGGGGAAGCTCTTCTTCAGTTCGGCCATGGTGGCGCGGACTTGATTGGAAATCTCGATGGCGTTGGAGCCCGGCGCCTGGAAGACCGGAATGGCCACCGCCGGCTTGTTGTCAAGCAGCGAGCGCAGGCCGTATTGGGCGGCGTCCAAATCGATGCGCGCCACGTCCTTCAAGCGGGTGACGACGCCGCCGTCGCGTTTGATGATGATCTCGCGAAACTCATCGGCATCGGTCAGCCGGCCCTGGGCATTGACCGGCACTTGCACCGCGACGCCCGTGCCATAGGGCGGCCCGCCGATAACACCGGCGGCGACCTGAACGTTCTGGCGGCGAATGGCGGCGATCACCTCGGTCGCCGTCATGCCGCGCTCGGCCACCTTCTGCGGATCAAGCCAGATGCGCATGGCGTAATCGCCCGAGCCGAACAACTGCACGCTGCCGATGCCCTGGATCTTGGCCAATTGGTCCTTGACGTTGAGCAGGGCGTAATTGCGCAAATACAGCATGTCATAGCGTTCGTTGGGCGAGGTGAGATGGACCACCATCGTCAGATCGGGCGAGCTTTTGACCGTCGTCACCCCCAATTGCCGGGTGACCTCGGGCAGGCGGGTCAGCGCCTGATTGACCCGGTTTTGAACCAATTGGGTCGCCAGATCGGGATCGGTGCCCAGCTTGAAGCTGATGGTCAGGGTCATCGTGCCATCGCTCGCCGCCTGCGACGACATGTACAGCATGTCCTCGACGCCGTTGATCTGCTCTTCAAGCGGCGTCGCCACCGTTTGGGCGATGACCTTGGGATTGGCGCCGGGGAACTGCGCCTTGACGATGACCGACGGCGGCACGACCTCGGGGTATTCCGAGATCGGCAGCAAAACCATCGAGATCAGACCCGCCAACAAGATGACCGTCGAGATCACGCCGGCGAAGATCGGACGATCGATGAAGAATTTGGAGAGCGACATGGCGGGGCCTTTCCGGGCGCGCGGTCAACGAAAAGAGATCACTTCGCCGCCAGGGCGCGTGACGCGGTCTCAAGCCCAGCTTCCTTGATCTCGACGGTCATCGTCGGGCGGACCTGTTGCAGGCCATCGACGATCACCCGCTCACCGGCCCGCAACCCCGAAAGCACGATGCGCTCGCCCTCGACCCGCGCCCCGAGGTCGACCTCGCGGTAGGCGACCTTGGCGTCCTCGCCGACGACATAGACGAACTTCTTGCTCTGGTCGTTGCCGATGGCCCGTTCCTGCACCATCAGGGCGCCCGCCCCGCCGCCGCTGGCCACCTTGACCGAGACGAACATGCCCGGCATCAAGGCGCCGTCCTCATTGGCCAGCAACGCCCGCGCCCGGATGGTGCCCGTGGCGCTGTCGATGCGATTATCGAAGCTATGGATGGTGCCGCCATAGGGATGGGCCTCGTCGCCCTGGGCGGTGATCTGAACCGGGATGCGGTTTTCCTGATCGCGCGAGGGACCGCGCGCCCGGATGCCCGACATATAGGTCTGCTCGTCGACCTCGAAGTCGGCATAAAGGCCGTCGTTGGAGACGATGGAGGTGAGAAGCGGCGCGCCGGCTCCGGGCTGAACCACATTGCCCACGGTAATTTCGGCCCGGCTGACCCGGCCGGCGATCGGCGCCTTGACCCGGGTATGATCCAGATCGATCCGCGCCCGCTTGACCTCGGCCTCGGCCACCAGAACGGCGGCCTGGGCGAGGCGGTTGGCATTGGCGCGTTCGTCATACAGGCGCTGGGCGATGGTCTGGGTCTTCACCAGGCTAACGGCCCGGTTAAGCTCGGTCCGGGCAAAGGCCGCATTGGTCCGCGCCGAGGTCAAAGAGGCCTCGGCCTTGGCCATCGCCGCTTCGTAAGGGGCGGGATCGATGACGAACAGCACATCGCCGACGGCGACGGTCTGACCGTCGCGGAAACGGACCTCGGTGAGGCGGCCGCCGACCTCGGGACGGATCTCGGCCAGATCGACGGCGCGCAGGCGTCCGGAGAACGACGACCAGACCTGAACCTGTCGCGGGGTGAGGGTTTGGACGCCGACCCGCGGCGCCTGGGCCGGGGCTTGGGCCTGGGCCGGCACCCCGACGCCCCGGTCAAGAACGACGCCGACGCCGCCGGCGAGAAGGATCAGGCCAACCGTGCCCAGCAGGACGGCGCGACCTTTGACGAAACGGGAACCCTTGGTCATTGCGGATCTCCTGCAAGCACCGGGAAAAGGACGGGATCGGGACCGGTATCGGGTGCCATACCCGATTAATTGACCGGTCAGTTTAGTTTGAGGTCAAAAAAAGCCGCCAAAACGGCGACAACGACGGTGGTCCCGGGGGCCAAACCCCCGCGTCTAAGAATGCTTTACAAAGACCGGCGCTTTGGCTTCCCCGCCCCGGGGAGGCGGGCGACGGGATCAGGCCGGCTCCACCACGCCCAGAAGCCGCGCTAAGCCGCGCTTGAGATCGCGCTTCAGCGGGGCGAGGTCGTTCTGGATGCGGGCGATCATCATTTGGCCCACCAGATAGGTATAGATCTCCTGGGCCAACACCTTCACATCGGTGGTTGGCGCCAGCAGGCCATCGCCGACCATATCGCGCAGGGCATTCTCGTAATAACGCTCCTTGCGGTGGGCGAGGTCTTCGAATTTGGCGCGGATTCCATCTTCCTGGCCGGCCATCTCGGAGCCCAGCGAGGCGCAGGGACAGCCGCAGACATGGCCGTATTTCTCGGCCACCTCGGCCTGCAGGGCGATCACGCAATCGGCCATGCGCATGAAGCGTTCGATCGGCGGCACGGCGGGGGAAAAGATCTTGTCGTAGGTCTCTTCCAACTCGTGGTGGGATTGCTCCATGGCGGCGATCGACAAATCCACCTTGGAGGGAAAGAAGTGATAGAAGCTGCCCTTCTTCACATCGGCGGCCTTGCAGATGTCATCGACACTGACCGTCCCATAGCTGTTGGTCCACATCAGCTCGAGCGCGGTATCGATCAGTTTCTGCCTGGTATCCGATGCGGGTCGCCCCATCGACGGCTCCTTCCATGCCTCATGGTCTGACATAATTAGGACGAGTTGACTAAACAGTCAAGTGGCGGGAGGCCGGGAAGAGCGGCGCCTCGCCGCGCTGGCTACCCACGACGCGGCGATTGGCCTATCCTTGCCGGCCAGACCCGGCGGGGTGAGGTTGTTTCCCTCCGCCCCTTGGCGTGGAGACCGATCATGCCGTTCCTCACCGCCGCCCTCGCCGCCCTAGGCGTTTTCCTGCTGGCCGGATGCGCCGACATCGACGAGAAAGCGCCCGCCTCCCGACCCGGCCCGCAAGCCGCCGCCTGTCAGGCCGGGGGCGGCCAGATGAAGCCCGTTGGCCGGATGCAGACCCCGCGCTGCGTCACCCCTTATCCCGATGCCGGCAAGGCCTGTGACGATGGCGCGCAGTGCGCCGGGGACTGTCGCCTTGCAGGCAATAACGCCATCTTGCCCGGGACCCCGGTCACCGGCGCCTGCCAAGCCGAGGACACCTCGTTTGGCTGCCATGCCCGGGTTGAGAAGGGCAAGGCCGGCCCGACGATCTGCATCGATTGACGGAAGGCCGCCTCGCCGAGGGCTGCCATGAAAAAGGCCACCCGAAGGTGGCCTTTTCCGTGCGATCACAGGGCCGAACGGGTCCGTCACTCGGCCTTTTCTTCTTTGGCCGGCCAGATGAACGAGGCGATCACGCCGGCGGCCAGAGTGCCCAGAACGATCAGCAGGCTGACGTTGGGGCTGATATGGAGGAAGTCCCAGCCGAAGACATGCTCGCCCGACTGCAGCGTCAGTTTGGCGGCGATGAAGAACAGCAGGACGATGACCGCCTTTTCCAGGTGGACGAGGTATTTGGTCATCGCGGCGAGCACGAAGTACAACGACCTCAGGCCAAGGACGGCGAAGATCATCGCCGCGTAAACCAGCAGGGGTTCCTGGGTCACGGCGATAACGGCCGGCACCGAATCAAAGGCGAACATCACGTCCGATGTTTCGATCGCCATCAGGCAAAGAAAGGCCGGGGTGGCGAAAACGGCGGCGTTCTTGGCCAGCTTGAGGGTGGGATCGGACTTCGCCAGATCGGCGACGATCGCCCGGTTGACGAAGAAGCGCTCGGCATAAAGGCGGGGGAACACCGGCATCAGGCGCGCCGTGATCTTGACCGACCAGTGCTCGGAGTAATCGGTGATCTCCTCGTTGTCACCGCCCGAGGTCAGCATTTTCCAGCCCGACCAGGCGACGATGGCGGCGAAGATAAAGCCGACCCAGGGGGCGAGGGCGAACAGACCGGTGCCGACCGCGACGAAGATGGCGCGGAAAACCAGGGCGCCGATGATCCCCCAGTACAGAATACGGTGCTGAAGCACCCCCTTGATCCCGAACGAGGCGAAGATCGCCATGAAGACGATCAAATTATCGATCGACAGCGATTTTTCCAGGGCGTACCCGGCCAGATAAAGGTCGGCCCAGGTCTTGTCGAAGCGCAGCCACAGATAGGCAAAGAAGGCCAGGGCCAGCCCGATCCAGAAGCACGACCACAAGCTGGCGTCGCGAACGGAGATCTCTTTCGCATGGCGATGGGCGAAAAGGTCGATGAAGACCGAGAAGCCGATCACGGTGAAAAAGATGATGATTGTTTCGATGGGAAAGCCGAAGTGGGCCACGACAGATCCTTGAGTCAGGATAGAGGTCCGGCAAGTCCCCTATTGGCTTGCCGCAATACGCCCAAACGGGCGGCTCGCCGGTCGGCACGCCACGGGGGGCGGCCGGCCGGCGAGCCGGTCCAGGTCAATCGTTAAAGGGTCAGAGGCTGAAGTCGGCCGGGTTGAGGCCAAGCTCCGAGCACATGCGGCGGACCACCGCCTGTTCCTTGTCGTCGAAGGTGCCGTCGGCGGCGGCGATGGCGCAGCAGACACGGACGATAAGCTGGCCCTGGGGCTTGTCGCGGAACTTGCCCACCGCCTGCATCACCTCGCCGGTGCCGATGGCGACATCGAATTCGAACTTCTCGATGTATTTCTGGAAGATCTTGATGACATCGTTCTGATCGAAGACCTTGAGCTGGTCTGAGGTTTTCAGATAGCCCATCATCTTCTGCTTCTCTTCCGGCGACACGGTATTGTCCGCATAAGCGACAAGAGCACAGCCGGCGACCACCGCTTCAAGCAGGTCTTTCGACTTGAACTTGGTGATCTCGGTGTTGATCGTGTCTCTGGCATCCGTGACGTTTTTCTTCAGCCAGTCGGTGAAAGCCATTTTTTGTTCCCTTAGCTATTTTGAATGGGGCGCTATTTCGAGCCGGAGACCCAGCGGAGGCCCCAGCGATAGGTTTCGTCCATGTCCTTGTGACCGCGGAAATAGCGCTCTTCCTTGGTCACCTTCAACTTGCCCCCGTCCTTTTCGATCAGGGCGATGGCGCACATCCCCTGGCCGGAGGCCGGGTTGTCGAGCCGCACCTCAATGTCGGGCTGGCCGGGGATCTTCACGGTCGCCACGCCATCGGCCGCCGCCCAGTTGGGGGCGCCGTCATAGATGAAGGCGAAGACCAGGATGCGTTTGATCTGCGACAGCCGGTCGCCGTTGATCTTGATGTTCTCGCCCTGGGCCATGGCGCCGGTGCGGTCGTCGCCGGCATGGCGGATGAACGGTTCGCGGGCGTAATCGCCCCAGGCTTCGCCCAGGGCCTGGATCACCCCCTTCTGGCCGCTGCCCTCCATCTCCCACAAGCAGCCGAGGTCAAGGTCGGTCGCCTTGTTGGCGCCCAACAATCCGCCGAAGAACCCGCCGCTTTTTTGCGGGGGGCGCTGGTTCCAGTTCAGATTGAAGATGATCTCGCCGAACCCGGCATCGGCCTTTTTTTCCAGCGAGATCGATTGCCCGCGCTTTTCCAGCGTCACCTTCGACAGGCTGATCGGCTTGGCCGCCGGAGGAGGGGGCGGCGGAGGGGGAGCGGCCGGCTTGCTTGGGGCGGGGGCGGGCGGATCCTCGGCGACATCGACGCCGTATTGACGGGCGAGCGGCGCCAGACCACCGGCGAAGCCCTGACCCACGGCGCGGACCTTCCACTGGTCGTTGCGCCGATAGACCTTGCCAAGGGTGATGGCGGTTTCGGCCATTCCGGCGGTTTGGAGATCGAAGCGGGCGATTTCCCGGTTGGTCGCCAGATCCAGGATGCGGGCGAAAACCCCCTTCAGGCTGGCGAAGCTTTGGCGCCGCGCCTGCCCCTCGTGGATGGTGACGCAGATGTCGATGGCGTCGATTGTGCCGGCAAGCTTGGCGAGATCGATGCCGAAAGCCTGGACATCGCCCGGATTGCCGGCCATCGGCGAGGCGACGAAGCGCACCGAGCCATCGGGCGAGGCCTGGGCGCCATAGAACACGAAGTGTTCGTCGTTCACCACCTTGCCATCGGCCTTGATGATGAAGGCCGAGGCGTCGATTTCCATGCCGGGCGGTGATTTGGGATCCCAGCCGACGGCGACCATGATCTGAGCGCAGTCGGCGATGGTGGTATTCGCCCCCGGAGTCAATGTGACGACGGTCATCCGTCCCCCTTTTCGCTGGACGCCTGAAGCGCGTCCCGGTTCGATGGCCGCTTAAAGCGTGCCCTGAATCGCCGGCATCATGTCGTGGAAGGTCTTGCCGACGGTCTTTTCACCGATGGCATGGATTTTCCACTCGTCATTGTGGCGGTAGATTTTGGCCATCACAAGACCGGTATGGGACCCGGCCTCGCTGAGGGTGAACGACGCCAATTCAACCCCGGAGGTGTCATCGACCACCCGGCATTTGGCGTTGGCGACCTTGTCGAAGGTCTGGCCGCGGAAGGAATTGACGACGAAAACCAGGGATTTGACGCTGGCGGGAAGCCTGGACAGATCGACCTTGATCGTTTCGTCATCGCCGTCGCCCGCCCCGGTGACGTTATCGCCGGTATGGACGATCGCGCCGTTCACGCCGCTAAGCTGGCGGAACCAGATCTGGTCGACGGGCTGGCCGGCGTCATCGAAAACAAGGCAGGAGGCATCGAGATCGATGTCCCCACCGCCGCCGCCAAACAGGCCGCCAAGCAAGCCGCCCTTCTTGGCGGCGTCCCAGCCCAGGCCCATGAAAATACGGGTCAGGCCGGCGCCGTCCTTGGAAAGACTTACCTTCTGGCCTTTGGTCAGCGATACGCCCATGACAATCCTCCTTTGAAGGCAAATCCCCGCCCGATCCTCGTGTCGCACAAGGGATTTGCCGTTTTCTCGACGATCGGAAATCCGGCCTTGCCGGCCTTAGCCGATGTTGACGCCGAAATTCTTGGCCAAGGGGCCAAGGCCGCCGGCGAAGCCCTGGCCGATGGCCTTGAACTTCCAGTCGGCGCCGTTGCGGTACAACTCGCCAAAGATCATCGCGGTTTCGGTCGAATAGTCTTCCGACAGGTCGTAGCGGGTGATCTCCTTGCCATCGGCCTGATTGACGACGCGGATGAAGGCGTTGGTCACCTGACCGAAATTCTGCTTGCGGGCGTCGGCTTCGTGGATGGTCACCGAGAAGGCCACCTTCTGCACGTCGGCGGGCACCTTGGTCAGATCGATCGCCACGGTCTCGTCATCACCCTCGCCGGCGCCCGACTGGTTGTCGCCCTGATGGACGACCGAGCCGTCGGAGGAGGTCTTGTTGTTGTAGAAAATGAAGTCGGCGTCGGAGCGGATCTTGCCGGCTTCATTCAACAGGAAGGCCGAGGCATCGAGATCGAAGGCGGAACCGTCGGTAACGCGGGCATCCCAACCCAGACCAACATTGATGGCGGTAAGACCGGGAGCCTCCTTGCTCAAGGAAACGTTGCCGCCTTTCGACAGGGACACAGCCATTGGAATCTCCGTTATCATTGTTGATGAAAACCAGAACAAAACAGTTCTTGCCCATCGGCCCCCTTATCTAAGGGCGCCCAGGCGAGCACACAAGGCTACCAACGCTGGGGATCGTCGGGGGCGTAAAGCCCCCGTCACGGTGTTCTCGCACCGCGACCATCCCTTGACCCCAAAGTGTAACCCTTTGTCCATACAGGGAGAATCAAGGATAAAGCGGGCATATTTACGGCGGGATCGCGACAAACGCTAAAAAAGCCGGGACTGCCATCAAAGATCCTGCGGCCATGGTGTCGTCTTGCTTGCGCGCCGGGGAATTCAGGGGTTTCCCTTTTCCGACAAATCGGAAAAACTCCTGATCTTGACCGAGTGGTCGGGGAAGCGAGCGATGATTTCCAGCTCACCGCCCATCGCCTCAATGAAGCGCCGCAAAGTGCTGACATACATGTCGGCGCGCTTTTCGATCTTTGCGACCGATCCTTGATTGATCTGGAGCGTCTGGCCGATTTCCTCCTGCGACAGCTTCATCGCCCGCCGCACCTCGGCAAGGTCCATTTCCGCCTCAAGCCCCACGGCCTTGGCTTCCGCCGCCGCGCGCGCCTCGGGCGTCATGCGGCCGCGAAGCTCCGCGAAGGAATGCCTACCGGCCATTGTCTTTCTCCTTTTCCAACTCGGCCAGATGCTCGCCCTAAAGATCGTCGGTCACCGAACTCATCGCATAGAAAGATACTATTCCTTGGAGGGAATATCTGAAGGGTGTTTTGTGAGACTCCCGCCGCTGCATGCTCCAGCCGCCTTGACACGCGCACTGGCCTTGGGTCCTTTCCGGTGTCGCTCGCGGTCCCTTGGCGGCCGAGCGGCGCCGGCGCGAGTGTAAGGGAAAGAGTATGAAAGTTTGGTTCAACCGGGGGCTGTCAAACACTTACGATGCCCTGACGATTATTCGCGCCGCCGACCATGCGGGGGCTTTTGGTTTGCTGGCCAGCCATAGCGATGAGACCAACGCCGTCGGCAAGGCCGCCGATACGTTTTTCGTCGAACCCGCCGGGCTGGAGGATGACGCCTATGGCGCGTGGTGCCTGGAGCAGTGCCGGGCCCGGGGGGTCGATTTGTTCGTGCCCCAGCGCCGCCGCCAGGTCATCGGTCGCCAGCGGGCGGCCTTCGAGGCGGCCGGGGTGCGGCTGTCGATCATGGCCGAGCCGGCGGTGATGGACCTCGTTGATCAAAAGCACGCCTTTTATGACGATCTGATCGGCAGCGGGGTGGCGGTTCCGCCCTATCGGCTGTTTCGCGGCCTGGAGGAGTTCGATCTGGCCTGCGCCGAGCTGGGCGGCGAAGCGGCGCAGCTTTGCGTCAAGCCGAGCGTCGGCGTTTACGCCGCCGGCTTTCGCATTCTTGAGCGCGAGGGCTGCGAATTGAAGCGGATCTTGTCGGGCGATGGGTTCCGCACCTCCTTTGCCGCCTTCCGCGAGGCCCTGGCCGGGTCGTCCCAAGATCGCGACATGATGGTCATGACCTATCTGCCCGGGGTGGAACGCAGCGTCGATGTTCTGGCCTGTCGCGGCACGCTGGTGCGCGCCGTTTCGCGGGTGAAGGTGGGGAGCCATCAAGTGCTGGAAACCACCGGCCCCTCGATCGATATGGCCGCCCTGCTGACCCGTCGCTATGGCCTTGATGGCGTGTTCAACCTGCAAACCCGCGAGGGCGACGGCATACCCTATTTGCTCGAGATCAACAGCCGGATGTCGGGCGGCCTGATCTACAGTTGCCAGTCGGGCGTCGCCTTGCCCTATTGGAACATCCTGCTGACCCTGGGCATGGCCGGCCCCCAGGATGTACCCCCGGCCAAGGCCGGCCTCCGGGTGGCCCCCATCCAGGGCTGCCTTCAGGTGTGATGCTTTCGTCGCGGCGGAAGGGGGATTAGCGTTGACCGTCTCGCGTTTCGTAACGATGTGACATGTGACTCTGTGATAGGGGAGGCCCCCATGTCCAAACCAGTCGTCGAACGGGTTCGCAAGCGCCGGGAGGCCTTGCGGGCGGCCGGTCTGCGTCCGATCCAAATCTGGGTTCCCGACACCAGCCGCCCCGGCTTCGCCGAGGAGGTTCGCCGCCAGTGCCAGATCGTCGCGGAGGCTGACGCGAGCGACACCGATCTCCTGGGCTTCCTGGATGCGGCTCTGCTGGATCTGGACGACGAGGCGAAGGCGTGAGGCGCTCGTGTTGGCGCTAAAAGAGCGCCTTTACGAAGCCACGAGGCGTCTGTCGAGGGTGGTCAGGCTGTCGGCCTTGCCTTCGACGCCATAGATCCGGGCGCGGTCGACGGTGGCGCGGGCCCATTGGGAATGGGTGGCGGGTTCGCACATGATCTGATCGACCTGGAACACCGCCGGGGCATCGACGGCCAGCACCCGGTTGGCGATTTCCAGGTCTTCTTCGGCGACCCGGTACTGGCGTTCGATCTGCCCGACCTGGAAGGGATGGATGGCGGCCTTGCCGACCAGACCGTGGTCGAGGTCGCGGGAGACCTCTTCGCGCAAGGTGGCGAGATCGCCGAAATCCTCGAAGACCGGCGCGGTCAGGGCGAAGCCGAAGGGGCGGAAGGCCGCCACCAGCGCCGCCATCACCGGACCCGCCGCCGTGTCATAGATGGTTTTTCCGGCGCGCCGGCGGATGCCCAGAAGATTGAGGATGTCGTTGCCGCCGATGCGCAGCGCCAGGATGCGGTTCTTCAGGCCGGGGCCCGACAGAACGGTTCTGAGATCGCGCAGGGCCGTGGCGTCGAATACGTCGAGGGTCTCCAGGGTCGGCATCAGCATGAAGCGGGGCGGCACCAGGGTGGCGCAGGCGATCATCGAGTCCGGCGTGGTCTTGGGCAGGACGAAGCCGTCGATCCGCTCGATCCCCTTCATCGCCAGGATCCTACCCAGCACCTCGATATTGCGCGGGCGGATGAACACCAGGGGGCGGCCGTCCTCCAATTTGGTCAGGCATTCGGCCAGATTGACCAGGGCGGCATCGACCTGTTCGGCCAGGATGCTGTCCTCGGTGCACAGGATCACCGATTTCAAGAAGGGATGGCGATGGCCATTGGCGATGGCCGCGAGGTCGGAGCGGGTGGCCGGCACATAAAGGCTGGCGCCAAGCCGCAAGGCGGAGATCTGTTCGGTCATGCGTCACCCAGGGTCTTGATAATGGCGCAGGCGCTATAGGGAAGATCGGCCAGGGTCTCCACGGCGATGCCCTTGCTTGACGCCAAAGCCACCAGGTGGCCGACATCGCCGTCTTGGGGATCGCGCAGGAACAGCCGTTCGGGCATGCGGCGAAGCAGGGCGCGGGTGGCTTCTCCGATGCCCGGCTTGACGCGGTTTCTATCGGTGATCCCCGTCCTTTGCATCATGGCTTCGACGAAGGCGGTCGAGATGGCGGCCGCGCGCGCGCGGTCCGTCGCGCTCCAATCGGCGGCCCTCGCCCGTGGAAGGTGATCGCGCACGTCGTTCATTTGCTCATCCACATACCATCGGCTCAAATCCAGATCCGCCAGATCATCAAGGAGCATGCACCCATGGAAGTTCCCCGGCGCGATAAGATCGTCTGACAAAACCGTGCGGCTGATCAGCCCGGAGATGATGCCGTTGAGGATCGCCGAGGGGATGACGTAATCCTCGTCCCCCGCCGCGAGGGTGGCGACGCCGGCCAGATCCGACAAGACGCATAGCGGCGCGCCGGTCAATTGGGGGAAGTCGCCGGCCATCGCCCGCGCCAGCTCGCCACCGATCGCCCCCTTGCCGGTCCAGCCATCGACGAAGACGATCGACGCCGGATCATGGCGGGCAAGGATCGCCGCCATCGCCAGCGGATCGATGCCCCGGTCGCGGATGATCGAGACCGAGTAATGAACGGCCATCCGCCCAAGGGCGACGAGGGCGCGGCGCAGCAGCACGCCGATCGGGGTGCCGGCGCGCGCCAGACTGACAAGAACGATCTCGCCGTCCTCGCCGCGCGCCGCCAGGGCCTTGGCCAGACGGGCCACGTCGCGGCCGACGCGATCGCGATTGGCGGCGAAGGCCTGATGGAAAACGGCCATATACTCGGGCGAGGGCGGCTTTTCGCGGGCGAGCATCTCGGAGTAGTGCTTGCGGCCGCTTTGGATCAGGGCTTCCTTGGCGGCGACATCGACGAAATCGACGACCACCGGGGTCAACAGGAAGGTCACGTCGGCGGGGTCGTAGCTGCCGCTGAAGCCGAGGGGAAAGGCGCTCATGCCGCGCTGTCCGCCATCGCCGCGACGGCCGGCCAGGTCGTGTTCAAAAAACCCAGGATCTGCGAGCGCGACGGGGTGAGGGCGTAATCGCACAAGGACATGAAGCCCAGGTCGGTCAGGCTGTCGCCAAAGCCGATGGTCAGCAGCGGCCCGTCGCCCAATTGGGTTTCCAGGAAAAAGGCGACGGCGGCGCGCTTGCCCAGGAAGGGCGGCAACAGCGCCATGTTGGCGCCGTTGAGATGCGTCGTCCACCCCTCGGGGACGGCGGGGGCCAGGGCCTGGGCCAGACGGGCGGTTTCCTCGGCCGATCCGCCGTTGTGCTTGATCGACAGGTAAAGCGCCAGTTCGGCATCGTGGATGATGTGGTGGCGGGCATCGACGCCGGTTCGCGCCAGGACTTGAGCGACCATATCGTCAAGCAGCTCCATCACCCGGGCCGTGGCCTGGGCTTTCTGGCTCATCTGACGATGCCATTCGGGATGGGGCAGGCCGTCGGCGCCCAGGATCACGCCGCCAAACGAACAGATGGCGCGCGGGCCGAGGGGCAGGGTCACCCGCCGGAAGGCCTCGACGCTGCGTCCGGTCACCGGCACGATCACGGCGTCGGCGCTCAGCCACTCCAGGAAGGCCACCTGCCGCGTCGACTGGAAGGACAGCGGCTTGCCGTCCTTGTCGAGCGCCGCCAGGGTTTGGGCGCCCGGGTTTTTGCGCGCCGTCTGGAACAAGGTGTCGTCGAGATCGACGAAAACAACGCGCCTCATGTCCGCGGGCCCCCGATGGCATTGAAAAAAACCGGTTCGGCGCCCAGGGCGGCGATCAGGGCCGTTTGGGCGGTCGATGGTGGCGTCTCGTAGCAGACCAGAACGCGGTCGTAGTCTCCCGGACGGGTGGAATACAGAAAATTGGGAATGCCGTCGCCATAGGCGTCGGCGAAGTCGATCACGCCGTCGATATCGCCGCCTTCCAGGATCGGCGAGCGGGTGGTCGCCTGCACCCGGACATCGGCGCCCATCGCCGACAGCCGGCGGGCGAGCTGAAAGGGCGGAAAGACGAATTCGCCGGTGCCCAGCACCAGAACCCGCTCGCCGGCCTTCGCCCTGATCGCCAGGGCGGCGGCGGGTAGCGGCCGGGGGCGGCGCAAGCCAAGGCGCCCCCAGTTCACCGGGATCAGATCGTCCTTGAAGGCGCCGTCGCCGGTGACATTGGGCATGGCCGGCGGGGTGACGGTGCGCGCCTCGAAGGTATAGCCGCCTTCCAGAAGGGAGACGAAGGTCGTGGGCACCGGCATGGCCGCCGTGATCTCGGCCCGCTTCGCCGCGCCCATCCAGTCGGTGATGGTGACGCAGACGATCCGGGCGAGGTTGGGCATCGCGGCGCGATTGGCTTCGACTAGGGCGACGAAGGTCGCACCGGTCGAGGCTTCGTCATCGACGAGCACCAGGGTCCGGCAGGCGGCGCAGAGGGCGCGATCAAGGGCGGCGGCGGGCTGGTGGATCAGGTGGCTGGTGGCGTGGCTGTGGCTTTCCTCGAAGGTCGACAGCAACCCCTGACGCAGCCGGTAGCGGGTCGAATGGATGAACAGCCCGTCCTCGCGGCCGCTTCCCCCCCGCCACGCTTCGAAAACCCCCTGTCCCAGGCAGATGGCGGTTTCGGCCATGCCGATGGCGACGACCGGTCCGGGAAGATTTGCCGGCAGCTTCGCCGCCAGCCGGCGGTGAACCATCCTCATCACCTGGGGGCGGACGGGCAGATGCCGCCCCAGCACCTTGCTGACGAACAGGAAGGGGCGCTTGGGGTTGCGCCGGCTGGCGAAGCCGCAGAGCGCGCCCAGGGGAAGATCGCTGCGCGCCACCGCGACATGAAGGTCGCCCCCCGCCAGGGCGATCGTCTGCGAGAGGGGACTGTCGATGAACGTCATGGGGCGTGGCTCCAACGATCTTCGGCGGGATCGCTTTGGCAAAAGGGATGAGGGCAGATCTTTGATCTCGAAAGGAGACGGTTTTATTGCGATAGGCGATCGATATGATTTCGATGACGGCGCAACGGTAATAAAAAGTACGATTTTACTTTAAAGATACTAAGCACGATAGCGTTTCGCCTCCGTATCCGTTCTCTCCTTAAGCTATCAAGCCCGCCCTGTCCATTCAAGGAGCGGATGAGGGGCGCCCCTGACGGGGGCGCCGCCTAAGGAAGGCCGCCGCCGCGCCGATCTTCCCCCTTTTTCCACGCCTTCGCCGCCGGGGTGACGCCCGCCAGAAATCCCCCGGTTCCCGGGGGATGGGGCCGGCGGGCTTGGGTGCGTTGCGAAATATTTTATAGATCCCACAAAGAAAGGAACTGTCATTAGCACGACAAATTTTTACCATATAAAGTCAAAATTGTACAATTGACCAATAAAGCCCCAGGTGACTAGTCTCTGCCCAAGGTCAACAACAAAAGCGGATGGGGCGGGGGACTATGAAAAAGATCCTGATGTTGGCAGGAGATTTTTCGGAAGACTACGAGGTTATGGTCCCGTACCAAGCCCTGGAGATGTTGGGTTTGAGGGTCGATGTAGTCTGTCCCGGTAAACGGAAGAACGATCTTCTGAAAACGGCCATCCACGATTTTGAGGGCGACCAGACTTATACGGAAAAACCGGGTCACCTGTTTCGGCTGACCGCCTCGTTTCTGGATAGCGATCCGGAAGACTACGCGGGGCTGTATCTGACCGGAGGACGCGCCCCGGAGTACCTGCGGCTGAACCGCGAGGTTCTGAGCATCGTGCGCGGCTTCATGGGCAAGTCCTTGCCCGTGGCGGCGATCTGCCATGGCGTGCAGATCCTGACGGCGGCGGATGTGGTGCGCGGCAGGAGGGTAACGGCATATCCCGCGGTCAAGCCGGAAGTGGAGATGGCTGGCGGGATCTATGTCGAAGTCAAAGCGGAGGACTCCGTGGTTGACGGCAATCTGACGACGTCGCCCGCTTGGCCGGGACACCCGGCCCTTCTGCGCGACTTCGTTCGGCTTCTGGGCGTGAGGGTTCTGGTCTGACAGGACTTTCCGGTACAGGCCCGGTGGCGAAAAGCGGATCCGTAAAAATCCCTATGTGGAGGATGTCATGATCGAAAAAGGTTTCTCCAAGCCGACCGATCGGGTTATGCGGCTGAAGAACGAAATTCTCAACGCCAAGCCCTATGTCGAGTCCGAGCGGGCGGTTCTGGTCACGGAAGCCTATAAGGAAACGGAAGGGCTGCCGGCCATCCTGCGCCGCGCCAAGGCCGCCGAGAAGATCTTCAACAATCTGCCGGTGACCATCCGCAACGACGAGTTGATCGTCGGCGCCATCACCAAGAACCCGCGTTCCACCGAGATCTGCCCGGAATTCTCCTACGACTGGGTCGAAAAAGAATTCGACACCATGGCCACCCGTCTGGCCGACCCCTTCCTGATCCCCAAGGAAACCGCCAAGGAACTGCATGACGCGTTCCTGTATTGGCCGGGCAAGACCACCAGCGATCTCGCCTCTTCCTATATGTCGCAGGAAGCCAAGGATTGCATCGCCTCGGGCGTGTTCACCGTTGGCAACTACTTCTACGGCGGCGTCGGCCATGTCTGCGTCGACTACGGCAAGGTTCTGAAGATCGGCTTCCGCGGTATCATCACCGAAGTGGTCCAGGCCATGGAAAAGATGGACCGGATGGACCCGGACTACATCAAGAAGCAGCAGTTCTACAACGCGGTGATCATCGCCTATACGGCGGCCATCAATTTCGCCCACCGCTATGCGGCGAAGGCCCTGGAACTGGCGCAGAACGAAGCCAACCCGACCCGCAAGGCTGAGCTGCTTCAGATCGCCCAGAACTGCGCCCGCGTTCCCGAGAACGGCGCCACCACCTTCTATGAGGCCTGCCAGTCCTTCTGGTTCGTTCAGTGCCTGCTTCAGATCGAGTCCAGCGGCCATTCCATCTCGCCGGGCCGCTTCGACCAGTACATGTATCCCTTCCTTTGCGCCGACAAGAGCATCGACAAGGGCTTCGCCCAGGAACTCGTCGACTGCATCTGGATCAAGCTCAACGACGTCAACAAGACCCGCGACGAAGTGTCGGCCCAGGCCTTCGCCGGTTACGCGGTGTTCCAGAACCTGTGCGTTGGTGGTCAGACCGAAGGCGGCCTGGATGCGACCAACGAAATCTCCTACATGTGCATGGAGGCCACCGCCCACGTCCGTCTGCCCGCGCCGTCGTTCTCGATCCGCGTCTGGCAGGGCACGCCCGATGATTTCCTGCACCGCGCCTGTGAAGTGGTCCGCTTGGGCCTTGGCGTGCCGGCCATGTACAACGACGAAGTCATCGTTCCGGCCCTGCAGAACCGCGGCGTTACCCTGCACGACGCCCGTAACTACGGCATCGTCGGCTGCGTGGAGCCCCAGTGCATCCACAAGACCGAAGGCTGGCATGACGCCGCGTTCTTCAACGTCGCCAAGGTTCTTGAGATCACCCTCAACAACGGCAAGGCCGGCGGCAAGCAGCTTGGTCCGGTGACCGGCGAGTTCACCAGCTTCCGCAACATGGACGACCTCTACGCGGCCTTCCAGAAGCAGATGGCCTACTTCGTCCATTATCTGGTCGAAGCCGACAACTGCGTCGATCTGGCCCATGGCGAGCGTTGCCCGCTGCCCTTCGTCTCGGCCCTGGTCGACGATTGCATCGGTCGCGGCAAGTCCCTTCAGGAAGGCGGCGCCATCTACAACTTCACCGGTCCCCAGGCCTTCGGCGTCGCCGATACCGGTGACTCGGTCTATGCCATCCAGAAGAACGTCTTCGAAGACAAGAAGATCACCCTGGCCGAGATGAAGGAAGCGCTCGACGCCAACTTCGGTCTGCCCGTCGGTGGCTCCGCTCCGTCGGCCGGTGGCGATTTCACCGAGGAGCAGGTGTTCGCCGCGGTCCGCAAGGTCCTGAGCAGCAACGGCTCGATGGATGTCTCGGCGCTCAAGGGTGAAGTCTACCGCACCCTGTCGGGTCAGGCCGCTCCGGCCGCCGGCGGCTCGTCGACCAAATACGACGCCATCCGCCGCCTTCTCGATGCCAGCCCGGCCTTCGGCAATGACATCGACGACGTCGACATGGTCGCTCGCGAATGCGCCCTGATCTACTGCCGCGAAGTCGAGAAGTACACCAACCCGCGTGGCGGCCAGTTCCAGGCCGGTATCTACCCGGTGTCGGCGAACGTGCTGTTTGGCAAGGACGTGGCGGCTCTGCCCGATGGCCGTCTGGCCAAGGCTCCGCTGGCCGATGGCGTCTCCCCGCGTCCCGGTCAGGACGTCAAGGGCCCGACGGCGGCGGCGAATTCGGTGGCCAAGCTCGACCACTTCATCGCCTCCAACGGTACGCTCTACAACCAGAAGTTCCTGCCGTCGGCCCTGGCCGGGGATGCCGGACTTCAGAACTTCGCCTCGCTGGTCCGCAGCTACTTCGACCACAAGGGTATGCACGTCCAGTTCAACGTCATCGATCGCCAGACGCTGCTCGATGCCCAGCTTGAACCGGAAAAGCATAACGACCTGGTCGTTCGCGTCGCCGGCTACAGCGCGCAGTTCGTCGTCCTCGCCAAGGAAGTGCAAGACGACATCATCAGCCGCACCGAGCAGACCCTCTAGCGGCAAACCGGGTTTCGTCCCCCCGGACCAGTCCGGGGGGACGGCCTCCAAGAAGCGGGGTTTTTCGCCAGACGGGGATCCTTCCCCCGGCGGCGGGCCAACCTCGCCAAGGAATGCGGGAAAGACAGGCGGCCATGACCGGACTACAGCGCTTCTTCCTGAAAACCGAAATCGTCTTCGGACCAGGCATGTTCGACCGCCTGGAGGCCTTTCGCGGGCAGCGGATCGGTATCATCACCGATGCCTTCATGGTTAAATCGGGCATGGTCGACCGGGTGCGGGCCAAGCTTCCTCCCTGTGAGATCAAGGTCTTCGGCGAGGTGGTGCCCGAACCGCCGCTTCAGAACATCGCCCAGGGCGCGCGTTTCCTCGCCGATTTCAAACCTGACGCCATTTTGGCTTTGGGCGGCGGATCGGCCATCGACGCCGCCAAAGCGATCTTGGCCACCTTGCGGGAAATGGAGCCGTCGCGCTCCATCGTGATGATCGCCGTGCCGACGACCAGTGGAACCGGGTCCGAGGTGACGTCTTACGCGATCATTTCCGAGCCGGAGCGGGGGATCAAACACCCCCTGCGCTCCGAAGAGATCATCCCCGATATCGCGCTGCTCGACCCCGAACTGGTGATGAGCGTTCCGCCGAAAGTTACGGCCGATACCGGCATGGACGTGATCACTCACGCGCTTGAAGCCTATGTGGCGCGTGAAGCCAACGACTTCAGCGACGCCTTCGCCGAAAAGGCGCTAGCCCTTGCCTTCGCCCATCTGCCCACGGCCTTCGCCAACGGCAATGATGTGGTGGCGCGCGGCGCTTTGCATAACGCGTCGTGCATGGCCGGCATAGCCTTCAGCGCCGCGGGCCTGGGCCTCAACCACGGTTTGGCCCACGCCATCGGTGGCAGGCTGCACATTCCCCACGGCAAGATCAACGCCATGCTGTTGCCGCTGGTGATCGAATACAACGCCGGCACTCGGGGCGAGTTCGGCCCCTGTCTGCCCGCCGCGACCCGCTATGCGGAAGTGGCCCGCCGTCTTGGCTTGGAAGGGCCAAGTGTTCGGGCCGGCGTGAAAAGCTTGGCGCAGGCCATATCCCGTCTGAACGCGCAATTCGGCATCCCGCCGACCCTGCGCGCCCTGGGTGTCGATCTCGACGAGGTGGCACGTTACGGCGCGGCGATGGTCCAGGGAACCCTGGCCGACAGCTGCACGGCAAGCAATCCGCGAAAGCCTACCCCGGACGACGTGGCCGAGCTGATCGGCGCGGTTACCGGTTGAGAGTCTCGCCTTCCCGCCAGCGGGAACCAGCGATCCGACAGTGAACACTTGAGAACAAGACGAGGGAAAAACGATGCAACAAGAAGCCTTGGGCATGGTGGAAACCAAAGGACTGGTCGGTGCGATCGAAGCGGCCGACGCCATGGTGAAATCGGCGAACGTGGTCCTGATGGGCTACGAGAAGATCGGCTCGGGTCTGGTGACCGTGATGGTTCGCGGTGACGTGGGCGCGGTGAAGGCGGCGACGGATGCCGGCGCCGTGGCGGCCTCGAAGATCGGTGAAGTCGTGTCCGTCCACGTCATCCCGCGGCCCCACACCGAAGTGGAAAAGATCCTGCCGCGCGGCCTCTCCGCTTCGGCGGCCCAATAAGCACCCCGATCAGGACAGGAGGGATTTGCCGTGAAAGACGATCTAGTCGAAAGACTCCTTGGCGAAGTCATTAAGAAGATGGGCGGCAGCGAGCCCCAGGCCCCCGCCGCGCCCACGCCGGCCCCCGCCGCGCCCACGCCGGCCCCTGCGGAAGCTCCCAAGGCGTTTGGCGCGCTTGGCGGCTGCGGTCTGACCGAATTCGTGGGAACGGCGATCGGCCACACCATTGGTTTGGTCATCGCCAATGTGGATCCGCTGCTCCACGAAAAGATGAAGATCAACCCGAAGTACCGCTCCATCGGCATCATCGGCGCCCGCACCGGTGCCGGCCCGCATATCTTCGCCGCCGACGAAGCCGTCAAGGCGACGAACAGCGAAGTGGTGCTGATCGAACTGGCCCGCGACACCGAAGGTGGCGCCGGTCATGGCTGCTTGATCCTGTTCGGCGCGGAAGACGTGTCCGACGCCCGTCGGGCCGTTGAGGTGACCCTGAACGAAGTGCATCGCACCATGGGCGATGTCTATGGCACGCCGGCCGGCCATCTGGAATTCCAGTACACGGCGCGGGCCAGTGGGGCGCTGAACAAAGCCTTTGGCGCTCCGCTCGGTCAGGCCTTCGCCATCACCGTCGGCGCTCCGGCGGCCATTGGCGTGATGCTCGCCGATACGGCGGCCAAGGCCGCCACCGTCCAGGCCGTCGGCTACGCTTCGCCGGGCAACGGCACGAGCTTCAGCAACGAGGTCATCTTCATGTTCACCGGTGACTCTGGCGCGGTGCGTCAGGCCGTCATCGCCGCGCGCGACGTTGGCAAGACGTTGCTGGCGACGCTTGATCCCAGCGAGATCAAGTCCACCACCACGCCGTACATCTAACGGCTTAGGGGAGGAACCACCATGGCGCAACTGAGCCTCGGGCTGATCGAGACGATCGGCCTCGCAGCAGCCATCGAAGCCGCCGACGCGGCGGTCAAATCGGCCAATGTCGCGCTGGTGGGCTACGAGTTCGCCCGCGGCGACGGCATGACGGTCGTCAAGGTCCAAGGCGATGTCGGAGCCGTCAATGCCGCCATCGCGGCGGCGGCGGTGGCGGCGGCCAGGGTCGGCCGGGTGGTTTCCACCCGGGTGATCGCCCGGCCCGCCGCCGGCATCGACGGCCTGATCGTCAACCGCGATACGGTCGGCGTTCCGCCCCGCGTGGTTTCCGCCCCCGCCGCCGAGCCCACGGGCGACGCTTCCCCGTCGGCGGCAACGTCCTCCCCGGCGCCGATCGACACCCCCCTTCCGCAGCCCGTCCCGACGCCGCAAGCGCCGTCGGCCGCGGCGACGGTGGACGAGGTGCCGACCCCGCCGGTGATGGACGAAACGCCGGCCCCGCCGGTGGTGAACGAGACGCCGGCCCAGCCGGCGGTGGACGAGACGCCGGTCAAACCGGCGGTGGACGAGACGCAGACGCACGGCGCGGAGCGGACCGCTCCGTCGCCATCCCGTCAGGGCAAGACGGGCGGCCGCCCCACGGCTGGCAACAACGGCAAACCGCGTAACAGGCACGACGCCTAACAGGAGAACGACGATGAGTGGCGAAGCATTGGGTATGGTCGAGACCAAGGGTCTTATCGGGTCCATCGAAGCGGCGGACGCGATGACCAAATCGGCCAACGTGACCCTGATCGGGTACGAGAAGATCGGTTCGGGCCTGGTGACCACCCTGGTCCGGGGTGATGTCGGCGCGGTCAAGGCCGCCGTCGACGCCGGCGCGGCCGCCGCCGAGAAGGTCGGCACCTTGGTGTCCAAGCACATCATTCCCCGCCCGCATTCGGACGTGGAACGGATTTTGCCGCACCTCGGCTAAGGCGTTTGAATCGGGCGGCCCGACAAACCGGGCGGGCCGTCTGATTTTCCTTGGGTTTCTGACGTATTTCGGAAGTGTTGACGGCGGTAATCATGGAACTGAAACACGACACCATCGAGCGGATCATCCGCGAGGCGCTCGCCCAGATGAGCGCGCAAGGGATCGCCGGCGCGGGTTTGTCGGTCGAGGCTCCCGCCTCGAATATGTCAGTCGAGGCTCCCGCCTCTGGCAAGCCCCCCCAACGCGATCCGTTTCTGGTTTCGATCGGCGTTTCCAACCGGCACATCCACCTGTCGCGCACGGATATGGACGCGCTGTTTGGGCCGGGATCGCAGTTGACCCGCAAAAAGGCCATGAAGCAGCCCGGGCAGTTCGCCGCCGAAGAGACGGTGACACTCAAGGGGCGCAAGGGCAGCCTGACCAAGGTTCGCGTGCTTGGGCCGCTGCGCAAGGAAACCCAGATCGAGGTTTCCGTCGCCGATGGCTTCACGCTGGGCATCACCCCGCCGCTGCGCATGTCGGGCCACCTTGATGACACGCCGGGCGTGGAGATCATCGGGCCCCAGGGCAGCGTCACGCGCGATCGCGGCGTGATCGTCGCCCTGCGCCACATCCACATGCCCCCGGAAACCGCCGCGTCGCTTGGTCTTCGCAACGGCGAGGAAGTCGACGTCGAAGTTGGCGGCGAGCGGGGCGGCGTGCTGCGCAAGGTGGTGGTCCGCGCCGCCGAGGCCTCGGCCTATGAGATGCATATCGACGTCGAAGAGGCGAACGCGCTGTGCCTCAAGAACGACGATCTGGTCCGCATCCGCAAGATTTGAGCCGAAGGGCCCGCGCGGCCTTGCGAACGGGGTGAACGCCATGAACCACACGAGTGCCGATACGACGCTACGGGCCTTCGCCCAGCTGATCGCCGAGGGGACCTGTCTTCCGGCCGAAGAGCGGGCGCCCGGTCCGCTGAAGACCGGCGTGGATCTTGGTACGGCCAATATCGTGCTGTCGGTGGTCGATGCGAACAACCGCCCGGTCACCGGCGCGATGTTCCCCTCCACCGTGGTTCGCGACGGCATCGTCGTTGATTACGTCGGCGCCGTCAGCGTCGTCCGTCGCCTGAAGGCGGAGCTCGAAGACCGCCTTGGGTGCCCGCTGACCTTCGCCGGCACGGCCATTCCGCCGGGCATTCTGGCTGGCAACGTCAAGGCGATCGCCAATGTGGTGGAAGCCGCCGGCTTCGAGGTCGCCGATGTCAGCGACGAGCCGACGGCGGCGTCGCGGGTGCTCGGCTTGCGCGAGGGTGCGGTCGTCGATGTCGGCGGCGGCACCACCGGCATCAGTATCCTGAAGAACGGCGAAGTCGTCTTCACCGACGACGAGGCCACCGGCGGCACCCATATGACCCTGGTTCTGGCCGGCGCCCATGGCGTGTCGTTCGAAGAGGCCGAGGCCATGAAGAAGGATACGGCCGCCGCCCGCGATGTCTTCGCCGTGGTTCAGCCAGTGGTCGAAAAGATGGCCTCGATCGTCAAGCGCTGCCTGAAGGGCTATGACGTCGAAACGGTCTATGTGGTGGGCGGCGCTTGCACCTTCGATCAGTTCGAGCAGGTCTTCCGCAAGGAGATCGGCCTGACCATCGTCAAACCGGCCGAACCGCTGCTCGTCACCCCCTTGGGCATCGCCATGTACGGCGCCACGCCGGGGGAGGGGGCGTTATGACCGACCAGGATCTGGAAGAGATCATCACCCAGGCGCTGATCGAGTGTTTGGCCGATCGCTTGGTTGAAAAGCTCCGCGCCCGTCAGAAAACCGCCCTGGTGCTGTTCACCGGAACCGATCTTGGCCTCGATAAGGCCCTGGCGGCGCTGCGCGCCTTGCGCGAGGCCGATTGGACCTTGCGCTTCGTGCTCTCCACCCAGGCCCGCCGCCTTATCACCAGTGACCGGCTGGGGGAGTTCGCCGCCCAGATTTGTGACACCGAGGTCGACGCCGACGCCGACGCCCTGCTCAACGGCTGCGCCCGGGTTCTGGTGCCGACGCTTTCGGTCACCACGGCGGCCAAGGTCGCCGGCGCCATCGGCGACAGTCTGGCCTCGCGATTGCTGACCCGGGCCTTGGAACGCGGCCTGCCGATCATCGGCGCCTTTGACGGTTGCTGCCCGGATAATCCGGCCCGCCTGGCTCAGGGGTTTCTGGTGAACGACGCCTATAAGGCGCGGCTGCGCGCCAACCTCACGGCCTTGCGCGACTATGGCATCGGTCTGGTTCCGGCCGGCCGGCTGGCGGCCGCTGTGTTGGGCGGAACGCCCACGGCTGTGTTGGGCGGAACGCCCACGGCCCTGATACCCCAGGCTGCCCCTACCACCAACGCCGCCCCGCCGGTCGCGCCCATCGTGACGGCAAGCCCTGCCGGGACGGAGGGCGGGAAGCGGATTTTCAGCCGGAGCGATGCGGTGCTGTGGCGCGAGAGCGAGCTGCGGCTGGGGCGCAACGTCTTGGTGACCCCGCTCGCCGTCGAAGAACTGCGCAGTCGCAACATTCGTCTGATCCAGGCATAGGCGGGCTAGGCACATGTATCTCGGCAAAGTCATCGGAACCGTGGTGTCCACGAGCAAGAACGAGTCGCTGTCGGGAACGAAGCTGCTCGTCGTGGCCCGGCTGACCGAAAAACTCATCCCCGACGGCTCGACCCAGGTCGTCGTCGATACGGTGGGCGCGGGCAACGGCGAGATCGTCATCGTCTCGTGCGGCAGTTCCGCCCGCCAGTCCACCGGCAAAGACCATTCGGTCATCGACGCCGCCGTCGTCGGCATCGTCGATACCGTTGAAACCGTGAATTAGGGAGGCAGCGGTGAACGCTTCGGCACAAGACATCGATCGCATCTCCGTCGCGGTGCGGACTGTTCTGGCCGAGATCGGCCAAACGCCCGCCGCCCTTGGCCCCCTGGGGCTGAAAGACGCCCAGCGGCTGGCCGCCCTGGCGGCGATCAAGGCGGCCGAGATCGCCGTTCCCGTGGTCATCGCCGTCGCCGATGTCAGCGGCGGGCTGATCCTCGTCCACCGCATGGATGGCACGCTGCCCGCAAGCATCGATATCGCCATCAACAAAGCCTTTACCGCCGCCGCCTTTCGCACGGCGACCCACGATCTTGGGGCGCTGGCCCAGCCCGGACAGCCGCTTTACGGCATCCAGAGCACCAATCAGGGCCGGGTGGTGATTTTCGGCGGCGGATTTCCCTGTCGTTGCGGCGGACCTTTGGCGGGCGCCATCGGCATCAGCGGCGGCACGGTCGAAGAAGACATGCAGATCGCGTCCTACGCGCTGCGGATGTTCCTGGAAGAATCAGGGTTCTGCCCTGAAGGAGAGAAGTGATGAATGACGGACAGATCGCCGCCGCCGTGGCAAAGGTTCTGGAAGCCTATGGCGTTCCCGCCGACCCGTCTGCGGCCGCTCCCGCCCCGGCCGCGCCGGTCGCCCCGGCCGCGCCGACGGCCGGAAGCGTTTCCGAGATGATCGCGCGCGGCATCGCCAAGGCGTCGAGCGACGATCAGATCGCCCAGATCGTGGCCAAGGTGGTTGGCGACTATAGTGCCCAGGCCGCCAAGCCGGCCGTGGTCCCGGGCGCCGCCGCGTCGACCGAGGCCGGCGATGGGGTTTTCGACACCATGGACGCCGCCGTCGACGCCGCCGTCCTGGCCCAGCAGCAGTATCTTCTGTGCTCGATGACCGATCGCCAGCGTTTCGTCGACGGCATCCGCGAGGTGATCTTGCAAAAAGACACCCTGGAGCTGATCTCGCGGATGGCGGCCGAAGAGACCGGCATGGGCAATTACGAGCACAAGCTGATCAAGAACCGCCTTGCCGCCGAAAAGACGCCGGGCACCGAGGATCTGACCACCGAGGCCTTCAGCGGCGATGACGGCCTGACCCTGGTCGAATACTCGCCCTTTGGCGCCATCGGCGCCGTCGCGCCCACGACCAATCCCACCGAAACCATCATCTGCAATTCCATCGGCATGCTGGCCGCCGGCAACAGCGTGATCTTCAGCCCCCATCCGCGGGCGACGAAGGTTTCCTTGCTGACCGTGAAGCTGATCAATCAGAAGCTGGCCTGCCTGGGCGCCCCGGCCAATCTGGTCGTCACCGTCAGCAAGCCCTCGGTCGAGAACACCAACGCCATGATGGCGCATCCGAAGATCCGCATGCTGGTCGCCACCGGCGGTCCGGGGATCGTCAAGGCGGTGATGTCGACGGGCAAGAAGGCCATCGGCGCCGGCGCGGGCAATCCGCCGGTCGTCGTCGACGAGACCGCCGATATCGAAAAGGCCGCCCTCGATATCATCAACGGCTGTAGCTTCGATAACAACCTGCCCTGCATCGCCGAAAAAGAGATCATCGCCGTCGCCCAGATCGCCGATTACCTGATCTTTTCGATGAAGAAGCAGGGCGCCTATCAGATCACCGACCCCGCCGTGCTGCGCAAGCTCCAGGACCTCGTCCTGACGGCCAAGGGCGGTCCGCAAACCTCCTGCGTGGGCAAAAGCGCCGTCTGGCTGCTCAACAAGATCGGCATCGAGGTTGATAGCAGCGTCAAGGTCATCTTGATGGAGGTGCCCAAGGAGCATCCCTTCGTGCAGGAAGAGCTGATGATGCCGATCCTGCCGCTGGTCCGGGTGAGCGATGTCGACGAGGCCATCGCCGTGGCCATCGAGGTCGAGCACGGCAACCGCCACACCGCCATCATGCATTCGACCAATGTGCGCAAGCTGACCAAGATGGCCAAGCTGATCCAGACGACGATCTTCGTGAAGAACGGCCCGTCCTACGCCGGTCTTGGCGTGGGTGGCGAAGGCTATACGACCTTCACCATCGCCGGCCCCACCGGCGAGGGTCTGACCTCGGCCAAGTCGTTCGCGCGCAAAAGAAAATGCGTGATGGTCGAAGCGCTCAACATCCGCTGATCGCCGCGATTGGGCGCCCCGGTCCCCCCGGGCGCCGCCAAGACCCTCTTTAGGGCGGAGGCCTGTCCGCCGCTCTAAAGACGATGAACCGGGGCCCCCGCCCCGGTCCCCCCGCCCGAGGGAGTCATCTCCCCCCGGTCTCCCTCGGGCGGCGTCCCTCCCAGGTCGTGGAGAACCCCGGCATGAACATTCGGATCATCAACGCGCCGCTGCCCGAAGTCGTCGACATGCTCGAACGTCGGATGCGGCCCGAGGCGCGCGAGCGCTTGCGCGAACAGCGGTTCGATGCCGTCGGCGTCATGCAGACCACCGTCGCGGACCTGTTCTACTACGCCGATATCGCCGGCAAGGCGTCCAACGTCTTCACCGTCGAGCTGTTTGGCAGCTGTCCGCAGCATGTTTCGACCCTGGCCTTTTTCGGGGAAACCTCCGCCGTTCGTCTGGCCATGCACGCCATCGAGAACGACGCGAAGGCCTTTTGAGAGCGCGGCCCGCAGGATCATTCCGGCCGCCGCCCAAGAAGACGTCAATCGAGGATACGCCAGCATGAGCGAGATCAAATACGACCAAGAAGGGATCGTCTTCGACATCCAGAGGTATTCCATTCATGACGGCCCGGGGATTCGCACGATCGTTTTCCTGAAAGGCTGCCCTTTGGCCTGCCGGTGGTGTTCCAACCCCGAATCCCAGCGCTTCGACGCCGTCTTGATGTACAAGAAGTCGAGCTGCGTCGGCTGCGGCAAATGTATCGAGGTTTGCAAGGCCGGCGCCCTGTCGTTTAGCAATCCCGAGTTCATCGACCGCGACAAATGCGTGCGCTGCGGCGCCTGCGCCAATGTCTGCCTGCCCGGCGCCCTGACCATGAAGGGCAAGGGCATGACGGTGTGGCAGGTCATGCAGGAGCTGCAAAAGGACGCCATCAATTACCGCCGTTCGGGCGGCGGCATCACCCTGTCGGGGGGCGAGCCCCTGGTGCAATCGGCCTTCGCGCTGGAACTGCTCAAGGCCTGCAAGGACAAGGGGTGGTCCACGGCCATGGAAACCACCGGCCACGCCCCCAAAGAGGTGGTCGAGCAGGTCATGCCCTTCGTCGATCACGCCCTGGTCGATCTGAAATCGATCGATCCGCGGGTGCACGAGAGCCAGACCGGCGTCGCCAATCGGCTGATCCTCGAGAACGCCATCCGCATTTCCCAGCTTTCCCCCAATACCGTGGTGCGGGTGCCCGTCGTGCCCGGAGTCAACGACAATCAAGCCGCGATCGAGGCCATCGGTCATTTCGCCAAGCTGATGCATGGCGTCAATACCATACATCTTTTGCCCTATCACACGTATGGGGAGAACAAGTATGCACTTCTCGGCCGTGAGTATCCAATGGGTGACACCAAGGCATTGTCAGAGAAGACGGTGGAATTGTTGAAGGGTGTCGTTGAAGGCCTAGGGTTGCGTTGCGTGATCGGCGGCTAAGAATACTGGTCTGTTAGCGTTGATGAATCATTGGACTTGGAGGGGTGGATGCGTGCATATTGCGTGACTTCGGAATCAGTTACGGAAGGCCACCCCGACAAGGTTTGTGACCAGATTTCCGACGGCATCCTTGATGCCTGTCTGGCGCAGGATCCGGCGGCGCGGGTGGCGGTGGAGACCCTGGTTTCGGGCAACACCGTTTTTATCGCCGGTGAGATAACCACAACGGCGCGCCTGGACGCGGTGCGCACGGCACGGGAGGTAATCGAAGATATCGGCTATGCCGATCCGGCCCTTGGCTTCGACAGCGGGAGCTGCTTCATCCTGACCAATTTGCGCACCCAGTCCCCCGATATCGACCTTGGCGTCTCGCGCGGCGCCGAATTGGGCGCGGGCGATCAGGGCGTGCTCTACGGCTATGCCTGCGATGAGACGGCGAGCCTTATGCCCGCCCCCATTCACATGGCCCATGGTTTGTCCCTGCGTTTGGCGGCGGCCCGCCATGGGGGGGTGCTGCCCTGGCTGCGCCCCGACGGCAAGACCCAGGTGACGGTGCGCTACGACGGCGAGGGCCGCCCCGAGGCCCTGACCAGCGTCATCGTCTCGACCCAGCATGACGAGGGGGTGGACCGGGAAACCCTGGTGCGCGGCATCATCGAAGCGGTGATCTATCCCGAGGTCGGTGGCTGGCTGAAGCCCGAGACGCGGGTGCTGATCAACCCGACCGGGCGCTTCGTGATCGGCGGTCCGGCCGGCGATACCGGGGTGACCGGCCGCAAGCTAATGGTCGATACCTATGGCGGCTGCGCCCGGCACGGCGGCGGGGCGTTCTCGGGCAAGGATTCGACCAAGGTCGATCGCACGGCGGCCTATATGGCGCGCTATGCGGCCAAGAACGTGGTGGCGGCGGGACTGGCCCGGCGCTGCGAGGTCGCCCTGGCCTATGCCATCGGCGAGCGTTTGCCTGAAATGGTCTCGGTCGAGACCTTCGGAACGGAGACCATCGATGTCGACCGCCTGACGGCGGCGGTCCGTGAAACCTTTCCCTTCTCGGTTTCGGGGATGATCGCAGCCCTCGATCTGCGCCGGCCGATCTTTCGCAAGACGGCGGCATATGGGCATTTTGGTAGGGAAAACAAAGGCTTCCAATGGGAGAAGACCGACCGTGTTGACGCCTTGCGCGCTGTTTGCGGGCTGTGAGTTGATCTGATCGGACGGGGCTGGACCTGGAGGAGCCAAAACAAAAAAGAGGATGCGGGGAATGAACGCGTTGCGCCTTGAAGATCTGATCAGCGTGGAAATGCTGCAGAAGGTGCAGGATAATTTCAGCGCCGCCGTGGGCATCGCGATGATCATCGTCGACGAGCGCGGCACCCCCGTGACCCGGCCCAGCAATTTTTCCGCCTTCTGCCAGACCATCAGAACCTCGGCGGCGCGGCGCGATCAATGCTTTCAGTGCGACGATGACGGCGGTCGCCGCGCCATGGCGATGGGCGAACCCAGCATCTATCAATGCCACTGCGGACTGGTCGATTTCGCCGCGCCGATCATCGTGCGCGACCAGTATCTGGGGGCGGTGATCTCCGGTCAGGTCCGCCTGCGCCAGGGCCACGAGGTCACCTTGGAATACATCGCGCCGCCCGATGAGTCCTGGCGCCAGGACGCCCATCTGATCGCCCTGCGCGAGAAGATCACCGAAATCCCCTATGTGAAGCTGCGTTCGGCCGCCTATACGCTCTATCACCTCGCCGCCTATCTGGTGGAGGAGAGCTATTCCAACGCCGTCAGCCAGGAACTGAGCGCCAAGAACCTGAAGCTGATGGAGGAATCAAAGCGTCGGGTGGAACTGGAAAAGTCGCTGCGCGAGGCCGAACTCCAGGCTTTGTCCTATCAGGTCAATCCGCATTTCCTGTTCAACGTCCTTAACACCATCGGCCGTCTGGCGCTGAAGGAACACGCGCCGAAGACCGAGGACATGCTCTACGCCTTCGCCGACATGATGCGCTACGTGCTCAAGAAAAGCCGGTCGCAGATCGTCTCGCTGCAGACCGAGGTCGGTCATGTGCGCAATTACCTGCATATCCAGAAGGTGCGCATGGGCGACCGTTTCACCTTCACCATGGATGTGCCGGCCAAATACGACGGCATCTTGTGCCCCTTCATGGTTCTTCACCCGATCGTCGAGAACAGCATCAACTACGCCATCGAGCCCCATGAGGCCGATGGGCGGATCGAGATCACCGCCCGCGATGACGGCCTGAACATGATTTTGCGGGTGGTCGATAACGGCGATGGCGTCTCGCCCGAGTTGGTGCGCGCCGCGCTGGACGGAGTGGCCGAACCCCATGGCCGCACCAGCATCGGCCTGCACAATGTGGACAGCCGTCTGCGCCATTTCTTCGGCCCCGACTATGGGCTGACGGTCGAAAGCCCAGCCACTCCGGGGGGGCGGCACGGTCGTCGAGATGCGCTTTCCCCTGGACTTCGATCCCTGCGGCACCTGAACGCCTGCGCCGAGGAGAGACGGCTATGTACGGCATTGTCATTGTTGAAGACGAGGAACTCGAGCGCCAGGCGCTGCGCACCATTCTAACCGAGAATATCGACGGCATCCGCATTCTGGGCGAAGCGCGCACCGGCACCGAGGCGGTGGCGCTGATCGACAGCTGCGAGATCGATCTGATGCTGGTCGATATCAATATTCCCAATCTGAACGGCCTGGAGGTCATCCGCCATCTGCGCGACCGCCATGCCGATACCAAGGTCATCATCACCACCGCTTACGATTACTTTGAAACGACGCGGACGGCGATCCAGCTCAAGGTCGATGAATATCTGCTCAAGCCGATCCGCACCCAGGCGCTGGTCACCACCATCCAATCGTGCATCGGGCAACTTGGCGCCGGGCGGCAGTGCCGGGAACTGGTGGGGCGCATCGCCGATCTGGTCGAACAGGATGGCTATCAGGAAGGCGTCACCCTGGTGCGCCGCCATATCGAATGGATCTGCACCCAGCGCGGTCATGTCCCCCGCGATCTGATTTTGGATTTCGCCGGGGCGCTGGTGGCGCTGGCCCGGGACAAGGGGCTGCGCCTGCCCGACGCCCTGACCCAGCAGATCGGCCAGTTGCGAACCATGCCACTGGACGCCCAGACCGGCTATCAGGCGCTTGGCACCTTTTTGGGGGTCGTCGACCTGCTGTTCGATGTGACCGGCGAGCGTTTTGGCTATTCGTCCAATACGGTGAAGAAGGTTCTGAATTATATCGAACGCAATCTCACTAAAAGGATCACCCTGGAAGACGCGGCGGAGTATGCCAATATCAGCCCGTCTTATCTAAGCCGGATGTTCAAGAAAACGCTGAACGTCAACTTCATTTCCTATCTGACAACCCGGCGGATCGAGCTTGCCAAGGAAACCCTGATCGGCACCGAGCGCCCGATCACGGCGATTTCCCAGGAATTGTCCTATAGCGACGTCAATTACTTCTGCAAATCCTTCAAAAAGGAGGTCGGCGTTTCGCCGACCGAATACCGCCGGCAATCCCGGCTGGCCCAGGGCGCTCCGCCGCCCCGCGAAGCGGCCCTCGCCACGGGGTAGGGCGCAGGCCTTTGGACACCGGGTTGAAATCACCGCGTTAAGGGACTCCCCTTAACGCGGTTTTATTTTGCGGCAAAGGCTGTCAATAAAAACCACGGCGATTGAGATTTTCTGTATAAGTAATTCTAGTCGTTAAAAACTAAGGAAGGACAAAAATTTACCAATAAAGGACAAATCTGTCATGTTGACCGGTGTGTTGTCGTCTGGCTATTCCTTGGTATTCCTGAATAGGGAAATCTTTATTGGAAAAGTCTGGCGAACGATCCTTGGGTCTGTGCGGCCGATCAGTATTGGTCGCCTGATCGTTGAAGGTGAGGCGCGTACACTGAGGGAACAGTGACATGATTCTGACCATCAACTGCGGCAGTTCGAGCCTGAAATATCAGCTCTATACGCCCGACCTCGGCGAAGTGGCCGCCAAGGGGATCATCAGCAGGATCGGCGAGGCCGGCACCTCCATCGATCATCGCGTCGGCGGCCGCAAAATCCGCCAGGATCTGCCCGGCGCCGACCATGCCGGCGCCCTGGAGGCGGTGATCGCCAACCTGCTTCACCCGGAATGGGGGGCGATCGGCGATATCGCCGAGATCGAGGCGATCGGCCACCGCGCCGTGCATGGTGGCGATACCTTCGTTGAATCCGTTCTGGTCACCGACGAGGTCATCGCCCAGCTTGAAGAGTGCACGCCGCTGGCGCCCTTGCATAATCCGGTCAATCTGGTGGGTATTCGCGAGGCCCGGCGGCTTTTGCCCGATGTCCCCCATGTCGTGGTCTTCGACACCTCCTTCCATCAGGGGATGCCGCCCCACGCCCATGTCTTCGCCTTGCCCTATCACTATTACGCCGAGCACAAGATCCGTCGCTACGGCTTCCATGGCACCTCGTGCCGCTATGTCAGCGCCCGCGCCGCCGAGATCCTGGGCCGGCCGATCGAAGACCTGCGCATGGTCATTTGCCACCTTGGCAATGGCGTTACCATCGACGCGGTGAGCGGCGGCCGGTCGGTCGATACCAGCATCGGCTTTGGCACGTTTTCCGGGGTGATGATGGGCACGCGCTCGGGCGATTTCGATCCGGGCCTGATCTTCTACATGCACAAGAAGCTGAACATGAGTCTCAGCGACATCGAGGCGATCTGCTACAAGGAAAGCGGTCTGCTCGGGGTGTCGGGCGTCAGCAACGACATGCGCGAGGTTGTTGAACAGGCCGTGGCCGGCAATGCCCGCTGCGCCCTGGCCATCGACATGTTCGTCTATATGGTCCGGAAGTTCGTCGGCTCCTATGCCGCGGCCATGGACGGCATCGACGCCCTGGTCTTCACCGCCGGCATCGGCGAGAACAGCGCCTATATCCGCTCGCGTATCAGCCACGGCCTGGAGTTTCTCGGGGTCGAGCTTGATGACGTGGCCAATGATCAGGTGAACGGAGCGGCGGCGATCATCAGCCCGGCGCACGCGCGGGCGGCGACCATGGTCGTTCCCACCGACGAGGAGAAGATGATCGCCCTCGATACCCTGCGCCTGAGCGGCGGCCTCATCGGCCGCGACCCGGCCGAGGTTTATCTGGCCGCCGCCGTCGCCGAGTAAGCCGCCCCGGGCGCGGTCCGAACCGCCGCGCCCGGCCGCTCTCTCCCCTCACGAAAAGGGCGACCCGCCGATGGCGGGCCGCCCTTTTTCATGGCACCGCGGGCCTCAGAGGATGGCCTGTAAGCCCTTGTCGGCGATGACGTTGAGCAGCTTGAGGGCCGGCCCGCTGGGATGGGTTTCGCCTTGCTCCCACTTGCGCACGGTCGAAGCGGTGGTGTGCAGATGACGCGCGAACACCGGCTGGCTGAATTTCAGACCTTCGCGCAGGTGCTTGATGTCGGCGGCGCTGAACTCCCGCACCGGCGGTGGGCAGAGCGCGTCGAACTCGCGCATCGTCCCCTTGCTGATCGCTCCCGCTTCGTGGAGCGCCGCTAGATCGTCCCGCAGGGATTCAATGATCTTGCTCACAAGATACCTCCAATAACACGCCCGATTGCAACGCCTTGGACAAGGCTTCCGCAGACAGGTTCAGGAGCACCTTTCCAGCGAATTGCAGAGCCTTCTTCTCGCCTTGCGTCACGTTCGCCTTGTCGCTCTTGGGAAATCCATGCAGGAACGCGTAGCGGCTGCCAATTCTGGCCGAGAGCAATGTGCGGTAGCCGCCACTCTTTCCGCCGCCGGGACGCGCCACCCGCTTCTTGTAAAGGTGGCCGCCCAAGTCCGCGTCAATCAGACCGTTTTCCATCTCCTGAACCGCTTTGCACAAGGCGGCATCGGGCAGCTTCTCGCCCTCCTGCCACCGCGCAAAGTCCTTCCGCTTGAGGATGCGCGTCATCTCGGCCTCCAAACTATACCCGATACGGGCATGGTTTCCACTGCCCAACCGCCATGGTCGCCGCTCATGCCGTTGTGGCCTAGGCTGGTCCGTTACGCTGCATTGAGTGGTCCTCCCATTCGGTATTGGAGCATGAACACCTTGCCGTGCGCAGGGGGAATCTTGCATAGGAAGCCGGGTCAAGACTCAGAAAGCGCCGGCCTCTGACGCTGGAGTCTAAGTTATTGATAAAATTTATTTATCATGTTCTGACCCAGGCCGGGGACCTACCGGGTTGGAGCCATCGTGAAGACAAAAAAAGAGCGGCGCGGGGCGGCCGGGGGGCCGTCACGCGCCGCTTGGGAGGCTGAGGCGTCGGGATTAGAAGGGAATGTGGGCGATGGTCCAGAAGCCGACCGAGGTCAGGAAATTGAAGATCAGCGTCATCGTCGCGATGGTGCAGGCCGGCGGATCGATGTGGGTATCGCCGTGGGACAGGAAGGTGCGGGCATAGAACTCGCCGACGAAGGCGCACAAGATGCCGGCGATGCCCGCCCAGACGATGCTGCCCGAACTGGCCGCAACGATGGCCGCGGGCAGGGCGATGTGATGGCTGACCGGAACCAGCACGCCGAACTGCAGGAAGATCAAGCTGGCGGCGGCGATGCCGAAGGACAAGAACACGCCCGGCGCGCCATAGGTGGCGCCAAGATAGCCCGCCATCAGGCCGACGCCGAGGCCGATCACCGTCAATTGCAGCGGCTCGCTTTGGAAAGACAGCCATTTCGCCTTGTCGGACGGCGCATAGAAGGCGCGACCGGGCTCGGCCTTGCCAAACAGGCCGGTCTTGCCAAACAGCAGGCGGGCGATGATCGCCGAGATCACCACGGTCAGGGCCACCGTATCGGTCCAGGGAATGCCGGCGCCGAAATTGGGAACCTGGGCCAACCCCCACTGGATGAGATAGCCAAGGATGCCGAAGGCGCCGCCGACGAGCAGAACGTCGGGACTGTTGAGGCCCATCATGCCGGCCACGATATTGCGGCCGCTATCAAGCTTGCCCCGGCTGGCCGCATAGGCGGCGGCGGCGACACCCGAGGCGAAACCGCCGACATGGGGGCCGAACATGCCAAAGGGAATGCCGAAGAAATTGGTCTCGGCGGGAGAAACGCCGATTTGAACGGCGACGCCGATCATCACTAGGAAGCCGACGAATTCGAAGGCCGGCAAGGCGCCGATCGCAGCGCCGAAGATCCCGCCACCGAATGCGGCGAGCAGACCGATAACAGTCATTGTTTCCTCCAGGGTGTTACCCGATCCAGAGACCCGGAATTCCCGTGCCCCGTTGTTTTCACGCTCCGGCGCCCATCCTTTGGGGAGGTCGATCTCCGGTCCGTGCCCACCCGCCTCGCGCCCATTCTCCACAACCCCCGGTCCTTTGACGGCCCTGGCGATACACCGGGCTTCATCGCAGGAAGCCCCGTGGGGCCGGCCTTGCCCTCGACAGGCCGCCGACACGCCGGGTCGTGGACTCCGAGGATCGTCCGTCTAGATGTTCGCTAAAGAAGGTGTCCTCATTCCTTAGTAATGGTGAAGAAATAGCCAGTCTAAGGAAGGGCGGTCAACGGGACAAAATTGCCATTTATGAGTAAAAATTTGTCATTGAATAGTTCTAATCTTAACGAGTCGGTTATTCCCGGTTGGGGAACAGGGCCCCCTCGTCGCCGACAGGGATAGGGGTACCCCAGGGCATGGTTCGGGGAATCGCCTTGTCACACCACATCACACCGCCCCCCTGGGGCGCTCATCGGTTGGAGACTAAATTTGCTGTTTGGATAAATGTTAGAAAAATACCTCAAAGATCGTAATTATTAAAAGTATAAATGCGGTAGTCCATGGAAGCTTTCATAAGGTTCCGCGAAAACAAAATAAGAAAAATGCTTGTGGATATCCTATAAAAATGCCACATGAATTTCGAGATAATCGGAAAACAAAGCTTTGAGCTTTTTCCGATCGACGAGGAGTCATGCCAATTTAAAGAGTTGAAAGGGATTCTTACTGTGGTTTTCCACGGTGCTTTCCTTTCGGGAACGCCGCTGCCCGGGCATCAGGCCCGGGTCCCCGGGGGAGGGCCCTTTTTTCCTCTCCCCAAGGCGTGAGAGCGCGGAGACACAGCCGATGACGATCGAACAGGCCGGCCTGACCATCGTCCCCAAGCCGTGGGGCAGTGGCGATCTGCGGCCCTGGAGCCCGCTTAGCGATCCTTCGGGGCCCGTGGGGGAATTGTGGTTCGAGCGCGCGCCGCGCGGACCGCCCCAACCCTTGGCGCACCCCTTACCCAAGCTGTTGCTCAAACTGCTTTTTCCGATGGAGCCCCTGTCCATCCAGGTCCATCCCGATGATGCCTCCGCCCGCGCCAGGGGCCTGGAGCATGGAAAATCCGAAGCCTGGTACATCCTGTCGGCAAGCCCCGGCGCCCGGATTGGCCTGGGACTGAAAAAACCGCTTCGGCCCGAGGCTCTGGGCGAGGCGATCGCCGATGGCTCGATCAAGGATCTGGTGTCCTGGCGGACTGTCCGGGTCGGCGAGGCGGTTTCCGTTCCCGCCGGAACCATCCATGCCATCGGCGCCGGGCTGGTGATCGCCGAAATCCAGCAAAGAAGCGATGTCACCTTCCGGCTGTTTGATTATGGACGGGCTCGACCGTTGCATGGGGCCGACGCTCTGGCCGTCGCCCACTGCGGACCGGCGCCCCGGCAAACCCCGCCGCGCCGCCTGACCCAGGCGCGGACCCTGTTGATCGCCAGTCCGTTCTTCGTGCTTGAACGCATCGATCTGCCAGCCTTCGCCCGCGGGCGTCTGGTGGCCGATGCCGAGACTTGGCTGCTGGGTCTTGGCGGCGCCGCCACGGTCGGCGCGCTTGGCCTCGCCCCGGGACAGGCGCTTTTTCTGGAAAACGAGGACTGTCCCCTTGAAGCCGGTGGCGACGGGGTGAGCGCGCTTGTGGCCTATGCGGCAAGCGAGCCCGCGGTCGATCTGCTGCGCGATCTTGCCGGCCTGGGCGTTGAAACGCCGATCATTCCCCTGGAGGTGCGCCCATGACCCACGTCAGCCGAATCGCCTTTATCGGCAATTCCTTGCCCCGCCGCTGCGGGATCGCCACCTTCACCACCCATCTGCGACAGGCGGTCGGAACGCGCTTTGCCGACATCGAGACCTTCATCGTGGCGATGACCGATCCCGGCCAGGATTACGCCTATCCCGCCAGCGTGCCGATCGAAGTGCATCAGGACCGGCTGGAGGATTACCTCCATGCCGCCGATCTGCTCAACGACGGCAATGTGGATATCGCCTGCCTTCAGCACGAGTTCGGCATCTTCGGCGGCGAGGCCGGCGAAAACATCCTGGCGCTGCTCGGGCGCTTGACCATGCCGATCGTCACCACCTTGCATACCGTGCTCGACCAGCCCACGCCCGCCCAGCGCGATGTGCTCGACCGTCTTTTCGCCCTGTCGGCCAAGCTGATCGTCATGGCGCAGAAGGCGCGCGAGCTTTTGCGCACGGTTTATCGGGTGCCCGCCGACAAGATCGAGGTGATCGCCCACGGCATCCCGGATTTCCCCTTCGTCGGCTCTGAAAAGGCCAAGGCCGAGCTTGGCTTCAGCGGCCGCGCCGTGATCTTGACCTTTGGCCTGCTGTCTCCCAACAAGGGCATCGAGGTGATGATCGACGCCATGCCGGCGATCGTGAAAAGCCGGCCCGACGCCGTTTATGTCGTTCTGGGCGCCACCCACCCCAATCTGGTGCGCGAGCAGGGCGAGGCCTATCGCGACAGCCTGCGGGCCCGCGTCCAGGATCTGGGTCTGCAAGACCACGTGGTTTTCCTCGATCGCTTCGTCGATCAGGACACCTTGCTGCGCTTCATTTCGATGTGCGACATCTATGCCACCCCCTATCTCAATCTGGCGCAGATGACCTCGGGCACCCTGGCCTATAGCTTCGGCCTGGGCAAACCGGTGGTCTCCACCCCCTATTGGCATGCCCGCGAGCTTTTGGCCGATGGTCGGGGCATTCTGGTTCCCTTTGGCGACGCCGGGGCCATCGGCCTCGCCATCGCCGGCCTGTTGACCGACGACGCGCGGCGCGAGGCGATGGCCGAGCGCGCCTATATCGGCAGCCGGTCGATGATCTGGCAACGCAGCGCCGAGCGTTATCTCGATGTCTTCACCGCCGTTCTCCAGGATCGCCAGGTCCACGAGGCGGCGCCGGTCGAGCGCGGCCGCGGGGCGCGCCCCCCTCACGCCCCCCCCGAAATGCGGTTGGGCCATTTCCTGGCGATGTGCGACGACACCGGCTTGTTCCAGCACGCCGTCCATGTGGTGCCCGATCGCTCGCACGGCTATTGCGTGGACGACAACGCCCGGGCCCTGTTGCTGGCCTGCGCGCTGAATGCCCCGGGCGAGGAACCGCTGGCTGGGGCCTTGATCAGCCGCTTGGCCGCCTTCGTCCAGCACGCCTGGAACCCCGACACCAAGCGCTTTCGCAATTTCCTCAGCTTCGAGCGGCGCTGGCTGGAAGATCGCGGCTCGGAAGACAGCCATGGCCGCACCCTGTGGGCCCTGGGCGAATGCGCGCGCAGCGACGCCCTCGCCTCGCGGCGGCGTTGGGCGGCGGCGCTGTTTACCCAGGCTTTGCCCAGCGTCGAAGGCTTCACCTCGCCGCGCGCCTGGGCCTTCACGCTGTTGGGGCTGAACGCCTTTTGCGCCGCCGGGGTGGTCGATGCCCAGGCCCTGCGCCTGCGCGGCCTGCTGGCCGACCGGTTGATGGCCCTGCTGGGCGCGGTCGAAAGCGCCGATTGGGTGTGGTTCGAAGAGGGGCTGGCCTATGACAACGCCCGTTTGTCCCAGGCGCTGATCGTGACCGGGCGAGCGACCCGGACCCCGGCCTATATCGAGGGCGGTCTGCGCTCGCTGCGCTGGTTGATGACGATCCAGACGGCGCCGGCGGGCTTTTTCCGGCCGGTTGGCTCGGACAGCTTCGGCGATCTGCGCCAGCCGCCCAAGCCCTTCGATCAACAGGCCCTGGAGGTGGCGGCGACGATCGCCGCCTGCCTCGCCGCCTGGCAGGCCGATGGCGATGACCAATGGCGGATCGAGGCGATGCGCAGCTTCGACTGGTTCCTGGGCCGCAACGACCTGGGGGTTCCCTTGGTCGACCGGGAAACCGGCAGTTGCCGCGATGGTCTGCACAGCGATCGCCCCAATGAAAATCGCGGCGGCGAGTCGGTGCTGTCCTATCTGTTGAGCTTGGCCGAGATCAGGCGCACCGCCCGTCTTGGCATTGACAGCGCGACCTTGCTGCCGCTGCGGGCAAGGCGCCTTTAGGGGCGATCGCCGAGAGCGGCGCCTTTTCCTGCCAGACAGGGGCTTGAGAGGGACGCCAATCGTCCTGGCGATCTGGTGCGGATCGCCAGGACTCTTGATCCAAGTCGACAACCGGGAGCCCGTATTGTCCCATACCGTCTTTATAAACCGTCAGGCTCTCTACCTTCGTCCCGATCCGACGCGGGTGGTCGTGCGTTCGTTCAAGCCGGCGACCGAGCCCCGGGATTTGAACCCGACCGACAAGACCCGGGCCAACCATATCCTTGAGCGCATCCTCGCCCTGCCCGAGGAGGTGGCGGCCGGGCTGCTGGCCGAAGTCCTGGAGAATTTTCAAGGGCGCCACCGCAACCTGCTGGAGACCTTCGAGGCCCGGGCCAAAGAGATGGAGAACGCCCTTTTCAACCACCCCGACGTTAGCCCGGTGCAGCGCCAGTTGGTGGGGGCCTACTTCCTTCATGAGTATTCCTTCGAGGCTTCGGCGCTGTTCAATCCCAGCATCGTTGCCCATCCCGACCAGTCGGGGGCGCCCGAGGGCGGGCGTCGTTTCATCATCAGCTTGCGGGCGGTGGGCGAGGGGCATGTTTCCTCGCTGACCTTCCGGGCCGGATCGATCGCCCCCGATGGCGTCGTGACCATCGACCCCACCGCCCGTCTGGCGGCGATTCCCCGGGTGCGCAGTTGGACGACCGGGCCCGATGGCGACGCGGTCGAGGTGGTCTTCAAAGCCGAAGAGGATCTGAGCGAGCGGGTGATCTTTCCCATCACCCCCGCCCAGTCCAACGGCATCGAAGACGCCCGCTTCGTCGAATTCAAGGAAAACGGCAAAAGCCTCTATTACGCCACCTATACCGCCTATAACGGCAAGGCGATCCGCTCGGAATTGCTCGAGACCAGCGATTTCATGTCCTTCCGCCTGTCGCCAATGCGCGGCGCCGCCACCTACAACAAGGGGATGGCGTTGTTCCCGCGCAAGATCAACGGCCGCTACGCCATGATCGCCCGCCAGGACAACGAAAACCTGTATCTGATCTATTCCGACGATTTGCGCCGCTGGGAAGGCGGCACGCCGATTTTGGGGCCGCAATACCCCTGGGAATTCGTCCAGATCGGCAATTGCGGCTCGCCGATCGAGATGAAGGAGGGCTGGCTGCTGCTGACCCATGGCGTCGGCGCCGTGCGCAAATACACCATCGGCGCCGTCTTGCTGGATAAGGACGATCCCTCGCGGGTTCTGGCGCGCTCGCATGAGCCTTTGGTCCGTCCCGATCCGTCGGAACGCGAAGGCTATGTCCCCAATGTCGTCTATACCTGTGGGGCCATGCGCTTCAACGATCAGATCATCTTGCCCTATGCGGTGTCCGACACCTTCTCCAATTTCGCCACGATCAAGATCCTCAAGCTGCTTGAGATGATGAAAGCCGTTTAGCCGCCGGCGCCGTGGGCGGACGGACCGGCCACCTCGGCGATCAGCTCGAACGAGCGCAGGCGGGCCTCGTGGTCGTAGATGTCCGAGACGATGATCAGCTCATCGGCCGCCGTCTCGGCGATCAGGGCCTTGATTCCCTCGCGCAGGGTGGCGGGGGCGCCGATGATCGAGCAGGCCAGCATAAGGCCGACCTGGGCCTTTTCCGCCGGCGACCAGTATTGGTCGATGTCATCGATCGGCGGCTGGCCAAGCTGGCGGGTGCCGCGCAGCAAATTGGTGAAGGCCATCTGGGTGGTGGTCGCCAGTCGCCGCGCCTCGGCCTCGCTGTCGGCGGCGATGATATTGACGCCAACGGCGACATGGGGCCGGGCCAACTGCGCCGACGGCTTGAAGCCGCGGCGATAGAGATCAAGGGCCAGCCCCAGTTCGGCCGGGGCGAAATGCGAGGCGAAGGCGTAAGGCAGGCCGTAATCGGCCGCCAGCCGCGCCCCATAGGTGCTTGATCCCAAGATCCACAGCGGCACGTTGGTTCCGGCGGCGGGAACGGCCTGCAGGGCGTTGGCGGCGGCGGGGGCGAAGTAGCCCTGGAGTTCCAGGATGTCGCTGGGGAAGCTGTCGACGGCCGAGAACGGGCGGCGCAGGGCGCGCACCGTTGTTGGGTCGGTGCCCGGCGCCCGGCCCAGGCCGAGGTCGACGCGGTCGGGGAAAAGCCGGGCCAGGGTGCCGAATTGTTCGGCGATGATCAAAGGCGCGTGATTGGGCAGCATGACGCCGCCGGCGCCAACCCGGATCTTGCGGGTTCCCTCCAGGATATGGCCGATGACCACGGCGGTGGCGGCGCTGGCGATGCCGGGCATATTGTGGTGCTCGGCCACCCAGAAGCGGCGATAGCCCCAGGTTTCGGCATGGGCGGCCAGATCGCGGGCGTTGTTCAGCGCGCCCCGGGCGTCGGTCGCCTCGGTGACGCGGACAAGATCAAGGATCGAGAGCGAGGTCATGGGGGAAAGCCTTCACGCGACGAGGAACAAGACCGGCGCCCGATCCCGATCAGCGGGACGGGCGGGGGCCCTTCCATATGGGGCGAAGGCGGCGCTGGCGCCCGGGGTCAGGTCGTGCTTGCGGCGCTTTCCTCGACGCCCAGGTCTTCCAGGGTTTTGCCTTCGAAGGTTTTTATGTGGAGCTCCTGGCCGCTGAGCAGATCGACGGCGACGCTGGAGCACGTCGGGCATTGGATCTGGAAGCCGGGCACGGCGAAGGTTTGGCCGCAGTCGCGGCAGCGGCCTTCGATGCCGATTTCCTCGATATCCAGGCGGGCGCCCTCGGCCAGGGTGCCCTCGGCCAGGATTTCAAAGCAGCCGGCGATCTGGCGGCGATCAAGGCCGCGTAGGCGGCCGATGACGACGTGAACGCTGGTGATGCGGGCGATGGCATTGGCCTTGGCGTGGGATGTCAAAATCCCCATCAGCCCTTCGACCACCGTCAGTTCATGCATGGCCGTCGCGTCCTTATTCCAGCAAAGGCGCGGGCCCCTCGCCTAGGGGGGGCATGGCAGGCCCATGGTCCGACCCTTGATGTAACGGGCTTGGCCGGTGGTGGCAATGGTCGAGGACGGATCGCCGGCCGGCGGGGTGCCGATGGGTGCGGGAAACGCAATCAGGGCCTGTGGCCCCCGGACTCTGCGTCCAAAAAGCATCTCTTGGCGGGAAATGACGCGCTTGAGCGGAAAATCACCGTCTCGGGTCTTCTGAAATCGCCTAACAAGTGCCATTGTATCTATGGCCCCCGCGCGGACTCTCCAATTGAACGGAGAGATCCCGCAAGCGCCCTTTTAGCCAACAGTCCGACGATATCTTCGCCAGGGTGTTTTTTTCTTTCCGGTCGCATGATCCCATAAGACGGCTTTCCCTGGCGGGGCGGTCGTTCCCCAGGGCTCAAGAGGCGTGTCCCCGCGACCGGTTTCACAGACTACGGAGACTCTATGCAAAAGGTTGGTAAGCAGAGCAAAACCCAGGGTGCTGTTGGGTTTGGCGACCGCATTAGTTCGGCCGCCGCTGCCAGGAAAGCGCAGTTGGAGAAGTGGCGTCCCAGCAAGCTGGACGTCAACGATCCGGCGGTGCAAGAGCAGCTTGCTCTCCGTCAGGCCGCCGCCGCCGCCCGCGAGGAGCGCGAGCTTCAGCGCAAGGCCGAAAAGAAAGCGGCCAAGGCCCAGGCCATCGCCGATCGCAAGGCGGCCGAAGAAGCGGCCGCGGCTCAGCTCATCGCCGACGAGGAAGCCCGTCAGGCGGCCGAGATCGCCGCCGCCGCCGCCCAGATCGCCCTGGAAGAAGAGCGCAAGGCCGCCCGCGACGCCCGCTATGCGGCGCGCAAGGCCCGCAAGTAGGCCGTTCCCGCCGGCCGCCCCCGCCGGCCAGCGCCCCCGATCGCCTTATCGACCCCGCCGCCCGATCCGAGCCCGCTATCGGAGCGGGCGGCGTTTTTTTTAAGCCTTTGGCGGCTCGTTGAAAAACGGGCTAAAAAAAATCCCCGGGGCAGGAGGCACCCCGGGGCAGGTTGAGGGGATCGGATCGAAAAGGTCAGGCGGCGGCGCGGAAGATCGCCTCGATTTCGGCCTGGGTCGCCGGGCGCGGGTTGGTCAGGCCGCAGGCGTCTTTCAGGGCGTTGATCGCCAGGGTCGGCACGTCGCCGTCCTTGACGCCAAGTTCCGTAAGGCCGGCGGGAATGCCGATATCGGCGGCTAGGGTGCGGATGGCGGCGATGCAGGCCTCCGCCCCCTGATCGTCGGACAGATTGGCGATGTCGACGCCCATCGCCTCGGCGACATCCTTGAGGCGGGCCCCGGCAACGCTGGCGTTGAAGGCGGCGACATGGGGCAACAGCACGGCGTTGCACACGCCATGGGGCAGGTCATAAAAGCCGCCCAACTGGTGGGCCATGGCGTGAACGAAGCCGAGGGAGGCGTTGTTGAAGGCCATGCCGGCCAGGAACTGGGCATAGGACATGGCCTCGCGGGCCTTGATATCGGCGCCATCGGCCACCGCCCGGCGCAGGGTGCGGGCGATGATCGACACCGCCTTCAGGGCGCAGGCGTCGGTGATCGGCGTGGCGGCGATCGAGACATAGGCTTCGATGGCGTGGGTCAGGGCGTCCATGCCGGTGGCGGCGGTCAGGGCGGCGGGCTTGCCGATCATCAGTTCGGGGTCATTGACCGACATGATCGGCGTGACGTGGCGGTCGACGATCGCCATCTTCACCAGACGGCTTTCGTCGGTGATGATACAAAACCGCGTCATTTCGCTGGCGGTGCCGGCCGTGGTGTTGATGGCGATCAGCGGCAATTGCGGATGGGCCGATTTATCGACGCCCTCGTAATCACCGATGACCCCGCCGTTGGTGGCGCACAGCGCGATGCCCTTGGCGCAGTCATGGGGCGAGCCGCCGCCCAGCGAGATCACGCAATCGCATTCGGCCTCGCGCAAGATCGCCAGACCCGCCTCGACATTCGACACCGTCGGATTGGGCTGGGCGCCGCCGAAAACGATGCTTTCCACGCCATGGTCATCAAGCAGCTCGGTCACCTTGCCGGCGACGCCCAGCTTTTCAAGCACCGCGTCGGTGACGATCAGGGCGCGCTTGAAGCCGCGCTCATTGATGGTGTTGACGGCGGTGGCCAAGCAGCCCGCCCCCATGAGGTTGATCGAGGGGATGAAAAAAGCGGTCTGAGTCATGATGGTTCGTCCTTTTCTCGGAAGAATGGGCGAAGGGGAGCGTCCCGGATCGCTTAAAAGAACCCCATGGCTTTGGGGTCGTAGCTGACCAGCAGGTTCTTGGTCTGCTGGTAGTGGTCGAGCATCATGTGATGGTTTTCCCGACCGATCCCCGACTGCTTGTAGCCGCCGAAGGCCGCGTGGGCCGGATAAAGATGATAGCAATTGGTCCACACCCGCCCGGCCTTGATGCCGCGACCGAAGCGGAAGGCGCGGTTGCCGTCGCGCGTCCACACCCCCGAACCCAGGCCGTAATGGGTGTCATTGGCCAGATGCAGCGCCTCGTCCTCGTCCTTGAAGGTGGTCACCGCGACCACCGGCCCGAAGATCTCCTCTTGGAAGATGCGCATGCTGTTGTTGCCCTTGAACACGGTCGGCTGAACGTAATAGCCGCCGTCCAACTCGCCGCCGAGTTCGGCGCGGGCGCCGCCGGCCAGCACGGTCGCCCCCTCCTCGCGGCCGATGTCCATGTAGGACAGGATCTTGTCCATCTGCTCGGTCGAAGCCTGGGCGCCGATCATCGTTTCGGTATCAAGCGGGCTGCCCTGCTTGATGACGGCGACGCGGGCCAGGGCGCGCTCGATGAAGCGGTCATAAAGCGATTCGTGGATCAGGGCGCGCGACGGGCAGGTGCAGATCTCGCCCTGGTTCAGCGCGAACATGACGAAGCCTTCGACCGCCTTGTCAAAGAAGCTGTCATCGGCGCTGGCGATGTCGTCGAAGAACACGTTGGGCGACTTGCCGCCCAGCTCCAGGGTCACCGGGATCAGGTTCTGGCTGGCGTATTGCATGATCAGCCGGCCGGTGGCGGTTTCGCCGGTGAAGGCGATCTTGGCGATGCGCTTGCTTGAGGCCAGCGGCTTGCCCGCTTCCAGGCCGAAGCCGTTGACGACGTTGAGCACGCCCGGCGGCAGCAGATCGGCGATCAACTCGGTCAGAACCAGAATGCTGATCGGGGTCTGCTCGGCCGGCTTGAGGACGATGCAATTGCCCGCCGCCAGGGCCGGGGCCAGTTTCCAGGTGGCCATCAGGATCGGGAAGTTCCAGGGGATGATCTGGCCGACGACCCCCAAAGGTTCGTTGAAGTGATAGGCGATCGTCGTCTCGTCGATTTGCGACAGGCTGCCTTCCTGGGCGCGGATGCAGGCGGCGAAATAGCGGAAGTGATCGATGGCCAGGGGGATGTCGGCGGCCAGGGTTTCGCGGATCGGCTTGCCGTTATCGATGCTCTCGACATAGGCCAGGGTTTCCAGGTTGTCCTGGAGACGGTCGGCGATGCGGTTGAGGATCAGGGCGCGTTCGGCCGCCGTGGTCCGGCCCCAGCGATCGGCCGCGGCATGGGCGGCGTCAAGGGCCAGGGTGATGTCCTCCTCGGTCGACCGGGCGGCCTTGCAAAACACCTTGCCGGTGATCGGCGTCACATTGTCGAAGTACTCTCCCCGCACCGGCGGCTGCCAGGTGCCATCGATGAAATTATCGTAGCGCGGCTTGAAGGCGAAGATCGCGTCCGCTGTACCGGGGGCGGCATAGAGCATTCTGTGGTCCCTCCCTGGGATAAAGGTCCTTGATGGATTGGCAAGCGGTTACCGACCGTTGCATCAAGTCCTTCAGCACAGGGCGTGCCAAGTAATAGCCCATTGAAAGGGAATGATTTTTTCTCGGAGCGCAGAAGATTACCGTGCGCCACTTCGGGACAGTGTGCCAAAACGGGACACCCCGGCCACCCGCCGATGTTTTACTTGCGCTCTCCCCTTAGGTGCATATAGACACTAGGGGTAAGAGCGAGGGCGCCGCCATCAGGCAGGACGCCCCAGGGAGGATCATCGTCATGAATATCGCCAGCACCCAACCGGGGACCGCGCTGCGGCGCGCCCGTCACCTGCTTGAAGGCGGCAGTCTTCCGCCGGCCGGACTGATTGCCCCGACCGTCGCCCATTCCTGGGAGCGCAGCCTGCGGGCCGGGCTGCTTCCCTTCAGCCCGCCCGCCGTGGCCGATCATCTGGCCGCCCGCCATCTCGCCCAGGCGGTGGAGCGCCGGCGCGAACTGCTGATGCGCGCCCGCCCGGTCATGGATTATCTGCACGCCCAGACCAAGGGGTCCGACAGCGTCGTCATCCTCGCCGATGACAACGGCGTGCTGATCGAGGCCCTGGGCGACGCCGCCTTTGTCGAACGCGCCGAACGGGTGGCCCTCAAGCCCGGGGCCTCGTGGCATGAACGCCACCGTGGCACCAACGCCATCGGCACCGCCCTGGTCGAGGCCCAGCCGGTGGCGGTGCATGGCGGCGAGCATTTCTTCGAGCACAATCGCTTCCTGACCTGCGCCGCGGCGCCGATCGCCGGTCCCGATGGCCGGGTGCTGGGCGTGCTTGATATCTCCGGCCCGCAGCGCGGCCGCCATCCCCACACCTTCGGGTTGGTGCGCGCCGCCACCCATATGATCGAGAACAAGCTGTTCGAGGCCCGCCACGAGGGGGAGTATCGGATCCGCTTCCATCCCCAGGCCGATGGCATCGGCACCCTGGCCGAGGGCATGGTCGCCTTGTCGGAGGAAGGGCTGGTCATCGGCGCCAATCGGGCGGCCCTGGCTTTTCTCGCCATCACGCCAAGCGACATCGGCAAGGCGCTGATCGAGGCGCTGTTGCCCTTGCGCATGGCCGATATCCTGGATCATGGCCACCGCCACCCCGGCACCACCCTGGGCTTGGCCTGTCCGGGGGGAGGGCGGTTCTCCCTGCGCGTCGAGCCCGGCTGGCGGGCGGTGGTGCGGCCGGCGGCGATGCCCGCGCCCGACCGGGTGCAAGATGCCCTGGCCGATCTTGATACGGGCGATCCGACGATGGCCGGGGCGATCGAGCGGGTGCGCAAGATCCTCGGTAAGCCGATCCCCTTGCTGCTGCAAGGTGAATCCGGGGTGGGCAAGGAGGTGTTCGCCACCGCCCTTCATGCCACCGGCCCCCGCCGTGGCCGTCCCTTCGTCGCCGTCAATTGCGCCGCCCTGCCCGAGCATCTGATCGAGGCCGAATTGTTCGGCTATGCGCCGGGTGCCTTCACCGGAGCGCGGCGCGAAGGCTCGGCTGGGCGGATCCGCGAGGCCGAGGGCGGGACCTTGTTCCTTGACGAAATCGGCGATATGCCGCTGGCCCTGCAATGCCGGCTGCTGCGCGTGCTCCAGGACCGGCAGGTGGTGCCCTTGGGCGGCGGCAAGGCGGTTAGCGTCGATTTCGCCCTGATCGCGGCCAGCCATCGCCCGCTCAAGGCCGAGGCCGAGGCCGGGCGCTTCCGCGCCGATCTTTATTACCGCCTCAACGGCCTGACCCTCTGTCTGCCGCCCTTGCGGGCGCGCCGCGATTTCGCCGCCCTGGTCGCGCGCATGATCGAAACGATGGAACCCGGCGCCGGCATCGGCCTTGATCCCGATGTCGCCGACGCCCTGGCCGGCCACGGCTGGCCGGGCAATCTGCGCCAGCTTGCCAATGTGCTGCGCTTCGCCTGCGCCCTGCGCGATCCCGGCGAAATCCGCCTGGGCTGGCACCATCTGCCCGAAGATCTGATCGAGGAACTGCGCTGCCCGTCAGGCGTGGACACCGACGCGGGAGCGGGGCCGGCGACCCTGCGCGCCGCCTCGGATTCCCTGATCGAGCGCATGGTGGCGGCCAGCGGCGGCAATCTGTCGGAAGCCGCCCGGCGTTTGGGCATCAGCCGCAATACCTTGTACCGCAGGATGAACGGCTGGGCCAAACCGCCGGCGCCGCTCCCCATGGGGCCGGCCCGTCCCTGCATGAAATAGCCCGCCGCTCCGCCGGACCGGGGTGCGCCATCCCCCCCCGTCCGGCGGTTTGCCGCGCGCGGGTCCCCTGGGAGAAGGGGGGGACCGACCTGTTCAACTTCCCTGCTGACAGTCTACGTACTTTAGTGTATCAAAGCTCTCGCAAGGGGAGAGCGCGCGATGATTCCTCAGACTTTTCCGAAAGCCTCTCTTCTTGAGGACCGGGCCGAGATCGACCTTGGGCTGGCCCGGGTTCTCGAGTCCGGCTGGTACATCCTGGGGCCGGAGGTCGAAGCCTTCGAGGCCGAGTTCGCCCGCTATTGTGGCGTAGCCCATGGGGTGGGGGTCGCCAATGGCACGGATGCGATCGAACTGGCCCTGCGCGCCCTGGGGGTTGGTCCGGGGGATGTGGTGGCGACGCCCTCGCATACGGCGGTGGCGACGGTCGCCGCGGTGATCGCCGCCGGCGCCCGGCCGCTGTGGATCGATATCGATCCGGCCAGCTATCTTCTTGATCTCGACCACCTCGAGGCGCAAGTGGCGGCCTTTCGCCAGGGCCCCGGGGGGGACCGGCTGAAGGCGGTGGTGGCGGTTCATCTCTATGGGTCGATGGTCTCGCCCGCAGGGTTGCTTGCGGTCTGTCGCCGCCATGGCCTGCTGCTGGTCGAGGATTGCGCCCAGGCCCATGGCGCCCTCTGGAACGGCCAAAGGGCGGGAAGCTTCGGCGATGCCAGCGCTTTCAGCTTTTATCCGACGAAGAATCTGGGAGCCCTGGGCGATGGCGGGATGGTCGTAACCGCCGATGCGGCCGTGGCCGAGCGCGCCGCTTTTCTGCGCCAATATGGCTGGAAAGAGCGCTATGTCAGCTTTGAAGTGGGCATTAACTCGCGTCTCGACCCCATGCAGGCGGCGATTTTGCGGGTTTTCCTGAAGCGTTTGGATGAAAGGAATGAAAAGCGCCGCGCCTTGGCCGATCTTTATTCCCGTAATCTGGCCGATGTTTCCGAGGTTGTTTTGCCCGTCAGCCCCGCCCCGGGGACGGCCGTCTATCATCAGTATGTGATCCGCGTCGCCGATCGCCACGCCCTGGCCGATTTTCTAAAGGCCCACGGCGTCGGCACGGCGGTTCATTATCCCGTTCCCGTCCACCGCCAACCCGCCTATCTGGATTTCGCCCGCGACGCCGATCTTCCCCATACGGACGCCGTCGCCGGCCATATCCTGAGCTTGCCGATGTATCCCCACCTGCCGCCCGACGACGCGGCGCGGGTGACGGATCTGGTGAAAGCCTTCTTTTCGCGCTCTCCTTAGGGTGATCCCCCCATGACCGGACGCCATTACTGTACCTATTTCGACCACCGTTATTTGCCCCGTGGCCTTGTGCTGATGGATAGCATCCACAAATTCGATCCCGAGGCGATTTTTCATATTTTGGCCTTCGATGACACCTGCGCCGACACGCTTGAGCAAATGGGCGACGAGCATATCGATGTGACGACGTTAAAAGATCTGGAGGCTTTTGATCCTGATCTTTATGCGGTAAAGCCCACGCGGTCATTGATCGAGTATTATTTCACGTCGACCCCTTGTTTCCCGCGCTATGTTTTAAATAAATTTCCAGACTTGGATATGATTACCTATATCGACAGCGATACTTTCTTCTATTCCGATCCTGAAATCATTTTCGACGATATCGGCCCGGCCTCGGTGGCGATCACGCCGCATCGGTTTTCCCCGGAACGGGAAAATCTGGCGGTCTATGGGCGCTTCAATGTCGGCTGGATCACTTGGCGCAATGATGACGAGGGCAGGCGTTGCCTGGAGGATTACCGGCGCGACTGCCTGGAGTGGTGCTATGACCGGCTCGAACCCAGCCGCTTCGCCGATCAGAAGTATCTCGACAAATGGCCCGCCCTCTATCCCAGCCTGAAAAGCCTGGAGAACCCCGGGGTCAATGCCGCCTCGTGGAATATCAACGGCTGCGTGCTCTCCGAGGTCGACGGCCTTTTGTTCCTCAATGATCGGCGGCTGGTGTTCTGGCATTACCACGGCCTGAAGGAAGGGCCGGACGGCGCCTGGACCCACGCGCTTGATGCCGAGCAACTGGCCCGCCATCCGGCGCTGATCGACAGGATCTACCGCCCCTATATCAAGCGCCTGCGGCTGGCCGATCAGCTGCTGAAAGTGCGCTACGGTCTGGAACGCGAGGTCAAAAGTCATATCCGCTATGGCGCCGACCGCCCTTCGGCGATGGCTGGCAGCGAGGGGACGGCCCCGGCCGCCCCGCCTTTCCAGGGCTGGCGCACAGTGTCGGCGGGCTGGCCGACCACGCCCCCGGCGGGCTGGATGAACCCGGGCATCGTCGAGGTGCGTCGCGACCAGTGGCAGGCTTTGATCCGCACCCCGGCCATCGACAGCGCCGGCGCCAGTCCGGCCGAGCAGCTGAACACCCTGGTCGTTCTCGATGCCTTTGACGAGGCCTTGCGTCGGCGCGGCGCCGACAAGCCCTTGAGGATCCTCGATTGGGGCGGCGATGTCGGCATGATGCGCCAGCGCCTGAGCCAACTGCGCCCGCAGGTCGAGATGCTCTATACGGTCAAGGAAATGCCCCTGCTTTGTGAGCTTGGCCGCGCCTTGAACCCCGCCGTGCGCTTTGTCGACGACGACCAACAGGCCCTGGCGGAGGGGTATGATTTGGTGATCGCCAGCGCGTCGATGCATTACGACGAGGCTTGGCAAAAAACATTGGCGGGCTTGAGCGCGGCGACCGAGGGGGTCTTGCTGATCGCCCGTCAGCCGACCCTGAGCACCGAGGCCAGCTTCGTCGCCGAGCAGGGCGCCTATGACTCGGTATTCACCTGCTGGATTTTGAATGAGGCCGATCTTCTTGGGCAGTTCGACGCCTGCGGTCTGGTGGTCGCCCGGCGTCTGTTCTCCGGCGATGGGGCGGGGATCGATCAGGCGGCCGAGCAACCCGTCTTCCGCAGCTATCTTTTACGCAAGCGCTCATCACGAAAGGACGAGGGCGATGACGGCGAGGTTTAGCGATCTGTCGGGACGAAACGCCCTCATCATTGGCGGCCTGGGCTTCATCGGCTCCAATCTGGCGCGGCGTCTGGTTGATCTGGGGGCTTATGTCACCCTGATCGACAGCATGAATCCCCTCTATGGGGGGAACATGCATAATATCGTCGATATAAAAGACAAGGTGACGGTCAATATCTCCGATGTCCGCGATCGCTACAGCCTGCCGTGGCTGGTGACGGGAAAGGATTTCATCTTCAATCTGGCCGGTCAGACCAGCCATATGGATTCGATGAGCGATCCCTTCACCGATCTGGAAATCAACGCCAAATCACAATTGTCGCTGCTTGAGGTTTGTCGGGCCCATTGCCCGGAAACGAAAATCGTTTTCGCCTCGACCCGCCAGATTTACGGGCGGCCCCAGTATCTGCCGGTGGATGAGCGCCATCCGATTAAACCCGTGGACGTGAACGGCATCAATAAGGCGGCGGGGGAATTCTACCATATCCTCTATAGCGAGGTTTATGGCTTGCGGACCACCGTGCTGCGGCTGACCAATACCTATGGGCCACGGATGCGGGTCAAGGACGCCCGCCAAACCTTCCTGGGGATCTGGTTTCGCAAACTGCTGGAAGGTCAGTCCTTCGAGGTGTGGGGCGGCGACCAGAAGCGCGATTACACTTATATCGATGATCTGGTCGATGCCCTGATGATCTCGACGCTTGATCCGGCCTGCGACGGCAAGACCTATAACATCGGCGGCAGCGAAATCCTGTCTTTGCGCGAGACGGCCGAGATGGTGATCGGCAATCGTCCGGGGGCGACTTATGAAACCCGCGTCTATCCCGAGGACCGCAAGAAGATAGATATCGGCGATTATTATTCCGACTATCGGCTTTTCGAAACGGCGACCGGGTGGAGCCCCAAGGTCGGTTTCGTGGAAGGGTCGAAAAGGACCTTGGACTATTACCGGGACAATCTTTCCTATTATCTGTAGAGAGCACGGGAAAATGCGGTTTCTGATTGTCGATACGGTTTATCCCGGCTTTTTAAGCTGGTTGTATAACGAACGCTCTCCCGGTCTGGCGGCGAAGTCCTTCGCCGAACAGGTCGAAGGCCAGGATCAGGGCTTCTTTCATACCGCCGGCGCTTGGCGTCCGGCGCTGGAGGCTTTGGGGCACGAGGTCATGGTCGTTTCGGCCAATAACGCGCCCCAGCAACTGCGCTGGATGGTGGAAAACGACCTGCTAGATAAGGCCAAGATGCTGAGTGATGGCTTGGTCTTTGGCACTTACATCCTGCGGCAAAATCAAGAGGTCAACTGGCAGACCGCCATTGTCCGCGAGCAGGTCAAGAAATTCCGCCCCCATGTTTTGCTCTGCGCCAATCTGTACATGTTCGACGATGATTTTCTAACCTCCGTCGAAGGGTCTTACGGCAAGGCGATTGGCCAGCATGCGGCGGTGATGCCGCGTAACAGCCTGAAGAAATTCGATGCCATTATTTCGTCGCTGCCCCATCAGGTGCAATTGTTCCGCGATCAGGGGATCCGCGCCGAGATGATCGGTCTGGCCTTTGACGAGCGGCTGTTGCCCCATCTGGCGCAAGGTGGGCCGCAGCACGAGGTCGCCTTTGTCGGTTCGGTCTCGCCCAGCCATAGCGGCCGGGCCCATTTCCTGCGCGATGTCGCCCGAGAAATCCCGCTCGATTTCTGGGGGGAGATGCAGTGGCCCGAAGGCATCGAGACGGCGGGGCTGCGCATCCGGGCCAATCCCGCCGTCTATGGCCTGCCGATGTACCAGATCCTCCACGACAGCCAGATCGTCTTGAATTTTCATCTCGATGCGGCGGGGGATTACGCCAATAACCTCCGGCTTTTTGAAGTCACCGGGGTTGGCGCCCTGCTGATGACCGACGATAAGAAGAACATCGGCGATTATTTCGAGCCCGATCGCGACTGCGTGGTTTTTAAAGACGCCGAGGATTGCGTGAAAAAGCTGATCGCTCTCAAGGAAAACCCCGATAAAAGACGGGCGATCGCCGCCGCCGGCCAGGAAAGAACGCTCAAGGACCACAGCTACCGCAACCGCGTTGGCCCGTTATTGGACCTGATCTCCTGACTCGCCGTCATTGGGCGTCAGGCCGTAAGGGGCGACCAGGGCCCAGACATGGGCGGGAACCATGGTGCGCAGGCGGCGCGGCCGGTCCTTGCGCAGGTGCAAAACGGTTTCGATGGCCTTCATCTCGACGCGGGCGCGGGCGAATTCCAGGCCGCGCGGCCCGATCTTGGGCATCAGCCATGCCGCCAGCGGCCGGGCCCAATCGGGCATCGCCCGCACCGGCATGCCGCCGGCGGCGCGGGCGACATTCTTTAAGAAGCCAGCCACCGGGCCCCGGCGCTTGCCCGCCGAGGTCGGTTCGGTCAGCCTTATCCGATCGCCGAGCAGCCCCAGCATGTCGGCGCCCCGGTCGTTGCGCACCAGCAGCCATTGCTCGCCGCGCCCGGCCATATAGCCCACCGTGATATCGGCCAGGACATTGGTGTAATCGACGCAGGTCTTGCAGGTCAGCGGGAAGAAATCCGCCGGCAGCTTCGACAGCGGCAGCTTGAGGAAGGGGATCAGTTTGCGGCCGCCCTCGCGGAAGCGCAGTTCCACGTGATAATCGGCGCGGAATTCCAGATAGGTCACGCTGTCTGGATCATCGGCCAGCAGCCCTAGAAAGTCGTGGAAACGCGGGGTGGTGGTGTTGTCCGAGCATGGCGTGCCGATGACCAGCAAACGCTCGAGCCCGAGATCGGCCTCGATAGCGCGCAGGGCATGGACCTGACAGGGCAGGCCGATCACCGCCAAGCGCTTGTGACCGGCGGCGATGGCCGGCTCGATCAGCGACAGCAGCGGCGCATGGCCCATGCGCATGCCCCGGCAGCGGGCCATGTCCGCGGCCTGGGTGATTATCACCGGCAGCGGTTTCCAGCGGTCCGCCGGATCGGCGGCCATCGCCAGAACCGCATCGACGGTCCGGGTTTCCAGAAGCCGCCCGGCCAGGGCGGTGGTGATCCCGGTCCATTGGGCGCCGGGGCTGGGGGGGATAAGGGCCGCCTGATACATCTGCTGATAGGGGCCGAAAAACAGTTCGTCACCGCGCGCCGGGTCGCGGCAGCGGCCATGGACGCGGGCTTCCTGGCCGGGGTAATCGGGACGGATGAACTGACAGGCCCGGCCACAGCGGTTGGGGGTGGCGGTGCGCGACAGCCCGCAATCGGTACACAGATCGCGGCTGGGCAAGGCGACCTCGGACGGCGGGGTCGCGCCATCGGGCGGAGGGGTCATCGGCGGGGCTCCCACGGGCAAAAAGCGGCAAGCGATGGTGTCAGTTTAGCTCAAACCGCCGGCAAAGAGGATTGTTTGGCGTGGTTTCCGCGAAAAGCAGGCCCGCCCTGCTTGTTCTTGATGTCCAAAGCGCCCTCTCCCGCCTGACGGGGGGCCCGTTTAACCAAGCTCCCTTTGGTCCCGGCCGGGGAAAGCGCCGGCGACTTGGGAAAGAAGCACCTTCACGATCTGTTTGGCCGAGCGATGGCGCCAGGGAACATGCTTGGCCATGGCGGTGAGCGTTTCCCATCGCTTCTGGGTAAAGGCCGCGTCGATCGCCTCGGCGGAGCGGACGATGATCTGATGATCAAGTTCCTCGCGCCACGACACCGCCAGCTCCATGCTGGCCCGGGCGTGGAGGAGGATCGCCACCTCTCCCGTCAGCTGTCTCATCTGGTCCCTGGAATGGTTGCCCGCATGCCGACGAATCAGGGCCGTCGGTTCCCAGGTGGCGGCGATGGGCGCATGGCGAACGCAGCGCAAGGTGAATTCAAGGTCTTCGCTGGGCAAGCGGCCGAACGCGCCATTATAGCCGCCAACCTTGGTGTAGAAAGGCCGCGACATCGCAGTGCAGGATTGGAAGATCGGTTGAAAGCGGAGAACCTCCTGAAAGATCGGAGTCTCCGCCACGGATAGAGTGGCATCGATTTTTTTGAATTTTGACCAGAAGTCGGTCGGGGCGGTGTCGAATTTGGTCGCCGTTTCCCAAACTTGGCCATCGCCGCGCATAAAATTGCTAAAGACCATGCCCTTTTCCTGGACGTGGCGGGAGGCGGCGGCGAGCGAGGCCAGATGGTCGGGGCGCCATAGGTCGTCGCTGTCGCAGAAGGCCAGCCAGTCGCCCGACGAGGCGAGGACCCCCTTATGGCGCGCGGCGGCGGCGCCGGCGTTTTCCGAGCGGATCAGCGTGCACTTGGGCCATGTCGATACGATCTCGGCGGTTCGGTCGGTCGACCCATCGTCAACGACGATGACCTCGGCGGGCGGCAGCGTCTGATTGAAGATCGAGTCCAGGGTGGTCCCGATCAAAGGCTCGCGGTTATAGGCCGGAATGATGACGGAAAATTTCAACATGCGCCTCCCCTGGCGACGGCGAGGGACGGCGTCTTCCCCTGGGTCTGGCATGTCCCCCGACGATGCCAACCAGGGAGGGCGACTCCCGGGCCCTCGGCTTCAGAGCGCTTGAAGCCCGCGGGCGAAGGCGGTGATCTTACACCTAAGGGTAGGGTCTTTTTATCGCAAAGATGCGAACAGGCGAAGGCGATGTCACATCCTCCGCCCCTTGCCGGTCAGCCACCGCTCATCGCCCGGAACTCGGCCTCGCTGAGGACGGTCAGGCCGAGTTCGCGGGCCTTCTTCTCCTTGGATCCGGCGTCCGCTCCGACCACCACGTAATCGGTCTTGGCCGAGACCGAGCCGGTGACCTTGGCGCCGAGCGCCAGGGCGCGGGCCTTGGCTTCGCCCCGGCTCATGGTATCAAGGGTGCCGGTGAAAACCACGGTCTTGCCGGCCAGCGGGCTGTCGCCGGCCGCCTGGGGGCGGGCGAAATCAAGAACCTCGACCCCGGCGTCGATCAGGGCGTCCAAGGCCGCGCGGTTATGCTCTTCGCCAAAAAAGGCGACAAGGTCGCGGGCGACCGAGGGGCCGATGCTTTCGATGTTTTGAAGATCGGCGAAGGCTTCGGAGCCTTCGGTTTGCGCCTCGTCCATCGCCTTGCGCCAGGCGGCGAAGCTGGCGTAATGACCGGCGAGCAGGCGGGCGGTGGCCTGACCAACCTGACGGATGCCCAGGGCGTAGATGAAACGGTCCAAGGGGATGGTCTTGCGGGCGGTGATCGCCTTGAACAGGTTTTCCGCCGATTTCGGCCCCCAGCCCTCGCGCGAGCGCAGGTGCTGCAAGGCGCCGGGTTCGTTGTCCTTGGCTTCCAGCGCGAAAATATCGGCCGGTTGGGTGATCAGGCCCTCATTATGGAAGGTCTCGATATGCTTGCCGCCCAGCCCTTCGATATCGAAGGCGTCGCGCGAGACGAAATGCTTGAGGCGCTCGACTGCCTGGGCCGAGCAGATCAGCCCGCCGGCGCAGCGCCGGGCGACCTCGCCCTCTTGGCGCACCGCGTGGCTTCCGCAGACCGGGCAGGTCTCGGGGAAGACAAAGGGCGCGCTATCGGCCGGACGCTGGTCGAGCAGAACCTCGACCACCTGGGGAATGACATCGCCGGCGCGCTGGATGGTGACCATATCGCCGATGCGCACATCCTTGCGGGCGATCTCGTCCTCGTTATGCAGCGTCGCCCGGCCAACGACGACGCCGCCGACGGTGACCGGTTCAAGAATGGCGACCGGGGTCAGGGTGCCGGTGCGGCCGACCTGGATCTGGATGGCCTTGACGGTGGTTTGGGCGCGCTCGGCGGGGAATTTGCGGGCGATCGCCCAGCGCGGGGCGCGGCTGACGAAGCCCAGGCGCTTTTGCCAATCGACGCGGTCGACCTTATAGACGACGCCGTCGATATCATAATCCAGCGCCGCCCGTTGCAAAGCCAACGCGTGGGTGGCTTCGATCAGGTCTTCCACCCCCTGGCAGGGGCGGGTTTGGGGATTGACCGGGAACCCCCAGGTTTTCAGGCGCTCTAGAAAGGCGTGATGGCTCTCCACCTCCAGCCCCTTGACCTCGCCAGAGGCATAGGCGAACAGGCTCAACGAGCGCGAGCGGGTGATTTCGGGATCAAGCTGGCGCAGCGACCCGGCCGCCGCATTGCGCGGATTGGCGAAGGGCTTGGCGCCGGCGTCGATCTGGCGTTGGTTGAGGGCGCGGAAATCGGCCTTGGTCATGAACACCTCGCCGCGCACCTCCAGCACCTCGGGCACAGGCCCGTCGCCTGTCAGGCGCTGGGGCAGATCGGTCAGGGTCGCCAGATTGGCGGTGATGTCCTCGCCGGTGGTGCCATCACCCCGGGTGGCGGCGCGGCGATAGACGCCGTTCTCGTAGCGCGCCGAAAACGACAGGCCATCGATCTTGGGCTCGGCGACATAGCTGATCGTCGTTTCGCCATCCAGGCTGAGGAAGCGGCGGATGCGCTGGTCGAACTCGCGGGCCTCGTCGTCGCTGAACACATTGCCCAGCGACAGCATCGGCAGGGCGTGGGTGACCTTGGCGAAGCCTTCGGCCGGAGCGGCGCCGACATGGGCCGAGGGGCTGTCGCCGCGCACCAGTTCGGGGAAGGCGGCCTCGATCTCGTTATTGCGCCGTACCAGGGCGTCGTACTCGCCGTCGGTGATTTCCGGCGCGTCCTGCTGGTGATAGAGCCGGTCGTGGCGGGCGATCTCGGCGGCAAGCCGTTCGAGTTCGCGGGCGGCCTCGGCCTCGGTGAGATCGGCGACGGGAATCATGGCGCGGGGTCCGGTTTGGTCTGGGGCGACGGGGGGGCGGGGTCAGGACGAGCGGGGGGCGGAGGGCGGTGCTTTGGCGGCGCGCGTACCCGGTCCGCTCAGCAGGCTGCGGGCGGCGGCGCGGGCCTGATCGGTGATGTGGGCGCCCGCCAGCATGCGGGCAACCTCTTCGATGCGCTCGGCTGGCGACAGCGCGTCGACGCCGGTGCCGAAGCCGCCCTTGCCGTCATCGGATTTCAACACCCGGTAATGGCGTTGGCCCATGGCCGCGACCTGGGGCGAATGGGTGACCACCAGCACCTGGACGGCCTGACCCAGGCGGGCGAGACGCTCGCCGACGGCCGCGGCGGTGGCGCCGCCGATGCCGGCGTCGACCTCGTCGAAGATCAGCGTCGGCACATCGCCGCCGGCGGCCAGGATGACCTTGAGCGCCAGCATGAAGCGCGCCAGTTCGCCGCCGCTGGCGATCTTGTGGATCGGCCCGGGATCGCCGCCCGGATTGGTGGCGACCAGGAAGGCCACGCGGTCCAGGCCGGCCGCCCCCCATTGATCCTCGGGCAGGTCTTCCAAGGTGGTAACGAAGCGGGCGCGCTCCAGCTTGAGCGGCGGCAGTTCGGCGGCCACGGCGCGATCGAGGGCGCCGGCGGCCTGACGGCGGACCCGCGACAGGGCGCGCGCGGCTTCGACATAAGTGGCGCGGGCGTTCTCCTCGGCCTTTCGCAGCCCGCCAAGCAGATCCTCGTCGCCCTCCAGGGTGGCGATTTGCCGGCGGATGTCTTCAAGCAGGGCCGGCAGGCCGTCAACGGTCAGCCCATGCTTGCGGGCGAGGCCGCGCAGGGCGAACAGCCGTTCCTCCACGGTTTCCAGGCGGCGCGGATCCATATCAAGGGCGCCGATCACCGCCTGAAGCTGGGCCTGGGCCTCGGCGGCTTCGACGCTGGCGCGCTCCAGCCCCTCGATCACCCCGTCAAGGCGGTGGCCGGCCATCGGCGCCACCCGTTCCAGGGCACGCATGGCGTGACGCAGCGCCGTTTCCACCGGTAGCGGCTGGCTAAGCGCGCCGAGGGCGCCGTTCAGGCCCTCGGCCAGCTTCTCGCCGTTCATCAACAGGGCGCGTTCTTCGGCCAGGGCCTCTTCCTCGCCCGGCCGCGCCGCCAGGGCTTCGAGTTCGGTGCCGGTATGGCGCAGCAGGTCCTCTTCGGCGCGGGCGCGGGCCAGATCGGCCTCGGCGCGCCGACGGGCCGTAACCGCCGCCTTCCAGGTGGCATGGGCGGCCTCGACGGCGGGAAGCAGGCCGGCGGGCTGGCCGCTGTCGGCGCCGGCGAAGCCATCGAGCACGCCGCGATGGCTGGCCGGATCAAGCAGGCCGTGGCTTTCGAACTGGCCGTGGATTTCGACCATCGACTGGCCGAGTTGGCGCAACAGGCCGACACTGGTCGGCTGATCGTTGACATAGGCGCGGCTGCGGCCATCGGCGGTGACCACCCGGCGCACCACCACGGGTTCGGACCCGTCCACGCCAAGATCGGCGGCGCCGAGCAGGGCGCGGGCCGGGTGGTCGGCGGCCAGGGTGAATTCGGCGCTGACGGAAAGCTGGGGGGCGCCCTTGCGCACTAGGGCGCTGTCGGCCCGCGCCCCCAGGGCCAGGGACAGGCTGTCGAGCAGGATCGATTTGCCCGCGCCGGTTTCGCCGGTGAACACGCCAAGGCCCGGACCGAAGGCGAGGTCGAGCCTTTCGATCAGAACCACGTCACGGATCGACAGGGCGCTTAGCATGGCGGGGTGCCGTTCAGAGCCAGCCGGTAAGGGAATCGGTCCACGAGGACGACGGCGGCGGCTCGGCGCCTTCGGTGGCGGACGGCACCTTTTCCCCGGTGATCAGGCGATAGGCGTCACCATACCAGTCGCTGCCCGGAAAGTTGTGTCCAAGCACGGCGGCCACTCGCTTGGCCTCGTCGGGAAGGCCAAGAAGGGTGTTGATTTCGACCATGCGATAAAGCGCCTCGGGAACATGGGTGGTCTGGTCGTATTGCTCGACGACCACCCGGAAGCGGTTGAGCGCCGCCAGAAAATCCTGTCGTTTCAGATAGAACCGTCCGACGCTCATCTCCTTGCCGGCGATATGGTCGCGGGCCAGATCGATCTTCAGACGGGCGTCGCGGGCATAGGGGGAATCGGGGAAGCGCGTCACCACGTCGCGCAGATTGGACATGGCCTGACGGGTGATCTGCTGGTCGCGGCGCACATCGGAGATCTGTTCGTAGTAGCACAGGCCGCGCAGGTAATAGGCATAGGCGATGTCGCGGTTGCCCGGATGAAGTTCGATGAAGCGGTTGATGGCGACCACGGCGTCGTCATAGGCCTCGTTCTCGTAAAGGGCATAGGCCGACATGATCTGCGCCTTGGTCGCCCAGCTCGAATAGGGATGCTGGCGCTCGACCTCGTCGAAGGCCTTGGCGGCCAGGGCGTAGCTCGAGGTGTTGAGCAGATCGACGGCTTCGTTATAAAGCTCTTCGACCGGGCGTTCGACGTATTCGGGCTCGTCTTTTTTGCTCGAGCAGGCCGAAAGCGCCAGGGCGCCACCGATAAGAAAGGCGGCGGCCAGGGCGCGGAACGAGGACGACCGGGCCGGAGCGCGCCGGAAGGGGATGGGCCGTTCGGCTGTCATGGGCTCCCGTCCTGGGCGAGGAAGAAGGATGGCGCCATCGCGGACACCCGGCTAGAGGGTGCCGCCAACGGCGCGGCGGCCGGCACTATATCACGCGGAGGACCCGGTCGGGCAAGGGGGCGCGATTTGACAAAGTCCCGGGTAGGGCTCATGGTGGTCCGATGATCGATCTTTCGTCCCCTCGCCGAGGTCTGCGCCATCGCGCGGAACCCCTGCTCGCAGGCTTGATGCCCCGGGCCCGGTAGGCGCGCGATCGCGTTCTCCCCGGTTCGGGGCTTGTCTTTTCCCGTGCTCATTGATCCGTAACCGCCAAGGCGCCCACCGTCGCGCCCTTTGGGAGGATAGCCATGTCGACATCATCCAGCCAATCCGTCGTTCCGCCGCCGGTCGTCATCGACCATGCCGATCACGAGCGCCTTCAGGGTCTGGCCTTGCGCGCCCTGGCCGGCGCCCCCGACCTTGCCGGCCGTCTGCTGGCCGAGATCGACCGGGCGCGCGTGCTGCCCAGCGAGAGCGTGCCGGCCGATGTGGTGACTTTGGGAGCGGAAGTGACCTTCCGCGATGAAAGCACCGGCCGGGTGCGCAAGGTGACTTTGGTCTATCCCGGCGAGGCCGATATCGATCAGGGGAAGATTTCGATCATGACGCCGATCGGCGTCGCCCTGATCGGGCTGGCGGTCGGCGCGTCCATCGATTGGCTTACCCGCGATGGCGACGAACGCCATCTCAGCGTTCTGGCCGTCCGCAAGCCGGAGTAAGGGGTGATCGTGCTGAACGGCGGCCGGTCCGGCTTTGGCGCCCCCGGCCGGGGCCGGCCAACCGGCCGGTCGGAGCGGCGAGAGACCGGGCGGGCGGCCCGGCGGGCTCAGGCGGTGGCGGCGATGCGGTCGGTATCGCGCCAGCCGTCGAAACGGCCCTGGCCCGGGGCGGCGAGATCGGTCTCGTCAACGGTTTCCAGGCTGTAATTGGCCGGATCGGCCAGCAGGGCGCGGACCAGCTTGTTGTTATGGGCGTGGCTGGAGCGCACGCCGTGATAGCGGCCGATGATCGGCGCCCCGGCCATATAAAGATCGCCGATGGCGTCCAGCGCCTTGTGACGCACGAATTCCTCTTCGTAGCGCAGGCCCTCGTCGTTGAGGATCAGATCGTCGTCGACGACCACGGCGTTTTCCAGCGAGCCGCCCAGGCCAAGGCCGGCGGCGCGCATCATATCGACATCGGAGCGCAGGCCGAAGGTGCGGGCGCGGGCGATATGGGCGCGGAACAGGTCGGGGGTGAGATCGACGTGGCAGCCCTGGCGACCGATGGCGCGGGCGGCGAAATCGATTTCGAAATCAACCGACAGGCCGCGCTCGGCCGGCATCAGGCTGGCGAGAACCGGGCCTTCGACCACGGTCACCGCCTTGCGGACGCGGATCGCCTTGCGCGGAAGCGCCTGGTCGACCACCCCGGCGCAATCGATGAGGAAAACGAAGGGGGCGGCGCTGCCGTCCATGATCGGCACTTCCGGGCCGTTGACATCGACGATCACATTGTCGATGCCCTGGGCGGCGAAGGCGGCCATCAGGTGCTCGACCGTGGAAACCGTGGCGCCGGCCTCGTTGGCGATGGTCGTGCACAGCCGGCCGTCGATCACCGCCTGGGCGCTGACGCGGATGGCGGCGTTGTCATCAAGGATGTCGGTGCGGTTGAAAACGATGCCCGTATCGACGGGGGCCGGACGCAGGGTCAAGGTGGCCTCGCGGCCGCGATGGACGCCGACGCCGGTGCAACTGATGGCGGTTTTCAAGGTGTGCTGGCGGGCGATGCCGCTGGCGATCACGCCAAGGCCGGCTTTGGCGCGGCTGGAACTGCGGGACGAAGAGCGGTCCTCAAAGGAGGTGTCGATATCGTAATTGAGACCGTCCATGGTCGTGCGCCTCTTCGTCTCTGGAACGTCGACCCGGTGCCGACGCGGTGGGGGCTCCTGCCCACGGAAGGTTCCCGATCTCGCCGGGATCTCGTTCTCTCTTCCCGCCAAGTTGTAAGCAATCGCGCCAAGTGGCTCAAATCAATGATTGTTGCAATATGTTGCGAAGCGGCAGAGACCGCCGCTCTATCCCTGGGACGCGGCGGAACGCCGTTATCCTCTCAGGCGGCGGAACGCCGTTATCCTCTCAGACGGCGGAACGCCGTTATCCTCTCAAGCGGCGGAACGCCGCTATGCGCCAAGGCGCCCATGCGCGCGCGGCGCCGCCCCTGGTCCAGGGGCGCGCGCCGGTACAAGAGCGTGCGTATTTTTTTGGTGAGCGGTTTGGCCGCGCGCCCCCTCTCGGGGCCCGCCGTAGTGGCGGGCCCCCCTGGGAGCTTGAGAAGCGATCCGGTCCGAAGACCGGTGATCCGGGCCGCCTTAAGCGGTCGGGATCCCCCGACGATTAGTTGGCTTGACGGCGCAGAAACGCCGGGATTTCCAACTGGTCATCGGGCTGAGAGGCGACCGGACGGTCGTCGGCCTGGGCGGAGAGCGTCTTGGCCGACAGCAAGGGATTGCCATCGCGGTGCTCATGCCCCGCCGAACGGCCACCCAGGCCGGTGATGCGGGCAAGCAGACTGGGCTTCTCGACGCGCGGAGCACGCGGCTCCTCGCGGGGATGGTCCTCGGTCGCCCGGCGCATCTGCGCCTGATAGGCGGCGCGGGCCCCTTCCGGCAGGGCGGGACGGAACTCCCGGGCCGGGCGGGGATCATAGGCCACGTCATCGACATAAACCTCGCCCGGGTCGAGGTCGTCGTCGCGATAGGCGGCGATGGGCTCTTCCTCACGGCTCATCAGCGGGCGACGGGCCGGCTCATGCTCCGGTTCGGGGGCCTCGAGACGACCGGCGCGGGACACATCGCGGTCGCTTGAGCGGGTTTCATAGGACGGCACCTGGGCGGCGGCCATGGCGGCGGTGCCGCGGGCGTTCACTTCCATCGCCGGCGAGGGGATGAAGGTGTCGCGGCTGAGACGCGGCGCCAAGGCTCCCCGGGGGGCGATGACCGGGGGACGGGGCTCGGGGCGCGGCTCGGGACGGAGTTCGGGGCGGGCCAGCGCCGCGCTACCGGCGATGGCGGCCTTGGCGTCCTTCTTGGCGTTGGCTTCGAGAACCAGGGACTCGAGCAGGCGGACCGCCTTCTCGGCCTTGGCCGATTTGCCGACCATCGCCGGAGCGCCGTCGTGACCCTCGGCGGCATAGGCCGCCGCCGGCTGACCGGCGAGCGGCGGACGCCCCGCCAGGGCGGCCTTGGCGGCGGTCAGGCCGGCGCGCTCGGCGCCAACCGCGGCGGCGATGCGTTCGGCATGGCTGCGCTCGGCCGGGCGGGCGATCTTCACCTCGGGAACGATGCGGGCTTCGGGCCGGGGATCGGCCACGGCGCGCACCGCCTGACCCGGGTCATTGCCATTCAGCCGGGCCACGTCCTCGGCGTTGATGCCGGTGGCGACGACGGAAACCCGGATGTGGCCATCCAGGCTCGGATCCAGGCTGGAGCCGAAGATGATATGGGCGTCGCTTTCCACTTCGTCGCGGATGCGGTTGGCCGCCTCGTCGACCTCGTACAAGGTCACATCGGTGCCGCCGGTGATGTTGATCAGCACGCCGCGCGCGCCGCGCATCGAGGTGTCCTCGAGCAGCGGATTGGCGATGGCGGCCTCGGCGGCCTCCAGCGCCCGACGCTCGCCCTCGGCCTCGCCGGTGCCCATCATCGCCCGGCCCATGTTCTGCATGACCGTGCGGACGTCGGCGAAGTCCAGGTTGATCAGACCGGGATTGATCATCAGGTCGGTGACGCTGCGCACGCCCGAATACAGCACGTCGTCGGCCAATTTGAAGGCATCTGCGAAGGTGGTTTTTTCATTCGCCACCCGGAATAGATTCTGATTCGGAATGATAATCAGCGTATCGACGAATTGGGCCAGCTCGTCGATGCCCGCTTCGGCCAAGCGCATGCGGTGGGCGCCTTCGAACTGGAAGGGCTTGGTGACGACGCCGACGGTGAGGATTCCCAGCTCGCGGGCGACGCTGGCGACCACCGGAGCGGCGCCGGTGCCCGTGCCGCCGCCCATGCCGGCGGTGATGAACACCATATTGGCGCCCTGGAGTTCACCGGCGATCGCCTCGACCGCCTCTTCGGCGGCCACGCGGCCCACCTCGGGACGGGCGCCGGCGCCCAGGCCGCGGGTGGCCTCGGTGCCAAGCTGGATGCGGCGGCTGGTGCGCGAGTGGCACAACGCCTGGGCGTCCGTATTGGCGACGACGAAATCAACGCCCGCCAGTTCGGCGTCGATCATGTTGTTGACGGCGTTGCCGCCGGCTCCGCCGACACCGACGACGGTGATGCGGGGCTTGAGGTGAGGGGTTTCCGGTCCCTCGGGTAGGGTGATCTTGATAGCCATGTGGTCTGCCTCCGGATCGCTGGGGGACTCACTCCGGCGCGAAAAGCCGGGGAGGAGCCCATGCTCCCTAGTCACGAAATCGATACCGTCTCACCGCTCCCGAGGATCGACGGCACCGCTCTTACGGCGCCCTGGACGCCACCGTTAGAAGTTGTCCTTCCACCAGCGGGCGAACCGGCCCAGGGCTCCTGTCGCGACCGTCTCATCGGCGGTCGGATCGGTATCGGGGGTTTCGACCTGATGCTGAACCGCATAGCGCAGCATCCCGGCGCAGGTCGCGAAAGCCGGTCCCGAGGTGCTGTCGGCCAGCCCCCGGATCCGTTGCGGCCGACCGGGGCGCACCTGGCGGTCGAGGATGACCTCGGCCAGCTCGCGAACCCCCTGCAATTGACTTCCCCCCCCGGTCAGCACGACCAGCCGTCCGCCGACCTTGTCGAAGCCGCTGGCTTCCAGGCGGCCGCGCACCAGTTCGAAGGTCTCTTCGATGCGCGGGCGGATGATCTGCACCAACATGGAGCGGGGCACTTCGTTGGCGGTCGCCTCGTCGTCCTCGCCGACCAGCGGCACCCGCAGGATCTCGCGGGTGTCGGCGGGCGAGACCGAGCAACTGCCATGAATGGTCTTGAGCCGTTCGGCATTGGCGACCGGGGTCGTCAAGCCCTTGGCGATATCGTTGGTCACATGCAGTCCGCCCACCGGGATCATCTCGGTGTGGACGACATGGCCCTCGTGGAAAACGGCGATCGAGGTGGTGCCGCCGCCGAGGTCGATGACCGTCACCCCCATCTGCTTCTCGTCCTCGACCAGACAGGCGAGACCCGAGGCATAGGGGCTGACCACCTTGTCCTCGATATCGAGGTGGCAGCGCTCGACAACGGTCGACAGATTGCGCAACGGTCCGGCGGCGGCCGATACCAGATGGATCGACACCCCCAGGCTCTGGCCGAACATGCCGCGCGGGTCGAGCACGCCCTCGGTGCCGTCGATGGCGTAGGACACCGGAATGCAGTGGACCAACTCGCGGTCGGCCGAGGTATGCAGGCCCCGGCCATAGGCCTGGATGCGGCGCACGTCATTGCCGCGCACCTCGTGGCCGGCGATCGACATCTCGACCTCGACCCGGGTCGAATGGGGCTGGCCGCCGCTGACGTTGACGACGACGCTGGAGATGCGCTCGTTGGCCATCTGCTCGGCGGCGTCGACGGCGGCGCGAACCGACAGCTCGACCTCGTCCATATTGGCCACCTGACCGTTGCGCATGCCGCGCGACCGGTGATGGCCGACGCCGAGCACGCGCAACGCGCCGTCCTCTTCCTCGCGGGCGATGAAGCAGGCGATCTTGGTGGTTCCCACGTCAAGGGCGGTGATCAACCCGCCGCGCTGGCGTCGGGGCGGGGCCGCCCTGTGATCCTTCCGCCGCGTCCGGGCCGCGGTGGGGGTGTCTTTGCTGATGGCGTCTCTAGGCATCCCGTCCCTCGCTCTTTCGAACTATCGGTGGGGGTTTTTGTCCCCCGGCGGGGGCGCCGCGCGCCGGCTTGCCGCCGGCGATCTCGGCCTCGGGATCGACCGGCCCATCCTCGGCCAGCCGGACGACCAGCCGGCCGGGAAGGCGCATGTCGATCACCGAAAGGTTCTTTGACAGCAGGTGATCGCGGGCGTCGATCTGGACGAGCTGGTCGAGGGCGGCCGAGGGGTCCTCCTCGGGCAGGCGGACCACCAGCCCGTTTTCGATGCTGTCCAGGCGCAGGGTCCAGCGGCGCTCGCCGATCAGGGTGGCGGCCTTCACCCGCTCGGCGATCCCGGGCTGGCTGGTCAGCAGATTGAGCAGTTCGGCGGCATGCCCGGGCGCTCCGGCGCCGACCACCAGCGGCAGGGTGCGCCAACGGCCGGGGTCGGCCGCGATCGCCCGGCCTTCGCGGTCGATGACGGCGAAGGCGCCATTGTGCTGCCATAGCGCCATCGGCTCGCGCTCGGTGATCGCCACATGCACCTGATCGGGCAGGCGGCGCTCGACCCGGGCGCTGGCCACCCAGGGCAGGGCCTCCAGGCGGGTGCGCACCGTCTCGGGGTCGATCGCCAGCAAGGGGCCGCCCTGGGGAACGCCGATGGCGCCCAGGATATCGCGGCCGGCCGTCAGATCGCGGCCGGTGACGGTCACCTGACGCAGCACCAGCCCCTGGCGGGTCAGCACCCGGGCGGTTTCGCCCAGGCCCCAGCCTTCGCCGGCATCGCGGGCGCCGGCCGGAGGGACGCTCGATCCGGGCGCGCCGAGGGCCGGCGGCGGGGCAAGGCCGATCAGCCCGGCCAGGGCCGGGGTGCGCGCGGCCAGATAGGCCATGCCGACGCCGCCGGCGATCAGGAAGACCATGCTGGCGCGCGGCAGCGAGGGCAGGACATCGCGTCTTCTGCGGCGGCGGTGGCGCGGACGGGGCGGTGGTTGGCTCACGCGTCGCATTGGGCGGTCTCCACGAGCCAGGTGACCAGATCGGGAAAGGAGATGCCGGCATGAAGGGCCTGCTCGGGGACCAACGAGGTGTCCGTCATCCCCGGCTGGGTATTGACCTCGAGCATGTACAAGGTTTCGCCGTCGAAGCGCAGGTCGGCGCGGCTGACGCCCCGGCATCCCAGGGCCTGATGGGCCAGCACCGAAAGCTCTTGCGCCTGGGCGAAGACCTCGGGGGCGACCGGGGCGGGCACGATATGGCGCGAACCGCCCTGGGCGTATTTGGCGTCGTAGTCGTAGAAGCGGTGGTCGGTGACGATCTCGGTGACGCCCAGGGCCTTGTCGCCCATGACGCCGACGGTCAGTTCGCGGCCGGGGATGAAGCGTTCGACCATCACCTGACGGCCATAGGGCCAGTCGTCGCGCGAAAACGGCAGATCATTGGTTTCGCTGGTGACGATGGTCACCCCGACGCTCGACCCCTGATCAAGGGGCTTGACCACATAGGGGCGGGCCATGGCGGTTTCGGCCAGAACGCTGGCGCGGTCGGCGACGACATGGGGGGCGACGGGGATGGCGAAGCGCTCGAACACCAGCTTGGCGCTGGGCTTGTCCATGGCGATGGCGCTGGCCAGCCGGCCCGAATGGGTATAGGGCAGGGCCATGATGTCAAGGATGCCCTGGATGGCGCCGTCCTCGCCGAAACGGCCGTGGAGGGCGTTGAACACCACATCCGGGCGGGTTTGGGTGAGGGCGGCGATGAAGGCGGCGACATCGCGGCCGACATCGAGCAAGGTCACGGCGTAGCCGGCCTGACGCAAGGCCTCGCCGGCCGCCGCGCCGCTGTTTAGCGACACCGCACGCTCGGTCGAAAAGCCGCCCATCAGAACGGTCACGCGCTTACTCATCCGTTTTCTCCCGCGGAAAGGCCGTCAAGACCGATCCCGATTCGCTTGATTTCCCACCGCAGGGCGACCCCCGAGGTGTCCATGACCCGGCGCCGCACGGTCTCGCCCAGGGCTTCCAGATCCGCCGCCGTCGCCTCGCCGGTGTTGATCAGGAAATTGCAGTGCTTTTCGCTGACCTGGGCGCCGCCCAGCCGCAGGCCCCGGCAACCGGCGGCGTCGATCAACTCCCAGGCCCGCCGTCCCCCCGACAAGTCGGGGTCGGGATTGGCGAAGGTCGATCCGCCGGTGCGCGCCCGCAGCGGCTGGCTGGCCTCGCGGGCTTGGCGCAGGGCCTCCATGCGGGCGGCGATGGCGCCCCGCTCATCGGGCCGGCCGGCCAGGACGCAGCCGGTGAAGATCCAGTCCTCGGGAAGGGCGCAGGCGCGATAGGAAAATCCCATCTGGGCCGGGGTCAGGGTGTGGCTCTGGCCAAGGCCATCGACGGCGGTGGCCAAAACGACGATATCGGCCATCTCGCGCAAGTGGGCGCCGGCGTTCATGCGCAGGGCCCCGCCCAGGGTTCCCGGAATCCCCGAGAGGAATTCCAGCCCGGCCAGACCGGCGGCCTCGGCGACCTTGGCGACCGTGGCGTCGAGGGCCGAGGCGCCGCAGACCAGGGTTTCGCCGACGACCTCGACCCCGGTGAAGGCCCGGCCCAGGCGGATGACCACGCCCGGCACCCCGCCGTCGCGCACCAACAGGTTCGAGGCGACGCCGATCACTCGCACCGCGACATCGCGGGGGCGGCCGGCCAGGAAATCGGCCAGATCCTGGGCGTCGGCCGGCTTGAACATCGCCTCGGCCGGACCGCCGACGCGAAACCAGGTGACGGGGGCGAGGGCGACATCGGCGCTCAGCCGTCCGCGCACGGCGGGCAGTCGGTCGATCAGCGGGGTTGGCGCGCGCAGGGCGATCATGGCGCCCCCCCGGCCAGGGTGGTCTGACGGCGCCTGCCCTGAACCGCCTCAAGCTGCTTGGGCAGGGCGTTGGCCCAGGTGGAAATGCTGCCCGCCCCCAGGCAGACCACCAGATCGCCGGGCTTGGCGATGCGGGCGATCAATTCGGGCAGGGCCTGTTCGTTGGTCAGCACATGGACGCTCTTGTGGCCGTGGACCTTCAGGCCCTCGGCCAGGGCCTCCTTGCTCGCCCCGGGGATTGGTTGCTCGCCGGCGGCATAGACATCGGCGACCACCACCTGATCGGCATCGTTGAAGCAGGTGCAGAAATCCTCGAACAGGCTGTTGAGGCGGCTGTAGCGGTGGGGCTGGACGACGGCGATGACCTCGCGCTCGGTGGCGTCGCGCGCCGCCTTGAGAACGGCGGCGATCTCGACGGGGTGGTGGCCGTAATCATCGATCACCGTCACCCCGCCGGCATCGCCGGTGCGGGTGAAGCGGCGCTTGACCCCTTCGAAGTGATACAGGCCATCGCGGATCACCGCGTCGTCGATGCCCATCTCGGCGGCGATGCCGATGGCGCCCAGCGCGTTCAGAACGTTGTGGCGGCCATACATCGGCAGGCGGATGCCTTCGATGGTCCGGCTGCCGCCGCCGGCGCGGTCAGTCAAGATCACGTCGAAGCGGGCGCCGCGCGGCCCCAGGGTCACATTGGCGCCGCGAATATCGGCCTGGGGCGACAGGCCATAGGTGATGATCTTGCGGTCCTGAAGCTGGGGGATCATCGCCTGCACCTCGGGATGGTCGATGCACATGCAGGCGAAGCCATAGAAGGGCAGATTGTGGATGAAGGCGCGGAAGGCCTCGCGCACCTTGTCGAAGGTGCCGTAGAAATCCAGGTGCTCGGGGTCGATGTTGGTCACCAGCGAGATCGTCGCCGGCAGCTTGGTGAAGGTGCCGTCGCTCTCGTCGGCCTCGACCACCATCCATTCGCCGGTGCCGAGATAGGCGTTGGTGCCGCGCGCGTTGAGGATGCCGCCGTTGATCACCGTCGGATCGAGGCCGGCGGCGTCGAGCAACTGGGCGACCAGCGAGGTGGTGGTGGTCTTGCCGTGGGTGCCGGCCACGGCGATCGACCATTTCAGGCGCATCAACTCGCCCAGCATCTCGGCTCGGCGGACCACCGGCAGGAAGCGGGCGCGGGCGTCCATGACCTCGGGATTGCTGGCTTTGACCGCCGAGGAGATGACCACCACCTGGGCATCGCCCAGATTGGCGGCCTTATGGCCGATGGCGATGGGAATGCCCAGGTCACGCAGGCGCTTGACGTTGGCGTTGTCGGACAGGTCGCTGCCCTGAACCCGGTAGCCCAGGTTATGCAGGACCTCGGCGATGCCGCTCATGCCGATGCCGCCGATGCCCACGAAGTGCAAGGGGCCGATATCGAGGGGCAGGGCTCTCATGCGGAAATCTCCTTGGGGGGCATCTCGGGCACCCGATGGTCTGCGGTCGCGCTCACCAGATCGGCCAGCCGCACCGCGGCATCGGGCACGCCCGCGCCCCGGGCGCACTGCGCGGCGCGGACCAGCACGTCGGGATCGTCCATCAATTCGCCCAGGCGTTCGGCCAGGGCTTGCGGGGTCAGGGCCGCTTGGGGCATCAGCCAGCCGCCGCCAACCTCGTCCAGGCCGCGGGCATTGGCGGTCTGGTGGTCGTCGATGGCATGGGGAAAGGGCACCAGGATCGCCGGGCGTCCCAGGGCGGCCAGTTCGCCGACCGTCGAGGCGCCCGAGCGGCAAATCACCAGATGGGCGTCGCGCAGGCGTTCGGGCAGATCGGAGAAGAAGGCCGAGAGCAGGGCGTCGATGCCTTGCGCCTCATAGGTCGCGCGCACCGCCTCGATGTCCTCGGGCCGGCATTGCTGGGTCACGCGCAACCGGGCGCGGTGGGCGGGCGACAACAGGGCCAGGGCCTGGGGAACCAGGGTGGCGAAGACCCGGGCGCCCTGGCTGCCGCCGGTGATCAGCAGGCGGAAGTCCAGGCCCGGGCGCGGCGCGTCATAGCCTTCGCCGCGCAAGGCCAGAACCGAGGGCCGCACCGGCATGCCGACGACCACCGGCCGGGCGCCGCGCGGCCGCTCGGCCCGGGCGAAGGACACCGCATAGCGGCTGACGCGGGCGGCGAGCAGGCGGTTGGCCCGGCCGGGCACGGCGTTTTGCTCGTGGACGACGGTGGGCAGTTTCAGGCGGATCGCCGCCAGCATGGTCGGCACCGAGGCATAGCCGCCAAAGCCGACGACGACATCGGGGCGCAGCCGGCGCAGCAGGCCATAGGCTTGAAGGCTGCCCATCGCCAGTTCGATCATGCCGCGCAGGCGGCCGATCACGCCCCGCCCGGCGACGCCACCGGCCAGGATGCGCTTGGTGTCGAGCAGACCCAGGGTGCCGCCATAGACATGGCCGCGCTTGTCGGTGATCAGCGTCAGCTTATGGCCGCGGCGGATCAATTCCCCGGCCAGGGCCTCGGCCGGGAAGACATGGCCGCCGGTTCCGCCGGCCGCCAGGGCGATATGGAGCGGCGCATTGACCAGCAGGGCGCCGTCGCGGGGCATCGAGGCGTTCATCACGTGCGCTCCCCATGGGCTCGCCGCCGGGTCAGGGCCAGAACCATGCCCATCGCCACGGCGGTCGACAGCAGCGACGACCCGCCATAGCTGATGAACGGCAAGGTCATGCCCTTGGTCGGGATCAGGCTGAGACTGGAGGCCATGTTGATCAAGGCTTGCAAGCCAAGCTGGGTCAGCAGGCCGCCGGCGGCGATCAGCACGAACAGGTTCTGTTCGCGGCGCAGGCGGATGGCCGAGCGGATGATGAGAAAGGCGAAGAGGGCGACGATGGTCAGGCACAAAAACAGCCCGAACTCCTCGCCGGCCACGGCGAAGATGAAGTCGGTATGGGCGTCGGGGAGGAATTCCTTCACCCGGCCTTCGCCGGGCCCGCGCCCGAACAACCCGCCCTCCATGAAGGCCTTCATCGACTGGCGGATCTGATACTGGTCGCCGCTGGCCGGATCAAGGAAGCGATCGACGCGGCTTTGCACATGGGGCAGGGCGAAATAGGCGATGACGGCGCCGATCATGCCGACGGCGGCCAACAGCACCACCCAGACCAGCGACAGCCCGGCCAGGAAGAACTGGGTTCCCCAGACGCAGGCGACGACCATGGTCATGCCGAAATCGGGCTGGGCAACGAGCAGGGCGCCGACCACCGCCATCAGAAGCATGGCGATCAGATTGCCGGGGAAACGGTCCTGGGTGCGGGCCGAGGCGAACATCCAGGCGGTGACCACGGCGAAGGTCGGCTTGACGAATTCCGAGGGCTGCAGGGCGAAGGGACCGATGGCGATCCAGCGCGAGGCGCCCTTGATGTCGCTGCTGACAAACAGCGTGCCGAGCAAAAGCACCATGAACAGGGCGAACAGCAAAACGGCGATGCGCCGCACCCACAGCACCGGCAGCAGGGAAACGGCGATCACCAGCACGCCGGCCACCGGCACGAACAGGAACTGGCGCTGGACGAAGTGATAGGTCTGCGCGCCGATCCGACCGGCGGCCGGCGGACCGGCGGCCAGGATCAGGAACACCCCGGCGGCGATCAGCAGCGCGACGGCGCCCAGCATCGGGCGGTCGACCGTCCACCACCAGCGCCCAAGAACGCTGGTGTCCATCCGCGTGAACGAGGGGGCGACATGGCTTGCCCCCTGGGGCGGTTCGGCCGGGGCGGTGACGACGCGCATGGTCATCGGCGGCCCCCCGGCTTGGCGGCGGCCCGGGTATGGGCGAGATCGGCGACGAGTTCGCGGAAGATGTCGCCGCGATGCTCGAAGCTGGAGAACTGATCCCACGAGGCGCAGGCCGGCGACAGCAAAACGACGGCGCCGGGGATGGCGTCGCGCCAGGCGGCCTTGGCGGCTTCGGTGACGGCGCGGGTCAGGGTGCCGACCTGGGACAGGGGAACCTTGCCCTTCAGGGTGCGCTCAAAGGCCGGGGCGGCCTGACCGATCAGATAGGCCTGGCGCATGCGGTGGAAATGCGGCTCGAGGCTGACGATGCCGCCTTCCTTGGGCTGGCCGCCGGCGATCCAATAAACCGTGTCATAGCAGCGCAGCGCCTTGTCGGCGGCGTCGGCATTGGTCGCCTTGCTGTCGTTGATGAAGCGCACGCCGTCGATCTCGGCCACCAGTTCCTGGCGGTGGGGCAGGCCGGGGAAGCTGGCCATCGCCTCGACGATGATCTTGGCGTCGATCCCATGCTGGCGGCAGGCGGCATAGGCGGCGGCGGCGTTTTGCCAGTTGTGGGCGCCGGGCAGGGTGGCGATCGTCGTCAGATCGGCGACGGCGCGCGGCCGGCCCTGGGTGGCGTCGACCAACTGGCCGTCGACGGCGCCAACGCCGCCGCGCGGCAGGGCGCGGGTGGAGACCGCCACCACCTTGCGACCGTTCTCGCGGCACAGCGCGTCATGGATGGCCAGCGACGGCTCGTCGTCGATGCAGACGACGGCGACGCCCGGGCGCGGACCGCAGCGGAAGATCTGACGCTTGGCGGCGATATAGCCGTCCATGCCGCCATGGCGGGCCAGATGATCGGGGGTGATGTTGAGCAGCACCGCCACGTCGCAGCACAGCGAGGGCACCAGTTCGAGCTGATAGGACGACAGCTCCAGCACATAGGTGCCATGGAAGGGCAGGGGCTCGAACGACAGCGCCGGGGTGCCGAGATTGCCGCCGACCTGCACCGGGTGGCGGGCCGCCTTCAGGATATGGCCGATCAGCGCCGTGGTCGTCGATTTGCCGTTGGTGCCGGTGATGCCCAGGAAGAAGCAGTCCTGGCGGGCGCGGGCCAGCAGGTCGATGTCGCAAAACAGCGGCACGCCGCGCTCGTGGGCGATCACCGCCACCGGATGGGGCTGGGGGAAGGTGTGGGGAATGCCCGGGCTCCACACCACGCCCTGCAGCGCCGGCCAGGGGGACGTGCGGCTGGTCTGGTCGGTGAGGTCGCACAGCGGAACGGACTCGGCGCGGGCGGCGTCACGCAGGATCGGGCTGTCGTCCCAGGCGTGGACGCGCGTTCCCGTGCCCGCCAGCGCCCGCGCCGTGGCCATTCCCGATTTGCCCAGGCCCATGATGCCCAGGTCCTGTCCGGCGTACTGGTAAAGGGGGATTAGCTTCGCCACCCCTTTTCTCCTAACGCAGCTTCAAGGTGGAAAGGCCGACGATGGCCAGGATCATGGCGATGATCCAGAACCGGATCACCACCGTGGGCTCGGCCCAGCCCTTCTTTTCGAAATGATGGTGCAGCGGCGCCATGCGGAAGACCCGCTTGCCCGTCAGCTTGAACGAGGCGACCTGGACGATCACCGAAACGGTTTCCAGAACGAACAGCCCGCCAACGATGGCCAGCACGATCTCATGCTTGGTCACCACCGAGACGGCGCCCAGGGCTCCGCCCAGGGCCAGCGAGCCGGTATCGCCCATGAACACCATGGCCGGCGGGGCGTTGAACCACAGGAAGCCGACGGCGGCGCCGACGATCGCCCCGCAGAACACCGCCAGCTCGCCGGTGCCCGGCACATGCTGGATCTGCAGATAGTTCGAAAAGATGATGTTGCCGACCAGATAGGCGATCAGCATGAACACCCCGGCGGCGATCATCACCGGCACGATCGCCAACCCGTCCAGGCCGTCGGTCAGATTGACGGCGTTGGAGGCGCCGACCATGACGAAGGCGGCGAAGGGCAGGTAGAACCAGCCGAGATTGAAGGTCAGATCCTTGAAGAACGGCAGGGCGAGGCTGCTCGCCTGATCGCCCTGGCCGAGCAGCATGATCCACAGCCCGGCGATCACCGCCATGCCGACCTGGGCGACCAGCTTGAGCCGGCCCGACAGACCTTTGGTGTTGCGCTTGGTCAGCTTCAGATAGTCATCGGCGAAGCCGATGGCCCCATAGCCCAGGGTGAGCAGCAAGACCGCCCAGACATAGCCCTTTGACAGATCGGCCCACAGCAAGGTGGCGACGCCGACGCCCAGAAGGATCATGATGCCGCCCATCGTCGGCGTGCCCTTCTTGGTCAGGTGGCTTTCCGGTCCGTCGCTGCGGATCGGCTGGCCTTCGCCTTGCTTGCGTTTGAGCCACTCGATGATGCCGGGGCCAAAGACGAAGGCGACGAGCATAGCCGTCATCACCGCGCCGCCCGTCCGGAAGGTCAGGTACCGGAAGACGTTGAGCGCGCTCACTTGCGCGGTGAGTTCGGACAGGAAGTACAGCATTCCCTGGTGTTCCGCTTCCCAGCAGGGGGTTAATCAGGGCGTGTCGGCGGCCGAAAGGCCCGCCTCCGCGCGGCGATCGAGAGCCAGCAGGGCCGTGACGGTCCTGCTGACGAGGCTTCCCTTCGACCCTTTGACCATCACCACGTCGCCCGGGCGCAGGGCCGCGAGAACCAGGGGTGTCAGGGCATCGGCGTCGGGCGCATGGCCGCCGCGCCGACTGGCGGGCAGCGCGTCGTGAAGATGCGCCATCAGGGGGCCGGCGGTATAAACCAGATCAATGCCCCGTTCCACGCTGATCTTCGCCAGATCGGCGTGAAGCTTCGCGGCCTGGGGACCCAGCTCGAGCATGTCGCCAAGCACGGCGATGCGCCGGCCGCGGGGCCCCGGGCGGGTCATCGACAAAGTGGTGAGGGCGGCGATGACGCTCTCGGGACTGGCGTTATAGGCGTCGTCGATCACCTGGATGGCGCCATCCCCACCCAGGCTGACGCTTTGGCGCCGGCCCCGGCCGCGCGGCGGGACCACATTGGCCAAGCCGTTGGCGGCGCTGTGGATGTCAAGACCCAGGGCGCGGACAACCGCCAGCACGCCAAGGCTGTTGAGCGCCCAATGGCGACCTTCAACGGCCATGCGATAAGCCAGGGGGTCGTCGCCGATCAGGGCGAAGACCGCCGTGCCATTGGCGTCGACGGCGCAGTCGAGCACCCGGGCGTCGGCGCCGATGTGATTGCCAAAGCTGAGGGTCTTATCGATGCCCCGGGCGGCGGCGGCCCGGCGCAGGCGTTCGAAGAAGCGGTTGTCGCGATTGAGGACGACGGTGCCGCCGGGCTCGACGCCTTCCAGGATCTCGGCCTTGGCATCGGCGATGGCCTCGACCGAATCGAAGAACTCCAGGTGGACGGCGGCGACATTGGTGATGATCGCCACATGGGGGCGGGCGAGGCGGGCCAGCGGCCCCAATTCGCCCGGATGGTTCATCCCCAGTTCGATCACCGCCAGATCGGTGTCGGCGGGCATGCGGGCCAGGGTCAGCGGCAGGCCGAAATGGTTGTTGAGATTGCCCTCGGTCGCATGGACGCGGCCGAAGCGGCCAAGCGCCTGGGTCAGCATCTCCTTGGTGCCGGTCTTGCCCAGGCTGCCGGTCACGCCGACCAGCTTGCCGGCGAAGCGGGCGCGGCTGGCCCGGGCCAGGGCCCACAGACCCTCGAGGGTATCTTCGACCACCAGCAGGCGGTCGGTGGCGATGCCGGCGGGGATGCGCGAGACCAGGGCGGCGCTGGCTCCGGCAGTCAGGGCGGCCTCGACATGGGCATGGCCATCGGTTCGTTCGCCGGCCAGGGCGATGAATAGATCGCCGGCGACGACGGCGCGGCTGTCGATGCAGACGCCGGTCGCCGTCCACGCGCCGCTGGCGGCAATGCCAAGCGCGGCGGCGGCGGTGGCGGCGGTCCACAACACAAGGGGAGTGGCGCGCTCGGCTGGCAGGGGCGAGGTTTTCATGCGTCGGCCTCCCCAACGGCGGCGCGGGCGTGATCGGCATCGACGAAGGGATGAACCACGGTGCCGATGGTCTGGCCGGTTTCATGGCCCTTGCCGGCGATCACCAGCAGGTCGTTTGGTCCAAGCAGGGCGACGCCTGCGCGGATGGCGGCGTCGCGGCCGTCGATCTCGATCGCGTCGGGGCAGCCAACGCGGGCTTCGGCGCGGATGGCGGCCGGATCCTCGCTGCGCGGATTGTCATCGGTCAGGATCGCCACATCGGCGCCCTCGGCCACGGCGCGGCCCATCAGCGGCCGTTTGGCGCGGTCGCGGTCGCCGCCGCAGCCGAAAACGCAGACCAGCTTGCCCCGGCAATGGGGGCGCAGGGCCCGCAAGGCGGTGACCAGACCGTCGGGAGTATGGGCGTAATCGACGTAGACCGGGGCGCCCGAGGCCCGCCGCGCCACCATCTCCAAGCGGCCCGGCACGCCTTCCAGGCTGGCCAGGGTCGCCACGGCGGCGTCGACCGGCGCGCCGGTGGCGATCGCCAGTCCCAGGGCGCAGAGCACGTTCATCGCCTGGAAATCGCCGACCAAGGGCAACAGCACGCTATGGTGCCGGCCAAAAAGCTCGAGGTCCAGGCTCTGGCCATGGGCCTTGGCGCTGACGCCGGCAAGGCGCAGGGTCTTGGCGCTCCGGCCGTAATCAAGCACGCTTTGGCCTCGGTCGCGGCAGAGCGCGGCCAGGGTGGGGAACGCCGGATCGTCGGCATTGAGCACGGCCACACCCTCGCGCCCCAGAACCTCGCCAAACAGCCGGGCCTTGGCCGCCAGATAGGCGTCCATGGTGTGGTGATAGTCGAGATGGTCGCGGGTCAGATTGGTGAAGGCGGCAGCACTCAGGCGCACGCCGTCAAGGCGGTATTGATCCAGGCCATGGGACGAGGCCTCCATCGCCAGGGCGTCGACCCCGGCTTCGGTCATCTCGGCCAGCATTTTGTGCAAAGACACCGGATCGGGGGTGGTCATGCTGCCGGCCCGCCGATAAACGCCGCTTTCGGCGCCGAGCGTCCCCAGGCTGGCCGCCGTCCGCCCCAGGCGGTCCCAGATCTGACGGGTGAAGCTGACGCTCGAGGTCTTGCCGTTGGTACCGGTCACCGCCACCACCGTGGCCGGTTGGGCGCCGGCGAAGGCGGCGGCCATGCGGGCGAAGGCCTGGCGGGGATTGGCCGCGGTGACCAACGCCGCCGGGGCGTCAGGGGGCAGGGCCGTTCCCTCGGGCGCCAGAACGGCGCTCGCCCCGGCCGCGAGGGCGGCGGGGATGAAGGCGCGGCCGTCGGCCTTGACCCCGGGCAGGGCGGCGAACAGCCAGCCCGGCGCCACCGCCCGGGAATCGGCCGTCAGCCCGGCGATCGCCAAACCAGGATGGCCGCCCAGGCCAGGGTGGCCGCCCAGGGCGGCCCGCGCCGGAACGGCGCCGATCAGATCATCGAGATACACCGCGTCCCCCTTCGGGCTCGGCAAAACGCAGGCCCACCTGCTGGACAAGCTGGGGACCGAACTGAACGGCGGGATCGCCGCGCACGGGTTGCACTCCAAGAAGCGGGGCGATTTCGGCAATCATGCGGCCGACCGTCGGCGTGGCGTTCCACCCGGCGGTCCGATAGCCATAGGTGCCCTTGACCGCCTTGGGATCATCAAGCATCGCCATCACCACGTAGCGCGGCTTGGTCATCGGAAAGACGCCGACGAACGAGGTACGGACGGCGCTTTTGGAATAGCCGCCGCTCGCCCCCTCCTTTTCGGCCGAGCCGGTCTTGCCGCCGATGTAATAACCTTTGACGTCGGCGTTCTTGCCCGACCCGGCTTCGACCACCAGACGCATCAGGGCGCGCATGGCCGTGCTGTTTTGCGTGGTGAGAACCTGCTTGCCCGCCGGGGTGGTCTCGGGGCTGCGCAGCAGCAGCGTCGGCGGACGGAGCAGGCCGCCATTGACCAGGGCGGAAACGCCGGTGACCAGATGCAAGGGGGTGACCGACAGCCCGTGACCAAACGAGATGGTCATGGTGCTGACTTCGCGCCACGGATTGGGAACCAGCGGCCGGCCGACCTCGGGGATCTCGAAGGGGATGGCGTCAAGCAGCCCCATCCGCCCCAGGAACTCGCGCTGGCGGTCGGTTCCCACCGCCACCGCCATGCGCGCCGAGCCCAGGTTGGAGGAATACATCAGGATTTCGGGGATGCTGAGCCAGCGTCCCTCGGGATGGAAATCGGTGATGGTGAAGCGCGAAATGCGGATCGGATTGCGGGCGTCGAAGCTTTCCGACAGCTTCAGGCCGGCATCGAGCGCCAGGGCCGTGTTGAACAGCTTGAAAGTCGAGCCCATTTCGAACACGCCGAGCGTCGCCCGGTTGAAGCGGGCGTCCTCGCTGGCCGCGCCGATCTTTTCGGGTTCGTAGTCGGGCAGCGATACCATCGCCACCACCTCGGCGGTCTCGACATCCATCACCAGGGCGGCGCCGCCGATCGCCTGGAAATGGTCGATGCTGTCTTGCAGGGCGCGGTGAATGGCGTGCTGCACCCGGATGTCAAGCGACAGCCGCAGCGGCAGGTCCGAACTCGTCAGCTTGCTTTCGAAGGCCTTTTCCAGACCGGCGATGCCGTTGTTATCGACATCGGTGGCGCCGACGACATGGGCGACCAAGCGGCCGGCCGGATAGACCCGGCGCTCGGAGCGTTCGAAATGCAGCCCCGGGATTCCCAGGTCGTTGACCGATTGCTGTTCCGACGGCGTGAGGTTGCGGCGCAGATAGATGAAGGCGCGGCCGGGAACCATCTTGTTCGTCAGATCGGCCACCGTCAGTTCCGGGAACAGGGTGGGCAGAACGGCGATGGCGCGCAGGCGGTCGCGCTCGGGGATGGCGCGGGTATCGGCGTAAAGATTGACCGTGGGCAGATTGGTCGCCAGCACCAGACCATTGCGATCGACGATGTCGGCGCGGGCCATGCGGGTTTCGATCGGCGTGTCCTCGGCCGAGACCACCGCCACCGGCTCGCCCGGACCGCGCACGACCATCAACTGCACCAGCCGGCCGCCGATCACCGAAAAGGCCAAACCGAACAGGCAGGCCGCGACCATCAGCCGCATGCGGCCGGTTTCAATGCCCTGGTGGACGACGCCTTCCAGATCGGCTCCCCGGCCCCGCTCGGCCGTGCGGTCGAAGCGGATTTCCGCCCCCGGATAGACGAAGCGTTTTTCCCGCCGATTTTTGAGCAGGGCGATCATTGCCCGCCGCCCGCTTTGGCAAGCTTGGTCAGGATCGGTTTGACCGTGGGCACGGGGGTGACGGTGACCCGGCCGCCGCCGGCGGCGCGGGCCTGTCCCGACACCGTCGTCGCGCCGTTGGGAAGCGAGGCCATCGGCACGTTGCCCGGGGCCGGCGGCTCGGTCTTTGGCGCGGGCGCGGGCAGGGGGGCGGGACGGTTGGGCAAGCTGGCCACGGTCACATACTGCTCGGGGCGGATCGGCTGAAGCCCAAGATGATCGGTCGCCAGGCGGTCCAGGCGGGTCGGATCGTTCAGGAAGCTCCACTCGGCGCGCAGCACATGCATGCTCTCGGTGGTCCGGCGGATATCGGCATGGAGGCGGGCCAGTTCCTTTTCCTTGGCATCGACCTCATAGGCGACCATGAACAGCGCGGTGCCGATGCCCATGATCAACGCGGCCCAGATGATGTGGATGGGGCGGATCATCGCTGACCTCCGGGGGAAACCGTCCAGGCGGGAAATTCGGTGCGTTCGACGGCGCGCAGCCGGGCCGAGCGGGACCGCGGGTTGACCCGGGTCTCGGCGTCGAGCGGCTTGACGGCGCGGCGCGAGACGGCCTGGAAACTGGGGGGAGGATTGCCCGCTCCGGCGTTCGAGGCCTGGGGCAGGTGGCGGCTGACGCCCTCGCTTTCGCCGCAGCGCTGGCGGACGAACGCCTTGACGATGCGATCCTCAAGCGAATGAAAGGCCACGACCACCAGCCGGCCACCGGCGCGCAGCAGGCGTTCGCTGGCGCCAAGGGCGCGTTCAAGCTCGCCCAGCTCGTCGTTGACGACGATGCGCAGCGCCTGGAAGCTGCGGGTGGCGGGATCGATGCCATCGCGGCTTTTGCGGACGACGCCGCGGATGACGGTGGCCAGATCGGCGGTGCGCGAGAACGGCGTCTCGGCGCGGCGTTCGACGATGGCATGGGCGACCCAGCGTGATTTCCGCTCTTCGCCGTAGTGGTAGAGGATATCGGCGAGGCGGTCCTCGTCGAGGGTATTGACCAGATCGGCCGCCGTCTGCCCCTGCTGGCCCATGCGCATGTCGAGCGGGCCGTCCTTCTGGAAGCTGAAGCCGCGCTCGGCCTGATCGAGCTGCATCGACGAGACGCCAAGATCCAGGGCGACGCCGTCGATCCGGCTGATGCCCTCGGCGGCCAGCAGCTGTTCCATGTCGCCAAAGCAGCCCGAAAGCAGGGTGAAGCGGCCGGGGAACTCGGCTTCCAGGGCGGCGCCGCGCACGCGGGCGGCCGGATCGCGGTCGATGGCGATCACCCGGCAGTCGGCGCGCTCGAGCAGGCCACGGCTATACCCGCCGTTGCCGAAGGTGCCATCGACATAAAGGCCGTCGGCATGGGGCTCGAGGGCGCTTAGCACCTCGTCGAGCATCACCGGGAAATGGGGGGTGAGGGCGTTCATGCGCCGGCACCCTGGGACGCGGAGGCCCGCGGCTTGCGGCCGCGCGAGGCTTCCAAGGCCGTTGGGTTCCAGATCTGGAAGACCCGGCCAAGACCGACGAACACCGCCGTCTCGCCGATTCCGGCCTGGGCCAGCAGATCGGCGGGGACGACGACGCGGCCGGTGGGATCGAAGGGCAATTCCTCGGAGTCGGACAAGATGTCGTAGATGCGCTCAAGCGACGGCGTCTGAGTCCCCTCGTCGAGGAGATCCGGGGTGGCCTCGGACAATCGTTCCAGGCGGTCCATGCCATAACCCTCAATGCAGCCGCGCTCGCGGTCGGGGCGAACGACGATGGTGGTGTACTCCGCAGCTTGAAGCACGGCGCGAAATTTGGCCGGAACGGAAACCCGCCCCTTCCTGTCGACCTTGTTCTCGTAGGTGCCGATGAACGGCTTCATGACGGCGGCAGCCTCCAGAAACATCCGACTTCCCCGGATCCTGCCTTGGCGTCGCTGGTGGCGTGGGGGGCGAACCAATACTGGGGTCTATATGGTATCTCATGGGAATTCATGGGCGTCAATGGGCGGGCATGGAACCGCACAGGAAACAGCCGAACAAAAAAGTTGCGATTCGCCCGATACCAAGTATTGGGCGCCTCGCGAAGGGCGGCTTGATGCATAAAGGAAAAGACGAAAGAGACTCGCAAGCGCCGTTATTTGTTCTTTTTATGTTCTCGCTGCGCTGCGGTATGGGGGTCTGGGACCCCGGGTCCCCCGGCCAAAAGGGGTGAAAAAGAACCGCCAGACGGCCTGTAAGCCGGGTTCTGTCCACGCCGGCCGTATCCCGCAAGGGACGCGACGACGGGGATGGCCATTCATCTGGGACGCCCGTTACCGGACGCCTCGCGCGATACTACCCGGACGGCGGCGCGGAAACGCCGCTTGCCCCGGAAAACCGGGGCGTGCCGTCCCTATTCGATCTTGCTCCCGGTGGGGTTTACCATGCCCTCCCCGTTGCCGGGCAGGCGGTGCGCTCTTACCGCACCCTTTCACCCTTACCGGCCGTATAGGCCGGCGGTTTGCTCTCTGTGGCACTTTCCCTAGGGTCGCCCCCGCCGGGCGTTACCCGGCACCGTGTTCCCGTGGAGCCCGGACTTTCCTCCCCCCGACGGTCCATCGGGGGTGGCCCGGGGACGATGACGGAGAGCGGCCATCCGGCCGACTGGCGGTCGAAGGCGACCTTAATGGGCTTGAACGTCACGGGCAAGAGCCTTGATTAGCCAAAGCGTTTCCGAGTCGATACGACCATCGAGGCGCTTTGGGCGGAAGTGACGCTGAAAGGCGAGAACAGTGGCTTGTAAGGAACTGATATCATAGCCTATTTGTTCAAGAAGGCAGGCCGCTTCGCCCTCGGTCGCGTCAACCGTCTCCGGGCGGACGCCCAAGGGTGGGGGCGGCCAGCGGCCGATGCCGTTTGAGGCGAGTCTCTGCCAGTCGAACAGTTCTCCCGGGTCCTCCTTGCGGGTCGGGGCGACATCGGCATGGCCGACGACATGGGCCGCGGGGATGGGATGGCGCTCCAGAATACCCCGGCCAAGGGCGATCAGGGTGGTCATCTGGGCCTCGGGGAAGGGGCGGTAGCCGAATTCGTGGCCGGGATTGACCAATTCGATGCCGATCGAGCGGGCATTGACCCCTGGGCGGCCGCCCCAGGCCGAGACGCCGGCGTGCCAGGCCCGGCGGCGTTCCTCGACCAGCTTATAGGCCGTTCCATCCTCGTCGATCAGCCAGTGGGCGCTGACCTGGGCCTGGGGATCGAGGAGGCGCGCCAGGGCCGCCTGCGCGCTGGGCATGCCGGTGTAATGGATCACCAGCATGTCGATGATCTGCCCGGGCGGGCGGTCATCGGCATTGGGCGAGAGGGCCTCGATAACCGGGAAATCCGGGGGGGCGGGACGGCTGGCCACGGGCCTTCAGCGCCCGGCCCGGGCCTTGGTCAGGGTCTCGTAGGCGGCGTTGATGGTCGCCATTTTCTTGTTGGCGAGATCGACGAAATCGGGGGGCATTCCCTGGGCGACCAGGGTGTCGGGATGGTTCTCGCGAACCAGCTTCAGATAGGCCGAGCGGATGGCGCCATCGTCCATTTCCCGTGTGACGCCAAGGACTTCGTAAGGATCAGGCTCGGAAGAGGAATGGGTCGCGCGCACCCGGTCGAAGTCGCGGGGCGGCAGGCCGAACAGATCGGCGACCTTGTGCAGGAAGGCGATTTCCGAGGGGTGGAGCCGCCCGTCGGCCTGGGCGATGACGAACAAAGCGCCCAGCAGTTCCTCGAGGATTTGCGGGCTGTCGGCGAACATCCTGGCGATCTGCCGGGCATAGGCCTCGTAGCCGTCGGGGCTTTTTTTCGCCTCGTCGAAGATGCGTCCGACCGCCGCCATGTCCTGGGGCGGGATGCGGAAGGCGCGCTTGAAGGCGCTGATCTCCTCGCGGGTGACGGCGCCATCGGCCTTGGCCATCTTGGCCGACAGGGCGACGACGGCGACGGTGAAGGCCATCTGGCGCGCGGCATCATTGGCCCGCTCGAAAGCCGATCCGACCTTTACGCCTTCCGAAGGGCCGTAAACCTCCTGGCCCTCCTCGCGCATCTTGTCATAGGCATGGCCGGCGGCCGCGCCAAGAACGGCGCCAAGCGGCCCGCCGATGATGAACCCGCCGACACCGCCGACGATCTTCCCGAAGATGCTCATATCCGGTGCGTCTCCAGCCTTCGATCAAACCGCGTTAAAGCGAAATTTTTGATCAGGATTCAATAAGTTAGAGTGACGAAGTCGCCGAGGGGCGGTGCCCCCTTCCGCCAGCCGCTGCAGACGGGAAAAAAGCATAGCGCCCCGTGGGAGGAAGGCAAGCCAACGCTTTGGGCGAAGGGCGTTTTTTCGCGCGCTCGCCGAAGGGGTGTTATCGACGGCCAAGGTCGAGGGCGTGGGTGGCCCTTGCTTCGCCGGTGATCGGCCGGAAGCCGTAGCGCTCGTAAAGGCGGGCCGCCAGCGGATTGACGGTATGTAGCCGTAAGCGCCGCCAGCGCGGTCGGGCGCGGGCTAGGCAAGCCTGGAGCAGCCTTTCCGCCAGACGGCGATTGCGCCCATTGGGGTGTATGTATATATACCTAAGGCGTCCGGTATCAGGGTCCGCGACATGGGGGTCGGCGCTGAGGCAGGCCATTCCCAAGGGGATACCTCCGTCTTGTTCTTTAGCCCAAGCCACGAAAAGCCCTTCTCCCGCGTCAAGGAAAGGTCTTTCTCGCCAACAGGTTGGGAAATCACCCACCCATTCATAACCCTCGGTTACCCCATCGGCCACCAGCGACAGCAGCGGGGAGGGCAAGACCGGATCGGTCCAAGGGGTGATAAATGTTTCTGATCCGAAAGAATATGGCTGGAGGAGGGATGTCATCCTTTAGTCCTCTGTCTATACGCTATACTACGGCTAATCTTGTGGGGCCTCTCCTATTTCTTACAAAGACTGCTCTGTACCAGGGGGCCTCCGAGGGCTTTTTCAACGGCTTCGAAGGGGAGTAGGGCGCAGGAATGCCTGCTTGGGGTTGAGGAAATGGCCGAGAACATCTCGAGAGTAGCCCAGGGAGCACCCGGAGGGGGGGTGTTTTTCTTGAGCATCGCCCGCAAATGGCGGGCGGCTTCGGCGATATCGCAGGGATGTAGACCGGGCGCGGCCTCGGCAAGGACGGTGGCGGCGGCTTCGACCAGCAGGCAGCCGCGCGCCCGGACGGTGGCGGTGGCGATGCGGCCATCCTCGCCTAAAACCAGATCGATGCTGACCTCGTCGCCGCAAAACGGGTTGTCGCGGTGAACGTGGAAATCGGCGTGGGTGGGGGTGGGACCGCGCGGCGTTCGCGCCGCCGCGGCGATCAGCGCGTCGTTGAAAAGCGCCTCGATCTTCGGTGTCATCGCAGGGCTTCCACGAACACCTGGATCCGCCCGCCGCACGACAGCCCGACATCCCAGGCCCGTTCGCTCGATACCGAGAAATCGAGGATCTTGGGCGTGCCTTCGGCGATCACCTCCATCGCCTCGGCGATCACCGCGCCTTCGATGCAGCCGCCCGAGACCGAGCCGACAAAGGCCCCCTTGCTGTCGACGACCAGCATCGAGCCGACCGGCCGGGGCGAACTGCCCCAGGTCGAGATCACCGTGGCCAAGGCCACCCGCCGACCCTGGCCCAGCCAGATCTCGGCTTCCCTCAGGGGATCCCCCTCGGGCTCAAACCCCCCGGCACTGATGGCAGACGGCATGGCGGTCATCCTTTATCCCTTGTGGCGGGCCGTAGGGTGGGGCGCTTCGCCAAGATTGGCGCGGATCGCTAAGCTGGCAAGGGCGGATAAATTCTCTGGACCGGCCCATGGAAAACCCCGGCGACCATCGCCACGTGCACTCCACAGCCAAAATTCCCCCGGATCCAAGGGGGGAGGGCGGACCGGTCGGTCCCCATGGGGCGCGACGGCGGACCCGCGACGATAAAAGACGATAAAAGGGAGGCGTTCGCATGCCCATGGTTTCCATGACGGTAAATGGCGAAGTCGTATCGGGCGAGGTTGAAACCCGGACCCTGCTGGTGGATTTCCTGCGTCACACCCTTGGCCTGACCGGCACCCACGTTGGCTGCGACACCAGCCAGTGCGGCGCCTGCGTCATTCATATGAATGGCGTGGCGGTCAAAAGCTGCAGCGTTCTGACGGTGATGGCCGAAGGGGCGGAGATCCTCACGATCGAGGGGCTTTCGGGCAACGGCCCGGGTGACGCGCTTCATCCGATGCAAGAGGCCTTCCGCGAGCACCATGGCCTGCAATGCGGCTTCTGTACCCCCGGCATGGTGATGACGGCGCTTGATCTGGTCGCGCGCGATCCCGATCCCGACGAGGCGGCGATCCGCCGGGGCCTGGAAGGCAACATCTGCCGCTGCACCGGCTATCACAATATCGTCAAGGCGGTGCGAGAGGGCGCCTCGCGCCTGCGCGAGGCCGGCCGCGCCGCCGCCCAATAGGCGCCTTTGGCGATCGAGCCGTCGTTTCCGCGCCCATTCCCCGCCCGATACCCCCTAAGGGAGGGTTAGTCTATGCCCAGCGATTCAGCGACCGTGACCGATCTGCAGAGCGCCGCCCAGCGCAGCGGCATCGGCGTATCCGTGCGCCGCAAGGAAGACCGCCGCTTCCTGACCGGCCAGGGCACCTATACCGATGATATCGTCCGCCCGGGCATGGTTCATGCCTTCCTGCTGCGCTCGCCCCATGCCCATGCCCGCATCGCCGCCCTCGATGTCGGCCCGGCCCGCGCCGCCAAAGGGGTGCTCGCCGTGTTCACCGGGGCCGATATGGCCGCCGACAAGGTGGGGTCGATCCCCTGCGGCTGGGCGGTCGCCAATAAGGACGGCACGCCGATGGCCGAACCGCCCCATCCGGCGCTGGCGGTCGATCGGGTCCGTCACGTCGGCGATGCGGTGGCCGTGGTCATCGCCCGCACCCTGGCCCAGGCCAAGGACGCCGCCGAGCTGATCGAGATCGATTATCAGGATCTTCCCGTCGTCGTCGATCCGGCCCAGGCCCTGAACAGCCCGGCCATCCACGATCAGGCGCCGGGCAATCTGTGCTATGACTGGGAGATCGGCGACGCCGCCGCCGTCGAGGCCGCCTTCGCCCGCGCCCATCACATCACCCGGCTGGATCTGATCAACAACCGCCTGGTGCCCAACGCCATGGAGCCGCGCAGCTATATCGGCGAATATGACCGGGCGACGGGGGAATACACCCTGACCACCACCAGCCAGAACCCCCATGTCATCCGCCTGCTGATGGGCGCCTTCGTGCTCAACATCCCCGAGCACAAGCTGCGCGTCGTCTCGCCCGATGTCGGCGGCGGCTTCGGCTCGAAGATCTATCATTACGCCGAGGAGGCCATCGTCACCTGGGCGGCGCCCAAGGTCGGCAAGCCGATCAAATGGACCTCGGACCGCTCGGAGGCCTTTTTGTCCGATGCCCATGGCCGCGACCATGTCAGCCATGCCGAACTGGCCCTGGCCGAGGATGGCACCTTTCTGGCGCTGAAGGTCGACACCATCGCCAATCTCGGCGCCTATCTGTCGACCTTCTCGACGGCGGTGCCGACCTATCTATATGCGACGCTGCTGGCCGGGGTCTATCGCACGCCGGCCATCCATTGCCGGGTGCGCAGCGTCTTTACCAATACGGTGCCCGTCGACGCCTATCGCGGGGCGGGGCGGCCGGAAGCCACCTATCTGATCGAGCGCATCGTCGACAAGGCCGCCCGCGAGATCGGCATGGACCGGGTGGCCTTGCGCCGCAAGAACTTCATCCCCGCCGATGCCTTCCCCTATCAAACGCCCGTCGCCTTGCAATACGACAGCGGCGATTACGAGGCGACCTTGGGCAAGGCCCTGGTGCTGGCCGATGTCGAGGGCTTCGCCGCCCGGCGGGCCGAGGCGGAGGCGCGGGGGAAGGTGCGCGGCCTGGGCTATTCCACCTATCTGGAGGCGTGCGGCATCGCCCCCTCGGCGGTGGTCGGCTCGCTGGGCGCCCGGGCGGGCTTGTTCGAATGCGCCGTGGTCCGCGTTCATCCCACCGGCAGCGTCACCGTGCTGACCGGATCGCACAGCCACGGCCAGGGCCATGAAACGACCTTCGCCCAGTTGGTTTCCGACACCCTGGGGCTGCCCATCGAAAATGTCGAGATCAGCCATGGCGACACCAATAAGGTGCCCTTTGGCATGGGCACCTATGGCTCGCGCTCGCTGGCCGTGGGCGGCGAGGCCTTGATGAAGGCCATGGGCAAGGTGGTGGACAAGGCGCGCAAGATCGCCGCCCATGCCCTGGAGGCCGCGGTCGAGGATGTGGAGTTCAAGGACGGCAGCTTCACCATCGCCGGCACCGACAAGGCGATGACCTTCGCCCAGGTCGCGCTTACCGCCTATGTCCCCCACAATTTCCCCCATGACCAGCTTGAACCGGGGCTTGAGGAACAGGCCTTCTACGATCCGATGAACTTCACCTATCCCGGCGGCTGCCACATCTGCGAGGTCGAGATCGACCCGCAAACCGGCGTAGTCGAGGTCGTGGCGATGACGGCGGTCGATGATGTCGGGCGGGTGATCAATCCGATGATCGTTCACGGCCAGATCCATGGCGGACTGGCCCAGGGCATCGGTCAGGCGCTGATCGAGGGCTGCGCTTACGACGCCAACGGCCAGTTGGTCACCGGCAGTTTCATGGATTACGCCATGCCGCGCGCCGACCGCCTGCCCAGCTTCCGCGTCGATAACGCCGTTACCCTTTGCGCCCATAACTCGCTGGGGGTGAAGGGCTGCGGTGAGGTCGGGGCCATCGGCAGTCCGCCCGCCGTCATCAACGCCGTGCTCGACGCCCTGGCGCCCTTGGGCGTGAGCGATATCGCCATGCCGGCCACGCCCTTCCGGGTTTGGCGGGCGATCGAGGCGGCGCGCGCCGCCGCCCAGTAGCGTCGTTCCAGCCCTCGCCAAACCGAAGGTGATGCTATGTATGTCTTTGATTATCACCGCCCGAACTCGCTGGCCGATGCCCATGGCCTGCTGACCGCGCGCGAGGACGCCAAGATCCTGGCCGGCGGCATGACCCTGATCCCCACCCTCAAGCAGCGTCTGGCCCAACCCAGCGATCTGATCGATCTCAGCGCCTGTCCGGGGTTGAGCGGCATCACCCTGGCGGCCGACAGCCTGACCATCGGCGCCATGACCTGCCACGCCGCCGTGGCGGCGAACCCCCAGGTGATCGCCGCCCTGCCGGCGCTGGCCAGCTTGGCTGCGGGGATCGGTGATCCGGCGGTGCGCAATCGCGGCACGCTGGGCGGCTCGATCGCCAATGACGATCCGGCCGCCGATTGGCCGGCCGCCTGCCTGGGGCTGGGCGCCACCATCCTTACCGACAGCCGGGAAATCGCCGCCGAGGATTTCTTTCTCGGCCTCTTTGAAACCGCGCTCGAGCCGGCCGAGATCATCACCGCCGTGCGCTTTCCGCTGCCTTTGGCCGCCGCCTATGCCAAATTCGACCAACCGGCCTCGCGCTTCGCCCTGGTCGGCGTTTTCGTCGCCCGCACCGCTGCGGGAAGCCGGGTGGCGGTGACCGGCGCCTCGCAAGAGGGGGTGTTCCGCGCCGGCGATCTGGAAAAGGCCCTTGATCGGGATTTCTCGGCCGCCGCCCTGGAGGGGGTGAGAGTCTCGCCCGCCCGGCTCAATGAGGATATCCACGGCGATGGCGCCTATCGCGCCCATTTGATCGGGGTGATGGCCGGGCGGGCGGTGAGCGCCTGCCAATGACGGTGCCGCGCCCGATCGATCGCCGGTCCGGGGATCTGCCCGTCGATGTCGACGCCACCGAGGCCCTGTTGGCCGGCGGTGGCTATCTGGCCGAACGCGCCCTGTCGACGGCGCTGTTCCTCGCCCTGTCCCTGGGACGGCCGCTGTTTCTGGAAGGCGAGGCCGGGGTCGGCAAGACCGAGGTGGCCAAGGTCCTGGCCGAAACCCTGGGGCGGCGGCTATTGCGCCTGCAATGCTACGAGGGGCTTGATCTGGCCCAGGCGGCCTATGAATGGAACTTCGCCCGCCAGATGCTGGAGATCCGCCTGGGCGAGGCGAGCGGTGAGTCGCGCGAGCGCCTGGAGGCCGGGCTGTTTTCCGAGCGCTTCCTGATCAAGCGGCCGCTGCTTCAGGCCCTGGAGGTCCACGAGGGCGGGCCGCCGGTGCTGCTGATCGACGAGCTCGACCGCGCCGATGAACCCTTCGAGGCCTTTTTGCTCGAGGTTCTGGCCGATCATCAGGTCAGCATTCCCGAAATCGGCGTGATCCGCGCCGCCCAACCGCCGCTGGTCATCCTGACCTCGAACCGCACCCGCGAGATCCACGACGCGGTCAAACGCCGCTGCTTCTATCACTGGGTCGATTATCCCGATGCCGCCCGCGAACTGGCGATCCTGCGGCGCAAGGCCCCCGAGGCGCCCGAGGCCCTGTCGCGTCAGATCGTCGCCTTCGTTCAAAAGATCCGCTCGATGGATCTGTTCAAGCCCCCCGGCGTCGCCGAAACCATCGATTGGGCCCAGGCGCTGACCCGCCTTGATAAGCTGGCCCTCGATCCCGAGACGATCAACGACACCCTGGGCACCTTGCTGAAGTACCAAGAAGACATCGGCCGCCTGCGCGGGTCCGAGTCCGCCCGGGTGCTGGCGGCGGTGCGTGAGGGCGCGGCGGAGGCGGGAAGGTGAGCGGCGAGCGGCCGCCCCCGGCCAATCTGGTGATGGCGACGGCCGATGGCGGGCGTCTGGCGGAAAATATCGTGCATTTCGCCCGGGTTCTGCGCGGGGCGGGGATGGCGGTCGGCCCCGGGCGGATCGCCGACGCCCTGGCCGCCCTGGCGGTGGTCGGGGTTGGCAGTCGCACCGACTTCTATTGGACCTTGCACGCGGTGTTCGTCAGCCGGCGCGATCAGCGGACGGTGTTCGATCAGGCCTTCCATCTGTTCTGGCGCGATCCCGATCTGCTGCGCCAGTTGCTCGGCCTGCTGCTGCCCACCAGCCCGGAGGCGCCCGAAGATTCCGGCCTGTTGCCCCGGGTGGCCGAGGCCCTGGCCCGGCGCGAGCGCCCGGAGGCGCCGAAGGATCCCGAGGCGCCCGAAGAGATCACCGTCGATGCGGCCCTGAGCTTTTCGCCGGTCGAGGCCCTGGCGACCAAGGATTTCGAGAAGATGACCGCGGCCGAATACGCCGAGGCCAAGCGTGCCGCCCGCGCCCTGGCCCTGCCGGTGGCCAAGCGCCGCTCGCGCCGCTGCCGTGCCGATCCCGGCGGATCGCGCCTGGACCCGCGCGCCAGCTTGCGCGCCCTGGTCCGCCAGGGGGGGGATTTGATGAAGCCCTGCTATCGCAAGCCGCGCCAGGAGCCGCCGCCGCTGGTCGTGCTTTGTGATATTTCGGGCTCGATGGAGCGCTATGCGCGGATCTTGCTGCAGTTCATCGTCGGGCTGGCTGGCGAGCGCCAGCGCCTGGGGGTCTTTCTGTTTGGCACCCGCCTGACCAATGTCAGCCGGGGCCTGCGCGAGCGCGACGCCGATGCCGCCGTGGCCCGGGTGGCGGCGGCGGCCAGCGACTGGGCCGGGGGAACGCGCATCGCCGCCTGCCTGCGCGCCTTCAACCGCGACTGGTCACGCCGCGTGCTTGGCCCCGGGGCGGTGGTGCTGCTGATCACCGACGGCCTTGACCGTGACGACCCCGAGGTTCTGGAGACCGAGGTCGCCCGTTTGGCACGATCGTGCCATTGCCTGTTGTGGCTGAACCCTTTGCTGCGCTACGACGGATACCAACCCCGGGCCCGGGGGGCGCGGGCGCTGATCGGCCATGTTCACGGCCACCGTCCGGTTCATAATCTGACCAGCCTTGCCGATCTGGCCTCGGCTTTGGCTTCGGGCGGGATCGCCGGGCGCGGTTGGGCGGCGAGCGGAAGGGCGGAGAGGCGATGGACCGGAGCCTTCTAGAACGACTGAACAAGGCGCGCGCCGCCAAGCGGCCCGCCGTTCTGGTGACGGCGCTTGACGGCGGTGCCCAGGCGCTGATCATCGATGGCGCCCCGGCCGGCGGCACGCTGGTGCCCGAAGACGCCTTGGCGCAAGCCCTGGCCGAGGGGGCGACCGGCGAGATCGAGCTGGCGGAGCGGCGCTATTTCGTCCAGGTCTTCGATCCGCCGCGGCGGCTGTTCCTGATCGGCGCCGTTCACATCGGTCAGGCCCTGGCGCCGATGGCGGCGATGGCCGGCTTTGGCGTGGTGATCATCGATCCCCGGCGGGCCTGGGCGACGGCCGAGCGTTTCCCCGGCGCCGTGCTCGATCCGCGCTGGCCCGACGAGGCCCTGGCCAGCCATGGCCTGGATCGCCGCTCGGCGGTGGTGACGCTGACCCATGATTCCAAGATCGATGATCCGGCGCTGGTCGTCGCCCTGCCGAGTGCGGCCTTCTATGTGGCGGCCTTGGGCAGTCCGCGAACCCACGGCCAAAGGGTGGAGCGGCTGACCCCGAAGATTGGCGCGGCGGCTTTGGCCCGGCTCAAGGCCCCGGCCGGCCTGGATATCGGCGCCTCCACCCCGGCCGAGATCGCCGTTTCGGTATTGGCCGAGATGATCCTGGCCCTGCGCGGCGCCAAGGCGGCCCGACCGCCCAAGGATGCCCGGCCATGAGATTCGGTCCCGTCGCCCTGAGCGCGGCCAAGGGCGCCCTGCTTGCCCATTCGCGCAAGGCGCCGGGCTGGACCCTGGCCAAGGGCACGCGGCTTGGCGACGAGGATCTGGCGCTGCTCGCCGGTTTGGGGGTGGCGGAGGTGGTGGTCGCCCGCCTCGATCCCGGCGATGTTCACGAGGACGAGGCGGCGGCGCGGGTGGCGGCGGTCCTGCTCGGCCCGGGGCTGACTCTGGGCGACGCCTTTACCGGTCGGGCCAATCTGTTCGCCGGCGGCGACGGCCTGTTGCGCCTGGATGCGGCCCGGTTCGATCGCCTGAACGCCCTGTGCGAGGGCCTGACGGTGGCGACGCTCCCGCCCTTTGCCAAGGTGGCGCCGCGCCAGATGGTGGCGACGGTGAAGATCATCCCCTTCGCCCTGCCCGAAACCGTCATCGCCCAGGCCGAAGCCCTGCTGGCCGGCGCCCCCGCCCTGGAGGTCGCGCTGTTTCGGCCGATGCGGCTGGCGCTGATCCAAACCCATCTGCCCGAAACCGCCGGCAAGATGCTCGATAAGACGGCAAGCGTCACCGCCGGGCGGATGGCCGCCCTGGGCGGCGGTCTGACCGTGGACCGGCGCTGCCCCCACGACACCCGGGCCCTGGCCGCCTGCCTGTCGGCGGTGAGCGCCGAAAAGGACGTCGATTTGATCGCCGTCGCCGGGGCCTCGGCCATCGTCGATCGCGGCGATGTCATTCCCGCCGCAATCACCCGCGCCGGGGGGCGGGTCGACCATCTGGGGATGCCCGTCGATCCGGGAAATCTGATTTTGCTTGGGGAGTTGGCCGGGCGGGTGGTGCTGGGGCTGCCCGGTTGCGCCCGCTCGCCGGCGATCAACGGCTTTGACTGGGTGCTCGACCGGTTGTGCGCCGGGCTGGCGGTGGGCGGCGCCGATCTCATGGCCATGGGTGTGGGCGGCCTGCTCAAGGATACGACGGCGCGGACCCAGCCGCGCATGGCCGCTGTCACGCACCCGTCGCCCGCCGCGCCGCCGCGCCTCGGCGCCCTGGTGCTGGCCGCCGGGCTGTCCCGCCGCATGGGCGGGGTCAACAAGCTGCTGCTCGACTGGCGCGGCAAGCCGCTGGTCGCCCATGCCGTCGATACGGTGCTGGCCGCCGGTCCGGCGGCGGTGGCGGTGGTCATCGGCCATCAGGGCAAGGCCGTGCGCGCCGCCCTGGAAGGCCGCGCCATCGCCCTGGTCGAAAACCCCGATCCCGGGCGCGGCTTGGGCTCCTCGCTCAAGCGCGGGCTGGCCGCCTTGCCCGCCGATCTTGATGGGGTGATCGTTTGCCTGGGCGATATGCCCGGATTGACGCCGCGTCTGCTATCCCGGCTGATCGCCGCCTTCGCCCCGCTCGAAGGACGGGCGATCTGCCTGCCGACCTTTGGCGGCCGGCGCGGCAATCCGGTGCTGTTCGCCGCCCGCTTTCTGCCCGAGATGATGGAGATCACCGGCGACATCGGCGCCCGCCCGGTGATCGCCGCCCATCCCGATCAGACCTGCGAGGTGGCGATGGACGCCCTGGCCGAGGGCGCGTCCGTGCTGATGGATGTCGACACGCCCGAAGCCGCCAAGGCGCTGCTGAGCGCCGGGGGCTGAAGCTCCGCGCCGTCGCGCGGGGCGCAGACCTCGGCGGTGATCGCCCCCAGGCGGGCCTTGAGATCGCCAACGAAGGGATTGGCCTCGGTGATGGTGCGAAACAGCGCTTCCGAATCGCGATCGACCGTATGGACCATGCGCATCAGGTGATCGAAGGTGCCGGTCGCCAAGCTCATCTCGGGCACATCAAGCTTGGTGACGATGCGGGCGAGCAGATGGGTCAGCCCCTGGACATAGGCCATCTGGCGATCATGCTCGACGGCGCTGACCCGGTGGACGGCCAGCCCCAGCCGGCGCGCCAGGAAGGCAGCCACCCGGTCTTCGGCCTTGGCTCCGGCCGGACCGTGACCCGGGCAGACGGCCACCCGCAAATCCTTGATGCCCTTGGCGCCGCTCGCCGGTCCGAACAAAGGATGGGTGCCGACGACGATGACGCCGGCGGGCAGGATGCGTTCGAGCACGGCCATCGGCTCGACTTTAAGCGAGCAGACATCGACGACCAGGGCGCCCGGGCGCAAATGGGGGGCGATCGCCGCCGTCACCTCGGCCAGCACCGCCACCGGCACCGCCGGGATGACGATGCTCGCCGCCGCCGCTTCGGCCAGGGTGGCCGGAAGCACGCCAAGCGCCAGGGCGCGCGCCGCGCCATCGCGAGCCGGATCGTGACCCAGGATATGGAAGAAGCGCGACAGGTGGGGCACGCAAAAGGCGCCGAAGGCCCCCAGGCCGATCAGCCCCAGGGTGGGCTTGGCGGCAAGGCCGCTCGGACGGCGGACGGCGAGGGGAGTTCCGGCCGGGGCCGGGCGATGGAAGCGGGGATGGTCGGCAAGGAAGGCCGTTTGGCCCATGGGAAGTCCTCCTTCAGGGAAGAACCCCGCGGAGGGCCGGTCCAAAAACGCGAGATGCCGCTCCGCGGCGGCATCTGGAAACAACAAAGCTGGTTCCGGCCACCCTTATGGGGACGGCCAGTAATAAGAGGGCGCAAACAAGAGGGCGCCAATGGGGGCGATCTGGATCATGGGCCAAACCCTATCCCCGCCCGCCGCCCAGGGCAAGGGTGAAAATGACCGTCTGACGCGCAGCGGTCCCGCGGGCTGCCATCGCATCCTTTTACCGTAAAAGCGGGAACCCCCAGGGCGCGTGGGCGTTTCCCAGCCACCCTATTCACCGGGTTCCAGGAGAGTTCCGTAATGGCGCAGTCGAGCAATAGCACCCATGAACCCCTCGAGGTGCTGAAGGAAGAGACCGTCAATCGCCACCGGGCGATCGTGTCGGTCATGGAGGAACTGGAAGCCGTCGATTGGTACGACCAGCGCGTCGATGCCTCGACCGATCCCGAGTTGACGGCGATCCTCGCCCATAATCGCGACGAGGAAAAAGAACACGCGGCGATGACCCTGGAATGGTTGCGCCGCAATGATGCGAAATGGGCCGAGCATCTGCGGACCTATCTGTTCACCGAGGGGCCGATCACCGCGATCGAAGCCGCCGATACGGCGGGCGAGGGATCGGGCGGCGACGCGGCTAAGGGGGCGACGGCCCAAGGCGATGGATCGCTGGGCATCGGCAGCCTGAAGGGCGAAGCGGCCCTAGCCCGTCCACCCCGGTTGTAAGCCAGTCTGTCCATTTTTTGTGATGTCTGGCGCGGAGATGACCGCCGCCGGACTCCTCCCCCTTATAATGATGTGTTCGAGGATTCCATGAACGATCTGATGCGTGACTTGGCGCCGATCTCGGCCAAGGCCTGGGCGGAAATTGAAACGGAAGCGCGCGGGACCCTGACGGTCACCCTGGCGGCGCGCAAGGTGGTGGACTTCAAGGGACCGCTGGGCTGGGACGCCTCGTCGGTGTCCTTGGGGCGGACCGAGGCTTTGGCCGAGGAGCCCAAGGCGGCGGGAAGCGCCGCCGTGGTCACGGTGCGCAAGCGCGCCGTTCAGCCGCTGATCGAGCTCTGCGTGCCTTTCACTTTGAAGCGCGCCGAGTTGGAGGCGATCGCCCGCGGCGCGTCGGATGCCGATCTTGATCCGGTGATCGAGGCCGCCCGCGCCATCGCCATCGCCGAGGACCGCGCCGTGTTCCACGGCTTCGCCGCCGGCGGCATCACCGGCATCGGCGAAGCCTCGGCCGAGCATGCCCTGGATCTGCCCGCCGACCTCGCCGATTTCCCCGGCGTGCTGGTGCGCGCTCTGGCGGTGCTGCGCGATCGCGGCGTCGATGGCCCTTACGCCCTGGTGCTGGGCCGCACCGTCTATCAGCAGCTGATGGAAACCACCACGCCGGGCGGCTATCCGGTGCTTCAGCACGTGCGCCGGCTGTTCGAAGGCCCGCTGATCTGGGCCCCGGGTGTCGATGGCGCGATGCTGATCAGCCAGCGCGGCGGCGATTTCGAACTGACCGTTGGCCGCGATTTCTCGATCGGCTATCACGATCACGACGCCCAGTCCGTGCATCTTTATCTGCAAGAAAGCATGACCTTCCGCTGCCTTGGCCCCGAAGCCGCCGTGCCGCTGCGTGGCCTGTCCCAGGCCGCCACCAAGGCATAAGCATCTTCTTGAAAAAAGGTGTTGCCAGGACGGTCGGGACAGCGTAAAACCCCGCCCTCCGCAGCACCCGCGTCCCCATCGTCTAGCGGTCCAGGACGTCAGCCTCTCACGCTGAAAACAGGGGTTCGATTCCCCTTGGGGACGCCAGTGCTTCCGGCTTCCAATGCAAAACCCCCGCCCTCCGTGGCGGGGGTTTTGCGTTGGAGGGCTTGTGACGGCCGGGGGCAGGGGGCAAGTTGTCCTATAAACAGGACAGGGGGTGCCATGCGTGTCGTGACGTTCTCGGAAGCTCGCAACAGCCTCAAGGCCACCCTTGACCGGGTCGTTGAGGATGCGGATTACACGGTTATCGCCCGCCGCGATGCGCCCGACGCCGTAGTGATGTCCCTCGACACCTTCAACAGCCTGATGGAAACGGTCCACCTGCTGCGCTCGCCGGCCAATGCCGCCCATCTGGCCCGCTCCATCGCCCACTATCGCCAGGGCCAAGTCGCGGCGCGCGATCTGGTCGATAATGAATAGGGGGCTTTCCCGCCTCGTGTGGACCGAGGCGGCTTGGGACGTAGGTCGGAGCGCGTTCGGCTACATTAATGCCGTATGTGTGGGCTCTGCGTGATTCCGAAAAAAGGCGAAAAAGGGGTCCGAAAAAAGGGGTTAGACCCCTTTTTTATGCTTCCGGGTGCGGGGGGGAGGCGGAGATCGCCTATCCGGGTCTGCGGGTGGGGCGAGGATGAAGGTTATGCTACGGCCACTTGAGGTATGGCTTGAGGGTGGTTTGGAGTTCGGTAAGCGCCTGACTAGCGTTCACGCCGATCTCTTCCAAGGCAGAAACCATTTTCTTCGGGTCAATATCATCGGTATCTCGTGGCCCACGTTTTTCGAGGTGAGGGGCTCCGGTAAGGAAGATCTGCGCCTCTTTGACGTAGGCTATGAGGTTGCCGAACGGCCTGTGTGCATCAGGAACCCGGTGGCACTTTCTCTCCACGGACTTCAGAATTTTGAGTGCCTTTCCAATGTTCTCTCGGACACGCCGAAAGTTCTCTGGGGAGTCGTCCTCCTGGAGGGATTCAATGTCCATGAGATTGACAGCTTCATATGCTTTGTCGTTGAGGGTATGCGCGGAGTAATGACTCTCTCGCCGCCAGATACGCTTGATGTTCAGTTGACCTATCCAGAGCGTCAGAAGCGCGACTGCCAGCGCGACAAAGGCGGCCAGTGCCGATGCGTAGTTGGGAAGGGTGCCGGGTGTAAGCCAGTCACCGCCGATCCAGCATGGAAAAACCAATGTACCACCGCCAAGAGCGAAAATAGCTCCTCCACCCAGTATTGCTCCGAAGCAGATCAGAGCGGCGGCGCGACCTGGGTTGATGGCGGGTGGACGAACTCCCATGGATGTCTCCGTTGGTATGATCATCCACTGTGGAGTAACCCTGTTGGGTTGTCCACGCAGATCGTGCTCGCCGCCGCTCTTGCTCTGCTCGTTCAATTGCCCACCACAGATCCCCGGAGATGGCAGGCCAGTCACTTTTAAAGAAAAAGAAAAAGGGGTCGGACCCCTTTTTATAGGACGGAACCTCTTTTTAGGTGCGCCAGGGCGTATGAAGAGGTGTCACGCAGAATTGCCTGCTGGTGCTTTGACAGGGCAAGTCATGGCGGAAATTTGAAGGGTTAAGGTTTTTGGTGTTCGGAGTCTTCTGCGACCCATTGCTCCACCATGTCTACTACGAGTGAGATCGTAAAGTCGACCGGCATCTCAGGAAGTCGCTTTGACGCAAACCGCCGAACTTCTTTGACGAAAGCTTCTATCTCTAAGGTGTCATACTCGTCTCTGAATACAAGTTGCCGGTGTTTCTGGACAAGGATATGACGAAATTGCTCGGCTTCTCGAGTGATCCGCGCGATTAGGCGCTGGGCGAGAGCCTCTCTCTCGATACGTTTGCTCCGCAGGTCATCTAACAGCTTGGAAGTTGAGCGTCTGCCAAAAACTTTGAAGAGAACTTCAAATGGAGTTGCGCCGGTGACAAATTCATTCTCACCAGTGGACAGAAATTCCAAAGGAACTTTGAAAATGAAGGGGGTTATAGTGTTCGCGGGGTGATAATAAAGTGGGTCATCAAGGGTGATGCTATCGACTGTCACGGAAAAGTATGAACATGTATCATTCCACGTTTTTTCATCATATATCCGAACTAAATTTACTGTATGTGCTCTAATTGGAAATTCGACGCAGTTGTTTTTCATTAGGGCTGCCATTGTTTCCTGAGTTTGCTTATCGATCAGGACTCGATTTTCGGCTAGGTCGAGGTGCGGCTGTACGTCGCCTCCGCCGACCAGAGTTTCTACTCGATCTCTGGCAAGGGTTTTGAGCCGTTGGCGACGCTGCTCTGGGGTTTCTATCGTTTCCTTTGTCATGGCGGGCTCGTGCGGTTGATGTCTCTGTCTATTATAGGTTTTAAAAAGGGCAATCAGGATTGCTTTTTCTGTCCGTTCAATTATCCGCCATAGATTCGTAGAAAGAAAAAGTAGAGGAAAAGGGTCTGACCCCTTTTTGGACCCCTTTTTGCGGCCGTCTCTCTATTGGCGGCCGATGCCGAAGAAACGGCCCAGGGCGGCGTCGACGGATTTTATGGTTTGTGTATCCACATGGCCGAACACGGTGCCGATCTTGGCGCGCGGTAGGGTCACGGCCCGGTCGATCATGATCTGGGATGGTTTGCGCAAGCCGTTTTCCTCGTCCGGCCGCACCGTGATGCGGATCAGATGTTCCTCGTGAACATCGCTCGTAAGCTGGAGCACGGTCACCGAGGGTAGCGCGGCGAAAGCGTCGTCCTGCACCACCAGGGCCGGGCGCGGTTTGCCATAATCCCCGCTGACCGCGATCGTCACCAAATCGCCACGCTTCATGCCGTTCCCTCGTCCCGGAACGGATCCTCATCAAGCAGGGAGGCCAGTTCCGCGAGAGACCGGGCCTCGTCGCTTTCGCGATCGCGGGCGCGCTCGGCGACGGCAAGGGATTGCTGGTGGGCCTCTGCCAGAAAGTCCCCGCGTTGCCGCTCGGCGACATAGGCGCGCATGAAGTCGCGCAGAACCTGCGAGGCTGACTTGTCTTCCGCTGCCGTGGCCCGTGTGAAGGCGCTTTTCAGGGCGGGATCAAGGCGGAAGTTGAATGACCCCTCCTTCGGATTTTGGGTGGTGTGCGGCATCGCGAACCTCTGTGATGCATTGTATCTACATAATGTAATTACGGAATTGAGTGAGGGCAAGGTCACCGGATGCGGGGGCGCTCTCCGGCTGCGGCGAGCCCGAGGGTAATACGGGGCACTGCCCTGAGGGGGCATTGATCCGATGGCCGGCGGGGGGCTTTGTCTTGGCAAGAGGCGATGTCTCTTGCGAATTTATCTAAAAAATAGGCACATCCTCAATTGCAGCCTAAAAAATAAGCTTACTCCGATTCTTGTCCGCGTGGCTACATCCTAACACGCTGATAAAAAAGCGGAAAATCCGTCGCCTGTTCTGGCATGGATGATGCATTCGTCAATAGTTGATAATTTCAACAGATGAATGTGGCCCCCTTTCATGGCTCTGCCGACCGCCGTCATCCCCCGTCCCATTCCCATCGACTATGTGACCTTTCGCCTCGACGTGATCGTCAGTCTGGCCAAGGGCGACGCCTCGGCGGTTTATGAACAGGCCTGTGGCCTTAGCATTCGCGATCTGCGCTTCCTGCGCATCGCCGCCTTCGATCCCGGTTTGCCCCAGGGGCGGCTGGTCGCCGAAAGCTATGTCGAAAAGACCCTGGTCTCGAAAACCATCAGCGATCTGGTGCGTCGCGGCCTGCTGCGCCGCGAGATCGATAGCCAGGACGCCCGCCGGGTGCGGCTGTTCGTCACCGCCGCCGGTCAGGCCGGCGTCGACGCCTGCGAGATCCTGGGGCGCCGGCTTGAAGCCGAATTGATGGCCGGCATCGGCGCCGAGGAGCGGCTGATCTTCGATCGCTGCATCGACACCATGATGACCAATGTCGAGGCGATGGTCGCCCGCCGCCCGCAAGGCGGGGGCGCCAAGCCATGACAACGCCCCTGTCGCCGACGGCTTTTCCCCCGTCTCCCCCGCTTGTCCCCTCGCTTATCCCCTGCTTGTCCCCCCTCGCTGATCAAGGATACTGGCATGTCTCTTAAGCGTATGAGCCGCTGGGCGGCGGCGGTTCTGGTGGCCTCGGCGGCCGCCTTCACCGCCGCCCCCGCCACCCGGGCCGCCGAAGGACCCAAGGTCTTGCGGATCGTTCCCCAGGCCGATCTGAAGATCCTCGATCCGATCTGGACGACCGCCTTCGTCACCCGCAACCACGGCTATATGATTTACGACACGCTGTTTGGCGTCGATGCCGAAGGCGTCATCCATCCCCAAATGGTCGATCGCTATGAGGCTTCGGCCGACGCTAAAAGCTTCCGCTTCACCCTGCGCGAGGGGTTGGCCTTCCACGATGGCCAGCCGGTGACCGCCACCGATGTTATCGCCTCGCTCAAACGCTGGGGGGCGCGCGACAATCTTGGCCAGAAGATGCTGGCCAGCCTTGAGTCCATCGAGGCGGTCGACGCCAAAACCGTCGCCATGACCTTCAAGACGCCCTTTGGCATGGTGCTGGACGCGCTGAGCAAGCCGTCCTCGGTTCCGGCCTTCATCATGCCCGCCCGCGTCGCCGCCACGCCGCCCGACCAGCAGATCACCGATACCACCGGCTCGGGCCCCTATATGTTCGTCAAGGATGAATTCCGTCCGGGCGAACGGGTGGTCTATGCCAAGAACCCGGCCTATGTGCCGCGCGCCGAACCGCCCTCGGGCACGGCCGGCGGCAAGGTGGTTTACGTCGACCGCGCCGAATGGATCATCCTCAAGGACGCCCAGACCCAGGCCAACGCCCTGGTCAATGGTGAGGTCGATCTGATCGAATGGCTTCCCGCCGAGCAGTATGCCGGGCTGAAAAGCAAGCCCGACATCAAGATGGAAGCCCAGGTGGTGAAGATGTCGGTGATGCTTCATCTCAATCACCTGATCGCGCCCTTCAACAATCCCAAGATCGCCCAGGCGGCGTTGATGGCGATCAATCAGCAGGCCTTGATGCGCGCCCAGCTGGTTCACAAGGAGCTCTATAACGGCTGCACCTCGATCTATCCCTGCGGCACGACCTATGCCTCGGAGAACACCGCGTTCTTCACCGGCAAGCCGCAGTTCGACAAGGCCAAGGCCCTGCTCAAGGAAGCCGGCTACGACGGCACCCCGGTGGTCCTGATGTATCCGGCCGATTTCGCCGTCATCAACAAATACCCGCCGGTGATGGCCGAATTGCTCAAGCAGGCCGGGTTCGTCGTCGATATGCAGTCGATGGATTGGCCGACCCTGGTGACGCGACGCACCAAGAAGGACCCGGTGGCGGCGGGCGGCTGGAACGCCTTCATCACCTCGTGGGGCATGGCCGATACCATGAACCCGATGTTCTTTGCCCCGCTGACCGGCAGTGGCGAGAAGGGTTGGTTCGGCTGGACCACCGATGACCAGCTTGAAGCCCTGAAAAGCGAGTTCCTGGTTACCACCGATGGGGCGACGCGCAAGAAACTGGCCGAGGGCATTCAGCTCCGCGCCATCGAAGCCGCCGTCTTCGGGCCGATCGGCGAGTTCAAGCCGCTGACCGCCTACCGGACATCGGTCAGCGGGCTGGTAACCGCCCCCGTTCCGGTGTTCTGGAACCTCAAGAAGGACTGACGCCTCCCCGTCGGTCCCTCTCCCGGTGCGCGGACCTGTTCCCCCAAGGCCGCGCACCGGTTCCCCCGTCCCTCCGCTCGCCGCCGCCAAGAGGCCGTCATGCCCGTTTTTCTGCTGCGCCGGGTGCTCGCCACCCTTCCCGTGCTCGTCGTCGTCGCCCTCATCGTTTTTCTGATGCTGCGGCTGGCTCCCGGCGATCCCGCCGCCGCCATCGTCGGCGCCACCGGAACGGCCGAGGATATCGCCCGGGTGCGCGCCGATCTGGGCTTGGATGATCCGATGCCCGTGCAGTTCGTCCGCTGGGCCGGGCAGATGCTGCAGGGCGATCTGGGCGAATCCTTTTTCATGAAGCAGACGGTGGTGGCGTTGATCGCCCAGCGTATCGAGCCGACGCTGTCGTTGTCGGCGATGACCCTGGTGATGACCATCCTGATCGCCGTGCCGTTGGGCGTCATCGCCGCCTGGCGCCACGGCGGCTGGCTTGATCGGGCGCTGATGGGCTTTTCGGTGCTGGGCTTTTCGATCCCGGCCTTCGTTATCGGCTATTGCCTGATCTGGCTGTTTGCCATGCATTGGCAAATGCTGCCCGTTCAGGGCTATGTGCGCTTTGGCGATGATCCATCGCGCTGGCTGCGCCATCTGATCATGCCCGCCGTCACCCTTTCGATCATCTATGTGGCGCTGATCGCCCGCGTCACCCGCGCCGCCGTCGCCGAGGCGATGACCGAGGATTACATCCGCACCGCGCGCGCCAAGGGGATCAGCGAGGTTCGGGTGCTGATGCGCCATGCCCTGGCCAATGCCGCCGTGCCCATCGTCACCGTGATCGGCATCGGCGTGGCCATGCTGATCGGCGGCGTGGTGGTGACCGAAGCGGTCTTCGCCATCCCCGGATTGGGACAGTTGACGGTGGATGCCGTGTTGTCGCGGGATTTCCCGCTGATCCAGGGCATCACCTTGTTCTTCTCGGTCCTCTACATGCTGATCAATCTGGCGGTCGATCTCAGCTATCTGCTGTTCGATCCGCGGATCCGCTACTGATAGCAAGAAGGCGGCCCCCCATGACCTCCCCCCTTTCGTCTTCGGCCCCGCGTCCCGCCGCGACCGACCCGGCTCCCGCCCTTCGTCGGCGCTCGCTAACCCAGCGCCTGCTGGCCAATTGGTCGGTGCGGCTGGGGGGCGGCGTGCTGGCGATCCTCATCGCCATGGCGATCGCCGCGCCCTGGCTTGGCACCATCGATCCCACCGCCATGGACCCGGGCAGCGGCAATCTGCTGCCGGGAACGCAAGCCGAGTTCATCACCCTGGCCGGCGATAGCTTCGACCATTTCTTCCTGATGGGCAGCGACAGCCTGGGCCGCGATATCTGGAGCCGCGCCCTGTTCGGCGCCCGGGTGTCGATCACCGTGGGCATTTCGGTCGCCCTGGTCGCCCTGGTCTTTGGCATGACGGTGGGCATGGCGGCGGGCTATTTCCGCCGGCTTGATACGGTGGTGATGCGGATCATGGACGGCGTCATGGCGATCCCGGGCATCTTGTTCGCCATCAGTTTGGTCGCGCTGTTTGGCGGTACCCTGCCGACGGTGATCGCCGCCATCGCCATTCCCGAAATCCCCCGGGTCGGCCGGCTGGTGCGGTCGGTGGTGCTGACCATCCGCGAGGAACCCTATGTCGAGGCGGCGATCGCCCTTGATACCCCGACCTGGAAGATCCTGCTGCGCCATATCATGCCCAACGCGGTGGCGCCGCTGATCATCCAAGGGACCTATGTCTGCGCCTCGGCGATCCTGATCGAGGCGATCTTGTCGTTCCTGGGCGTCGGCCTGCCCGCCGATATGGCGACCTGGGGCAATATCATGGCCGAGGGCCGCTCGCAGTTTAACCAGTATCCCCACAATGTGCTGTTTCCCGGGATCTTCCTGGTTCTGACCGTGCTGTCGGTCAACATCCTGGGCGATGGCCTGCGTGATACCCTCGATCCCAAATTCAACAAGCGCGGAGGCTGAACGATGAGCCAGGAAACGGCCCCGCCGATGGTTCTGTCGGTGCGTGATCTCACCATCGCCCTGCCGCCGGGCGCCGACCGTCCCCATGCGGTCAGCGATATCTCGTTTGACGTGCCGCCGGGCAAGGTGGTCTGCCTGCTTGGTGAATCGGGCTCGGGAAAATCGGTGATCGCCAGCGCCATCATGGGGCTGCTGCCCCCCGGGCTGCGCCCGGTGAAGGGCGCGATCGAGCTGCGCGGCCAGGCGCTGCTGAGCTGCTCGCAAGCGGCGCTGCGCGCCTTGCGCGGCACGACGATGGCGATGGTCTTCCAAGAACCGATGACCGCGCTCAACCCGGTGATGACCTGCGGCGCCCAGATCGACGAGATGCTGGCCCAGCATGTCAAACGGCCCAAGGCCGAACGCCGCGCGGCCATCCTGGCGATCATGGAGCGGGTGCGTCTGCCCGAGCCCGAGCGCATCTATGCGTCTTATCCCCATCAGCTTTCGGGCGGCCAGCGCCAACGCATCGTCATCGCCATGGCGCTGATCCTCAAGCCCGCCCTGCTGATCTGCGACGAGCCGACGACGGCGCTCGATGTCACCACCCAGGCGGAAATCCTCAAGCTGATCCTCGAGCTCCAGCGCGAGAACGGCACGGCGGTGCTGTTCATCACCCATGACTTCGGCGTGGTCGCCGAGATCGCCGACGAGGTGGTGGTGCTGGAACTGGGCGCGATGATCGAAAAGGGCGACAAACACGCCGTGCTGACCGCGCCGCGCCAGCCCTATACCAAGATGCTGCTGGCCGCCGTGCCCGAGCTGTCGCCGCCCGATAGGCCGGCGGTGGAGAACGCCTATCCGCTGCTCCAGGCCAAGGATCTGTGCAAAACCTATGTCAGCGGCGGTTGGCCGGGCAAGCGGCGCGTCGTTCAGGCCGCCAAGGGCGTTTCGCTGATGGTGCGGCCGGGCGAGACCATCGGCATCGTCGGCGAATCGGGCTCGGGCAAGTCGACGGTGGCGCGCTGCATCGCCCGGCTGATCGACCCGACCTCGGGGGATATCTTCGCCGACGGCCGCTCGGTCGCCACCGCCACCAAGCGCGAGCTTTCGCCCTTCCGCCGCCATGTTCAGGTTGTGTTCCAAGATCCCTACCGCTCGCTCAACCCCCGCCAGACGGTGGGGGAGTCGATCATCGAGGGACCGGTCAATTTCGGCGTTCCCCGGGCCGAGGCCTGGGCCAAGGCCGAGGAGCTCATGCATTTGGTGCGCCTGAAACCCGATGCCCTGCGCCGCTATCCCAACGAGTTTTCCGGCGGCCAGCGCCAGCGGATCTCGATCGCCCGGGCGCTCGCCTGCAATCCCAAGGTCTTGATCGCCGACGAGGCGGTGTCGGCCCTTGATGTCTCGGTTCAGGCGCAGATCCTGACCCTGCTCGAAGAGATCCAGGGCCGCCTGCGCATCGGCATCCTTTTCGTCACCCATGATCTGCGCGTCGCCAGTCAGATCTGCGACCATGTCCTGGTGATGTACAAAGGCGAGATCGTCGAGGAGGGGGCGATCCGCGACGTGTTCTTCGCCCCCCGTCATCCCTATACGCGAAAACTGCTGGCCGCCTCGCCGGGCCGCGATTTCGCCTTCGCCCGGTGAGAAGCGCCATGTCCCCCGATCCCGATGATATCCTGGCCGGTGACGCCCGCGCGCTTTCGCGCCGCATCCACCACCGCGCCGTTTCCTGCCGCGAGGTGATGGCCGCGACCCTGGCCCGCATCGATCGTTTCAACCCCGCCGTCACCGCCCTGGTGTCCTTGCGCGATCGCGAGGATCTGTTGCGCGAGGCCGATGCCAAGGACGCCCTGCTGGGGAAGGGGCTTTCGCAAGGTCCGCTGCACGGCTTCCCCCAGGCGCCCAAGGATCTGGCGGCCACCCGGGGCATCGCCACCACCCGGGGCTCGCCGCTGTTTCGCCACCAAATCCCCAAGCAGGACGCGATCTTCGTCGAGCGCCTGCGCGCCGGCGGGGCGATCTTCGTCGGCAAGACCAATACCCCCGAATTCGGCCTGGGGTCGCAGACCTATAACCCGGTCTTCGGGGCGACGGGCAACGCCTATGATCCGCGGCTGACCGCCGGCGGCAGCAGTGGCGGGGCGGCCTGCGCCCTGGCCCTGGGCATGCTTGCCGTGGCCGACGGCAGCGACATGATGGGATCGCTGCGCAATCCAGCGGCCTTCAACAACGTGTTCGGCTTCCGTCCCTCGGCCGGTCGCGTGCCCCATGGCGTTGTTCCTGATTTGTTCTTTCAGCAACTGGGCTATGACGGGCCGATGGGGCGCAGCGTGGCCGATCTGGCGCTGTTGCTCTCGGTGATGGCCGGCTTCGACGCCCGGGCGCCGCAGTCGCTGGCCGGGGATCCCGCGGTTTTCGCCCAGCCCCTGGAGGGTTCGGTCGCCGGGGTTCGTGTCGGCTGGCTGGGTGATCTTGGCGGCTATCTGGCCTTCGAGCCGGGGATCTTGGAGCTGTGCCAGGGCGCCTTGGCGACCCTGGGCGATCTCGGCTGCGTCGTTGACGAGGCGACGGCCGGTTTTCCCCTGGATGCCCTGTGGACGGCCTGGACCGATCTGCGCAGCTTTCTGGTGGCCGGTGATCTGGGTCCGCTCTATGCCGATCCGGTCAAACGCGCCCAGATGAAGCCCGAGGCGATTTTCGAGATCGAGCGCGGGCTGGCTTTGAGCGGTCCGCAGGTTTTCGCCGCCTCGGCCCGGCGCAGCGCCTGGTACCGGCGGATGCTGGTGCTGTTCGAGCGCTTCGATGTGCTGGCCCTGCCCAGCGCCCAGGTCTTTCCCTTTGAGCATGCCACGCCCTGGCCGCGCGCCATCGCTGGCCGGACGATGGACAGCTATCACCGCTGGATGGAGGTGGTGGTGCCCGCCAGCATGGCCGGGGTGCCGGTGATCAGCGTTCCCGTCGGCTTCAACGCCGCCGGCTTGCCGATGGGCCTGCAGGTGATCGGCAAGCCGCGCGACGACCTGTCGCTGCTGCGCTTGGCCCATGCCTATGATCTGGCCACCCGCTGGCCCGCCCGGCGGCCGCCGCCGGTTCTTTCCCCCGCGTCTTGAAGGGTTCTCAAACCATGTCCGTCATCCCGCAGATCGCCGCCTTCGCCCAGGAGCTTGGCGCCCTTCGCCACGATATCCACGCCCACCCCGAACTGGGCTTCGAGGAAAGGCGTACCGCCGCCCTCGTCGCCGAGAAGCTGGCCGCCTGGGGGATCGAGGTTCACACCGGCATCGGCAAGACCGGCGTGGTGGGGGTGCTCAAGGGCCGCCTGGCCCCCGGCGCGCAAGGGGCGCGGACGATTGGCCTGCGCGCCGATATGGATGCCCTGCCGATGGACGAGGAAAGCGGCTGCGCCTATGCCTCGACCCACGCGGGCCGCTTCCATGGCTGCGGTCATGACGGCCATACCACCATGCTGCTGGGCGCGGCCCGCTATCTGGCCGCTACCCGGGCTTTCGCCGGCACCGTCGTTTTCATCTTTCAGCCGGGTGAGGAAGGCGTTGGCGGCGCCAAGGCCATGCTGGCCGATGGCCTGTTTACGCGCTTTCCCTGCGACGAGCTTTACGCCATGCACAACTGGCCGGCCCAGGCGGCCAATACGGTGATGGTCAAACCCGGCCCGGCGATGGCCGGATCGGATTTCTTCGATATCCGCATCAAGGGCAAGGGCAGTCACGGGGCGATGCCCCAGTTCTCGCGCGATCCCATCATCGTCGCCACCGCCTTGGTCCAGGCCCTGCAATCGGTGGTCAGCCGCAATGTCGCCCCGACTGGCGCCGCCGTGCTGTCGGTCACCCAGATCCATTCCGGTTCGGCCTATAACGTCGTGCCCGATGGGGCGGTGATTTCGGGGACCATGCGCTTTTTCGACGCCGCCGTCGGCGATCTGATCCGCCAGCGCATGCGCGCCCTGGCCGCCGGGCTGGCCACCAGCTTTGGCGTCGAGATCACCGTCGATCTGCGGCCGACCTTCACCGTTCTGGTCAATGATCCGGCCCTGTCGCGGGCCCTGGTCGAGGCGGCGGGCGATGTCGTCGGCGGCGATCGGGCGATGATCAAGGAGGATCTGGAGATGGGCAGCGAGGATTTCGCCGACATGCTGCGCGTCGTTCCCGGCGCCTATTGCACCCTGGGCCATTCCACGGCGCCCGAGACCAATAAGCCCCTGCATAATCCGGGGTTCGTTTTCGACGACGCCATCTTGCCGGTGGGGGCGAGCCTCTACGCCCGCATTGTCGAAAGACGGCTGATTGGACAAACGTCATAGGCGTTACGAAAATAGTGTTCTTTTTTTACGAGTATCTTTGCAGCAACGGCCGCACCTTTATTCATATGGTCTAAAGGCAAGGTTGTTGCCGGGTCCCAAGCCTATAAGATCAAACGACAAGGGTCGGTGTTTTATAGGGCGCACGGGGCTTTCGACATGCAGATAAAGCCGGAAAGGACGCTGCTTTCCGCCGAGGCGACTCTGATCGCTAGCGGTACGATTGGTGTCATCGCCATTCTTGGTCTTGTTACGGTCCTGCTGGCCAACTTGTGGAAAGACACCACCCGGGATGCCGAACGGTCGGCGTCGAATCTCATTCGGTTGATCGACGCCGATGTCCGCCGCACCATCGAACTGTATGATCTGGCCTTGAGCGGGATCATCGAAGCGGAAAAATTCAAGACCATCAAAGATCTTTCCCCCGAGGCCCGCCACGCCCTGATTTTCAGCCGGGTCGTGGCCACCCATTACATGGGGGGGCTGCTGCGCCTGAACGCGGCGGGGGATATCATCGCCGATTCAACCTCGCTTGAGCCGCGCGTCGGCAATTTCGCCGATCGCGATTATTTCCAACTTCATAAAGCCGATCCCGACCTCGGTCTGCTGATCGGCCGCCCGATCAAAGTCCGCCTGAGCGATCAGGAATGGCGCATTCCGATTACGCGGCGTGTCTCCACGGCCGATGGACGGTTTGATGGCGTTGTCATGGGGGCGATGCGGGTCAGCTATTTCGACCATCTGTTTGGTAAGCTCGATATCGGGTCTCAGGGCTCGATCACTTTGCTCAAAAGCGATGGAACGCTTCTGGCGCGGCGGGGTTTGCCGGGCGAGTTGGATATGGTTGGTCGCAACGGTCTGGATTTTCCCAACTTCCATAGAATCATCAACGGCTACTCGAAAAATTTTTCGGGTTCTTCCGCTTATGACCATATCCGGCGGATTTATTCCTTCGCCCATGTCGAAAACCTGCCTTTGATCGTTGTCGTCGCCTTATCGGCAAACGAGGTTTATGGCGGCTGGATCCAGGCCGCCATCGTGGTCGGCGGCATCACGTTTGTGCTGTGTTTGGGGGTTGGCGCCGTTGTCGTTTTGCTGTTGCGCGAGTTTCGCCAGCGGCGCTTGACCGAGAGCGCCTTGAGCGAGCTGGCCGTGACCGATGGTTTGACCGGGCTGTGTAACCGCCGTCATCTTGAAGAGGTCTTGCGGGTGGAATGCGCCCGCTCGGCGCGCAACCAGCAGCCGCTCGCCCTTTTGATGATCGATGTCGATCACTTCAAAGCCTTCAACGATCGCCACGGCCATCGGATCGGCGACGGGGTCTTGGTCGATCTCGCCGTTATCATCCGCGCCCTATTGAAGCGCCCCGCCGATGTCGGGGCGCGCTATGGCGGCGAGGAATTCGCCGTGATCTTGCCCGATACCGATCTTGCCGGCGGGCTGCGGGTCGCCGAGGCGATCCGGGCGCGCATGGCCGGGCGTCCGCCCGTCGGTCAGGATCTTCGCGCCGGCACGGTCAGCATCGGCGTCGTTTCCAGGATTCTGACGCCGGGGTATGGTGTGGATGACCTTGTCATGGACGCCGACAAGGCGCTTTACGCGGCAAAGGGAGCAGGGCGCAATCGCGTTGTTCCCGCCGCCGATGAAGCTGATAGGGAGGACCTGATATCTTTGAGCACTGAGTGACCCTTGCCCCTTCCCCGCGCCCGAGCGTGGCCCCCAGGACCCTTTCATGATACCGGCCCTTCGCAAGATCGTTTTCACCGGCGCGCCCTGCTCGGGCAAGACCGAGATCATCGGCCGCCTAGCCGCCCGCCACGGCGGGCGGGTGGTCGTCGTGCCCGAAGTCGCTGGGCTGGCCTTCGCCATGAACCTCGCCGATGGCCGGGCGGATGGGCGCAAGATCTTCTTTGAGGCGATCGCCGCCCTGCAGGTCCGTCTGGAAGAAGTGGCCGAGGCCTGCGCCAACCGGCTTGATCGCCCGGTGATGCTGCTTGATCGTGGCTTCTTCGACGTTGTCGCCTATGCCGAGGCTTACGGCGCCACCGAGGTCGACGCGCTCGGCGCCCTGGGTCCCGGCGGGGTGGTTCCGCGCTATGATCTGGTCTTCAACCTGGGTACGGCCTTTGGCGTGGTCGACGAGGCGACGCGGCGGGCCAATAATCGCGGTGAATCGCTTCCCCAGGTTCTGCGGATCGCCGAGGCCTTGGGGAGCGTGTGGCGCCGGGACCATCGGGTGATCGATGTGGCGATGGCGCCCGCCGGAATCGAGGACAAGGCGCGTCTCGTCGAGCGTCTGTTGGCGGAAGCCGATGTTTTAACGTAACGGGTCGGCGAAAAAACAAGGGGATTTACATGCGCTTGATCGGAATGATGGATTCGCCTTATGTCCGGCGGCTCGCGGTGTCGCTCAGGCTTCTTGATCTGCCCTTCACCCATGAGCCTTTGTCGGTCTTTCGCGATTTCGAGGCCTTCGCCCGCGTCAACCCGGTGGTCAAGGCGCCAACCCTGGTGACCGACGAGGGGGTGGTGCTGATGGACTCCACGCTGATCCTTGAGTATGTCGAGCGTCTGGTCGCTCCGGGTCTGCGGTTGGCGCCCGAGGATCTGGGCGCCTATGCCCAGGCCCAGAAGGTGATCGGTCTGGCCCTGGCGGCGGCCGAGAAGGCGGTTCAGATCGTTTACGAGCGCATGCTGCGCCCCGAAGCGATCCGCCATCAACCGTGGATTGACCGAGTTCAGGGGCAGATGGCCCAGGCACTCGCCCTGCTCGAAGCCGAGATCGGCCCCCAGGGCGCTTGGCTGTTTGGCGAGCGGCCGCTGCAGGCCGATATCACCACCGCCGTGGTCTGGCGGTTCGTTCGCGAAATGCTGCCCGAAGCGCCGCCGGAAGCCGACACCCCGAAGCTGACGGCGCTTTCCGCCCGGGCCGAGGCCCTGCCGGCCTTCCGCGCCTGTCCCTTCAGCTAACGGCAAAAAGTGGCCTTGCCGCCTTACATCTTGTCGACCACATAGCCGGCGCCGACGCCAACGGCGCCGCCGATGGCCGCGCCACAGGCCACGCAGCCGCCGGTCAGCGCCGTGCCGACGGCGCCCACCCCGGTGCCGATCGCCCCACCCGTCAACATCCGTTGCTGGGTGGGCGACAGGTTCGAGCATCCGCCGACGAAAAGCGCGCCGGTTAGGGTAAGAAGGGCAAGAACGCGGGGCATGGAATGTCTCCTGGTCTGCGACGCCGGGGATCTATCGCTATCCGCCGTGAGGGCGGACGGCGAAAGAACGCGCGATCGGGAAAAGGGTTGCGGTATTGGAAGGTGCCTTACCGTCAGGTTTCCACCACCAGCCGGCCGGTGACGATGGCCTCGCGCGCCGCATCGACCCGTTGCCAGAGGTCGGTGGGGATCAGCGGGCGATTGTGATGGTCCAGGGCCAATCCCATGCCCTCCTCGCGCAGGCCGAGCGAGAGCGGACCGGGCAGCCATTGCCCCGAGGCGAAGGAGGCGGCGGCCTGAAGCACCGCGGTGTCGACCCGCTTGATGACGCTGGTCAACATCGTGCCGGGGAACAGGTAATTCTGATTGCTGTCGACGCCGATGGCCAGAACGCCGCTGTCACAGGCCGCCTGATAGGCCCCCAGGCCCGAGCGTCCGGCGGCGGCGAAGATCACATCGGCCCCCGCCGCGATCAGCGCTTCGGCTTCGAGCATGCCGGCGAAGGGGTTTTGGAAGCCGGCCTGGGTGGTCCCGATCATCTTTTCCAAAACGATCGTGCCGCCGGCGCCGCCATGGCGCGCGCCGGCGGTGTATCCTTTGCGGAAGCGCTCGATCCCCGGCGTCGGCATGCCGCCCAAGAACCCCAGCCGTCCGGTGCGGCTGACCCCGGCGGCCAGGAGTCCGGCCAGAAACGCCCCCTCTTGTTCGCGAAAGGTGACCGACTGGAAGGCCGGGCGGTCGACCTCGGCATCGATCACGGTGAAGCGCGCCGCCGGGTGGCGCGGCGCGCTGGCGAGGGCGAAGCCGTGCAGGCCATAGCCGATGGTGATGACCAGATCGGCTTCGCCGGCGGCGCGCTCGATCATCTCGGGTTCTTCCTGGGGCTCCGTCGGCAGGTACTCGCGGATGGTCGCCTCGAGAACCCCACGCGCCGCCTCGACGCCCTCGGAAGCGGATTGGTTGAAGCTTTTGTCAAGCTTGCCGGCCACCGAAGAGGAATAGACCACGGCGATACGGGGAGGGCCGGCCTTGTGTGCGCCGCCTTCGGCCGAGGCGGGCGCCGCTTCCTCGTCGCCCGCTTGCGCCCGGCCTCCGAGCGCGGCCAAGGCGGCGACAAGCGGCAGGCCGGCAAGGCCGGTCATCAAGCGACGGCGGTCGATCATTGGGCGGCATCCCCGGTCAGCCAGGGCTGGTCACGCAGCACCTTGGCGAAATCTTGGGCCTCGAGCGGCTTGGCGAAATAGTAACCCTGGCCGAAATCACAGCCTTCGGCGCGCAAAAAGGCCAAATGCTCGGCGGTCTCGATGCCCTCGGCCACCACCGTCAGCCCGAAATCATGGCCGACGCCGATGATCGCCCGACACAGCCGGGCCTGTTCGGGTTGGTCGGTCACTTCGCGGATGAAGCTTTGGTCGATCTTCAGCGAGGTGGCGGGCAGGCGTTTGAGATAGGCGAGCGCCGAGTAGCCGGTGCCGAAATCATCGATGGCCAGTCCGACGCCCAGGGCGCGCAAGCCTTCCAGCCGCCGGCGGGCGCGCTGCTCGTCATGGACGAAGACGCCTTCGGTGATCTCGATTTCCAAGGCCTCGGCCGGCAGGCCGGTGGTGTGCAGGGCCTCGGCGACCAGGGCGGCCACATCCTGGCTGAAGACCTGGACCGGCGACATGTTGACCGACCCCTTCAGATCGCTCATGCCGTCATCGCGCCAGAGGCGCAATTGCCGGCAGCATTCCTCCAGGACCCATTCGCCAAGGGGGATGATGAGGCCCGAGGTTTCGGCCACCGGGATGAAGCGGGCCGGGGGGATGAGGCCGTGCCGGGGATGGTTCCAACGGACCAGAGCCTCCATGCCCACCACCCGGCCGCTGCGCAGATCGACCTTGGGCTGGTAGAGCAGGCGCAACTCTCCGGCGATGATGCCCGCGCGCAGATCCTTGCGAACCTGCGAGCGGACCTCGAGATCCTCGCTCAACGCCGAGCGATAGCGGCAGATCGGGTCGCCGGGATCGTTCTTGGCCTGTTGCATCGCCAGTTCGGCGCGGCGCAGCAGGCTTCCCTGATCCTCGGCGTCCTCGGGCCAACCGGCAAAGCCGATGCAGGCTTCGATATCGAGCGAGGCGTGACCGATGACGATCGCCGGCCGCAAGGCGGCGAGAATGTTTCGGCATAACGCCAGGGCCCGGCCTTCGTCATCGGGGTCGAGGGCGAGCAGGGCGAAATCATCGCCGCCGAGCCGGGCCACCAGATCCTCGGGCCCGGCGAGTCGGCGCAGGCGATCGGCGACCTCGCCCAGGATGGTGTCGCCGGTCTGATGCCCGAACATCTGATTGACGTCCTTGAAGCGCCGCAGGTTGATGCTGATCAGCCAACCCCGACGCTGCCCGCGCGCCAGCAGGCGTTCCCCCCCGGCGAGAAAGCCGTGGCGGTTGAGCAGGCCGGTCAGGCTGTCGTTGCTGGCCAGATAATCAATGCGCTCCATGGCGTCGCGAAAGACCGATACGGCGCGGGCCATCTCGCCGATTTCGTCTTTCCCGCCGATGGGGAGCGATCCCTTGAGGTGACCATCGGCGATTTCCCGCATGCCATAGGAAAGCCGGTCGAGGCGGGCGACGATCGCCCGCCCGACGTAGAGCCAGGCGATGAGGATGGCGCCAAGAAGCCCCGTGGCGCTTGTCGCCGCCAGCAGGATCTTCGACAGGTGAAGCTGTTTCTCCGTCGCCTGTCGATCGGCGTCGACGGCGATCATGGTGTCGCCCAACATGCCCTGAACCCGCTCGCCGATCTGGCGCGACAGGGCCCGCACGTCGCGCAGGCGGTCCTTGGCGACGGCGCCGGCGCGCAGGGCGAGACGCTTGCGCGCGACCAGTCCATTCGGGCCGGAGCCGATGGCGATCAGGGTATTGTTCATCTCGGCGATGGCGTCGTTGGGCTTGGCCGAGATGCTGGCTTGCAGGCGCTGGAGCGATTGATCGATCCGACCGGCATTGACGGCGATATCGTTGGCGTCGTCGCTGGCCAGAACCTCGCCCAGCAAGGACAAAAGGCGCGTGGCCAGATACAGCGAGTCCGGGGGGATGCGGCCCTGGGTTCCGGCATCGGCCATCAGCAGGCGAACCTTCTGATGGAGGAGATCCATCTGGGTCGCCAGATCAAGGATGTCGCGCTGGGCGCCGCGGGCTTCCTGAAGGGCGGACAGCAGGATTTGCAGCTGCGCCGAAATGCGCCCCGACAAATCGCTGAAATCCGTAAGGCGGGTGTTGGGGGCGGGCAGGGCCTCGACGGCGGCGATCGAACGGTTCAGGCGCTCTTCGGCCTCGGCCACATCGCGCCAATGCTCGCTTAAGGTGCCGGCGCTGTCGACGAGAACGACATGGGGCAAGGTGGTCAGCAGGGCGTTGCTGTCGTCGGCGAGCTTCGCCACCGCCACGATCGCCGGCAGACGGTCATGGGTGATCGCTTTGAAGGTGGCGGTCGCCTGATTATAGGAATTAAAGGCGATCAGCGTCACCACGGTGGACAGCGCGCCGATGGAGAGAAAGGCGATCCAGAGATGGGTGCCAATGCCCAGGCGCAGGCGTCGGGGGCGTTTGGGATCGGTCGCGCTGGCGGAGGACCGCAGGTCTTGGATGGATGGCTCCATGACGTCTCCGAAAAGCCGTCTCCACGAACGGCGTAAGCGCCTTAGGCTTATTTTTCACAAGACCGGCAAGGCAAGGGGGGGCTCATGAAAAAATGAATCCTGTCCGAAGGACTGTACGAATGCAAGGTCCACCCCCAGCTAACCCCATAAAAAGCAAGATCTTTCAACTATAGTCGTTAGTGTTTTGAAACTTTTATTCCCCCTTTGATGGTGCCGATGCCCGACCGCGCCCGACCTGCGGTTCAAGGGCTCTCGCGGTCTTGACGCCCGTCGGCGAACATGGCCTTGTCGCCGACTCCGACGGTTTTCCCCTTTGTTTCCCGCGGTGAGCGGGGTTTTCTGGAGCGCGGCATGGATCCGGTTCTGACCTGGCTTGACACCTTCGGCCTGATCGTTTTCGCCGTGTCCGGGGGGCTGGTGGCGGCGCGCAAGGGCATGGATATCGTTGGCTTCGCCCTGATGGCGACGGTCACCGGCATCGGCGGCGGCACCTTCCGCGACATGGTGTTGGGGATGACGCCGGTCTTCTGGGTGCGCGAGCCCCATTATCTGGTGGTCTGTCTGGCTGTCGGTATCCTGACGTGGTTCGTCGCCCATCGCCTGGATTCGCGCCAAAGGGCGCTGTTGTGGGCCGACGCCATCGGCATCGCCTTTTTTACGGTGGTCGGTACCCAGGTCGGTCTGCGCGCCGAGGCCGGCATTTCCGTGGCCCTGCTGATGGGGGTGATGACCGCCTGCTTCGGTGGCATCGTCCGCGACCTTCTGGCCGGCGAGCCGAGCCTGATCCTTCAGCGCGAGATCTACATCACCGCCTGCGTCGCCGGCGCCTGCGCCTATCTGCTGTTTGACGCCATGGGAGCGGGCGAGGGCGTTTCGGGGGTGGTGTCCTTCTGCGTGACCTTCCTGGTGCGCGGCGCGGCCCTGGCCTTCGGTCTCAGCCTGCCGGGCTATCGCGACAAAATCGATCGCAGCCAGGGTGGAACGGGCAAGGGATGAGCCAAAGGCGGCTGGTTCTTGACCGCGGTCTTCGCGCTGCGTAGCATGGCATCCATGAACAGCGTCTTTCCGATCACCCTGCGGCGAATTACTAACCCGGTCCTCTGAGGAGGGTCGGGCTTGTGCCGTTCCGGCGTCCCCTTGCGGGGACCGGGTCTCATCGGAAGGCCGGCGAAAGGCGCGCGACGCCCGCTTCGCCGGTCCAGAGGCAAAGGGTGCCGTTCATGGTTTTCCAGTCTTCTTCGTTGTCGTCGTCTTCGCCGTCGTCCGACACTTTTTCCGCGGCCGACGCCGCCGGTGTCGATCATCGTGTTCATTGCCTGTCGATCCTGGCCGATCCCCAGCCCGGGCTGATCGAGCGGGTGGTCGGCACCCTCTCCAAGCGCGGGCTGTTGCCCGAACGTCTGGTGGTCGCCGTCGATGGCGACCGCGTGGCCCTTGATCTTCAGGCAAGCGGGCTTGAAGATAAGGTGGCTAGCCATCTGGCGGCGCGGTTGCGGGCGATGCCCGGGGTCGTTTCGGTGCTGCTGTGCCTGAAGAACGGCTGTCCGGCCGAGTAGGGACGGGGGCGGGGGCCGCCCGGGCTTGGGGCGGCTTCTCTTGACTTCGGGCTTTGGCGTTTAAAGTGTCTGTTGCATGACATTGAAAACGCGCTACTCTTACAGGAACGGACCGGTCAATGCGTCCGTACAAGGGAAACTTCCAGAAGCGTGGCGTGCCGCCCAGGGTGACGGCATCTGGCAAGACGGGCTCTTCGACCGGATGGGTTGCGGTGGGGTTTGGTTCGCCCGCAAGGGACGTGAAGGTCCGCCACCGCATTGTCGGGACTCTCTTGCCCGGAGTCCCCGGGTCCTTGAAGGACGTCGTGCCATGCCCGATACCGCCGTCGCCGGTCCCCTGTTCCGCCTGCCTCCGTCGCCGGCCGAGGACAGCTCGCTGCCTTTGCTGACCCTGTATGAGGTCAGCAAGATCCTGGGGTCGACCCTGGATCTCGAGCATTCGCTCCACGACGTTCTCAATGTCCTCGCCTCGTATATGCAGATGCGCCGGGGGGTGGTGACGCTGAAGGACGCGCAAAGGCAGCTCGAGGTGGTGGCGGTGTCGGGGATGACGCTGCGCAACGCCGTGGAGGGCGAGGCGCGTTATCCCTTGGCCGTCGCCCAGGAGGTCGTAAGCACGGCGATGCCGATGATCGTGCCGTCGATGGCCGCCGATCCCCGCTTCGCCGCTTTCGCCGCCGAGGCCGACGGTCTGGACGACGAGGTGCAGTCGATGATCTGCGTGCCGATCAAGGGCGGGGTGAAGCCGTTTGGCAGCCTGTCGATCGAGCGCCATCGCGACCGGGGAACCCGCTTCAAATTCGAGCATGATGTGCGCTTCCTGACCATGGTCGCCACCTTGATCGCCCAGACAGTCAGTCTGGAGCGCCGGGTGGTTGGCGATCGCGACAGGCTGATCGAGGAAAAGGCCCGGCTGGAAAAGGCCCTGCCGAAGCGCGAAAAGCCGTTGAAGGGGACGATCTTGGAAAACGTCGTCGGCCGGTCGTCGGCGATGATGAAGATTTCCGCCCAGGTTCGCCAGATCGCCCCGTCGCGGGCGACGGTTCTTTTGCGCGGGGAAAGCGGCACCGGCAAGGAACTGATCGCCCAGGCCATCCACTATCTCAGCCCGCGCTCCGACAAGCCCTTCATCAAGGTCAATTGCGCCGCCCTGCCCGAGACCTTGCTGGAATCCGAGCTGTTCGGCCACGAGAAGGGCGCCTTCACCGGGGCGACGACCGAACGCAAGGGCCGCTTCGAAATGGCCAGCGGCGGCACGCTGTTTCTTGACGAGATCGGCGAGATCACCGTCCACTTCCAGGCCAAGCTGCTGCGCGTGCTTCAGGAAGGCGAATTCGAGCGGGTTGGCGGCGGCAAGACGATCAAGGTCGACGTGCGGCTGGTGGCGGCGACCAACAAGGATCTGGAAGACGCGGTGACCCGGGGCGAATTCCGCGCCGATCTCTATTACCGCATCAATGTGGTGCCGATCTTCCTGCCGGCCCTGCGCGAGCGCCGCGAGGACGTGCCGCTGCTCGCCCAGTTCTTTCTGACCAAGTTCAACGAGGAAAACGGCCGCTCGCTGCGCTTCTCGGAAGGGGCCTTGACGGCGATGGGCGGTTGTAACTTCCCCGGCAATGTCCGCGAGCTGGAGAATTGCGTCTGTCGCGCCGCCACCCTGGCCCAGGACGAGGTCATCCAGGAACTGGGGCTGTCGTGCCATAACGACAAATGCCTGTCGGCCAGCCTGTGGCAGCGCCGGGGAAGCGGACGGGCGATCGGCGGTCTGGCCCCGGTTACCGAGCAGAACGATCCCGATACCACCTCGGTCGCCTGGGAGGGCGATCTTCGCCCGGCCGCCCCGGCGCGCGCCGGAACGCCACCGGGGCGCGGCTATGCCGGTCCGGGGGAAAGCGCCGATAGCCCGTCTTCCCCATCGGCCCCGCCGCCCGCCGCCGCGCCGGCCGCCGAGGATGGCGAGGACGAGAGCGACGCCGGCCAGCGCGAGCGCATCGTCCACGCCATGGAAAAGGCCGGCTGGGTCCAGGCCAAGGCCGCCCGCTTGTTGGGCATGACGCCGCGACAGATCGGCTATGCCCTGAAGAAGCACGATATCCCGCTCAAGCGCATGTAGGGCGGAAACGACGGATCTGTCGATATCCCGACCGCCGCCTGTTGCCATTCTTACATTGTCGTAGACTCTACAGGGGGTTTCAGAGGCGGTAGGTCTTTCATATCAATGCCTTAGAGCTTTGGCATCATCCTTGCTTTGTTTCCTGGGCAATGCCCATTCCGGGCGAACGGACCAAGGAGACGGACGGTGTCGGAACAGGTTATATCCCTGGACAGCATATCGCGCCTTGGCGTTCTATCGGCCGCCTCCCGCGACCAAGTGCCGCCCCCGGCCGCCGCCGAGGGCTGCGCTTCGCAGGGGCGCTGCGGCGCCTCGGCCGGGCCCGATGACATGCCCGCCGAAGTCTGGGAAAAGGTGAAGAACCATCCCTGCTATTCGGAAGAGGCCCACCATTTCTTCGCCCGCATGCATGTGGCGGTGGCGCCGGCCTGTAACATCCAGTGCAATTATTGCAACCGCAAGTACGATTGCGCCAATGAAAGCCGCCCCGGAGTCGTCTCCGAACGGCTGACGCCCGAGCAGGCGGCGCGCAAGGTGGCCGCCGTCGCCAACGAACTGCCCCAGCTTTCGGTGCTTGGCGTCGCCGGTCCGGGCGACAGCCTGTTTGACGCCCGCAAGACCTTCGAGACCTTCGCCCGGGTCGGCGCGATGCTGCCCGATCTGAAGTTCTGCATTTCGACCAATGGCTTGGCCCTTCCCGATCATCTTGACGAACTGACCCGCCACGCCATTGATCACGTCACCATCACCCTGAACTGCGTCGATCCCGAAATCGGCGCGCGGATCTATCCCTGGATCTATTTCAAGGGCCGGCGCTGGACCGGCGTCGATGGCGCGAAGATCCTGCTCGAGCGCCAGATGGAAGGGCTTGAAGGGCTGATCGCCCGCAAGATCCTGGTCAAGATCAACTCGGTGATGATCCCGGGCATCAACGACCACCATCTGCCCGAGGTCAACCGGGTGATCCGCGAGAAGGGGGCGTTCTTGCACAACGTCATGCCGCTGATCTCGGCGCCCGAGCACGGCACCCACTTCGGGCTGACCGGCCAGCGCGGGCCGACGCCAGCGGAACTCAAGGACCTGCAGGATCGGCTTGGCGGCGGCGCCAATCTGATGAAGCATTGTCGCCAGTGCCGGGCCGATGCCATCGGCCTGCTGGGCGAGGATCGCGGGCAGGAGTTCACCATGGACAAAATTCCCGAAACGGTCGTAGTCGACCCCTCGCGGCGCGAGGCTTACCGGGCTTTCGTTGAAGAGGAGCGCGCCGATCGTCGGGCCGCCGCCGTCCAGACCGAATCGGCTCTGGCGCGTGACGCCGCCGTGGGCACGCCCGCCCGACTGGTGGCGATCACCACCAAGGGTGGCGGGCGGATCAACGCCCATTTCGGTAAGGTCACCGAGTTCCAGATCTACGAGGTGGATGGGGCCGGGGTGCGCTTCGTCGGCGCCCGGCGTTTGCCCGATAAATACTGCCTGGGCGGCTTCGATAATGCCCCGGTGATGCCGGCGATCCTTGACGCCCTGGAGGGGGTCGACGCGGTGTTGACGGCCAAGATCGGTCCGGGACCGCGCGGGCGCCTGGAAGCGGCCGGCATCGAGGTGTACGAGGACCGCACGCTGGAGTATATCGAGCCCGCCATCGGAAGTTGGTACGCGGGCCGGATGGGAGCGGCGCTCTCTGAACGGTCTTCGGCCTGACCGAAGGCGAAGAGACCCGGGTTGCCCCTAAGCGGGCTCCGGGGGGACAAAGACACGGCTTAAGGAGTGACTATCATGGCCCTGAAGATCGATACCAATTCCTGCACCAGTTGCGGCGCCTGCGAATTCGAATGCCCGAACGCCGCGATTTCGATGAAGGGGGACGCCTATGTGATCAAGGCGGCGCAGTGCACCGAATGTGACGGCGATTCGCCGAAATGCTCGGCGGTCTGCCCCACCGACGCCTGCGTTCCGGGCTGACCGGACGCGGGACCCGGGATCGGCCAGCGCTTGGGGGAGACTGGCCGGTCCCGGTGCTTTCTTGACGACGGGAGTTCCATCAAGGGGAGAGGGGCGATGACGCAAGGCGGGCTGGAACCCACCGACGGTGACGCGACCCCGCGGCTCGACTGGCGCGGTCAGCCCATCGATTGCGCGGTCTGCCCCTATCGCGATCGCTTGGGCGTGGGCTGCGACGGCGAAACCGCCTGTCTGGCCGACCGCCGGCCGCGCCTGATCGAACGCTTCTGCCGCCAAAACCCCGATCTGGCCGATCAGGCCCTGGGACATCCCCATTTCGAGGTGCGGGCCCGGGCGGCCCGCTATGCCAATCTGTTTCGCCTGACGGCGCTGATCGATGATCCCGACGCCGAGGTGCGCTCGATGATCACCCAGCGCCTGCCGCGCGGCCTTGTTCTTCGCATGCGCGACGATCCCGACCCCAAGGTGCGCCTGGGGGTGGCGATGCGCCTGGAGGATGGCGATCTGGTGCCGCTGACCACCGATCCCGATTACTTCGTTCGCGTGATGGTGGCCCGCCGGCTGGCGCCCGGGATCTTGCCCTTGATGATCCGCGATCCCGATCCCCAGGTCCGCCGCGAAGTCGCCGGCCGGGTGGGCAACGACTGGCTGCGCACGATGATCTGGGATGACGATGGCGATGTCCGCCTTGAGGTGGTCCGCCGCCTTGATCCCGAGCAGCTTTCGCCGCTGGCCCACGATCCCGATATCCGCGTGCGCTATGCGGTGGCCGAACGCATCGATGCCGCCCATCTGGCTTTGCTTGACGACGATAGCGAGGATCTGGTGCGCGAGATCGTGCGCGCCCGTCAGGCCGAGCGTCCGCCGTCCGCGCGGGCGCTGCCCTTCGCCGCGCTCGCCCCTCACGCCAAGACGGAGTGACCCCCATGCGCGATGACGCCCCGCCCTCGGCCACTTGCGACGAAGACAACGAACTAGAAGACGATCCGGTCTTTGACTACGGCACCAAGGTGCGCGCCCGCAAGCATATCAAGAATGACGGCACCTTTCCCGGCGCCGAGATCGGCGAGGTCATCGTCCGCAAGGGCGAGGTGGGGTATGTCCATTCGATCGGAACATTCCTCCAGCGCTATTACATCTACGGCATCGATTTCATCGAGTCGGGGAAACTGGTCGGCATGCGTCTCAAGGAACTGGAACCCGTGGAGGAACAGGCATGAAAGTCACCATCCGCAAGCGTCCCGATGGCTTCGAGGCCTATGTGGCCAAAAAGGACATGGAAGAAAAGATCGTCGCCATGGAAAAGGAAGGGCTGTGGGGGGGCTGGGTGAAGCTGGCCAACGGCTGGACCTTCGAGATGCCCGACAACGACCCCGAGACCCGCCTGCCGATCACCGTGGAGGCGCGAAAGATCTCGGGCGGTGAGGACTAGGCGGTGACGGCCTCCGCCGATCCCCGCAGCCTGCTCGCCCCCCTTGGTCAGGCGATCGCCGAAGGCCGGCTGATCCCCTTCCTCGGGCCAGACCTTCTGGAAACCGGCGAGGCCGAATGCCCGGTCCCCACCTCGACCCGGGGGTTGGTCGAGCGGCTGACGGCGCGGGTGGGCGTGCCCGGGCGCATTCGCGGCAACCTGTGGGCCAGCGCCCAATACATCGAGACCTACCGCCATCGCACCACCCTGGTGAAGCTGATGACGGAGATCTTCAAGCAAACGCCGCCGGTCGGCCCGCTGCAACGCTGGTTGGCCGGGCTGCCGGGGCTGCCGCTGATCGTTGACAGCTGGTATGACGCCACCCTGAGCGAGGCCTTCAAGGACCGCAACGACTGGGGGCAGGTTCAGGCCGCCAGCCGCCACGGCTTGGCCGAAGTGGTGTTCCTGCGCGCCATATCCGCCGCCGGCGTGGAGGTTCCCCTGGACGCGGCGGCGGCGTGGAAGACGCTGATCTACAAGCCGCACGGCGCAATCTGGCCGCTAGCCGACATGCTGGTCAGCGACAGCGATTATGTCGAGGCCCTGACCGAGATCGACATCCAGACGCCGATCCCGGTGGCTGTTCAGGAGATCCGGGCGACGCGCGGCTTCCTGTTCCTGGGCTGCCGCTTCCACGACCAGATGCTGCGCATCTATGCCCGCCAGATCCTCAAGCGCTCGGCCGGCCCCCATTACGCCCTGCTGCCCGAGGACCTGACCCGCAACGAACTGCGCTTCCTGGACGAACTCTCGATCACCCCCCTGTTCCTCGATCTAGAAACGGCCATTCCCCTGCTGACCGGGGGGGATGGGGGCGGGTGAGCGGGGGCATTGGGCGGCAACGACGGATCGTCGCCCCCCTCATCAAGCAGGAGTCCACCCATGCCCTGGCGTGTTCATAGCATTGAGGTTCTCGATGATTTCCGCTTGAGGGTGCGGTTTCTCGATGGCCTTGAGGGGATCGTCGCCCTGGGCGGGTTGGTCGGATCGCCGACGGCGGGAGTCTTTGCCGTCCTCGCCGATCCGGCGCTCTTTGCCCAGGCCTTCGTCCACTATGGCGCGGTCACTTGGCCGGGTGACCTCGATCTGGCTCCCGATGCGATGTATCGCGCCATCAAGGCATCGGGAGAATGGGCGCCGTCCTAAATCGTTGGCATCAAGACCGGTTTGATAGGCGCCCGAGGCGATCGCTTTGACCATCGGCAGTCCTGCCACGACAAAAAGAATCGCGCCATTATAAGCCTCATAATGGCGCGATAACCCCTTGCGCGCCATTATGGTCGCCCAAATGGCGCGCAAGGGCGGGGCGCCCGGTTAATGGTGCAAGATCTGGCTGAGGAACAGCTTGGTGCGGTCGTTCTGCGGGTTGGTGAAGAACTCGGCCGGAGCGTTCTCCTCGACGATCTGGCCCTGGTCCATGAAGATCACCCGATCGGCCACGGTCTTGGCGAAGCCCATCTCGTGGGTGACGCAGATCATCGTCATCCCCTCCTCGGCCAGCGAAATCATGGTGTCGAGGACTTCCTTGATCATCTCGGGATCAAGGGCGCTGGTCGGTTCGTCAAACAGCATGATCTTGGGCTGCATGCACAGCGATCGGGCGATCGCCACCCGTTGCTGTTGACCGCCCGACAGTTGGCCCGGGTATTTCTGGGCCTGTTCGGGGATCTTGACCCGTTCAAGCAGGGCCATCGCCCGCTGTTCGGCCAGTTTGCGCGGCTCCTTGCGCACCCAGATCGGCGCCAGCACGCAGTTTTCCAGCACCGTCAGATGGGGAAACAGGTTGAAGTGCTGGAAGACCATGCCGACCTCGCGGCGCACGGTCTCGATATGCTTGACGTCATTGGTCAGTTCGATGCCGTCAACGACGATGCGGCCGGTCTGGTGTTCCTCAAGCCGGTTGATGCAGCGGATGGTCGTCGATTTGCCCGAGCCCGAGGGGCCGCAGATGACGATGCGCTCGCCGCGCCGCACCGTCAGGTCGATATCGCGCAGCACATGGAAGTCCCCATACCACTTGTTCATCTGCTCGATGCGGATGACCACATCGTCGCCGATCTGGTGGTCCAGCCGGGGAAGAGCGGCGCGGCCGGTCTGGTCGTTGCTGAAGTCGCTCATGGTTATTTCCTGTGTCCGGTATGCAGCTTGCTTTCCAGGGCCTGACTGTAGCGCGACATGCCAAAGCAGAAGATCCAGAAGCAGAAGCCGGCGAAGATGTAGCCTTCCACCGCGACCCGGCTCCAGGCGGGATCGACAATGGCCGATTGAACCGTTCCCAGGATATCGAGCAGACCGATGATCAGCACCAGGGTCGTATCCTTGAACAGGGCGATGAAGGTGTTGACGACGCCGGGGATCACCAGCTTCAGGGCCTGGGGCAGGATGATCAGCCCGGTCGAGCGCCAGAAGCCCAGGCCAAGGGCGCTGGCCGCCTCGAACTGACCGCGCGGGATCGCCTGCAGCCCGCCGCGGATGACTTCGGCCATATAGGCCGACTGAAACAGCGTGATACCGATCAGGGCGCGCAGCAGCTTGTCAAAGGTAACGCCGGTGGGCAGGAACAGCGGCAGCATCACCGAGGCCATGAACAGCACCGAAATCAGCGGCACGCCGCGCCACAGCTCGATGAAGGTGGTGCAGGAGATGCGCACCACCGGCATGCTCGACCGGCGGCCCAAGGCCAGAACCATGCCCAAGGGCAAGGCGGCGACGATGCCGACATAGGCGAGCACCAGGGTCAGCATCAACCCGCCCCACTGCGAGGTGTCGACCGGCCTTAGGCCGAAAACGCCGCCGACCAGCAGCACGCCGGTGATCACCGGCAGGGCGGTCAGGCCAAACAGGCCCAGCGCCCGGCGTCCGGAGAAGCCGGTAATGAATTGCGGCACCAGGGCGACGGCCAGCATCAGGAAGCCAAGGTTGACGCGCCAGCGCTCGGCCGCCGGATAGAAGCCGTAGGTGAAGAAATCCAGGCGATTGATGATGAAGGCCCAACAGGCGCCGCCGTTGGAACAGGCATCCTGGCCCTCGCCGATGAAGGTGGCGTCGAGGATGGCCCATGTGACGAGGGAAGATCCGCCCGACACGACGATCCACAGCGCCAGCGCGGTCAGGGCGATGTTGAAGGGCGACGACAGCAGATTCTGGCGGATCCAGGCGATCGGACCGGTGGTCTGGACCGGCGGCGGCAGGGCCGCCTTGGGGGCGAAGACAGCCATGGCTCAGCGCTCCTTCAGGGCGACGGCCCGGTTATACCAATTCATCAATCCGCTCACGACCAGGCTGATCAGCAAATAGACCGCCATGGTCATGCCGACGATCTCGACGGCCTGACCGGTCTGATTGAGCGTCGTGCCCATGAACACCGAGACCAGATCGGGATAGCCGATGGCGGTGGCCAGCGACGAGTTCTTGATCAGATTGAGATATTGGCTGGTGGTCGGCGGGATCATCACCCGCAGCGCCTGGGGCAGCACGATCAGGCGCAAGGTGGCGGTCGGCTTGAGCCCCAGGGAATGGGCCGCCTCGGTCTGGCCGTGGCTGACGGCGAGAATCCCCGAGCGGACGATCTCGGCGATGAAGGCGGCGGTGTACATCGACAGCGCCAGCAACAGCGCCACCATTTCGGGGATCAGCCGCGAACCGCCGACGAAATTGAAGCCCTGGAGATGGGGAACGTCGAAGGTGACCGGGGTGCCCAGGGCCAGGAAGGCAAGGAGCGGCAGGCCGAGAACCAGGGCGAGGCCGGTGCGCCAACTGGGAAAGCCCAGACCCGTCGCCATGCGTCGGCGGGTCGCCCAGCGGCCGATGGCCAGGGCGAGGGCGAGGGCGACGACCAGGGCGAGGCCGACCAAGGCCATCCCGTCGCCGGCGATCGGCGAGGGCATATAGAAGCCGCGATTGTTGAGGAAGAACAACGCGCCCAGCTCCAGGCTCTGCCGGGGTTGGGGCAGGGGGCGCAGAACGGCGAAATACCAGAAAAAGATCTGCAGCAGCAGCGGGATGTTGCGCAGGGTCTCGACATAGATCAGCGCCAGCTTGGCGATCAGCCAGTTGCGCGACAACCGGGCGACGCCGACGACGAAGCCGATCAGCGTGGCGGCGATGACGCCCAGGCCCGAAACCAACAGCGTATTGAGCAGGCCGACGACGAAGGTCCGGCCATAGGAATAGGTCTCGTCATAGGGGATCAGGCTCATCAGGATGCCAAACCCCGCCGAATGGTCGAGGAAGGCGAAGCCGGTGGTGATGCCCCGCGTGCGCATATTGGTCAGGGTGTTGTCGAAAATCGCCCAGAAAAACCAGACGAGGGCGGCGATGGTCAGCACCTGAAAGGCGATCGCCCGGACACGTGGGTCACGCAAGGGATGCGGCCGGGGGGCCTTGAGCGGTCCCGGGGGGTGGATCGGAGGGGTCATGGGCTCTCCTGGGGCCGTGGAGGCAGGGATCGAAGGCATCCGTCAATGCCCATGGAAGCCGGGCGACGGGAGAGAGGCCCCCCGCCGCCCGCGGACAGGTTAGCGGATGGGCGGGGCGTACTGGATGCCACCCTTGTTCCACAGGGCGTTCAGCCCGCGCTCGATCTCGAGGGGCGAGCCCTTGCCGATGTTGCGCTCGAACATCTCGCCGTAATTGCCGACCTGCTTGACGATGGCATAGGCCCAGTCGTTGCCCAGGCCGAGCTGCTTGCCCATTTCGCCTTCGGTGCCCAGCAGACGCTTGACGTTCTGGTCGGTGCCGGCCTTGACCTCGTCGGCATTGGCCGAGGTCACGCCCAGTTCCTCGGCGTTAAGCTGGGCGAACAGCGACCAACGCACGATGTTCAGCCACTGATCATCGCCCTGGCGCACCATCGGGCCCAAAGGCTCCTTGGAAATCACCTCGGGCAGGACGATGGCGCTCTTGGGATCTTCAAGTTTGATGCGCAGCGCGTAAAGCTGGGACTGGTCGGAGGTCAGCACGTCGCAGCGGCCACCGGCGAAGCCCTGAACGGTCTGGTCGGAGGTGTCGAACACCACCGGGCTGTAGGTCATGGCGTTGGCGCGGAAGTAATCGGCCAGATTCAGCTCGGTCGTGGTGCCCGACTGAATACAGATCGAGGCGCCGTTGAGTTCCTTGGCGCTGGAAACCCCCAGCTCCTTCTTCACCATGAAGCCCTGGCCGTCGTAATAGTTCACCCCGGCGAAGATCAGGCCCAGCGAGGCGTCCCGGGTCTGCGTCCAGGTGGTGTTGCGCGACAGCACATCGATTTCACCGGACTGCAAGGCGGTGAAGCGTTCCTTGGCGTTGAGCGGAACGAACTTCACTTTTTTGGCATCACCGAAAACGGCGGCGGCAACGGCCCGGCAGATATCAACGTCGATGCCGGTCCAATGCCCCTTGTCATCGGGAAGCGCGAATCCCGGCAGGCCGTTGTTGACGCCGCAGGTCACTTCGCCGCGGCTTTTGACCGTGTCGAGAGTGCTGGCGGCCATCGCCGAACCGCTGGCGATGACGCCGGCCGCGCCGAAAGCGGCCAGAGCCGCGATCATCTTCTTCATCCGAGGTACTCCCTTGTTCTCGTTTTTTTCGAGCCCGAGCGGGTGTCGGGCGCGGTGGTGTCCACAGCGTTGCGGACACGGAAGAATGCGGCATTCCGCTTGCCGTGAAAACAGGCTGGCGCATTTTTCGCTGCATTTCTTCTGTGCAACGCAAAAGAATGTATATTAAAGGTTGTTTACGCGCGGAACGTTTACTTGAATACCGATCTTGCGCGCGATGGCTTGCGGGGGCGGGGGGTTTCCATTAAGAACCCAGGGCGAAACGCCAGGACGGGGGCGCCCTAATCGCGCCCGCCGCCGCACAAGCAGGCCAGGAAGAACCCGATGAACGCGTCCCCGGACGTCTCCCCCTCCGCTCCGACCGTACCTCCGGTCACCCCTTCGGCTTCCGGCGCGGACCCCGAACTCCTCTCGGTTATCATTCCCCTCTATAACGAGGAGGAGAATGTCGCGCGCCTGTGCGAGGCGGTTTTCGGCGCCTTGCGCGACATGGCGCGGCCCTTCGAGGTCATCATGGTCGATGATGGCAGTTCCGACGGCACCGTCGCCCGTCTGGAAACCCTGGCGCCGTCCTATCCCGAACTGACCGTCGTCACCTTCAAGCGCAACGTCGGCCAGACGGCGGCGATCATGGCCGGAATCGATCATTCCCATGGCGCCATCATCGTGCCGATGGACGGCGACCTGCAAAACGACCCCCGCGACATTCCCATTCTTCTGGAAAAGATGAAGGAAGGCTATGACGTGGTGTCGGGGTGGCGCAAGGATCGCCAGGACGACGCGCTGACCCGCAATTTCCCCAGCGCGGTCGCCAATTGGCTGATCTCGACGATCTCGGGTGTTCACCTGAAAGACTACGGCTGCACGCTGAAGGCCTATCGCCGCGAAGTGCTGTCGGGGTACCGCCTCTATGGCGAGATGCACCGCTTCGTGCCGATCTATGCGCGCTGGCAGGGCGCCAAGATCACCGAGATCCCGGTGCGCCACCATGCCCGCACCGCCGGCCAATCCAAATACGGCCTGAACCGCATCTTCAAGGTGCTGCTCGACCTGATGGTGGTGAAGTTCCTGACCCAATACGAAACCAAGCCGATCTATATCTTCGGCGGCATGGGCTTCCTGCTGTTCCTGGGCGCCATCTTGTCGGCCGGCGGTGGCATCGCGCTGCGCGTGATCGAGGGCATCCACCTCAACCGCACGCCGCTGCCGCTGATCTCGGCCATGTGCGTGATCACCGGCATGATGTGCATCCTGCTTGGCCTCGTCGCCGAGCTTTTGGTGCGCATCTACTTCGAAAGCCAGGACAAAACCGCCTATACGGTCAAAACCGTGATTCGCGGCAAGGGCGGCAAGGGATAAGGGGCAGCGGATAACCCTTTGGGGCCGTATTGGAAAAGGGGGGGCTTCCCCCCTTTTTTCATGGGGGCGTCTCCTTAAGCGGCGAAGGGCTCGGTGATTTCTCCCTTAAAACGCTAAATTTTCTAGGGGATTCCCGCCAGTCCAAATTAGATAAAAATCAACGAAAATTAATGGCGAATTCTGCGCTTCTGGAGGCCCGCTCGACGGGCCAAGGGGGAGGGAATGACGCCATCGTTGTCCGTGTATCTGGATGTCCTGCGGTTTTTGGCGGCCATGACCGTCTTTCTGGGGCATCTGGCCTCGCAGCCCTTCACCGAGGCGGTGATCTGGCGGCCCCTGGGGACCTACGGCGTGATCGCGGTCACGATTTTCTTCGTTCTCTCGGGCTATGTGATCGCTCACGTCACCTCGACACGGGAAACGACCGCTTCGACCTATGCCGCCGCCCGGATCTCCAGGCTTTACTCCGTCGTCCTGGTCGCTCTGGCTCTGACGTTCCTGTTCGATACCCTTGGGACGTCCCTTAACCCGGAATTCTACGCGTTCAAGAAAGTTCTCTGGAAGCCGATCAATTGGGAGGGGTATGTCTCGGCGCTTTTCTTCGTGAATGAATTTCAGGTTTTCCGATTTAATGGCATTTCGCCGGGAACGAATGCTCCCTATTGGTCTCTTAGTTTTGAGGCCGCCTATTACCTGATAAGTGGCATCGTTTTATTTTCAAGACGCAGGGTGTGGGTTCCGCTTTGTGTCATCATATTATTTTGTGCCGGCCGAACAATAGTCGCCTTGTTTCCAATTTGGGCGATGGGATATTTTCTTTATCACCAGCGCCTGAAAATAGACCTGCCAAGATCTCTATTGACGGTGCTGGCCTTCGGAACCATCGCCGCCATTCTTGTTGTTCCCCGGGTCATCTATCGACTTCCCACCGATAATTTCGGGTTTGTTTTTCCCTGGGGGCGAATGCCCTTCAATAGGAATCTTGTGGAAGACTATGCTGTCGGTTCTGTCTTTGTTGTTCATTTGGCAAGTGTGCGATCTCTTCTTTGTGATAAAAAAGACATTGGTGATAAAACCAAAAAAATCGCCACCTGGTTGGGCTCCCTGACCTTCCCCATGTATTGTTTTCACTTCCCGGCGATCTGCTTTTTCGCGGCGCTCAGTCCATGGGACAAGACCTCCCTCGCGAACTGTATCGCCATCGCCGTCCCGGTGGTGCTTCTCGTCATCGGGCTGACGCCGCTGTGCGACGCCCTGAAGCGATCAATGCGCCTTGGTCTTTCCAAGGTGTCTTTTCGCCCCCGTCTGTCGGCGCGTCCCTGAAACGGCGAGCGGAAAACGGGATGGCGATTTTCGGCGCGGTCGCCGGCGGGGAAGGCGCCGTCACGCCGCGCCGGGCTCTTCGGCGCACCGGTGGTTGGTCGCCTGCGAGGGGCAGGTTTCGATGTCGCCGGGGTCTTGGGCGATCAGGCCGATCCAGGCGTTGACGGCGGCGCGGTCGAAGCCGCAGGTTTTGGTTTGGCCGACGGCCATTAGCGGCCGGCGGATCAGCAAGGCGTCCTTGACCATCAAGGCCAGGGCTTCGCTCTCGTCCAGAGCCTCGGGCCTTACCTCGCCGGCCTTGACGCGCGGCGCGGCCGGGTTGATCCATTGCGCCACCGGTTTGTCGCCGAAATAGGGGCGCAAGGTTTCGGCCGTCCACGGCTGTTGGCGGATGTCGTGGGCTTCGACCCGGTGGCCCGAGGCGATCAGCAGGGCCTTCTGGCGGGTGTTGTTGCGGCAGCCGGGTTTTTCGAAAAACAGCACATCGGCCATGGCGGCGCGTCCTTGCAAAGGGAAGGTCAGTCCAGGCCGGCAAGCGCCAGCAGGGCGTCGACCTGACGGCGGATCTCGCGTTCCACCTTCATATCAAGCTTGGACAGCCAGCCCGAGGGGATGTCGTCGACGCCATAGGTGGCGCCGGCCAGCATCCCGGCCAGGGCGCCGGTGGTATCGGCGTCGCCGCCCTGGTTGACGGTCTGGATCAGGCAGCTTTTGAAGGTGTCGGTGACGAAGTAATAATGCAGCACCGTCTGCATCGTATCGACGATATAGGCCGAGGATTGGCCCTTATAGGGCTCGAAGTGGAAGTCGCGGTGCTGGTGGACCAGGCGGTTGGCCTCTTCGCGGCAGGCCTTCATGCCGCGTCCGCCGATCAGGTGATGGACCATCCGCCCGAGGGTCAGGCAGGCGGCGTCGGATAACGGGTGGTTATGGGTGATCCGCGCCTGGGCCAGGACCCAGGGTTCCAGATCGGCGGGGTGGCCCAGTGTCGCCAGGGCGGCGGGCAGGCAGCGCATGGCCGCGCCATTGCCGGCGTCCCCCTCGGAGTAGGGCGCGGTGGTCGTGCCCTCGTGCATGTAGCGGCGAATGCCGCGCCGGCAGGTATTGCCAACATCCACCGGCCGCGACTTCAGCCACAGGGCGAATTCCTCGCAGATATCGGCAACGTCAAGCGTGCCCTTGGCCGCCAGCGAGCGCCCCAGGGCCAGCGACATCTCGGTGTCGTCGGTGATCTGGCCGGGCTTGAGCCGCAGCCAGCCGCCGCCGGTCATCTTGCGGTGGATGCCGTATTGCTGGGCGATCTCGCCCTTGGTCATGAATTCCACGGTGGCGCCTAGGGCGTCGCCAACGGCCAGACCAAGGAAGGCCCCCAGGGCCCGGTCGTGTACGGAAGGGCCGGTCATCGGCCGCTCCTGCTTATGGGGCGCCTGTTCATCAGAGATAACTCGCCTTCACCAGATAATCGCCGCCGATCACCAGATACTCGCCCTCGCCCTTGAGGGGGTGACTGGTCAGCAGCGTATTGAAAAAAACGATTTTCGAGACCGGAACCCGCGTCTCAAGGATGGTGTCGCCAAAGCAATCGGCCACGCCGCGATCAGAGGAGAACGACACCAGATTATTCATGCGCACGACGACTTGGCGATTGTCGATGCGTTCGATCATCTGATGCTCGGTAAAGTCATTAACCCCGCGGTAAAGAAGAAGCGCGGACTCGCCGGGGGCGGCGAAGCGCGCCAGGGCCCACTGACAGAACTCGTACATGAGATCAAGCTGGACGTAGATGGAATTATTGTGAAAGCGCGAGGTCATCTTTTCTTCGATATAGGTGATCCAGGCCTTTGAGGCGAATTTGGTGATCGGTTCGCGGTGAAAGGTGGGGAACAGGCCGAAGCGGCTTTCCACCCAGCCCTTAAGTACGGCGCCTTCCTTGGCGTTGGTATCATAGCCCCAGCCCTTGAGCAGGCGCAGGTAGCTGGCGTGAAAGCGCCGAACGGCGCCGCCCTGGCCGGGGCGGTGGTCCTGCTGTTCGGGATCGAGGCCGAACATGGCGATCATATATTTATAGAAGGCCTCGCCGGCGCTTTCGAGATCGGGCGCCTCGGCCAGCATCTCGAACAGGCTGCGGTTCATCTCGCGCACCCCGGCGATATGGATTTCGGGCGCGGCCTGATTGAACCAGGCGCTGGCCAGAAGATCCGTCGGCAGCCCCACCAGATTGGTGCTGTGACCAATCCCCGGTCTGTCTTCCCCCATGTCCTTCAACGCGTCTCCCCCCCGGGCCTCGTTCCGCGACAGGGGGGATCCCAAGGAGGGACCCTCCGTCCTGACCAAGAACTGTGCGTTCGTGTTTTTCGCCCATTCCTTTATCACCGATCGGGCGGCGACGGGAAGGGCGTTCTGGGCAGTAGCGCACCATGTGCGCCATAGCGTCGCGCCGCCCCGCTGTTGGGTCCGCGACAGGGTTTTGGGGCGTTGTCGGGTTTGCGACAGCGTTGAAAATAACCCTACATTCCTTGTTAGATAGATTTATTCCTTTGATTAAAAACGATAATTTTCAAAAAAATCGGGCAAATCAGGTTTGGCACGCTGGGTGCATTAACGGGGTGAGCGTGGCGGTGGAGCTTCCCCGCCTTAGGACCGGATCACGAAGAAAAGGATTGATTCCATGAGCGCACTGCGTCAGATCGCGTTCTACGGCAAGGGCGGTATCGGCAAGTCGACGACGTCCCAGAACACGCTGGCCGCTCTGGTCGAAATGGGCCAGCGGATCCTGATTGTCGGCTGCGATCCCAAGGCCGATTCCACCCGCCTGATCCTGAACACCAAGCTGCAGGACACCGTTCTTCATCTGGCCGCCGAGGCCGGCTCGGTCGAAGACCTCGACGTCGCCGATGTGGTGAAGATCGGCTACAAGGGCATCAAGTGCACCGAATCCGGTGGTCCGGAGCCCGGCGTCGGCTGTGCCGGCCGTGGCGTGATCACCGCCATCAACTTCCTTGAGGAAAACGGCGCCTACGACGACCTCGATTACGTCTCTTACGACGTGCTGGGCGACGTGGTTTGCGGTGGCTTCGCCATGCCGATCCGCGAGAACAAGGCTCAGGAAATCTACATCGTCATGTCGGGCGAGATGATGGCGCTGTATGCCGCCAACAACATCGCCAAGGGCATTTTGAAATACGCCCACACCGGTGGGGTTCGTCTGGGCGGTCTGATCTGCAACGAGCGTCAGACTGATAAGGAAGTCGAACTGGCCGAGGCCCTGGCCGGCCGTTTGGGCTGCCGCCTCATCCACTTCGTGCCGCGCGACAACGGCGTTCAGCACGCCGAGCTGCGCCGCCAAACGGTGATCCAATACGCCCCCGACAGCAAGCAGGCCGGTGAGTATCGCACGCTGGCGACCAAGATCCACAACAACTCCGGCCAGGGCGTGGTGCCGACCCCGATCACCATGGAAGACCTGGAAGAGATGCTGATGGAATTCGGCATCATGAAGTCCGACGAAGAGGCGCTGGCCGAGCTCGAAGCCAAGGAATCCGCCGCCGCCAATTAAGGCCGTCGCCGTGCGACCGTTCCCCCCGGCCGGCCGGTCAGGCCGCCAGGGGCGACGGAAGCGGGCGGACCTCCAAGAAGGCCTCTTCGCCGAGGCGATAGTCGATCAGAGGAGAGGGATATGAGCCTCGAATACACCAACGATGCGGAATTGAGCCAGAAGGCGATCGAGGAGGTCCTGGAGGCCTATCCCGAAAAGGCCGCGAAGAAGCGCAAAAAGCACCTTGGCACCATCGTTGCCGAGGGCGAGGGCAGCTCTTGCGGGGTGAAGTCCAACGTCAAGGCCATTCCGGGCGTCATGACCATCCGCGGCTGCGCCTATGCCGGCTCGAAGGGCGTGGTCTGGGGTCCGGTCAAGGACATGGTCCACATCAGTCACGGCCCGGTCGGCTGCGGTCAGTACTCCTGGTCCCAGCGCCGCAATTACTTCACCGGTCAGGTGGGCGTCGATTCTTTCGTCACCATGCAGTTCACCTCGGATTTCCAGGAAAAAGACATCGTCTTTGGCGGTGACAAGAAGCTGGAAAAGGTGATCGACGAGATCAAGGGGCTGTTTCCGCTGGTTCGCGGCATCAGCATCCAGTCCGAATGCCCGATCGGCCTGATCGGCGACGATATCGAAGCCGTCGCCCGCAAGAAGGCCAAGGATGTCGGCTTGCCGATCATCCCGGTGCGCTGCGAAGGCTTCCGCGGCGTGTCGCAGTCGCTTGGTCACCATATCGCCAATGACGCCATCCGCGACTGGGTCTTCTCGCGCGACAGCGAAAGCGCCTTCGAGACCACGCCCTATGACGTCAACATCATCGGCGATTACAACATCGGTGGCGACGCCTGGGCCTCGCGCATTCTGTTGGAGGAAATGGGCCTGCGGGTGATCGCCCAATGGTCGGGCGATGCCACCATCGCCGAAATGGAACGCGCCCCCAAGGCCAAGCTGAACCTCATCCATTGCTACCGGTCGATGAATTACATCTGCCGCCACATGGAAGAGAAGCACGGCGTGCCCTGGATGGAATACAACTTCTTCGGTCCCTCGCAGATCGAGAAGTCGTTGCGCGCCATCGCCGCCAATTTCGACGAGACCATCCAGAAGAAGGCCGAGGAGGTGATCGCCGCCCATCGCCCGACGGTCGACGCGGTGATCAACAAGTACAAGGCCCGCCTCGAAGGCAAGCGCGTCATGCTGTATGTCGGCGGCCTGCGCCCCCGTCACGTGATGACCGCTTATGAAGACCTCGGCATGCAGATCTGCGGCGCCGGTTATGAATTCGCCCATAGCGACGATTACCAGCGCACCACCGAATACGCCAAGGAAGGCACGCTGATCTATGACGACCTGACCGGCTACGAGCTGGAGCGGTTCATCGAGAAGCTGCGCCCCGATCTGGTGGGCTCGGGCATCAAGGAAAAATACGCCGTTCAGAAGATGGGCGTGCCTTTCCGCCAGATGCACTCCTGGGATTACTCGGGTCCTTACCACGGCTATGACGGCTTCGCCATCTTCGCCCGTGACATGGACATGGCCATCAACAATCCGGTCTGGGCCTTGCTGAAAGCCCCGTGGACCAAGGCCGCCGCCGAGTAAGTCCCTTAAGACCAGAACGCCAGACTGGAGAGAGCTGATGCCCCAGAACGCGGACCTCATCAAAGACCACATTCCCTTGTTCCGGGAACCCGAATACAAAGAAATGTTCGCGCGCAAGCGTGAGTGTTTCGAAAACAGCCATGGCGAGGCCAAGGTCGCCGAAGTCGCCGAATGGACCAAGTCCTGGGACTACCGGGAAAAGAACCTGGCCCGGGAAGCCCTGGTGATCAATCCCAACAAGGCTTGCCAGCCGCTGGGCGCCCTGTTCGCCGCCGCCGGTTTCGACGGCACGCTGGGCTATGTCCATGGCTCGCAGGGCTGCGCCGCCTATTTCCGCTCGCATCTGTCGCGTCATTTCAAGGAAGCCTCCTCGGTGGTTTCCGACAGCATGACCGAAGACGCGGCGGTGTTCGGCGGGCTCAACAACATGGTCGATGGCCTCGCCAACGCCTATGCCCTGTACAAGCCCAAGATGATCGCCGTCTGCACCTCGTGCATGGCCGAGGTCATCGGCGACGACATCAGCTCGTTCATCGGCAATGCCAAGACCAAGGAGTCGATCCCGGCCGACTTCCCGGTGCCCTTCGCCCACACCCCGTCGTTCGTCGGCAGCCACATCGTCGGCTACGACAATATGATGAAGGGTATCCTGACGACGTTTTGGGACGGCAAGGTCCGCGACGCCGCCACCGACAAGATCAACATCATTCCCGGCTTCGACGGTTACAGCGTCGGCAATATTCGGGAACTGAAGCGGATCCTTGGCATGATCGGCGTCGAGTACACCGTTTTGTCGGATACCTCGGACGTTTACGATACGCCGACCGACGGTGAATTCCGCATGTATGACGGCGGCACCACCCAGGACGACACCATCGCCGCCCTGCAGGCCAAGGCCACGCTGTCGCTGTCGGAATATTGCACCCCGGCGACGCTGAAGTTCATCGCCGAGACCGGTCAGGAAACCGCCGCCTTCAACTACCCGATGGGCGTGGGCGCCACCGATGATTTCCTGGTCAAGCTGGTCGCCCTGACCGGCAAGGACATCCCCGAGGCGCTGACCAAGGAACGCGGTCGCCTTGTCGATGCCCTGGCCGACAGCATGACTTGGCTGCACGGCAAGAAGATGGCCGTTTACGGCGATCCCGACTTCACCTTGTCGATGGTCCGCTTCCTGCTGGAAATGGGCGTCGAGCCGGTCCACGTGCTGGCCACCAACGGCACCAAGAAATGGGAAAAGCAGGTCAAGGCCCTGCTCGCCACCAGCCCGTTTGGCAAGGACGCCCAGGTTTGGCAGGGCAAGGACCTTTGGCACCTGCGCTCGCTGCTGGCCACCGAGCCCGCCGATTTCCTGATCGGCAACTCCTATGGCAAGTATCTGGAACTGGATCTGGGGATCCCCTTGATCCGCCTGACCTTCCCGATTTTCGACCGTCACCACCACCACCGCTTCCCGACCATGTTCTATGACGGGTCGCTGCGCGTGCTGACGACGATCCTCGATAAGGTTTTCGATACCCTGGATCGCGAGAGCGGCGAAAACGGCATCAGCTTCGATCTGACCCGCTAACATCGGTCTCATCGCCAAGGCTCTTATCGGTGGACGCGGTCCAAGCCCCATCCTTGGTCGCGTCCCTCCTTCCGCCGTCCCCGGGGTCCATCCCGTGGACGGCGGTCTTTTTTTGTCGAAGGCGGGCTGTTTTGGCGTCGCGGCCTCGCGACCCGTTGTCAGCGCCGGCCGCTCACGATAGGGTGCGTCCACCATGGCACCCCCCCTTCTCAGTCTTCGCGACATCACCCTTGGCTTCGGCGGCCGCCCTCTGTTTCGGGGGGTGAGCGCCGATGTCGAACCCGGCGCCCGTCTTTGCCTCGTTGGCCGCAACGGTGGGGGAAAATCGACCCTGCTCAAGGTGATGGCCGGTCAGGTCCTTGCCGATGGCGGCGAATTATTCGTCCAGCCCGGGGTGGCGGTCTCCTATCTGCAGCAAGAGCCCGAGCTTGGCGACCACGCCAGCTTGCGCGATGTGGTGGTTGAAGGCCTGCCCGGCCCCCATCGCGGCGAGACCCACCGCGCCGATATCGTTCTGGAAGCCCTGGGGCTTGATCCCGAGCGCGCCCCCGTCGGTTTGTCGGGTGGCGAGGCGCGCCGCGTCGCCCTGGCCCGCGCCCTGGTCGGCGAGTCCGAGATCTTGTTGCTCGACGAGCCGACCAACCACCTGGATCTGCCGGCGATCACCTGGCTGGAAGAACGTTTGGCCGCCTATCGCGGCGCCCTGGTGCTGATTTCCCATGACCGCGCCTTCTTGGCCCGGCTGACCAAGGCCACCTTGTGGCTTGATCGCGGCGTGGTCCGTCGCCTGGATCAGGGCTTCGCCGCCTTCGAGGGGTGGCGCGATGAGACCCTGGAGCAGGAAGCCCAGGCCAGCCACAAGCTTGATAAGCTGATCGCCGAGGAGACCCGCTGGTCCCATCAGGGCATTTCGGCCCGGCGCAAGCGCAATCAGGGGCGGCTGGCCCGCTTGTACGATCTGCGCCACGATCGCGAACAGCAGGTCGCCGTTCAGGGGCTCGCCAAGCTCAAGGCCGAAGCCGGCGGCGTCTCGGGCAAGCTGGTGATCGAGGCCGAGGCGGTGAGCAAGGCCTATGGCGAACGCGTCGTGCTCCAGGATTTTTCGCTGCGGCTGCTGCGCGGCGATCGCCTTGGCATCGTCGGCCCCAATGGCGCGGGCAAATCGACCCTGCTCAAGATCCTGACCGGGGCGCTGGCTCCCGATAGCGGTAGCGTGCGTCTGGGCACCAATCTGACGACCACCTATCTGGATCAATCGCGCTCGTCGCTTGATCCGACTAAAAGCGTGCGCGAAACCCTGTGCGACATGGGCGGCGACATGGTCAATGTGCGCGGCCGGCCCCAGCATGTGATCGGCTATATGCGCGATTTCCTGTTCGAGGACCGTCAGGCGGTGAGCCCGGTCGGCAGTTTGTCGGGCGGCGAGCGCAATCGCTTGCTGCTGGCCAAGGCGCTGGCCCGTGAATCCAACCTGATGATCCTGGACGAGCCGACCAACGATCTGGACATGGAAACCCTCGACCTGCTGCAAGATGTGCTGTCGGATTACGAGGGCACCTTGCTGCTGGTCAGCCATGACCGCGACTTCCTTGACCGGGTCGTCGGCTCGACCGTGCTGATGGACGGCGCCGGCGGTGCCCGCGAATACCCGGGCGGCTATAGCGACGCCATCCGCCAAGCCGGCGGGGCGCCCTGGGAAACGGCGCGCGACAAGACGAAATCCGGCGAGGGACGGGGCGGCGCCAAGCCCTCGGCCAAAAGCCCGGCCAAGCCGGCGGCGCGGCCGACCAAGCTGTCTTACAAGCAGCAGCGCCAGCTTGAATTGCTGCCCGCCCAGATCGATCGCCTGCATAGCGAGATCGCCACCCTGGAAGCCGCCCTGACCGATAGCCAGTTCTTCGTGCGCGATCCAGAGGGCTATGCCGGCAAGGCCGACCGCATGGAAGCCGCCCGCGCCGAATTGGCCAAGGCCGAGGACGAGTGGCTGGAGCTGGAAATGCTGCGCGAAGGTCTGGCCGGCGGCTGAGAAAGCCGGCGGCTAAGGAAAAAGGAAGCGGGTGATGGGCAAGGGTGTGGCGCTGGCGCTGATCGGCTGGACCCTGCTGGTCGCCGCCCAGCCGGCTCTCGCGCTCGATCCCAAGGACATGGTCGAAACCGCGCGGCTTGGCACGCGGGCCGGAACCTATCTGGCCGGCCTGCGCCATTGCGCCTGGGCCCGCCAGCCCGGCTTTGGCGCCTATCGCTCGATCAGCGAAGACGATCTGGCCGACGGCCTCGTCCTGGTGCTGGGCGCCGCCCGGGCCGCCGATCCGGGGGTGATCACCACCGCCCGTCAGGCCTTCATCCTGGCCTCGACCCGCACCAGCCGCCCCGACCAAACCGCCTGCGCCGCTTTGGCCCAGGCGGTGATCGATGATCTGGGACATGACCCGCGCCAATAGGGCGCGGGCCGAAGTCCTGAGAGCAAGCAAATCGTCGTCGCCCCCCGGTCCAGGGGGCCCGGGATTTGCCCTTATCCCATCTGTTGCTCGCGCTTTTCGGTCAGCTTCTGCGAGGCGCGTTCCTGGCGGGTCATCATCCAGCCGGCGATCAGGATCGCCACGGTGGCCGTCAGCACCAAGATGGTGGCCAAAGCGTTGATTTCCGGGCTGACCCCCAGGCGCACCGAAGAGAACACCACCATCGGCAGAGTCGAGGACGCCGGGCCCGAGACGAAGCTGGCGATCACCAGATCATCGAGCGACAGGGTGAACGACAGCAGCCAGCCCGCCACCAGCGCCGGGGCGATCACCGGGATGGTGATCAGCAAGAACACCTTGGCCGGCCGCGCCCCCAGATCCATCGCCGCCTCCTCGATCGAGCGATCCATGCCCTGAAGGCGGGACTGCAAGACGACGGCGACATAGGCGGTGGAAAAGGTGATGTGGGCGATGGTGATGGTGGTCATCCCCCGGCCCTGGGGCCAGCCCAGCAACTGTTCGAGGGCGACGAACAGCAGCAGCGAGGCCAGCCCGGTGATCACCTCGGGCATCACCAGCGGCGCCGACAGCATGCCCGAAAACAGCGTCCGTCCGCGGAAGCGGCCGAAGCGCACCATCGCCAGGGCGGCCAGGGTGCCGAGGATGGTCGCCAGGGAGGCGTTGACCACGGCGATGCGGAACGACATCCAGGCGGCGCCCAGCATCTGCTCGTCCCGGAGCAGGGCGCCATACCATTTGGCCGAGAAGCCGGCCCAAACGGTGACCAGCCGGCTTTCGTTGAACGAATAGATCATCAGCAACAGGATCGGCACATACAAGAAGGCGAAGCCGAAGCCCATGGTCAGCAGCAAGAACCAGTTGCGGCGCATTATGACCGTTCCTCCGCCGCTTCGGCCTGTTTGGCCTGGATGTTCTGGAAGATCATGATCGGCACCACCAGCATCAGCAGCATCGCCACCGCCACCGCCGAGGCCACCGGCCAATCGCGGTTGAGGAAGAACTCGTTCCACAGCACCCGGCCGATCATGAAGGTATCGGCCCCGCCCAGCAGTTCGGGGATGACGAACTCGCCGACCGAGGGGATGAACACCAGCATCGATCCGGCGATGATTCCCGGCACCGACAGCGGCAGGGTGATGGTCAGAAAGGCCTTCCACGGCCGGCAGCCCAGGTCGTGGGCGGCTTCGAGCAAGCTGGGGTCGAGCTTCTCCAAGGTGGCGTACAGCGGCAGCACCATGAAGGGCAGATAGGAATAGACGATGCCGATGAACACCGCCCATTCCGTGCCCATGATGGTCAGCGGCTGGTCGATCACCCCGGTCCAGATCAGGAAGGTATTGAGCAGGCCGTTGCCCTTGAGGATGCCCATCCAGGCATAGACGCGGATGAGGAACGACGTCCAGAACGGCAAGATCACCAGGAACAGCAAGATGGTGCGCGGCCCCTTGGGCGCCCTGGCGATGCCATAGGCCATCGGATAGCCGATCAGCAGGGCGAGCACGGTGGAAATGCCGGCGATGCGCAGCGAATTCAGATAGGCGATCACGTACATCTCGTCGTCGAGCATGTACTTGTAGTTCGACAGCGCCAGGGTCAGCCGCAGATAGGCGTCCTGGGTGAAGTCGATCAGGGCCGTATAGGGCGGCACGCCGACGCGGAATTCGGCAAAGGAGATCTTGAGGACGATGGCGAAGGGCAGAACGAAAAACAGCAGCAGCCAGACATAGGGCACCAGGATCACCAGCCGCCGGCCGTTGTGGCGGATCTGGGCATCAAGCCACATGCGCCAAGGCGCCATGCCCGGCAGGATTTCGGGCGGGCGCGACACCGGCGCGGCGCCCGGGGCCGGCTCGGCGGTCATGACGACACCACCACGGCGCTGGTCGCCGCCCAACTGACATAGACGCGGTCGCCCCAGGTGATCTCCCATTCCACATCGCGTTCATGGTTGGCGACGGTCACGCGCATGCGCTTGCCCGTATCAAGGCCGACGATATAGGTCGAGGTCGAGCCGAGATAGACGATGTCCTTGACCTCGCCCGCCGCCCAGTTATAGGGCCGGTCGGGTTTTTCGGTGACCAGGGTGACCTTTTCGGGGCGCAGCGCCGCCCAGACGGTGGCGCCCTCGTGGCCGCTGACGCCGTGGCCGACGTAGATCGGATTTTCCAGTTCGGGGGCTTCGATCATCACGTGATCGGGCTCGTCTTCGACCAGCACGCCTTCGAACATGTTCACGCTGCCGAAGAACTCGGCGACGAAGCGGGTGTTGGGATATTCATACATCGATTGCGGGGCGTCGATCTGCACGATCCACCCCTCGTCCATGATCGCCACCCGATCGGCCATGGTCATCGCCTCTTCCTGGTCGTGGGTGACGACGACGAAAGTGATGCCGGTCTTTTCCTGGATGTTGACCAGATCGAGCTGGGTGCGTTCGCGCAGCTTTTTATCGAGCGCCGACAGCGGCTCGTCGAGCAGCAGCACGCGCGGATGCTTGGCCAGCGAGCGGGCGAGGGCGACGCGCTGGCGCTGGCCGCCGGAAAGCTGGTGGGGCTTGCGCTTGGCGAAGCGCTCGAGCTGGACCAGCGACAGCATCTCGGCCACCCGCGCCTCGCGCTCGGCCTTGGGCATGCCATCCTGTTTCAGGCCAAAGGCGATGTTCTGTTCGACGCTCATATGCGGGAACAGGGCATAGGACTGGAACATCATGTTGACCGGGCGGTCATAGGGCGGCACCCCGGTCATGTCGCGGCCATCAATCAGGATGCGGCCGCTGGTCGGTTGCTCGAAGCCGGCCATCATGCGCAGCAAGGTGGTCTTGCCGCAGCCCGATCCGCCGAGCAGGCACAGGAACTCGCCCTCGAACACATCGAGCGACACCCCGGCCACGGCGGTGAAATCGCCGAACTTCTTGACCACCGTCTCGATCTCGATGATCGGCGGCCCAAGTTTTTTGGTACAGCCCGGAAGCTCGGGCGGCAGTTTTTGCGACCGCGCCACGGCGGCTTTGGATTGGTCGGCCATCGGGCCCGTTCCCCTTACGCGGGAAGACAGACCCGGTACCCGTCGACAGAGCGCGGGTACCGGGCGAAAGCGGATGTGTTGGAGATCAAACCGAAAGCTTAGATGCCGGTTTTGATCTTGTTCCAGGCGCGGGTGCGCAGGCGCTCCATTTCGGGCGACGCCGTCTTCTGGATGAACAGGCGGTCCATCACCTCCTGGGTCGGATAGATCGACGGATTGGTCCGCACCGCCTCGTCGAGCAGCTCGGTCGCCTTGCTGTTGGCATTGGCGTACCAGACGTAGTTCGAGATATCGGCCGAGATCTGCGGCTGAAGAATGAAGTCGATGAACTTATGGGCGTTTTCCGGGTGGGGGGCATCGGCGGGAACGGCCATCAGATCAAACCAGATCAGCGTGCCCTCTTTGGGAATGATGTAATCGATCTTCACGCCATTGGCGGCTTCCTTGGCCCGGGCCTGGGCCTGGGCCTGGAAGATATCGCCCGAATAGCCGAAGGCCACGCAGATGTCGCCATTGGCCAGGGCGTTGATGAATTCCGAGGAGTGGAACTTCTGGATATAGGGGCGCACGCCCATCCACAGCGCCGTGGCCTTTTCCAGATCCTTGGGATCGGTGGAATTGGGCTCCAGTCCCAGGTAATTGCGGGCGACCGAGAAGACCTCGGCGGCGCTGTCGAGAACGTGGATCCCGCAAGACGCCAGCTTCTCGGCGTATTCCGGCTTGAACAGAAGATCGAAGGAATCAAGCTTCACGTCGGGGCCGAGGGCGGCGCGCACCTTGTCGATATTGATGCCGAGGCCATTGGTGCCCCATTCGTAAATAACGGAATGGGCGTTGTCGGCGTCATAGGCGGCGGCGCGGGCGGTCAGCTTGGGGTCGAGATTGGCGAGATTGGGGATCTTCGCCTTGTCGAGCTTCTGAACAATGCCGGCCTGGATCAGCCGCGACAGGGTGTGGTCGGTGGGAACGACGATGTCGTAGCCCGAAGAGCCGGCCAGAAGCTTCGATTCCAGCAACTCGTTGCTGTCGTAAACGTCGTAATTGACCTTGATGCCGGTCTCGGCCTGGAACTTCGCCAAGGTGTCCTCGGCGATGTAATCGGACCAGTTATAGACGTTGAGAACCTTGTCCTCGGCGGCTGCGGCCGGGCCGGCGATCAGCAGGGCAACGGCAACACCACTCAAGGCGCGCAGAACAGGTGACGGCATCGCGACCTCCCCTTCAATGGGCTATGTGATGAAAACCCGGTTATACGGACGAAAAATGCACGACGGGACGGTGTATGGGTGACTGATTCGCAAAAGGAAAAACGATCATCCGGGTCAGTCGCTTGTCTGGCAAACGCGGGCCCTTGGCAATAGTTTTTTCGCAGATGCCGCATATGGTCTTATCTCGGTAATCCCGGCATGACGGCGGCGGGCGGGGGTGATATAGCTCGCCCATGACCTCACGTCCCGCCAACTGGTATTCAGATACCGCAATTTCCGCGCCCGAAAGGCCCCCTCTCGCCGGTGAGGCGCGGGCCGATGTCTGCGTCGTCGGCGCCGGCATGACCGGCAGCGCCGCCGCCTTGTTCCTGGCCGAGCGCGGCCTGTCGGTGCGGGTGATCGAGGCCGAGAGCGTCGGCTTCGGCGCCTCGGGGCGCAGCGGCGGCCAGCTCATCGCCGGGTATGCCGCCGAGATGGCGACGGTTGAACGCCTGCTGCCCGAGGCACGGAGCCGCCTGTATTGGGATCTGGGGGTGGAGGCCGTCGACCTGACCCGCGCCCTTGTCGCCCGCCACGCCATCGCCTGCGATTTCACCGACGGCCATATCCATGCCGGTTTCAAGCCGCGCCATATCGGCGCGCTTGAAGAGATGATCCGCGGCTGGGAGGGGTATGGCTACCCGGGGCTGGAATGGCTTGACGGCGCGGCCATCGGGCGGGCCGTCGCCGCCCCGGGCTATCTGGCCGGCGTGCGCGACCGCCGCGGCGGCCATCTGCACCCGCTCAATTATACCCTGGGATTGGCCAAGGCCGCCGAAGCCGCCGGCGCGGTCTTCCACGAATCGAGTCCCTATCTTGGCCATGAGGAAACCGCTCAAGGGGTGGTGGTGCGCACGCCCGCCGGTTTGGTTCGGGCGCGCTGGCTGATCCTGGCCGGCAACGCCTATTTCAAGGACCGCCCGCGCGGTCTCGCCGCGACCGTCATGCCCGTCGGCACCTATATCATCGCCACCGAGCCTTTGGGTGAGGCGCGGGCGCGGGCGCTGATCCCCGGGGGCGAGGCGGTGGCCGATATCGCCTTCGTGCTCAATTACTACCGGCTGACCCGCGATCACCGCCTGCTGTTTGGCGGTGGCGTCAGTTATTCGCGCATCGATCCGCTCAGCATCCGCCGCACGCTGGGCGCCACCATGGTCCGCACCTTCCCCCAATTGGCCGGGGTCGGGCTGTCCCATGCCTGGGGCGGCCATGTGGCGATCACCGTCAACCGGCTGCCCCATTTCGGGCGGATCGGCAAACGCTGCCTGTTCGCCCACGGCTTTTCCGGCCATGGCGTCGGTCTGACCGGGCTGGCGGGCAAGCTGATGGCCGAGGTGGTGGCGGGAAGCGAGGAACGCTTCGACCTGATGGCGCGCATTCCCCATCTGTCGTTTCCCGGTGGCCGCTCCTTGCGCCTGCCGCTGCTGGTGCTGGGCTCCACCTGGCTGCGCCTGCGCGATCTGCTGTAGGGCGTCCTTCGTCGGCTTCGGTCGAGAAAGCCCGGGCGGGTCAAACGAAAGACGATCCAAACGAAAACCGCCGCCCGGGGTCCGGGCGGCGGTTTCGCGGCACAGGGGCGGGATCGCTCCCGCCGAAGGCGACCTACTTCAGGGTCTTCAAGTAGGCGATGACGTTCTCGATCTCGTCGTCCTTGGTCAACTTGAAGGTCATCTTGCTCTTGGCCTTCGGATCGCCCGACTTCTCAAGAACGAAGGCCTTGGGATCCTTGACATAGGCGGCGAGGTTCGCCTCCGTCCAGGTCAGGCCCTTGGCCTTCATCTCGGTGTAGGATTCCGAATAGGCGTAGTCGTCCTTGTGGGCGGCCGTGTTCTCGAACACACCGAACAGGTTGGGGCCGACCTTATTGGCGCCCCCCTGATCGAAAGTGTGGCAGGCGAGGCACTTCTTGCTGACTTTTTCGCCAGCGGCGGCATCACCCTCGGCAAGGGCCGCGCCGGAAGCGAAAGCCACGGCGGCGAAAACGCCGGCGGCCAGGAAACCCTTCTTCATCTTGAACTCCTCTCCAATACGCCTGTATGAGCTGCTCGTTTCGGCACCGGGCGGTTGCCGGAGCAGGGGCCCTGGAGACTGTCCCCCCAAAGCGGGCCCCAGTCTTACAGGAGATGAACCGCCCCGAAAAGGGGCTTTACGGCTGTGTGACGGAAGGCAAAAGGGGATCCCGTCGTCTCCGTGTCGCGGTGTCGCGGACACGTCACCATAGCGGACATTTTAGCACCTTTGGCCTTTGGAATAACGGCCTTTTTTCCACCCGGAACGGGATACGGCGGGCCGGCGCGGCCGGGCCGAAGGCGCCTTGGAAACGCCCCGAAAAAGCCACGGAAAAAATCTTGACGAAATTGGTCCGAATTGGGATAGTTAACGTATACCGATTGCCGAGCATACGGGATCGGTGAATGTGGGTTCGACCGGATTGGGTGAACCGAAAGTACAGTTTGCTTCAATTTGCGGGTGGTTGCGCCACCCCCAAGAAGGGGCTGTAGAAAACGATAGGGAATTGGCCGATTTTTCTTTTGCCACACCCCCGTCGCACTTTCGACACCTTTCCGAGAAAAGAATGAATCCAAGGGTGCGAGACCCGGGAACCGGCTTCAACCCGCCGCGTTTCCTGGGTAGGCCCGACGCGAAAGGAGTGGCAACCGTCATGAGTACCTATCGATACAAATTGCCCGCGGTGTCCGACGAAGGTGGCCTGTCGCGCTATCTGACCGAGATCAAGCGCTTTCCGATGCTGACTCCGGAAGAAGAGTTCATGCTGGCCAAGCGTCTGCAAGACGAGGGGGATCGCGACGCGGCCCACCGTCTGGTCACCAGCCATCTGCGTTTGGTCGCCAAAATCGCCATGGGCTATCGCCACTACGGTCTGCCGGTATCGGATCTGGTCGCCGAAGGCAACATGGGCCTGATGAAGGCCGTCAAGAAATTCGAGGCCGATCGCGGCTTCCGGCTGGCCACCTATGCCATGTGGTGGATCAAGGCCAGCATCAACGAATACATCTTGAACTCCTGGTCGCTGGTCAAGGTCGGCACGGTCGCCGCCCAGAAAAAGCTGTTCTTCAATCTGCGTCGTCTGAAGGCCAAGCTTGGCGTCTATGAGGAAGGCGATCTGTCGCCCGAAGACGTCAAGACCATCGCCACCCAGTTGAAGGTGACGGAAGCCGACGTGGTGATGATGAACCGCCGTCTGGCCGGTCCCGACGCCTCGCTCAACGTTCCGGTGGGCGAAGACCAGTCGATGGATCGCATGGATCTGTTGATGGACGAGGGCGATAACCAGGAAGAGGTTTACGCCGCCCACGAGGAGCAGAGTCTGGGCAATCGCCTGCTCAAGGACGCCTTGTCGACCTTGACCGAGCGCGAGCGTCACATCATCACCGCGCGCCGCCTGCGCAGCGAGCCGGTGACCCTGGAGGAACTGGGCGGCGAATACGGCGTCAGCCGCGAACGCGTGCGTCAGATCGAGAACCGGGCCTTCGAGAAGCTGCAGACCGCGGTGCGCAAGGCGGCCCGGGCGCTCAACGATCGCCAGCCCCATCACGGCGGGGTCGAACCCGCCATGGCCTGACGGCGGGGGCCACCCCGCCGGCCGCTGTCCTTTCGCCAATCGCGTCGCCTTAAGAAAAAGGGTGGGGAGCAAACGCTTCCCACCCTTTTTTTGACTGATCGTAGGCCGCTTTATGGCCGGTTGAGCGTGCCGGCGGGCAGGGTCAGGATCTTGGCCCGGGTGGCCTTGCCGAACTCGGCGATCAGCGGATCGGCCAGAACCAGCCCCTGATCCTCGAGTCCCAGGGTGGGGGCGGTGACGCTGGCCCAGCCTTGCCATACCCGGCGGCCGCTGGCCCGTTCGGTCAATCCGGCATCGATCCGCAAATCCGGCTGACCGAGCGAAGCGGGCGGGGCGTCGACGTCGCCGCCGATGACGCTGCCTTGGCGATTGGAGAACAGGCGCACGGTCACATCCACCGAGTCCTCGTCTTGGCCGGTGCCGGCTTGGCCGCGCAGGCCCAAAACACTGCGATCGGCATTGGGGCGGGCCGGGGCGTTGGAGGCCACGGTGTCGATATCAAGGATCAGCGGCGCGTCGTCGCCGCCGATGCGATAGCCGCGGGCGATCAGCGAGCGCCTCACCCAGTCAAGCAGCCGCAAATTGGCCGGGCTGTCGTCCATGACCCGCACCGAAAGGGCGGTGGCCGGATCGAAAGGGGCCAGTTGCATGGCGTTGACCGAGACACGAATCGGCTGGGAAATCATCACCGGAGCATCGGCGGCCGGGCTCGGGGCGGCCTGGGACGCCGTCGGCAGGGCGACGGCCAGGGCGCAGGCCAGGGCGATGGCGGCGCGGCGTGGGGCGGGGCGGCGGGGGCTTGCCCCAGGGCCGAAAGGGGAAAGAAGGCGCGGCATGACAGGGCTCTCCTGGGAATCCGGGCCAGGGCCCGGTCTTTTCGACGCAAGGGGGGAAAATGGCCCAGTCCACGGCGCGAGGCAATTGCCGATCGTTGCGCGGGTCGCCCGCCCGTTTCCCAACATAAGGGGTGCGGGCGGCGGGCGGTAGGGTCCATTCCACCCCCACCGCCCCCGGAGGAATCGGGCGGGCGGGGATCAGGGATCGCCGAGGCAAGGGCCGGCGGTCGCCCGGGCATCGGCAAGGTAATCATCAAGCTGGTAAAGCGCCGAGCCCCCTTGGCGCCTTGTATCGATGCGGTAGCCGCGGGCGCGCAGGGTGTGAATGCGCGCGGCGAGGCGCTGGCAATCATAAAGCGTCCAGGCCTGGGCGGCGTTCAGGGCGCGGCCCGATTCGAGATGGTCAAGGATCAGATCCTCCTGGCTTTGGGCGCCGGCGCCAGCCGGTGGTCTTGCGGACGGGATCATCAGGGGGCTCCTCGAAAGAAAACGACGAGAAGGCAAAGGTAAACGGAAAACCGGCGCACTTCAACCGGAAAACCGTTCAAAATAACCTGTTTTCCGTGTATCTTCCGCTCCTGCCTGTGAAAGAATTCTCATTCCCAACGGTTTCCTCTAGAACCCATCCTAAGATAAGCGGGAGAGCCGAGCGATGACCGAAAAGCTGACCGGAAAAACGCCGACGGGCGCACCGGCGATGGCCGGGCAGGCGGTGGGCGACCAGCGGGGGGCGGACGACCGGGCTGGACGGTTTTCCGAAAGGCTGGCGACCGCCCTGCAGGGGCGCAGCGCCAATTGGCTGGCCGGGCGAATCGGCGGCTCGGCCTCGACCGTGCGCGACTGGCTGTCGGCGACCAGCGAGCCCGGGCTTGGCAAGCTGGTGGCGACCGCCGCCTGCCTGGGGGTGCCGCTCGACTGGCTGGCGACCGGCCGGGTCGCCGAAGGGGCGACGGCGCCGCCATCGGATCTGTTTGGCGAGCGCGGCGGCGGCGCGGTCACTCGCGCGCCCTTGTCGGTGCGCCCGGCCGAGGACGAAACGGCCCCGCACCGGGGTCTGGCGCTTTACGACACCGTCGCCGCTGCGGCGCGGATGGGCGGCGGCCATCCGGGCGCGGCCGGCCTTGATCTGCCTGAAAGCTATCTGCGCGACCACCTGCGGCTTGATCCCCAGCGCGCCATCGCCGTGGCCGTTCATGGCGACAGCATGGAGCCGGCGCTGTCGGATGGCGATCTGGCGCTCATCGATACCGCGACCCGCGCCCTGGAGCGCGATGATCTCTACGCCTTCCTTCTGGAAGGGGAGGGCTATATCAAGCGGCTGCAGAAGGCGGGGGCGGCGGTGATCGTCCATTCGGACAATCCGGCCTATTCGGACTGGACCATCCCGCGCGAAATCATGGCTAGTATGCATCTTCTTGGTCGAGTCGCCGGGGTGCTCCACCGATTGTGACGGCGGGGGCCCGGTAAAACCAAACCTTCTGCCACATCCTCGCCATAAATATTGTCTTAATGCGGGGGTAACGGAATTCCCTATGGAGCCTTAGGGCAAGATAGGGCATTTTCCTTTTCTGGCTATTTTCGCTGGCGGGCATTCTCCGCCGTTCTCAATCAAGGACGACTTAGTGAGGGGGACCCTCATGGGGCATAGGCACCCACCTGCGGCCGCCGGGCCGACAGGACGTGAGCAGACGACACAAACAGGGGCCATGAGGTTCCACGCGACCGCGGCCATCGCTCCGCGGTCCATGACGAAGATCCCCGCCGCCCGATCGCGGCGCCTGCCTTGGCCGGCTTTTCTGGCCATCACCCTGACAGCGCTCACGGCCGCTTGCGCCCAGACGGCGCCCGTGGTTGCCCCCGCCCCCGCCCCGATGGTGGAGGTGATTCCCGCCAAGCCCGCCGTCGATCGGATCTATGTGTCCTGGTATGGCCGCAGCCATCAGGGCAAACGCACCGCCAGCGGTGAGATCTTCGACGCCAACGGCATGACCGCAGCCCATCCCAAGCTTCCCTTCGGCAGCAAGGTCAAGATGCGCAATCCCGAGAGCGGCCAGTCCGTGGTCGTGCGGGTCAACGATCGCGGTCCCTTCGTCTCGACGCGCGGCATGGATGTTTCCGAAGCCGCCGCCAAGGCCCTGGGGATCTGGGCCAAGGGCATCGCCCTGGTCGAAGTCGAATCTCCGCTTCTTGGCCGCCCGATCACGCCGGGCCGGTTCACGGTGGACTCCCTGGCTAGCAGCCGGTAAGCCGCGCCGCCCTGGCCATCAGACAGACCTGATCTTGAGGTGGGGTCGCGCGCGGGGGCAGTCAATGCCACTCGTGGCGGCACGCGTTGATGGGGGTCGTGCGGGCACGCGCTAATCGTAATCGTGCGGGCACGCGCTAATGGTGGTCGTGCAGGCACGCGCTAATGGTGGTCGTGCAGGCACGCGCTAATGGTGGTCGTGCAGGCACGCGCTAATGGTGGTCGTGCAGGCACGCGCTAATGGTGGTCGTGCAGGCACGCGCTAATGGTGATCGTGCAGGCACTCGGTGTGATCGGCCAGCACCTCGATCACCTTGCAGGCGCCGATCGGCCCATGGGCGCACTCGTTGACCATCCGCCGGACCTCGTCGCGCAGGGCGGTGAGGCGGTCGATCCGCGAATCGATATCGCGCAGATGGGCCAGGGCGATGCCATCGGCCGGGGCGCAGGAGCCCTGGGGATCGTCGGCCAGGGCGAGAAGCTGGCGAATCGCCTCGACCTCGAAGCCAAGCTCGCGGGCATGGCGGATGAATTTCAGCCGGCGAACCGTCTCGACCGAATAGACCCGGCGGTTGCCGTCGGTGCGCGGCGGCGAAGGCAGCAGGCCGATTTCCTCGTAATAGCGGATGGTGGGGCTTTTCACGCCGGTTTGCGCCGAGAGGGCGCCGATGGCGAGGGATGTCATGGCCGATTTTTCCTCTTGATCCTCTAGTCGCTAGAGATTGTAGCGTCGTTTTCCGAAGAAGACAGCGGAAAGGGACGATCGATCATGCGCCAGGACAAGCACGCCTCAACGCCACTCCGTCCGGGCGAGGCCGAAGGCTTCCGCCGCACCCGTTACCGGGTTGCCGGCATGGATTGCGGTTCCTGCGCCGCCAAGATCGAACGCGCGCTCATGCCCTTGCCCGGTGTCGCCCAGGTCGGCGTTTCGGTGACGGCGGGCACTCTGACCGTCGATCATGGTCCCAAGGTTGGTCGCGCCCAGATCGTCCGCATCGTCGATGCCCTAGGCTTCACCGTGCTCGAGGATGGGCCAAATCCGACGACCTCTCCCGCCACGGTGGTGTCATCGTGCGGCTGTTCCGGCTCTTGCGCCGACGGGGTGCCCCGGGCCGCTTCCCACGACCACGACCACGACCACGACCACGACCACGACCACGACCACGACCACGACCACGAGCATGGTCACGACCATGGCGCTTCCCCTGTCGGGGACGTGGAGGGGCGGAGGTGGTGGCGCAGTGGTCGGGGGATGCTGACGCTTGGCTGCGGCGCCGCCCTGGCGGTGGCCTATGGCCTGGGGCTGGTCTTTCCGCCGCTCGCCGATGGCTTGTTCATTGCCGCCATGCTGATCGGCCTGCTGCCGATCGCCCGGCGGGCCTTCACCAGCGCCCGCTATGGCTCGCCGTTCTCGATCGAGACCCTGATGACCGTGGCCGCCCTTGGCGCCGTCGCCCTGGGCGCGGTTGAGGAAGCCGCCGCCGTGGTCTTTTTGTTCCTGGTCGGCGAGGCCTTGGAAGGCTTGGCCGCCGGGCGGGCGCGGGCCGGGATCCGCGCCCTGTCGGCGCTGGTACCCAAAACCGCCCAACGCGAAGGCGCCGATGGCGGGGTGCGCGAGGTGTTGGCTGATCGCCTGGCGATCGGCGATGTCATCGTCGTCCGCCCCGGCGACCGGGTGCCCGCCGATGGTCTTGTGCTTTCGGGGAATGGCGAGGTCGATGAGGCGCCGGTCACCGGCGAAAGCCTGCCCAAGGCCAAGGCGGCGGGCGATGGCCTGTTCGCCGGCACCATCAACGGCATCGGCCTGTTGCGGGTGCGCGTCACCGCCGCCGCCGCCGACAACACCATCGCCCGCGTCGTCCGGCTGGTTGAGGAGGCCACGGAAAGCAAGGCGCCGATCGCCCGCTTCATCGATCGCTTCGCCCGCCTTTATACGCCGGCGGTGATCGCCGCCGCTTTGGCCGTGGCGGTGCTGCCGCCAATGGTTCTGGGAGGCGCTTGGGAAACCTGGATCTATCGCGCCCTGGCCCTGCTGCTGATCGGCTGCCCCTGCGCCCTGGTTATTTCAACGCCGGCGGCGATCGCGGCCGGTTTGTCGGCGGGGGCCCGTCGCGGCCTGCTGATCAAGGGCGGGGCGGTTCTGGAAATCCTCGGCAAGGTGACCACCGTCGCCTTCGATAAAACCGGCACCCTGACCCGGGGCGAGCCGGTGGTAACCGATCTGCAGGCCCGGGCGCTGAGCGCCGGCGAGGCCCTGGCCCTGGCCGCCGGCTTGGCCGAGGGCTCCAGCCATCCGGTCTCCCGCGCCATCCTCGCCCGCGCCCGCCTGGACGCCATCCTCCCACGGCGGATCGACGATGCCGGGACCCGGGCCGGCGAAGGCCTGGACGGCACGGTGGATGGAGAAGCGCTTTTCCTCGGCTCGCCCAAGGCCGCCCGCCGCCGGATGGGCGGTTTCGAGGACGATGTGGACGGGGCGATCCTCGCCTTGGAACAGGCCGGCAAGACGGTTTCGCTGCTGGTTCTGGGCGAGGGGGCGACGGCGCGGGTTGGCGCGGTCTTCGGCCTGCGCGACGAACCCCGCCCCGATGCCGGCGAGGGCGTGGCGGCGCTGAAGGCGGCCGGGGTCGAGGCGATGATGCTGACCGGCGACACCCCCCACGCCGCCCGGGCGCTCGGCCAGGGCCTGGATATCGCCGTTCATGCCGGGCTGATGCCCGAAGACAAGCTGCGGCTAGTGCGCGAGCGCCAGAACCGGGGGGCGCTGGTCGCCGTGGTCGGCGATGGCATCAACGATGCCCCGGCCCTGGCGGCGGCCGATGTTGGCATCGCCATGGGCGGCGGCACCGATGTCGCCCTGGAAACCGCCGATGCCGCCATTCTGCGCAGTCGGGTGGGCGATGTGGCGGCGATGATCGACCTGTCGAAGCGCACGCTGGCGATCATCCACCAGAACGTCGCCATCGCCCTTGGGCTCAAGGCCCTGTTCCTGGTGACGACGGTGGCCGGGCTGACCGGGCTGTGGCCGGCGATCCTGGCCGATACCGGCGCCACCGTGCTGGTCACCGCCAATGCCCTGCGGCTGTTGCGCCGGCGGCGTTGACAGCGGGCCGGGCCCGGGTAAGGATCGGCTTTCATTAGACCTTTCGCCCGGAGACCCGCTTGATGACCAAATCCGCCCTGCCGCAGGCCGAGACCACGACCGCCGCTCCGGCGCCGGTGGAAAGCGCCTCTCCCGTCGCCCTGAAGCGCGAGCGCCTGCGTCGGGATCGGGCCTTGGCCAAGAACGGCATGGTGCTGTCGATGGGCGCCCTGGTGCTAACCGGCGCCCTGCACGGCCATGGCGCGCGCAAGGCCCATGTCGCCGCCGGCGTCGCCCTGATGGGCTTCGCCTATTGGCACCACACCCTTTATCCCACCAGCGGGCGCTAAGCCGCTTCGGCGCGGCGCATCTGTTGGGCGGAGATGCCGAACCAGCGGACGAAGGCGCGGGAGAAGGCGCTGGGTTCGGAATAGCCGAGGAATTGGGCGATATCGGCCAAGGGCACATGGGGCTGGCTGACATAGCGTTTGGCCAAGGTGCGGCGCAGGTCGTCGACCACATCGGAAAAGCTCAACCCCTCGTCGGCCAGCCGGCGCTGCAGGGTCCAGCGCGCCAGACCCAGGGCCTCGGCCACATCCTCGATATGGGGGGCGCCTTCGGTCAGCAGGCGGCGGGTTTCGCCGCGCACCTGTTCGACGAAGGGAACCCGGCCGGTGCCGCCGCTGACGCTGAGTAACTCGTCGCGCAGGCGGGTCAGGCGGCCGAGGTCGCCGGCGGGCATCGGGCGCTCGCGGTCGCGGTCGCGAAAGACCAGGGCGTTGGTCGGTTGGCCGAAATGGATATCGGCGTCGAAGGCCCGGCCGTGGGCGGCCCATCCCTCGGGCCGGGGGTGCTCGAAATGCACCTCCTCGGGACGCCAGCCCGGCCCCAATGCGGCGCGCAGCACATTGGCGAACATGCCCATGGTCAGTTCGGCATCCTGGCGGCGGTCGATGATCCGGCCATCAAGGATGCGGTATTCCAAGCGGAGCAGGGTTCCGTCGCGGCGCAGGCGGGTTTGGGTGGCCTGCTGATGGAAGGGAAAAAGCGTGGCGAGGTTATCAAGGGCGCTGCCCAGGGTCGGCGAGCACAGGGCGATCTCGCCAATCAGCCCGAGCATCGGCGGCAGAAAGCCCTGACCGAACCATAGGCCGAAATTGTCGTTGCCGGTGGCGACGGCGGCCAGTTCGAACATCGCCACATAAGATCCCAGGTCGAGCGACAGCCGGGGATCGCCCAGATCGCTTTCGCGCACCCCCGCCTTGATGAACACCGCGTCGGCATCGGCCCCCTGGGCGCGAATGCCCTGGGCGATGCCGCAAGCCGCCGCCGCCAGGATATTGCGTTGCCCAAAGGATAGGCGATTCTGGCACATGTGCCGTGAGTCCAGGCTATGAGACATGGGGGCCTCGCCGATAAAGGCCAACGGCCCCGCGCCTGTCGCGGGGCCGTCGAAACGGTCGGGGATATCTTTGCAAAGCCCGGGCCAAGGATGATCCCGGCCGCTTAGTCGACCAAGCTGCGCGCTTCGGTCTGGGCGATGGTCTCGATGCCGCCGACCGATAGCAGGCCGTCGCCCGGGGCGGCGGCGCGCAGATGGGCGGTGAAGCGGTAGAACAGCCAGCCCGCTGCCATCAGCCCGACGAACAGGCCAAAGACCATCGGGTTGAAGTAGATCATGGTGATCAGGGCGACCACCGCCATGGCCAGGGCGATCGCCGGAAACACCGGATAGAACGGGGCGCGGAAGGGACGGTCGAGGGCCGGCTCGCTCTGGCGCAGGCGGAAGAGGGCGGCCATGCTCATGATGTACATGACGATGGCGCCAAAGACCGACATGGTGACGATATTGGCGGTCAAAGGCAGGCCGCCGATGGAAATGAACGAGTCCGAGAAGATGGCGGCGATGCCGATGACGCCGCCGGCGAGGATCGCCCAATGGGGCGTCTTGCGCGAGGGATGGACGGTGGAGAAGACGGCGGGCAGGAAGCCGGCGCGGGCGAGGGCGAAGATCTGGCGCGAATAGCCCATGATGATGCCGTGGAACGAGGCGATCAGGCCAAACAGGCCGATCCACACCAGCATGTGCAACCAGCCGCTGGACTCGCCGACCACCACCTTCATCGCCTGGGGCAGCGGGTCGTTGATGTTGGACAGCGCCTTCCAGTCGCCAACGCCGCCGGCGAAGATCATCGTGCCGAAGGCCAGGAAAACCAGGGTCAGGATGCCAGCGATATAGGCCTTGGGAACGGTGGTGCGCGGATCCTTGGTTTCCTCGGCCGCCATCGCCGCCCCTTCGATCGCCAGGAAGAACCAGATGGCGAAGGGAATGGCCGCGAAGATGCCCGAGAGCGATCCGAACGAGAAACCGCTTTCGCCCGACCAGCCGTTGGCGACGAAATTGGTAAACGAGAAGCCCGGCGAAACCACGCCCATGAACACCAGCAATTCGGCGATGGCCAGAACCGTCACCAGCAATTCGAAGGTGGCGGCGATGGTGACCCCGGCGATATTGAGCGCCATGAACACGACATAGGCGCCGACGGCGGCTAGCTTGGGATCAAGTCCGGGGAACTGGACATTGAGATAGGCGCCGATCGCCAGCGAAATCGCCGGCGGGGCGAAGACGAATTCGATCAAGGTGGCAAAGCCGGCCAGGAAGCCGCCCAGCGGGCCGAAGGCGCGGTAGCTATAGGCAAAGGGGCCGCCGGCATGGGGAATGGCCGTGGTCAACTCGGTGAAGCTGAAGATAAAGGTGGTGTACATCACGGCGATCAGGATGGTGGTCACCAGAAAGCCCAGCGTTCCGGCCTGATCCCAGCCGTAGCTCCAGCCGAAGTATTCCCCTGAAATCACCAGCCCGACGGCGATGCCCCACAGGTGGAGCCCGCTCAGGCTTTTCTTGAGCGTGGGTTTGATCGACAAGGTCATGACGATAACTCTCCTAAGCGGTCGGACGGGTCGAGGACAGGCGGTAGGTTTCCCCCCTCACCGGCCCCGAGGCGGGGCTGAGCCTCTTCCTTGAGCCCGATGCCGGTGATCCGGCGGCGCAGGCCTTCCTCGACCAGCCAGCACAGGGTGCGGGCGGCCTGATCGGCGTGGAGGCCGTCGGCGTGAATGTTGGAAATGCAGTTGCGCTCCGAATCCCGCCGACCGGGGCGGGGATCGAAGGTGATGTAGGCGCCCAGCGAATCGGCGACCGACAAACCCGGGCGCTCGCCGATCAGCACGGCGACCATGCGCGCCTTCAACCGGGCGCCGATGTCATCGCCCAGCGCCACCCGCGACTGGCTGGCGATGACCAGCGGGCCGACCGAAAGCCGGCCGCCCAGGGTTTCAAGGGCGGCGCGCACGGTGGCTTGGGCATGGGCGGCGACGGCGGCGGCCGACAGGCCATCGGCGATCACGAACACCACATCCCAGCCCTGTCCGCCTTCGCCCAGGGCGTCAAGGCGGGCGGCGCTCTCGTCGTCGAGCCTGCGGCCGAGATCGGGGCGGCGCAGATAAACGGCGCGGTCGCTGGCGGCGCTGTGGACCGTTGCTGTGGGCAAGGGGGCGAAGGCGCGGGCCAGGGCCTCGGCGTCGATCGCGCCATGAACGGCGTCGCGGGCCCGGGCATGGGCGATCTGGAACTCGAGCAGGGCGGTGGTCGGCAGGGCGTCACCGCTGCGCCCCAGGCCGACCCGGGCGCGGGTGGCGGCGCGGAAGCGGGCGAAGGGATCGACGACGGGGGGAAGGGTCATGGCCGTCTCAGCCTCCCGAAGCCAGAAGGCGACGCAGGGCCGGGGCGCTGGCATCGAGCGGCGGCAGGCGTCCGCCGGCGTCGCTCATGCCCATGCGCGCGAGCCAGTCGGCGAATTCGGGGGCGGGGCGGCGGTCAAGCAGATGACGCAGGCCAAGGATGTCGTGATAGGACAGGCTCTGATAATTGAGCATCACGTCATCGGCGCCGGGCACGCCGATCAGGAAGGTGACCCCGGCGACGCCAAGCAGGGTCATCAGGGTATCCATATCGTCCTGATCGGCCTCGGCGTGGTTGGTGTAGCAGACATCCACCCCCATCGGCAGGCCAAGCAGCTTGCCGCAGCAGTGATCTTCCAGGCCGGCGCGGATGATCTGCTTGGAATCATACAGATATTCCGGGCCGATAAAGCCGACGACCGTATTGACGATCAGCGGCTTGAAGGCCCGGCAGACCGCATAGGCGCGGACCTCGACGGTTTGCTGATCGACGCCGTGGTGGGCGTCGGCCGACAGCGCCGCGCCCTGGCCGGTCTCGAAATACATGACGTTGTCGCCCACCGTGCCGCGCCGCAGCGACAAGGCCGCCTCGCGGGCTTCGCCCAGCAGCGACAAGCTGATGCCAAAGCCGGCATTGGCCGCCTCGGTGCCGGCGACCGACTGGAAGACAAGGTCGAGGGGGGCGCCGCGGTTGATCGCCTCGATGCTGTTGGTGACATGGGTCAGCACGCAAGATTGGCTGGGGATGTCGAAGCGCTGGCGCACGGCGTCCAGCATCTCAAGCAAGGTGACGCAGGCGCCGACGTTATCGGTCGCCGGATTGATGCCGATCACCGCGTCGCCCATGCCAAACAGCAGACCGTCAAGGGTCGAGGCGGCGATACCGGCGGGATCATCGGTGGGGTGGTTGGGCTGAAGGCGGCTGGCCAGACGGCCGGGCAAGCCCAGCGTCGTGCGAAAGCCGGTGATCACCTGGCATTTCGCCGCCACGGCGATCAGATCGGCGTTGCGCATCAGCTTGCTGACGGCGGCGACCATTTCCGGGGTCAGTCCGGGGGCGAGGGCGGCAAGGGCGGCGCTATCGGCGGCATAGGACAGCAGCCAGTCGCGAAAGCCGCCAACGGTCAGGCTGGCGACCGGGGCGAAGGCGGCGCCATCGTGGGTATCGATGATCAGCCGGGTGACTTCGTCGCTCTCATAGGGAACAAGCGGCGTGTCAAGGAAGGCGCGCAGGGGCAGATCGGCGAGAACGAGGCGGGCCGCCATGCGCTGGGCGTCGCTCTCGGCGGCCAGTCCGGCCAGTTCGTCGCCCGAGCGGCGCGGCGAGGCGCAGGCCATCACCGTTCGCAAATCGGCGAAGTCGTAGCGTGTTCCCCCCACCGTCGCCCGATACAATCCCATCGTTCCCGTCCCCCCTGCCTTGGCGGACCGTCCCAAGCCTGGGGCCAGACGGTGCGACCGCGCTTATTCTGGTCCGGGTCGGACCAGAGCGACTTGACATCTGAGCACAAAAAGAGGGCGTTTTATAACTATGCCTAAATTATGGGCTTTTGCCGATGGGAGCGGCGTGGCTCCCCAGCAAAAAGGCCCCGGCTCGTTTCAAGGAGCCGGGGCCTTCCGCCAAGGGTTATAAAAAAGCGGGCTACTCTGCCGCCCGCAGGTTGATCGCGGAATAGGCGAGGGCCGAGAGCTTTTCGTCGGTCGCCTTCTCCTCGGCCAGGGTTTCTTCAAGCAACTGGGCGCAGTCATCGGCCCCCAGACGTTTCGCCCAGGCGACCAGGGTGCCGTAGCGGGTGATCTCGTAATGCTCGACCGCCTGGGCCGCCGAGATCAGCGCCGCGTCGAGGACCTCGGTGTCACGGATTTCACCGGCCAAATCCTCGGCCTCGTCGATGATGCCATCGATCGCCGCGCATTTCGTCGCCTTCGGCTCGACGCCATGATTGGCGAAGACTTGCTCCAGGCGTTCCACCTGCTTTTGCGTTTCGTGCAAATGCGTCTCGAAGCCTTCGCGGAGCGCGCTGTCGGTGGCCTTCTCGATCATCTTGGGAAGGGCCGTCAGGATTTTTTGCTCGGCGTAGTAGATATCTTCCAGCGCATGGACGAAAAGGTCATCCAGACTGCCGATATCTTTGATGAACAGTCCCATCGGAAATCTCCTTGTGATGGCATTTTTTCGCTCTTCTGGCCGGCCGGGGGAGGATAGGGGGGCGGCTCCGGCCAACCGTGGACGGGAAACCAACGATCAATCCCGCCGGCTGTTTCACCGAAAAAGGCCATGATCTTGGCGAAACGAAGCGATCCTTCCGTCTATTGATGCGAAGGGGTTGAAAGCGCCCGTCCGGCCAGTCATACCCGGGGGTGACGCGGCGTGCGGATCGCCGGAAGGCGACCCCGGAACGAACGACGAGGAAAGAAGGGACGGCGATGATTCCCATTTTCAAGGCATGGGCCGCACGCAAGCGCAGTAGCGAGCCGACGGCCGGACAATCGGAGTTCGATCTCGCCGATCCCTTTGTCGCCTTCTCCGACTCCGACTCCGCTCCACCCTCGGCCGAGCCCCCTTCGTTCGGTCCACCGGCCGCCGCGCTGCCCCCGGTTTTGACAAAGGGCGATGGCGAGGGGACCGAGGATCCGCTTGTTGCTTGGCGCGCCGAGGAGAGCCCGCGCCGGCGGACCGATCCTCCGCCCGCCGAGCGGCGCCACGATCCGTTCCTCGGCGGGTCTTTCGGCGGCGCGGGCGATGCCGTGGCCGAAGAGGTCTCGCGGGCGCTGTCCTGGGACGAGGCGGAGAAGACCGGCGGCCGCGTGGGGGAGGGCGAGGCCGATACGCTCGATCCTGTGGACGAGGACGACCTGTATGAGCCGCTGAGCGCGACCCCGCGCGATCCCGACGCGCCGCGCATAGCCCGCGATCCGCCGTCGCCCCTCGGGGTCGACCCTTTGGAGGCGCCGCGCCGCGAAGCCGAGGATCACCGGGAGTTTTCGATCCCCCGCTCCGAACCCCTGGCGCCTTTCTTGTTGCCCCCTCTGCCCGAAGACCCCCTGGCGACCAGCCCGTCCCGGGAGGGCCGGCCGCCGCGACAGGGGGTGGACAAGTCCGACGATCCGGCGGCCATGGCGCCGCTTGCCGCCGCCGCGCCGGTTGAACGTCCTTCCGGGCAGACGGGCCGCCGTGAGCCTCCCCTTGCGGACATCGCCGACGCGAGCGATTCCGAGCCGCCCGAGGAGGAGGACCGCGCCGACGAGCAACAGGCGTCGCTCGGGCCGGGCCTTGGCGAGGGGGCGGCCCATGGTATGCCGGCTTTTCTGGCCGAGCCGGCCAGCGCCCGGTCCGAAGCCCGGACGCGCCTTGATCCGGTGGCCTGCGGACTGCTCGGGCTGATGGTCTCATTGGGCCCCCTTGGTGTTGCGGCGGGAACGGTCCTGGCGACGGGGAGGATGCCGACGGACCGCTGGACGCTGGCCGCCGCCGGGGGGCTTGCCGGACTGTTTTTGGTTTGCGCTGGCCTGGCGGCCTGGGGGATCTGGCGCCATCTCGGCGGGCGGATCACTCGGTTAAGCGCCCAGATCGAGGCGACGGACCAGCGCGGGCGTTTCCTCGGCCGTCAGGCGCGGGCGGCCAAGGCCTATCTCTCGGGCGTGCTCGACGGGGCGCCGCTGGCCATCGTCACCCTTGACGGCCGGGGCACCATCATTGGCCTCAACCCGGCCGCCGAGGCGCTGTTTGGCTATCCGTTGCCCCGCGCCGTCGGCCGGCCGCTGTCCCTGCTGACCGCGGCGGGCGAAGACGGCGGCCCGCCCTGGCCGGCCCCGACCGGCGAGGAAGAGGGGCCGCGTCGCGTCGAGGGGCGGCGTGCCGATGGCAGCGTCTTTCCCGCCGAGCTCAGTTTGCGGGCGCTGCGCCGTGAAAACGGCGGCGGGCTGGTGGTGTTGTTCCTGCACGATCTTTCGGCCGAAGGGGGGGCAAAGAGCTTGGCGGAAAGCGGCCGCGCCGAGAGCGCCTTCCTTGATGTGCTCGCCAGCGAACTGGTCGTTCCGGTGGAAGCGATGGCCCTGGCCCTGAGATCGAGCCACCCCGACCTTGAACGGGTCGAGCAGGCGCTATCGCTTCTCGGGCAGATCGCCACCGACGTGCGCGGCTTCGCCAATCTGGAAGCCGGCCGCGTCGCCTTGGAATTCGCCCCCGTCGAGGTGCGCGCCGTCTGCACCCGGGCGCGTGCGGCCGTTCTGGCGCCGGCGGCGGAATTCGGCCTGAAGGTCGGTGTTTCCGTCGCCCCCGATACGCCCGAAACCATCCTCGGCGACGAAGCCCTGCTTGAAACCGTGCTGACCAATCTTCTTGATTGCGCCTTGCAGTTCAACGCGCTCGATCCGGCCGCGCATGCCGCCTTGCCCGGCAGTATCACCTTGTCGGTGCGGCCGCTGGACAATCCCCCCGGTCGCCTGCGCATCGAAGTGGGATGCCCCGCCAGCGAGGGGGGGCGCGACGGCCTGGATCCGGCCAGCCGGCGGCGCGGGCCGATCCTGCCCGGCGCCCGGTTGCGGCTGGAACCCGTCGGCAGTCGCGGGCGGACCGGCACCATTCTGGTGATCACCCGGCGCTTGGCCGAATTGATGGGTGGCCGGGTCGGCATGGAAAGCTTCCCCGGACGCGGCACCGTGTTGTGGTTCGAACTCGACGATTAGAACAAATCCCCGAGCGCTCGGAACCAGAGCGCGACGACGATTTGCTTCACTGTCAGTATTCTGGAGCGGGTGCGGGGACCAAGTTTCACGCGTCCCGCCCTAGGCGAAGGCCTCGCCTAGGCTGACTCTCAAAGAGTCGGGCCTGTTCCACTGGCGGGCCCAGGGGAAAATGTCTTCGCCCGGCATGGGGCGGGCAATGCCGAAGCCTTGGGCGAAATCGCACCCATAGCGGCCAAGGGCGGCGCAATGGGCCAAGGTCTCGGCGCCTTCGGCGACCACCTTGCGCCCCAGGGCATGGGACATGGCGACGATGCTCTGCACCATGGCCTGATCCTGGGCGTTTTCAAGAATATCGGTGACGAAGGACCGGTCGATCTTCAAATGGGTCACCGGGAGCCGGCGGAAATAGGTGAGCGACGAATAGCCCGTGCCGAAATCATCAAGGGCGAAATCCACGCCGAAGCGCTTGCAGTCCCACATCTTTTCCGAAATCGCCGCAAGGTCGCGCATGGCGGTGGTCTCGACGATCTCAAGGGTCACCTCTTCGGGGTGGACCGCGGGAAACTCGGCGAGAATGGCGGCGAAGCGCGCGACGAAGCTGTCTTGCTGAAGGTGGTAGCCGAAAAGATTGACCCCGACGGTGAGGCTCAGCCCCATGTCCTGCCAGCGTTCCTTTTGTCGCAGGGCCTCGCGCAAGATCCATTCGCCGAGCGGAACCGTTAAATCGGTGTCCTCGATGTCGGGAAGAAAGGCGCCGGGCAACAGCAGGCCGCGCTCGGGGTGGCGCCAGCGGATCAAGGCTTCCACTCCGGAGAAGACGCCGCTGACAAGGTCGATGGTCGGCTGATAGTGAAGCTGGAATTCATTTGCTTCAAGCGCGGCGACCATGCGGTTATAATAGGTCTGGCGCTCCTTGTGGAGGCGGTCCTTTTCCGCATCGAAGTAATGGATGCGGTTGCGGCCCTGACGCTTGGCCTCGTACATCGCCTGATCGGCATGGCGGATAAGGGCGTCGGCCTCCTGCTCGGCGTCGCGGGGAAAAGTGGTGATCCCCATGCTGACGGTCAGGGTGACCTGCCTGCCGCCGACGGAATAGGGCGTGGCGATCGAGTCCATCATGCGCCGCACGACCCGCTCCACCTCGGCTTCGGCCTTGAAGCCACACAGCAAAACCACGAATTCGTCGCCACCCAAACGGGCGACGGTGTCTTCCGCCCGGGCGTTCTGCTGCAAGCGTCGGGCGACCTCGATCAACAGGGCGTCGCCGACGCTATGCCCCCAGGTGTCATTGATGGGTTTGAAGCTATCGAGATCAAGGTAGCAGACGGCGAGCAGATCTTGCCGACGGACGGCCAGGGCCAGGGCTTGTCCCATGCGGTCGGCCAGAAGCAGGCGATTGGGCAAATTGGTCAAGCTGTCGTGGTAGGCGAGGAATTCGGTCCGGTCGAGGTCTTCCTTGATCTCGGTGACATCCTTGATCGCGCCGACCAGCCGCCGCACAGACAGATCCTCGGCCCGCTCGAGTTTCCCCGCCCCGTGAATCCAGCGAACGGCCCCGTCGCTCGGCCGGATGATGCGGTATTGGATATCGAATTCGCCGGTATCCAAAGCGTCTCGTTCGGCGAAATAATCGAGCACTCCCCCCCGATCCTCCGGGTAGATCAGGGCGTGCCAAGCGTCCCGTGTTCGGGGGTGACGGCCGTCGAGTCCGAAGATGGCTTCTTGTTCGGGCGATCGCATCCAGAGGTTGGCGGAGAGATCGAGGATGAAGGTACTCAATCCGCCAACCTCGCAGGCCGCCGCCAGCGCGTTATCCGACTCGCGCAAGGTTCTAAGGACGGTCTGGGTTTGTTCGTTGCTCTCACGAAGCCGGGTGGCGTCTTCTTTTTGTCTTCTCCAAAAAAAATATAAAATAAACAGGGATAGATAAAATAAAGATAGAAAAAATGCGACAAATAACAGGCTGATGTTTCGAGTTTCATACCATTCTGACAGATAGTCGTCTTCTGATATTTCGCATAAGACATGCATGTCCGCAGAAGGAATTTGAGCGATGGTAATAATGTTTGTTGTGTTGTCCGATGGATCGATGTGGCGTTGGGTTCCATCCTGAATGGGGTGGTCTGGACGATCATCGAAGGGATGAGGGGGGGCGGGATTGGCGGGGGCTTTCGCGCCTATGGTGGTGGGCTCGGTGCTGACGATCAGCGAGCGATCTTCCGAAAACAGGCTGAGCCTGTCCCTCCCGCCCAGGGTATACCCGGAAACGAGGTGCTGAAAGCGATCGGTCGGAACCGGCATGGCGACGATGCCGCCGAAGGTTCCGTCGGCTTTTGTGTAGGATCTGGAAAAGATGATAACCGGCTTTTTCGAAAGGCGGCTGATCAGAACCGGGCTCGCCACCAAGCCGGTCTTGGTGCCGTTTTTTAAGCTAATGAAATAGTCTCGGTCAGAGACACTGAAATTTAAAGGAGTGTTTAGGCCTTCGTGAAATATTATTTCGCCTTTTTCGTTTGTAATGGAAATATTTTCGTTGTCTCGGAATATCAAGAATTGGTTTGATAGAAGGTTTTCAATCTGTTCTTTTTCTCGTTTTCCTATGTGATTATCCTTTTCAATCACATAAGCGATTGTATTGAGTGATATTTCAACTTTTTCTAGGTAATTTGTCGTGCTTTGCCTTATGGCTTTGGTTAGGTCCTTTGAGTGTGCTTCGGCCCGCCAAACGTCGCGGGCTCTTAGTTCTTTAAGGCCGCCATAGGTGGCGAAAAAAGCGAAGGCGGTAACCAGAAGGGCCGTAGAGCACAGGAATAAAACGAACCGGCTATCCGAACGCGAAGGAATGCGAAGCATTATTACCTCAAAGGGCCTTAAGGCGACGATCCGGGGGCGGTCCCCACGACTGTGTCGCCCTAAAGTACCAGAGATATATTAAAGTATCCGTACAAAATGATCGTTGATCAGCCCGATTTGTCTAACCCCCGAAGGGCAGGCGGGCGACAAGGCTGAAGGGGGTGGCGCGGTCGTCTTGCCCGAACACGCAGAGATCGCGAAAGCTCACCGGGATCGCCAGGGCCGGGGCCAGCCACTCGGCCAGGGCCCGGCTCAGGGCCTCGCGGCGGTCGGCATCGATCAAGGGGCCGCTCAGCGTCATGTGAAAGCGATAGTCGCCCAGGACATAAGGATATCCCCAGCGCGCGAGGTGGGCGTCTTGTGACGGGGTCAGGCCGGCGGCGCGGCGGCGGGCCAGATCGGCGGGGTCGGAGGGCGCGCGGAAGGGTTCGAAGCTGCGCAGGCAGCCCGCGGCCAGGGCGTCGATCGCCGGGACCGGGGCCGGTGGCACCAGGGCGAGGAACGGCCCCAGGGCGCGCACCGTCAAGGTCAGCGGCGGCGGGGCGGCGCGGTGAAGGGCGAAGCGCCGCGCCGCGTCGATCACCAGATCGGGGGTGGCGCCGGCGGCCAGGGCGAAGGGCGCCTTCAAGGTGGCGTGGAAGCCATAGTGACGGGGGTCGGCGGTCAGGGCGTGAAGGGTTTCGGCCGAAAATCCGGCGAGCGGCGGCGGGTTGGACAGCCACAGCGCCGTTTTCTCGGCAAGCGGGTGATCGGCCGGCGGGGCGGCGTAAAGGGCAAGGCGCAAGACGGGCGATCCTTTGTCGGTCAGAGAACCCGGCGTCCGCCCCGCCAAACGGCGCGGACCACCGGAAGGCCATCGCACAAACGCACCCGCAGCAGATCGGCGCGCAAGCCGGCTTCGATTCGCCCGCGGTCGTCGAGGCCGAGCATGGAGGCGACCGAGTCGCTGACCAGGGCCAGGGCATCGGGTAGCGCCATCCCCAAGCGTTCGGTGAGCAGAAAGGGGGCGTGAAGCAGGCTCATCGGCGCGTAATCGCTCGACAACGCATCAAGCATGCCGTCGCGGGCGAGATCGATGGCGGCCATATTGCCCGAGTGCGATCCGCCGCGCACGACGTTGGGGGCGCCCATGACCGTGCGCAATCCGGCGCCATGGGCCAGGGTCGCCGCCGCCATGGTCACCGGGAATTCGGCGATGGTCACGCCATCGGCCAGGGCCTGGGACACATGCTGCTCGGTGGTGTCGTCATGGCTGGCAAGGAGAATCGCCCGGGCCCGACAGAAGGCGACGACGGCCCGGCGATGATCGGTGACGGTGCGCTCCTGGCGCTCCAGCCCTTGGTTGAGAATACGCTCCATCTCGGCTTCATCGCCCATGCGGGCGCGATGGAAACGCTTCCAGGTCTCGATATCGCGGAACTGGCGTTGACCGGGGGTGTGGTCCATCAGCGAGACCAACCTGACCAACGGGTCGCCGCCATGGGTTTCGAACAACTCGACCACGCAAGGGTCGGATAATTCGCAGCGCAGATGAAGCTGGTGGTCGGCGCGCAGCAGATCTTGGGCGCGGGCATGGCGGATGGCGGCGATCAATTCGGCCAGAAGCTGGCGACGGCTGCCCCGGTCCTGGTACTCGCCAATGGCGATGGCATCGAGAACCGTGGTGATCCCGGCGCCGATCAACTGGGCGTCATGGGCGAGCACCGCCGCCATCGGAAAGGGCCAGCGCACGCCGTTGCGCGGCTCCAGGTGGCTCTCGGCGTTATCCGTATGCAACTCGATCAATCCGGGGACAAGCATGTCGCCCCCCAAATCCTCGGCGCCAGCCAGGGCGCAGCCGCCGCGATCGACGGCGGCGATCGTTTCGCCGCTTATCCGAAGCGACCCGGCGAAAACCTCGCGTCGTCCGACGATGGTGGCATTGGTCAGCAACACGTCGTCGGACATCGGCGCCCTTTCGGCGGCGGAGCGGGGGAGGCCGGGAAAGCCCCTCTACAGATAAGCGGAAGCGACGTCTACCGTACTTTCGTAGCCGATTTTTTCCAGGTTTTTCGTCAACCAATCGTCGGCGGCCCGCCGGCCGATATCGCGCAGATGGAAAAGGAAGGGCAGTTCGGCGTTCAGCTTGCTCGACGCGCCCAGGCTTTTCAGATCGTCCTCGGCTTCGATGGCGTGGATCAGCATGCGCTTGTAGCGCTCGGGGTCGAGGGAGCCTTCATCGAGCATGCGGCCGACAAAGGCGATGGCGCGCATTTCGCGAAACATGCTGGCGTTGAAGGTGATCTCGTTCAGGCGATCGGCGATTTCCAGGCCGGTCATCGGCGTTTGCTCGCGAATCAACGGATTGATGCGGACCAGCAACAGATCGCGGACATCGGTTTCATAAATCAGCGGCCACAGCGCCGGATTGCCGACATAGCCGCCGTCCCAATAGGGAACGCCGTCGATCTCGACGGCCTGAAACAGATGGGGCAGGCAGGCCGAGGCGAGAACGGCGTCGACGCTCAGATCCTCGCGGGTGAAGATCCTTGGCCGGCCGGTGTGAACATTGGTCGCGGTGACGAACAAGGACAGGTCCCGGCAGGCGCGGACCGCGTCGAAATCGATGATGCGCTCGACGGTTTCGCGCAGGGGATTGATGTTGAGCGGATTGCTTTGATAGGGCGACAGGGCGCGGCCAAAGGCCGTCGACATCAGATAGCCCATGCTGTCGGCGACCGACCAGTTGCCAAGCCAGATAGCCAAAGGCGACCGCCGGATCGGGCTGAAGGCGGCGGCATTGCTGATCGCCGTCCAGAAGCGCTCCAGGGTGTCGCGCGCCCCCTGGCGTCCGCTGTCGGCCAGTCCATGGGCAAGACAGGCGGCGTTCATCGCCCCGGCGCTGGTGCCCGACACCGCCTCGATGCGCAGGCGGGGTTCTTCCAACAGGCGGTCGAGCACCCCCCAGGTAAAGGCGCCGTGCGACCCGCCGCCCTGCAGGGCCAGGGTGACGCGACGGGTGGAGATCGGGGTTATGGTATTCATCAAAGGGGCTCCGCGACGGGGGATTCCCTTGATAGATCGCCCCAGGACCAAGGGGGCGCAAGCCTCGAAATGCTGCACTGCAAAAAACGACTGGTCGGTATGGACAGCGATTATACCGACCAGTTGATTAGTCGACCGGGCGAATTTGCCGGGCGCGCAACGGCCTATCGGGCGTGAAGGGGGCTGGGGTCGTGGAACAGGGTGGTAACCTGTCGCCCCAGGCCATCGACCAGTTTGCGCCAAGCGGCGGCCTCGCGGCAGGACGCCCCCGGGCGGGCGGGTGAGTCGAGTCGGCCAAGAATGCGGTCGGCTTCGGCGAGCAGATCGTCAAGATCGCGCTCGGCCTCCGGGCTGAGCACCGCATCGGTGCAGCTATCAAGGATCTGTTCCATCCGCGCTGACAACGCCCCGATCAGCCGGGCCTCGGTCGGCGGCAGGGGCCGGGGTTGGAACTGGGCGAGCAGCGAGGCGCGCAACGGATCGAACGACCGGCCGTCATCGAGATAGGCGGCGATGGTATCAAGGGCGTTTTCGACATCCAGGGCCAAAGGCGGCGCCGGAGGGCGGCGGATCAGACCGGCGGCGCGGTCGGCTTCGCGGCACGATCGGCTGGCGGGAACCAGCACGGCGACCGAGCGCAGGGCGGTTTCGATATCGTTTTCGTCCATGGCGCCCGAGCAGGGCCGGGACGTTGGCGGCGTGGCGCAAGCAAGGGGGCTGGCCGGCGGCGGCACGTCGGCGCCCCACAGGTCCGGGCTGGCCAAATCGGCCGCTGGACGCTCGCACCGACCTTCGATGCGGTTGAGCAAACCGTCGATTTCCTCGGTGATCGCCGACAGGCGCAGGCGCTCCTGGGGGGTCAGCGGTCGACCATCCTTGCCATGGGCCAGAAGTTCGGCCTCCACGAACAGGGCATCGAGCAGACGGAAGCGGTCGGCCTTGCCGTCCGCCCCCTCTTCGGTCCGCTCGCTGCGGGGCGCGTCGGCCGACGGCGTCATCGGTTGGCCTTGCGGCCGTCCGCTGTCTTGCCCCGTGCTACCCCATGGAAAAGCTTCTCTCATCGAAGCCCCAATCCCTATCCCAAAACCATTTAAGGCGGAAAGCAGCGCTCTTAGTTGCTTCGCTACTTCAGAACGTAGCCCTAAACGATTGATAAGGCGTAAACGTTGCCCAACCGGCGGGAGAGGGGAAAACGGCGGCGCGCTCAGCCCAAGGCGCGGCCGGCCTGACGCCGGGGCTGGGCGGCGGCGGGCCGGGGGCTGGCGGCGGCCAGCCTTTCGCGGGCCAGGGTGTCGGCAATGACGGCGGTGGTGCGGTTCTCGCGCACCGCGCGATCAAGGATTTTCGCCGTTGTCGCGCCGATCCCTTCGATTTTCCCGAGGATTTCCGCGCGGTCGACCCGGCCATCGTGTTCGGCGGCGATGGCGATGATGCCGCCGGCATTGGCGACGTAATCGGGAACATAAAGGATGCCCCGGTCGTGGAGCAGGGCGGCATGGCGGGGCTGGGCAAGCTGGTTGTTGGCCAGACCGGCGACGATCGGAACGTTGAGCGCGGCGATGACCTGATCGTCGAGTATAGCCCCCAGGGCGCAAGGGGCCATCACATCGGCTTTGATCGAAAGAATACGGTCGGCCTCGACCGCCACGGCGCCGGTCTCCCCGGCCAGGGCCCTGGCGCGGGCCGGATCGAGATCGGCGACCACCACCAGGGCGCCTTCGGCCTGGAGCAGGCGGGCGAGATGGGCGCCAACCTGGCCGCAGCCTTGAATGGCGATGGTAAGGCCGGCCAACCCGTCACGGCCCAAGCGATGGCGGACGGCGGCGCGCATGGCCGCCAGCCCGCCACGCGCCGTATAGGGCGAGGGATCGCCGACGGTGACGGCGCCTTTGGCCGAGCGGCCCAGCGCATGGCGGGTTTCCTCGCCGATGATGTCCATATCGGCCGCCGAGGTGCCGACATCCTCGGCGGTGCGATAGGCGCCGCCCAGGCGGTCGACGGCGCGGCCGAAGGCCCGCAGCAGCTCGGGCGATTTTTCGCTCCGCGACTCGCCCAGGATCACCGCCTTGCCGCCGCCCAAAGCCAGACCGGCCAGGGCGTTCTTGTAGCTCATGGCCCGCGACAGCCGCAGCACATCGGCCAGGGCCTCTTCCTCGCTGCGATAGGGCCACATCCGGCAGCCGCCAACGGCGGGGCCAAGGGCGGTGCTGTGAATGGCGATGATGGCGCGCAGACCCGAGGCGGCGTCGCGGGCGAAGACGACGCTTTCGTGATCGTCGAAGGGGTCGGCGAAAAAAATGCTCATCGGACTCTCTCCCTGGGGCCATCGGCGCGATTTGTTTCGATCGCTTCTTATGTCAAGCACATGGCCGGCGGCGCCGGCCGGGTCAACGGCCGCCGCCCAGAAAGACGGGAAATGTCTAAAGCACTGCGAAAGCGGCTAATTTCGCGTCCTTTCCGGCTTCTTTGGAGAAATTCCTGGACGGCGCCGTCCGCCGGGGGTGCACTACCAGCCAGAGGGCTGGCATGGGCCGCCCGGGCGGCTTGAGGGGAGTGACCACCGGCCATGGACCGGCTGACGTTGATGGAGACTTTTACCAAGGTCGCGGAGTTGGGCAGCTTTTCGCGGGCAGCCGAACGCTTGGGGCTGTCGCGCTCGGTGGTCAGCAAATATGTCTCGGCGCTTGAGGACCGGCTGGGGGCGCGTCTGGTCAACCGCACCACCCGGCGGCTGTCACTGACCGAGGTCGGCGAGGTCTATCTGCTGCGCTGTCAGGCGATCCTCGCCGATCTGGAAGAGGCCGAGCAGGCGGCCGGGGCCCTGCATGGCGCGGCGCGCGGCACCTTGCGGATCAATGCCCCGATGTCCTTTGGCTTTCGCCATCTCGCCGCGGCCATTCCACCGTTTCTGGCCCATCATCCCGGCCTTGGCGTCGATATGACGCTGGATGACCGTTTCGTCGATCTGCTCGATGCCGGTTTCGATGTCGCCGTGCGGATCGGCAGCCTGCCCGATAGCAGCCTGATCGCCGTGCGGTTGGCGCCGCTGCATATCGTCGTTTGCGCCAGCCCGGAGTACATCAAGGCCCAGGGCGCCCCCGAGCGGCCCGAGGATCTGACCGGGCATAATTGCCTGATCTACAGCCTGCAGCGCTTTGGCGATCTTTATCCGCTGGTTCACGCCGGGGGCGGCGAACAGGTCAGCGTGCCGGTCCATGGGCGCTTCCGCGCCAACAACGGCGACGCCTTGCGGGCGGCGGCGGTGGCGGGGGGCGGGGTGATGATCTCGCCGACTTTCCTGTGCGGCGATGACCTGCGGGCCGGCCGGCTGGTGCGCCTGCTGCCCGAGTGGACCGGCCCCGAGCAGGGGATCAATGCCGTCTATCCCCATAATCGCCATGTCTCGGCCAAGGTTCGCGCCTTTGTCGATCACCTGAAGGGCTGGTGCGGCAAACTGCCCTATTGGGACGAGGGGGTGTTTCCCTAGCCCCCAAGCAAATCCCCGAGCGATCTGAGCCAGAGTGCGCCGATGATTTTCTTGATGATCAAGCTCTTAGAGCGCTGGGCGGCGAGCGGAGTCCCCGCGCGCCGGCCTCAGGGTCACCGCCGGGTGCTTGCGGCAAGGGCGGCGCCTCGTTAAGGTGCGCGACCTTTTCATCATCCCCCAGAATTCAACGGAGACCGGGCATGGACGTGCTTGAGGACGAAGTTCCCGTCGGCGGTGTCGCTCAGGATATCGGTGGCGTGGCCGCCGACCAGTTGCGCAGCATCGTCGAGCGGATTGAACGCCTTGAAGAAGAAAAGGCCAATATCGCCAACGATATCAAGGAAGTCTACTCCGAGGCCAAGGGCAATGGCTTCGATGCCAAGATCATCCGCAAGGTGGTCGCCCTGCGCAAGAAGGACAAGCACGATCTGGCCGAGGAAGAGGAACTGCTCGCCCTCTACCGGGCGGCCGTCGGCGTCTGAGCGCGCATCACGGGCCGGCCCCTCGGCCGGTCCGTTTCCACCAAACGCCAAGGCCCGCCTCCTATCCGGGGCGGGCCTTGGCGTTTGGCGCTGACCGAAAACACCAATACCGCCCTGACCGCGAAACGCGGGGGCGGTAATCGGCGGTGTCTAACGGAACCCGGGCACTTCTCCAGATCAAACCGCGTTGAATGACCAGCATCCAACGCAAGCGCTTTGATCCAGAGTCCAAAGTTTCAAGCGGCGAGACCCCGGAAAAACCACGAGGTCCTTGCCACCCGAATCCCTAGAAGCCTTCGCGCTCTAGACGCTTGCGTTCGAGCTTGCGGGCGCGGCGCACGGCTTCGGCCTTTTCGCGGGCCCGCTTCTCGGAGGGCTTCTCGAAATTGCGGCGAAGCTTCATCTCGCGAAACACGCCTTCGCGCTGCATCTTCTTCTTCAGCGCCTTCAACGCCTGATCGACGTTGTTGTCGCGCACCAGAACCTGAACCAGGGCTCTCTCTCCTTCGACTTGAGACCCCCCTCCCATTCACCGCCTGTGCCGGGGGCGGGGAGGGTCGCGTTATGACAGTCACCGATCTAGCATCGGAAACACAAACCGTGCGGACATGGTCAGACCAGCCCGGAGGCGCGCTTCCTATCATAGGAAAACGACGGTGGAAAGGAAATTGTCCAAGCGGCGCAGACACCCAGCTTGAACCCGGACCCTTTTCAAACGACCGGCCACCCCAGTGCCAATGACCCGGGGTCGAGGCGGGCTTTTTAGCATGGAACGGCGGTTTACCCAAGAGGCCAGCGCGGGCATAATCGCCGCCATGGCTATTCTGAAGATCGCAAGGATGGGAATGCCGGTTTTGGCGGGAATCGCCCGACCGGTCGAAGATCCCACCGACCCAAAGATCCACCGTCTGGTGGCCGATATGATCGAGACCCTGGCCGACTCGGGTGGGGTCGGCCTTGCCGCGCCCCAGGTCCATGTGCCCTTGCGGGTGATGATCTTCCACGTTCCGGCCAACCGCTCGACCGAGGCCGAGGGGGCGGTGCCGCTGACCGTTCTGATCAATCCGCAACTGACGCCGCTGGGCGAAGAGATGGTCGAGGATTGGGAGGGCTGCCTGTCGCTGCCCGGGCTCACCGGTCTGGTGCCCCGCTATCGGTCCTTGCGCTATCGCGGCGTCGATCTGGACGGGCGGGAGGTCGAACGCGAAGCCCGCGATTTCCATGCCCGGGTCGTTCAGCACGAATATGACCATCTTGACGGTGTGCTTTATCCGCGCCGTCTGCGCGATCCCAGCCAGTTCGGTTTCGTCGAAGAAATTCGCAAGGCGCTGGCGGCCAACCGCGAGCAGCCATAGATTTAAGGACGCGGGGATTTTCCGCGCCCACCGCTCGAGCCCCCTTTAACGCCGGGACCAGGGTCGATTTGGTCCCGGCCCGCGCTTTTGGTCTGGAGATTGTCCATGGAGTACAGCGACATCAGGGACCGCATTCTGCTTGCGACCCTTCCCAACGTCCCTTTCGATGGGTGGTCGGGCAAGGCTTTGCGCCTGGGGGCCGAAAGCGCCGGTTTCGACCGCGAGGCCGCCGATCGGGCCTTTCCCGGCGGGCCGGCCGAAGCCGTCGGTCATTTCATCGATCTGGCCAACCGGATGATGGAGGCCGATCTGGGCGCCCGGGACCTGTCGGGGCTGAAGCTTCCTGAAAAGATCCATCTGGCGATCAAGCTGCGGCTGGAACGCTGGGCCGGCGACCGCGAGGCGGTGCGTCGCGGGCTGGCTTTGCTCAGCCTTCCCGGCCATGCCCGGCTGTCGCTGAAATCCACCTATGCCACGGTCGATGGCATCTGGCATGCGGTGGGCGATCGCAGCGTTGATTTCAGCTTCTATACCAAGCGCGCCGAACTGGCCGCGATCTATGGCGCGACCCTGCTGGTCTGGCTGGAGGATACTTCCGAGGAGTCGGCTGAAACCTGGGCCTTCCTCGACCGGCGGCTTGAGGGCGTCATCCGCCTGCGCAAGGCGCGGGCCAAGCTGCGCGAGCGCATGACCCATCTGCCCACTCTGCCGCGCCTGCTCAATCCGCTGGACTTGGTACGCAAACCCTTCGGCCTGATGCGCTCGATGCGCATGCGCTGAGGCTTTTGGCCTTGGACGATCCCGGGGGAGGCCGCTTCACAGCCTCCCCCGAGGTTTAAGGACGGATCAGACGCGCTTGCGCGCCAAGCCGATGCTTTCCAGGGCCTCTTCGATTTCGGGCAGGATGCCCGGATCGTCGATGGTCGCGGGCATCTTGAAGGCCTCGTTGTCGGCGATCTTTTGCATGGTGCCGCGCAGGATCTTGCCCGAGCGCGTCTTGGGCAGGCGCGGCACGACCACGGTCTGCTTATAGGCCGCCACCGGGCCGATCTGGTCGCGGACCAGGGCGGCGCATTCCTTGGCGATCTGCGCCGGTTCGGTGGTGATGCCGGCCTTCAGGCAGACGAAGCCCAGCGGCACCTGTCCCTTGAGATCGTCGGAAATGCCGATGACGGCGCATTCGGCCACCGCCGGATGGCCGGCCAGCACCTCTTCCATGGCCCCGGTCGACAGGCGATGGCCGGCGACATTGATGATGTCGTCGGTGCGGGTCATCACATAGATATAGCCTTCGTCGTCGATGAACCCGGCGTCACCGCTTTTGTAATAGCCGGGGAAGTCGGCGAGATAGGCTTGACGGAAGCGCGCCTCGGCGTTCCACAGCGTGGTCAGCGTGCCCGGGGGCAGGGGCAGTTTGCAGACCAGGGCGCCGATCTGTCCGGGATTGACCTCGTGGTTGGTGTCATCCAGAACCCGCACGTCCCAGCCCGGGGCGGCCAGGGTCGGGCTGCCGTGCTTGACCGGGTAAAGGTGCAAGCCCAGGCAATTGGCGGCGATCGCCCAGCCGGTTTCCGTCTGCCACCAATGATCGATGACCGGAACGCCCAGCTTGTGTTCGGCCCAGTCGATGGTCGCCGGATCGCAGCGCTCGCCGGCCAGGAACAGGGCGCGCAACGACGACAGGTCGTATTTGCCGATTTCCAGGCCGTCGGGATCCTCGCGCTTGATGGCGCGGAAGGCGGTGGGGGCGGTGAACAAGGTCGCCACCTTGTGCTCGGCGATCACCCGCCAGAAGGTGCCGGCATCGGGGGTGCCCACCGGCTTGCCCTCGAACACCAAGGTGGTGGCGCCAAGCAACAGCGGGGCGTAGCAGATATAGGAATGGCCGACCACCCAGCCGACATCGGAAGCCGCCCAGAACACGTCGCCCGGGCTCATGTTGTAGATCGCCTTCATTGTCCAGCGCAGGGCGACGGCGTGGCCGCCGTTGTCGCGCACCACCCCCTTGGGCTGGCCGGTGGTGCCCGACGTATAGAGGATATAAAGCGGATCGGTGGCCGCCACCGGCACGCAGTCATGCGGCGTGGTGGTTTCCAGGGCGAGGGCCCAATCAATATCGCCGGGGTTGGACAAATCGGCCCGGGCTTCCTCGCGCTGCCAGACGATCACCGAGTCGGGCTTGTGGGCGGACAGGCGGATCGCCTCGTCGACCAGCGGCTTATAGGCGATCACCCGGTTGGGTTCGATGCCGCAGGAGGCGGCGACGATGGCCTTGGGCTGGGCGTCGTTGATGCGGGTTGCCAGCTCATTGGGCGCGAAGCCGCCGAACACCACGGAATGGATGGCGCCCAGGCGGGCGCAGGCCAACATGGCGACAAGGCTTTCGGGGATCATCGGCATATAAAGGATGACCCGGTCGCCCTTGCCGACACCCCGGCTGGCCAGCACGCCGGCGAAGCCCGCCACCTGATCCTTCAGGGTTTTATAGCTGATCGTGCGTTTGGCGCCGGTGATGGCGCTGTCATAGATGATCGCCGCCTGATCGCCCCGACCCTCGTCGACATGACGGTCGACGGCGTTATAACAAGTGTTGAGCTCGCCGCCGGCGAACCAGCGGTACAGGGGGGCCTGGGACTCGTCGAGCACGCGATCCCAGGGTTTGGTCCACACGATATCGCGCGCGGCGTCTCCCCAGAAGCCTTCCTTGTCGGTGATGGACCGCTGGTAGGCCTCTTCGTAGGCATTGGTCATGGTTGGTTTCTCCCCTCGACGGTAACGTTTTTTCAGGCGCTTCGCCGAAGCGCCGGGACCCCGCGTCCGCAGAGCGCTTAAGAGCCCCCTTGGCACGCGGTCCTCTTATCCTCGATCGGTCGGGTGTGTTTTGCCCGAACTGCGCGCCGCAGTGTGCGGTAGGTCGGGGCGGGTTGCAAAGCCCCCTTTGAAATACCATTCGCGGAAACCCGTGGGGTTACGCAAGAATAATACGCAAGATCGCGGTCATGAAAAACCCCGCCTCCCGAGAAGGGGGCGGGGCGAGCGCCGCTAAGCGGGCGCCACAGGGCAAGGAGCACTGTTCGGGCCGATCAATCCGTGCTTCGACCGCGCCGTGCTATGGCCGCGTCGGGAAACGCGGCGCGCCGGGGTCAGAATGCGCCGGTTGTCAGCGCGCCTCCATGCGGTGGATTTCGTCTTTGATACGGAGTTTCTGGCGTTTCAAGGTAGTGACGACCGAGGTATCGGGGATCGGTCGTGTAGCCTCGTGTTCCAGTCGCTCTTCCAGTTCCGCATGGCGGTTGTTAAGAGCATCCTTGCGAGCGTCCTGACCCATTGAATGGTCCTCCTTACTCGTTTCAGAGACAAGAAGAAGCCTACCATCGTCGTTCCCGGGAAGCCAGTGGTCATGTTGTGGCGAAAAAAGGAAAAGACGGGGGCCAAGCCCAAGAGTTGCATGACAAGTCACCCCTTTCCCTGAGGGGGTTTTTTTAGTGGGGGCATACGAAGGGTTATTGGCCGAAAACAAAGGCGACCGCCGAGTTTTTCGGCGGTCGCCCCAACGACTCGGGCTGGCTTTAAAAGCAAAACCCGGCTAAACGAAAGAATATTACGCGGCGCCGATTTCGCCGACATAGATGCCCAGGCCGCGGGCGGCATGGACCAGGGTACCATTGGGATCAAGGCTGCGCGGTCCGATGCAGACCTCTTCCAGCGGCACGTCGACGACGCCCCGGTCCTGCCAAGCCACCATGCGGCCGAATTTGCGCGCCGCCACCAGATCGACGGCATGGACGCCGAAGGCCGAGGCGAGGAGGCGGTCGCGCATCGAAGGAATGCCGCCGCGCTGGACGTGGCCGAGGATGGTCACCCGGGTTTCGGTGCCGGTGTCCTGGGCGATGCGGTCGGACAGATACTGGCTGATGCCGCCATAGCGGGTTTGGCCACCGGCATAGGCCACGGTGGCGCGCTCGCCCTCGGGGGTCAGCACGCCCTCGGCGACGACGATCAGGGCGTGGCTGCGGCCTTCCTGCTGAACCTCGCGGATGCGCTTGGCCACGCCTTCCAGGGTATAGGGGATCTCGGGGATCAAGATGACATCGGCGCCGCCGGCGATGCCGGCGCTGACGGCGATATGGCCGGCGTCGCGGCCCATGACTTCCAGGATCATCACCCGGTGGTGACTGGCAGCGGTCGCCTGCAGACGGTCCAGGGCCTCGGTCACCACATTGGTGGCGGTGGAGAAGCCGACGGCGTATTCGGTGCCGTGAACATCGTTGTCGATGGTCTTGGGCACGCCGACCATGCCGATGCTGCCCTTGTCGCACAGCTTCTTGAGAATGCGCATCGAGCCGTCGCCGCCGACCACCACCAGGGCGTCGAGTTCCAGGCTGTGGAAGCCGTCGACGAAGTCAAGCGAGCGGTCGGTCTTGGAACCGTCGGCCATGGGGAAGGCGAAGGGGTCGCCCTTGTTGACGGTACCCAGAACGGTGCCGCCGGCGCGCAGAATGTCGAAGCCCGAAAACATTTCCGAGTCGAGCTCGCGGTAGCGCAAGGGGCGGTCCATCAGCCCCATGGTTCCGTCGAGAATACCGAACACTTTCCAGCCGTAGGCCCGGCGGGCGCGGTGGGTAACCGCCCGGATCACCGCGTTGAGCCCGGCGCAATCGCCGCCGCTGGTGAGTACTCCGATGCGTCTAATCTCGGCCATGACATGTTCCCTTGATCGGATATGATGTTATTTGTTCTGGGTGGTTGCTCGCAACCACGGTGGGTCAATTCGGCTTTGGACTCAAGGTATAACACGCCAGCCATACCGTTCTCTCCGGACTTCTGCTAGTGTCAAATCCATGACCTCGGACTCCGGGGTGACCGTTCCAGGAGGGGTGCCAGGCGTGGACGATCATGAGCTTGATGGCCTGAGGGCCAAGCTAGAGGAATTACGCACGGAACACCGTGACCTTGACGCGGTGATCGCCCGGATCACCGAGAACATGCCCTTTGACATGATTCAGATGCAGCGGCTGAAAAAGCGTAAGCTTGCCCTCAAGGATCAGATCTCGCGTCTTGAAAACCGGATGATCCCCGACATCATTGCCTGAGCAGGCCGTCTAGGCGGGCGACAAGCGCCCCGGTCTCTTCACGGCCATCGGCCAGGACGGTGGCGGCCGATACCGCCAACGGCAGCAGAACGCCCCCCCAGCGCAGGCCCTTGTCGGTTACGCCAAGGCGGATCTTTTCAGCCCGGGCGCCCAATTGATCGGGCGGTCGCTGCGGTTCGTCGCCCCGGGCCAAAAGGACGCTGGCACCGCCCAGGGAGCCGGCCAGGGGGGGGAAGCGCCCCTCGGTCAGATCATCGGCCTTCAACCGTCCGTCGCCCAGGCCCGCCGCGCTCAGCACCTCGGCGGCCAGCCGCGTCAGCCCGGCCAGGGCGGCATCGAGGCCGGCGATGCGGCGCAGGGCGTCGAAATTGGTCAGATAGAACAGGCTGACGAGAAACGGCGGCCCGCCCTCCCGGGCCAGACGCACCCGCAGATCAAGCTCGCGCAGGATCGCCCGGCGATTGAGCACCGGCAGCACGCCATCGGCATCGGCTAGGCCGCTGAGAACGCTTTCATGGGCCTGACTGCTGGCGAGGCGGAGGCGGGTGCGCTCCATTTCCTCCATCAGGCCGGTGATCGCCTCCTGGATCCGTGGAGTCAGCAGCCGGGGCGGCAGGCCAAGCACGCTGGCCTCGTCCTGGATCGGCTGGGGGGGATGGGCCAGCGAGGCGCCGAGGCGATAGGCGCTGCGGCCGCGTTGGCGATCCTCTTGGCTGGCGCCGTGGTCGGGGTGGTCGGGGGGCGGTGGATAGGCGTCCATCCGCCGGCGCAAGGCGTCTCCCGGCTCGCGGGCCGGCTGGGTGCGCTCGATCTCGTCTGCCATGGCTCGCGGGCCTCCAGGCTGGCGTCGTGGGGCGGGGGGTTCCTTTCGGGAACCGCTGACGGTCGGGCCAGCATAGCACGGGGAGGCCATAAACCACGGAGGGCCGGCGCGCCCCGTCATCATGCCGGCCGGCGCCGCTTGCCAGAGGGGGCCGGGCTCGCCATACTCCGCCGCTTTCCGCAATCGGGGCAAAGGGAACCAGCCATGCATACCCCCTCGGAGGCGCCGCTGGTCGGCGTCATCATGGGCAGCCAGTCGGACTGGGCTACCCTGCGCCATGCCTGGGACATCCTGGAGATGCTGGGCGTTCCGGCGGAAAAGCGCATTATTTCCGCCCATCGGACCCCGGCGCGGCTGGTTGATTACGCGACGACGGCGCGGGCGCGCGGCCTAAGGGCGATCGTCGCCGGCGCCGGCGGCGCGGCCCATCTACCGGGCATGGTGGCGGCGATGACCACCTTGCCGGTCTTTGGGGTTCCGGTTGAAAGCAAGGCGCTTTCGGGAATGGACAGCCTGCTGTCGATCGTGCAGATGCCGGGCGGCGTGCCGGTGGGAACCCTGGCCATCGGCAAGGCCGGGGCGATCAACGCCGGGCTGATCGCCGCCTCGGTGGTCGCGCTGTCGCGACCCGATATCGAGGCGAAGCTGATCTCCTGGCGCGACCGCCAGACGGCCGAGGTCGCCGAAGAACCGGTGGATGAGGGTTAAGTGATGGCCATGGTTGGACGGCTGGCGGCCTTGGGGCCTGTGGGGCCGGGCGCGCGATTGGGAATTCTGGGCGGTGGCCAGCTTGGCCGGATGACGGCGCTGGCGGCGGCCCGCCTTGGCATCTCCTGCCACATCTTCACCCCCGAGGATAACGGACCGGCCTCGCAGGTTTGTCCGATGGTCACCCTGGCGGCTTACGACGACCTAGACGCGCTGTCGCGCTTCGCCGCCTCGGTCGATGTCATCACCTTTGAATTCGAGAACATCCCGGCGGCCAGCGTCGCCCATCTCGCCGCCTTGCGGCCGGTCCGCCCCGGCTGGAAAGCCCTGGAAACCGCCCAGGACCGCATTCTTGAAAAGCGTTTTTTCAACGATTTGGGGATCGCCACGGCCCCCTGGGCGCCGGTCACCGACGGCCCGCAGTCCCTGGCCGAGGCGGTGGCGAAGATCGGCTGTCCGGCCATTCTCAAGACCACGCGCCTGGGCTATGACGGCAAGGGGCAGGTGCGGCTGAACGCCCCGGGCGACTCGGCGGCGGCCTGGGCTGCCTTGGGCAACCGGCCGGCGGTGCTCGAGGGGTTGGTGCCCTTCGTCTCCGAGATCTCGGTGATCATCGCCCGCGCCCCCGACGGGGCGACGGCCTGTTTCGAGCCGACGTTGAACCACCACCGCGAGGGCATCTTGCATACCTCGTCGGTGCCCGCGCCGATCCGTCCGCAAACGGCGATCGCCGCCCGCGCCATCGCCGAGAGCGCCGCCCTGGCCCTTGATCTGGTCGGGCTGCTGGCCGTCGAGTTGTTCGTGCTGGCCGATGGCTCGTTGTTGGTCAACGAAATGGCGCCGCGCCCCCACAACAGCGGTCATTGGACGATGGACGCCTGCCACACCGATCAATTCGAGCAATTCGTGCGCGCCGTCTGCGGCCTGCCCTTGGGCGATCCGTCCCGCTTCCGGGCGATGCGGATGACCAATCTGATCGGCGACGAGGTCCATGACTGGCCGCTTCTGATGGCGACGCCGGGCGCCCGCCTGCACCTGTATGGCAAGGTGGAAAGCCGCCGGGGCCGCAAGATGGGCCACGTCAATACGCCGGTGTAGATTTCACGCGCGTCGGATTGATTTCCCTTTCTGGCAAACATCTTTCGTCGATAAACTAGCAAAATCGGGTGATAGACGAATGGTCAGGGGGTAGGAATGGCTCGCGACGATTACGGCGCGCAGGTGGAAGCGGAATTTCTTGAAGAGGCTCAGGACACCACCAGCGAACTGGAGGTGACCGTCGGTAACATCCGTTCGGGCGCCATCCCGGCCGTCGAGGGAACCCAGCGCATCCGCACCCTGGTCGCCCGCCTTAACATGTTGGGCGCCGCCACCGATTTTCCCTTGCTGGATCTGGCGTTGCGCCGGTTCCGCGACTACATCGCCGACCTTGATCAGCCGACCGAATTCAATCTCGACGACTACGGCACCTTCGTTGACGTTTTGCGCGGCCTGCTGTCGGGGGAGATCGAAAGCTCCACCGACAACGCCGAGTTCTTCCGCTCGCTGCCCACCCGCCGCCCCTTCGATCTGGCCGACGTCGCCCATCTCAACGTGGAAATCCTGCTGATCGAGCCCCAGCGGTCGAGCGCGGCGATCATCGGCCGCGAGCTGCAGAACTGCGGCTATAAGGTGACCACCGTGCGCACGGCGATGGAGGCTTTGGAGCTGGCGGTGCGCACCCGGCCCGATCTGGTGATCTCCTCGGCGGTGCTCGATGTGCTGTCGGGGATCGACGTCGGCTGCGCCCTGGCCGCCATGCCGGCGACCGAAGGGATTCCCTTTTGCATCCTGACCAGCTTCGAGCGCAACAACGCCTTCCTCGCCCGTCTGCCCGCCAGCGCGGCCTATCTGAGCAAGGGCGGCAGCTTCGGCGCCGATCTGGCCGAAGCCTTGAGGCGTTTTCGCATTACCTGAACCCGACCTGCCGCCCCTTATAGTTTGCGCACGGTCGCCAGGAAATTATCGACCTGGCCGCGCAGGGCCTCGGCCGTGCGCGACAATTCGCTGGCCGCGCCCATCGTGTCGCAGGCGGCGCTGCTGGTGATCGACGAGGCTTCGCTGACGCCGGTGATGTTGCGGGCGACCTCGCGGGTGGCCTCGCTTTGGATGGCGATCGAATCCTGCATGGCGCTGAACACTCCGGTGATTTCCTCGACCAGGGTGACGATGGTATCGATGGTGCCCACCGTGGCGTCGGTGCTGGTCTGAATATTGCGGATCTCGCCGGTGATCGACCCGGTGGCCTTGGCGGTTTGCGCCGACAGGTCCTTGACCTCGCCGGCGACCACGGCGAAGCCCCGCCCATGCTCACCGGCCCGCGCGGCCTCGATGGTGGCGTTGAGCGCCAAAAGATTGGTCTGGCCGGCGATCTCGCCGATGACATCGATGACCGAATCGATCTGCTGGGCGGCGTCGCGTAACTGGATGACCTCGCTGGTGCTGGTCTGGGCGGCGGCGCGCGCCTGCTCAAGCAAGGTTTGGCTGGCCTTGAGACGGCATCCCAGTTCCTGGACCGAGGCGCTTAGTTCCTCGGCGGCGGCCGATACGCCCGCGGCCTGGGACGAGGCTTCCTCGGCCGCGCCGCTCATGCTTTCGGCGGTGCTGTGCAATTGGGTCGACGCCGAGCCGATCATATCGGCGAAGCCCTTGATATGACTCTCGAAATCATCGGCCAATTTCACCAGATGAGTCGAGACCGACCAGCAGAGCAGCATCGCCTCATACTCCCCCCGCTCGCCGAAAATCGCCGTAACCCGCAGGTCCAGGGTTTCGGGTCCCAGGCGGATCTTCGAATGGAAGGGCAGGCGCTTGGGGTCGGACAAGATGGCGTGCTGGTGGCTGGGGTTCTTGTGGAAGATATCGATGCTGCGCCCGACCAGATCGCTCACCGAAAACGACATCAGATGCTGGAGCTTGGCCAGGGTGTCGAGGCTGGTGCGGTTGGCATAGGTGATCAGCATGGTCTTGGGATCGGCCAGCATGACGTTGACCGGCAGCTGATCGAGCATATGGTTGCGCTGGCTCACCAGCCGTTCGGCCTTGACCCGTTCGGTCACGATGCTCCAGGTCAGCACATAGGCCTTGGGCGCCGCCCGCTCGCCTAGGGCCTCGATCTGCAGATCAAGGAACTCGTCGCCGAGCGCGATCACCGCGTGGTGGGGGAGGGCGCCGGGTTTGGCCATCAGGGCGCGCTGATGGGCTGGATGGCGGTGGAAGACGTCGATCGACTGGCCGACCACGTCCTCGGGGGCGACCGGCAGCAGATGGGCGATGCGCTCGAGCGAGCGGCGGGTGGCGCGGTTCATCCACGAAATCACCATGTCGGGCCGGGCCAGGATCACCGGCACCGGCAACTGGTCCAGGGCCTCGCGGAAGCTTTCTCCGCCGCCCAGCGCCCGGGGCAACAGACCCCATAGGCCCCCGAAGCCATTAGACCGAAAAGCCACATTGGAGGGAGGGGAAAGGATGGGGTCTTCTCCAAGGGCCAGGGGCATATCTCTATCCTTTTAGGTGTGTCTGGAGACAATGGGAACCGCGAACCGGCTTGTCATCCCCTGGGGCCAACGAAAGTGGGAGCTCGGAAAAGGCCGATGAATTTGATAACGATTATCAATAGCATTGACCGCGTCTTCCCGCCGTTTTAGGCTAGATCGGACCGCGGTGGACGAGACCCGTTAAACGCGGAAACCTTGATCTGGATTCAATAGGTTAGAGCGGCGATGACGCAGAGGGCCGGTATCCACCCGTCTGCTCGCCGCCCTAGCGCCTTCGATCCCCCCATTGGATGCGCGAGGCCGGCCATGACCGACACCCTTTCCCTGCGACCGATCGTCGGGCGCCGTCGCCTGTGGGAGCTTGATCCCCATTTCCATTGTTCGATCGTCGGCACCTGCCTGACCATGTCCGATCTGCGCAAGCTGGCGACCAAGACGCGGTTGTCGGTGCCCGCCGATGCCCCGGACTATCGTTTGCACGGCGTGTTCGTGCGCGCCGCCGGCGCCGCCGGTCCGGCGGAAAAGGGCATCGCCAAGCTGATGGACAAGGATCTGGAGCGCCGCCACACCCGGGCGCTCGCCCAATTCCGCAAGGCCGCCGATAACGACGCGCTCGAGGCGCTATGGGACGGCGCGCGCGAGGCCGGCGACATCCCCGGACCCTATTGGGCCTTGATGTGCCATCCCTTGGCGTCGCGGACGCTGCTCGAACGGGCCTTTGGCGAGGTCCATATGCTGTCGCATCTGATGGGTGCGGCGAATCGCGCCGATGTCCGCCGCTTGGCCGAGATGGAGCGCGAAACCGAGGCCGTCGAGGACCGTTTGGCCGAGGCCGAGGCCCGGCGCCTGCGCGAGATCGAGATCAAGCAGGGCGAGATCGGCCAGTTGCGCGCCGCCATCGAAGCCGAGCGCGCCCGTACCCGCGCCCTGGTGCGCCGCCTGGAGGAAGCCGGCGAGGGCGGCTGCCGCGATCTGCGCATCCAGACCCTGGAGGCGACGATGGAGGGCCTGCGCGAGCGTCTGAACCGCGAGGCTTGGCGGGCCGACCGCTTGCAGGGCAAGTTGGCCGAGGCCGAGCGTCTGCTGACCGAGGTGCGCGCCGACCGCGACGATCTGCGCCGGCGCCTCGCCGAACAGGCCGAGGATCTGCGAACCCTGGAGGATCTGGCGCTCGACGACGACGGGGAGGCGGGCGATCGCCCGCCGCTCGATCTGGGTGGCCGGACCATTCTTTATGTCGGCGGCCGTCCGCGCACCGTGCCCAGCCTGCGCAAGCTGGTCGAAGACAGCAATGGCCGCTTCGCCCACCACGACGCCGGGCGCGAGGATGGCCGGGCCCATTTGGGCGAAGTGCTCTCGGGCGCCGATATCGTCATCTGCCCGGTCGATTGCATCAGCCATGATGCCTGCCTGAAGGCCAAGCGCGCCTGCCTGAAGCGCGGCACGCCCTTCGTGCCGCTGTCGTCGGCCGGCCTCGGCGCTTTCGCCCGCTGCCTGCGCGAAACCGCCCCCCTCTTCGCCCCGGCCAACGACGGCGCGGCGCTGGCTGCCGAATAGAGCGGGGAGGCGGGTCGGCGTTTCGCCCATCAAAAAAGGGGGAGCCTCGCGGTTCCCCCCTTTTTATCGGTCGGCCCTGATCGCGATCAGATCCGGCGATCGTCCTCGTCGTCATCGTCATGATAGGCCGGCGGCACCGAAGCCGCCGATTCGCTATAGGTGGCGTTCATCTGGGCCATCAGGCTGCGGCGGTTTCCCGACAGGGCGATGGCCTTTTCCAGATCGGCTTCGCTGCACAGCCCAAGGGTCACCGGGTTGCGCGGCTTGATGTTCTGGGCGTTCCAGTGGCTGCGGTCGCGGATCGCGCCAATGGTCGGCTTGGTGGTGCCCAGCAGCTTGCAGATCTGGGCTTCCGTCACCTCGGGATGGTTCTTCAAGATCCAGGCGATGCCATCGGGGCGATCGTGGCGCTTGGAGACCGGGGTGTAGCGGGTGCCCTTCTGGCGGGCCTGCGGAATGGGGTTTTCCGAGGGCCGCAGCTTGAGGCGGGCGGTGGGATTGGCCTCGCAGCGGGCGATTTCATCGGCCAGAAGCTGGCCTTTGACCACCGGGTCCATCCCGGTGATGCCGACGGCGACCTCGTCGTCGGCAATGGCCTGCACTTCCAGTTCATGCATGCCGCAGAACTCGGCGATCTGTTCGAAGGTCAGGGTGGTGTTCTCCACCAGCCAGACGGCTGTCGCCTTGGGCATCAGGGGCAGAGCCATTGTGTCTCCTCTTTCTTCCTTCGGCGGTTCCTTCACGGAACGGCCAGACAACGGCGTCGCTTTTCCGCCCATCCTCCCGGACAAGCGGAGCCCTTCGGTGTCCAGGCAGGATGGAATGTCCAGTCCGCGGATCGACGGGCGGGTCGAGGAACGACCCCCGGCGCGAGAGCCGGCTAGCAACTTAGGCAGATATAGCCGCAGTCGATGCCCGGGTCAAACGGCCGACCCGGGAAAATCATCAAAGGGTCAATACGATTTTGCCGATGTGGTCGGAGCGTTCCATCAGGCGATGGGCCTCCGCCGCGTCTTCCAGGGCGAAACGGGCATGAATCGGCGGCCGCAGCTTCCCTTGTTCAAGCAGCGGCCACACCTTTTCCTCGAGGGCGCGGGCAATGCCGGCTTTGACCGTGGCCGGGCGCGAGCGCAGGGTCGAGCCGGTCAGGGTCAGGCGTTTGAGCATCATCCGCATCAGATCGACGGTGACCTTGGAGCCCTGAAGGAAGGCGATGTTCACATGGCGGCCGTCCTCGGCCAGGATGCGCAGATCGCGGTCGATATAATCGCCGCCGACCATGTCGAGCACCACGTCGACGCCGCGCCCGCCGGTCAGTTCCTTGATAACGGTGGGGTAATCCTCGGTGCGGTAATTGATCGCCCGGTCGGCGCCCAAGGCTTCGCAGGCGGCGCATTTTTCCGGCGTGCCGGCGGTCACATAGACCGTAACGCCAAAGGCCTTGGCCATCTGGATGGCGGTGGTGCCGATGCCGCTGGAGCCGCCGTGGACAAGCAGGCTTTCGCCCTCTTGCAGGCGGGCGCGCTGGAACAGGTTGTGCCACACCGTAAAGAAGGTCTCGGGCAGGGCGGCGGCCTCGTCAAGGCCCAGGGTCTGGGGCACAGGCATGCACAAGGCGGCATCGGCGCTGGCGTATTGGGCATAGCCGCCCCCCGAGAGCAGGGCGCAAACCCGGTCGCCGATCCGCCAGCCTTCGCCGGCCTTGGCGCCGATGGCGACGATGGTGCCCGCCACCTCCAGTCCCGGCAGGTCGGAGGCGCCGGGCGGCGGCGGATAGCTGCCCTGGCGCTGGAAGACATCGGGGCGGTTGACCCCGGCCGCCGCCACGGCGATCAGCACCTCGCCGTCCCCGGGCACGGGCAGGGGCCGCGCGGCCATCTTCAAGACCTCGGGGCCGCCGGCTCCGGCGATTTCGACGCAGCGCATCTGGTCGGGCAGGGGGGCGGTCATGGCGACTCCTTGAAAGCGGTCAGGGAAAACGGTCTGGGCGGATAAGGCGCGCGCCGAACCGGTGATCGAAACGAGGGCGACCCTTCCATATTGTGCGGCCAAGCCCCTTGGTGCAATGAAAGAGCATCGACCCCGCTGGAGACCCGCCATGGATACGGACGACCTCGACCCCCGCGCCAAACCGGTCAAGCCGGTTAGCCTAGACGACATGACCGTGAAGGATCTGGAGGATTATATCAGCGCGCTGGAAGCCGAAATCGCCCGCGCCCGCGCCCAGATCGCCGCCAAGGGCGGGGCTTTCAACGCCGCGGCCAGTGTCTTCAAGCGCTGAGAGGTTAAAAAGCCGCAAGGGTTACCCTACCTAAGGTGAGTCTAGTCGCCTTGCGGACAGCCGCAAGGAGCAATGGCTCATCATGGGAGAGGGGATCGATGAAAGGCAAATGCGCAGTGGTGACCGGGTCGACCAGCGGAATCGGCCTTGGCATCGCCCGGGCCCTGGCCGGGCAGGGCGTCGATATCGTGTTGAACGGCTTCGGGGCGCCCGAGGCGATCGAGGATATCCGCAAGGACATCGAGACCAGTTTTTCGGTGCGCGCCATCCATATCGACGCCGATCTGGCGCAGGGCGAGGCCTGCCGCGCTCTAATCGCTCAGGCGATCGCCGAAATGGGGCAGGTCGATATCCTGGTCAATAACGCCGGCATTCAGCATACCAGCGACATCGTCGATTTTCCGCCCGAGCGCTGGAATAGCGTCATCGCCATCAATCTTTCAGCGGTCTTCCATTGCACGGCGGCGGCCTTGCCGGGAATGCGCGAGCGCGATTGGGGGCGGGTGATCAATGTCGCCAGCGCCCATGGACTGGTGGCCAGCGTCGGCAAGGCCGCCTATGTGGCGGCCAAGCACGGGGTCCTTGGGCTGACCAAGGTCGCCGCCCTGGAAAACGCCACCCGCCACATCACCGTCAACGCCATCTGCCCGGGGTGGGTGCTGACGCCGCTGGTGCAGGCCCAGATCGACGCCCGCGCCGCCCGCGACGGCGTTACCGTCGAGCGGGCGACCGTCGATTTGCTCAGCGAAAAGCAGCCGACGCGGCGCTTCGTCACCCCCGAGCAGATCGGCGCCATGGCGGTTTATCTGTGTTCCGAGGCGGCCGATACGCTGACCGGCGTGCCGTTGTCGATCGATGGCGGCTGGACCGCGCAATAGGGGACCGGCATGCCCAAGCAGTCCATCGACCGGCGCGAGGCTTACCCGTTTTTTCTGCCCATCCAAATGCGCTGGGGCGACCTCGACCCGTTCCACCATGTGAATAATGTAACCTATTACCGCTATTTCGAGTTGATCGTCGTCACCTTCCTGGCCGAGCGCGCCGGGCTTGATCTTCTGGACTCGCCTTTGCGCACCTTCGCCGCCGAAACCCGCTGCCTGTTCACCAAGGCCCTTGATTTCGGGCGCTCCGGTCCGGCCGGATCGTTTCTTGACGGCGGTTTTTGTGTCGATCATCTGGGGCGGACCAGCGTCACCTATGGGCTGGCGCTGTTCGCTCCCGATGATAACGAAGCCGCCGCCCAGGGACACTGGACCCATGTTTTCGTCGACCGCGACACCGCCCGCCCCGTGCCGATTCCAGAAGCGGTGCGGGCGGTGTTCGCAGAGACGCGAAGACGGTAGTTTTTAGACGTCGAGGTTTTTCATGCCCTCTTCGGTATAGCGCATGCCCTGGGCGATGCCGGGGGGGAACAGGGCGTCGAGGATGGCGCGGTCGTCGGCCGAAAGGCGCAGGGCGGCCGCGCCGATATTCTCGCGCAGGCGTTCGGGGCTACGGGTGCCGAAAATCGGCACCAGGGGCTGGGGGCGCCCCAAAAGCCAAGCCAGGGCGACCTGGGCCGGCGTCGCGCCGCGGGCGCTGGCGAAATCGCCCAGGGCTTCGACCAGCGGCCGGTTGACCGCCCAGGCCTCGGCGCCAAAGCGCGGCATCGCCCGGCGAAAATCGCCCTCGACCAGGGTGGTCGGAGTGATCGCCCCGGTCAGGGCCGCCCGGCCCAGCGGGCTATAGGCGACAAAGGTGATACCCAATTCGGCGCAGGCTGCCAGCACCTCGGCCTCGGCATCGCGGGTCCACAGCGAATATTCGCTTTGCACGGCGGCGATCGGCAAAATCGCATGGGCGGCGCGCAGGGTTTGGGCCGACACCTCCGACAGGCCGACGGCGCGGATCTTGCCCTCGGCCTTCAATTCGGCCAAAGCCCCCAGGGTGTCTTCCAGCGGCGTTTGCGGGTTGCGGCGGTGGACGTAATAAAGATCGATGGTGTCGATGCCCAAGCGGCGCAACGAGGCCTCGCAGGCCGAGCGCACATAGGCCGGGCTGTTGTCGATGGTCCGCGCATAGGCCGCCGTTGGCCGGACAATGGCGAATTTCGTCGCCAGAACCACCTTGTCACGCCGCCCCTTGAGAAAGCCGCCCAGCAGCGTCTCATTGTGGCCGGCGCCATACATATCGGCCGTATCGAACAGGGTGATCCCCTGCTCCACGGCGGCCTCCAGGGTGGCCAGCGAGCGGGCGTCGTCGCTTGGGCCATAGAATTCCGACATGCCCATGCAGCCGAGGCCAAGGGCCGAGCAGCGCAGGCCGGAAGATCCGAGGGGAAGGGAATCCATAGCGTATTCTCCTGACATCGCGAAAGGCGGGGACGAGAGATAGCAGTCGGCCTATTGTTCGATAATCCACCCTGTTTGACGTGAACCGATGAAGGGAATTCACCTATGGAGCGGGCGGGTCTGGCCGATCTTGATGCTTTCGCCGCCGTCGCCCGCCTGGGCAGCTTCCGCAAGGCGGCGAAGGAACGCGGGGTATCGCCCTCGGCGCTGAGCCATTGCGTGCGACGCCTGGAAGATCGCCTGGGGGTGCGTCTGCTCAACCGCACCACCCGCAGTCTGGCCCCGACCGAGGCCGGCGAGCGCCTGCTTGATCGCCTGGGGCCGGCGTTGTCGTCGATCGAAGGCGCGCTGTCGGAGATCGACGGCTTCCGCGACCGTCCCTTCGGTCGCCTGCGCCTGAGCGTGCCGCGCTCGGCCGCGGCCTTCGCCTTGGCGCCCTTGGTCGCCCGCTTCACCCGGCTTTATCCCGAGGTCGATCTGGAGGTGGAGGCCGATGACGGGCTAGTCGATGTGGTGGCGGCGGGCTTCGATGCCGGGGTGCGCATCGGTGAAAACATCGCCCTGGATATGATCAGCCTGCCGCTTGGGCCGCCGCTGCGTCTGGTCATCGTCGGCGCGCCAAGCCTGCTTGCCGGAGCGCCGCCCTTGACCGATCCCGCCGATCTGCGGCGCTTTCCGACGATCGCCTTCCGCTTTCCCGAGGGCGTCTATCGCTGGGAGCTGGAAAAGGCCGGGCGGCGCGTCACCGTCGATCCGACCGGTCCGCTATGCGTCAACGACCATACGCTGCTGCTGGAAGCGGCGAGCGCCGGCGCCGGGCTGGCCTGCGTGCTGCGGCCGCGCGCCGCCGACTGGCTGGCCGATGGGCGGTTGCGGCCCGTTCTCGAAGACTGGTGCCCCGCCTTCCCGGGCCTGCGCCTTTACTACCCCAGCCGACGCATGACCGCTGCCCTGCGCGCCTTCATCGAAACCCTGCGCTTAGGGGCCACACACTCGCCGCCGAACACCGGGGCCCCGTGGGATGGGGGCGACGAGGAATAGGCGGAGTGCATCGGGTACCAACGCCGAGGCGGCCTTTTCTTTTTCAGCGCACCGCACCATTTGATATGCATATCACATATCAATGGAGGACGCAGTGAGAGCCCTTGTCGATATGAGCGATGCCCAGATCGAAGCCCTCGACACCCTTGCCAAGCGGGTGGGCCAGTCGCGTGCCGCGCTGATCAGGGCGGCGATAGACGATTATCTAGATCGTCATCACCGCGAACAGGTCGCGGACGGTTTCGGCCTTTGGGGCAAGCGCAAGGTCGATGGTCTGGCCTATCAGGAGAAGGCGCGCAGCGAATGGTAGGCGCGCTTTTCGATACCAATATCCTCATCGATCATCTGAACGCCCGCCCCGAGGCTAGCGAGGAAATCGAGCGATTTGAGAGTCGCGCCATCAGCATCATCACATGGATGGAGGTGATGGTGGGCGCGCGCGCCGATCTGATAGAGCCGACCCGGCTTTTTCTCGACGGCTTCAAAGTCATCGCATTGGACGACAAGATCGCCAAGCGCGCGGTGGACTTGCGGCGCGCCCATCGCATTAAACTGCCTGACGCGGTGATCTGGGCCACGGCGCAGACCACCGGACGCTTGCTTGTGACCCGCAACACCAAGGACTTTCCGCCCGACGATCCGGGGGTACGCGAACCCTACGCCTTGTAGCAATCACCCCCAGGCCGGACTTCTGGTTGAACGTGCAGTGATCGCCTTTCGCTTTCCCGAGGGCGTCTATCGCTGGGAGCTGGAAAAGGCCGGGCGGCGCGTCACCGTCGATCCGACCGGTCCGCTGTGCGTCAACGACCATACGCTGCTGGAAGCGGCGAGCGCCGGTGCCGGGCTGGCCTGCGTGCTGCGGCCGCGCGCCGCCGACTGGCTGGCCGATGGGCGGTTGCGGCCCGTTCTCGAAGACTGGTGCCCCGCCTTCCCGGGCCTGCGCCTTTACTACCCCAGCCGACGCATGACCGCCGCCCTGCGCGCCTTCATCGAAACCCTGCGCCTTGATCAAACCACGTTCAATGAGCCCCCTTTAGCGCGGAAACTTTGATCCAAAGCCAATAGGGTGGGGTGGCGATGGCGCGGAAGGGCGGGAACCGGTTTTTAGCCCGTCCCAATTGGGGAACCCGATGATCCTTCGCCGGCTTTGACGAAGAGCGATGGAAAAGACGGTGTGGAAAGTCCCATGGAGTGGTACATTGACTCGGTTGTTGGGGGGTAAGGCATGATCGTTGGATTTCGCGATGAATGGCTGCGGGCCTTTTTCGTGGAGGATATCCACTGCCGCAGTATTCCTGCCGATCTCGAAAGCCGATTGTTCCGAAAGCTCCAGATGATCGACGATGCGATGACCGATCAGGATTTGCGCGTGCCGCCCAGCAATCATTTCGAAAAACTACATGGCATCCTTGATGGCCTGTATTCGATTCGCGTCAACAAGCAATGGCGGCTGATCTTTCGATGGGACGGCGGTCGCGGCGAAGCGTCGGGCATTTATCTCGACGACCACGGTTATCGGTGAGGTGACAGATGATGATGACCAAGCGCAAGCCGGTGACGGTCGGGGAAATCCTGGTGGAAGAGTTCATGGGGCCGCTTGGCCTGACGCAGGCGGCGCTGGCCGAGGCGATGGGCGTTCAGCGCAAACATGTCAACGAGCTGTGCAATAATCGACGCACCGTCACGGCGGCGACCGCGCTTATTCTGGCCCGCGTATTTGGCAATAGCCCGGACTTCTGGCTGAACGCGCAGCGGCGGAACGACCTGTGGGAGGTTCTGCACAGTCCCAAGGACGTGGAGCGTATCGAGCGCGCCAAACCCTTGGCGCTGCGGGCTTAACCGGCTTTTTCATCGAACCGCGGCGCCTTTGGCAAGCCCTTGGCCCATCCCTGGATTCGTAAAAACTACTTTCTCTACCTATTAGGTCGTGTTAAAGACGGAAAACCGGATGGCGAGTAAGGCCAAGCCGATTTCCAGGGAGAGAAAGCGACCGATGATCGAGCGGATAACCATCCTCGGCGGGCAGGGGCGGGACGGGCGGGCCGACGCCGTGGCGCGGCTGGATCTGGCGATGGGCGATGTGGTCAGCATCGTCGGTCCCACCGGATCGGGCAAAACCACCCTGATCAACGATATCGAACTGTTCGCCAATGCCGATACGCCGACCGGGCGGCGGGTGCTGATCAATGGCGAGCGGGCGCCGACGGCCTATCGCGATGATCCGGCGCGCAATCCCATCGCCCTGATCACCCAGCACACCACCTTTTTGTCGGATCTGCCGGTCGATGTCTTCTTGCAGACCCACGCCCGCATCCGCAAGGCCGGCGGCGGCCGGGTCGATGATCTGGTGGCCGCCACCTTGGACTTCGCCAACCAGTTGACCGGCGAGCCGGTGGCGCCGGGCCTGCGCATGACCGAACTATCGGGCGGGCAGACCCGGGCCCTGCTGATCGCCGATGCGACGCTGATCTGCGATACGCCGATCGTTCTGCTTGACGAGGTCGAGAACGCCGGCATTCACCGCAGTCGGGCGCTGGAACTGCTGCGCCAACACCGCAAGATCTTCCTGTTCGTCACCCATGATCCGCGCATCGCCCTGTTGTCGGATTACCGCATCGTCATGCGCGGCGGTCGCATCGAAAGCGTGCTGGTCACCGACGATCACGAAAAGGCCCTGGCCCCCCAGGTCGCCCGCCTTGATGACATGCTGTCGCGGTTGCGCGACAGCATCCGCGGCGGCGAGCGGGTGTCCGTCACCGATCTGGGAGACGCCGCATGAAACTGGTCATCTGCGCCGGGCCGGCGACCACCGGCAAGACGGCGGTGCTCCGTCATGCCATCGGCAAGCTGATCGGTCGGGGGTTCAAGCCGGCCTTTCTCAAGATCGATGTGCAATACGCCGAGGAGGACGAACAGTTCGCCCGCGAATTCGCCATCCCCACCCGCAAGACCTATTCGGGCGATCTGTGCCCCGACCATTGCACGGTGATGGTGCTAGGCGAGGCCCTGGAGTGGGCGGGGCGTCAGGGAGCCGACGTTCTGCTGGTCGAGACCGCCGGGTTATGCCTGCGCTGCTCGCCCTATGTCGATGGCGGCCTTGGCGTCATCGTGCTCGAAGCGACCAGCGGCATGAACCTGCCGCTCAAGGTCGGGCCGATGCTGTCGCTGGCCGATGTCGCCGTCGTCACCAAGATCGACCGCATTTCCCAGGCCGAACGCGAGGTGTTCCGCGCCCGCATTCAGGATGTGGCGCCGGGGGTGCGCATCCGCGAGGCCAATGCCCTTCATGGCATCGGCATCGATCCTTTGGTCGATCAGATCCAGGCGACGCCCGATGTCGACGCCACCTTGTCCCTGCGCGGCAATCCGCCCGTGGGCACCTGCACGATCTGCGTCGGCAAGAAGGAGATCGGCTGGAAGGCCCATTTCGGCGTGGTGCGCTCGCTGGAGAACCAGACTTTCTATCGGGGGGAATGACATGTCCGTCGTCTATCTCGATCATAGTGCCACCACGCCGGCCGATCCCCGGGTGGTCGAGGCGATGATCCCCTTTCTCGGCGGGATCTATGGCAACCCCTCCAGCCTGCACACCGTCGGCCGCGAGGCGCGCGCCGCCGTGCTGACCGCGCGCGCCCAGGTCGCCGCCCTGATCGGCGCCCGGCCCGAGGACATCGTCTTCACCGCCAGCGGCACCGAGGCCGATAATCTGGCGATTTTGGGCAGCTATGAGGCCCGCGAAAGCCAGGACTTCGCCTTGGCGGTCTCGGCGATCGAGCATCCGGCGGTTCTGGCCCCGGCCCGGGCTGTGGAACGCCGGGGCGCGGCGCTCGAGATCGTGCCGGTTGACGGCCAGGGAACGGTCGATCCCGACCGTCTGGCCCTGGCCTTCGCCCGCCGCCCCGCTATCGCCCTGGTCTCGGTGATGGCGGCCAATAATGTGGTCGGCACCCTTCAGGCGCTGGAAGACCTGGGGCAGGTGGCCCACGAGAACGGCGCGCTGTTTCACACCGACGCCATCCAGGCGGCGGGCAAGGTGGCGATCGATGTTCGCACCCTGCCCGTCGACATGCTCTCGCTGTCGGCCCACAAGCTGCACGGGCCCAAGGGGGTGGGGGCGCTTTATCTGCGCCCGGGCGTCGCGCTCCATCCGATCATCCATGGCGGCGGCCAGGAACGCGGCTTGCGCTCGGCCACCGAAAATGTCGCGGCCATCGTCGGCTTTGGCAAGGCGGCCGAGATCGCCCTGGCCGAAGGCGCGGCCGAGGCCGATCGCCTGCGGGTCTTGCGCGATCACATCCTCGCCGAGGTCACCCGGCGCCTGCCCAACGCCTATCTGCTTGGCCATCCCAGCGAACGCTTGCCCGGCCACCTGTGCCTTGGCTTCGCCGGCCAGGAGGGCGAGGCCATCCGCCTGCTGATGGCCCTTGATCAGGAAGGCATCGCCGTATCGAGCGGCAGCGCCTGCAGCGCCCATCGGGTCGCCGAGCCCTCCTACGTTCTTCAGGCGATGGGGTTGGACGCCTTTCAGGCGCGCGGATCACTGCGCGTGACCCTGGGGCGCTTCACCACGGCGGCCGAGATCGAGCGCTTCCTTGAGGTTCTGCCCCGGGTCGTGGGCGAGCTGCGATCGATCTCCACCCGCCGCTTCGCCACTTCCTGACTCCCATCGACTGCTTTGATACGGCCGAGATAAGGACCGAACCATGACTTCTCTTCAGCCCCTGCGCGCCGAGGATCTGCCCGGCAAGAACTGCGGCGTTTGTGGATTTCGCACCTGCGCCGAATTGGCCGAACGCTCGGCCGGGCACCCCGATCTGATCAAGCGCTGCCTGCCGCTGAGCGCCGCCAGCCTCGAGGCCGAAGGCCCGGCGGTCGGTCGCCGGCCCGCCCAGCCGGTGTGCGGCGGCGCGTGTGGCGGCGCCGCGTCCAGCGTTGATCTGCTCACCGCCCGGCCCGAGACGGTCTGGCGTGATACCCTGGACCGCGAGTTCGATTTCTTTCTCGAGCATTTCCCCGAGGAGCCGGGCCCGCGCGAAATCATCCTGCCCCATAACCCCTTGCTGACCCGCGAGCTTGAGATCGAGGTCGGCGATATCCTGATCGGCCGCCCCCTTGGCATGTCCTGCGGCTGCCCGATCACCCATTGCGGGGTGGCGGTCGAGGTCGATAAGCGCACCGGGGTGATCGTCTGGTGCGTCACCGGTCCGCTTGGCGCCCGCGAGAAGGGTTTCAAGGATCTTGGTTATTACATCGCCGAAGGCTATGAGGGGCTGATCACCGAGACCCGGGTGCCGATCCGCATCGGCATGCGCTATTACTTCCAGCCCCGCCTGTGCATGCTGCAATGGCGCCATAGCGGGCTGGTCAATTACGTCAACCGTATCGGCGATACGCTGCAGGTGCGGGTCGAAGGCCTGTGGATCGGCTGAAAAAGCCCAAATAAAAAGGGATGCGGGTCCGTGACGAACCCGCATCCCCGACATCAAGGGATCGTTCTTGAGGCTTGGCCGCCTGTGGAGCGGCGCTTTCGCTTTAGGCCGCCTTGTTCTCGATCACCTTCGGGCTTTCGGCCTGGGTGCTGGCGATGGCGATCTTGCGCGGCTGCTTCTCCTCGGGCACTTCGCGCACGAGGTCGATATGCAGCAGGCCGTTCACCAGGGCCGCGCCGGTCACCTTGATGTGGTCGGCCAGCTCGAACTTGCGTTCAAAAGCCCGGCCGGCGATGCCGCGATGCAGGAACTGGCCAACTTCGGGCTCGGCGCCCTTATCCTGCTTGCCGGAAATCACCAGGGTGTTTTCCTGCACGACCACATCCAGATCGCTTTCGCCAAAGCCGGCCACGGCCATGGTGATGCGATAGGCGCTTTCGCCCGTCTTCTCGATGTTATAGGGGGGGTAGGCCACCGACTGATCGTCGAGGCGGGCCGCCGCATCAAGAAGCCGGCTGACATTGTCAAAGCCGATGGCGAAACGATGCAGGGGGGCAAGGTCGAATGTACGCATGATCATATCCTCCAATGAGCGACATGAGGGGCAACGCACCACGAGGGTCGCGTTAAAACCCCGACCGATCCACCGGGAGCGGACCTGTCCTTGATAGGCAACAGCCCGCTCAAGCGGCACCGTTCCCGGATGAACGCCCCAGAAGGGGCCGTTCACGAGTCTTATTTTGGAATCCCGCCCTGTCTTGTCAAGGGAGAAAAATCAAAGGGCGAGAGGGGGGCGGCCAAAGGCTATCGCCTTGAGGATCAAGGCGTTTCCTTGAAAGCGGCGGGTTCTTCGGCGGGGGGAGGGGGAGGGGGAGGGGGAGAGGGGGCGTCGGCGTCCCGCCAGACGGCCTCGAACAGCCTTTGCGGTTCGCCGATGCCCTTGAGCATGACCTGACCGCGATCGCGGAAGGTCAGATCCTTGCCCTGGGCGAGGTCGCGGACCACGCCCGAGCACAGCACCTCGCCGCCTTGGGCCTGGGCGCAGAGGCGGGCGGCCAGGGTGACCGACAGGCCGTGGTAGTCGTTCTCGTCGACCAAAGGCTCGCCGGCATTGATGCCGACGCGCAAATCAAGGCGCAGGTCGGGGGCGATGCGGTTGTGTTCGGCCAGGGCCTTTTGCACCTCGATCATCGCCTCGACCGCCTGGGAGACCACGGGGAAGGTGGCCATGATGCCATCACCCGTATGTTTGACCTCGCGGCCGTCGAAACGGCCCAGCGCGGCGCGGACGATGGCGTTATGAACGCGGGTGATCTCGTGACTGTGGCGGTCGCCGAAGCGGGCGTTGATATCGGTCGAGCCGACCATATCGGTAAAGACGATGGCCACCGTGCTCGCCGTCGCCGGCCGGGCGGCCTGGGGGGCGCGCCAGTCGGCCATCAACTGCGGCAGGGGGGCGAAGGGCTCCCCACCGCCCGCCAGCTTCATCCCCATGGCCTGGCGTCCGGCCTGGAGCATCTGCATGTAGCGCGGCTCCATCAGATATTCATCGAGCTTGTCGGAGAACATCAGGGCCAGGGCCGGGCGGGTGCCCATCACCCCAAGCATTTCGCGCAGCAGGGCGGGCTTGGCCGATCCGCTCAGATCGTTCCCCGCCACCAGCGTCTCGCAGGCGCCGGCCAGGAACAGATTGATGCCGAAGCGGTCATAAACATCGAGCTGGGGATGGCTGACCTTTAGCGCCGCCACCATCTCGCCCAGAAAACTCAGGGCGGTCAGCCGCAGGCGGTCCTGCTCGGGCGAGGAGGCGGGGGGCTCGGAGGCGATGTCTTCGGCCGCGAGGGTTTCGGCGGCCTTGGCCTGTTCGGCGGCTTTTTCCTCAGCCTCCTTCTCGGCGGCGGCTTTGTCCTCGGCCTCCTTCTCGGCGGCTTTGCGCGCTTCGGCCTCTTTCGCGCGCTTTTCCTTTTCGCGCGCCGCCATCTCGCGGGCGTCGTGCTCTTGGAAATCCTGGTTCTCGCGCCGGCGTCGCTCGGCCTCCTCCTCGGCGGCGCGGGCCTCGGCGGCTTTCTTCCGGGCCTTGCGCGACTGGGCCGCGGGGATCTTTTGCTCGGGCTCGGTTGGCGGCGGCGGAACCGGGATCGGCCCCATATCCTCCATCAAGGCGACCGGATCGATGCTCGACAGCGCCTCTTCGCTCGTTGCGGCCTTGGGCGGCGGGGCAAGGTGGGCGCCGGGCGCCATATCGGGGCGCTGGCCGATCGCCTCCTCGATCGGCTTGGTCTTCTTCGGCCGCGACAGGATTTCGGCGTAAGGGATCAGCTTGCGGCCGATCACCAGAAAACTCACCGTGAACAGGAACAGGAAAACCCCGACCATCACCCCGCGCATATTGCCGCTGGCCGGCCCGCCGCCGGTGGTCAGGCTCAGGGCCGACAGCAGCGAGGGGGCCAACCAACCGCCGATGCCCGCCAGGATCAGGCTGGCCGTCACCACCAGAATCATGCGGGCCATCAGGTCGCTGAGCGAGGTGGCGGGGGCTTTGCCCTTGGCCTTCGCCTTCTCGCCCCGGGAGCTGACCCACGAGTCGGGACCGCCGCCGGCGGCGTGCGGTCCGGCCCGGCGCATCGCGCGCTCGCGCAGTTCCCGGGCCTTGGGGCTGATGTAAACGACCTGTTCCTCGGCCATGCCGCTTTGCGGATTGAACAGCTCGCGCACCACCTTGGTCGGCAGATTAAGCTCGGCTTCCAAGCGCTTGGCTTCGTCGATCGCCTCCTGGCGCTCGCTGCTGACGTAGCGCTGCTGCAGCGACCAATCGCCGCGCAGCTCCATCAGGTAAACCTCGTAGTGGGTCATAGAGGCCATGGCGACAGGATCTTCTCCGGAGGGCGGCGCGCCGGGGCGCTGACCGTCTTTTGGCTGTGTCGCCCCAGAGTAAAGCCGTCTTCGCCACGAAGGCCACTGAAAACGCCAGGAGGGCGCCTTCGGAGTGGCGAGCCGACAAGAAAGGAGCGGTTTTCTAGGCCATTTCCGCCCTAATCCATTGAATATGAATCAAATTATCCGCATCAAAGGGGTCGCGTTCGGCGCGGTTTGATCTGGCCCCTTGGGTCGTGCTGCCGGCGACGACCTCAAACGCAAAAACGGCAACCCCATGGGGGTCGCCGTTTTTTGACGGGATCCGAATCCCGAAGACTGCCGGGTCTTACTTCTTCAGGCCGAAACCGGCGAACTTCTTGTTGAACTTGGCAAGCTGCCCACCGCTGTCGATCAGGCGGTGCACACCGGTCCAAGCCGGATGGGACTTCGGATCGATGTCAAGACGCAGGCTCTCGCCCTTGTAGGTGGAGCGAGTAACGAACTCGCTGCCATCGGTCATCACGACGGTGATGTCGTGATAGTCCGGGTGAATGTCTTTCTTCATCGCCTAAGTCTCCCGCGAAACGAGCGGCCCTTATACAGAAGCCCCGGGGGGGGCGCAAGGCAAATACCGCCCGGCGCGCCGATCGGCGGTCTTCGATTGCTTGGGCGCCGTCAGCGCTGATCAAGTTTCAATTCGATCCGGCGATTGCGGGCCAAGGCCTCGTCGCTCTGTCCGGGATCGATCGGCTGATATTCGCCGAAGCCGGCGGCGGCCAAACGCTCGGGCGGCACGCCGCGCTCGATCAGGAAATTCACCACCGAAATCGCCCGCGCCGCCGAAAGCTGCCAGTTGGATTGGAAGGCGGCGGTGTTGATCGGCCGGCGATCGGTGTGACCATCGACGCGCAAGATCCAATCGACATCGCCCGGGATGCGGGCGGCGATCGCCATCAAGGTGGTGGCGAGGCTGGCCAGGGTATCCTGGCCGGCGGGCTGAAGCTGGCTGGAGCCGCTGGGGAACAGCACCTCGGACTGGAAGACGAAGCGGTCGCCGACGATGCGCACATCCTCGCGCGCCCCCAGAACCTCGCGCAGACGGCCGAAGAACTCCGAGCGGTAGCGCTGAAGCTCCTGGACCTTTTCGGCCAGGGCGGCATTGAGCCGGGTGCCGAGATCGGCGATCACCACCTTTTGCTCGGCCGAGCGGGCCTCGCTGGCGTCAAGGGCCTGCTGGATGGCGCCAAGCTGGGCCTGAAGCTGTTCAAGCTGGGCGTTGAGCAGGGCGGCGTGGGCGCGGGCCTCTTCGGACAGCGTCCGTTCCGCGGCGATCTGCCCCTCTTTTTCGCCCAACTGGCCGCCCAACCGGGCGACCTCGGCCTCCAACTCGGCGCGCAGGGCCTTCAGCGCCGCCACGTCTTGTTCAAGCTTGGCCACCCCGGCCAATTGATCGCGCAGGCGGCTGTTTTCAAATTTGGTGTCATCGACCTCGCGCACCTGGGCGGCCAGGGATTCGGCGCGGGCATTGGCATCGCGCAACTGGCCCGAAAGCTGCGACAGCGACAGCCGCATCTCCTCGTTGCCCTGGCGTTCCAGCGAAAGCATGTCGGCCATATCGGAAAGCTGACGGCCCAGGCGGTCAAGGGCGGCGTCCCGCCCCGACAGCGCCTGCCCGAGAAAGAACTGGGCGAGGACGAAGACCATCAGCACGAACATGACGATGATCAGCAGCGTCGACAGCACGTCGACGAATCCCGGCCAGATATCGAAAACCCTCTGGCGTCTGCGCGATAATCCGGCCATCGGCGGGCGCCTTGCTCAGCGCTCGCCGCGCGGCGGCGGCATGGACGGGCCGCCACCACCACCCAGGCCCGAGGTCCCGGGGGCGGCGGTGGCGGCGATGGTGCGGGCGAGCATCTTGATCTCGGCGCGCAGTTCCTTCAGCAGTTGTTCGCGCCCCTGAACCATCTGATTGGCCATATAGGTCACCGCCGCGTCCATGTTGCGGACATGGCCGGCCACCCCCGACAGCGGATCCTCGGCGGCGGCGGGCTTGGCGCCCGAGGCCAGCGACTCGGAAAGCTGGGCGAGCACCGGCCGCAGATCGGCCTGGGTCTCGGCGAGCTTGAGCAGCACCGCCTGTTCGGTGCGCATCTGATCGGTCAGCGTCGCCATGGTTTCGGCCATGTCGCGAATCTGGACATTGGTGGCCATGGCGTTTTCTTCGCCGCGCACGATGGTGCGCTGAAGGTCGTCCAGGCTGTCGGCGGTTTTTTCAAGAAGCGCCTGAATATAGCCCGGCACCGATTGTTCGCCCTCGCCCAACGATCCTCCCGTGCCCAGGCGGGTCTGCTTGGAAAGCCAGTCTTCCAAGCCGTTGTAAAAGGCGTTTTGGGCCTGTCCGGCCTGCAGGTCGAGAAAACCCAGCACCAGGGAGCTGGCAAGGCCGAACAGCGACGAGGAAAAGGCCGTGCCCATGCCGCCCAGCGGCGCTTCCAGACCCGATTTGAGGTCGGCGAAGACCCGGGTCATATCGTCGCTGCTGATGGTCAGGGTGGTGATGACATTGGCGATGGCCCCCACCGTGCCCAACAGGCCCCAGAAGGTGCCCAGAAGGCCGAGAAACACCATCAGCCCGATGAAATAGCGCGAGGTCTCGCGGTTTTCGTCAAGGCGGGCGGCGATGCCATCGAGCAGCGAGCGCGCCGCCGGGGCCGAGAGCGTCAGGCGACCGCGCTCGCGGCCGCGCTCCTTGTGTTCGGCCAGCATGGTCGCCATCGGGGCGAGCAGGCGCGGCATTTCAGCCGAGGAAACCGAGGCCTTGCCCTGGCTGAAGGCGGTGATCCAGCGAACCTCGGGTTCCAGGCTGGTGACATGGCGGAAATTAAGGATGACGCCGATCAGCCCGACGCCCAGAATCAGGCTGTTGAGCGCCGGATTGGCCATGAAGAAGCGGGCCATCGACGGGCCGAGAACGGCCGCCACCGCTCCCACGGCGACGAGGAACAAGGCCATGCGGAGCAGGAAGCGGCGCGGTCGTCTCATCGTGGCGTCCGGTTGATGGAGGGCGGGGCGGGGTGGGACAGGGGACGGCGGGAGGGAAGGGCCCCCCGGAGACAGGGGGCTCCGGCGGCGATCCCACCCCATGATCTTGGGCTTTTTTCAGGAAATGGCACGGGCGACAGGGGCGTGAAAGACCCACACCCACAGCGGGGATGTCGGGATTCTTCCATCATTTTCAAGTCCCGCCGTCCCGCTTGGCCATGATCGCGACAGTGCCTTTTTCAAAGGGAGGGGCTTAAGGGGTAACCCGGATATCCACCCGGTCGGCGGTGCCGCCCCCCTGGTCGCCCATCGCCCGCACCTCGATGCTGGGGCTGCGCACGCCTTTGTCCATCAAATAGGCGCGAACGTTCAACGCCCGGGTCAGCGACAGGCGCTTGGCCCGATTGGCTCCCCCCGAGGCGTCGGCGGTGGCATAGGCTTGAAGCACCACCCGGCGGGTCGGATCGTCGGTCAGCGAGCGGACGACGGCGTCAAGCTCGCCGGCCGCGCTGGCGGGAAGATCGGCGGTGCCGCTGGCGAAGCGGATGGCCATGCCGCCATCGGCCTGGGCCGGCGCCGTGCGGGCGGCAAGCTGCTGGGGCGGCGGTGCGGCGGGGCTGGCGGCCGGGGCCGCCGCCTGGGGGGCGGGCTTGACCGCCGGCGTCGGCGGTGCGGCCTGGGGCGCGGTCTGGGCAGCCGGGGCACTGGCGGCGCGCGGGGGCGCCGCCGGGGCCGGTTCTTCGGTGCGAATGGGAACGCCGCCGGTGCTCAAGGCGATGCGTTGGCTGGTGGCGGGGGGCTTGCTCGGCGCCACCGCGACCGTGCTGGGAACCTCGTCCGTCGGACCGACCAGAGAAACCGGAGCGCTTGGCCGGACGATCTGCGAGGGCGAAACCAGGGTGACGCGTTCCTTGGTCGGCTGGGGCGGCGGTTTCACCACCGGCTCGGCCTTCGCCATCACGGGTTCGGCCGGCTTCGCCACCACCGGCTCGGCGGGCTTCGCCACCACCGGTTCGGCGGGCTTCGCCATCACGGGTTCGGCCGGCTTCGCCACGACCGGTTCAACCGGCTTCACCGCCACCGGCTCGGCCGGCTTCGCCATGACCGGTTCAACGGGCTTCGCCATCACCGGCTCGGCCGGCTTGGCCACGACGGGCTCGGCGGCCTTCCGCGGAGCGACGGCGACCGGCTGGGGGGCGGGAACGGGTTCGACCGGCGAGGGTGGTGGCGGGGCCGGGCGGGGGGACGGCGCGCTCCGCGTCAGTCCTTCCGACGGCGGCAGGTCTTCGCCACGCTTGCTGACGGCGACCGGGCGGACGGCCGCGGGCTTTTCGGCTTTCTGCGGACGGGCGGCGGCGGGTTTGGCGGTCGCGGGCTTGGCCTGAACGGCCTTTTGCGGCGCGGCCTTGCGCGGGGGCGGCGCGACGCTATGGCCGCCGCTGCGCCCGGGAAGGAAGGCCTGGGAAACCGGGGCGTCGCCCCCTTCGGCGCCCTGCGCGCCCTGTGGCCCCCGCGAGGTCGGATAATGGCCGTCGGGCATCTTCAGGCCGTCTTTGCCGATCTGATCGAGGGCGCCCATGTTCACGGTCACGCCGTGGGGCATCGACAGATCGTTCAGATAGGCATAGGGGTCGGAGGGACTGGATGTTCCGGCATAGACGAAGGACTGGGCGTTCGCCACCGATGTCGCCGCGCCAAAGAGCAGGGCGAGAGCGGTCAGAACGGCCGGGCGCGGAATTTTGCGGGCCTCGTGATGCACGGGAAACCTCCCAGGGAGTTGCCGCCCGACGGGGCGGCGATCAGCCACCGCCCGAGTCGGATTTGCCCGTACTATATCACGGTGGTCCGAGCGGGCAACCCGTGGGGCGCTTACTCTTCGGCCAGTAATTCGCCTAGAAGGGGATGCATCAGCGGATTGGCAGCCAGCAGGCTGCCCTGGCGCAGGGGGTCGGGCTTGCCGTCCAGGGTGGTGACATAGCCGCCGGCTTCCTTGACCAGCAAGATCCCGGCGGCGCAATCCCAGGGATGAAGGCCTTCTTCCCAATAGCCATCGACGCGGCCGGCGGCGACATAGGCGAGATCGAGCGAGGCGGCGCCGATGCGCCGCACGCCCGAGGTCTTGGCCATGACCTTGGCGAGCTGGCCAAGGAAGCGGGCGTGGCCGCCCTTGCCCTGAAAGGGAATGCCGGTGGCAAACAGGCTCTCGGCCAGATCGCGGCGCCCCGAAACGCGCAGGCGGCGGTCGTTGACGAAAGCGCCATTGCCCTTTTCGGCGGTGTAAAGCTCGTCGAGGATCGGGTTGTAGATCACCCCGGCGACGATCTCGCCCTTTTCCTCAAGGGCGACGGAAATGGCGAAATGGGGAATGCCGTGCAGGAAATTGGTGGTGCCGTCCAGGGGATCGACGATCCAGCGCCGGCTGGTATCGGCCCCGTCCTCGGCGCCGCTTTCCTCCATCAGGAAGGAATAGGCCGGGCGGGCCTTGCGCAACTCGGCCTTCAGGATCTTTTCGGCCTTGAGGTCGGCGTTGCTGACGAAATCGCTTGGCCCCTTGCGCGAGACCTGGAGGTTTTCCAGCTCGCCGAAGTCGCGGACCAGTCCCTTTGCCGCCTTTTTAACGGCGATGAGCATCACGTTCATGAGGGCGGAACGAATGGCCATGGCGGGGTCCTTAGCTATCGGGGGCTGTCAGGCGCGAAAAAGGGGCGCGAAACGGTCACGCGCCGCAAAGGGCGCAAAAAGGAAAGAACCGGCCAACGCGCGTCGGCGCGGCCGGTCTTCGGTGGTCGCGAACGGGCGGCGTTACTTCGCGCGTTCGATATAGCTGCAATCGACGGTGCTGACCACGATCCGGGTACCGGCTTCGATAAACGGCGGGATCATGACCTTCATGCCGTTTTCCAGCAGGCCGGGCTTGTAGGAGGACGAGGCGGTCTGCCCCTTCACCACCGCATCGGCTTCAACCACCTGCAAGATCACCTGACTGGGCAGGTTGACCGAAACGGGCGATCCTTCGATGCAATCGACGGTGACCTCCATGCTTTCCTGAAGGAAGCCGGCCTGTTCACCCAGGGCGTCGGCGGCCATCGAGAACTGCTCGAAGGTTTCCTTGTCCATGAAGGTGTAGCCCGTATCGTCCTTGAACAGATACTGGCAGTCGATTTCACGGACTTCGAGGCGTTCCACCGTATCGGCGGTCCGCCAGCGTTCGTTGGTTTTGTTGCCGCTGTCGACATCGCGCATCTCGACCGCGATAAAGGCGCCACCCTTACCTGGCTGGATGAGCTGGATCTTCAAGACGGTCCAGCGCTTACCCTGGTGTTCCAGCACCTGGCCAGGCCGGATCTGGTTGGCTTGCATTTTCATGTGGGGATAGTCCCGAACAAATCTCTTGCGTTTCGGAAGGGGCGGACCCTATCAGGCTTCCCCTCAGGGCGCAACTGGCCTTCCAGCCCTTTCAGGAGTCCCCCGATGCCCCCGATCTCCCCCCCGTGGTTCCACCCCGACTCCCATGCGCGGCGACGGCCTTTTCTGCTGGCCCGGGCCCGGGCGGCGGCGGCGATCCGCGCCTTTCTTGGCGAAAGCGGCTGCATCGAGGTCGATACCCCGGCGCTGCAGATCAGCCCCGGCCTGGAACCCCATCTGCGCGCCTTCGCCACCACCTTGGAAAAGCCCTTCGATCAGGGGCGGGCGACGCTGCGGCTTCATACCTCGCCCGAATTCGCCATGAAGAAGATCCTGGCCGCCGGCGAGACGGCGATCTTCCAACTGGCCCATGTCTTTCGCAACGGCGAGCGCGGCCCGACCCATCATCCCGAGTTCACCATGCTTGAATGGTATCGCAGCGCGATGAGCTATGAGGCGCTGATGGCCGAGACCGAGGATCTGGTGCGCGCCGTCGCCCGGGCGACCGGCGCCGAGCGTTTGGTGTGGGGCGACGCGGCGGCCGATCCCTTCGGTCCCTGGGAACGCCTGAGCGTGGCGCAAGCCCTGGAGCGGTATGCCGGCATCGATCTGCTTGGCGCCCTTGATGCCGGGGTGGCGATCAGCGGCAACGCGCTGGAGCCCGACGCCGGCGCCCTGGCCGAGGCCGCCCGGGCGATCGGCATCGCCTGTTCGCCAAACGACCGCTTCGAAGACGTGTTCTTCCGCATCGTCCTTGACCGGGTCGAGCACCGCCTGGGCCACGAGCGTCCTTGTATCCTTTACGATTATCCGGCCTGCATGGCCGCCCTGTCGCGGCGCAAGGACGACGATCCCCGGCTGGCCGAGCGCTTCGAGGTTTATGTCGGCGGCCTGGAACTGGCCAACGCCTTTGGCGAGTTGACCGACGCCGCCGAGCAGCGCGCCCGCTTCACCCATGACATGGACGTCAAGGAGGCGCTCTATGGCGAGCGCTATCCGATCGACGGCGACTTCCTCGAGGCCCTCGACCAGGGCTTGGCGCCGTGCAGCGGCATCGCCCTGGGCTTCGACCGGCTGGTCATGCTGTGCACCGGGGCCGACGCCATCGACGATGTCCTCTGGGCGCCGGTCGCCGATCCCTGAACCCCGGTCAGCTGTTTTTGGCGGCGAAGCGGCGGCGGGCGGCGCGCCAGTCGCGGACGCTGCCGATGATGTCGCGGGCGTTGTGGAACATCGGCACCCGGCGCGGCCGGCCCTCGCCCGGATCAAGCGACAGGCCGATGGTGCGGATGACATCGGTGCTGTTGTCCATCTCGCGCACGATGATCTCGATCGGCGGCAAGACCACGCGATCGCCGCGCGCCGGGGCGCCGCCCAGGCGCTGGGTCAGCCATTCGCCGACGGCGGTATCCTGGGCGCCCTCGGGAACCTTGATGCCGTAAAGGGTGGCGAGTTCGCCCATGGTACGGCTGGCATCAAGGGAGAAATCGCCGAAATAGGCCTCGTCGGCCGGACTGAGCGCCGTCGGGCGGGCGAACAGCCGGTCGAGCAGGGCCCCATGGCGGGGCGCCGAGAAGATATAGACATGGTCGCCGGGCTGGGGCCGGCCGGAATCGAGCACCTTCATCGACCGGCCGTCGCGCACCACCAGCGACGGACGGGCCCAGCGCGGAATGCGCTCGCCCTCGGCCACCGGGCTGCCCTTGGCGATGCGGTAGACCAGCAGTTCATGGTCGCCGCCATAGGGCAGTTGCAATTCGACCTTATCAACCGGCCCCAACCGGGGCGGCACCACCAGCCCCAGCCAGCGCGCCATCGGCCGGATGGTCCAGCCCTGGAGCAACAGCGAGGTGACGACGACGATGAAGGCGGCGTTGAACATCTCCTGGGCGTGTTCAAGTCCGGCGGCGATCGGCAAGATGGCCAGCAGGATCGACACCGCGCCGCGCAGGCCGACCCAGGCGACGAAGGCGGTTTCGTTGCGATCATAGCCAAAGGGCAGCAGGCAGAGCCAGACGGCCACCGGCCGGGCGACGAAGACCAGGAACAAGCCGATCAGCACCGAGGGCAGGGCGACGTCGATAAAGGTCGACGGGCTGGCGAACAGGCCAAGGGTCAGGAACATCGTCATCTGGGCCAGCCAGGTGAGCGCCTCCTGGAAGCGGCGCAGGGCCGGGCCGCCGCGCATCTTGCGATTGCCCATGACCATGCCCGCGACATAGATGGCCAGGAAGCCGCTGCCGTCGACCATCGAGACGGCGGCGAACAGGAACAGGGCGAGCGCCAGCCCGAGAATGGGGTAAAGCGCCGGTTCCAGGCGCAGGCGGTTGATGCCCACCACCAGAAGATGGCCGCCGATCCAGCCGCAGAGCAGTCCCAGCCCCATCTGGCGCACGAAGGCGAGCCCCAGGCCCCACGACAGGGCCTCGCCGGAAAAGCCCCCCGCCGAGGCCAGTTCAACCAGGGTGATCGTCAGAAAGATCGCCATCGGGTCGTTGGTGCTCGATTCGACCTCGAGGGTGGCGCGCACCCGGTCGCGGATCAAGATGCCGCCGACGCGCAGCAAAAAGAAGACGGCCGCCGCGTCGGTCGATCCGACGACCGCCCCCATCAACGCCGATTCCTCCCAACTGAGGCCGAGCAGGGAGTGGCTGGGAATGGCGACCAGCGCCGTGGTCAGCGCCACGCCGAGGGTGGCGAGCACGATGGAGGGGGCGGCGGCCAGCCGAAAGGTTTGGAGTCGGGTGGAAAAGCCGCTGTCAAACAAGATGACGGCCAAAGCCAGCGAGCCGATGAAATAGGCGGTGCCACTATCGTTGAAGACGATGCCGCCGATGCCATCCTGGCCGGCCAACAGGCCGACGCCGAGGAACACCAGCAGCAGCGGCGCTCCCACGCGAAAGGAAATCAGGCTGGTGACCACCGAAATCCCGATGAGCCCGGCGCCGATCAGAATGGCCAGGAACATCGTGTCCATTTCCATACGTCCTCCACGGAAGTCGCGGGCGGCGAGTCGGCCTTAAGGGCGGCGCCCACGGCGTGCCACCACCCGAAAGGGCGTCGTCGTCTCAAAAGTCGAGTCTGCGGGGTCGTCCTAAAGGTCGGTTGACCTTGTCCCGGCGTCGGTGACCGCCGACGCGAGGATATAAAGAAAGTATAAAGTCACAGATCGGGGCTCGGGTTCAAGGCCTTCCCGGCCAAGGGCGGCGTTCCGTCGTCGTTCTTGCCCGATCCCCGTGTATGGCTGGTATTTCAGGCGAAACAATGGCCCGGAAAGGCGCCTTTTCAGGGCTTTTCCGGGCCATTCATGGCAAAGCGGGCAAAGACTTGCGCTGCGGGCGAATCCGAGGGCGAGGCGAAGCCGATCGCGACGACGCTTTGATTCACCACCGGTCTGTTAGTCCGGCTGGGCGTAGACCTCGGCGATGACGCGGACGAAGGCGCGGACGGCGGCCTCCGGGCCCTCGGCGTGGCCCCAGACGCCATTGCACACGGCCAAAAAATCCGTGCCGGTTTCCACCAGGGGCGCGCAGTTTTCCACGGTGATGCCGCCGATGGCCACCGAGGGAACGATCATCATCTCGCTCCACCAGCGCAGGATCTCGGGATCGGCCTGGGTCGGCGGTTCCTTGGTGGTGGAGGGGAAGAAGGCGCCGAAGGCCACGTAATCGGCCCCGGCTTCGCCGGCGATCATCGCCAGATGGCGGCTGTCGTGGCAGGTGACGCCGACGATGGCGTCGGCGCCGACGATGGCGCGGGCCTGGGCGTAAGACGCGTCGGTTTGGCCGACGTGAACGCCGTCGCAGCCGGTTTCCTTGGCGAGGTCGGGTCGGTCGTTGAGCAGCAGCGCCACATCGGCGCCATGGCAGACCGGACGGATCGCCGCGACGGCCCGGCGGATGGCGTCGTCGCTTTCGTCCTTCATGCGCAGCTGCAGGCAGGCGACATCCCCGGCGGCCAGGGTCCGCTTCAAGGTCTCGGCGAAGGCGGCCCAGTCGTCCAGGCGTGGCGGGGTGATCAGATAAAGGCGGCAAGCGGGATCGGACACGGGGCGGATTCCAAAAAGGTCTGGCCGAAAGGCGGTTAAGGGAGCCTCACCATGCGTCAGCCGGGCCCGTCTGGCAACAGCAGCCGCAGGCAGGCGGCTTCGGCATCGGCAAGGGGGCCAAGATCAAGGGCCGGGGGGCGGTGAAACAGCACCCGTCGCCCAAGCTGGTCGGCCAGGGCCGCCAGCCGGGGCCGCGCCGCCGGCGCCAGCTCGGGGGCGACGATATCAAGGCCAAGGGCCAGGGCCGCCTGGGCCCAACCGGCCCGGCCGCCGCAATCGACCAGGGTGAGCAGGGCGGGCGGAAGGCAGAGGCCGGCGGATAAGGCGGCCAGCCAGCCCGGGCCCAGGCGGTCGATCGATCCGGCGGGGGTGACGGCGACCAAAGGGCGGGCGGCGGCGATCACCGCGGCGGCGGCGGCGCGGAGATGGCCCCGGGTTGTGATCTCCACCCAGGGGGTGGGCGAGGGGGCGTTGGGCGGATCGGGGAAGGGGGGCTTTGACATCATCCGCCATCGGGGAAGTTCCGCAACGCAGTTGTCAAGAGCGGCGACATTGACGACTCGGCCTTTTCTCGTCATAGTCTAAGGCATTGTTGCAGGAAGAGCGGGTACGGCCTTGAAAGACATCGCGATCTATAAGCTCGCGCGCATCGAACAGGCAGTCGACAGGCTGGCCCGGGCGGTCGAGCGCCTGGAAGAGGCGGCTGTCTCCAAGGCCGAGGCTTCGGCGATCGATGCCGAGGCCGAGCACGCCCTGCGGCTGGACCTTGAGGGATTGCGCAGCGATTACGAGAACCTGCGGACGGTGTCGCGCACCGTATCGGGGCGGCTGGACTCGGCGATCGACCGGGTGCGCGGCGTTCTGGAAAGCAGCTAGACGGGGCGCCGATCCGCCCGCTCGGTCTTTCCCGACCGTTTGAAGCCCGACCGTTTGAAGAAGGCGCCCCAGCCCATGGCCACCGTTTCCGTCACCATCAATGGAAAGACCTACCGCATCGCCTGCGATGACGGCCAGGAAGCCCATCTTGGCCGTCTAGGAAAATATATCGATCAGCGCTGCAAGCAACTGATCGGCTCGGTCGGCCACATCAACGAGGGGCTGTTGCTGGTGATGGTCTCGCTGCTGGTCGCCGACGAACTCTCCGATGTCAGCGGCGAATTGGCCGAATTGCGCAGCGCGCTTGGCATCGACGGCGGCGAAGACGGCCCAAGCCCGCGCGAACGCGCCGAGGAGCGGGTGGCCGCCGCCATTGAAACCGTCGCCCGCCGCGTCGAAGGCATTGCCGAAACCCTTGAAGCGCCCTAAGTTAGGTCTGCGGGCGCTGTCCTGCGCGTGAGGCAGCACACTCCCGGGGGCTATTCGTATATGAGGGGGGCTGTCCCTGTCCGGACCGTGGTCCGGGTACATGGCTCCCACGTAGTGCCCGCGGCCCAAGTGGAGGTCGTTCGACCCACGGCCGGTATGGCCCCGCACCTTTCCCCGTTCCCATCCCGGCCGATCCTGGCCGGGGGGCGGGGAAAAGTTGTAAGTGCGTCCCGCCCGAAAGGTTCTCCATGGTGCCCCCGACCGATCCCTTCCCGGACAGCGAGCCGGAAGGTACCGACCCGCCGTCTTCCGGGGGCGCCTCCGCCCCGTCCTCGCCCCCCTCCTTCGCCACCGTCAAGGCCGGCTTGCGGGCCCAGGCGCGGCGGACGCGCAAGGGGTTGGCCGATGCCGCCGGCGCCGCTGGCGACAAGGCTCCCGGCGCTCCGCTTTCGCGGGCCACGCCGGCCGGCGCCGCCGCCTTTCACGGCGCGGCCGATCTGCTGTCGCGGCTGACCACTCCCCACGAGACGATTATCGCCGGTTACTGGCCGATGGCGGGCGAGCTTGATCCGCGGCCGCTGATGGCCGCCCTTCATGCCCATGGTTGCCGGCTCGCCCTGCCGGTGGTCGTCGGCCCGGCCTCGGCCCTGGCCTTTCGCGCCTGGGCGCCGGGCGAACCGGTGGACCAGGGCGCCCTCGGCACCTTCCAGCCGCTGAGCCTCGCCCCACTGGTCACCCCCAGCTGGCTGCTGGTGCCGTTGCTGGCTTTTGACGACGCCGGCCATCGTCTGGGGCAGGGCGGCGGGTTTTATGATCGCACCCTGGCCGGCCTGGGCGCCGCCGGTTCGCCGGTGGTGGCCATCGGCGTCGCCTATGCCGCCCAACAGGTCGAGGCCTTGCCCGTCGAACCCCACGACCGTCCCCTTGACGGGGTAATCACCGAAGCCGGCGTCCGCTGGTTTGGCGAGTGGCCGAGGCCCGATATGGAGCGGAAGCGATGAACATCCTTTATTGTGGCGATGTCGTCGGCCGTTCGGGGCGAACGGCGCTGCTCGACGCGCTGCCCGGCCTGAAAAAGGATCTGGCCCTGGATCTGGTGGTGGTCTGCGGGGAAAACTCCGCCCACGGCTTTGGCATTTCGACCAAGATCTGCGACGAGTTCCTGGCGGCGGGTATCGATGTGGTCACCACCGGCAATCACGTGTGGGACCAGCGCGAGATCCTGCCCTATCTCGATCGCCAGCACCGGCTGATCCGCCCGGCCAATTTCCCCCCCGGCACCCCCGGCGTCGGTCATGTCGTCGTCGATCTGGCGCGCGGCCGCAAGGCGCTGGTCATCCAGGTGATGGGCCGTTTGTTCATGGATCCGCTTGATTGCCCCTTCCGCGCCGTCGACGAGGTGCTGACGCGCTATCGCCTGGGGGCGACGGTGCAGGCGGTGATCGTCGATATCCACGCCGAGGCGACCAGCGAAAAGATGGCGATGGGCCACCATTGCGACGGCCGGGTCTCGCTGGTGGTCGGCAGCCATTCCCATGTGCCGACCGCCGATGCCCGGGTGCTCAAGGGCGGCAGCGGGTATATGAGCGATGCCGGCATGTGCGGCGATTATCAATCGGTGATCGGCATGGTTCCCGGCCCGGCCGTCCATCGCTTCACCCGCAAGACGCCCACCGATCGCCTGACGCCGGCCGATGGTCCGGGCACGGTTTGCGGGGTTTTCGTCCAGACCGATGATCGCAGCGGTTTGGCCCTGCGCTGCGAGCCGGTCCGCCTGGGCGGCGATCTCGCCCCGGCGATGCCGATCGCGCGCTAGAATCTTGATATCGAAGCAAATCATCGTCGCACTCGGGGCCGGAGCGCCCGGGATTTTCTCCCGGCCGGCCCGCTAAGGCCCAGCCCCGGCAGGGGAACCCCTTGTGGCGGGGTTCCTTTTCCTGGGAAGTCCTGCCATAGTGCGCCGCCTCCACCACGGAAAACCGGCGCGGACGATCGCCAAGCCCCGCGCGGCTTGGGCGGCTCCTGTCCAAGGACCGCACCCTGTGGGTGGATGAGGCCCCGCAACCCACGAGATATAGAGCGATCGACGATGGCCGGTCATTCCCAATTCAAGAACATCATGCACCGCAAAGGCGGTCAGGATGCCAAGCGCGCCCAGCTTTTCACCAAACTGGCCCGTGAAATCACCGTTTCGGCCAAGCTCGGATCACCCGATCCGAACGCCAATCCGCGGCTGCGCGCCGCTATTCTCGCCGCCCGCGCCCAGTCGCTGCCCAAGGATAATATCCAGCGGGCGATCGACAAGGCGACCAGCGGCGGCGATGCGGCCAACCTCGAGGAACTGCGCTACGAGGGCTATGGTCCGGGCAATGTGGCGGTCATCGTCGAATGCCTGACCGACAACCGCAACCGCACCGCCTCGGAAGTGCGGACCGCCTTCAGCAAGAACGGCGGCACCATGGGCGAAAGCGGCTCGGTGGCCTTCAACTTCGAGCGTGTCGGCCTGATCCATTATCCGCTGAAGGCCGGGGCGGCCGACGCCGTGCTTGATGCCGGCATCGAGGCCGGGGCCGACGACGTGCAGTCGAGCGAGGATGGCCACGACATCACCTGCCGGCCCGATGATCTCAACGCCGTCTCCAAGGCCCTGGAAGCGGCCCTGGGCGATCCGGAGTTCGCCCGCCTTGACTGGAAGCCGCTGGTTCAGGTGCCCGTTGACGCCGATACCGTGCCGGCGCTGATGAAATTCCTCGACATCCTCGATGACTGCGACGATGTGCAAAGGGTCGCGGCCAATTACGAGATCGACGACGCGATCATGGAGAAACTGGGGGCATGAGACTCCTGGGGCTGGATCCCGGTCTGCGGATTACCGGCTGGGGGGTGATCGAGGTGACGGGCAACCGCATCGGCCATGTGGCCGATGGGGTGGTGCGGTCCGACGATCGCCTGTCCCTGGCCGCCCGGCTGGCCCAGCTCCATGGCGGGATCGTCGCCGTGCTCAAAGCCTATGAGCCGGTGGAGGCCGCCGTCGAGGAAACCTTCGTCAACCGCAATCCGGCCTCGACCCTCAAGCTTGGTCAGGCGCGCGGCGCGGTGATGCTGGCGCCGGCCCTGGCCGGCCTCGTCGTGGCCGAATACCAGCCAAGTGTCGTCAAGAAGGCGGTGGTCGGTACCGGCGGAGCGGCCAAGGATCAGGTGGGGATGATGATCCGCACCCTGTTGCCCGGCGCCACCTTGGAAACCGCTGATGCCGCCGATGCCTTGGCCATCGCCATCTGTCATGCCCATTACCGGGCGGGGGCGCTGTCCCTGGCCCTGGCCCGCGCCGGAGGGGGGCGATGATCGCCAAGCTCAAGGGACTGGTCGATTCGGTGGCCGAGGATCACGCGGTGATCGATGTCGGCGGCGTCGGCTATCTGGTGTTCTGTCCGGCGCGGGTGCTAACCCGCCTGCCGTCACCCGGCCAAGCGGTGGCCCTGGTCGTTGAAACCCAGGTGCGCGAGGATCACATCTCGCTTTTCGGCTTCCTGGAAACCGCCGAGCGCGACTGGTTCCGTTTGCTCTCGACCGTGCAGGGGGTGGGATCGAAGGTGGCGTTGTCGGTGCTCTCGGTGCTCTCGGCCGGGCAGATTTCCCAGGCGATCGCCGCCGGCGACAAGGCTGCCCTCGGCCGGGCGCCCGGGGTCGGCCCCAAGCTGGCGGCGCGCATCGCCAGCGAGTTGAAGGACAAGGCCGTCGCCCTGGGCGGAATGCCGGCCCCGCCGCCGCGCGGCGCCGGCACCGATGCCGCCGGCGAGGGGCCGCCGGGCGGGCCGACGGGGGATGTCCTTGGCGACGCGGTCTCGGCCCTGGTCAATCTTGGCTATGGGCGGAGCGAGGCGGTGGGGGCGGCCAGCCGGGCCGCCGGCTTGGGGGCGACCACCGTGCAAGGGGTGATCGGTCTGGCCCTGCGCGATCTCGGCCGGGGAGGGGCATAATCCATGGCCGGGCACGAGGAGGAAGATGAGCGCCTGATCTCGGGGCGCCGCCGCGAGGGCGAGGTCGATGCGGCCCTGCGCCCGCAGTCGCTGGCCGATTTCGTCGGTCAGCGCCAGACCCGTGAAAACCTGGGCGTTTTCGTTCAGGCCGCCCGGGCGCGCGGCGAGGCGATGGATCACGTGCTGTTCCATGGTCCGCCGGGCCTGGGGAAAACCACGCTCGCCCAGATCGTGGCGCGCGAGCTTGGCGTGGGGTTTCGCGGCACCAGTGGGCCGATGATCGTCAAGGCCGGCGACCTCGCGGCGATCTTGACCAATCTCGAGCCGCGCGATGTGCTGTTCATCGACGAAATCCACCGCCTTAATCCCGCCATAGAGGAAGTTTTGTATCCGGCGATGGAGGACTTCCAGTTGGACCTCATCATCGGTGAGGGGCCGGCGGCGCGGAGCGTGCGGATCGACCTGCCGCCCTTCACCCTGGTTGGGGCGACGACCCGGTCGGGCCTCCTGACAACGCCGCTGCGCGACCGCTTTGGCATTCCGCTGCGACTCGACTTCTATGAAACCGATGAATTGGTCCAGATCGTGACCCGGGGTTCCCGGCTTCTTGGCATGGCTTTGACCGACGAGGGCGCCCGCGAAGTGGCGCGACGATCGCGGGGCACGCCGCGGGTGGCCGGTCGGCTGCTGCGCCGGGTGCGCGATTTCGCCGCCGTCGCCGGGCGTTCGCCCGTTGACGCCTTCATCGCCGATGCCGCGCTCAACCGCCTGGAGGTGGACGGGCGCGGGCTTGATGCCATGGACCGGCGCTATCTGTCGCGCATGGCCGACCATTATGGCGGCGGGCCGGTCGGGGTCGATACCCTGGCCGCCGCCCTGGCCGAGGAACGCGATACGGTGGAAGACGTGATCGAGCCCTATTTGATCCAGCAGGGCTTCATCAAGCGGACGCCGCGCGGCCGGATGCTGACGGCGATCGCCTGGACCCATCTTGGGCTGACACCGCCGGCCGAGACGCCGCCGGTTCAGCCCGACCTGTGGTCCGACGCCCCATGACCCAGTCCTTGACGCCGACCAGCGGCCTCTGGCGCCAGGGGTGCCACTTGTTGCCCGTGCGCGTGCATTGGGAAAACACCGATGCCGGGGGTATCGTCTACCACGCCGAATACCTGAAGTTCGCCGAGCGGGCGCGCACCGAGATGCTGCGACTGGCCGGAATTCACCAGGGATCGATGCTGGCGGGCGAGGGGGTGGGCTTCGCCGTGGCGAAGCTGTCGATCGACTACAAGCGTCCGGCCAAGCTGGACGACGCCCTGGTGGTGGAAACCACGCTCGATGCCGTTGGCGGCGCCGTGCTCGATCTCACCCAGACTATCCGCCGCGAGGGTGATCCTCTGGCGATCTTGAAGGTGCGCGTGGCCTGTCTGTCGCTGAAGGCCGGCGTTCCCATCCGCATTCCCGCCATCATGCGGGAGAAACTTGTACCAGGAAACGGCGACTGACCACACGGACACGGGGTTGATTATGGACTACCTCTCCATGGACGCGATAACCCAGCTGACCGGCCAGATGGCCAGCCACTTGGGCATCGCCGGGCTCGATCATCTTGGCCAGACGGCCTCCCGCTTGGGGCTGATGCTGGAGCGGGGCCTTGACGTCCAGTCCAGTCCGCCCCTGCCCGCGGCCGCGCCGTCTGTGCCCGTGGCCAGCGAAATTCTGCCCAATGCCAGCGGCGTCGGCGCCGCCGCGCCCGGGGCGACGATGGGCGAGAAGCCGTCGCTGTCGGCTTGGTCGATGTTCTGGCAGGCCGATATCATCGTCAAGATGGTGATGCTGAGCCTGGTCGGCGCCAGCATCTGGTCGTGGACCATCGTTTTCGAAAAGATCGTTCGCTTACGCGATCTCAACAAGAAAGCCGAGCAGTTCGAAGAGAAATTCTGGTCGGGCGGCTCGCTTGAAGACCTGTTCGACCGCATCGGCCAGCGGCCGCGCGATCCGATGACCGCGGTGTTCGTGGCCGCCATGCGCGAATGGCGTCACAGCGCCCAGCGCCGCAACGGCGCCGCTGGTGCGCGCGCCATGCTGGCCCAGCGCGTCGAGCGGGTGATGGGCATCACCCAGAACCGCGAGCTGGAAACCCTGGAACGCCGGCTGGGCTTCCTGGCCTCGACCGGCGCCGTCGCGCCCTTCGTCGGGCTGTTTGGCACGGTCTGGGGCATCATGAACAGCTTCCACGCCATCGGTATGTCCAATGACACCAGTCTGGCGACGGTGGCCCCCGGTATCGCCGAGGCGCTGTTCGCCACGGCTTTGGGACTGGTCGCCGCCATCCCGGCGGTGATCGCCTATAACAAGCTTTCCGCCGATATCGACCGCTATGCCGGCCGCCTGGAGGCGTTCTCCGGGGAATTCGGGGCGATCCTCGGCCGTCAGCTCGACGAGCGCGAGTAATCGGGCGCCGATCAGGAGAACGATGAGATGGGTGCCTCGGTCCAACCCCGACGCGGCGGTCGCCGCAAGCGCAGTCACCAGATGAGCGACATCAACGTCACCCCGATGGTCGACGTGATGCTGGTCTTGCTGATTATCTTCATGGTGACGGCGCCTTTGCTCACCACCGGGGTCAAGGTCGACCTGCCGCGCACCAGCGCGCCCTCGCTTGACCAGGACAATCAGTCGCTGACCGTTTCGGTCGGCGCCGATGGCACCTTGTATGTTCAAGACAAGGTGACCGACGAAAGCGAACTGATGGCGCGGATGCAGGCGATCACCGGGGTCAATCCCGAAGCCCGCATCTATGTGCGCGGCGACGCCGGGATCAACTATGGCCGGGTGATGGAGGTGATGGGCATCCTGCGCTCCGCCGGTTACACCAAGGTCGCCCTGGTAACCCAACCGGGCGCCCCGGGAGCGGCTCAGGCCAAGCCGGCCGCCACCGCTCCGGCGGCCAAGGCGCCGGCCGCCAAGCCCAAGAATTAGCACGGGACAGCCGGCCTTGCCCCCGATAAAACGCGGTTTCCTCTATTCGCTCGGCTTCCATCTGCTGGTGGTGCTGCTGCTGCTGGTTGGGGTGCCCCATATTCGTAAGGACGTCACGCCGACCGAGCAGGTGACCATCGTCGAGTTGGTCGAAGTCAGCGACGAAACCACCTCGTTGCCCGATCAGCCCGCCGAAAAGGCCAAGCCGGTGCCCAAGCCCAAGGCCGCTCCGCCGCCGCCGGCGGCGGCCAAGGCCGTGGAAAAGCCCGTCGAGCCCAAACCCGAACCCAAGCCCGAGCCCAAGCCGGTGGTGCCGCCGCCCGAACCCGAGCCGCCGCCGCCCCCCGAGCCCGAGCCCGAGGAGGTTCCGCCGCCGCCCGAACCCGAGCCGACTCCCGAACCGATCAAGGAACAGCCCAAGCCCAAGCCCGAGCCGCCTAAGCCCGAGCCGCCCAAGCCCGTTCCCCCCAAGGTCGTTCCTCCCAAGGTCGAGCCCAAGCCGGCCGAGAAGAAGGCCGAGACCAAACCGGTGGAAAAGAAGGCCGAGAAGAAGCCCGAGAAGAAGAAGGACGACTTCGACTCGTTGCTTTCGGCGGTCAATCAGCTTGAAAAGAAGGTCGAGAAGCCGGGCAAGGGCAAACAGGCCGACGCGGCGTCGACCGAGGAGGAGGCGACTCCCCAGCCCCAGGCGGCGCGGCCGACCAATCAGGGCGGGCGGATTTCCAACACGCTGACGATGAGCGAGATCGACTCGATCCGCTATCACGTCGAGCAGCGCTGGAACTATAACCAGGGGGGACGCGGGGTCGAGGGCATGAGCGTCGATGTCCAAGTCAGCATCAATCCCGATGGTTCGGTCGCCCGGGCCAAGGCCTTGCGCGATCCGGCCTTCGCCGGCGACGCGGTCTATAAGGCCCTGGCCGATAGCGCCGAGCGGGCGGTGATGCGCGCCAGCCCGTTGCCGGTGCCGCGCGACAAGTTCGATATGTTCGCCGACGGCTTCACGCTGCGCTTCGCTCCGACCGGCATCAACTTCAATTGAGGCCGGTCTCCCGCGCCGACCGGCGCGGGGGCCTTGGCGATGCCATGATTTTGGGTGACCATGGCCTCGTTGACCTGCGGGGCCATCGGCCTATCTTCTAAGCGATCGGCTTGGGGATCGGCCGCCGCGCCGCAAAAACGGCTCTATCGGGGCGTAACCGTCGGATCGGGGGCGAGCGGACGGAACCCGGGACCTCTCTCGGGTGTTTCCAGGCGGCCCCGCCCGGGGCCGCTTTGCCGGTGCGGTTATGGACCGGTCGACGCGAGAGAGAAACGAGGGCGCGCGCTCCCCTGGCGCGCGTTCATGACGGAATTCACGGCAGAAAAAGGCGAGGGGTTTCCTCCTATGACGCGATTGGCGAAAGGCAAATGGCGCTCGACTCTGGGCGCCATGATGGCATTGGCGGTTATGGTCGCGGCCATTCCACAGGCCAGGGCCGAACTGGTGATCGACATCACGCGCGGCGTGCGCGAACCGATGCCCATCGCCATTCCGGTTTTCGGTGGGACGGACGCCCAGTCCAGCGCCATGGGGCGCGATGTGGTGGGCGTGGTGTCCAATGATCTGCAGGGATCGGGATTGTTCCGGGTGCTCGATCCGGCCGCCTATATCCAATCCCTGCCCAATCTGGCGGTGCAGCCCCAGTTCGCCGACTGGCGGGCGATCAACGCCCAGGCCCTGGTTCAGGGCGAGGTTCAGCCCCAGGGCGATGGCCGTCTGCGCGTGGCCTTCCGCTTGTGGGACGTGTTCAGCGGCCAGCAGGTCGTCGGCCGCGCCTTCTTGACCCAGGGCGATAACTGGCGCCGGGTGTCCCATATCATCGCCGACGAGATCTACAAGGCGATCACCGGGGAAGAGGGCTATTTCGATACCCGCGTCGTCTATGTCGCCGAGACCGGCCCCAAGACCAACCGGGTCAAGAAGCTGGCGATCATGGATCAGGACGGCGCCAATCAGCGCAATCTGACCAATGGCGAGTCCATGGTGCTGACCCCGCGCTTCAGCCCGACCGCCCAGGAAATCACCTACCTCAGCTATTACAACAGCGTCCCCCGGGTCTATCTGTTCAACATCGAGACCGGCCGCCGCGAATTGCTGGGCGATTTCCCCGGCATGACCTTCGCCCCGCGCTTCTCGCCCGATGGCAATAAGGTCATCATGTCGATGGCCCTCGACGGCAATACCGAAATCTACGAGATGGATCTGCGCACCCGGCGCTCGAGCCGGCTGACCAACCATCCGTCGATCGATACCTCGCCGTCCTATGCGCCCGATGGCCGGCAGATCACTTTCAACTCCGATCGCGGCGGCGCCCAGCAGATCTATGTGATGAATGCCGACGGATCGGGGGTGCAAAGGATCAGTTTCGGCGATGGCCGCTATGCAACGCCGGTATGGTCGCCACGCGGTGACCTCATTGCCTTTACCAAGCTGAAGGGCGGAAGGTTCTTTATTGGGGCCATGCGGCCCGATGGAAGCGGCGAAAAGATCCTGACCGAGGGATTTCTGGTTGAAGGTCCGACCTGGGCACCCAACGGCAGGGTGTTGATGTTCTTTCGTCAAGACCCCAATGGCAGAACGACGCTACACAGCATCGACGTAACCGGTTATAATGAGCGCCAGATTTCCACGCCGACGGAGGCCTCTGACCCAGCATGGTCGCCCCTTCTGCCATGACGTAAAGGAAGGGGCCTTGTCTTCCCGTGCGATATCCCTCACAAACGGTCCTCAGAATATAAACTGCAGGTCCGGTGTGTCTTTACGGTATGAACCCATGCCGGCCGGATGCATCGATCCCGCCGGATGCCCTTAGCTTGGGAGTGATTTGAATGATGAAGTTCGGTTTCCTTGGTGCCGTGGCCGCTACCATGCTGCTCGCCGCCTGTTCGTCTACCCCTGACACGGGCGCCGGTGGCGCCGGTGCCGGTGGCGCGTCGTCCTCCACCTCCGGCCCGACCGCCGGTTCCGTCGCCGAGTTCCAGCAGGTCGTCGGTGACCGCGTGTTCTTCGGCTACGACCAGTACAACCTGGCCCCCGACGCCCGCGCCACCCTGCAGCGTCAGGCCCAGTGGCTGAACCAGTACGGCAACTTCTCGTTGACCGTCGAAGGTCATGCCGACGAGCGCGGCACCCGCGAGTACAACTTGGCCCTCGGCGAGCGTCGCGCCAATTCCGTGCGCGAGTTCCTGATCAGCCAGGGTGTCAGCGCCAACCGTCTGCGTGTCGTCTCCTACGGCAAGGAACGCCCGGTTTGCACCGAGACCGCCGAGAGCTGCTATGCTCGCAACCGTCGCGGCGTGTCGGTTCCGCAGTGATTGGTTGATCGGCGGGCGGCCGGCCCCTCATAAGGCCAGCCGCCGGCCCTGATCCGGTCAGGGGGGACTCCGGGAAACCGGAGGCCTTCAAAGGCATCAAGGGAGGCGTCGTCTTCCGCTGTCACCGTCAAAAGGGGCGTGATGGCCGGAAGCGACGCCTTTCGCCTGTCTGGTTGAGCTCGCCTGCCGAGCGCCTTATTTGTGCTGGGGTGTTGTTCTAGATCTGTGCGGGTGAACCTTGGTCCGCGCATAGATCTAGAGCAAATCCCCAGCGACGCGGAGCGGATTGCTTAGGATTCGCTTTAAGCCCCGCAGCCATGAAGGGGGCTCGGGTCCCTTCGGCTCAAGGCCCTGGTTTTGGTCATTGTTCCGCGCGTGCCCGTCGCGTGGCGGACCTGGAAGAATTGAGGAGGTGGCATGTCATCCCTTGCCCTACGTAGTCCCGCCCTGGCTCTGGCCCTGACCCTGGGCGGCCTGTTGCTGTGCGGTCCGGTTCAGGCCCAGCAGGCCAATTCCGCCAATGACATGGTGGGCCGCATGCAGTACCGCATCTCGGAACTTGAACGTCTGGTTCAGGATCTGACGGGCAAGGTCGAGCAGTCGCTCTATGAGAACCGCCAGCTTCAGACCAAGCTCGAGAACGCCCAGAGCGATATCGATTTCCGCCTGAACGCCTTGGAATCGGCCGGGCCGGCGGCGGCCGCGCCGGCCAATTCGGTGCCCTCGAGCGCCCGGCCGACGGCCTCGGCCGGCGCCGGCAAGCAGGGCACTCCGGCCCCGGCCGAAGGGGTTTTGGGCTTCCCCGGCAAGACCGCCCCGGCCCAGGGCGCGGCGAGCGCCGCGCGTCCGGCCGCCGCCGGCGCCTTGCCCGCCGGATCGGAGAACGATCAGTACAATTACGCCTTTTCGCTGCTGCGCAACGCCGATTACCCGGCGGCCGAACAGGCCTTCAAGGCCTTTCTCGACCAGCATCCCAAGGGCAGCCTCGCCGGCAACGCCCAATATTGGCTGGGCGAGACCTATTATGTGCGCGGCGATTACGAACAGGCCGCCGTCGCCTTCATGGGCGGCTATCAAAGCCACCCTGACAGCAGCAAGGGCCCCGATAATCTGCTGAAGCTGGGACTGGCCATGGCCAATCTCGGCAAGTCCAAGGAAGCCTGCGCGGCGTTCGGCCGCCTCGAGTCGCAATACCCCAAGGCCGCCGACGCCATCAAGCGCCGGGCCAAGGAAGGCATGTCCAAGCTCGGCTGCTAAGCGGGCCGAGGCCATGGCGCCCCGTGGGCTGGTCGACGCGAACGGGGTCATCGACGCCGAGGCTTTCGCCGCCCGCATGGCCGCCCTTGGTCCCTTCGAGCCCGAGCCGGCGATCGCCGTCGGGGTTTCGGGCGGCGTTGACAGCCTGACCCTTCTCGCCTTCGCCGCCCGCTGGGCGGCCGAGCGGGGAGGGCGCTGTACGGCGGTTTGCTTCGACCACGGGTTACGCGCCGCCTCGGCCGGCGAGGCGCGGCTGGTCGAAACGACGGCGCGCAGCCTGGGCGCCGAGGCGGTGGTGCTGCGCTGGGCCGGGCCCCCTCCCTCCTCGGGGGTTCAGGAAGCCGCCCGCCGCGCCCGGCTTGACGGCTTGCTGGGCTGGTGCGCCGGCGCCGGGGTTCTGCATCTTCTTCTGGCCCATCACCGCGATGATCAGGCCGAAACCGTGCTCCAGCGCCTGGGGCGCGGCAGCGGCGCCGACGGATTGGCGGCGATGGCCGCCCTGTCGTCGCGGGGCGAGGCGCGGATCCTGCGCCCGTTTCTAGAGGTGCCGCGCGCGGCGATCGAAGCCAGCGCCCGCCGGATCGGGCTGGTTTGGGCCGAAGACCCCAGCAACCACGACCCCCATTACGACCGCGCCCGTTTGCGCGCCGCCGCCGCTCCGCTTGACCAAGCGGGGTTGAGCGCCAAGGCCCTGGCGGCGAGCGCGGCGCGGCTGGGCGATGATCGCGCCTTTTGGGCCCGCCACCTGTCGGCGCTGCTCGCCGGCGCCACCCGCGCGTGTGGCGAGGGCTGGCTGGTTCTCGACCGCGACGCCCTGGCGGCAAGCGATCCCTGGGCCGCCGCCCGCGCCCTCGCCTGGGCCGCCGGCGCCATCGCCGGCAGCGAACGCGCCGCCGATCCCCGGCCGATCGCCGCCTTGCTGGCGACCCCGCCCGCTCCCGGTCAGGTCCACGCGCTGGCGGGCTGTTTGTGGCAAAGCAAACCGCGCGGCGCCCTGGTGCTGTGTCGCGAATGCCGGGGGCTCGATCGCCGCCGCTGGGCGGTGCCGCCGGGCGAAAGCCTGCTGTGGGATGGCCGCTGGCTTTGCCGGGCCGGACGGGGAGGGCTGGCGGTCTCGGCCCTGGGGGCAGCGGGCTGGCAGAAGCTGGCGCCGGCCCTGGCCGGGGACCGCCAAGGCCTGCCGCCACCTATCGCCCTGCCGGCCCTGCCGATTTTTTATGGCGAGTCGGCGGAGGAGAGGGCGGACGTTTTCGCGGTTCCGTCTCTAGGCCTTTGGGGGTATGGTTACAATCCGGGGTCGGCTTTTCGGGGCGAAATGCCCTTTAGCGTCGATATCACCTATCATCCCTTTCTACCGCTCGTTCCCCTCGGCCTGCGGGTCGGTGCCGGCGGCGGCTTGTAAGAGGGGTCCCCTGGAAAATGGCGGCTTGAGGGATGGTTGACCCACCCTTACATTAGCCGCCACGGGGTCTTGTTGGACCTACGGCTGATCATCGGCGCAGCGCCGCCAAGGCGCTTCGCGGCTCGAAAGGGTGAAGGACTTGAACCTCAGCAGAAACCTGCTCCTGTGGATCATCATCGCCGTACTTCTGGTGGTGCTGTTCAATCTGTTCCAGACGTCGGCGCCGCGTGGACCGCAGACCACGGTTCCCTATTCGGATTTCCTGTCGAGCGTCGATGCCCGGGAAGTTCGTGACGTCGTCATCAAGGGCGATTCGATCAGCGGCCACACCACCGATGGCCGCGCCTTCACCACCTATGCTCCCCGCGACGCGGACATGGTCAGCCATCTGCGCGACAGCGGCGTGCAGATCTCGGCCGTGCCGGCCGAGGACAATGTTCCGACCTTCTGGAGCATCCTGATTTCCTGGTTCCCGTTCCTGCTGCTGATCGGCGTGTGGATCTTCTTCATGCGCCAGATGCAGTCCGGCGGCGGCAAGGCCATGGGCTTTGGCAAATCGCGGGCCAAGCTGCTGACCGAGAAGACCGGCCGCGTCACCTTCGACGACGTGGCGGGCATCGACGAGGCCAAGCAGGAACTGGAAGAAGTGGTGGAATTCCTGCGCGATCCGCAGAAGTTCCAGCGCCTGGGCGGCAAGATTCCCAAGGGCGTGCTGCTTGTCGGCCCCCCGGGTACGGGTAAGACGCTGCTGGCCCGCGCCATCGCCGGCGAAGCCAATGTGCCGTTCTTCACCATCTCGGGCTCGGATTTCGTTGAAATGTTCGTCGGTGTCGGCGCCAGCCGTGTCCGCGACATGTTCGAGCAGGGCAAGAAGAACGCGCCTTGCCTGATCTTCATCGACGAAATCGACGCCGTCGGTCGCCATCGCGGCGCCGGTCTTGGCGGCGGCAACGACGAACGCGAGCAGACCCTGAACCAGCTGCTGGTCGAGATGGACGGCTTCGAGGCGAACGAGGGGGTGATCCTGATCGCCGCCACCAACCGCCCCGACGTGTTGGATCCGGCCTTGCTGCGTCCGGGCCGCTTCGACCGTCAGGTTACCGTCTCCAACCCCGATATCATGGGGCGCGAGAAGATCCTGAAGGTCCATATGCGCAAGACGCCGCTCGGCCCGGATGTCGACGCCAAGGTCATCGCCCGTGGCACCCCCGGATTCTCGGGCGCCGATCTGTCCAACCTTGTCAACGAAGCCGCCCTGCTCGCCGCCCGCAAGGGCAAGCGCGTGGTGACCATGGCCGAGTTCGAGGAGGCCAAGGACAAGGTGCTGATGGGCGCCGAGCGCCGCTCGATGGTGATGACCGAGGACGAGAAGGAAAAGACCGCCTATCACGAGGCCGGCCATGCCCTGATCGCCATCCACCAGGAAGGCCACGATCCGCTGCACAAGGTGACGATCATCCCGCGTGGCCGCGCCCTGGGCGTGACCATGTCCCTGCCCGAACGCGATCGCTACGGCTATTCGCTGAAGGAACTGAAGGCCCGCATCGCCATGGCCTTCGGCGGCCGCGTCGCCGAGGAAATGATCTATGGCACCGAGAACGTCACCACCGGCGCCTCCAACGACATCATGCAGGCGACCGATCTCGCCCGCCGGATGGTCACCGAGTTCGGCTTCTCGGAAAAGCTGGGGCCCTTGCGCTATACCGATAACCAGGAAGAGGTTTTCCTTGGCCATTCGGTGACCCAGCACAAGAACCTGTCCGACGAGACCGCCCGCATGATCGACGAGGAGGTTCGCCGCTTCGTCGAGCAGGGCGAGGCCCGGGCCCGCGAAATCCTGGGCAAGTACAAGGACGAGCTGGAAATCATCACCCGCGGCTTGCTGGAATACGAGACGCTGTCGGGCGATGAGGTCAATAAGCTGCTGCGCGGCGAGGATCTCAACCGCGCCGAACAGCCCGCGCCGCCCCGGGACCGCTCGGGCCGTCGGGCCTCGGTTCCCACCAGCGGGCCGGCGGCGGGCGGTGTCGGCGGCGATCCGGAACCCCAGCCGGGTGCCTGACGTGATGCTTGACCACACCAGCGGACCGGGGTCTGATTCCCCGGTCCCGACCATCGGAAGCCCCGCTTTACCGCGGGGCTTCTTCCATGCGGAGGGGGCGTCGCCGGCCGGGCGGCTTTACCTCCAGCCCGTCGGCCTGCTTGATGGCCAAGCCGCCGCCCAAGCCGTGGTCGAAGGCTTGGCCCTGCCCTTGGCCGGGCGCGCCGACCACGCTTTTTGTCTGATCGCCGCCCTGTTGCGCGGCGCGGCCGGGGACGTGATCTTGCGCTGTCTGGTCAGCCCGGCGGCCCTGCGCCAATGGGCGGCAAGCGAGGGCGCCGGCATCGCCGCCGAGGTCGAAGCGGTATTGGCCCGCCTGTCCGCCCCGCGTCCGCCCTTCGCCGGCCTGCCCTTGGGCCGGGGGAACGCCCTGGTCATGGGCATTCTGAACGTCACCCCCGACAGCTTTTCCGATGGCGGCGACCATGTCGGCTTCGACGCCGCTTTGGCCGGGGGGCAGGCGATGCTGGCGGCGGGGGCGGCCATCCTTGATGTCGGCGGCGAAAGCACCCGCCCCGGCGCCGCTCCCGTCGATCCCCAAGACGAGATCGCCCGGGTGGTTCCGGTGATCCGCGCCTTCGCCGAACGCGGCGCGGTGGTCTCGGTCGATACCCGCAACGCTTCGACCATGGAGGCGGCGCTGGCCGCCGGGGCGCGCATCGTCAATGACGTCACCGCCCTGACCGGCGATGAGCGGGCGCTGGGCGTGGTGGCGCGCGCGCGCGCTCCGGTGATTTTGATGCATATCCGCGGCGAGCCGCGCACCATGCAAAGCGATCCATCCTATGCCAGCGCCCCGCTGGACGTGGTCGACTGGCTGGCCGAACGGCTGGCGTGCTGCCGGGCCGCCGGGATGGACGACGGTGATCTGTGCGTCGATCCGGGGATCGGCTTTGGCAAGACCGTCGATCATAATCTGGAAGTGCTGGAAGCCACGACCTTGTTGCACGGCCTGGGGGTTGGCGTTTTGATCGGCGCCAGCCGCAAAAGCTTCATCGGCCGCGTCGCCGATGTCGGGACGCCCAAGGCCCGCCTGCCCGGATCGTTGGCCGCCGCCCTGGCCGCCGCCCGCCGCGGCGCCGATATCGTCCGCGTTCACGACGTGGGCGAAACCGTTCAGGCGCTGCGCGTCGCCGCGGCGATCGAGAGCGCCTAGAGCGGCTTGCGTGACCCAAATTTAACGCACGCCGCTCTCAGCGGTATTAGGCTCCCTTTGACCCGATGGGCGGTGACCAAGGGGGGCGAAGACCAAAGACGACCACGAAAGCGGACCCCCGGGTTCGCCCCTCAGTCAGGAGTAGCCAGACAATGGCCAAGCGGACGCTGTTCGGAACCGATGGGGTGCGGGGAACCGCCAATAGGGAGCCGATGACCGCCGATACGGCGCTGCGCATCGGCATGGCGGCCGGTCACCTGCTGCGCAACGGCGATCATCGCCACACCGTGGTGATCGGCAAGGATACCCGGCTGTCGGGCTATATGCTGGAACCGGCCCTGGCCGCCGGGTTCATCAGCGTCGGCATGGACGTGGTGCTGCTTGGTCCCTTGCCGACCCCGGCGGTGGCGATGCTCACGCGGTCGTTGCGCGCCGATCTCGGGGTGATGATCACCGCCAGCCATAACCCGTTTCAAGATAATGGCATCAAGCTGTTCGGTCCCGATGGCTACAAGCTGTCCGACGATCAGGAAGCCACGATCGAAGCCTTGCTCGACAACGGTTTGGAAGGCCATCGGGCGGGGCCGACGGCCCTGGGCAAGGCGCGGCGCCTGGATGACTGCAACGGCCGCTATGTCGAATTCGTCAAAAGCACCTTTCCGCGCGGTCGCCGGCTTGAGGGCCTGCGCATCGTCGTCGATTGCGCCCATGGCGCCGCCTATCGGGTGGCCCCCAAGGTGCTGTGGGAACTGGGCGCCACCATCGTGCCGATCGGCGTTACCCCCGATGGCACCAATATCAATAAGGACTGCGGCTCGCTTCATAGCCGGGTGATGTGCGAGACCGTGGTCCGCGAAGGCGCCGACCTGGGCGTGGCGCTTGATGGTGATGCCGACCGGGTGGTGCTGTGCGACGAAAAGGGCGCCCTGGTCGATGGCGACCAGTTGTTGGCGCTGATCGGGCGCAATTGGAAGCGGGCGGGCACCCTTCAGGGCGGTGGCGTCGTGGCGACGGTGATGTCGAACCTCGGTCTGGAACGCTTCCTGAAGGACGAGGGGCTGGCTTTGGCGCGCACGCCCGTTGGTGATCGCTATGTGGTCGAACACATGCGGGCGGAGGGCTATAACCTGGGCGGCGAGCAATCGGGCCATATCGTGATGAGCGATTTCGGCACCACCGGTGATGGCCTGATGGCCGCCTTGCAGGTGCTTTCGGCCCTGGTCGCCGAGGACCGCCCGGCCAGCGAGGTGCTCGACGTGTTCACGCCGCTGCCCCAGCTTTTGCGCAATGTGCGGGTGGCCGGTCACGATCCCCGCGCCATCCTGGCCGATCCGCAGGTGGCCCGCGCGGTGAGCGCCGGCGAGGGTCGCCTTAACGGCGGCGGTCGCCTGCTCATCCGCAAATCGGGCACCGAACCGCTGATCCGGGTGATGGCCGAGGGCGAGGACGAGGCCCTGGTCGCCCAGGTGGTCGGCGATATCTGCGCCGTGATCGAAACCGCCAGCCAGTAAGCAAGGCGCCCTGGAGGGATGCGGGGTGTACCGCCTCCCTCCAGGGGGTGCGCTTAAGGCAGGGTGAGGCCGGCGATATAGGCGTCGAGATCGGCGCGGGCCTTGCGGGCCTCGGCCTCCATCTCCTTGCCCTGCTGCTCAAGGCTGCCCAGGCGATCTTCAAGCTGGCCCAGACGCTCCATAAAGCGCTGATGCAGGTCGCTGTCGGCCGGCACCGCCTTGATGTTTTCGCGCAGCCGCCCCTGATCCTCGACCACCTGGGCGCTTTCGGTGTGGATGGCGCCGAGGCGGTCGTCGATCTGCGAGGCCCGGGCCGACAAGGTGGCCAAGCGTTCGACCGTCAGCTTCTCGGGGCCCGAAAGTTTGCCCGTCGCGCTGAGGCCGGCGAGCAGCGGCGCGGTCAGGGCGCCGGCGGACAGCCGTTCTTCGATCGGCCGTTCGAGAACGATGGTCAGCGCACGGGTTTGTCCGGCCTCCAGGGTGACGGACAGGCGGTGGGCATCGCCGATTTCCTCGACCGTATCGGTACCCTGGGGCGGGGTCAGGATCCAGCCCGGGCGCCGGGGGTGGTCGATCACCAGACGACGCTCGACGCCGGCGTTATTGGTCAGGGTATAGGTGGTCTGGCTGCGCGCCACCTGACGCAGGGTCAGAACCCCCGCCGAAGCCGTCAGCCCGGACACCGTGCGGTCCTCGCCGGTCTCCTCGCCAACCGTGATATCCTGATCGACGGCGAAGGCCAGAATGCGGTGATCGCCCTTGGCGACCGGGCCCAGGCGGGCATCGCCCAGATAGGCCAGACCACCGCTCGTCGCCTGGGTCAGGCTGACCGCGCCCGGCGGCAGGGCGGTGCCGGTGGCGTTGGTAAGATCGACGGCGGCCAAGGGATGGCGGCCGCTTTCGCCCGGGCGGTAATGGGCGATCCGCCGCAAGGGGATCGCCGATTCGGTAATCGGTACCATCAGCGTCTGACCATTGGCCAGGGTGACCGGCTGGGGCAGGGTGAACAGCACCTGGGCCGTGCCTTCGCTGGGCAACGGCAGGGCGGCGGCCTGTCCGCCACCCAGGCCCGGGGAGGCCAATTGGCCGGATTCAGCCATCGCCTCGTCGGGCGCGGCGGGGGCGGCGGCCATCGCCATCGGCGTTGCGCTTTTGGCGAAGCTGCGCATCATCCCCGCCGCCGCGTCGGCCTGGGGCTGGGCGCCGCTATCGGGGGTGGGCAGCACCCGGCCCTGAACCTCGACGGGAACGGTCGGCCGGTCGATGCGATAGGGGGTGAACAGATCCTGGCGGAAAGTCACCGGATTGCCCGAGACCACGGTCAGGCTCACGTCCTTCCAGTCCTGGCCGCTGAGGTTTTCAAGCACCGCCCAACCGGCGAGCTTGGCCTTCTCCTTGGCGTTGGCACCCTCCGCCGGCAAAGTCAGGCGATAGCCGGCTTTCCACAGCGGCACCTCGGCGATGAAGCTGGCGCGGACCGCCCGCGATCCCGTGCCGTCCACGGCGATATCAAGGGTGCGGCTGTCCTTTTCGCGCAGATGGGCCATGGCGGCCAGGGCGCGTTCGATGCGCGCGGTCAGCGCCGAATCGCTGAAGGCCACGCCCTGGGCGTCTTCCAAAATGACTTGGCGCAGGCCGTCGTTGGTCATCAGCCCCAGGCGATGGCGGGTTTGCGCGGAGCCATCGGGGCGGGTGGTGACTTCGGGGGTAACGGAAACGATCCGTCCGCTCATCACCTGCGGGCCGCTGATCGTCACCGGTTCGCCCTTGAGGGCCTCGAACAGGGCGGCGGGCGACTGGAAGGCGTCTTCGGCGAAGGGCAGATCGCGAAACACCTCGGACAACGGCTCGCGCACCGCCAGACGGACGCTGGCCGGCCGGCCCGAGGGATCGTCGACGCTCAGGCTTTTCAAAACGTCATCGACCTGATCAAGGCGAACGGTCAAAGGCAGGGCGGTTGATCCGTCGACCTTGGCTTCGTATTCGAACAGGCCGACGCCACCGGTGGACAGCAGCACCCGCTTCAAGGTCAGCGGCCCGTCGGCCAAAGCCGGCGAGGCCAGCGCCGTGGCGGCCAGCAGGACGGCGGCGAAGGCCGGGCGGGAACGGGGGAAGGACATCGTCGGGTCTCCGGTTGGCTTGGGCGGAAAAAGGAAATCGCGTAAAAACAAGCGCGCCGCGGATGGGGCTTGGAAAAGGCCGCCCCGCAAGGAAAGCTAGGCGCCGTCCATGGCGGGAAGATGGTAAGGCTTTGACCATCGGCAACGTTCGGAACCCGCTACCAGTTCCGAACGGTTTTCGGATGCGGTCTTGACGTAAGGCCGGGCGGCGGGCACCAGAGGGGCCCGGAACAAGCGGAGGGAAGCCAATGACGCAAGGGCGCGTATTGATCATAGCGGGATCGGATTCAAGCGGCGGTGCCGGAATCCAGGCCGACCTCAAGGCGGTGATGGCCCTGGGTGGCTATGGCGCCACGGCGATCGCCGCCCTGACCGCCCAGAACACCCGGGGCGTCGAAGGCATCCATGCGGTTCCGCCGGCCTTTGTCCGCCAGCAGATGGCTCTGTTCCTTGATGATATCGGTGCCGACGCCCTGAAGATCGGCATGCTGGCGACCGCTGAGGTCATCGAGGCGGTGGCCGATGAAATCGAATTGCGCGCGGCGGGGCTTCCGCTGGTCGTCGATCCGGTGATGGTCGCCAAGGGCGGCCACCGGCTGCTTGAGGAAAGCGCCACGGCGGCGTTGATCGCCCGCCTGTTGCCGATCGCCCGGGTGCTGACCCCCAATCTGCCCGAGGCCGAGGTGCTGGTCGGCTTTTCTATCGCCGACGAGGCGGCGATGGAAAAGGCCGGGCGCGCCCTGCTTGAACGCGGTCCGCAAGCCGTGCTGATGAAGGGTGGGCATCTGGAGGGCGACGATCTCGTCGATCTTCTGGTGACCGCCGAGGGCACCGTGCGCTTTCGCGCCTCGCGCTTGCAGACAACATCGACCCATGGCACCGGCTGCACCCTGGCCTCGGCCATCGCCTGCGGTCTGGCCCAGGGGCGGTCGGTCGAACAAGCCATCGCCCGCGCCCGCGCCTATGTGCGCAAGGCCATGGAAACCGCGCCCGGTCTCGGTCACGGCCATGGCCCGCTCAATCACGGATTTACCGTTTCCCCCTTCGAGGTGCCCTTGCCATGACCGCCGCCTTTGCCGCCGGCCCCCGTTTGCGCGTGCCGTTCTTCCAGGTCGACGCCTTCGCCGATGTCGCCTTCGCCGGCAATCCGGCGGCGGTCTGCCTGCTTGAGAAAGCCTGGCCCGAGGACGAGCTTCTTCAGGCGATCGCCGCGGAGAACAACCTGTCGGAAACCGCCTTCGTCGTGCGCGGCGGTGAAAACCACGCCCTGCGCTGGTTCACGCCGCTGACCGAAGTGCCGCTTTGCGGTCACGCCACCCTGGCCAGCGGCCATGTTTTGCTGCGCGAACTGGGGGCTTGCGGTCCGCAGCGCTTCGATACCCGCGCCGGGATGCTGGAGGTCTCGGCCACCGACGAGGGCGCCCTGGCGATGCGTCTGCCCGCCAAGCCGCCCAAATCGGCGATCTTTCCCGAAGATCTCGACCGTGTCCTGGGGGTGCGGCCGATGGAGGTCGCCCAGGGCGGCGGCTTTCTGATCGTCGTGCTGGGCGGCGTCGAGGCGGTGCGGGGCTTGCGTCCGCGCCTGAGCATGCTGCGCGCGCTGGGCATTCCCAAGCTGGTGGTCACCGCCGCCGGAGGCGGAGCCGACAGCGCCGACGCTTGCGATTTCGCCAGCCGGGTTTTCGCCCCCGGGGTGGGGATCGACGAGGATCCGGTGACCGGCTCGGCCCATTGCGTCCTGACGCCGTTCTGGGCCAAGCGCCTGGGCCGCGACCGTCTGCTTGCCCATCAGGTCTCGCCGCGCGGCGGCCGGCTGGTCTGCACCCTGATGGGCGCCGAGGTCGAGATGATCGGTCAGGCGGTGACGGTGATCAGCGGAACCCTGTCGGTCTGAGGCCGGCTGCGTCCTCCTTGGTCCTCCCCGCGGCCCGTCTCTCCCCAGGAAAGCGAATGGGAGGGGCGCGCCGGGGGGGCGTTGACGGCGGCCCGCCCGGTTTCTACAGTCGGGCCGCTTTTTCTTGTCGTGAAGCAAATCGTCGTTGCGCTCCGCTTCGGATCGTTCGGGGGTTTGCTGTCGCCCGTTTTCCCGCAGCAGGGGTTGCCACCCATGGCCATGCCGACGATCCGTCCCGCCAATCCGTGTTTTTCCTCCGGTCCCTGCGCCAAGCGCCCCGGCTGGAGCGCCGCTGCGCTGGACGGCTCTTTGCTTGGTCGCTCGCACCGCTCGACCGAGGGGCGGGCCCGGCTGGCCGAGGTCATCGACCGTACCCGCGCCGTGCTCGGCATTCCGGCTGACTGGCGGGTCGGTATTGTGCCGGCCTCCGATACCGGCGCGGTGGAAATGGCCTTGTGGTCGCTGCTGGGCCCGCGCCCGATCGACATGCTGGCTTGGGAGAGCTTCGGCGCCACCTGGGTCGCCGATGTGCTCAAGCAATTGAAGCTGCCCGATGTCCGCGTGCTCGAGGCCGATTACGGCGCTCTGCCCGATCTGGGACGCGTCGATTTCTCCCGCGATGTGGTCTTCACCTGGAACGGCACCACTTCAGGGGCGCGGGTGCCCAATGGCGATTGGATCGCCGATGACCGCCAGGGGCTGACGATCTGTGACGCCACCTCGGCCGCCTTCGCCATGGATCTGCCCTGGCGCAAGCTCGATGTCGTCACCTGGTCGTGGCAGAAGGTGCTGGGCGGCGAGGGCCAGCACGGCATGCTGGTGCTGTCGCCGCGCGCCGTCGAACGCCTGGAAAGCCATAAGCCGGCTTGGCCGATGCCCAAGATCTTCCGCATGACCTCGGGTGGCAAGCTGATGGAGGGGATCTTCAAGGGCGATACCATCAATACGCCCTCGATGCTCTGCGCCGAGGACGCCATCGACGGCCTGCGCTGGGCCGAATCGGTTGGCGGGCTGTCGGGCTTGATCGCCCGCTCCGAAGCCAATCTGGCGGCGGTGGCCGACTGGGTGGCGGCCAAAGGGACGGCGCGGTTCCTGGCCGAGGATCCGGCGGTTCGCTCGTGCACGGCGATCTGCCTGCGGCTGACCAACCCCGCCTTCGCCGCCCAGACCGATGGTGGGGCCAAGGCGGCGGCCCGGGTGGCGGCGCTTCTGGCCAAGGAAGGGGTCGGCTATGATCTCGCCTCTTACCGCGATGCGCCGCCGGGCCTGCGGATCTGGGGGGGCGCGACGGTGGAGCGCTCCAATATCGAAGCCCTGCTGCCGTGGATCGACTGGGCGGTGGCCGAGGTCGCCCGCGATCTGGCCTGAGCCGGTCTTTTCCCCCTTCGCCCCGTCCCCAAACGTCCTTTGAGGACCGTTTCCGTTTGCGCGGCCGCCCCGTTCCGCGCTAAGGAAAAGGCCCATAGGCTTCCCCGATGATCGCCCGATGACCGTGACCGCCAAGACCGCCGCCAGGGCGCTTCTGCCCAACGGCCTGCGAGATGTCCTGCCCCCCGACGCCGCTTTCGAAGTGGCGACGGTGGAGCGTCTGGTATCCGTTTTCGCCGCCAATGGCTATGAGCGGGTCAAGACGCCGTTGATCGAATTCGAGGAGGGGCTGCTGACCGGCGCCAGTCGGGCCACGGCCGGCCAGACCTTCCGCGTCATGGATCCGATCACCCAACGCATGATGGGGCTGCGCGCCGATATCACCATCCAGGTCGCCCGTCTGGCGGCCTCGCGGCTGGCCAAGGCGCCCCGGCCGTTGCGCCTGACCTATTCGGGGCAGGTTCTGCGGGTCAAGGGTACCCAGCTTCGCCCCGAACGCCAGTTCACCCAGGCCGGAATCGAGCTGATCGGCGCCGGCGGCGTCGATGCTATCGCCGAATCCGTGCTGCTGACGGTCGAGGCCCTGGCCCAGGCCGGTTTGCCGCGGGTCACCGTCGATCTGAACTGCCCGCCGCTGGTGCCGGCTTTGTGCCGGGCGCTCGGGCTGTCGGAGGATCTGGCAGGCGAGTTGCGCAAGCTGCTTGAACAAAAGGATTTCACCGCCGCCGCCGCCCTGGCCGGTGACGCCGCCGGGGCGCTGTCGGCGCTTTCGGGAACGGTCGGACCGGCCGAGCGCGCCCTGCCGGTGCTGGCCGCCCTTGATTTGCCCGGGGAGGCGGCCGGGCATCGCGACGCCCTGTTGGCGCTGGCGCGCAAGGTGATGACCGCCGCGCCCGAGGTCGATGTCACCGTCGATCCGCTCGAACACAAGGGCTTCGAATATTATACCGGATGCAGTTTCGCCCTGTTCGCCCAGGGGGCGCGCGGCGAGCTTGGCCGGGGTGGCGAATATCCCGGCGATCTGAACGGGACGGTTGAACCCTGCTGCGGCGCCACCTTGTATATGGACGCGGTGCTTGATGGCATGGTCCGCCCGGCGCCGGCGCCGCGCGTTCTGGTGGCCTCGACCCTGGCGAGGACGACACGGCGCGCCTTGCAGGCCGATGGCTGGGTGACCGTGCCCGCCCTGACTGCCGAAGCCGGCGCGGCCGAGGCCCGTCGTCTGGGCTGTGGCCATGTTTTGGACGATGAGGGACGGCCCGTCGCCGTCTGAGCCGGAAGCAAGGACCCCGGGCAGGGGCCGATCGTCGTGGGTGATCCACGGCCGGCCGCCCGGGATTTCCCATGAATTTTTCTCGAATACGGGATGGATGCGATGTCGAACGTGGCCGTGGTTGGCTCCCAGTGGGGTGACGAGGGCAAGGGCAAGGTGGTCGATTGGCTGGCCGAGCGCGCCGATGTGGTGGTGCGTTTCCAGGGCGGTCATAACGCCGGCCATACCCTGGTCGTCGATGGGGTGACCTATAAGCTCAGCCTGCTGCCCTCGGGCGCGGTGCGCGGCAAGCTGTCGATCATCGGCAATGGCGTGGTGGTCGATCCCTGGGCGTTGTTCGAGGAAATCGAGCGCGTCGCCGCCCAGGGCGTGGTCATCACCCCCGAAGGCCTGCGCATCGCCGAGAACGCCGTGCTGATCTTGCCGCTGCACGGCAATCTGGACCGGGCGCGCGAAGCCGCCGCCGGCAATGCCAAGATCGGCACCACCGGGCGCGGCATCGGCCCGGCCTATGAGGACAAGGTGGCGCGCCGCGCCATCCGCCTGTGCGATCTGGCCGACGAAGACGTCTTGCGCTTCAAGGTCGAGCGCCTGCTGACCCATCACAACGCCCTGCTGCGCGGTCTGGGCGAGCCCGAGTTGGACGCCGACAGCCTGATCAGCGCCCTGCTGGAGATCGCCCCGCGCATCCTGCCCTTCGCCTCGCCGGTGTGGAAGGTGCTCGACGAGGCGCGCCGCGCCGGCAAGAAGATCCTGTTCGAGGGCGCCCAGGGCGCCATGCTCGATGTCGATCACGGCACCTACCCTTATGTCACCTCGTCCAACACAGTCGCCCCCAACGCGGCGACCGGCGCCGGAGTCGGCCCGTCGAGCGTCGGTTTCACGCTTGGCATCACCAAGGCCTATACCACCCGTGTCGGCGCCGGTCCGTTCCCGACCGAGCTGTTTGACGATATCGGCCGGACCATCGGCGAGCGCGGCCGCGAATTCGGCACGGTGACCGGCCGTCCGCGCCGCTGCGGCTGGTTCGACGCCGTGCTGGTGCGCCAGTCGGTGCTGGTCGGTGGCCTGCGCGGCATCGCCCTGACCAAGCTTGATGTGCTGGATGGCCTGGACGAGCTGAAGATCTGCACCGGCTATCGGCTCGATGGCCAGGTGATCGACCACCTGCCGGCGTCGATGAAGGCGCAGTCGCGGGTCGAGCCGATCTATGAAACGCTGGAAGGCTGGAAAGACAGCACCTTCGGCGCCCGCTCCTGGGCCGATCTGCCGGCCAAGGCGATCAAATACATCCGTCGCCTGGAAGAACTGATCGAGGCGCCGGTGGCCCTGCTGTCGACCAGCCCGGAGCGCGAGGACACCATCCTGGTGCGCGATCCCTTCCTCGATTAAGCGCGCGGTCTTGGCCTATTCGGCTGCGGGCGGGGTCAAAAGACTTCTGAACCGGCGTGCTGTCCGTTAGTCTGGGTCGGGAGCGGGAACCCGTCCCGCTTCTGAGCAGGGAGACGGCATGGCCCAGGAACCGGAGGTGGCGGCGACGGCGAGCGGTGGTGGCGAACCACCGGTCTTGCGCGACCGCTATGAGATCGACCCCGCCAAGCCCCTGCCGGGGCTGGATATGCCCAATGCCCACGCCTTCCGCGTGACCGACAAGCGCAACGGCCAGCGCGCGCTCTATGCGCTGGTCTGCGACGGGCCGCTGCCACCGCGCACCAGCGCCATGCGCACGCTGCGCGGCGTCAGCGCCCCCGGGCTGGTGCCCTTGGTCGAATGGGGCGTGGTCGATTGGCCGCCGATCGACGGGCGCTGCGTCGCCGTGGTTTACGAACGCCCCCTGGGCGGCCGGCTGATGAAAAGCGAGGACGAGGTTTTCCAGCCCGTTCCCGATCAATCCTTCGCCAAAATCATCTGGCGGCCGCTGATCGCCGGGCTGACCGAGCTGCAGGGGCGCTCCATCGCCCACCGGGCGATTCGGCCGACCAATCTTTACTGGATGGACCGCGAGCAGACGCGGATCGCCTTGGGCGACTGCACCACCTCGCCCCCGGCCTATGACCAGCCGGTGGGCTGTGAAACCATCGAAAGCGGCATGGCCAGCCGGGAAGGGCGGGGCGGCGGCTATTATCCCGATGACATGTACGCGCTAGGCGCCACCTTGGTGATCGCCTCGGTCGGCAACGACCCTTTGGCCGGGGTCGCCCCCGAAGCCATCGTCAGCGCCAAGATCGCCAATGGCTCCTATTCCACCGTGGTCGGCGACGAACGGGTGCCGCTGGGCGTCATCGAACTGGTGCGCGGTCTTTTGGTCGACGATCAGGAACAACGCTGGTCGCTGGAAACCATCGAGCTGTGGACCAACGGCCGGCGGATGAACCCGATGCAGACCCGCCAGGAAAAGCGGGCCCAGCGGCCCTTCGTGTTCCGGGGGGCGGAATATTACACCCGCCGCGCCCTGGCCCACGCCCTGTCGCAGGATTGGGAAACGGGCGTTCAGCCGATCATGGAAGGCAAGGTGGAAACCTGGCTGCGTCGCGGCCTGGAACTGGGCGATCTGGCCGATAGCGTTGGCAATGTGGTGCGGGCGGCCAATGTCACGGCCAAGGATGTCGGGCCGGTTCGCGATATGGCGGTGGCCGCCGTCCTTACCCTGATGGATCCGCGCGCGCCGATCCGCTATGGCAAGGTGCGCGTCCATATGGAGGCCTTCGGCACGGCGATGGCCTGCACCCTGGCGATGCGCGGCGATATCCGGCCCTATATCGATCTGATCCAGCGCGATATCACCAAGACCTGGATCGCCGCCCAAGAGGCCTTTTCCAGCGACTTCGGGCGCTTCGACGCCGAGTTCAAGGATCTGCGGACCTATTTGGTCCAAACGAGCAAGGGCGGCGGCATCGAGCGCTGCCTTTATGAAATGAACGAATCGCTGCCCTGTCGCAGCGCCTTGTTGCGCAATCAATGCGTTCTGGAGATCGGCGATCTGCTGCCCGCCCTGGAATGGGTGGCGGCCAAGGCCGATCAAAAGCAATCGCCCGCCGATCGCCACGTCGTCGCCTTTGTCGCCGCCCGCTATCCCAAGGACACCATGGGGCAGATCCATGCCTTGAACGACGAGGATCCGCGCAAGGCGGCGCTGGGCGTGCTCAGCCTGTTGGCCGTTTTGCAATGGAAGCTTGGTCCCGAGTCCCTTCCTGGTCTGGCCGCTTGGCTGGGGAGCCAGATGGCGCCGGCGATCAACAGCTACCACAGCCGCGAAAGGCGCAAGCGCATCGAAAAGGAACTGCCCAAGGTGGTGCGCAAGGGCAGCCTTCCCGATCTCTATTTCCTGCTCGACGACTCAAAGGAGCGCCAGCTTGATCTTGACGGCTTCCTGGCCGCCCGCCAGCAATACGCCCAGGCCGCCCAACAGGTGGCGGCCTTGGAAAGCGGCAATTACCGGGTGAGCGAGACCTCGGAGCGCCTGGGCCAGCAAACGGCGGCGTCGGTTTCCGTGGCCATCGCCATCGTCACCATCGTGTTCGTCTCTATTTCCAGGCTGATTTAGATGGCCAAGAAATCCGCCGCGCCCGCCAAGGGCAAACCCGCCGCCCCCGCCCCGGCCAAGGGAGAGGGGATGGGCTGGGGCATGCGTATCGGCCTGCTGCTGGTGGCGATCCCGGCCGTCGTCTTCATGGGGCCGACGGTGTTGTTGGTCTGTATCGCCCTGCTGCCGACCGGTGTCGCCTTCATTTCCGACCGCTCGATCAGCAAGACGGGGTGGCTGTGCGTCGGCGGCCTCAATCTCGCCGGCGCCGTTCCCTTCATCGCCACCTTGTGGGAGAAGGGCAACACGGTTGAAGCGGCGCTGCGGCTGCTGACCGATGTGCTGACCATCCTCATCATCTATGGCTCGGCCGGTGTCGGCTGGCTGCTCTATATCTCGATCCCCCAGCTTCTCGGAGCGTTCATGGCGATGACCGCCGGCCACAGGGTGGCGACGATGAAGGCCCAGCAGGACTCGTTGATCGAGGAATGGGGCACAGAGGTCAAGCAGGGCGCCGAAGAGGCGGTGGCCGAATTCATGCGGCGCGGCCGGGTGACCGACTTCGCCGAACCGAGGAAGTCCGCCGCCCAGCCGCCGCGTCGGGGGTAGGGCGATGAGCGGGGAAAAGCGCCCCTTTGGGGAAACCCCTCCTGATCCTTCACGCAAGGACCGGGAACGCGAAGCCGCTGTCGGCGTCCTTCAAAGGGCGATCACCGAAGGCGTCGACAGCGGCCGGGCTGTTCCCTTTGATCCCACGGCTTTTAAACGACGCATGCGCGAGCGCCCCCTCGACCGCTAGGGGAAAATCCCGAGCACTCTGAGCCATGTCGGGACGATTATCTTCTTCACTATCAATACATTAGAGCGGTGTGCGCGGACGAGATTTCACGCATACCGCTCTCATCGTGCGCCAAGGATCGTCCTATCCTTGGGTGCTGCGGATATGGCTGAGGAAGGCGCTGACCGCGCCTTGCAGGCGGGCGCTTTGGGCCGAGAGGGCATCGGCCGAGGTCAGAACGTCGGCGGCGGTCTGGCCGCTGTTGCGGGCCGCCGTTTCAACCGCGCCGATCGCCGAGGTGACCTCCTGAGAGGCGGTCTCGGCGAGATGGACGTTGTGGGAAATCTCTTTGGTCGCGGCGTTTTGCTGTTCCACGGCGGCGGCGATCATCCCGGCGACCTCGCAGAGCGTGGTGACCGATGTGCCAATGTCGCCGGTGGCGCTGACGGTGCTGCGAGTCACCGACTGGATTTCCTCGATGTGGCGGGCGATGTCCTCGGTGGCCTTGCTGGTCTGATTGGCCAGGGTCTTGACCTCGCCCGCCACCACGGCGAAGCCCTTGCCGGCCGCTCCCGCCCGCGCCGCCTCGATGGTGGCGTTGAGCGCCAGCAGATTGGTTTGGCTGGCGATATCGGAAATCAAGCGCACCACGTCGCCCACGCGTTGGGCGGCGGCGTTGAGCGAGTCGACCGTGGTGCTGGTTTCATTGACCCGGCTGACCGCCGATTGCGCCAAGGCGCTCGACTGGCCGGCCTGACGGCTGATTTCCTGGATCGAGCTTGAAAGCTCCTCGGTCGCCGCCGCCACCGTCTGGGTGTTCGACGAGGATTGCCGCGAGGAGCGGGCGACCGCCGAGGATTGTTGCAGGGTTTGCGAGGCGTCGTCGGTCATTTGCGCCGCCGAGGCCTTGAGGGTCCGCGAGGCTTCGGTCACCCCGGTCACCAGATCGCCGACTTCGGCTTCGAAATGCAGGGCCAGGGCCAGCATTTCGGACCGGCGCTCGCCGGCGATGCGCTCGGCTTCCTGATCGCGCTCGCGGCGCAGCCGTTCGGCCCCTTGCAGAAGCTCGCGCAGGTGTTCGAAGGAGCGGGCGAGCAGGCCGATTTCCGACCGCGACTGCGCCACATCAAGGTGGTGGTCGTAGTCGCCCTTGGTCAGGGTCTCCAGGCCGAGGATCACCGTACCCAACGGCCGGGTGATGCTGCGCACGACCAGGAAGCCGATGGCGAACAGGCACAGCGCGGCGGCGGCGGCCAGCAGGCCGACCGTCCAGGCCTGACGGGCGTTCTCGGCCCGGATGTCGTCGATGAACAGGCCCGTCGCCATCAGGGCGCCGAAGCTGGGGTCGCGAATGGCGATGAAAAGCTTGGGCGTGTTGTTCTCCGTCGATCCCGGTCGCCGCCCCATGCTTTCAAAAAAACCGCCGGTCGCCCCGGTGGTCGTCGCCAGGGAAATAAGCTGGGTGTAGAGGGATTTGAGCCCCGGATCGCCCTTTTCGAGCATGTTCATGCCGATTTCCTTGGGGCGGGTCGGGTGGACCAACAGAACACCCTTCTCATCGGCGGCGAAAAAGTAATTGCCGTTGTCGTAGGTGATCTTGCCCAGGGCCTTGAGCGCCTGATCGCGGGCTTCGGCCAAGGATAGCTCGCCGGCGTCCGCCCGGGCCTTGTATTGGCCCATGGTGCTGATCGCCGTTTCCGACAGCATGTGCAAGGTGGCTTTTCTGTCGTCCATCCGCGCTCGGGTGGTGGCGCTCAGGCCGATGAAAACAACCAAGGCCAGCGTAAGAAGGACGAGCGCCCCCAGGCCGAGAAGGCGATTAAGGATCGAGAGATTGCGAAGCATCTGGCTTGGACTCCAGGAACCGAGCGTCATCAAGCCATTCATAGTTGCGAAGGGTCTTAAGAATTCGGTAAAAAAATCGAAATAAGCCCATTTTTATTGATACAATTCGCCCCAAATTCCGAGCGTTTTTAAATATAAAGCCGCTTCGGGAAGAGGCGGCTTTATAAAAAGAGATCCTGTCCAGGGGGGCTTTGCGTGGACGGATCGGGCATGGGCAGGGGCGATCCCCGTCCACGGCCCTTCTTCCCCGGAGGGGGCGCCGGCCAAAACGGTGAGCGGGAAATCGCGTCCCCGCTCACCGCTCTAAAATCGTGATAGTCCGGCAAATCGTCGTCGCACCCTGGTTCAGAGGGCTCGGGGATTTGCTCTAACAGGCGACCGCGGCGACGGCGGGCGCCGCCCCGGTCATCGCCCCGTGCATCCATTTCTGCAGCTTTTCAAAGGCCCGCACCTCGATCTGGCGAACGCGCTCGCGGGAGATGCCGTAATGCTGGGAGAGATCTTCCAGGGTCACCGGATCATCGCGCAGGCGGCGCTGGGTCAGGATGTGGCGCTCGCGCTCATTGAGGGATTTCAAGGCTCCCGACAGCAGGGCGCGGCGCTGGCCCATTTCCTGGCTTTCGGCCAGGGTGGTTTCCTGATCGTCGCTTTCGTCCACCAGCCAATCCTGCCATTCGCCATCGCCATCCATCCGTACGGGGGCGTTGAGCGAGTGGTCGGGGCTCGACAGCCGGCGATTCATGTTGATGACATCCTGCTCGGGCACCCCCAGCTTGGTGGCGATCTGGGTGACCTTGTCGGGATGCATGTCGCCTTCGTCCATCAATTGAAGCTGGCCCTTCATCTTGCGCAGATTGAAGAACAGCTTTTTCTGGGCGGCGGTCGTGCCCATTTTGACCAGCGACCAGGAATGCAGGATGTACTCTTGGATCGCGGCGCGGATCCACCACATAGCATAGGTGGCCAGACGGAAGCCGCGCTCGGGATCGAAGCGTTTCACCGCCTGCATCAGGCCGACGTTGCCCTCGCTGATGACCTCGCCCATCGGCAGACCATATCCGCGGTAGCCCATGGCGATCTTGGCGACGAGACGCAGATGGCTGGTCACCAGACGGTGGGCCGCTTCGGAGTCGCCCGAATCGCGCAGGCGCTGGGCGAGGGTGTATTCTTCTTCGGGGGCAAGCATGGGAAATTTGCGGATGTTCTGCAAATATCGCGTCAAATTGCTTTCAGGACCGATTGAAAGACCAGGAGCCACTGTCGCCATGGAATCCTCCTCAATAGACCCCCGGGGCTGGCATGGGCCGAACCGGGGCCATAATGGGTGCGGGACGATGCGGTCTGTGGATCGGCGAGGGAGGTTTTATGCTTCCCGGGTTTGACGAGCCCTTTGCGCCGACACTCATTCCTCATCCCCAAATGAATCTCTGCGACCTTCTTTATCCCCTAGACTCAAGGATAGAATATTGCAGTTCGGGGGTCAAGATTAGAGTTTGATTGCGTTTCGACTCGAAATTGACGCTACGGCACTGATATCCAAGGGCAATTCTGACAAAAATTCGAGGGATTCTCCGGTGCGGGGATGCAAAAACCCTAAATGAAACGAATGTAAGGCCTGTCGCGTCAGTCGCGCGATCCTCTCGGATAAATCACCCGGGAGTTTCTTTGGAATATTTCTATGTCCATAAACCGCGTCACCGAGAAGCGGGTGGCCGATATGGGCCATATGCACGCGCACTTGATGGGTCCGCCCGGTCGACAACGTGCACTTCACTATCGAGGCGATTCCTTCGACATCGCCAACCACCCGATAATGGGTCAAGGCGCGCTTTCCGCCGCGACTGACCACCGCCATTTTCTTGCGCTGGGTCGGATGGCGCCCCAAAGGGGCGTCGATGCTGCCGGCCGCCGGTCGCGGGCGTCCCCAGACCAGACACAGATATTCCCGGGTCAGCGAATGGCAGGCGAATTGTTCGGCCAGCCCGTGGTGGGCGAGGTCGGTCTTGGCCGCGATCATCAGGCCGCTGGTATCCTTGTCCAGGCGATGGACGATGCCCGGCCGCCGCTCGCCGCCGATGCCCGAAAGCGACGGGCCGCAATGGGCGAGCAGGGCGTTGACCAGGGTGTGATCGGGATTGCCCGGCCCGGGATGGACGACCATGCCCGCCGCCTTGTCGATAACAATCAGATCATCGTCCTCATACACCACGGTGAGGGCGATGGCTTCGGGCTGGGGGGTGGCGGCGATCGGCGGCGGCTCTTCAACGCGGACGGTCTGACCCGGTTTGACCCGGCGCGACCCTTCGCCTATGGTCTGGCCATTCACGCTGACCCGCTTTTCGCCGATCAACTGCTGCAAGCGGGCGCGCGAGAGGGTGGGGATGACCGTGGCCAGCCATTTATCCAGGCGTTGTCCGGCGGCCTCGGCGTCGACGGCGCGCTCGTAAACGATCGGCGCGGCGGCTGCCTCGTCATCGAAGCCGTCGTCCAGGTCGTTGCTGTCGTCGCTGCTGGCCATGGCCCAAGGGTCACCCGGCGTCTCCGGGGAATCAAGAGAAAGGCTCCGCGTCATGCAGGCCATTAAATCGCTCGTCGTGTTCATGGGCATCCTGATCGTCGCCGGCATCGGCTTGTTGGGCTACGGCCTATACAGCAAGAGAGCCCACCTCGGCGAGCCCGCCGCGACGCCCCAGGCCGCCCAGCCCATCCCCGCCTTTGCCGCTCCGCCCCAGGCCCTTCCCCAGGCTGTTCCGCCGGCCCAGCCCGGCGCCCGCCCCGGACAGATCGCCGGGGGATGGGAGCGCGCGCCCGGCATGGCCCCGCCGGCGCCGCTCCGTCCCTTCGATACCCTCAGCCTGGGCGAACCGGCGGGCAGCACGGTGCGGACCTATCAGGTCTCGGGATCGGTGCTCGTGCTCGAGGTGGTGGGCGGCGGCAAGCCGGCCCGCTTCATCGCCGTGGACCTGAACGCGGGCGCGATCATCGGCCGCCTTGTGCCCACCGATGCCCCTTGAGGCCGCCGCCCGGGTGATCCTGCCCGCCGCCTTGCGCGACAGCCTGACCCGGGCCGCCGAGGCCGCCCATCCGGTGGAGGCTTGCGGTCTGCTGGTCGGCCGCAGGGACGGGGCGGGGTTCGTCGTCGATGCCGTCCACCCCGCCGTCAATCTGTTGGTCGATAGCCACCCCGACCGCTTCGAGATCGATCCGCGCCTGCGCATCGGCCTTCAACAGGACCTGCGCGGCAGCGGTCGCGATGTCATCGGTCACTGGCATTCCCACCCCTCTGGCGTCGCCCAGCCGTCGCCCACCGATGCGGCGATGGCCTTTGAAGGCAGTCTGTTGTGGCTGATCATCGCCACCGACCCGACCACCGGCCGGGTCTGCGGCCAGGGCGCCTTCCGCGCCACCGGCCGCTGCGGCGCCCCCGAGGCCGCTTTCCTGCCGCTCGAAACCGTGTGACGGCGGGAAGATCACCCTCTGTCCCTTCCGTCATCGTGCCGCTTTCTTGCGCGCGATCCAGGCGATCAGCGCGCTAGCGAGAAGAGCGGCGGCGACGTTGTAGAGCATCGCCCCGGAAAAAGCGGCGCCGTAGCGGCTCGGGTCGGGTTCGGCTCCGTTTGACGGGCCAGACAGAAGGGAGACGAAGAAGATGCCAACGATCGACACACCGAAAGCGCCGCCCACCTGCTGCATGGTCGCGATGATACCGGCCGCCATGCCGGCGTGACGGTCCTCGACAAAGCCGATGACGAGATTCAGCAGCGGCGTCATCGACAACCCCTGTCCAAAGCCGAACAAGATCAACGCCGGTAGCAAGGAAAGCGCATCCTCCTTGCCGGTCAGGCGCGACGTCATGGCGATCAACCAAGCGATCCCCGCGGCGTAGATCAGGGCGCCGCCCCAGATGGCGGCATTGCCCCAGCGTGACACCAGCTTGGGCGCAAGCAGAGAGGCCGCGACGAAGCCGACGCTCGCCGGCGCGAACAATGCCCCGGCCGCGAAGGGCGTTAGGCCCAAACCCGATTGCAAGAGCAAGGCGAAGCAGAGAAACAGCGACGTTGCGGTCGAGTAGATCAACAAGACAACGACGGCGCCGATCGAGAATCCCCGCCGGGCGAACAGGCCGAGATCGATGGCCGAATGGGCGGCGCGGCGTTCCCAGGCGAGAAAGGCGGCAAGCAGCGCCGCCGAAGCGGCGAAGCTGGCCCAGGTCCAGGCGGGCCAGCCGCTGTTCGGACCTTCCAGCAGCGGCACCAACAGAAGCAACAGGCCGGCGGTGGCAAGGCCGACGCCCGGCCAGTCGACGACGCTGGCGCCCGGCGCCTTCGAGTCCGGCAGGGTGTGGACGCAGAGCGCGGCCCCCAGGCTGATGGGCAGATTGATCAAAAAAATGATGCGCCAGCCAAGGCCAAACAGGTCGCTTTCGACGATCAGCCCGCCCAGCACCTGACCGGCGATGGCGGCCATGCCCAGCGTCATGCCAAGAAGGCCAAAGGCGCGGCGACGGCCGGCGTCATCGTACATCACGCGCAACAACGCATAGACCTGGGGAAACAAGATCGCCCCCGCCGCCCCTTGCAGGAAGCGGGCGACGATCAGGCTCGCCGCATTGGGCGCGATACCGCACAGAAGTGACGTCAGGCCAAAGCCCAGCAGGCCAAAAGCAAAAAGCCGGCGGCGGCCATGGATGTCGCCCAGGCGGCCCCCGGCGATCAGCAATACCCCAAAGGCCAGTTCATAGCCGGCGATGACGAAGCCGATCTCGGCGAACGTCGCGCCCAGGTCCCTCTGCATCGAGGGGATGGCGATGTTGACGACGAACAGGTCGAAGACGGTGATGAAGCCACCAAGCAAAAGGATGGCAAGGGCGAGCGGAGACTGGGCGGAAGCCCCGCCCAGGCGGGATGGCGAGGAAGGAGCTTCGCTTCGTGAAACGCAAGTGTCGGACATGGGGACCCCCGTGGTTGAAACCACGGGATAGGCCGGGCATAATCCTGTTACTAGAGAGGAAGTTATACTATTACTATGAGCAACACCCAGAACAGCCGCCTTGAGCGCACCCGCACGGACCTTGGGGATTTTCTGCGTCGGCGACGCGAGAGCCTCTCGCCGCTTGATGTCGGGCTTCCCCCGGGCCGACGGCGACGGACGCCCGGGCTCAGGCGGGAAGAGGTCGCGGCGCTCGCGGGCGTTGGCCTTAGTTGGTATACGTGGCTCGAACAGGGCCGCGATATAACCGTCTCGGTCGCTTTTCTCGATAACGTTTCGCGCGTGCTGAAACTGGACGAAACGGAGCGGCGCCATCTGTTCGTGCTGGCGCACCATCGCCCGCCGGCCATCAACGGCCGCTCCTGGTGCGTGCTGCCGCCGCTGGTGCGCAGGCTGATCGACGATCTGGTCCTGCGGCCCTGCTATGTGTTGAATCTGCGCTGGGATGTGATCGGCTGGAATAGGGCCGCCGACCGCCTGTTCGGGTTCGAGGCGCGCGATCGGGCGGAGCGCAACATGCTGTGGATGTTGTTTTCCGATGAAAGCCTGTCCGCCAGGATCGTCGAATGGCCTCTGCAAGCGCCGCAGATCCTTGCCAGCTTCCGGCGCGATTATGCGCAGGCGGCCGACGACGAGGATATGATCGGTCTGGTGACGGCCCTCGAGCAGCGATCCCCCGCCTTTCGCGATCTTTGGCGTCGCCATGACGCGCATGGCCGGTGCCAGGGGCGGCGCGGATTCCTCATTGATGGAATCGGCGCGGTCGCCTTCGACCATTCCACGTTCCTCATCGACGAGGAAAAGCACCTGCGGCTCGTCACCTATGCCGCCCTCGCCGGAGAGGCCGCCAGCGAACGCTTCGAAGGCTTGCTTCACCCCCCGGTGCGCTCGTCTTCCCCGGAGGCCGCGATGGGCTCGTTGACCGCTCCAGCCCCCCTGGCCGAGCAAACCACGAGTCCACCCAAGGCAGATTGACCAATAACCCCCTCAGCCCGCCGGCGCATTTACACCTAGCCCGATAATGCCGACAGGCCTGACCCGGCGCGTCAAATGCGTTCCGAGAAAAATATGGCAAAAAAGAACGAACGTTCGTATACCTAACCCAAGCAGGAGGGGACGATGACACGCGGTAGAAGAATTACGTCTGATGATATTCTGGAGGCTGTCGAGCGTGTGGTGCTGCGACTTGGTGCCGCCGGTCTTTCGATCGACGCCGTTGCTCAGGAAGCGGGCGTGAGCAAATCGCGCGTGGTTTATGATCACAAGTCGAAAAGCGCGCTGCTGGAAGCGCTGATCGAGCGTCATATAGAACTGGAGGACGCCCGTATCGGTGAAGCGATGGCCTCGGCCAGGGATACGCCGCATCCGGAGCTCTTTGCTCGCATTGCTGTCGCCGAACCCGAGTTCAACGAAATCGACAAGGCCGTGGCAATGGCCATCAGCGCCTCGGTGACGAACGAGGACAGGCTGCAAACGCGGTTGAGGGAATGGACGCGCAAGGATCTTGCGGCCGTCACTCATACCGATCGTCCCGAGGCGGGCTTGCTCGCCTATCTGGCGCTCTGCGGCTTCTACTGGATCGAGCTTGGAAGCTTCCTTCAATGGAGCCCCGACGAGCGGTCAAGGGTTCTCGAAGGAATCCGCAAGGTATTCACCTCCTACCCAGAACCCTAACAACGCGCCGCGCCCAAGATGCGTGGCCAAGCTCTCAGGATTACTCCCATGCCCGTTCTTCGCAGGCTGCGGATCAGCCCGCGCCCCGTTGGCTTTGCTGCAAGCGGCGTCGTCATAGCCTTTATTGCCGTCGCCCTCTTCCTTGGCGGCGGCACCCCGTCACCGGCCAACGAGGTCGGTCAGATGCCGCCGCCCGCGGTCGGCGTCATGACGATCGAAGCAAGGCCTCTCGCCGTCATGAATGAACTGCCCGGCCGGATCGCCGCAACACGCGTTTCCGAGGTTCGCGCCCAAGTGTCGGGCATCCTGCAGGAGCGTGTCTTTACACAGGGCACGCCCGTCACGAAAGGGGACGTTCTCTATCGGATCGACGCCCGTCTGTTCCGCGCTCGCGTCGCGAGCGCGGAGGCTTCGCTGGCGCGTGCGCGTTCGACGCTGACAAACGCCCGTAACCAGATGTCCCGCCAGGAATCCTTGCGCAAGAGTAACGTCACCAGCGGGGCTCAATACGAGGCGGCGGTCGCCGCCCTGGAGCAGGCCAATGCAGACGTCGCCTTTGCGCAAGCCGCCTTGGACGAGGCGAGGATCAATCTCGCCTATACTGACGTGCGAGCGCCGATCAGCGGCATCATCGGCGCGGCCCTGGTCACCGAGGGCGCGTTGGTGACGGCTGACGGTTCGCAGAATTTAGCGCTGATCCAGCAGATCGACCCGGTTTACGCGGATTTCACGCAGTCGGCGCAGCAGCTTCTCGCCCTCCGGCGTGCTGTCAACGAAGGCAAGCTGGCGTTTCCGGCTCCCGGCGAAGCCCGTGTCGAACTTCTGTTCGATGACGACTCGGTCTATTCGAAGCCGGGGCGGCTGCTGTTCGCCAGCGCCAGCGTCGACGCCACGACCGGCCAGGTGACCCTGCGCGCGGAATTCCCGAACTCAGATGGCGACCTCCTGCCGGGCATGTATGTGCGCGTTCGTGTCGAGCAGGCCGTGCACCAGCATGCCATCACCATTCCTCAGCGGGCGGTGCTGCGGACGCAAGATGGCCGGGCTCAGGTCTATGTCGTCTCGGCGGACGATACCGCCGTCGCGCGTGAGGTCAGGCTTGGACAGGTGCAAAACGATGAGTGGCTCGTCGAAGCCGGGCTGAAAGCCGGCGAGCGCGTGGTTATCGATGGCGTTCAAAAGGTCGTTGCAGGAGGGAAGGTCGCGGCGGAGCCGTGGAATCCTGCCGCCACCAACCAAAAATCGGCGGCGCAACAGGAAAGAGCGCCTGACCAACCAGCGCAATAGGTTTTCTCATGGCACAGTTATTTATCAAGCGGCCCATCCTTGCCTGGGTATTCGCGATCTTCATCTCGATCGCCGGCATCATCGCTCTGCCGTTGCTTCCCGTTGCGCAGTACCCCAATGTCGCACCGCCGCAGCTCAGCCTGTACACGACCTATCCGGGCGCCTCCCCCCAGGAGATCTATCAGGGGGTCACGAGGCTGATCGAGGAGGAACTAAACAGCGTCGATAACTTGATCTATTTCGAATCGACCTCGGACTCCACGGGGGGGATCACGATCAATGCGACGTTCCAGCCGGGAACCAATCTCCAACAGGCATCCGTCAACGTGCAAAACGCCATCCGCAGCGTCGCATCGCGGCTGCCTGCGGCTGTCACCGCACAGGGCGTTACGGTGGAAGAGGTCACAGCCGGTTTCTTGATGTTAATCACGCTGACCTCAACCGACGGGGCGGTCGATGAGGTCGGTCTTGGGGACTATCTGAACCGCAATATGCTCGGCGAGCTAAGGCGCATCGATGGCGTTGGCAAGGCTCAGCTCTTCTCGGCTCAACGCGCCATGCGCGTCTGGATCGACCCCGACAAGATGGTTGGTCTCAAGTTGACGGTCGGCGATATCAACACCGCCATCACAACCCAGAACGCCCAGGTGGCCGCTGGTCAGATAGGCGCCGCGCCCAATCCGGTCAGCCAGGATCTGACCGCGACGGTGCTGGTGAAGGGGCAACTGACCGATATCGAAGAGTTCGGCAACATCGTGCTGCGCGCCAACCCGGACGGCTCGACTGTCCGGCTGAAGGACGTTGCGCGCCTGGAGGTTGGCGCGGAGAGCTACAACTTCTCCAGCCGTCTCAATGGGCAGCCGAGTGCGGCCGTCGCCATCCAGTTGTCCTCGACGGGCAACGCCGTGGCGACCTCGGCCGCCATCAAGGCCAAGCTGGACGAGCTTTCCCGCTTCTTCCCGTCCGGGGTTCAATATGACGTGCCATATGACACCAGCCCGTTCGTTTCGGCGTCCATCCAGAAGGTTTTGATGACCCTTCTGGAAGCGGTCGGGCTCGTCTTTTTGGTGATGTTCGTCTTCTTGCAGAACTTCCGCTACACTGTCATTCCGACGCTCGTGGTCCCGATCGCCCTGCTGGGCACATCCGCCGCCATGCTAGCGACGGGCTTTTCAATCAACGTCCTGACCATGTTCGCGATGGTGCTTGCGATCGGCATCCTCGTCGACGACGCCATCGTCGTCGTGGAGAACGTCGAACGGATCATGGCCGAGGAAGGCCTGTCGCCAAAGGCTGCGACGAATAAGGCGATGACGCAGATTACCAGCGCGATCCTCGGCATCACGCTGGTGCTGTCGTCGGTCTTTATCCCGATGGCCTTCTTCCCCGGCTCGACGGGCATCATCTATCGCCAGTTCTCGCTGACGATGGTGGTGTCGATTCTTTTCTCGGCGTTCCTGGCGCTGTCGCTCACCCCCGCACTCTGCGCGACGTTCCTGAAGCCGATCAAGCAGGGGCATCACGACAAGAAGGGCCTCGGCGGCTGGTTCAACCGGAAGTTCGACCGCCTGACCGCGGGCTATTCGCGTTCCGTGACGGGACTGGTGCGTCGCGCCGGCCGGGTGATGGTCGTCTACCTCGCCCTGGTGGTCGGGCTTGGCTATCTGTTCGTGAACCTGCCGAGCGGCTTCGTGCCCAACGAAGATCAGGGCTACTTTCTGGTCGACGTCCAGGGACCGCCCGAAGCCAGCGCCAACCGCACGGTCGCGTCCATCAAGCAGATCGAGGAGATTTTCAAAGGCGAGTCCGCCGTGCGCGACGTGCTCGTCATCCAGGGCTTCAGCTTCTCAGGCAGTGGCGCCAACGCCGCCATGGTTTTCGTCACGCTGAAGGACTGGAAGGAGCGTGGCGCCGGCAACACCGTCGACGAAATCACCGAACGGGTGAACATGCGATTGTTCGCCCTGAAGGATGCGACCTCGTTTGCGTTGTCGCCGCCGCCGATCGAAGGGTTCGGCACGACGAATGGCTTCAGCTTCCGTCTTCAAGACAGGAGCGGACTTGGGCAGCAAGCGCTTAGCTCGGCGGCCGCAAAACTGATGGCCAAAGCCGAACAAAGCCCGGTGCTGACAGGCCTGCGTATTGAAGGTCTGCCGGACGCTGCTCAGGTGGTGCTGGTGATCAATCGTGAGAAGGCCAACACCTTTGGTGTCACCTTCGCAGATATCAACAGCACGATCACCGCCAATCTCGGATCGTCCTATATCAATGACTATCCGAATGCGGGACGCATGCAGCGTGTCATCGTGCAGGCGCAGGACCGGGATCGACTGCAGGCCGATGATCTGTTGAAGCTGAACGTGCGCAATGCCGGCGGCGGCATGGTGCCGTTGTCGTCCTTCGCGATCGCAGAATGGCAAAAGGGCGCACCGCAGATCGTCGGTTACAACGGCTATCCGACAGTGCGTATCGCCGGTGAGCCGGTACCGGGCCAGTCGACCGGCGCCGCGATCGCCGAGATGGAGCGGCTGGCGTCCGAACTGCCGGAAGGCTTCGGCTTCGAATGGACCGGTCAGGCCCTCGAAGAGATCAAGTCGGGTTCACAGGCGCCGATGCTTTTCGGGCTCAGCATCCTGTTCGTCTTCCTGCTGCTCGCGGGCCTCTATGAAAGCTGGTCGATCCCGCTTTCGGTGATGCTCGTCGTGCCGCTCGGCGCGATTGGATGCGTGCTTGCCGTCATGATGCGTGGGATGCCCAACGACATCTATTTCAAGGTTGGTCTGATCGCGATCATTGGTCTGTCGGCGAAGAACGCGATCTTGATCGTGGAATTTGCCAAGGACTACTTCGCTCAAGGACGGTCGCTGTTCGATTCGGCCGTGGACGCCGCCCGGGTTCGGTTTCGGCCGATCGTCATGACGTCGCTCGCCTTTGCGCTCGGCGTCGTGCCGCTGGCGATCGCGACCGGACCGAGCGCCGCAAGCCAGAACGCCATCGGTACGGGCGTTCTGGGCGGCATAATCCTGGGAACCATTCTGGCGATCTTCTTCGTTCCGGCCTTCTTCGTCTTCGTGCTGAAGCTCTTCCGCACGAAACGGCCGGTCGAGGACCACGAGGACGACAAGCCCGAAACCGGTGATGAGGTCGCCGGGAAGCCCGTGGCCTGAGCTGAAGAATGTCCCGCCTTCCCAAGGCGGGACATTCCATTCACCCATTTCCAGTTTTCCGCTTACCGGGTTCTGTGGTGGTGCCGTCTGTTCGGATAGATCGGCGGCCCGACTACGCTCATCCCGGATCATGATCATGTCCCGGAGACGGTGTTGTCGCGATTTGAAAAGACACCGCCTTGGATGTCCGTCCCGCGAACACGGAGTACGGCCGTCGGGTGTTGTAAAAACTGATCCCTTTCGCCAAGCCCTGGCGCAATTTCCGTGTAACCTTACCCATTTGCCCTGTCTTTCCTCAGGTCGGGATTAGCTTATCACTCGGTCCGATTTTCCGGCGCCACCTCACGTAAAGGGGCCGACGAGGGGGCGTTGCCGTCCTCCGGCCTCACACCCCAGCGATTCTTTTGCGCAGCAGCATCGGGCCATAGAGGATCAGGAAGCCGAGATGGGCGAGGATCCACAGGCTGGCGCTGGCGTGGAGCGCCCATAATCCCAGATCGGGCAGGGCGGCCGACAGCACGCGCAGGGTGACGGCGGCCAGCAGCAGGGCGAAAAGCGCCGTCGTCGCCGGGCCGGCCCGCAGCGGGCGGCCGGTATGGCCGAGGATGGCGCGGGTCATCACCGCCAAAATCATCGTGCCGAAGGCGCCCACTCCCAGGGCATGGGCGGCGGCGACCTCGGGCAGCAGGCCGATCCCGGCCGCCGCCAGCAAGATCAGGCCGATCGGCAGCCAGACATAGCCCAGGTGGAGGATGATCAGCAGCGGTTCACGCCGCGTCGCCCATCCCCGCCAGCGCCCAAGGCGCAGCGCCTGGGCCAAGCCGGCGGCCAGGGCCAGCGGCGCCCAGGCAAGGCCGAGATCGGCCAGCCAGGCGGCCAGGGTGAGGGCGGTCAGGATCAGGGCAGCGCGATCGACGGCGCCGAAATCGGGCGGCAAAAGGCCGCTGTACGTCGTCTTGCCCGGGCCGCTCAGCCAATTGCGGGTAAAGGTCGGAATAATCCGCCCGCCGATCAGGCTGATCATCATCACATAAGTGGCGATGCCCAGCCTCTGGCCGAGGCGGGTGGTCTCGGCCAACCCCAGGGCGCCGGCGTGATGGAGGGCCGAAGCCAGGGCGAGGAGCAGCACCAGCCCGACCACTACCAGATTGCGCCGGTTGCCGCTGCGGATCAGGGCGCGCGCCGTCCACAGGGCTAGGAGGATCGGCAGGGCGACATCAAGGACGGCGGCGGTTTCCCCGCCAAGCCCGGCCGAGGTCAGAATCGCCAACCGGCCCAAAGCCCACAGCCCGGCCAAAGCCAGCAGGGGCGCGCCGACCAATGGCGGCTGGCCGGTCCAATTGGGGACCGCCGTCAACAAAAAGCCGGCCACCGCCGCCCCCGCATAGCCAAAGAGCATTTCATGGACATGCCAGTCGACTGGGGCGAAAGCCGTTGGGGCTTCGGCGGCGCCGATCAGCCAGGGCAGCCACAGGCCCATGGCCAAGGCCGCCCACAAGCCCGCCGCCAGGAAAAAGGGACGGAAGCCCAGGCTGAGGAAGGGAACGTCGCGCGACAGGATCGGGGGGGCGCTCATGGCGGGGATCTCCGGCGGGAGGGGCGGGGAGGGAGGGGCCAGCTTAGGGGGGATGATCGGGGGCCGCCTTGAGCATGGATAAGCCGCCGGCCGGGGGCGGGCGCGCACGGCTTGCGCTGTCGGGGTGGGGGGCTTAAGTCAGGGAGCCCTTCCGCCGTCCTGTAGAGTAGGCAACCGTGAGAAGACCCGCTTCCACCCTTCCTCCGCCGACCACCTCGGGAGCCGTCCGCGACTGGCGGGTGATCGCCCGGCTTCTCCCCCACCTGTGGCCGGCCGATGCCCCGGCCCTGCGCCTGCGGCTGGTGCTGTCGATGGGCGTGCTGCTGCTGGCCAAGCTGGCCGGGGTGGTGGTGCCTTTGTTCTATAAACACGCGGTTGACGCCCTGTCGGTTCCCGAACGCGCCGCCATTGTTTTGCCGCTGGGCGTGATCGCCGCCTATGGGCTGGCCCGCCTGGGCAATCTGGCCTTTACCGAGATCCGCGACCTGTTGTTCGCCCGGGTGATCGAGCGGGCGATCCATGTGTTGTCGCTGCGCACCTTCCGCCATCTCCACGGCCTGTCGCTGCGCTTCCATCTTGATCGCCAGACCGGCGGCCTGAGCCGGGTGATCGAACGCGGCACGCGGGCCATCGAGGTGGTGCTGCGCCAGTTCGTGCTGCGGGCCGGACCGTCGTTGATCGAACTGGTGATGGTCTGCGGCGTGCTGTGGACGCTCTATGACTGGACCTATGCGGTGGTGATGGTCGGCGCCCTGGCGGTTTATGTCGCCTGGACGCTGGCGATCACCGAATGGCGGCTGGATTTCCGCCGCTCCATGAATACCCACGACGCCGAGGCCAGCTCAAAGGCCATCGACAGCCTGATCAACTACGAGACCGTCAAGTATTTCGGCAATGAGGAGCACGAGGCCAAGCGCTTCGACCGGGCGCTGTCGGCCTATGAGGAGGTCGCCGTCAAATCCCACCGCTCGCTGTCGCTGCTCAACGTCGGGCAAAGCGCCATCATCTCGCTGAGTCTGGTGGCGGTGATGATCATGGCCGCCGTCGATATTCGCGGCGGACGGATGACGCCGGGCGATTTCGTGCTGGTCAATACCTACCTCTTGCAGCTTTACGTGCCGTTGAATTTTCTGGGCATGGTGTACCGCGAGGTCAAACAGGGCTTGGTCGATATGGAGGTGCTGTTCGGGCTGATCGATCGTCCGCCCGAAGTCGCCGATCCTGCGAACGCCGCCGATCTGGTGGTGCGCGGCGGCGCCGTGCGCTTCGAGGGCGTGCGCTTCGCCTATAATCCCGAGCGCGAGGTGCTCAAGGGCGTCAGCCTGGAGATTCCGGCCGGCGGCACCCTGGCGGTGGTCGGCCACTCGGGGGCGGGCAAAAGCACGCTCTCGCGGTTGCTGTTTCGTTTTTATGACGTGACCGGCGGCCGGGTGCTGATCGATGGCCAGGATTTGCGCGATGTCACCCAGGCGTCTTTGCGCCGGGCCATCGGCATCGTCCCCCAGGACACCGTGCTGTTTAACGACACCATCGGCTATAACATCGCCTATGGTCGCCCGGGGGCCTCGCGCCAGGAGGTCGAGCGCGCCGCCCGCCTTGCCGCAATCCACGATTTCGTCCAGAGCCTGAAGAACGGCTATGACACCCAGGTCGGCGAGCGCGGCTTGAAGCTGTCGGGCGGCGAAAAGCAGCGCGTCGCCATTGCCCGCACCATCCTCAAGGATCCGGCGATCCTGATCCTCGATGAAGCGACCAGCGCCCTTGACAGCCATACCGAACGCGAGATCCAGGGGGCCTTGCGCGATGTTTCGCGCGGTCGTACCACCTTGGTCATCGCTCATCGGTTGTCGACGGTGATCGATGCCGATCGCATTCTGGTGCTCGATGGCGGGCGGGTGGCCGAAAGCGGCAGCCATGACGACCTGCTGCGCGCCGAGGGTCTTTACGCCGCGCTTTGGCGCAAGCAACAACAGTCTTCGAGCCTTGCCGTCGACGAGGAGGCTGATACCATTCTTCCCGCTCCGGCCTAAGGGGGCCAACCGGAAAGGGTTTCTTGTCGATCAACCCGCCTCTCCCTTGCAATCGCCTGATCAACTCAGCATTCTTGCCGCGCCGCAACACATGCGGGTTTTCCCGTCGATCCGTTCTTAAGAAAGATCCTCCCGACATGACGAGTCAGTCTCCGAGAAAGATCACCAAGATCCTTGTCGCCAATCGGGGCGAGATCGCCATTCGCGTGTTCCGCGCGGCCAATGAATCGGGGATCCGCACCGTCGCCATCTATGCCGAGGAGGACAAGCTGTCGCTCCATCGGTTCAAGGCCGACGAAAGCTATCTGATCGGCACCGGCATGGGCCCGGTGCGGGCCTATCTGTCGATCGACGAGATCCTGCGCGTCGCCCGGCAAAGCGGCGCCGACGCCATCCACCCCGGCTATGGCTTCTTGTCGGAGAACCCCGAGTTCGCCGAGGCCTGCGCCGAGGCCGGGCTGATCTTCATCGGTCCGCCGCCCGAGGTCATGCGCTCGCTTGGCAACAAAGTCTCGGCGCGCGCCATGGCCGAGGCCGCCGATGTGCCGGTGATGCCGGCCACCGGCCCCCTGCCCGAGGAGATCGACCTCATCCGCCCGATGGCCGAAAAGGTCGGCTATCCCCTGATGCTCAAGGCGTCGTGGGGCGGCGGTGGGCGCGGCATGCGGGTGATCAACACCCCCGACGAGTTGGAGCGTCAGGTCTCGGCCGGCCGGCGCGAGGCCGAAGCCGCCTTCGGCAATGGCGAGGTCTATCTGGAAAAGCTGGTGCTGCGCGCCCGCCATGTCGAAGTGCAGTTGCTCGGCGATCATTACGGCACGGTTGTTCATTTGTTCGAGCGCGATTGTTCGGTCCAGCGCCGCAACCAGAAGGTCGTCGAGCGGGCGCCGGCCCCCTATCTGACCCCCGAAAAGCGCGAGGAGGTCTGCGAGGCCGCCCTGCGGCTGGCGCGGGCGGCGGGCTATGTTTGCGCCGGAACGGCCGAATTCCTGATGGATGCCGATACGGGTGACTTCCATTTCATCGAAGTCAATCCCCGCATCCAGGTTGAACATACGGTGACCGAGGAGGTCACCGGCATCGATCTGGTCAAGGCCCAGATCCGCATTTGCGAAGGCGGCCATATCGGCGTCGTCGAGGAAACCGGCGTGCCGGCCCAGGCCGATCTGCGGCTGCAGGGCCATGCCATTCAATGCCGGATCACCACCGAGGATCCGGAAGCCAATTTCATCCCCGATTACGGCCGCATCACCGCTTATCGCGGGGCGACGGGCTTTGGCATCCGCCTGGATGGCGGCACGGCCTATTCGGGGGCGGTGATCACCCGCTATTACGACAGCTTGCTGGAAAAGGTCACCGCCTGGGCGCCGACGCCCAAGGAGGCCATCGACCGCCTGGACCGCGCCCTGCGCGAATTCCGCATTCGCGGCGTGGCGACCAATCTGGCCTTCGTCGAGAACCTGATCAACCATCCGAAGTTCCGCGAGGCGTCTTATACCACCCGCTTCATCGACGAGACGCCCGAGCTGTTCCACTTCGACCGCCGCCTTGACCGGGCGACCAAGCTTTTGCGCTTCATCGCCGATGTGACGGTCAACGGCAATCCCGAGGTCAAGGGCCGGGTTCTGCCCACCCCCGGACCGGCGCCGCGCCTGCCGATCGTCCAGGCCCAGGAGCCGCCGCGCGGCACCCGCCAGATCCTGGCCGAACTGGGGCCGACCGGTTTTGCCGAATGGATGCTTGACCAGAAGCGCACCCTGGTCACCGACACCACCTTCCGCGATGCCCATCAGTCGCTGCTCGCCACCCGCATGCGCAGCTTCGACATGATCCAGGTCGCCGATGCCTATGCCCGCAATCTGCCCGAGCTTTTCAGCCTGGAATGCTGGGGCGGCGCCACCTTCGATGTCGCCATGCGCTTCTTGCGCGAATGCCCCTGGGAGCGGCTGGCCGAACTGCGCCAGCGCGTGCCCAATATCTTGTTCCAAATGCTGCTGCGCGGCGCCAATGGCGTTGGCTATACCGTTTATCCCGACAATGTGGTCAAGGGCTTCACCCATAAGGCGGCCGAGGCCGGCGTCGATCTGTTCCGGGTGTTCGACAGCCTGAACTGGGTCGAGAATATGCGCGTCTCAATGGACGCTGTGCTTGAAACCGGCAAGCTGCTCGAAGGCGTGGTCTGCTACACCGGCGATATCAACGATCCCGAGCGCAGCAAATACGACCTTAAATACTATGTTTCGATGGCCCGCGAACTGCGGAAGGCCGGCAGCCATATCATCGGCATCAAGGACATGGCCGGTCTGGTCAAGCCGCGCGCCGCCTATGCCCTGGTCAAGGCGCTGAAAGAGGAAACCGGCCTGCCGGTGCATTTCCACACCCACGACACCAGCGGCATCAGCGCCGCCAGCGTGCTGGAGGCCGTGCGCGCCGGGGTCGATGCGATCGACGCGGCGATGGACAGCTTCTCGGGGCTGACCAGCCAGCCCTGCCTGGGCTCGATCGTCGAAGCCCTGCGCTTTTCCGAACGCGATACCGGGCTTGATCCGCTCATCGTCCGTCAGGTCAGCGATTATTGGGAAGGGGTGCGCCGCCAGTACGCCGGCTTTGAAAGTGATCTGCGCTCCGGGGCCTCGGAGGTGTATCTCCACGAAATGCCCGGCGGCCAGTTCACCAATCTGAAGGAGCAGGCCCGCGCCATGGGGCTGGCCGGCCATTGGCACGAGGTGGCGCGCACCTATGCCGAGGTCAATCAGATGTTTGGCGATATCGTCAAGGTGACGCCGTCATCCAAGGTGGTCGGCGACATGGCGCTTTATATGGTTGGCGCCGGGCTGACCCGCGCCGATGTCGAGGACCCCGACAAGGACGTGAGCTTCCCCGAAAGCGTCGTTAGCCTGATGCGCGGTGAGCTGGGTCATCCGCCCGAGGGCTTCCCCGAAGCCCTTCAGCGCAAGGTTCTGCGCGGTCAGGCGCCGTTGGCGGGCCGCCCGGGCGCGGCGGTGCCGCCGGCCGATCTGGCCGCCGAGCGCAAGACCGCCGAGGAAAAGGCCGGACGGGCGATCAGCGACGAGGAATTCCAGTCCTATCTGATGTACCCCAAGGTGTTCATCGACTACGCCAAGCAGCGCGCCGAATTTGGTCCGGTGCGCGTGCTGCCGACGCCGATCTTCTTCTATGGCATGAAGCCCGGCCAGGAGACCGCCGTCACCCTGGAAGCCGGCAAGACCCTGGTGATCCGCTGTCAGGCCCTGGGCGAGACCGATGAAGAGGGGATGATCAAGGTTTTCTTCGAACTGAATGGCCAGCCGCGCGTTGTGCGCGTGGTTAACCGAGCGGTCAAATCGACGGTCATCCAGCATGAAAAGGCCGATCCGGCCAATCCCACCCATGTCGCCTGCCCGATGCCCGGCTTGGTCTCGTCGGTTGGCGTGAGCGTCGGGCAGACGGTACGGGCGGGCGATCCGCTGCTGACCATCGAGGCGATGAAGATGGAAACCTCGATCACCGCCGAACGCGCCGGGGTGATCGAACGCCTGCCGATCGCCGCCGGCACCGCGGTGGAAGCCAAGGACCTGCTGGTCGTCTACAAGGGCTGAGCCTGGGGCAAGGGGGCTTCGGCCCCCTTTTTCCCCCAAGGATCTTCTGATGTCCGATCACTTCGACGGAACGCGTTTTTTCAATCCGGGACGCCCGGAAAACCTCGGGATAGGATCTTTCCTGCGCTGGCGGTGGAGCCGCCGACCCGAACCCTGGCCCACCCATATCGACGAGCCGGTCGCCCCGGCCCCGCTGGCGGCGGTGGGCAAGGATCGCCTGCGCTTTAGTTTCATCGGTCAGGCCAGCGTGCTGATCCAGACCAACGGGCTGAATATCCTGACCGATCCGGTGTTTTCCGAGCGGGCGAGCCCGCTGCCGTGGGTCGGGCCAAAGCGGGTGCGCGCCCCGGGCATCGCCCTGGACGCCCTGCCGCCGATCCATGCCATTTTGCTTAGCCATAACCATTACGACCACATGGATCTTGCCAGCTTGCGCGCCCTGGCCAAGCGCTGGGGCGCGCCGATCCTGACTGGCCTGGGCAACACGCGCTATCTTGGCCGACGCGGTGTTCCCGGCGGCATCGATCTGGACTGGTGGCAGGCCCATAGCCTGGAGAACGGCACCGAGATCACCTTCGTACCGGCCCAGCATTGGTCCAAGCGCGGTCTGTTTGACGGACGCAAAACGCTGTGGGGCGGTTTTTTCATCAACGCTCCGGCCGGATCGGTCTATTTCGCCGGCGACACCGGCTATCCCGGCCCCTTCCGCGCCATCCGCCACCGCCTGTGGTCGCCCGATGTCGCCCTGCTACCGATCGGCGCCTATGCGCCGCGTTGGTTCATGGGCGAGCATCACATGGACCCCGAGGAGGCGGTGGCGGCCTTTGACGAGCTTGGGGCGCGGGCCGCCCTCGCCCTGCATACCGGCACCTTCGCCCTGGCCGACGAGGGGATCGACGCCCCGGCCCAGGCTTTGACCAAGGCCCTGGCGCGCAAGGCCATCCCCAGCACGCGCTTCGTGCCGCCGCCCTTCGGCTTTGCGCTGGAATGGACGCCCGAGACGGGGATTTCGCCCGCTTCGTCTTGAGCCGGGGCCGGGGAGGGGATATCACGGAAGACCCCGCCGACAACCCGAGGCTTCGCCATGCCCATCACCACGCCCGTCGATCTTCTGGCTCACCTGTCGGAATTGGCGATCTCCTCGGTCACCACCGAGCATCCGCCGGTTCATACGGTCGAGGAGGCCAAGGCCACCCACGACCAGATCGCCGGCTGCCATTGCAAGAACCTGTTTCTCAAGGACGCCAAGGGCCAGTTATGGCTGGTGGTTTGCCCCTATGACCGCGTCGTCGATCTCAAGACCCTTCATCGGCGGATCGGCGCCGCCCGGCTGTCCTTTGGCAAGCCCGAGCTGCTTGACGAGGTTCTGGGCGTGCGCCCGGGCAGCGTGACGCCCTTCGCCTTGGTCAATGATACGGCCCATCGGGTCAAGGTGGTGCTCGATCGCGCCATGATGGCCCAAGACCGGCTCAATTATCATCCGCTGGTCAATACGGCGACGACGACGATCAGCGCGGCGGATCTGCGGCGGTTCCTCGCCGCCTGCGGCCAGTCCGTCGCCGAGGTCGATCTGGAAACGCCCGAGATCGCCGGCGCCTGAGCCTTTCCCATGCGGGCCGCGTCTTTCGGGGCGGGCCCGGCTTTTGCGTTTTTCCTTACGAAAGTTGCTGTGATGAGGTCCCTGTCGCAATCCGCTCCGCGCGATCCCTTGCCCGCCGCCCTGGTCGGCACCCTGGCGGCGCTGCTGGGCGAGCGCTTCTCGACCGCTACGGCGGTGCGCGAGCAGCATGGGCGCGATGAAAGCTATCACCCGTCGATGCCGCCCGACGCCGTGGCCTTCGCCCGTTCGACCGAGGAGGTGGCGGCGATCGTCACCGCCTGCGCCGCCCATAAGGTGCCGATCATTCCCTTTGGCACCGGAACCTCGTTGGAAGGCCATATCGCGGCGTTGCGCGGCGGCGTTTGCATCGATGTCTCGGCGATGAACGCCATTCTCGAGGTCCGCCCCGCCGATATGGACGTGACCGTCCAGGCCGGGGTGACGCGCAAGCAGTTGAACGCCCATCTGCGCGATACCGGGCTGTTCTTCCCCATCGATCCCGGCGCCGACGCCAGCCTGGGCGGCATGACGGCGACGCGGGCCAGCGGCACCAACGCCGTGCGCTATGGCACCATGCGCGAGAACGTTTTGGCCTTGAGTGTCGTCACCCCGGAAGGCCGGGTGGTCAAGATCGGCGGCCGGGCGCGCAAGTCATCGGCCGGCTATGACCTGACGCGGCTGTTCGTCGGCTCGGAAGGCACGCTTGGGGTGATTACCGAGGTGACGCTGCGCCTGCATGGCATCCCCGAAAAGATCGTCTCGGCGGTTTGTCCGTTTCCCAGCGTGCGCGCCGCCGTCGACACGGTGATCGCCACCATCCAGATCGGCGTGCCGGTCGCCCGCATCGAATTTCTCAACGCCCGCCAGATCCTGGCGGTGAACGCCTATTCCAAACTTGATTACGCCGCCGCCCCCACCTTGTTCTTTGAATTCCACGGCACTCCCGACCATGTGGCCGAACAGGTGCGCATGGTTCAAGACCTTGCCGCCGATCAGGGGGCGGCCGGTTTTCGCTGGGCGGAAACCCCCGAAGAACGCGACCGGCTGTGGACGGCCCGCCATAACGCCTTTTACGCGTCGCTGGCGACCAAGGCCGGCGGCCGGGGCTTTAGCTCCGATGTCTGCGTGCCGATCTCGCGGCTGACCGAGTGCATCGCCCAGACCGAAGAGGATCTGGCGCGGAGCGCGCTGTTCACCTCGATCGTCGGCCATGTCGGCGATGGCAATTTCCATGTGATCTTCATCGTCGATCCCGAAAACCCGGCCGAGATCGAAGAAGCCCGCAGGCTCAACGATCGCATCGTCGCCCGCGCCCTGGCGATGGACGGCACCTGCACCGGCGAGCATGGCGTCGGCCATGGCAAGATGGATTTCCTCGAAGACGAACACGGCGAGGCCCTGGACATGATGCGCAAGATCAAGCGCGCCCTTGATCCCGACGACATCATGAACCCCGGCAAGATCGTCCGCCTGTAAGGCGGGCAAGCCGGCTCTTGCACCTCGGCCGATCTGCTATTCTCTATAGAAAGCGACTTTTGATAGAGAAAAGTAGATCGCCCGATGAGCTATGCCACGGATCCTATCGCCAAAGCCTTGAAAGAGGCCCGCGAAGCCAAGGCGATGAGCCAGCGCGAGCTGAGCGCCAATACGGGTGTGCCGCAGTCGCATATCTCGAAGATCGAGAGGAACGGCGTCGATCTGCGGCTTTCGAGTTTGATCGCCTTGGCCCATGGGGTGGGCCTTGATCTGGTTCTTGTGCCGCGCCAGGCTTTGCCCGCCGTTCGGGTGATCCTTCAGAGTGCGCGCGGCCAGCCCGAAAAGGCCAACCGTCCGGCCTATCGCCTGGATGAGGACGAGGATGAGGACGATGGATGACGCCGGCCGTCTTTCTGTCGTTCTCCACGGTCGGACGATCGGTTCGCTGACCCGTTTTGCCGGCGACCTAGACGTATCATAATATGGGTAGCTACAATTAAATTTAGCTTTCCGTTTTTATTGGAATCTCTAAGAGCCCGTTCGGCAGGTTATTGCTTCTGATGAAGATTTTGTGATCGCATGGTCCTCCGAGATTTTGGAGGATCCATGTGGACGAAAGAAAATTGATGGCTCTATGAGCTGCGCGGACAGAGGTACTTCAATGACCTGACGGACGAAGAATGGGCGCGGGTGGAACCGCTGATCCCACCCAGCAAAGCGGAGCGGCCGCCAGCGAACGGTGACTATCCGGGAGGTGCTGAACGGTGTGTTTTACGTGCTGATGACCGGTTGTCAGTGGCGGGCGCTGTCAAAGGATCTACCGCCCAAGAGCACGGTACATGAGTATCTCGGGCTGCGGGAATGGATGGCACGCTGGCCCGCATCCACCACGCCCTGTTCGTCGAGGTCCGCGAGGTGGCCGGTAAGGAAGCTAGGCGGTGAACTCATAAATCTGCTTTCCTCTCGCCGTGGTCCGTGATTCCCGTCCTGGAGCGGGGGTTTTGATGACGCGTCGGCGCTATGAATTGACGGAATATGAGTGGTCGGTGATCCAGCCTTTGTTGCCGAACAAGCAGCGCGGAGTTCCCCGCGTCGATGACCGGCGGGTCCTCAATGGAATTCTGTGGCGCTTTCGTACCGGGTCGCCGTGGGCAGAAGTCCCCGAGCGCTACGGCCCGCCGACTACCTGCTACAACCGCTTCGTCCGCTGGCGCAAGGCCGGGGTGTGGGACCGGCTTTCGGAAGAAGTTTCAAAGACCTACGATGGCGACATCGTCATGATCGACTCGACCTGTGTCCGTGTTCACCAGCACGGAGCCACGGGAAAAAAGGGGATCTTGAGGATGGCGGCATGGGACGTTCCCGTGGCGGCCTCATCAGCAAAATCCACGCGCTCGTCGATGCGGAAGGCCGCCCCGTCACCTTGCGGCTGACCGGCGGCCAAGTTCATGATAGCTTGGAAGCCGAGGCGTTGATCGAAAACCTCGGCGAGGGTGACATCCTGCTCGCCGACAAGGGCTATGACAGCAACGCCATTCGCGCCCTGGCCGCAGAGAAGAAGGCTTGGGCCAATATCCCGCCCCGCTCCAACCGCAAAGGCAGCTTCGCCTTTTCTTCCTGGGTCTACCGCCAATGCACTCTGGTCGAGCGCTTCTTCAACAGGATCAAGCAGTTCCGGGGCATCGCCACCCGATATGACAAAGACCCGCTCAATTTCCTCGCTGCCGTTAAACTCGTCGCCCTGCGGATTTGGTGTCAGCCATAATGAGTCGACGGCCTAGATGAAGCGCCGACTCTCTTGGAAGTGACCTGCCAACGTTTCATCTTTTTTCAAACTGACTTATGGTGTTCCTCAATATCATATCCTTATATTAGGTTCGGAAAGATGGCAAAGGCCGGACAACTCGAAGAATATAGGGGGCCGATCACGCCCGCTTCCGCAGCAGAAGGTATGAACGCTGCGCGGCAAAACGCGCTGCGCTTGGTCTTTGATGCGAAACTTCTCCTGGAAGCAGAGCGCTACCCTACAGCGGCCTCTGTCGCCGCACTTTCAATTGAAGAAAGCGGCAAGCTGTCTATTCTTCGAACTATTGTCGTTCTATCGGACGTAAATCGGTTGCGCGATGAGTGGCGACGCTACCGGGACCATCGCTCTAAGAATGGCGCATGGATTCTTCCGGATCTAGCGCGTAAAGGCGCAAGACATCTCTATGAACTTGCAATGACAATAGAGAGAGATGGTGAACACACGGCTATTCTCAACAGTATTAAGCAGATAGGATTCTACACGGATTGCTACGGAAAAATTCATTGGTCAAATCCTTCCATGGTAATAGATCGTGAATTGGCTAATAGCCTTGTTAAAATTGCTGAAATTTTGACTCCAAAGAACGACGTAACAGTTCGGGAGCTAGAGCTTTGGGTCGATGCTATTCGACCCGTCTACGGCACTTCAGAGATGTCCAACGGCCTGCTGCGCTGGGCAACGCAGATGCACAGGGAGGGATTGTCCGATAGGACGCCAGAGGAGTACGCCAAATTTGTTTTTGGTGAAGAAACCGCCGCCAAATGGACTGAGAAACCACAAATTACACAGTGACAACTTTGCGATGCCGAGTCGTTAGGCCAAACTGCTACTCTTTTGAGGTAGTTGTTACCGAAGCCCCTATCCAGAAACAACGTCTGTATTACCTATTTCGCGTCCGAAATTCGCCAGTCCGTCTCGGGCCCGTCACTGCCGTTTCGCGCCTCATATGGCGCCATCCGCTCAGATTCTGATGATACTCAAAAGTGGACTTCTTACGCTCGAATTTTCAGAATACTCTTCGCCACTTAAACCATGATGACCATGGGCCGGGAATGGAATTGTCCCCAGGCTAAAATGGGATCTCGTCGTCCAAATCCGCGGCAAACGCGTTCTGCTTCTCCTTCGGGCTCAAGACGTAGTCGGCCGGACGAGGCGGCAAAAGCGGTTGAGGCGGATTGATCTGGGGAAGATCGCGCTTCTCCTCATCGATTGCCTTCGCTTCGCCAATCGTTGCCATGATTGTCGCGACCAGTTTATGCATCGCCTAGCTTCAGCCTCCTGTTCAACCGCCTTGGCCAGCAGGCGCCGCGCGCCTTGGCGCAAGATCTCGGTCAGCGGATCGTCAAGCTCATCAGGCTGACGCAGGCGAGACACGGTGCTATCTTCCTTTATGGCGTATCGCTTCTTCTGGGAGGGGCTGGCAGGCTGGTTACCCGCCTCGATACGCCGCCTTCTTCAGACCGTCATCACCCAGTTTCCCCCATAGCTCCTTACGAGATCGGCTACGTCCATATTGACAGCTGCGAGTTGTGCCACGCCGACGGCAAACTGGTGATGTTCCTGGCTATCGATCGCGTCTCGAAGTTCACCTATGTCGATTTCCACGATTGCGCCGGAAAAATGGAAGGGGCAGCCTTCCTCAGAAATGTCGTGGAGGCCTTCCCCTACCAGATCCACATCGTGCTCACCGACAACGGTATGGCCTTCGCTGATCTACCCAAGAACCGCAACGGTCCCAGCCGCCGCTTCTTCGGCCCACATATCTTCGACCGGGTCTGCATCGAACACGGCATCGAGCATCGGCTCACCAAACCCTACCATCCGTGGACCAACGGCCAAGCCGAGCGGATGAACCGCACCATCAAGGACGCCACCATCAAGGCCTACCACTATGACGACCTGGAAAGCCTCAAGGCTCACGTCTTGGCCTTTGTCACCGCCTACAACTTTGCCAAGCACCTCAAGGCACTCCGCTGGCGAACTCCCTACCAGGCGATCTGCGACGCCCGGACTAAAGACCCGTCAATCTTCAAGATCGACCCGCACCATCTCACCCAGGGACCACACACTCTGTCGTCCTGAAAAAAAAGGGGGCGCCCCGCGGAGCGCCCCCGTTTCCATCGAATGTGTGTGATCGCTTACTGCAGGCGCTCGCCGTGCAGCGAGATGTCGAGGCCTTCGCTTTCCTGCTCGGGCGAAACCCGCAGGCCGATGGCCAGATCAATGACCTTCAAGATCACGTAGGAGGCGACGGCCGTCCACACGATGGTGGCAAGGCAGCCCCAGGCCTGGGTGAGGACCTGACCGGGATTGCCTTCGAGCAGGCCGACGGCGGCTTCGCCACCAACGCTCTGGGCGGCGAAGACGCCGGTCAGCAGGGCGCCGACCAGACCGCCGATGCCATGCACGCCGAAGGCGTCCAGGCTGTCGTCATAGCCCAGGGTCTTCTTCAGCCAAGTCGCGCCCCAGAAGCAGACGACGCCGGCCACCAGGCCGATGACCAGGGCGCCACCGGGCAGAACGAAGCCCGAGGCCGGGGTGATGGCGACCAGACCGGCGACGGCGCCCGAAACCGCGCCCAGCACGCTGGGCTTGCCGCGCACCAGCCATTCGGCGGCGATCCACGACAAGGTGGCACCGGCGGCGCCAAGCTGGGTCGCCAGCATGGCCATGCCGGCACGGCCATCGGCGGCGACGGCGGACCCGGCGTTGAAGCCGAACCAGCCCACCCACAGCAGGGCGGCGCCGATCACGGCCAGCGACAGGTTATAGGGGGCCATGTTCTCGCTGCCGAAGCCGGCGCGACGACGCAAGACGAGGGCGCAGACCAGACCGGCCACGCCGGCGTTGATGTGAACCACGGTGCCGCCCGCGTAATCAAGGACGCCGGCGTTGAACAGGAAGCCCGAGGAACTCCACACCCAATGGCAGATCGGCGCGTAGACGATCAGCACCCACAGGCCGATGAACCACAGCATCGCCGAGAACTTCATGCGTTCGGCGAAGGCGCCGGTGATCAGGGCCGGGGTGATGATGGCGAAGGTCATCTGGAAGACGACGAACACCGTTTCGGGGAAGGTGCCGTTCAGGCTGTCAATGCTGATGTCCGACAGCAGGAACTTCGAGAAGTCACCGAAATAGGCGTTGCCGGTGCCAAAGGCGATCGAGTAGCCGGCCACCATCCACACGACGCTGACCAGCGCGGTGATGATGAAGCTCTGCATCATGGTCGCCAGCACGTTCTTCTTGCGGACCATGCCGGCATAGAAAAGCGCGAGGCCCGGGATGGTCATCAGAAGGACCAGCGCGGTCGAGGTCAGCATCCAGGCGGTATTGCCCGAATCCAGGGTGGGGGCCGCATCCTGGGCATAGGCCAGGGCCGGCGCCAGAAGGGCGACCAGGGCGGCGGGGAGGAACGTGAAGGCTCTCATCATGGTGGTTTGTCTCACAGGAGCTGGCTGATCGGGAGGTCTTCCGCCCTCCGGCGGGGAGTGTCGTAACAAGAACCGTGCCACGACCCACATCCCACCCGGCGCGGCGCTTTTTCCGGGGAAAACCCCCTGGAAAACCTGCGCCTTGCCCGTAAAGCGGGCAGAACACCTTCGGTCAAGATTAAAAAACCATCAGACCCGTCGGCATCGGTCGCCCTAGAGGGCTTCCTCGCCGCGCTCGCCGGTGCGGATCCTTACGGCTTCGCCCAGATCGAAGACGAAGATCTTGCCGTCGCCGATCTTGCCGGTTTGCGCCGTGGATTGGATGGTCTCGACCACCTGATCGAGAAGATTATCGGGAACGGCCAGTTCGATCTTCACCTTGGGCAGGAAATTCACCACGTATTCAGCTCCGCGGTAAACCTCGGTCTGGCCCTTCTGCCGGCCGAACCCCTTCACCTCGGTAACGGTCATCCCCTGGATCCCCAGGGCGCCGAGGGCTTCGCGGACCTCGTCGAGTTTGAAGGGCTTGGTTATCGCAATAACGAATTTCATGATCACTCCCCACTTTTCCTGATCAAGACCTGGGCCCGCCGGATGGGTATCGACCTTTGATCGGCCGCTTGTCCGAGGGGCGGGCGAACGCCCCTGAGAGGCGCTTATTGATCCAGCCTATTCAAGACGCGTGCCGCAACGCAAAAAAGCCCGATTTCCGGGAATTTTTCGGGACGGTGGCGGGAGAGAGGGAGCGGTTTTGCCTAAGCCTTGGGCATTCGCCCGTTTCCCAGCCCTTCCTCCGCCCTTTTGGCGGGGTATGGAAAGGCGGGGCACAAAAAAACGGCGACCGAACCCTTTTGAGGGAGTGGCCGCCGGGGCAAGTCATTGGCTGAAGACACCGGTAGGATGGAAGGCGGACCAGAAGGGCGGCCTTCGGCAATCGTCATCTTAACAGTAGCGGTCAAGCGCGACCTTGGCAAGATTAAAAACCTATTTGCACGGTTTGTTATTTCGGGAAGGGGCTTCCCCCATCAGAGGGCTCTTCCGGTGAGGTGCCATTTTCCCTTTGTCTTACATAGCCTTGAAGGTCATGAACAAGGGGTGTGCAATCGGGAACGGCCTGTCCGTCAATGGAAATGACCAAGCGGAACCCAAGGCTGTTGGCCAGAAAAACGCCGTCGGCGGTCAAAAGATCGGCGGGGGTCAGCGAGTGTTCGCGCGCTCCCCAGGCCAGCATCTCGGCGCGAAGAATGCCGGGCAGGGCGCCGTCGGTCTGCGGAGGGGTGAGAAGCCGCCCGCCCTGGACGATGAACAGCGTGGCGACGGTGGTTTCGGCGACCCGACCCCCGAGGTTGAGCAAGATCGCGTCATCGGCGCCGCGCTCGGCGGCCTCCTGGCGGGCGAGGATGGCGTCGCCATAGGCAAGATATTTGATCGTCGACAGCGGCGAGGCCTCGTTGCGCCTTGTCCGCGTCGCCACGATCAGCCGCGCCGGCCCCGTTGGCGGCGGAAAGGCCGTCGCCGTGATCATGATCGTGGGCTTTGGCGCGGGCGGCGGCAACAGGCCGCGCGGCCCGGGACCCCGGGTCAGGGTCAGGCGCAGCACCCCCTCGCTCAGGTCGTTGGCCGCCAGGGTGGCGGCCAAGGCGGCGGCGATATCCAGGGCGGGTAGGGGAATGCCTAAAATTCGGGCGCCGCGCCCCAGGCGGGCGAGGTGGGCGGCCAGACGCAGGGGGCGGCCGTCGCGCGCCGGGATGGTTTCGAATAGGCCATCGCCAAGCAGAAATCCGCGATCGGCGGGATCGATGCGGGCCTTTGCGGCGGGCACGAGCCGGTCGTTCAGCCAAATGACGGCCGGTCGCCGGGCGGTCATCGCTCGATCCCATCCAGGGCGCTGAGCAGGGGGGCCATTTTGATCAGGCTTTCCTCGTATTCCTCGGCCGGATCGGAGGGCGCGGTGATGGCGCCGCCGGCCTGGGCGATCAGGGTGGCACCGGCCCGGGTGAGGCTGCGGATGACGATGTTGGAATCCATCGCCCCATCGGCGCCGATCCAGGCCACCGATCCGCAATACCAGCCGCGCCGGGCCGGCTCCAGGGCGGTGATCAGGTCCATGGCGCGGATCTTCGGCGCCCCGGTGACCGAGCCGCCGGGAAAACAGGCGCGCAGCAGGTCGATCGCCCCCAGGCCGGGGCGCAGCCGCCCTTCGACCGCCGAGACCAGATGGTGGACGCTGGCGAAGCTTTCCAGGGCGATCAGCCGGGGCACACGGACGCTGCCGATGGCGCAGACCCGGCCCAGGTCGTTGCGCATCAGATCGACGATCATCAGGTTCTCGGCCCGGTCCTTTTCGCTGGCCACCAGAGCGGCGGCCTGGGCGGCGTCGCGCGCCGGATCGGCGTCGCGCCGGCGGGTGCCCTTGATCGGCCGCGTCTCGACCCGGCCCTCGGCGCCCAGGCGCAAGAAGCGTTCGGGCGAGGCGCCGATCAGGCGGTGGTCGGCGCCGCAGCCGACCAGGGCGGCGAAGGGGGCCGGGCTCAGCCGGCGCAGGCGGCGATACAAGGTGAGGTCGTCGAGGCCGGGCGGAAGGTCGGCCAGGAAGCGCTGGGTGATATTGGCCTGGAACAGCTCGCCGGCTTCGATGGCGTCGATGGTCTTGCCGATCGCCGCCAAGATCGCCGCGCGCGGTCGCTCGGCGCGCCAGGACCCGGTCTTTTCATAAGCGGCGGCGGTCTCGTCAGGGACAAGGGAAACCGCGGCCAAGCGCCGTTCCAGGGCTTCGGCGCGGGCCAGGGCGCGGGCGGCGCGGCGCCGCGGATCGCGTTCGGGCCGGCCGCTGGAAACGATCCAGGCCTTGCGCGCGCGCAGGTCGAAGGCGGCGACGCAGTCATAGACGCCCAGGGTCATCGCCGGCAGGGCCAGCCGATCGGCCGGGGCGGGGGCCAGCCGTTCCAGCCAAGCACCCAGGCCGTAACCAAGGACACCGCATAGGCCGGTGGCGAAGGGCACCGGGCAAGCGACGGGCTCGTCCTCGGCGATTTCGGCCAGGGTGGCGGCGAGAACGGCGAAGGGATCGCCGGCGACCGGCCGGCTATCGACCCGGACCGTGGTGTCATCGGCGGTGATCACCCGCCAGGGATCGGCGCAGAGATAGCTGTAACGGCCGCGATCCTCGTCGCCCGCGCCGGGATCGGCGGCGGCGCTGTCGAGAAAGGCGAAGACCGGATCCTTGGCCAAGGCCGGGACCAGGGTCAGCGGGTCGGCAAAGGCGATGGGGCGGATATGAAGGGACAAGGGCTGCGGCTTCTTTTCACCTTTTGCCCTTGCGACCACGGCCCTTGGCCGCTGCCCCCCGGCCTTTGGCGACGGCGGCGCGCAAGGGGATGGCGGCTTCGGCAAGGCCGGTCGCCCCGGCGTCTCCGGGCAGGCCAAGGTCCAGCGCCTCCAGGCGGCGGATCTCGTCGCGCAGGCGGCCGGCCTCCTCGAATTCCAGATCGGCGGCGGCGGCGCGCATGCGTTTGTCGAGATCGGCGAGATGCTCGCGCAGGGATTTGCCGACCAGTTGGTTGTCGCCCGATACCCCGGTGGTCACGGTGACGTAGTCTTTTTCGTAAACGCTGCTGAGAACATCGGAAATGCGCGAGCGCACGGTTTCCGGGGTGATGCCATGGGCGGCGTTGTAGTCTTGCTGACGCTGGCGGCGGCGGCTGGTTTCCTCGATGGCGAAGGTCAGGGAATCGGTCATCTTGTCGGCATAAAGGATCACCCGGCCGCCAACGTTACGGGCGGCGCGGCCGATGGTCTGGATCAGCGAGGTGCGCGAGCGCAGGAAGCCTTCCTTATCGGCGTCCAAGATCGCCACCAGGGCGCATTCGGGGATATCAAGGCCCTCGCGCAGCAGGTTGATGCCGACCAGCACATCGAAGGCGCCCAGCCGCAGGTCGCGGATGATCTCGATCCGCTCCAGGGTTTCGATGTCGGAGTGCATGTAGCGCACCCTTACCCCCTGTTCGGTCAGATATTCGGTCAGATCCTCGGACATGCGCTTGGTCAAGGTGGTGACCAGCACCCGTTCGCCGCGCGCCGCGCAGGCCTTGACCTCGCCCAGCAGATCGTCGACCTGGGCCTCGACCGGGCGGATGATGCAGACCGGATCGACCAGACCGGTGGGGCGGATCACCTGTTCGGCGACGACGCCGCCGGTGCGTTCAAGTTCCCAGCGCCCCGGGGTGGCCGAAACGAAGATCGACGGCGGGCGCATGACGTCCCATTCCTCGAACTTCAGCGGCCGGTTATCAACGCAGGACGGCAGGCGGAAGCCGAATTCCGCCAGCACGCTTTTGCGATTGAAGTCGCCGCGGAACATGCCGCCGATCTGCGGCACGGCGACGTGGCTTTCATCGACGAACAGCAAGGCGTCCTCGGGCAGGTATTCGAACAGGGTCGGCGGCGGATCGCCGGGGCGGCGTCCGGTCAGATGGCGTGAGTAGTTCTCGATGGACTTGCAGTGGCCGGTCGCCTCGATCATCTCCAGATCGAAGGTGGTGCGCTGCTCCAGGCGCTGGGCCTCAAGCACCTTGCCCTGGTCGTAAAAGCGGGCGAGCGTTTCCTTGAGCTCGGCCTTGATCGTGCGCACCGCCTGGGACAGCGCCGGGCGGGGGGTGACATGGTGGCTGGCCGGATAGACGGTGACTTCGTCGAGGCTGGCGGTGATCTCGCCGGTCAAGGGATCGAATTCGCGCACGGATTCGATCTCGTCCCCCCACAGGCTGACCCGCCAGGCGCGGTCCTCATAGTGGGCGGGGAAGATCTCCACCGAATCCCCGCGCACCCGGAACATACCCCGGGTGAAGGCGATGTCATTGCGGGTGAACTGCAGCTCGACCAGCGCCTTGAGCAGATCGGCGCGCGGCAGCGTCGTTCCCACCTTGATGGGGATGATCATCCGGGAATAGGACTCGACCGAGCCGATACCATAGATGCACGAGACCGAGGCGACGATGATGACATCGCGGCGTTCAAGCAGGGCGCGGGTGGCGGCGTGGCGCATCCGGTCAATCTGCTCGTTGATGCTGGAGTCTTTTTCGATATAGGTATCGGTGCGCGGAACATAGGCTTCGGGCTGGTAATAGTCGTAATAGCTGACGAAATACTCGACGGCGTTGTCGGGAAAGAAATTCTTGAACTCGCCGTAAAGCTGGGCGGCCAGGGTTTTGTTGGGGGCGAGGATCAGGGTCGGCCGGCCCATCTCGGCGATGACCTGGGCCATGGTGAAGGTCTTGCCCGAGCCGGTGACGCCCAGCAGCACCTGATCGCGGTCTTGGGCGGCCAGACCCCGCAACAGCTCGGCGATGGCCTGGGGCTGATCGCCGGCGGGCTGATAGTCGCTGGCCAGACGAAACTCGGCGCGGGGGCCAGCGGGCGGGCGCTCGAACAGGGGGAGAAGCATGGTCATGGCCCTTAAGATAAGCCGCCCGCCCGGGCTTGACCAGGGGGGCGCGCCGTCCGTCATCGCTCCCTTTTTCGACCCATTTCAAAAGGACCGCCACAGCGCCCGGCTTGCCAAATCGTCCCGGGCCTGCCTTATGATCGCCACGCTGAAGGGGGCGGGCGGCGTCGATCGAGGTGATCGACGGGGGTTCGCCCCCTACGACCTCCGGCGCCGCGCGGCGCGGGGGGCGGTTTTTTCGCGCGGTCGCAAGCCTGGGAAGGAAACGGAATGAGCCTGAGGGGAAGCCAACTCGGCACCAGCCGGGGCCTGATGCTGGGGGGGATCGATCTCGCCCCGGTGCTGATGGTCCTTGGGCTGCTGCTGTCGGGCCTCGGGCTCTCGATGCTGGCGCCGGCCTTGGTCGATCTGGTGGTTGAAAACCGCGACTGGCGGGCGTTCCTCGGCTCTTCGGTGATCACGCTGTTTTGCGGGATGATGCTGACCCTGGCCAATTGGCGGATGCCGCTGCGCTTCAATATCCGCCAGGGCTTCCTGATGACCGCCCTGGCTTGGCTGACCATGTCGCTGTTTGGCTCCATGCCGTTCATGCTGGCGACCACCGGGCTTGATTTCGCCGGGGCGTTTTTTGAGAGCGTTTCGGGATTGACCACCACCGGGGCGACGGTGATCAGCGGCCTGGAGCATCAGCCGCCGGGGATCTTGTTCTGGCGCTGCCTGCTGCATTGGATCGGCGGCATCGGCATCATCGGCATGGCCATCGCCCTGCTGCCGGCGCTGCGCGTCGGCGGCATGCAGCTGTTCCGCACCGAAAGCTCCGATACCAGCGAAAAGGGCATGAACCGCATCGGCGAATTGGGGCTGGCGATCACCGCCGTCTATCTGACGCTGACCGTGGTCATCGCCTTGGGCTATATCGCCGTCGGCATGTCGGTTTTCGACGCCATCTGCCACGCCTTCGGCACGGTGTCGACCGGCGGCTTTTCGAATTGGGACACCTCGCTTGGCCATCTCGACGCCGCCGGGCTGTGGATGTCGACGGTGGGCATGATGTTGGGCGCCATGCCCTTCGTGCTCTATGTGCAGGTGGCGCGCGGCCGGCCGATGGATGTGGTGCGCGATCCCCAGGTCCAGGCTTTGACCGGCTTTCTGGTCGCCTGCTGGTTGGTCATGGCCCTGTGGCAGAGCCTGGAGAACGGCCGGCCCTTCCTTGATGCCCTGACCGCCTCGGCCTTCAACATCACCTCGGTGGTGACGACGACGGGCTACGCCTCGGAGGATTACACCCTGTGGGGCGGCTTCCCGCAGTTGTTCTTTTTCATGATCACCTTCGCCGGCGGCTGCACCGGATCGACCTCGGGCGGCATCAAGATGTTCCGCTATCAGGTGGCCTATAAGGTTCTCAGCGCCAATATCCGCCGGCGCTATATGCCCAATGCGGTCATCGTCTCGACCTATGGCGGGCGGGCGATCGACGAGGACGTGGCGGTGTCGGTGGTGCTGTTCTTCTTCGCCACCGGGGCGACGACGGCGATCATCGCCCTGGCGCTGACCATGGTCGGCCTGGATTGGGTGACGGCCCTGACCGGGACGGCGGCGGCGATCGCCAATGTCGGTCCGGGACTCGGTACCATCGTCGGCCCGGCGGGCAATTACGCCACCTTGCCCGATAGCGCGAAATGGCTGCTGTCGCTGGCCATGCTGATGGGGCGGCTGGAATTCTTCACCCTTCTTGTGCTTTTCAGCCGCGACTTCTGGAAATCCTGAGGAAAGCGCTTTCCCGGCGCTTGCGTGCCGCCGGGAAGGGGGATAGCTTTTTCCCCCGGTCCCGCCAAGAGAGCCCCCGTCGTCAGGGGCGGCGCGGCCACTCGCCCCCTCCCAACCGACACAACCAATCCTCGAGGATTTCCATGTCGATCGTCGCCGAGCGTCTGTCCGCCATCAAACCGTCGCCGACCCTGGCGGTTACCACCAAGGCCGCCGAACTCAAGGCCGCCGGCCGTGACATTATCGGTCTGGGCGCGGGCGAACCCGACTTCGATACCCCCGATCACATCAAACAGGCGGCGATCGCCGCCATCGAGCGCGGCGAGACCAAATACACCGCCGTTCCCGGCACCGCCGCCCTGCGCAAGGCGATCTGCGCCAAGCTCAAGCGCGAGAACGATCTTGAGTACACGATCGAAGAGATCAGCGTCGGCTGCGGTGGCAAGCAGACCATCTACAACGCCCTGATGGCGACGCTGAACCCGGGCGAGGAGGTGATCATCCCCGCGCCTTATTGGGTCAGCTATCCCGATATCGCCCTGTTGGCCGGCGGCGTGCCGGTGTTCGTTCCCAGCGGCCCCGAGGTCGGCTTCAAGCTGCAGCCCGCCGATCTGGAGCGCGCCATCACGCCCAAGACCAAATGGCTGATCCTCAACAGCCCGTCCAATCCGACGGGCGTGGCCTATTCGGCCGCCGATCTCAAGGCCCTGGCCGAGGTTCTGCTCAAGCATCCCCATGTCTGGGTGATGACCGACGATATGTACGAGCACCTCGTCTATGACGGCTTCAAGTTCGCCACCATCGCCCAGGTCGAGCCCAAGCTGAAGGACCGCACCCTGACGCTGAACGGCGTTTCCAAGTCGTTCGCCATGACCGGCTGGCGCGTCGGCTATGCCGCCGGCCCGGTGGCGGTGATCAAGGCGATCAACAAGATCCAAAGCCAGTCGACCACCCACACCAGCTCGATCAGTCAGGCCGCCGCCCTTGCCGCCCTTGAAGGGCCGATGGACTTCCTGATCGAACGCAACGCCATCTTCAAGGAACGCCGCGATCTGGTCGTGCGCATGATCAATGATTGCCCGGGCCTGTCGGTCGGCACGCCGGAAGGCGCCTTCTATGTCTATCCGTCCTGCGCCGGGGTGATCGGCAAGACGACGCCCGAGGGCAAGCTGCTGGAAACCGACAGCGATTTCGTCGCCGCCCTGCTCGAAAGCGAAGGGGTCGCCGCCGTTCAGGGCGTGGCCTTCGGCCTGTCGCCCTATTTCCGCATCAGCTACGCCACGGCGACCGCCACCCTGGAGGACGCCTGCCAGCGCATCCGCCGCTTCTGCGAAAGCCTGCGTTGACTTCTCTCCACCGCGCAAGCCGGATCTGATGGAAAGGGCGCCCTTCGCGGGGCGCCCTTTTTTTCGTCTGGGGGCTTGGCGCGGTCATATAGGAACCTTGGGAACCCCTATGGTGTCGGGGGGGCGCGGTGCCGGGGTGTCGCGGCGTTGACGGCCCAAGGTTGCATCGGCTAGCCTGCGGCTGACGGTTCCCCCCAAGCGCAAGCCGAAGGGATTAAAAGGGAACACGGTGCAGGCGAAGGATTTGTCCGAAACCGTGGCTGCCCCCGCAACTGTGAGCGGCGAGCCTTCCTCCGATGAAAACCACTGGGGCGCGTGCCTTGGGAAGGGGGATGAAGGCGATGACCCGTGAGCCAGGAGACCTGCCGTCCGACCCTAATCCATGATCACGAGCGGGGAGGCTCGGAAAGGATGGCAATGACGACGCATCACGTCTGATCACCCCCAAGGTCCCGTCAGAGTCCGTCGATAGCTCGACGAGACCCTCGCCTGCGCCCATCGATTCTGGGCGAGGTCGACGTTTTCAAGCCCTTTCAGCCACTGCTGAACCGTGACCCTTGCGGGTCGCCGAACTTTTCCCTGTCACGATTGACGGAAGAGGAGACTCCCCCTTGTCTTCACCCATGCGCTTGTCTTTTCTCGCCGCGGCTTTCGCCGCCCCCCTCGTCGTCTCGGCCTCCGGCGCCGGCGCCGCCGAGCCTACCCGCTATCCCCTGACGCTCCAGACCTGCGGCCAGACCATCACCTTTGATCGGGCGCCCAGCCGCGTCGTTTCGATCGGCCAGAGTTCCACCGAGATCCTCTATCTTCTGGGCTTGGCCGATAAGGTCGTTGGCACGGCGTTGTGGGTCGGTCCCGTGATCGCCGGCTATGAGGCGGTCGACGCCAAGGTCCCGCGCCTGGCCGACAACGACCCGAGCTTTGAAAGCGTCGTCGGCAAGAAACCCGATCTCGTCACCAATCAATACCAATGGCAGGTCGGCCCCAAAGGGGTGGTGGCGACAAACGCCCAGTTCGCCGAACTGAAGATCCCCGTCTACACCTCTCCGGCCGATTGCGTCGGCAAGGATAATTCCGAAGGGGGCGACGGTCTGCGCACGAGCCGTTTCACCACGGATCTGATCTATCAGGAGATCGAGGACCTAGCCCGCATCTTCGATGTCAGCGAGCGCGGTGAAGTTTTGATCAACGATTTGAAGGCCCGCGAGGCGGCGGCGAAGAAAAAAATCGCTTCTCTCCGCAGCCCGGTTTCCGCCGTCTTCTGGTTTTCAAGCGCCGATCTCGACATCGATCCCTATGTCGCCGGTAGCGACGGTGCCCCCGGATACATCCTGTCCGTTCTGGGCATCACCAATGTGATCAAAAGCGAGGAGGAATGGCCGACGGTTGGTTGGGAGACCATCGCCAAGGCCAATCCGACGATCATCGTCGCCGGTGAAATGACCCGGCGGCGCTTTCCGGTCGATGATATCGCCGTGAAGAAGACCTTCCTGGCCAATGATCCGGTCACCCGCCTGATGCCCGCCGTCCAGGAGGGCCGTATCGTGCCCCTTGACGCCCAGGCGATGAACCCGACCATCCGCACCATCGAGGGCATCGAGGTCGTGGCCGATGCGGTCATCAAGGCCGGCCTCGCCCAATGAAGGTCGGCCCCGCGGCTTTGCGGATCACCGCGATCTGTCTGCTTGCCGTCGTTGTCCTGGGGGTGGCGCTCGCCGCGGGCGCCGCCCTTGGCGAAGCGCCGATCCCCCTCGTCACCGTGATCGAAGTGGTGGCCAACAAGGTTCTGGGCGCCGGCTATGCGCTCGACCCTATCGATGAGGGGATCATCTGGAACTACCGGGTCGCCCGCGCCCTCGTCGCCGCGTCTTGCGGGGCCTCGCTGGCGGTCAGCGGCGTCGTCCTCCAATCCCTGCTGCTCAACGCCCTGGCCGATCCCTATATCCTCGGCATCTCGGCCGGCGCGTCGAGCGGGGCGGTGGCGGTGGCGGTTCTCGGCCTGGGCGGCGGCCTCGTTTCGCTATCGGTCGGGGCCTTCCTGGGCGCCGTCCTCGCTTTCGCGCTGGTGTCCTTCATCGCGCTGAAGGCCGGGCGCGGGCCGGCGGCGATCATCCTGGCCGGCATCGCCGGATCGCAGTTGTTCAATGCGCTCACCTCGTTCGTCGTGACCAAGGTGGCGACCGCCGATCAGGCGCGCGGCATCATGTTCTGGCTTCTGGGCAATCTTTCGGGCGTGCGCTGGCCCGACGTGTCGCTTGCCGTTCCGGTGGCGCTGGGCGGGCTGGTCATTTGCCTGTTTTACGCCCGCGCCCTCGACGCCTTCGCCTTCGGCGCCGATTCCGCCGCCTCGCTCGGCATCCCGGTGCGCCGGGTTTATATCATGATGATCGCCATCGCCGCCGGCACGACGGCGACGATGGTCAGCATCGTCGGATCGATCGGCTTCGTCGGCCTTGTCATCCCCCATGTGGCGCGCTTGACCGTCGGCGTTCGCCACAACAAGGTGCTGCCGGCGGCGGCCCTGATCGGCGCGATCTTCATGATCGCCGCCGATATCCTGTCGCGAAAGATCATCCCCGGACAGGTCCTGCCGATCGGCGTCATGACCGCCCTGGTCGGCGCCCCGGCCTTCGCCCTGATCCTCATGCGCAGGCCGGCGCACCGATGATGCTGTGCGCGCGCGATGTCAGCTTCACGATCGATCGGCGAACCATTGTCGACCGGGTTCATCTCGAGGTCGCGGCCGGCGAGTTCTTCGGCATCGTCGGGCCCAATGGTTCGGGCAAGACCACCCTTTTGCGCATGCTCGCCGGACTGCGGCCGCCGTCCTCGGGGGTCGTGCTGCTTGGCGGGGTGCCGATGACCGCCCTCGGCCGGCGCGATCTGGCGCAACGCGTCGCCCTGGTCGAACAACAGGCCGAGACCAGCGAGCGCCTCAGCGCCCGTCAGGCGGTGGAGCTTGGCCGCACCCCCCATCTGAGCGCGCTTACGCCCTGGTCGCGGCGCGACGAGGCGGTCGTCACGGCGATGATCGACCTTGTCGGAATGGCCGGCTTCGCCGCGCGCCCCTGGCACAAGCTGTCGGGCGGCGAGCGCCAGCGCCTTCACATCGCCCGGGCGCTGGCCCAGGAACCGCGCCTGCTGCTGCTCGACGAGCCGACCAATCATCTTGATATCGAGCATCAGATCGGCCTGCTCGCCCTGGTCCGCGCCCTTGGCATCACCGTCGTCGCCGTTCTTCACGATCTCAACCACGCCGCCATGTTCTGCGACCGCATCGCGGTGATGCAAGACGGCTTGGTCTGCGCCGTCGGCCCGCCGCCCGAGATCCTGACCCGTGACCGGCTGGCCGGTGTTTTCAACGTTGACGCCCGCGTCGAGAACGATGGCGAGGGCGGCTGTTTCATTCGTTACACGCGACCTTGCCCGGTCCATCCGCGGGTCGCCTTTGGAGACTTCCCATGATGCTTCGCCGATCCGCCCTTATCGCCTGCTTGTGCCTGCTCGGCGTGGTGCCGGCCCAGGCCGAAACCTTCGACGTGAAGATGCTTACGCGCGGCGTCCACGGCAGCATGGTGTTCGAGCCCGAGGATATCACGCTCGCGCCCGGTGACACCTTGCGCTTCCTGCCGAGCGATCGCAGCCACAACGCGGCGTCGATCCCTTCGATGCTGCCGGCCGGGGCGGTGGCCTTCAAGGGCAAGATCGACCAGGAAACGAGCGTGACCTTCGACGTTCCCGGGGTCTATGGCATAAAATGCTCGCCGCATTTCGCCATGGGCATGGTCATGCTGGTCCGCGTCGGCGCGGGGTCGCCCGCGGAGATCACCCTGCCGGCGGACCTGCCCGAACGGGCGCGGACGCGCTTCGAGGAGATCATCGAGCGGAGCGGGGCGGCCGGTTCCAAGGGCTGATCGGAGCGGGGAGGGGGGCGTTTCCCCCCCTTATTCCTTTGGCTTCTTCTAAAACCGACCATTTTAAGCATGAGACCCGCGCGCCGCGCATGGCTGCGCCTTTTCCCTTGCCAGGACCGTCGCGGCCTGGGACGATAACGCCCTTCGGTTCCCGTTCGGGAGCCATCTTTTGGCGCCCCGGGGCCGGTGAAGCGGTCGCGCTTCCCCGGAGCCGAAATCCTTATCAAAGGGGATTTCGCTCCGGTCCCCAGGTCTGACTCTCCTTTCGGCGGGGCGTCGCGACCCGGCTCTGGGGTATCGGGGGGCGTTGCCGCAGGTCGCCGGGTTCGGTCCGCGCCCCCATCAATGAAGAATGATCAGGGGAGTGAAGCCCATGCCCGACAGAGCGTCCGCGCCGCGTGTGGCGGCGATCGTTGGGCCTTACGCCAGTGGCAAGACCAGTCTTTTGGAAAGCCTGCTGCTGGCGACCGAGGCCATCCACCGCAAGGGAACGATCCAAGACCACAATACCGTCGGCGATTCCTCTCCCGAAGCCCGCGACCGAGAAATGGGCGTCGAGGTCAATCTGGCCGAAACCACCTATCTTGGCGGACAATGGACCTTTCTCGACTGTCCGGGATCGGTCGAGTTCATGCAAGACACCTATAACGCGCTGACCGTCTGCGATGTCGCCGTCGTCGTCTGCGAACCCGATCCCGCCCGCGCCGTGATGCTGACGCCGCTGTTGAAATTCCTCGATAGCCGCGCCATCCCCCATATGATCTTCATCAACAAGATCGAAACCACCGAAACCCACCTGCGCGACATGATCGAGGCCCTGCAGATGGTCTCGACCAAGCCGCTGGTCGCCCGCGAGATTCCCATCCGCGAAGACGGCAAGGTGGTTGGCTATCTCGATCTGGTCAGCGAGCGCGCCTATCGCTACAAGCCGGGCGAGGCCAGCGATCTGATCTCGATCCCCGAGGATCTGAAAGACCGCCACGTCAACGAACGCCAGGAGCTTTTGGAAAATCTGGCCGATTACGACGACGCCCTGCTCGAGGGGCTGTTGTCGGACGTGGTGCCGCCCAAGGGCGCGGTCTATGACTCCCTGGCCCGCGATCTGGCCGAGGATCTGGTGGTGCCGGTGTTCTTTGGCGGCGCCCTGGCCGATAACGGCATCCGCCGCCTGCTCAAGGCGCTCCGCCACGAAAGCCCGACGCTGGAGGAGACCCGCGCCCGCCTGGGCATCGAAGGCAAGGGGCCGGTCATCCAGGTCTTCAAGACCCAGCACGCCGAGCATATGGGCAAGCTGTCGTTGGCCCGGCTATGGAACGGCACCTTGAAGGATGGTCAGGCGCTGAACGGCGATCGCGCCACCGGGCTTTTCAGCTTCCCGGCCGGCCAGCAAGCCAAGGTCGATAGTGTCGGCGCCGGGGCGGTCGTGGGCATCGGCAAGCTGGAAAAGCTGTCGACCGGCGCCCTGGTTGGCGGCGACAGCGCCGCCGACGACCCGCCGGTCCTGGGACCGCTGTTCGCCCTTGCCCTGCATGCCCGCAAACAGGGCGACGATGTCAAGCTGACCGGCGCCCTGGCCAAGCTGTGCGAGGAGGATCCCTCGCTGCGCGTCGAAAACAATCCCGACACCGCCGAGCTGCTGCTGTGGGGGCAGGGCGATATCCATCTGCAGATCGCCGTGCGCCGGCTGGCCCGCCAGTTCCACGTCGAGGTCGAGGCCCATCGTCCGCAGGTGCCCTATAAGGAGACCATCCGCAAGGCGACCAGCCGCCAGGGCCGCTTCAAGCGCCAGACCGGCGGCCACGGCCAATTCGGCGATGTGCATCTCGATATCAAGCCGCTGTCGCGCGGCGAAGGCTTCGTCTTCACCGACAGCATCACCGGCGGCGTGGTCCCCCGGCAGTATATTCCGGCGGTCGAACAGGGGATCCGCGAGTTCCTGCCGCGCGGCCCCTTGGGCTTCCCGGTGGTCGATGTCGGCGTCACCTTGACCGATGGCAGCTATCACGTGGTCGACAGCTCGGAACAGGCCTTCAAATCGGCCGCCCAGCTGGCGATGCGCGAGGGCATGCCGGCCTGCGAGCCGGTGCTGCTTGAACCGATCCTGCGCGTCGAGATCAGCGTGCCGACCGACGCCACCAGCCGGGCCCAGCGCGCCCTGACCACACGGCGCGGCCAGATCCTCGGCTATACGCCCAAAGAGGGGTGGAGCGGCTGGGACGTGGTCGAGGGCTATCTGCCCCAATCCGAAATGCACGATCTGATCACCGATCTGCGCTCGGCGACCATGGGCGTGGGCACCTTCGCCTGGAGCTTCGACCACCTGCAAGAGGTCATCGGCAAACAGGCCGACGAGGTGGTCACCGCCCGCAAACTGGTTTTGGCCGGCTAACGGCGCGCGCCCTCATCCAAAGCGGGAGGCCCCCAAAGCGGGCCTCCCAGTCCGTGATCGGAAGATCGCATGGAGCGATCGGACGATTAGACTTTATGTTCGCGGTCTAACTCTGGTTCCCATCGCCTGGGATTTGGCGGTCCTTCATGGGGCGTTTCCAGATTTCTGCTGATCGGGCGGTGGAATGAGGCCGGGCCAGTAAAAGGCGTCGGCGGTCGGACGGGGGCCGAAGATGGCTTGGCCGACGCGAACGACATCGGCGCCTTCCTCGATGGCCGCCTCGTAGTCCCCCGACATGCCCATCGACAGTTGCGTCATGCCGGGATGGAGGGTGGCGGTCTGGTCGCGCAGAGCGCGCAGCAAGCGGAAGCACGTCCGCACACGGTCGGTATCGGCGCTGAAGATCGCCAGCGTCATCAGGCCGCGCGGCTTCAGGCGGGGGTAGTCCGCCAAGCGTTCTACGAACGGTATCACTTCGGCGGGGGGCAAACCGTATTTGCTGGCTTCGCCGGAGGTGTTCACCTGCACGAACACGTCGAGATCGCGCCCCTGCGCGTCAAGGCGGCGGTTCATCTCCTCCGCCAGCCGCAGGCTGTCGAGGGCGTGGAATTCCGCGGCGAAGCGGACAAGATATTTCACCTTGTTGGTCTGGAGGTGGCCGATGATGCTCCAACGGATCGCGAGATCGGCAAGCTCGACCTGCTTGTCGCGCGCCTCTTGCAGCTTGTTCTCGGCGAAGTCGGAGAGGCCCGCCGCGAAGGCCAGACGCAAGAGAGGGGCCGGAACCGTCTTGGTGACGGGGAGCAGACGCACCTCCTCGGGCTGACGGCCGCATCGACGGCAAGCCGAGGCGATGCGGTCTCGCACAGTCAGCAAGTTGGCGGCAAAGGCGCGGGCGGGATCCGTCCCGAAGCGCGCCACGTCTTCCTCTGAAAGATCGACGGTCAATGAGTCTGTCATAGCAAAACGGGCTCCCCGGGTGTGGTGGTCAGTAAGGCAGGGGAAAACCCGCCACGAGGCTGCGCACCCGGGTGCGGATGCCCTCCCGGTCGGCCTCGAGCGTCCCGGCGCGCACAGCGTGCAGCGTCTCGAGGATCAACGCGGCGATCCGCCGATACTCCTCGGGTCCAAACCCGCGCGAGGTTCCCGCCGCGCTGCCGACCCGGATGCCCGAGGTCACCATCGGCTTTTCGGGATCGTTGGGGATCGCATTCTTGTTGAGGGTGATGCCGATCGATTCCAGGGCCTGTTCGGCGATGGTACCGGTGACACCAAGGGGGCGCAGATCGACCACCGCCAGATGGCAGTCGGTCCCGCCACTGGTGATCGCCAGTCCGCCGTCGAGGAGCGTTTGGGCGAGAACGCGGCAATTCTCGACGACACGCCGCGCATAGATCTTGAACGAGGGATCGAGCGCCTCGCCAAACGCCACGGCCTTGGCCGCGATGATGTGCATGAGCGGACCGCCTTGCAGGCCGGGAAAGACCGCCGAGTTGATCTTCTTGGCGATCGCGGCGTCATTGGTCAGGACGAACCCGCCCCGCGGCCCGCGCAGCGTCTTGTGCGTGGTCGAGGTGATGACATCAGCGAAGGGCACCGGCGACGGATACACCCCGCCAGCGACCAACCCGGCGAAATGCGCCATATCGACCATCAAGATCGCCCCCACCTCGTCGGCGATCTGGCGGAAGCGCGCAAAGTCCAGGAGGCGCGGATAGGCCGACCCGCCGGCGATCAGCAGCTTCGGCCGGTGCCGGCGGGCAAGGTCCGCCATCTGCTCCATGTCGATGAGATGGGTTCGCGGGTCCACGCCATAGCTGACGGCCGTGAACCAACGGCCGGAGATATTGACCGGGGCGCCATGGGTGAGATGGCCGCCGGCCTTAAGGTCGAGCCCCAGGATGGTGTCACCGGGGGCGAGAAGCGCCAAAAAGACCGCCTGATTGGCTTGGCTGCCCGAATGGGGCTGGACGTTGGCGTAGGTGCTGCCGAAAAGCTGGTTGAGGCGGGCGATCGCCAGATCCTCGACCCTATCGACGTTCGCGCATCCGCCATAATAGCGGCGCTGCGGATAGCCCTCGGCATATTTGTTGGTGAGCACGGACCCCTGCGCCTCGAGCACCGCCTTGCTCACAAAGTTCTCCGAGGCGATCAACTCGATGGACTCGCGCTGGCGTGTCGTCTCCTGGGCGATGGCGATGGCAACGGCGTCATCGGCGGCGGACAAACAGGCGGCGTTGACGCCTGCGCAGGGGGCGTTCCGGAGTGCGGGGGGCGCGACCGATGCTTCCATCACGGATCTCTCCTTGTTGATGCTGGTAAGGGCCTGATCCTGGTAAGGGGCCCTGCGCCGCGCCGGTTTGACGCGGCGGCTTCCGTTAGCACCTAATCATGGAGATGGTCTGATAAGCCCTGCCATTTTCAGCAAATCATTCAGACCATTTGCGCCGCAGGCGCGCCATGTCCGATGGTCCTGTCCAGTCTGATGTCTGGCGTGCGGGGGTATCCTATGGCCTTGTCACCGCCCGCAGCGCCTTTTCCAGTTTCCTCACGGCCTCCTCGATTTCGAGGGGCGTATAGGCGGCAAAGCCCATCAGGAAGCCGGCTTTGCCATCGCCGGCGGCGTGCAACGCCGACAAGCCGAGCAACTCGATCCCGACCCGTCGCGCCGCGTCGATGGCGGTGCGTTCCGAGAGGTCGCGGGTCAACAGACAGGGCAGTTGCAGCCCGCCAATGGGAACGCGCGGCTCGACGAAATCCGCCAGATGCTTGCTGACAAGGCCGGCCAGGAGGGCGAGCCGCTCGGCATAGACGCCGCGCATGGTGCGAACATACGCCCCGAAATGCCCCCCTTCCATAAAGCGGGCCAGCGTCAGTTGCGCCATGGGGGCCGTATGGCCATCAAGCAAGGTGCGGGCGACGGTCATCGGCTTCACCAGCGGCGGGGGCAAGACGACATAGCCGATCCGCAAGCCCGGAAAGAGCGATTTGGTGAAGGTGCCGATGTAGAGGGTGCGGTCATGCTTATCGAGACCTTGCACGCAGGCCGTCGGCTTGCCCGCGTAGTGGAACTCGCTGTCGTAATCGTCTTCGATGATCCACGCCTGAGTCCGCGCCGCCCATTCGATCAGCGCCAGACGGCGGTCCAGCGCCAGCGTCGCGCCGGTCGGAAACTGGTGGGATGGCGTCAGGAAAACCGCCTTGGCCCCGTGCGGTTCGGCCATGATTTGATCGACCACGATACCTTGCCGGTCGACAGGGATCGGAACGCAGTCCAGCCCCGCCGCATCGAACGCCTTGCGCGCCCCGTAATAGGCGGGGTCTTCAAGGAAGATCCGGTCGCCGGGATCAAGCAGCATGGTCGCGCATAGCGACATCGCCTGTTGCGAACTGGTCAGCACCAGCACGCGGTCGGCCGTGGCGCGGGCGCCGCGTTCCAGGTTCACATAGTCGGCGATGGCGCGGCGAAGCGCCTCGGTCCCCTGCGGGTCGCCATGAAACAGGGTTTGCGCGCCGACCTCCTTGCGCACCTGCCGTTCCAGACGTTCCCAGAGTTGGAGGGGAAAGGTTCGGGTTTCCGGCACCCCATGAGCGAAAGGCCGTGGGGCGAGCATCTCGCGAACGCCGCCACTGCGGAACATGGCCGCCCCCCGGGTGCTGAGAGTGGGAGCTTGGTTGCGCAAGAGCGCATCCCGCTGGGAAAGGGGACGGCTGGGCATGAACTCGGTCATTTCCGCCACGAAGCTGCCGCTTCCCACGCGCCGGTCGATGAACCCCTCGGCATGAAGTTGGGAATAGGCCGCTTCGATCGTGTCGCGCGATACCCCAAGCGATGTGGCGAGGGCGCGCGAGGCGGGCAGCGGCTTGCCCGCTCCCAGCGCGCCGTCGACGATCAATTGCCGAATGGCCCGCTGAATCCGCGCGTGAAGCGGCATCACCGCATGGGCGGGATGGGCAATCCATGCCTTTACGGAATCCAGTTGGGAATGCTTGAACAAATGGTCTGGTCCCCTCGAAAAAAGTGGCTGGGCATATCAGGCCATTCATCGGCTAAGTGTCAAGCCGACTGATTGCCATTGCGGCTCAGACCTTCAGGGGTTTCGTCACAGCCATGCCATCCAGCTCAGCATCCCTTCGCCTCAACGATCTTACCCATCCCATCGTGGCGGGTCTGATCTCCGTCATCGTCAATTATGGCGGCACCTTCATTCTGGTCTTTCAGGCGGCGCAGGTCGCCGGCCTCGACCCTGACGTCACGGTCTCTTGGGTCTGGTCGGTTTCCATCGGCGTCGGGGTGACGGGGCTGTTCCTGAGCTGGCGCTATCGCGAGCCGATTATCACCGCTTGGTCCACTCCGGCGGCGGCGTTTCTCGTCACCGCCCTGGCGACGACGCCCTATGCGGAGGCGGTCGGCGCCTACATGATCTCGGCGGCGGCCTTCGTCGCGCTCGGCCTGTCGGGGTATTTCGAGAAGGTCATCGGCCTGATTCCGCCCGGCATCGCCTCGGGTCTGCTGGCCGGCATCCTGCTGCAATTCGGTATCGGCGCTTTCGGCGGCGCGAGCGTCGATCCATTGCTGGTCGGCCTGCTGATCGTCGCCTATGTCGCCTTGAAGCGCGTCTCCGCCCGTTACGCCGTGGTTGGCATTCTGCTTCTCGGGCTTGCCTTCCTGCTGATGCAAGGCCGGGTTGATCTGTCGGGGCTCACGCTGGAATTCGCGGCTCCGGTCTTCACCATGCCGGAATTCTCGGTGAATGCGCTGCTGTCCGTTGCCCTGCCGCTGTTCCTGATTACGCTGACCGGCCAATATATGCCGGGGATGCTGGTCTTACGGAACGATGGCTTCAAAACCAGCGCCAATCCCATCGTGACCGTGACCGGGCTCGGCTCGCTCCTCATGGCCCCCTTCGGCTCCCATGCCTTCAACATCGCCGCCATCACGGCGGCGATCGCCACGGGCAGGGAAGCCCATGAAGATCCGTCGAAGCGCTGGATCGCCGGCATCGCGGCAGGCTTCTTCTATGGGCTGGTCGGCGTGTTCGGCGTGACGCTGGCCGCCGTCTTCATGGCGTTTCCGGCGACCTTCATCACCGCGCTCGCCGGTCTGGCCCTTCTTGGCACCATCGGCGGCAGCCTTGCGGCGGCGATGGCCGACCCGACCTCGCGCGAGGCGGCGCTGATCACCTTCCTCGCCTCCGCCGCCAACATCAAACTGCTCGGCATCGGCGGGGCGTTCTGGGGCCTGCTGATCGGTCTCGTCGCCTATCTCGTCCTCAACGGTCGCCTGCCACGCCGCGAGCCCGCCGACCTGCCGGTGAGCGAAGGAGCCGCGAAGTGAAAACCCGGCCGATGTCGCCAACGCCGTCCATCATCTCGATCCAAAGCCAAGTCGTGCATGGGCATGTCGGCAACAGCGCCGCCGTCTTGCCGATGCAGGGCCATGGGGTGACCGTCGCCGCGGTGCCGACGACGCTGCTTTCCAACCATCCCGGCTTCGAGACCGTGCGCGGCCGGGTGCTGGAGTCGGAACTGGTTGGGGATCTGTTGCGCGGGGTCGAGGAACGCGGGTTGATCGAAACGAGCGGCTATATCGTCTCGGGCTATCTCGGCTCCCGCGCCAACGGCGAAGTCGTGGCCTCTTTCGTCAAACGGGCAAGGCGGCTCAACCCCGACATCACCTATATCTGCGATCCCGTCATGGGAGATGCCGCTCTTGGTGTCTTCGTGGCCGATCAGGTGGTCTCGTGCCTGTGCGATGACCTGATCCCCCTGGCCGATCTGCTGACGCCCAACCAATTCGAGGTCGGGCTGATCGCCGGTCGGCCGCTATCGACGTGGCGTGAGCTTGAGGCGGCCGTTCTGAAAATACGGGCGCCGCGCGGAGCGCGGCTGGTCGTCACGGGCTGCGCGCTCTCCGATACGCCCGACGGCGCGCTGGAGAATATCGTTTTCGACGACAAGACCCACACCCGGCTGACATCGCCGCGCCTGCCGCTGGCGCCGGCCGGGACAGGCGATCTCTACACCGGCCTGCTGACGGCCAAACTCGCCCGCGGCCATACGCTGGTCGAAGCCGCGTGCCATGCCGCGACCAGCGTGCTTGACGTTCTTCAACAGACCATGGCGGCGGGCGAACACGAAATGCAGCTCGCCAGAGCCATCACAACCCTTGGCCCCGCCTGCAAGGAGACTTCACAATGACCCTGTTCAATTATCAAGATTTCTTCACCAATGAGCTGACGCAGTTACACCGGGAGGGACGCTATCGCGTTTTCGCCGACCTTGAACGGGAAACGCGGAGCGGCATTCACGCGCTCGATCATCGGACCGGCAAGCGCGTCACCATCTGGTGCTCGAACGACTATCTGTCGATGGGCGTCCACCCCGATGTCATTACCGCGGCGCTTGGCGCGTTAGAACACTATGGCGCCGGCGCCGGCGGCACGCGCAATATCTCGGGCACCAGCCACGAACATGTCTTGCTCGAACGCGAGCTTGCCGACCTGCACGGCAAGCAATCGGCCTTGCTGTTCACATCGGGCTATGTCGCGAACGATGCCGCGCTGTCGTCCCTCGGCCGCCTTCTGCCCGGCTGCGTGATCTTTTCCGACGCTTTGAACCATGCCTCGATGATCGAGGGCATTCGCCGCTCGGGCGCGGAGAAGCGGGTGTTCGCCCACAACGACTGGCATGATCTTGAACGCCAACTCGCCTCCGTTGACCCCCATCGGCCCAAGCTGATCTGCTTTGAGAGCTGTTATTCCATGGATGGCGACTTCGCGCCGATGGAGGCGATCTGCGACCTCGCCGAAAAGCACACTGCGTTCACCTATGTCGATGAAGTTCATGCCGTCGGCCTTTACGGCGCGCGGGGTGCCGGCATCGCCGAGCGGGATGGTCTTCTCGATCGCATCGACATGTTTCAAGGGACGCTCAGCAAGGGCTTCGGCGCAATGGGCGGCTACATCGCCGGCAGCCTCGAGGCGGTCGATTTCGTTCGCGGTTTCGCGCCCGGCTTCATTTTCAGCTCGGCCTTGCCGCCCTGCGTCGTCGCCGGCATTCGTGCCGCCCTGCATCACCTGAAGGAAGACGATACGCCCCGGCGGGCCCTGGCGAGGCGAACGGCCTCGCTCAAGGCGAAGATGCAGGCGAACGCCATCCCGGCTCTGCCCAGCCCCAGTCATATCGTGCCGGTGATGATCGGCGATGCGGCGCTGGCCAAAGCGATAACCGACCGGCTCATGGTCGAGCATGGGATCTATATTCAGCCGATCAACTACCCGACCGTGCCGCGCGGGACCGAACGGCTGCGCATCACGCCAACCCCGCTTCATACCGATGAGGACGAGGACACCCTTGTCGCGGCGCTCGTCGCGATCCGTCAGGAATTCCCGCGTTGGCGAGAACTGGCACAGGCGGCGCGACCCGACCCTTCCGCCCTGGGCAGGGGGGACGTAGCATGAGCGATGCGCTTCTTCCGGTGTTTTCACCGGCATCCGTGCTGTTCGACCATGGCGAAGGGGCTTGGTTGGTCGCGGCCAATGGCGAGCGCTATCTTGATTTCGGCGCGGGCATCGCGGTTAACGCCCTGGGCTATTCCCATCCGCATCTGGTTGGGGCGTTGGAACGGCAAGGCCGCAAGCTTTGGCACTTGTCGAATGTCTATCGGATTTCCGAAGCGGAGAGACTGGCCGAGCGCCTGACGGCCGCCTGCTTCGCCGACGTCGCGTTCTTTGCGAACTCCGGGGCCGAAGCCAATGAATGCGCGATCAAGATCGCCCGGCGCCACCACGACGCCCATGGCCGTCCCGAGCGCTGGCGCATCATCACCTTTGACGGCGCCTTTCACGGGCGAACGCTGGCCACGATGGCCGCTGGCGGCAACCGGAAATATCTCGATGGCTTTGGCCCCGCGGTCGATGGCTTCGACCAATGCCCGCTTGAAGACATCGAGGCGGTCCGCGCCCGCGTCGGGCCACGGACCGCCGCCCTTATGATCGAACCCATTCAGGGGGAAAGCGGCATTCGGCCGGTGAGCCACGGCTTCTTGCGCCAGCTTCGCGAGCTTTGCGACGAACGCGGCCTTTTGCTGATCTTCGATGAAATACAGTGCGGCATGGCCCGCACCGGCCATCTCTTCGCCCATCAGGAAGCCGGCGTCGTCCCCGATATCATGAGTCTGGCCAAGGGCCTCGGCGGCGGCTTCCCGATCGGCGCCTGCCTCGCCACCCGCGGTGCGGCGTTCGGCATGAGGCCCGGCGCGCATGGTTCGACCTTTGGCGGAAATCCGCTTGCCGGAGCCGTCGCCAATGCGGTGCTCGACATCGTGATGGACGATGGGGTGCTCGCGGAAATCCGCCGCAAGAGCGCTTTGCTGCGCGGGCTGCTGGAAGAGCTGGCCGGGCGTTATCCCGACCTCCTTGTCGAGGTGCGCGGGCGCGGCCTGATGCTCGGTCTCAAAACCACGCGGCCATCGCCGGAAATCGTCGAAGCGCTGCGCGCGCGGGCGAAGGTGCTGACGATCGCCGCAGGCGACACCGTAACCCGCGTGCTACCGCCGCTGATCGTCACCGACAAGGACATCCGCCTGTTCGCCGAGCGCTGTGACGAAACGTTCGCCGGTCTCTCAAGGCCTGCGGCATAGGGGGGAATAGGCTGCGGAACACCCCCCTTTCCCCTGACAGCCGCCGCCTTGAGCAGATAAGTTCGATCCCGCGACCTTGGGGTTACGGAGCCTTCTTTGGGATGGGCGCGGGAAGCAGGCGCTTGGGGGGCGCCGTGCCCATGGCCTTGCCATTGCCCGGGCGGATGTCCGCCGGATGGGAGGAGCCGTCCTTGTGACGTTTGAAAGCGTAACGGACCTTGTTGAAGCTATCCAAGGGCATGTAGTCCAAGCGATCGGCGCCGATTTGTTCGGTGATCTTCGGATCGGACGCCCCGAGGAATTCCTGGATGGCGGGCACTGCGGGGAAAGCGGGCTGCTTCAAGGCTTGGCGCATGTGCGTTTCGAACGCCTTTAAAAACGGTCGGTGGGCATGGCTGGGCCGGTTGGGTTGGGGCGCTGGGCAGAAACCGCGCAGGCCGTTTTCCGCCACCAGGTCGTCGCCTTCCGGCGGTTGGATCAGGGCCTCCGCCTTGGTGTCATTGGCGGTCACGGTCAGGCGCGCGGCGTTGATCCGGGTTTGCCCGGCGCCGAAGGGTTTGCCCCGGCCGATCATATGCCGATAGGGCTTGGCCGGGTCGCCGCCATGGGTGAGGGCGAACAGCACCGCGCCCAGTTCCACCGGTGTCACATTGGTCAGACGGATCCGACTGGTGAACAGCAGGTCGTCGCCGGCGGCCGGCGGGGTCAGGAAGCGCAGGGTGCTGACCACATCCGCGTTGTTCGCCTGCAAACGGCTGCGCTGCTCCTCCGCCCTGGCCGAAACCGCACTCACGGTGGAAGAACCGCCCTTGGTGAACCGGGGAAGGTAACGCTTGCGCCCGGCCAGGGTGACCGACTTCTCGGGCGCGCTATAGTCCAGTTCCCCGGGGTGGCCCAAAGCGGCAAGATAGAAGGGGGCGAAAGAGGCCCGGGGCGCCATCATCACCGTGGTGATCTTTTCCGTGACCTTGGGGGTCTGGCGCGGATTGATTTTGGCCATGGAGAAGGCGACGCGCCCGCGGCGGGCGACGGCCTTGACATCGGTCCGCTCCTCGGCCGCGTAGCCAAGCTGCTTTGGCTCAATGACATAGCCAAACAGGTCTTCAACGAAATCCGGACTATGGTCCTGCCCTTCGGTGATCCAATGATTCGGGCGACTTTCCTTGAGAACCTCTCCCACGGATTGGGTGTGGGGAATTTTGAACAGGCGGGTGAAGCCGAAAAAGAACTCCTTTGGCGCGCGCTGGGGGTGGTCCTTGTCGTTGGATGCGGGCAACTCGCCGACGTAGAAGACCGGCACACGCCGCCTCGCCTTGAGGGTTGGAAGCAGCTTTTTGTAAGTCCCGGTGGGGGTGGGCTTGTTGTCCGACGGCGTGGAATTCAGGCGTTGGAAGGCGGCGACATCGCTTGGGTGGAGGGGATGGGGAGCACCGACCGCGCCATGGAAAACGTATTCGTATTTTTTCATTTTGTCTTCGGCCTCATTTTTCGGCCGTGAGACGAAGGGCACTTTATCGGAGAAGACCAGAACGCCCTCTAGGCCCTGGCCAGCGGCACAAATCTCGCGAGAAAAGGTGTTTCCTTTAACGTCAATAGACTGGGTCCGGGGTGGGGACAGGGTTACGGTTCGGGTGAAATCAAATTCGCCGCCGGTGACTTTCTGCCCCGAGGCGGAGTATTTATCTTCCAGGGACATGCCGATCCATTTGAAGCGGTCGCCGCCCTTGTTCTTAATCAGGGCGAGTACCGTGTCGATAGGGATGTGGGACCAGTTTTCCACGGGCGATAGGGTCCAGACCGAGGCGTCCGGATCCTCCACGTCGCCGGTGCATTCCAGCCATCCCGCCTTGACGTTGGCCACATTGGAGATCCCGGAGTCCGCGCCATAATGGCGGTGTTCGAAGTCGCGGACGCCATAGCGGTGATGGGCATTGACGAAGCCCAGGCGGCCATGGGCGACGATCTCGACGGCGGCGCGTGTCAGCCCCCTCAAGGTGGCGCCGGGGATGATATAGCGGGCCTCGGGGCCGTCCCCGGACAGCTTCATCGGCGAGACGATACCTTTGTCGTCCTCGCCGATGAGCAGCGGGGATTCCACGGCCCACTCCACATCGATGGTGGCGCAGACACCTCCGTCGAGGGGGACCTTAATGTCGGTGGGGCCATCGGCCTGGACAACCGTTTCGGCCAATCCGACAAAGCGGAAAGGCGCCGTTATCTTGGCTTTTTTCTTACTATCGGGGTCTTCCGGGTGGGGTCGGGTAATGCTCTTCTGGGGTTTGCCTGGAATAGTCCGGCGGGAGGGTGGGGGGGCCAGACGAGCAAGAGCGGCCTGGGCGATCTCCTCGACATAATCCTCGTCATACTCTCCGAAGGCCGGCAGTTCATAGAGGTCATCGACCGGGTTTGCGGGGTAGCGCTTGGTGAATTGGGCAACCGCGAGCGCGATATCCCTGGTGCGATCCCTATCCATTGATTTCCTCCGTCGTCACATCGAACCAGCCGAATCCCTTGTTCGTCCCATGTCCCAGCATCAGGCCATTGTCGCGCAGGTCATCGATCAGGGTGGCAAGCAGCATGCGGTCCGCTTCGGTCGCGCGTGCCTCGCCCCGGGCCTCAAGGGCCAGGGTCACCACCGCCCGCACGCCGATGAAGGCTTGGGTGGTGACCAGGGCGTTATCGATCGGCGCCCCCGAGAAACGGTCGATTTTTACCGAGGTGAAGGGCTTTTCCGTGGCCTTGGTCACGGTCAAGGCCTCGATCGCCAAGAGCCCGCGAAAATCGGTGCGGCCGAACAGGCGGTTGACCGCATGGGGCGTCTCATTGTCCGCCAGATCGAGCAAGGGGGCGCCCGCCCGGTGGCGGCGCAGGTTCTCCAGCCAGACCGCCCGGGAGCGCAGGGCTCCCGACAGGCTGCTTCCCAGGATCAGCGGCAGGTTTTTTCCCGCGCTTTGGGCGCGGGCGTTGGGCTCCTTGTCGGATTTGTCCCGCTTGCCCTTGTTGGATTGATAGGAGCCGTCAAGCACGGCGAAAGGCCCCTCGCAGGTCAGGCCCAGCCGCCAGCGTCCATCAACCTTGCGACGTTTGGCGGCCTTAAGGGCCACGGGGTGAGGCTTATCCTTGTAGCGGCCTTCCCCATCCAGGGACCATTGGCTGATCTTAAGGGATTTTCCATCCAGGCGCAGGCGGCCGAAGCCATCGGCTTGGCCTTTGCCCACAGGAACGCCGTTTTCGTCGGTCAGGGCCGAAAGGATGGGGAGCAGGGCCTCCAGATGGCCCTTGGCCGAGGCCACGGCCGCGCCCCGCGCCTCGATCCGGCAGCGAAAGCCGAAGGTGGTGCCGGGGGCGACCATTTCCTGGTGGAACAGCTTGGCATTCGCCGCCACGCCGCTGGCGCCGTCGATACTGGTCCGGGCGGCGACGAAGCAACCGTCTCTGCCATAGGGATAGCAAGACACATCCACCGCCTCGCTCACCCGATAGGCGGAGAACACCGTCACCGCGCCCATGCGGCCCGAGGGCTCGTCGTCGGCGCCGGTCTCGGCCTTGATCGTTCCAAACAACGCCTCAAGGGTCTCGTCCGATACATCGACAAGGCTCCTGGCCAGGGTCAGCAGCACGCCTTTGAGCGCCGTGGAGGGAATCATCGGGCGAGCCATGGCGTCGCGGGCGATGCGGGCGACCTGGGGGGCGGCATTGGCTCCGGCTTTGCCGGAGAGCCCCTCTATGGTGGTGAAGTCCCCGGTGCCGACATGCAAAGGGGAGAGGGCGGTCACTTTGCCCTCGATGTCGAAACGCAGCCTAGACATGGGTGACCGCCCCCCTCAGTTGGGCCTGGGCCGGTTGGGACAGATAAGTGGTGGACACGCGGCCATAGCCGTTTTCCGGCAGATAGGGCGAGGTTCGCCACGTTGGGGGCGATCCATCCAGGGGCGCGTGGGGCAAGCCCCGCGCCAGGATCGTCTCCAGGGCCGCCCGACCTACCGCGTCGGTCACTTCCAACTCGAAGATGGATCCGGCCTCGGTAAGGACGAAGGGGAAATACCCGGTGATGCCATAGGGGCGGCGGCGCCGGGCGATATAGCCCCCCGCCAAGCGCTGGGAGGCGAAAAAGCCCTTGAGGCGGGCGCCGGGGACATGGGTTGCGAAATAAGCGCCGTAAAGAGTGCGGGGATCCTTGCCCACGCCCTGTTCCGGCCAAGCCTCTTTGGGGTGGAAGAGCACCGCGGGTGTTTCCAGCAACAGGGCGTAATGGCCGGGCTTGCCATGGATTTCCGCCAGGGCGGCGGGGGGCGAATCTTCTTGAAGCGTGAAGGTGGCGGTCGCCCCGGTGCCGCCCAGGCCATCCAGTCCGTCCGTCAGCATCAGGGCGATCAGGCCCTCGGCCAATTGGGCGGCCCGCCCCGTCAGGCCGGAGGTATCGACCTCGAGCCCCCAAAAGTGGGGGGTGTCGTCGGGCGAGGAAACGGCGCGGAGCAAGGTGGTGTACAGCATGCTTTCCGCCGCCGTTCCGGTTTTCGGATCGATGGCCGTATGGGTGCGGGCGAGCCTGGGAGGCGCGCTCCCCTGTGGATAGCCGGCGGCGCGCAGGGCCGGGGCGAATACCTCGGGCTTCCAATCCCCCTGAAACAGGGCGGGATGGCCGTTCAGGAAAGCCCCTTCGCCATCGCCAAGGTCCAGGGCGTCGCCCAGCAGGATGTCCCCTTCCCCTTTCGCCGCGACCAGGGACAGGGGGAGCGGGCGGCAGAGACGGCGCCCGTCCTTGTCCAGGGGGTAGGCATGGCTCAGCGATAGGCCGCTCAGGGCTTCACCCAAATCTCCGCCAATGTCGGGCGCGTCTTCCGGCGCGCCTTGTCCAAGGGCCAGCCGGTCGGCGAGAGCACCCTTGAAGACGGTTCCAGGAATCACTGCGGCGCCGGCCACCACATTGGCCGCCAGCCGCTCCGTATCGACCAAAAGGGGGCGATCGAAAGTGACGCTCAGGCGCTTGCGCCCGCTGGGACCGTCTTTGGCGGCGACCGCCGCCAGAGGGCTGGTTTCGCTCAGGGTGAGGGAGGAGCGTTGGGCAAGCACTTCCCCGAAACCTGGGCTTTTCAATCCGCCGATGGATCCGACGAGGGCAAGGGCCTTGCGCAACAGGGCGGTGAGGCTTTCCCCGCTGTTCCGGGGGGCGAAAACGGTGATCGTCCCCTTGAAGGTCACCGCCGCTCCCATGGGAGCGACCAGTTCAATGACCTGGAGGGCGCCGGTCTTCACTGTTCCGCTTTCGCCATCAAGGGCGATACGGGTGTGAATGGCGCCCTTTCCGTCAAGGCCGAGGCGTGGCGCTGTTTTGTCGGTGGGATCGCCGACCATGTCCACGCCCACCAGATCGGTGAAATGGATGCGGCGCCGGGCGGGCAGGTTGGCCGCGCCAACTTCGTCCTCCCGGGCGCTTTTGCGGCCGAAGAGGCAGTCGATGGACAGGGCTCCTTCCTTTGGAACCACGGTTTCGGGCAGGTCGCCAAGGGCTTCCTTGAGAACGCCGCGGATCTGGTCGCCGGGAATAAGCGGGCGCCCCGCCGGATCGCGCAGGGCGCTGGCGTCCAGTCCCAAGGCCGCCGTGGTCAGGCCGCGAAACAAGAACGGCGAGCGAACGCAAAGGCGGAGGTCGAAGCGATAACGGGCCATGGTCATCAGGGGTTCCCCCTCTGATCTTCGGGGAAGGCGGGCGGGTTGGCCTCTTCGAAATGGAGGTAGTCCCACAGGGTGGTCAGCAAGACGAGGTCGACGGCCAAGGGGCGGCCCCCGATGGCGGGCAGCCGATGGTTGACGGGATTCATCGCGTCCTGGCCCGTGCGCAAGTCGTGGTCGTTCAGAACCGCATAGGCCAAGTCCTCGGCTACCGGGTCCAGGGGTCGCGCCCCCTTGGCGGTGACGGCGCGCAGGGCGGCGTAGATCTGGCTTCTGGGGAAGCCCTCGTCCTGTTTTGTTCCCTTGAGGGTGCCCAGCCGTTTGAACAGGGTGTCCAGGTCGTCCGCCGTCGCCGGAAAGGCCAAGACCCGGGCCAAAGCCCCTTCGCCGGGCGTGCCGAACCGCGTTTCGCGGGCCTCGCCCAGAGCGTCGGGTTCGTCGGGCGGGGCAAGGCTTTCAAACACGTCCACCGTCAAGCTCGACCGATCGTTGAGGCCGGCGGCCTTGGCCAGATCCGCCGAGGCGTGGGCCAGGGCGGTCAATTGGCGGATGGGGGTTTTACGGTCGGCGATGACGATGCCCATGGCGTGGGTCAGGGGCTGGCCTTCGATCGACCACCCCTCGGTGACCTTGAAGACCCCCCGGGCGAAGGGCAGGGCCAGCCAGGACGGCATGGCGAACAGGGCCTCGTCGCCGCCCCACAGCAGGGTCTCCAGCCGCAGGTGGCGTTGAGCCCCGTCGTCGACGGCGAAGAGGGGCGCCAGGGCCGGGGTTCTCGCCCCGGCGGCGAACCAGCGCAGGATTTCCTTCAACAGGGTTTTGCGCAAGGCGCCAAGCTGCCGGGAGAAGACTTCGACCCCGGCCTTTTTGCGGGCTTTGCCAAAGGCATTGCCATCGGCGTAGACGACCGCCACCTTGCCCCGGGCCGAGGGGGGAATGGTCGCCGGCGCGCCCTCGACCATATCTTGAAGACTGTCGGTGAACGCCAAACGGTCGGGGCCGCGTCCCAGGATGGCATCGGCTTGCTCCGCCAATTGGCTAGTGAAAAAGCCCTGACGCGCTTTTCTGCTGCCATGACGTCGCTTGGCGTTCACGGCCTCCGACAGCGGACGGTCGGGCTGTCCGCCGGTCGCGGCGGCCTCGGGATCAAGGAGGGGGGCGCCCTTCCCCTTGGGCAGGATCGAAGAAACGGTCCCCGGCCGCGCGCCTTCCAGGGCGCCGACATCCTTGGCGTCGGCGGTGAAGGGCAGGGGGTCGAGGGTCCATTGCCGGAACTGCCGGGCGTGGTTGCGGGCCTCGGCCCGGTTCAAGGCGTCCATCTCGTCGCCGCCCTTAATGGCGACGACATCGACCACCGTGGTCAGATGGGCCAGAGGGCCATCGGCGGCGGCCAGGGCCTTGGTTACCGTCGCCGCAAGGGCGTCCGCCGAGAGCGCTGTGTCGACGATATGGGCGCATTGGGAGGCCCCGGCGTAAAGAAGCATCGCGTCGGACGGAAGGGCCGCGGAGACGGTTTCGGGAAGGGCGAGAAGGGCTAGGGAGGCGCCCCGGATGGTTGAAAGATCATTGGTGTCGAAGACGGTCGCGCCAAAATTGACGCCTTCGACACGGCACAATAGTCGCGCCATGGGGTCTCGGCCCTCCCTGTTCCATCGGTTGAAACCAGCAAATCACTGTAGCGTGATACCGAAAGTCTGGCTAGGGAAGGTGGTTTTTTTCTTTAAAATCATGCTCGAGGGGAATAAGCGAACGAAATGGCCGGGTTTTTCCCCGCCACGGTCGCCGGCCCGATCCCGCTTACAGGTCTTCGAGGATCGGCTGCCCCAGGCCAAAGACCGTGCCTTTGCCTAGGTGAACCCAGCTCAAGGCGACCAGCAGCGGCCAAAGGGCCCCGGGACCGAAGGGAAACGCCAGGGTTCCCCGCACGCCATTCATTTCAATCTCGCCCTGATTGGCGGAATAGCGCTGCAAGATGGCGCTTTCCCCCTGCCAAGGGCGAACGGCCACGGCATGGGCGGTTTCCAGCAGGGCGGGTTGCAGGGCGCGCAGGGCTTCGCCCTCGGCGGCGCTGCCCGCCAGATCGGCCAAACGGCGCAGGCCGACGGCGACGATATCGCCCAGCGTCGGGCAAAGGATCAGCCGCCCCTTGCGCATCAGGCGCAAAGGCACATGGAACGTCAGCCGGCAGGGCGTGTCGGCCGGGGGACCGGCCAGCGGCCAGGGCAGGGGAGCCAGCGGCAGCGCCGCGGGCGCTACGCCCCCGCAGGACCCATCGGCGCGCAGGTGGCGCATCGCGCGAAATCCGAAAGGGTGGCGGCGCGGTCCAAGGCCACGGTCGGCCGCATCCATCCAGGCGTCGAGCAACACGCTGTCGTGGGCCAGGGCGCCGCCCAGGCTGATCCACTCCAGGGCCGGGGCGTCGCGCGGGTCGGCCGGGGCTGGGCGCAACACATAAAGCGGCCGCCGGTCACTGGGATCGCCATCGGGCCCCAGACCCTCGAACACCGTGGCATAGGTTTCCCGGTCGCGGTCATGCAGGGCGCATCCCCAGACCCCGCGCAGCATGGGAATGGTGGCGTTCACGCCCGGCGTCAGCAAAGACAGCCGGCGCGGCGACACCACAACCCCGCGCAACCGCCGTTGCAAGTCGTTCGCCAACGAGCCGGGAACCGCCATCCAATCAATGGGATCAAAGCCAAGCATCAGCCAGTATGCCGTCCACCCGATTTGGTTGACAAGGGGGGAGTGTTTCCCGGCCCGCCCTGGGCAAGGCGTTCCACACCCCAGAGAGAAAGGCGAGAAAGGAGAGAAAGGGGGTCAAAGGAGAGAAAGGGGGTCTGACCCCTTTTTTACATCCCCTTGCCGTTCGGGAGTAATCCAGTTTCAGTCCCCTCGATGACGGGGCATAGGGTGCGAGGATTGGGATAGCTCCCTCCACCCTCCGGCCTCTGGAACACGTTTCAGTCCCCTCGATGGCGGGGCATAGGGTGCGAGGATATGCCCTTGCACGCCACCATCCTTCGGCCGGACGGGACCGCGTTTCAGTCCCCTCGATGGCGGGGCATAGGGTGCGAGCCGCAAACTGAAACCCCCACCGAGTTTTCCTTGCTGATGTTTCAGTCCCCTCAATGGCGGGGCATAGGGTGCGAGGTTGACATGGCGAAGGGTGCGCAGGATTACCGCCCCGATGTTTCAGTCCCCTCGATGGCGGGGCATAGGGTGCGAGCTACAACGCCAAGAGCGGCCTCGTTAAGCTGGGGTTCCCGTTTCAGTCCCCTCGATGGCGGGGCATAGGGTGCGAGGACCAGCTTGTTCTTCGCCCCGATGATCCCGACTTTCGCGGGTTTCAGTCCCCTCGATGGCGGGGCATAGGGTGCGAGACGTCCGGGGCGCTCGCGCCCAGGCTTTCCTGGAAGGGGTTTCAGTCCCCTCGATGGCGGGGCATAGGGTGCGAGAGCCGGTTCTAAAAGGCTCTATTATTCAATGGGTTACAGGGTGGTTTGTCGTAACCTCGGCGGACGGGGTGTTTTTAGGGGGCGAAAAGACCCTTCTTAAGCAGAAGGTTTTCACATTTTATAAACGATTTCAAACAGTTGGCCTGAGTCGTAACCTAAGGGGTTTTTGGGTGGTTTTTGAGGTTACGACTCACGCAATGGGGGCAGTTTAAACGATGATCCACGGTTCGTGAACCGGCTTTTCAACGGTGGCGCCCAGATCGGTGCGGCGGGCGTCGCAGGTCGCGCATTGGGGGTAAATACTGATGCGATCGGTTTTGGCGTTGATCAGCGCGCCCAGTTCGCGGACCATGCGGGTCATCAGCGGCTTGGACACCAGCACTTCGAACACGCTGAACTGAACCCGGCTGCCATAGCTATCAAGGCATTTGGCGACTTTGAGCCGGCGTTTGTCATCGACGATGTCATAACAGATCACATAGCGGTTCATCGGCTGTTTCCCCACCTGCAAGGCGCCGTAATCTCCTTCGGGATCGAAGGGATCTTCGCAGAAGGCGTCGTCGGGATCGTCCCACCAAACCATCGTTTGGCTCTTTCCTGGTTCGGCCGGGTCAGCCCGGGCGGCTGGTGCCAAAGCGGAACGGGCGATAGGGTTCGCCGCCGCGCAGGTCGCTGACCAGACGGTCGACCTGACGCTGAAGCAGGCGGTGCACGTCAAGGCGGTGCTCGGCGGCCACGCCCGGTTCGCGCAAGGGGCGGGCAAGGTGGCCTTCCCATTCCTCCAGAAAGATCTTGCGGCCGTCGACCGTGAGTTTGACTCCGCCCGGGCGCTCGGCGTCGGGTTCGAAATGCTGGGGCTGGATCTTGCGCAGATTGCAGATCCGCAGGGCCAGGCGATCAACCACCGGGTGGCGCAGTTCTTCCAGCAGATCCAGGGCTAACGACGGCCGTCCCGGTCGCAGATCGTGAAAGAAGCCCAGGCAGGGATCGACACCCCGGGCTTCCAGCAGGCCGGTCAGCCGATTGCCCAGCAAGACATAGCCAAAGGACAGCAGGGAATTGGCCGGGTCGGGGGGTGGGCGTTGGGCCCGTCCAAGAAAGGGAATGCCACCGACGAAGGCCGTGCGCAGACCGGCGAAATATTGATGGGCGCCATTGCCTTCGATTCCCAGCAGGCTTTCCGCCGAAACGGCCGCCGCCGCCGCCTCGGCGCTGGCCTCGGTTTGGGTGATCGCGCTGGCCAAAGCGGCGCTGGAGGCCTGATTGCTGCGGATGCCGCGCAGAACCGCCGCCGCATTGCGCAATTTGGCGGTGACGACGGCGCGGGCGCGGATCAGCCGCTCGGGCGGGTCCAAGTGAAGGGCGTATTGGTGCAGGCGCAGGTCGGCCGAGCGGGCCTCGGGTGGCACGACGCGGGCGGCCAATCCCCCGCCGCCGTCAAGAAGCGAGACGGCGATCTTATTGGCCATGCACAGGCGCATGGCATTGGCGGTGATGGTGGTGAAGCCAAGAAGAACAAGGCTTTCCAGCCGGTGGGGTTCGACCGAGGCCAGACGTTTGCGGCGCACGGGCGAGTCATTGGGGCCGGGATCGTCGGCCTCGGTCTCCACCCAAACCGTCAGCGATCCCCCTTCGGAGCGCACGACCGAGCCGGGCTGGGTGACGTAAAGGGTGGTCATGGGGCTTGACCGAGGCGGGGGGGCACCTGTGCCGCCAGATCCAACCAACGCTCCGCCTCCGCCGGGAAGGCCTGGATGAGCAAGCCGGCCAGGGCGTCGAACTGGCCAATCAAGATCGAGGCGTCGGCCGGACCGGTTGCCGAGAATCCATGAATGAGCAGGCTGGTGTTACGTTTGGATGTGCTGCCACTTTTGAAAAAGTTTACAAGTGATTCTCCAGAGCTGTCCCCTATAAATTTCAAAAATCTTAGGGAGTTTTGCTGTGGAAACGAATAATGAGGTCTATTTTTATGAAATAAAAAAAGGGTCTGACCACTTTTTAGACCACTTTTTAGGCGGTATTTCAGTTGCCGTATTCCTTGGGAAGCGCCCGCCAACGGACGTTCTCGACCGTGAAAAAATGCAAGACTCCCAGAAACCGCCGATCATCTGCGGCCTTGCGCCCTCGGCGCGGAAGGCACGCGCGAAACACCATCAACGTGTGCTCCCAGTCCTCTTCGCTCATCTGCGTGGACATCCTTCCGACTCCTCCTTCCGGTCGGAGTTCTATGAATCACAACAGATTTTCCTTGGAAATAGGCAATTCTTTTCTGAGCGAAATTCGTCTACACGGCCTAGCGCCTCTTCCACGAATGCCATGCGCAAGACTGGGTGGTGATCAGCGCCATCAGGTCGGACCAGCATTCCGGCATAGTGGGAATGCATCGTCACTCTTGGCGGTACGCGTGGGGGTGGGGCAAGTTCGATCGGGAAAAGCGCCGCCATCTCGTGCCGGATGCCGAATATGACCAGCGCAGCAGATTCGGCGTCGTCATCGATCCCGATCGCCACGCGCTCTGCAACGGCTCGCCAAGGTTTGCGATATTTAGGAAGTAAGAAGAGCCCCCCTCTGGGAGGGGAGCTCTCTGGGCTACAACGTCGGTTCTCCGTTCAAGATCATTTTCAGGAGCCAGATCAAGAACGTAAGAAGGCGACGCCACGTCGCCCGCTGTCGATCATTCATTACCGTGTCCTTCGACCCGACTAGGCAATCGGATCGAAGAAGGCAGGTCGGCTCCAGCCTGCCGGTGGTAAAGCCTCACCCTGTCCGCTAGGTTGGTCGCAAGAGACATCGTCCCTGCGGTGAGGATTGGAGACCCATGGCGGCCTTACAAACGAGATATAGGTAGCCGCTTCGCAAAGGGAAAGAGCAAGAGTGCTGTTCCGGGACGGGTGGACCGGGAGCGGGAAAGAGAGAGTCTGCCCCGGCCTTTTCCTGAAACCTCAATCCCAGAGCAATCTCATGAACCTTATGACGCCAGCGGCGGCGGAGACGATCGCCGCACCCATCTGTGCGCCTGAAGAAGAGGCCGGCTGCATCCTCAAGGCGGCGGAGCGCATTCTCACCGATCTCGAACGGATCGTGTCCCGCCGAGTGGTGTAACAGCGGTATCGCCATTTGATCTCCGGCAGGGGTGGCCAGTTTGATCATACTGCCGCGACGGGCGGCAAGTCGATGATGGGATCATCGCCGAAGGGGGCGACGGATTCCAGGGGCATGTAGCGGGCTCTCTGGACGACTCATTCGTCATTCTGCTCAAGGAGGATAGTGCCGATCAGGCGGGTGATGGCGTTTTCGTTTGGAAAGATGCCGACGACCTCGGTTCTGCGTTTGATTTCGCCGTTGACCCGCTCAAATGGGATTGGTGGAGTGCAGCTTGGCCCTGTGGGGCGCCGGGAAGACTATGTAGGTGAGGACATCTATTTCGACCTCATCCATCAGTTCGGCCAGTTTGCGCGCCTTGGGACGCAGTTGGTCGGCGACCTAGCGCCATTAGGCATGGGCGGCGGTGGCGGTTTCCTGGGCAAAGGCGGTGCCGATGAAGGCGGAGACGACGCGGTGCCCCATAAAAGGGGTCTGACCCCTTTTATCCCCAATCCCCTTTTATCCCCACAAAGCGGGCCTTCCGCGCTCCCTTTCCCGCTTACCCCGATAAGAGCCGTTTATACCGGCTTGATGCGAAGCGTCTAAATCCGCGTGGCGCCTTTATGGGCGTTGGTTCTAAGGAAGGGGATCCTTTCTTTTCGTGCGGGAGCCGCTTCATGGACGTTTTCTTCCTGGCGATCATTGTTGTCTTTTTTGCCGGCTGCGCGGCTTTCCTGCGCGGCTGCGATCAGTTGTGAGGGACAAGGCGATGGCTTTCGACCTTATCCTGGGGGCCGTGGTGGCCTTGGGCCTGCTGGGGTATCTCGGCTATGTCCTGGTCCGACCCGAGAAATTTTAGAACGGCGGGGGAGACTCCGGCCGGGTCCGCCAAAAAAACTTTCTAGAATGAAGGTCCGATCATGGACGCCAACGCCATTCTTCAGGTCGTTCTGTTTTGCGCGATCATTCTTGGGCTGACGCCGCTGCTCGGCGGCTATATGGCCCGGGTTTTCAGCGGCGAGCGGGTTTTGCTCTCGGTGGTCTTCGGACCGCTCGAGCGCGGCCTGTACAGGCTAAGCGGGGTGCGCCCCAAGGAGGAGCAGCATTGGGCGGCCTATGCGCTGTCGATGCTGGTCTTCAATCTGGCGGGCCTGCTTGGGCTCTATCTGATCTTGCGCGTCCAGGGCTGGTTGCCGCTCAATCCGGCGGGCCTGGGCGCCGTCGCCCCCGATCTCGCCTTCAATACCGCCGTTAGCTTCGTGACCAATACCAACTGGCAGGCCTATGGCGGCGAAAGCACGCTGTCGTATTTCTCGCAGATGGTCGGGCTGACGGTGCAGAATTTCGTTTCGGCGGCGACCGGCATCGCCGTGCTGGTGGCCTTGATCCGCGGCTTCGCCCGGCGCTCGGCCCGCACGCTCGGCAATTTCTGGGTCGATCTCACCCGCACCGTCCTTTACCTGCTGCTGCCGCTCGCCTTCGTCACCGCCCTGGTTCTGGTTTGGCAGGGCGCGCCGCAAACCCTTGGCGATTATGTCCAGGCCGCGCCGCTCGAGGGCGGCTCCCAGGTGATCGCCCTGGGGCCGGTGGCCTCGCAAGAGGCGATCAAGCAGCTTGGCTCGAACGGCGGCGGCTTCTTTTCGGTCAATTCCGCCCATCCCTTCGAGAACCCGACGCCGCTGTCCAATCTGATCGAGATGGTTCTGCTGCTGGCGGTGGCCGCCGGTCTGACCAACACCTTTGGCCGCATGGTCGGCGACACCCGCCAGGGCTGGGCGCTTTTCGCCGCCATGTCCTTGATGTTCGTCGTCGGCCTTGGCGTGACACTCTGGCAGGAATCCGCGGCTAATCCGGCGATGGTCGTCGCCGGCATCGAGGCCGGCGGCGGCAATATGGAAGGCAAGGAGGTGCGCCTGGGCGTGGCCAATTCGGCGATCTGGGCGGTGGCGACGACGGCGGCCTCCAACGGTTCGGTCAATGCCATGCATGACAGCTTCATGCCGCTTGCGGGCATGGTGCCGATGATCAACATGATGCTGGGCGAGGTGATCTTCGGCGGGGTCGGCGCCGGTCTTTACGGCATGCTGATCTTCGTCATGGTCACCGTGTTCATCGCCGGGCTGATGGTTGGGCGAACCCCCGAATATCTGGGTAAGAAGATCGAGGCCCGCGAGATGAAGCTGGCGGTGATCTCGCTGCTGGTGCCGCCCCTGTGCATCCTGGGCTTCGGCGCCGTCGCGCTCACCTGGCCCCAGGCGGCCGCCTCGGTGCAAGATCCCGGCCCCCATGGCCTGACCGAGGCGCTGTACGCCTATGTCTCGGGAACGGCCAACAACGGCTCGGCCTTTGCCGGCTTCGCCGCCAATGTCTTCCCCCATAATCTGATGATCGGCCTGGCGATGCTGATCGGGCGCTTCCTGGTGATCTTGCCCGTTCTTGCCATCGCCGGGTCCCTGGGCGCCAAGAAGATCGTTCCGGTTTCGGCCGGCACCTTCCCCACCCATGGCGGGCTGTTCATCGGCCTGCTGGTCGGGGTGATCGTCGTCGTCGGCGGCCTGACCTATTTCCCCGTCCTCGCCCTGGGTCCGATCCTCGAGCAGCTTATGCTCAGATCGGGCAGCCTTTTCTGAGGTGACATCATGAGCATCCATCGCCCCAGGCATGCCGCGCTGTTCGAGCGCGCCCTGGTCGTGCCCGCCGCCCGCAACGCGGTCTTGAAGCTCGACCCGCGAAGCCTGATCGCCAATCCGGTGATGTTCGTCACCGCCGTCGTCGCTGTGCTCTCCACCGTGCTGTTCGTGCGCGACCTGATCCATGGCCTCGGCCCCGTCGCCGTCGAGGGGCAGATCGCCCTGTGGCTGTGGTTCACCGTGCTCTTTGCCAATTTCGCCGAGGCGATGGCCGAGGGCCGGGGCAAGGCCCAGGCCGACTCCTTGCGCAAGACGCGTACCGAAACCTTGGCGCGCAAGCTCTCCAGCCCGACGGCCACCGCCGAGCAAAGCGTCTCGGCGGCCAGCTTGCGCAGCGGCGATCTGGTGGTCTGCGAAGCCGGCGACGTCATCCCCGGCGACGGCGATGTGATCGTCGGCATCGCCACGGTCGATGAATCGCCGATCACCGGCGAATCCGCCCCGGTCATCCGCGAAAGCGGCGGCGATCGCTCGGCGGTCACCGGCGGCACCCGGGTGGTGTCGGACCGCATCGTCGTGCGCATCACCGTCAATCCCGGCGAGTCCTTTCTGGATCGCATGATCAATTTGGTCGAAGGGGCCAAGCGCCAGAAGACCCCCAACGAAATCGCCCTGACTATCTTGCTTGTCGGATTGACGCTGATCTTCCTGCTGGTGGTCGCCAGCCTGCCGGCCTTCGCCGCCTTCTCGGGGGCGATGATCCCGGTGGTCTTCCTGCTCGCCCTGTTCGTCACCCTGATTCCCACCACCATCGGCGGCCTGCTTTCGGCCATCGGCATCGCCGGCATGGACCGGCTGGTCACCTTCAACGTCATCGCCAAATCCGGCCGGGCGGTCGAGGCGGCGGGCGATATCGACGTGCTGCTGCTCGATAAAACCGGCACCATCACCCTGGGCAGCCGCCAAGCCGCCGAATTCCTGCCGGTTTCGGGCATCAACGAGCGCGATCTGGCCGAGGCCGCCTTCTTGTCATCGCTGGAGGATCAGACGCCCGAGGGCAAGTCGATCGTCGCCCTGGCCCGCCAGCGCTTCGGCTTCACCGGGGGCGAGGGCACGGCGATGCGCTTCATTCCCTTTACCGCCCAAACACGGATGAGCGGCGTCGATTTCGGCGATAGCGAAATCCGCAAGGGGGCCTCGGACGCCGTGCTCGCCTATCTTCAGGCCCATGGCGGACCGGGGGCGGCGCGCGATCTGGTCTCCGCCGTCGAACGCGTCGCCAAAAGCGGCGGCACGCCGCTGGTCGTCGCCCGCGATAATCGGGCCCTTGGCGTGGTCCATCTGAAGGACATCGTCAAGCCGGGCATCCGCGAGCGCTTCGCCACCTTGCGCGACATGGGCATCCGCACGGTGATGGTCACTGGCGACAATCCGCTGACCGCGGCCGCCATCGCCGCCGAGGCCGGGGTTGACGACGTGCTGGCCGAGGCCACCCCCGAGCGCAAGCTGGAACTGATCCGCAAGGAACAGGCCGAGGGACGGCTGGTCGCCATGTGCGGCGACGGCTCCAACGACGCCCCGGCCCTGGCCCAGGCCGATGTCGGCGTGGCGATGAACACCGGTACCCAGGCGGCGCGCGAAGCCGGCAATATGGTCGATCTGGAAAGCGATCCGACCAAGCTGATCGAAATCGTCATGATCGGTAAACAGCTGCTGATGAGCCGGGGCTCTTTGACCACCTTTTCCATCGCCAATGATGTCGCCAAGTATTTCGCCATCATCCCGGCGCTGTTCCTGGCCAGCTTTCCCCAGCTTCAGGCCCTGAACGTCATGGGGTTGTCGAGCCCGCAAAGCGCCATTCTCTCGGCGATCATCTTCAACGCCCTGGTCATCATCGCCCTGATCCCGCTGGCCCTGAAAGGCGTCGCCTATCGCCCGGCCGCCGCGGCCGATCTGTTGCGGCGCAATCTGTTGATCTACGGTCTGGGCGGCCTTGCCGCGCCCTTCATCGGCATCAAGGTGATCGATATGCTGGTCACCGCCGTCGGTTTGGCCTGAGGAGGCTCCCATGCTGCGCACCCTGCGTCCCGCCCTGGTTCTGTTCGCCGCCCTCACCCTGTTGACCGGTGTCGCCTATCCCTTGGCCGTCACCGGGCTGGCCCAGGTTCTGTTTCCCGAGCAGGCCAATGGCAGCCTGATCGAGCGCGGCGGCACGGTCATCGGCTCGGCCCTGATCGCCCAGGCCTTCACCGGCGAGGCCTATTTCCACCCCCGTCCGTCGATGGCCGGTACGGGCTATGAGGCCAATAACTCCGGGGCCTCGAACCTCGGGCCGACCAATCAGGGGCTGGTCGATCAGGTCGCCGCCCGCATCACCGCCGCCAAGGAGGCCAATCCGGGCAATTACGGCGGGGTTCCGGCCGATCTGGTGACCGCCTCGGGTAGCGGCCTTGATCCCCATATCTCGCAGGCGGCGGCGCGCTGGCAGGCCGCCCGGGTGGCCAAGGCCCGGGGTCTTGATCTTCAGCGCGCGGTCGCCCTGGTCTATGAGTTCACCTCGCCCCGGCAACTGGGTATTCTGGGGGAACCCAGGGTCAATGTTCTGGCGATCAATCTGGCGCTCGACGAGCGGTTTCCGCTGGCCCACTGACGGTTTGATCTGGAGTTAGGTCCGGCTCGGGGGGAGGGGGACGCCCTTTCCGCCCGGGCCGACGCTCTTTCGAGGATACCCATGGCCCCCGCTGATCGCGAAAACCGCCCCTCGCCCGATGCCCTGCTGGCCGAAGCCCACCGGGAAGGCCGGGGCAAGCTGAAGATATTCCTGGGGGCGGCGCCGGGGGTGGGGAAAACCTACGCCATGCTTGAAGCCGCCCGCGAGCGGGCGCGCGATGGCGTCGACGTGGCGGTGGCGGTGGTCGAAACCCATGGCCGGCGCGAGACCGAGGCCCTGGTCCATGGCCTGGACGTCGTTCCCAAGCGCACGCTCGAGTATCGCGGCCGCGACTTCGAGGAAATGGACCTTGATGGCGTTCTCGCCCGCCGGCCGGCCCTGGCCCTGGTCGATGAGCTGGCCCATACCAACATCTCGGGCAGCCGCCATCTCAAGCGCTGGCAGGATGTCCAGGAACTGCTCGATGTCGGCATCGATGTTTACACCACCCTGAACGTCCAGCACCTGGAAAGCCTCAACGACGTGGTCGAGCGGATTTCCGGGGTGCGGGTCCGCGAAACCCTGCCCGATTCCGTTTTGCAGCAGGCCGACGAGATCAAGCTGATCGATCTGGCGCCCGAGGATCTGCTCAAACGCCTGGAGGAGGGCAAGGTCTATGTGCCCGATCAGGCGCGGCGGGCGGCCAACGCCTTCTTCTCGCGCGGCAATCTGACGGCGCTGCGCGAAATGGCCCTGCGTCAGGCGGCCGAGCGCGTCGACGCCCAGATGATCAGTTATATGCACGCCCACGCCATCCAGGGGCCCTGGCCGGCGCGCGAGCGGCTGATGGCCTGTATCGGCGATGATCTGGCGGCCGAAAGCGTCGTGCGGCTGGCGGCGCGTTCGGCCGAGCGCCGGCAGGCGCCGTGGATCGCCGTCTATATCGAAACCGCCCGCCACTTGTCGCTGTCGGAAGAGGTGAAGGACCGCATCGCCCGCGCCCTGCGTCTGGCCGAGGAACTGGGCGGCGAGGCGACGACGGTTCAGGGCGATGACGTGGTGGCCGAGGTCTTGTCTTTCGCCAAGGCCCGCAATATCACCCAGATCATCATCGGCCGCCCTCGGCGCCACCGTCAGCGCTGGTTTGGCGGCGGCGATACGGCCAAGGCCCTGCTCGCCCGGGCCGAGGCCTTCAATGTGACCGTCATCGGCCGCGAGAACGCCAGCCCCTCGCCGATCGCCCGCATCCGCCGCGACATGCCCAAGGACTGGCTTGGCTATGGATTGGCCACCCTGGCGGTCGCCCTGGCCACCGGTTTTAGCGTGCTGATCGACATGTGGATGCCCGTGCCCAACATCTCGGTCGCCTATCTGATGGCCGTGCTGCTGGTCGCCATGCGTCTTGGCCTCGCGCCGTCGATCTTCGCCTCGCTGCTCAGTTTCCTGATTTATTCGTTCCTGTTCACCGAGCCGCGGCTGACCCTGGCCATCACCGATTCCCATAACATCCTGACCATGGTGTTCTTCCTGGTCGCCGCGGTGATCGTGTCGAACCTGGGCAGTCGGCTGCGCGAGCAGGTTCAGGCGACCCGGCTGTCGGCCCGGCGCACCGGCACCCTTTATGATTTCAGCCGCAAGATCGCCGCCGCCGCCACCCAGGACGACGTGCTGTGGGCGGTGGTCCACCATGTGGCCTCGACCATTCACGGCCAGTCGCTGATCCTTTTGCCCGAAAACGACCGTTTGGCGATCAAGGCCGGCTATCCGCCCGAGGACACCCTGGACGACAAGGCCGCCGCCGCCGCCGAATGGGCTTGGACCCACGGCACCCGCGCCGGCGCCGGTTCGGCCACCCTGCCAACCTCGCCCTGGCTGTTCCTGCCGCTCAAAACCGTGCGCGGCCCGGTGGGGGTGATGGGGGTGCAGATGGCCGGCGCCGGCATTCCCCCGCCCAGCGAGGCCCGGTTGCTGGAAACCCTGGCCGATCAGGCGGCGGTGGCGATCGAACGCACCGCCCTGGTCGCCGATATCGAGGCGGCGCGGGTCGCCGGCGAGCGCGATCGCCTGCGCACCGCCTTGCTGTCGTCGTTGTCCCATGATCTGCGCACGCCGCTGGTCTCGATCATGGGCTCGGCCAGCGCCCTGGTGAACTACCAAGACACCCTGTCCGACGACGCCGAACGCGAATTGGCCCTGACCATCCAGGACGAGGCCGAGCGCCTGAACCGCTTCGTGCAGAACCTGCTCGATATGACCAAACTGGGCGCCGGCGCCCTCAAGCCCCGGATCGATTGGGCCGATTTCCGTGATATCGTCGGCGGCGCCCTTGAACGGGCCAAGCGGCTGATCGGTCAGCGCAAGGTGCGGATCGACCTCAGCGATGATTTTCCGCTGCTGTGCGTTGATTCCGTGCTGATGGAACAGGTGGTCTTCAACCTGATCGACAACGCCTGCAAATACACGCCGCCGGGCAGCGCCATCACCGTTTGGGGGCGGCCGCGCCGCGACAAGGTGGTGGTCGAGATCTGCGATCAGGGCCCGGGCATTCCCGAGGCCGACCGCGAGCAGGTGTTTGACATGTTCTACCGGGTCAAGGCCCAGGATGCCCAGATCGCCGGCACCGGCCTTGGTCTGGCCATCTGCCGGGGACTGGTCGAGGCCCATGGCGGAACGATCGCCGCCGAGCCCGGCATCAATGATTGCGGAACCTGCATCGTCATCACCTTGCCGCTGCTGGTCGAGCCCGAACTGCTTGGCGCCGAGGAGAAGGTTTGATGGCCCAGAAGATCCTGGTGGTCGATGACGAACCGCAGATCCGCAAATTCATGCGCATCAGCCTGGGGGCCAATGGCTATGAGGTCCTGGAGGCGGAAACCGCCGAACAGGGCGTGATGCTGGCGACGGGGATGGCGCCCGATCTGGTCGTTCTCGATCTCGGGCTGCCCGATCTTGATGGCCAGGACGCCATCAGCATGATCCGCACGGCCAGCGCCGTGCCGATCATCGTGCTTTCGGTGCGCTCGGGCGAAACCGATAAGGTCGAGGCCCTCGATCGCGGCGCCAACGATTATGTGGTCAAGCCCTTTGGCATCGGCGAGTTGATGGCGCGCATCCGCGCCGCCCTGCGCCCGCGCGCCGGTTCGGGCGAGGAGGGGGCGGGCGAGGTTCTGACCATCGGCGCCCTGGTGCTCGATTTCGCCCGCCGGGTGGTGACGCGCGGTGGCGACGAGGTGCGGCTGTCGCGCAAGGAATACGATCTGCTGCGCCTGCTGGCCGAAAAAGCCGATCACGTGCTGACCCACCGCCAGATCCTGCGCGACATCTGGGGCCCGGCCCATGTCGAGGATACGGCTTACCTGCGCGTCTACGTCAACCAACTGCGCCAGAAGCTCGAGGCCAACCCGTCGGAACCCCGGCTGATCGTGACCGAACCCGGGGTGGGCTATCGTTTGAAACGCGGCGAGTAGGGCAAGGGGGCGGCCAAGGCCCCCTTGCCCTCGGTGGATCAGGCGCGGATGCCGGACAGGAAACCCGCGACCTCGCCGCGCAGGGTCTTGGCTTCGGCGACCATGGCCTCGCAGTCGCTCAGCATGCCGCCGGCCGAGGATCCGGCCTGGGCGGTCACCGCCGAAAGCTGGCTGAGGGTCGAAGTGACCTCCTGGGTGCCCGCCGCCGCCTGCTGGACGTTGCGGGCGATTTCCAAGGTGGCGGCGCCCTGTTCCTCGACGGCGGCGGCGATGGTTTCGCCGATTTCGCTGATCTGGGCGATGGTGCCGGTAATGCCGCGAATGGCGTCCACCGCCTGGCCGGTCGCCGATTGCACGGCGCCGATCTGGTTGGAGATGTCGTCGGTCGCCTTGGCCGTCTGATTGGCCAGGGATTTGACCTCATTGGCGACGACGGCGAAGCCCTTGCCGGCATCGCCCGCCCGTGCCGCCTCGATGGTGGCGTTGAGCGCGAGCAGGTTGGTCTGGCTGGCGATGTCGTTGATCAGCTTGACCACGTCGCCGATGCGGGTCGCCGTGGCGGCCAGCCCCATCACCAGTTCGTTGGTGTTCTGGGCCTCCTTCACCGCATTGGTCGAAATCGTCGAGGACTGGTGGACCTGACGGCTGATTTCCTGGATCGACGAGGTCAGCTCCTCGGCGGCCGAGGCGACGGTCGCCACATTGGCCGAGGCCTGTTCGGCAGCGGCGGCGATCGAGGTTGCCTGATGGGAGGCGGTATCGACGGCGCCGCTGACGGCTTTCGCCGCGTCCTCCAACTGATTGGCCGCTCCGGCGATGGTATCGGCCACCCGTTTGACGCTGCCTTCGAAGCCATCGGCGACGCTGAGCATGGCGCGGCGGCGTTCGGCCTCGGCCTCGGCCTTCAAGCCGTCCTGGCGCTGGCGCAGATGGTCGGCCTCGCGGGCGCCATCGCGCAAGACGGCGACCGCCTTGGCCAATTGACCGATTTCATCGCCGCGGTCGGTGGCGGGGATTTCGACCGAAAAGTCGCGGGCCGCCAGACGCTCGGTCACCTTGACCAACCGGATGACGCCGCCGCCGATATTGCGCGACAGCGCGATCACCAGCCCGACGGCGGCGATCATCACCACGCCAAGAACCAGGGCGAAACGCGCGGCGATGGAATAAAAGGCGTGATCGACATCGTCGATGAAGATGCCGGTCACCAGAACCCAGTTCCAGGGCTTGAAATCATTGCCATAGGACATCTTGGGGACCGGCGTGGTTTCGCCGACGTGGGGGAATTTATAGGAGACGATGCCGCCGCCGACGGCCGCCACCTTCACCAGTTCCTTGACGATCTGCACGCCATTGGCGTCCTTGTCTTCCAGCAGAACCCTGCCTTCCCGCTCGGGGCGGGCGGCATGCATCAGACAGAGGCCGTTCTGATCGAAGATGCTGAAATATTCATTGCCGGCGTAACGGGCCTCGCGCAGGGCGTTGAGCGCCTGCTTCTTGGCGGTCGCTTCGTCGAGTTCGCCCGATTGAGCCCGGTTGTAAAAAGACTTCACCACCCCTTCGGCGATCTCGGTCAAATTTGTCAGCTTGTCGACACGGTCGGCGATCATCGTCGTACGGAGCTGATAGAGCGCCATCCCGGCAACGATGGTGAAGCCGACAACCGTCAGAATCGCAGTTGACATCAATTTTAGTGAAATGCCGTAAGTACGCTTCATAACGTCCTGACTCCTGGTTCAAAACACTCTCTCCCCAGGGAAGATAAATAGAAGAATTCTAACGGTAGAGCAAAACCGATATTTCGCGCGGATGGATTGTTTTTCCCCGTTTTGGCCGCCTTTGTTATCGGCAAATTAATACTTTGCGTGACCGGCCGCCCAAATGCCTGTTCCTGCCCCGCCAAGGCGACCAAAGGGGGTGGGCGGCGACCGCCAGTCCTGTCTTGAGACCGCGCGCGGTGGAAGCGTTGCTTTCTTCTTTGGATGGCTACTTTCCAGCCCATCCCCGCGCGACGCGACGGGACCGGGGAAAGAAGCCCTTGGGATCAGAGGGTTTTGCTTTTTCTCAGCTCCCCTAAAAATGGCATGGGTATTGCTAGTAGCCTTTTCCACGAACCGGTGGACGGCGAGGGCGTCGTTGACCCGGACAGAAGGGGGAGGGGGGGACCGCCATGGGGGAAACCGAGACCTTTTACGAGGTCATCCGTCGCCAGGGGATTTCCCGGCGCGGCTTCTTGAAGTTCTGCGGTGTCACCGCCGCCGGGCTGGGCCTGGGCGCCGGCGGCGCGGCGCGCATCGCCCAGGCGCTGGAAACCAAGCCACGGGTGCCGGTGATCTGGCTGCATGGCCTGGAATGCACCTGTTGTTCGGAAAGCTTCATCCGCTCGGCCCATCCGCTGGTCAGCGACGTGGTGCTGTCGATGCTGTCGCTCGATTACGACGACACGCTGATGGCCGCCGCCGGTCATCAGGCCGAGGCGATCCTGGCCGAGACCCGCGAGACCTATCGCGGGCGCTATATCCTGGCGGTCGAGGGCAACGCGCCGCTGGCCAATGACGGCTTTTTCTGTATGCCCGGCGGTCGGCCCTTCGTTGATACCCTGAAGGAAATGGCCGCCGACAGCGCCGCCGTCATCGCCTGGGGATCGTGCGCCAGTTGGGGCTGCGTTCAGGCGGCCAAGCCCAATCCCACCGGGGCGGTGCCGATTGATCAGGTGATCACCGGCAAGCCGCTGATCAAGGTGCCGGGCTGTCCGCCGATCGCCGAGGTGATGACCGGGGTGATCAGCTACCTGCTGACCTTCGACCGCTTCCCCGAGCTTGATCTGCAGGGGCGGCCGAAAATGTTCTATTCCCAACGCATCCACGACAAATGTTACCGCCGCGGCCATTTCGATGCCGGCCAGTTCGTCGAGGCCTTCGACGATGACGCCGCCCGCCGCGGTCACTGTCTGTACAAGATGGGCTGCAAGGGGCCCACGACCTACAACGCCTGTTCGACCACCGGCTGGAACGAGGGCACCTCGTTTCCCATCCAATCGGGCCATGGCTGCCTGGGCTGTTCAGAGGATGGCTTTTGGGACAAGGGGCCGTTCTACGAGCGGTTGTCGACCATCAATCAGTTCGGGATTGAAGCCAATGCCGACATCGTAGGCGGAACGGCCGCCGGGGTGGTGGCGGCCGGGGTGGCGGCCCATGCCGGCGTCACCGTGGCCCGGCGCCTGATGTCGAAGAACGAAAACAAAGACAAAGAGTAGGGGGGGAAAGATCCATGAGCGTGACGACGCCCAACGGCTTCACATTGAACGATGCCGGCCGCCGCGTGGTGGTCGATCCGGTGACCCGCATCGAGGGTCATCTGCGCATCGAGCTCAATGTCGACGAGGCCAATGTCATCCGCAACGCCGTGTCGACGGGAACGATGTGGCGCGGCATCGAACTGATCCTCAAGGGCCGCGATCCGCGCGACGCCTGGGCCTTTACCCAGCGCATCTGCGGGGTGTGCACGGGAACCCACGCCCTGACCAGCGTGCGTGCCATCGAAAACACCCTTGGCATCCAGATCCCCGAAAACGCCAATTCCATCCGCAACATCATGCAGCTTTGCCTGCAGGTGCATGACCATCTGGTTCACTTCTATCACCTGCATGCCCTGGATTGGGTCGATGTGGTTTCGGCGCTTTCGGCCGATCCGAAAGCCACCAGCGCCCTGGCGCAAAGCCTGTCGCCCTGGCCGCTGTCCTCGCCCGGCTATTTTAGCGACATCAAGGCCAAGCTGACCCGTTTCGTCGAATCCGGGCAGTTGGGGCCGTTCAAGAACGGCTATTGGGGCCACCCGGCCTATCGCCTGCCGCCCGAAGCCAATCTGATGGCGGTCGCCCATTATCTGGAGGCGCTGGATTTCCAGAAGGAGATCGTCAAGATCCATGCGGTCTTCGGCGGCAAGAACCCCCATCCCAACTGGCTGGTCGGCGGCGTGCCCTGCGCCATCAACCTTGATGGCGCCGGCGCCGTCGGCGCAGTCAATATCGAGCGGCTCAATCTGGTGTCGTCGATCATCGACCGCGCCACCACCTTCGTCGAACAGGTCTATCTGCCCGATCTGATCGCCATCGCCGGCTTCTATAAGGACTGGCAGTATGGCGGCGGCCTCAGTTCCACCTCGGTGCTGGCCTATGGCGATATCCCCGATCGCGCCAATGATTATTCGCCTTCGAACCTTTTGATGCCGAGCGGGGCGATCATCAATGGCGAACTGACCCGCATCCATCCGGTTGATCTGACCGACCCCGAGCAGATCCAGGAGTTCGTTTCCCATTCCTGGTACCGCTATGGCGACGAGGCCAAGGGATTGCACCCCTGGGATGGCGTCACCGAAAGCCACTTCGAGCTGGGGCCGCGCAGCAAGGTCGAAAACCGGCGCATCGAGACCCTCGATGAAAGCGCCAAATACAGCTACCTCAAGGCGCCGCGCTGGCGGGGCCATGCCATGGAGGTCGGGCCGCTCGCCCGCTATATCCTGGGCTATGCCCAGGGCAATCCCGAGTTCAAGGAGCCGACCGAGGCCCTGTTGCGCCAGCTTGACCTGCCGGTCGGCGCCTTGTTCTCCACCCTGGGGCGGACGGCGGCGCGCGGCCTGGAATGCCAATGGGCGGCGGGCAAGCTGCGCTATTTCTTCGATAAACTGATGGCCAACCTCAAGGCCGGCGATCTCAACACCGCCAATACGACGAAATGGGCGCCCGCCACTTGGCCAGCTTCGGCCAAAGGTGTGGGCTTTACCGAAGCGCCGCGCGGCGCCCTGGCCCATTGGGTCCAGATCGAGGCGGGCAAGATCGCCAATTACCAATGCGTGGTGCCGACCACCTGGAACGGCAGTCCGCGCGATCCGGCGGGGGCGATCGGCGCCTTCGAGGCGGCCTTGCTCGATACGCCGCTGGCCGATCCCCAACAGCCGCTTGAAGTGCTGCGGACCCTGCACAGCTTTGACCCCTGCCTCGCCTGTTCGACCCATATCCTGACGCCCGAGGGCGGCGAGGCGATTTCGGTGACGGTGCGCTAACGCGTTTTCACGCCAACGGGGAAGGAACGACCATGAGCACCGTGACCGACGAAGCCGCGCCCGAGGTGATCCTGGGCACGACGCGCCACCCCTCGGTTTACATCTATGAGGCGCCGGTACGCCTGTGGCACTGGCTGAACGCCGCCTGCATCGTCGTGCTGGCGGTGACGGGCTATCTGATCGGCAGTCCGCCGCCGTCCCTGGCCGGCGACGCTGGCGGAGTGTTCCGCTTCGGCGCCCTGCGCTTCGCCCATTTCGCCGCCGGCCTGCTGTTCGCCGGGGGATTCGTGTTCCGCGCCTATTGGGCCTTTGTCGGCAATCACTACGCCCGCCAGCTGTTCGTCCTGCCGTTCTGGCGCGCGGTGTGGTGGCGCGAAATCTGGTTCGAATTGTCGTGGTACCTGTTCCTGCGCAAGGAACCCAAAAAGTACCTGGGTCATAACCCTTTGGCTCATTTCATGATGTTCTTCCTGTTCACCCTGGTCGGCCTGTTCATGATCGTCTCGGGGATGGCGCTGTACGCCGAAGGCCAGGGCCCGGGAAGTTGGACGCGGGGGCTGTTTGGCTGGGTGTTCTGGCTGTTTCCCAATACCCAGGATCTGCGCACGCTTCACCATTTGGGATTGTGGGTGATGGTCTGTTTCACCATGCTTCATGTGTACGCGGCGATCCGCGAGGACATCATGAGCCGGCAATCGATGCTGTCGACGATGATCAGCGGGCGGCGCATGTTCAAGGATGACCGGCCATGAACATCCCCGGCGGGCTCCCCTTGGCAAGGGAGGAGGACGAGGAGGATTGCGCCGCCCTGGTGCTGGGCATCGGCAATCTGCTGTGGGCCGACGAGGGCTTTGGCGTGCGCTGCGTCGAAGAGATGCACGCCACCTGTGACCTAGCGCCCGGGGTGCGGTTGCTCGATGGCGGCACCCAGGGGCTTTATCTGGTGGGCGCCATCGCCCGGGCGGCGCGGCTGATCGTTTTTGACGCCATCGATTATGGCGAGGCGCCGGGCACCCTGAAGGTGGTGTTCGGCGAGGAGGTCGCCGGTTTCATGGGCTGTCGCAAGATGAGCCTGCACCAGACCGGCTTTCAGGACGTGTTGGCGGCGGCCGATCTGCTGGGGCGCCGACCGCCGGTAATGGCGTTGATCGGCGTGCAGGCCGAAGCCCTGGACGACTGGGGCGGCCCTTTGCGCCCCGTCGTGCGGGCCCAGGTCGGCCCGGCCATCGCCCAGGCCTGCGCCCTGCTTGCCGAGTGGGGGTTGGCCTGTCGGCCGCGCCCGGCGGCGCCGGCGGCCGGCCTGCTGGGGTTCGGCCTGTCAAGCTCGGCCTATGAACAGCGTTAAGCGGGGAGGGAGGGGTTATGTGCATCGGATACCCCATGCGGATCGAGGCGCTTAATCCCGACGCCAGCTTCGGCTTGGCCCGCCGGGCGCCGCGAGAACGGTTGGAGCGCATCGATTTGCGCCTCGTCGGGCCGGTCGAGGAAGGGCAATGGGTTCTGGTCTTTCTGGGCACGGCGCGCAGCCTGCTTGACGACGGCGAGGCGGCGCGGCTGACCGATGCCCTGGCGGCGCTTGACGCCGTGGTGCGCGGCGAGACGGTCGATCACCTGTTTGCCGATCTGACCAGCCGCGAGCCCGAGCTTCCGGCCTTTCTCCGGCCCGCCGCTCCCGCCCCTCCGGTCGCCAAGCCCGGTGGCGCGGCGGCCAAAATCCTGAAACTGGTCAATTGATCGGGAGTGCATCGCCATGGCCTTCGCTCATTTCGCGGGATCGGCTTCGGGGGGGGATTCGGCGGCCGAGCGCGCTTTGCGCGCCTTGTTCGCCGGCTGTATCACCGCCCTGGAAGAGCGGGCGAGCGGCGCCGTTCCCGTCGAACGCCCGGCCCTGTTCGACCTTGCCGCCTTTGATGCGGTCGGCCGGGCGCGGATCGATGGCTTGCTGGGCGAAGGCGAGGTGGCGGGGTTGGTCGATCGCCCCGTCGAAGGCGGCGCCCTGGCCCTGCGCGAGGCCGTTGTTCCGGGATTATGGCGGATCGCCGGCGGCGGCCGGGTCCACCTTGAGGTCGGCGATATCCCCGGAGCGGTGCGCGCCGCCGCTGCCTGGGGAAACGAGCCGCCCGACGCCGAACGGGTGGTGCGTGGCCAGCCCGGGGTGATGAACGCCCGCGCCCTGCTTGACGAGATCGCCCGCCATGTGCGCCGGGTCGGCGACGACCTGTCCCATGAACCGCCCCATGAGATCATCCTGACCCACACGCCGCTGTCGGCGGGCGACAACGCCCTGCTGGCCCGGGTGCTGGGCAACGGTGGGGTAACGCTGGTGGCCGGTGGGCGCACCACCTGCAAGGTGACGCTGACCGCCTGCGCCCATGTCTGGCGGGTCGAGCATTTCAACAGCGAGGACCGCTTGATCCTGCATGGCCTTGAAATCGGCGATGTGCCCGCCGCCGTGCGCGCCACCGCCGAGGATTGCGGCGACTCCGCGCGCCGTCTACGCGCCCTGATCGACGCCTGCCGGCCATGAGCGGAGCGGCGGCGATCGACCGGCTTGATCTGCGGCTCCACGTCGAGGGCGGGCGTCTTGCCCGCTTCGATCTGACGTCGACCCGCCGACCCGAGGCGGCCAAGGTGCTGGAGGGGCGGCCGGTGGACGAGGCCCTGGCCCTGGTCCCCCTGATGTTCGCGCTGTGCGCCACCGCCCAAGGTGCGGCCGCTGGCGCGGCGATCGAGGCCGCCCTCGGCCACCGGCGCTCCCCCCGCATCCTGGCTTTGCGCCGGTTGCGGGTCGATGTGGAAATCCTTGCCGATCACGCCCGCCATCTGCTGGTCGACGCGCCGCGTCTGGTTGGCGGAAGCGCCGATATCCCGGGCGCCCGGCGCATCCTGGGCCTTGCCCGCGCCCTTGCCAACGCTTTGGCCGATCCGTCGCCGGCCCCCGGCCCGGCGCCCGGGGATTTGGCCCGGGATTTGAAAGAGGCGATCGGGACCCATGGTTTCGCCATGCCGGTCGAACGCTTCGCCGCCATCGGCACCGCCCGCCACCTGATTGACTGGGCGATGGCGGCGCCGACATCGCCGGCGCACTTGTTGCGCGAAGCCCATGTCCTGGAGGGCTTTCGGGCGCGCAAGGCGGTGGCGGTGCCGCCGCTGCTGGCGCCCACGGCTCCCGATGAGATCAAGGCCTTGATCGGCATGATCGATGGGGCGGCGGGCGAGGCCTTCCTCGCGCGGCCAACCTGGGGGCGCTGCCCAAGGGCGACCGGCCCCGCCGTCCGCCTGGCCGGTCAGCCGCTGGTGGCGCGCTGCGGCGCCGATTGGGGGGCGGGGATCACCTATCGGCTGGTGGCGGTCCTGTGTGAATTGGCGCTGCTGGCTTGCGCCCTGCCGGCGCGGATCGCCGCCCTTGAGGCTATGGCCGAGGGGCGGGAGGACGGTCCCGCCCGCTCTTCGGGCGATGGCGTTTCCGCCCGTTCCTCGGGCGAGGGGGTGGGCATGGTCGAGGCGGCGCGCGGGCTGCTGATCCATCGCGTGGTGGTGCGCGAGGGCAGGGTGGCGCGTTGGCGCATTCTGGCGCCCACCGAATGGAATCTTCATCCGCAAGGCGCCCTGGCCTCCCTGCTGATCGGCTGCCCGGTGAGCGGAACCGAGGAGGCCTGCCTTTTGGCCCATTGGCTGGTTCTGGCCCTGGATCCTTGCGTGCCCTGCGTCATCACGGCGATCGGGGAGGGGGCGGATGCATGAACTGGCTTTGGCCGAGGGGGTGATCGGGGTGATCACCCAGGAGGCGGGGCGTCAGGGCTTCACCCGGGTGCGGCTGGTGCGGCTGGAGATCGGCGCCCTGGCGGCGGTCGAGCCCGAGGCCCTGGCCTTCTGTTTCGCCGCCGTCGCCCGCGGCACGGCGAGCGAGGGGGCGCGCCTTGATCTGGTGGTTCTGCCCGGAAGCGGCTGGTGCCTGGATTGCGGCCAAACGATCGCCCTGCCGCGCCGGGGCGAGGCCTGCCCGCTGTGCGGGGGCTACAAGATCCAGGTCACCGGCGGCGATGATCTGACAATCAAGGAACTGGAGGTCGATTGATGTGTAGCGTTTGCGGATGCGCGCCGGGGACGGACCACGCCCCCCACGATCACGCCCATGACCACGATCATTCCCATGACCATGACCACGATCATTCCCCTGCTTCCCAGGGCGGGGGATTTGCCGCCGAGGCCGGCCGGCTGATCCGCATCGAGCGCGACGTGCTGTCGATCAACGACCGCTTCGCCGCCCTTAACCGCCAGCGTTTGGCCGGGCGCGGGATTTTGGCGCTCAATCTGGTCAGCAGCCCGGGCTCGGGCAAAACCACGCTACTCGCCCGCACCGTCGGCGACCTCAAGGACTGGGCGCCCTGCGCGGTGATCGAAGGCGATCAACAGACCGACTTGGATGCCGAGCGCATCCGGGCGACCGGGGTCAGCGCGGTTCAGATCAACACCGGCAAGGGCTGCCATCTTGACGCCCATAGGGTCGGTCACGCCCTTGATAGCCTTGATCCGCCCGAGGGCGCCCTGCTGTTCATCGAAAATGTCGGCAATCTGGTCTGCCCGGCCGCCTTCGACCTGGGCGAGGCCCATAAGGTGGTTTTCCTGTCGGTCACCGAGGGCGAGGACAAGCCGCTCAAATACCCCGACATGTTCGCCGTCAGCGATCTGATGGTGCTGACCAAGGCCGATCTGCTGCCCTATGTCAGCTTCGATGTGGAGCGCTGTTGGGAGTATGCCCGGCGTGTGCGCCCCGATCTGCCGATACTGGTGGTCTCGGCGGTGAGCGGCCAGGGGCTGGAGGACTGGTATGCCTGGATCCGCGCTGAACGGGCCGCCCGCACGCCGCCGAAGGACGATTAATGTCCGCCTTTCCCCGGGAAGGGGAGAAGGTTATCCTCGGGCGATGACGGAACGGCCGCTTATTTTGGTAGTGGAGGGAGAGTCCCGAACCCGGGGGGCGCTGATCGGCGCCCTCGGCGAGCGGTTCCGCGTGCTTGCCGCCGAAGATCCGCCGCAGGCCGAACGGCTGCTTGCCGAAAAGGACGTTCAGGCCATTTTGTGCGATCAGACCCTGGCCGGCGGCGGCGTGGCCTTTTTGCGTGGCGTGCGGGCGCGCTGGCCCGAACCGGTGCGGCTGATCCTGGCCGAGGCCGCCGCCGCCCGCGAAATGGCCCTGGCCGTCGACGAGGCCTGGATCCACCAATCGATCGTCAAGCCCTGGACGGCCGAGACCCTGGCCCAGACGCTGGGCAACGCCGTTCGCCTGTATCGCCTGCGCCGCGACAACAAGGCGGTGTCGCTGCGCATGCGCGACGCGCCGGGCCTCCACGACCGGGCGGGGGAGCGCCGCCACCGCGCCGCCGGCCGCGACCAGGGCTTCGACAGCCTGCTGCACGCGGCGGGAAGCCCGCTGGCCGTCGCCATCGCCCTGGCCAGAAAGGTTGCGCGCTTTGATATCTCCGTGCTGCTGACCGGCGAAAGCGGCACCGGCAAGGAACTGCTCGCCCGCGCCATTCATCGCGGTTCGCCGCGCGCCGCCCGCCGCTTCGTCGTTGAGAACTGCGGCGCCTTGCCCGACCAATTGTTGGAAAGCGAATTGTTCGGCTGCAAAAAGGGCGCCTATACCGGCGCCCATGAGGATCGGGTCGGGCTGTTCGAACTGGCCGATGGCGGCACGATTTTCCTTGATGAGATCGGCGAGACCTCGCCGGCCTTTCAGGTCAAGCTGCTGCGCGTGCTTCAGGAGGGCGAAATCCGCCCGCTGGGGTCCAGCCTGACCCGCAAGGTCGATGTGCGGGTGATCGCCGCCACCAACCGCGATCTGGAAAGCGAGGTGGCCAAAGGGCGCTTTCGCCGCGACCTGTTCTACCGGCTGGCCGGCTTTCCCTTGCACCTGCCGGCCCTGCGCGAACGGCCGATGGATGTGCCGCTGCTTGCCGAGGCCTTCATGGGCGAAAGCATGCGGTTCCTGGGCAAGCCGGTGGAAGGCCTGAGCGACGGGGCATTGACCCGGCTGCGCCGCCACGACTGGCCGGGCAACGTTCGCGAACTGCAAAACGAGATCCAGCGGATGATCGCCCTGGCCGATGGGCCGCTGCTGACCGAGGATCTGGCCTCGCCCAAGGTCGGAGCGGCCAGGGCCGAGGCCTTGGGTGGCGGGGTGGCGGCGAGCGGCCCGCTCAAGGAGCGGGTGGAGGCCCTGGAAGCCGCCGTCATCGCCGAAGGGCTGGCCCGCCCGGGCTGCACGCTCAGCCGTTTGGCCGCCGATCTGGGGCTGTCACGGGTTGGGCTGCGCGCCAAGATGCGCCGCTACGGGCTTGATCAGGCGGTGCCCGACGGCGAGTCCTAAGCGCCGAAATTTGGCTGGTCCACCTTTGAGAAGAAATCTTAATTCACGAGTCAGTTTTTTAACCCATAAAAGTTATAGACAATATAGACAAACAAGGGCGCGGCCCTTATGTTTTTCGCGTCGACGGCAACGGATCGATCGTCGACGAGTTTTAGGTCCCCGAGACAGGTCGTCTCTGTAAGAGGAGGTTTTTCATGGACAATCGCGGTGTCGCCAGCCTGACAGGCAAGGTCACACGGTTTGCGTGCCATGGTTCCAACCCCTCGGACCGTTGGCTTGAACGTCATTCGGAACCGAGCATCGAGGAACTGATCGGGGACCCCATCGCCGCCGCGTTGCGCCGCCGTGATGCGATCGGCATCACGGACGTGATGACCTGCGTGCGCAATGCCCGGGCTTGTCTGACGGCCTGAAACGCCGAGGGAAACCTCGGCGAGGCTGGAGAGGGGCGCTGGTCACAGCCCTTCTCCAGCCGGGCTTTCCCCACCAGATCTTTGATTCCAAAGCTTTTCCCAAGGTCCGATCCGCCACGGTCCGTCCCGCATTCCTTGCCCACTCCATGGTTTTCATTGACAATATGGACTAAATGGACAAAAAGGGCCGGCGTCGTCCGAGGGGGTCATGCTAAGCAACAAGGCGAAATACGGCCTCAAGGCCCTTCTCTATCTTGCCGAACACGGTGATGGGACGCCGATCCTGATCGCCGAGATCGCTGAAAGCGAAGATATCTCGAAGAAATTCCTCGACGCCATCCTTCTGGAATTGCGCAATGCCGGGCTTGTCGGCAGCAAGAAGGGGCGCGGCGGCGGTTATTTCCTGGCCAAACCCACCGATCAGATCTTCATCGGCACCGTCATCCGCGTGCTTGATGGGCCGATCGCCCCGATCCCCTGCGCCAGCCGCACCGCCTATCGTCCCTGTGACGATTGCGGCAGCGTCCAGGAATGCGCGATCCGTGGCCTGATGCTCGATGTGCGCGATGCCATGGCTGCCATCCTTGATTCCACCACCCTGGCCGCCCTTCACGCCCGGGGCAAGGCCGCCCAGACCCTGATGTATTACATCTGACCTCAGGTCGTCTGCGGCCGCCGGCGGTCGAATTTGCGCGCCAGCACCACCGAGGATTTGGTCCGCGTCACCCCGGGCAGTCCGGCCAGATCATCGAGCAGGGCGTCAAGGTCTTCCAGGCGCGGGGTTTCCGCCATCACCACCAGATCGTAATCGCCATTGACCGCCAAACAGGCGACGATCTCGGGAAAATCGGCCAGTCTGTCGACCACCGCCCGCCCGCGCTTTTGTTCCACCGAAAGCTGGACCAGCGCTTGTACCCGGTCGTCGCTCGGCGGGCCGCCGACCACCACCGAATAGCCGGCGATCACGCCCTCGCGTTCCAGGCGGGCGATGCGCTCGTGCACGCTTGAGCGGGCAAGCCCCAGGCGGCGCCCCAGTTCGGCCGTTGATTCCCGGGCGTTGGCGCGCAGCAGCGCCATCAACTTGCGATCGATATCATCGCGGTAGCCGCCGCTCATCGCGCGGGCGGTCCGTTGAAAGCCGCCTTCAGGCGCTCGCTCACGGCGGCGATGACGCCGGGCCATCCCTCCGCGCCGTGGAAGAACGGCACGCAGCTTGGATACCAGGGAGAGCTTTGGGCGCTCGCCGTCCACCGCCAATCGGCCCTCGGACCGAGCAACACCCACAAAGGCTTGCCCATCGCCCCGGCGAGGTGGGCGACGGCGGTATCGACGCTGATCACCAGATCGAGATCGGCGATCAGCGCCGCCGTATCGTCAAGATCGTCGACGCTGGCCATCGGCCGCAGATCAAGGGGCAGGGCCGGGTAGTCCGTTGGGGCGAACTGCAGCGAGACCCAGTCGACAGCGGGGATCGCCGCCAGGGCGGCGAGGGCGGCAAGCGGCGGGTCGCGGCGCAATTCCGCCCGGTCGCTGGAGCGCCAAGCCAGGCCGATCCTTGGGCGATCGCCTTGGGGGCGAAGCCGGGGTTTGCTCACGTAAGGGATCCGTTCGCCAAGCGGCGCCCCGCCGGCTAGCGGCAGGGCCAGACTGGCCAAGGGAATGGTCAGCCCCTCGGCGCCGAGATCGGGAATCGCCTCGCCAAAGGCGATGGTCGCGTCAACGCCGGGCTGGGCTGCGATCAGCCGGCGCAGCGGCGGATGACATTCGACGATCACCTTGCCTGCCCCTTTGATCAACGGCAGATAGCGCAAGAACTGCACGCCGTCGCCCAGGCCCTGTTCGGCGCTGACCAGCAGGGTGCGGCCGGCCGGGTCCTCGCCCCGCCAGCGCCGTCCGGGCAAAGGAGCGGGGCGTTGCCAGCCTGGCAGGGACAGGCGGGCCTCGTAATGGGCGAAGCCCTCGGCCCAGGCGGCGCGGCCGAGCAGGCTATGGGCCAGCGCCAAGGCGCTTTCGGCGCGGCTGGGCTCCAGGGCGAGGGCCCGGCCAAAGGCCGCCTCGGCCCCGGAAGGGTCGCCGCCGGCGCGGCGCAGCAGGCCAAGGTTATGCCAGACCTCGGCCTTATTCGCGCAAAGGATCGCCAAGGCCTCCTGATCGGCCAGGGCCTCGGCAAGGCGATCAAGGCGCTCGAAGGCGCGGGCGCGATGGAAGCGGGGGCGGGGATCTTCGGGCGCCAGGGCCAGGGCGCGATCAAGGGCGCCCAGGCCATCCTGGGGGCGATCGAGCAGCAACAGCACCTCGCCCAACAGTGCCCAGATCATGGGTTCGTCGGGGCAGAGCTGGGCGGCGGCTTGCAGGTGGGCGGCCGCCTGATCGATCTCGCCGGCGGCCATCGCCGCCCCGGCGCGCGTCAGCCCCTCTATCGTCCTATCCGCCACGGCTTTATCCGCCATAAGGTCTGGAGCGGTAATCTTAGCGGTGAATGGCCAAAGGCAAAAGGGCGGGGGAGGGGCGCGGCGGGTTTGCGCTTGCCGGGGGGCGTGGCCTACACTCCGCGTCCATATCCCCACGAGGAGGTCTTTCATGTCGATCCGCCGCATCGAGTCCAACGCCCGCATGAGTCAGGCCGTTGTCCATGGCGACACCGTTTATCTGGCCGGGCAGGTTGGCACGCCGGGAGACGGCGTCGCCGAGCAGACGGCGACGATTCTCGCCAACATCGACCGCCTGCTGGCCGAGGTCGGCAGTCATAAGTCGAAGATCCTGTCGGCGACGATCTGGTTGGCCGATATGACCGATTTCTCGGCGATGAACGCCGTGTGGGATCCCTGGGTCGATCCGGCCAATCCCCCGGCCCGGGCCTGCGGCGAAGTGAAGCTGGCCGCCCCCGGTTATCGGGTGGAAGTGATCATCGTCGCCGCCCGCTAATCATGGAAACGGCCGGACCGCTTGCGCGATCCGGCCGTTTTTCGTCACGGCGACTCCGCCGCCCGGCGGAGGACGCCGTAAGCGAAAGGCACCAATCTCCGGGTGCGTCCTGCCGACTTAGAGCGGCGAGCGGAAAAGTGGATACCGGTTTTCCGCGCCATCGCCGCTCTGATCTATCGATTCTAGATCAAAGTGTCCGCGTTAAAGAGTTCCCCTTTAACGCGGTTTGATCTAGTGGCGGGTCAGGAACATATCGACTTCACGCTCGGCTTCTTCCTTGGCGATGCCATAGCGCTCCTGGATCTTGCCCACCAGTTCCTGGTGGTTGCCCTGAGCGACCTTCAGGTCATCGTCAGTCAACTTTCCCCACTTCTGCTTGATCTTGCCAGAAAGCTGGTTCCAGTTACCGGTGAGTTCCTCGCGGTTCATAATGTTCGTCCCTTCGATTGTTTCAGCGTCTTTCATCCACGCGGCATAACCATTTGTGGATCGTTGACAGCACAACGGCCTTGGCCCGCGAAGCGTTCCCAGAATTCTTTTCGCCTTGGTTCTTTGTCCTGGGGTCGAAGGGGCGGATCGGGGGCGGGGGAGGCGCATTTTGCGCTTTTCTCCCCCCGCCCAGGGGGGGAAGCTGCCCTGTCCCGCCCTGTCCCGATCCGCCCGGGGTTCCTCTCACTTTCGAAGGTCGTCCATGCGCGTGTTCTTTTCCCCCCGCCAGCTTGCCCACGCTCCCGCTTCGGAGTTCTCGCGCGGCGAAATGATCGCCTTTCGCGAATGCCCCGTCCGCGCCCAATCGATCCTGGCGGCGCTGGCGGCCGCGGGGTTTCCCGCCCCGAGCCAGCCGGTCGATCCCGGGCTTGCCCCGGTGCTGGCGATCCACGACGGCGAGTATGTCGAGTTCCTGCGAACGGCCTGGACGCGCTGGCGGGCGGGCGGAGCGACCGTCGCCGCCTATCCCACCGCTTGGCCGGTGCCCGGGATTGGCGAGCGGCGCCCCGACACGGTGGAGGGCCTGCTTGGCTGGTATATTTTTGATTCGGGTACGCCGATCGTCGCCGAGACCTGGGATGCGGTCAAAGCCGGGGCCGATACCGCCCATGCCGGGGCCCTGGCCGTGGCCACCGGCGCCCACTCGGCCTTCGCCCTCTGTCGGCCGCCGGGGCATCACGCCGCCCGCGCCCTGGCGGGGGGCTATTGCTATCTGAACAACGCCGCCATCGCCGCCCAGACCCTGCGCGACCAGGGGGCGGGGCGGGTGGCGATCCTTGATGTCGATTACCACCATGGCAATGGCACCCAGGAGATCTTCTACGAGCGCGGCGATGTGCTGTTCGTCTCGCTCCACGCCGATCCGGCCTTTGGCTATCCCTATTACACCGGCTATGGCGACCAGAGCGGTCGCGGGGCGGGCGAGGGGACGACGCTCAACCTGCCGCTGGCCGCCGGAACGACCGAAGCGGAATGGCTGGCGGCCCTGGAGCATGGGCTGGCCCGTTTGGGCGAATTCGCTCCCGACGCCGTGGTGGTGTCGCTGGGCGTGGACACCTGGGCAGGCGATCCCCTGTCGCACTTCAAGGTGTCCGCCCGCGCCTTCCCCGCCCTTGGCGCCCGCTTGGCCGGGCTTGGTCTTCCCACCCTGTTCGTGATGGAGGGCGGTTATGCCACGGCAGAGTTGGGTAAGAACGTTGTGGGGGTTTTATCGGGATTTGAGGACGCTTGATTGGCGCCTTTTGCTGCGGCGGCGGACGAGATGCTTTATAAGGCGGCTTGCGAAGATAGATGTAATTGTGGATTTGCAATCTTAACCCCTGTTTACATCATTTATTCTTCTTATGGTCGCCCTGTCGTTATGGCTGCGTCATCCTTGTCTCGGCGAGGCAGCGCCGTTAGGCAATCCATCAGTCCATGGGCTCGTATACCCTGGTATAGAAAACTCATGGGATCGAGAAAGATATGACCGGATTTCTTCAAAACGCCGATTCCCGTGGTCCGGGCGAAAAATCGGGTGGTCAATACTATGCGGCGGCCGTCGCCTCTCTTGGCCGGAGACTGGAGACCTTCAAGGTTAGCGAGGCGGATCTTGCCATTCTCGGAGACCTCGCTCCGTTTATTCGCGTAGAACTGCCGGGATTGCTTGAGCGGTGGCACGGGCGTTTCGCCCAATGGCCGGAACTGGCCAGCGCCCTGCGCCTGCCCGAAGTTCACAAGGCGCGCACCGCCCATTGGGTGCGGGTCGCCTCGGGGGATCTGGGCGAGGGGTTTCTTGACTCCGCCCATACCCTGGCCGCCGTGTTCTATGCCAACGGCGTTCCCGGCTATGCGGTGTCGATCTGCCACGCCACGGTGCTTCAGGAATTGATCGAGGCCCTCGGCCAACGGCCGACCAGCGGCGTCGATTTTGGTGGGCGCAAGCGGGCCCAGGCGGCCATGATCCGCGCCGCGCTCAACAAGATCGCCTGGCTTGATATCGAAATCCTGCTTGAAACCTATGCCACGGCCGAGAAGGAAGCCCGCAGCGCCACCTTCCGTCATCTCGCCGATGCCTTCGAAAAGACGGTGCATGTGGTGGTGGGCAATGTCGGCGAGGCCACCCATCAGTTGGGCGGCATTGTCGATACCCTGGCGCAAACCGCCGACCGCTCGACCCGGGCTTCGGGATCGGTGTCCACGGCGGCCGAAGAGGCCTCGGGCAATGTCGCCATGGTCGCCGCCTCGGCCGAGGAACTGGAAAGCTCGATCCGCGAAATCTCCGCCCAGGTCTCGACCGCCAACGGCGTGGCCGAACGCGCCGTCGAACGGGCGCGCAACACCACGGCCACCGTTGATTCCCTGGCCGGCACCGTCGCCAAGATCGGCACCGTCATCGATCTGATCAGCGGCATCGCCGCCCAAACCAACCTGCTGGCGCTCAATGCGACGATCGAGGCGGCCCGGGCGGGGGATGCCGGCAAGGGCTTCGCCGTGGTCGCCAATGAGGTCAAGGCCCTGGCCAATCAAACGGCGCGGGCCACCGAAGAGATTTCCAAGCAGATCAAGGACATGGAAGAGGTGACCCATACGGCGGTGTCGAGCATCGGCGAAATCGCCGGGGTTATCGACACCATCAGCGCCGCCACGGTGGCCATCACCGCGGCGGTCGAGCAGCAATCGGCCTCGACCCGCGAAATCGCCCGCAGCACCCAGGTGGTCGCCGATGGCAATGGTCAGGTCAGCCGGCTGATCGGCGAGGTGCGCGACGGCGCCGAGCAAACCCTGACCCTGGCCGATGCGGTTTCCAAGGCCACGAACGTGCTTGGCGAACAATCAACGACGCTCCGCGACGCCGTCGAGTCCTTCCTTCAGGACGTGCGCTCGGCCGCCTGACCCTTGGCGGGCGGCCGGCCTACGCTCCGGCCGCTCGCTTGCGGGGTCGCGCGGTTGACGCCCGTCGTCGCCGGGCCTATCGTCGGTGCCATGACCCAGACACCCCGCCCCGCCGCCATCGCCTCGATGGCCTCCGACGCCACCAAACAAACCCGCAGCCATTGGGCGGCGGGCGGTGGGGCTGTGTCTTGGTCGGATTTTCGCAGACCATAACTAAAAAACCCCACGGCCCATCCGACAGGCGGATGGCATCGTGGGCAGACTCCTCTCCCGCTTCCTCTCCGCCCGTCGTAAAGCCCCGACCGGAGAGAGAGCATGACCTTTTCAGAAGAGAATCCGCCTGATTGCGCGGCCCCGGGTCCGGGTGTCCGGCCGGGGCGCGATCCCGTGGCCCTTGGCGAAAGCCAGGAGCTTTTCCTGTGGCGCGCCACCGGCGGCGGCAATCCCTATTGGCTGCCGCGCGGGCTGACCTTGCTGCGGGTGATCGAGGGCGGCTTGCGCGCGTGGCTGGAAGCGGCGGGCTATGCCGAGATCCGCACGCCCCCGCTGGTCGACGGCGCCTTTCGCGGCGGGACCTGCGCGGCGCACCGGCTGGTTCATGCCCTGGCGCGGCGGGCCGAGGACGGGCCGCTGCGGCTTTTCGAACTGGGCGTCTGTCATCGCGGCGGTCCGGGAGAGGGGCTGCTGGGCGGGGCCGCTTTTACCCCCCCGGCGGTCGGGACCGCTTTCACCACGGATGAAGCCCATGTGTTCTGCCCTGCCGATCACTGTGTCGCCGAGGTGGCGCGGATCGTCACCGCCAGCGCCGCGACCCTGGCCGCCTTCGGCTTCCCGGTGATCGGGGTGCGGTGGGGGACGGCGCGGGCCGGCGAGGAGTGCCCGCTCGCCGCCGGAGCGCGCCGGGCCGGTTATCAGCCCGGTCTCGCCGCCGGGCCGGCGGGGGAGGGGGCGCCGACCGGCGGCTCATGGCTGGTCTTCGAGGTCGACGACGGGGCCGGCGGGGCGTGGCCCTGCGGGGGACTCACCTTGGAGGGCGAGGCCATCGGCGGGGCGGGGGAGCGGGCGATACTGCTCTGCCATCGGCTGTTTGGCAGCCTGGAAGCCGCCGTTGGCTTGCTGCTGGCGCGCGGGGACGGCTGGTTGGCGCCCTGGCTCGCCCCCCAGCAGGTTCTGCTGGCCGGCACCGCAGCCGAAGAGGCCATCGTGCGCTCGATCGCCGGCCGTTTCGCCGAGGCCGGCCTGCGCGTTGGTGCCGACCTGGGGGCCGAGTCCCTGGGCGTCAAGCGGGCCCGCGCCCGGGCTTTGGGCATCCCGGTGGTCGCCAGCCTTGGCCCGCGCGAGGCGTTCAGCAAGACCGTGACCCTATCTTGGCCCGATGACCGCAAGGAAACCCTTTATATCGAGGCCGCCTTGGCCCGCTTAAGCGCCTTCTGCGCGGTGCCCGCCCCACCCGGGCGGAGCAGGGCTCCGGCCGCATGACCCGCCTCGCCCGCCGGCTTCATCCGCCGGCGGGCGATCGACGGCTCTTGACGATTTTCGCCTGGCAGTGCATGTTTTTGCCGATTTAGGCAAAAACAGGAGACACCATGGGCCCGCTTTCCAATGATGAACGCCGCGCCGCGGTTCTCGAGCGCCTGCGCGCCGAGGGTCGGGTTGGCGTGGCGGATTTGGCGCAGGTGTTTTCCACCTCGGAAGACAGCATCCGCCGCGACCTGCGCGATATGGCCGCGGCCGGACTGCTGCGCCGGGTCCATGGCGGCGCCATCCCGGTTTCCCCCGCCCAGGGCGATTTCGGCGAGCGCGCCCGACGTGACGGCCCGGCCAAGGACGCCCTGGGCCGGGCGGCGGCGGCGCTGATCGGCGGCGGACAAACCGTGCTGATCGATGGCGGAACGACGCTGCTGGCCGTCGCCCGGGCCATCCCCGGCGGGCTGGGGGTGACGATCATCACCAGCGCTCCGGCGATCGGCCTTGAACTTGTCGATCGTCCGGGGCTCGAGGTGATCGTGCTGGGCGGGCGGCTTGACCGGGCGACGCGCACGGTCAGCGGCGCGGCGGTGGTCGAGGCGGTGGGGCGGATCAACGCCGATCTCTGCCTGCTTGGCATCTGTGGCCTTGAGGCCGGGGCGGGGGTCAGCGCCAGCGATTACGAGGAGGCCCAGGTTAAGCGGGCGATGGTCGCGGCCTCGCGCCAAGTGGTCGCCGTTACCACCGCCGACAAGCTGGGAACGGCCGCCCCCCATTGGGTTTGCCCGGCCGGGCGCCTGGACAAGATCGTGATGGACGGGGTCGGCGACGAGGCGGCGATCGAGGCGCTCGCCTTGCAAGGTGTTGATATGGTGAGGATATGATGGATCAAAGGACCGCCCTGGGGGAAGCCCAGGGGCGTCGGGCGCGCGGAGCGGTTGGCGTGTTGTTTCTGACCAACGGCATGGCCTTGGGCCTGTGGTCGGCGCTGATTCCCGGGGTCAAGCAGGGGTTGGCGCTGTCGGATGGCCGCTTGGGCATCGCCTTGCTGGCGATGGCGATCGGCGCCCTGGTGGCCATGCCGCTGACCGGCGTTCTCGTCGCCCGCTTCGGCAGCGCCATGGTCGGCCGCTGCGCCGCCCTGGTGTTCTTCGCCGTTTTGCCGCTGCCGGTGATCGCGCCGTCGTTGCCGCTGCTGGTCGCGGCGCTGATCGTGCTGGGCGGGGCCAATGGCGTGCTTGATGTGGCGATGAACGCCCATGGGGTGCTGGTCGAGGGGCGGCTGGGCCGGCCGGTGATGTCGTCGTTCCATGGCATGTTCAGCCTGGGCGGACTGATCGGCGCCGGGGTTGGCGGCGGCTTGCTGGTTTGGGCGGGCGGGCCGGCCCTGGCTTTGGGGCTGGCCTGCGTCGCCGCCCTGGCGGTGCTTGCCGGCTGGGGCCGGTTGCTGCCCGCCAGCGCCGATATCGGCAGCCATGCGGGGGCGGGCTTCGCCCTGCCGCGCCGGGGCACCCTGGTGCTCGGCCTGCTGGCCTTCGCCGTGCTGATGAGCGAGGGCGCCATGCTTGACTGGAGCGCCGTTCATCTGCGCGAGAGCCTGGGCGCCGGAGCGGCCTTGGGCGGGGCCGGTTATGCGGCGTTTTCGGCGGCGATGGCCGTCGGCCGTTTTTCGGGCGACGCCCTGCGCCGGCGTCTGGGCTCGGTGGTTCTGACCCGGGGCGGCGGAGTGATCGCCGCCGTCGGTTTGGGGGCGGGGCTGATGGTCGGCACGCCCGGGGCGATGATCGCCGGCTTCGCCTGCGCCGGCATCGGCTTTGCCAATATGGTGCCGGTTCTGTTCGGCGCCGCCGGCCGGGTGCCCGGGGCGGCGCCGGCCACCTCGATCACCGCCGTCGCCACCCTGGGCTATGCCGGCTTCCTGGTCGGGCCGCCGCTGATCGGCGCCGTGGCCGAGGCGACCCGCCTGGGGCAGGCCCTGGGGCTGGCCGTGCTGGCCGGTCTGCTGGTCGCCCTCGCCGCCGGGGTCACCCGGGTCGCCGATGGCCACGGCAAAGGCGCTTAGAGCTGCGTGCGTGACATCTGGTACCGGAACGCAGCTCTAACCCACTGATATTGAAGCAAATCGTCGTCGCACTCTGGAACAGAGTGCTCGGGATTTGCTCTAATCGAGGTCCATCAGCCCGCGGGCGAAGTCCCGCGCGCTGAAGGGGCGCAGATCATCGATGCCTTCGCCGATGCCGACGTAATGGACGGGCAGGCCGAATTTATCGGCAAGCGCCACCACCACGCCGCCCTTGGCCGTGCCGTCGAGCTTGGTCATCACCAGTCCCGAGACATCGGTCATCTCCTGGAAGACCTTGACCTGCTGGTGGGCGTTTTGGCCGACGGTGGCGTCGAGGACCTGGAGACAGGTATGGGGAACCGCCGGATCGATCTTGCGCAGCACGCGCACGACCTTTTTCAGTTCCTCCATCAGCTCGGTCTTGTTGTGCAAGCGGCCGGCGGTATCGATCAGCAGCACGTCGTAGCCCTCGGCCCGCGCCTTTTGCAGGGCGTCGAAAGCGAGGCCGGCGGAATCGGCGCCGGTGTCGCGGGCGATCACCTCGCAGCCGGTGCGATCCCCCCAGATGCGCAGTTGTTCGACGGCGGCGGCGCGGAAGGTGTCGCCGGCGGCCAGCAGCACCCTTTTGTTCTCGTGCACCAACTGGTTGGCGATCTTGCCGATCGTCGTGGTCTTGCCCGAGCCGTTGACGCCGACCACCAGGACGACATGGGGCTTGAGCGACCCGTCGATTTCGAGCGGCCGGGCGACAGGGCCGAGGATGGTGGCGATCTCGTCGGCGAAATGGCCGCGAATCTCTTCGCCGGTCACGTTCTTGCCAAAGCGTTCCTTGGCCAGCGAGCGCGTCAGCTTGCCCGCGGTCTCGACGCCGATATCGGCGGTGATCAGCAGGTCTTCCAGATCCTCGAGCGCCTGATCATCGAGCTTGCGCTCGCTGACCAGCCCCATGATGCCGCCAACCAGCTTGCCCGAGGTCCGCGACAGACCGCCGCGCAGCCGGGCGAAGAAGCTGACCTTGACCGGCTCGGCCACTGGTTCTGGAAGAACCTCCGGCCAGAACTCGGGGATGGCTTCGGGAACGACCGGCGGCGCCGCCTCGGGCGTGATCTGCGGGGCGATGACCTCGGGCAGGCTCTCGGGAACGAGGGCCTCGGGCGCGGTCGCCGGCGGCGGGGCGGTGGGTGGCACCGGCGGCGGCGGAGCCGGCTTGGGAATGGACGGCTTGGCGACGGGCGGCTTGGCGGCGGGCGGCGGAACCGCGACCGGCTTGGGCTCGGGCTTGGCGCTCGGCACGACGACCGGCTTGGGCGGCGTCGGCCTCGCCTCGGGCCGGGGCTTGGCCAGCGGCGGCGGGGCGCTGAGCGGGCGCTTGGGCGTGGTGGGGGGCGCGGCGGCGGGCGGGGCGAGGGCGGCGAGTTCGGCCTGCTCGGCGGCGGCCAGTTCGGCTTCGGCCACATCGAACGACACCGGGCCGACGATGGTCCAGAAAAGCGTGCTCCAGAAGCCCCGCTTCTTATGGGCGAGCGGGTCGATGCGACGGCGGGGCCGGCTTTCGAGGGACGTCGGGACCGCCACGGCGGTGCCCTTCTTCTTCCGCTGATTGGCGCTGTGCTCGCTCACGAAACGGCTTCTCCGATCAGATGGCCACCCTCACCGGCGCGCAGCCGGACGGGCACGATGCTGCCCGGCGTCAGGGCCGGGTCCACGCTCACGGGGACAAAGGTCTCGCCATGGCCTTCGCCAGGGCGTTCGATCAAAACATGGTCGATGCCGCCGACCAGCACGGCGCGGTGGGCGGCCAGGGCCGCTTCGCCGGCCTCGCGCAGGCGCCGCGCCCGGTCCTTGACCACGGCCTTGTCGACCTGGGGCATCAGCGCCGCCGGGGTTCCCGGGCGCGGGCTATAGGGGAACACATGCAGATGGGTCAGCCCGGCCTCCTCGACCAGGGCCAGGGATTGGGCGAAGTGCTCTTCGGTTTCGGTGGGGAAGCCGACGATGATATCGGCGCCCAGCGCCATCCCGGGGCGCAGCGTCCGCAGGCGCTGGGCGAGGGCGATGACGTCGTCGCGCAGGTGGCGGCGCTTCATGCGCTTGAGGATCAGATCGGCGCCGGCCTGAACCGAGAGATGAAGATGGGCGAGCAGCCGGGGCTCGCTGGCCACCAGGGCCAGCAGATCCTCGTCGACCTCGACCGGATCAAGGCTCGACAGCCGCAGGCGGGGCAGGTCCGGCACGGCGCGCAGCAGGCGGCGCACCATCTGACCCAGGCTTGGCGCCCCGGGCAGATCGGGACCATAGGCGGTGATGTCGACCCCGGTTAGCACCACTTCCCGATAGCCGGCCGCGACCAGGGCGCGGATCTGGTCGACGATGCGGCCCATCGGCACGCTGCGGCTGTTGCCGCGGGCGAAGGGGATGATGCAGAAGGTGCAGCGGTGGTCGCAGCCCTGCTGAACCTGAACGAAGGCGCGGGCCCGTCCCTCGAAGCCGCCGACCAGATGCAGCGCGGTTTCGCGCACGGTCATGATGTCGTCGACCAGGATCTTTTCCGGGGCGCCCAGGTCAAGTCCGCCGGCCAGCGGCCGATAGCTTTCCGCCTTCAGCTTTTCCTCGTTGCCCAGCACCTGATCGACCTCGGGCATCGCCCCCCAGCCTTTCGGGTCAAGCTGGGCGCCGCAGCCGGTGACGATCAGCCGGGTTTCCGGATTCTCGCGGCGCAGGCGGCGGATGGTCTGGCGGGCCTGACGCTCGGCCTCGCGGGTGACGGCGCAGGTATTGACGATGATGGCATCGCTCAGCCCGGCCTTGGCCGCCTGTTCGCGCATCACCTCGGATTCATAGGTATTGAGACGGCAGCCGAAAGTGACGATGCGCGGACCGCCGGGGCTGGCGTTATCGTCGATCGCATCGGCCGTCGGCGGCGCGAGGGGAGTGGCGGTCATGCCCAGGCTCCTTCGTCCAGGACCCCCGAATAGGCCAGGGTGGCACTGCCGGTCATCAGCACATGGCCGTCGCTTTCGCGCCAGACGATGCCAAGCGTGCCGCCATCGAGAACGACCTCGGCGGTGCGGCCGGCGATCAAGCCGCGCCGCATGGCGGCCACGGCGCTGGCGCAGGCGCCGGTGCCGCAGGCTCGGGTGATGCCGACGCCGCGTTCCCATACCCGCATGCGCAAACGGCCATCGGCGCGGAGGTGAACGGCTTCGACATTGGTGCGATTGGGGAACAGGCCATGGTGCTCGATCAGCGGACCCCAGGTGGCGAGGTCGATGGCGTCGGCGTCGTCAACGAAGAACACCGCATGGGGATTGCCCATCGATACGGCGCAGGGGTCGCTCAACGGGCCGACGCTCAGCTCGATGTGGAGGGTATCGGCCGCCCCGGCCAGCGGGATCTCTTGCCAGGTCAGACGGGCCGGGCCCATGTCGACCTCGATCAACTCGCCACTGGCCCGGCGGGCTTCGACCATGCCGCCCAGGGTTTCGATCAGAACGCTTTCGGCTTCGCGTTCCTCAAGCAGCAGGCGGCCGACGCAGCGCGAGGCGTTGCCACAGCTTTCGACGATTTCGCCATCGGCGTTGCGCAGGCCCATGAAGGCGACGCCGCCACCACGCGCCGGTTCGATGGTGACGAACTGATCGCAGCCCACCCCCGAATGCCGGTCGGCCAAGGCGCGGACGCGCTCGGGCGTCAGGTCGAGCGGACGGGTCCGGGCGTCGATCACGATAAAATCGTTGCCCAGGCCGTGCATTTTCAGGAAATGGGTGCCACGTATGCTCATGATCGCGACTTATAGGCGTGGCTCGAAACGGAGTCCAGCGGAACACCCGATTCCGGGATCAAACTGTGATGAAGTCGGGTACTGCCTAACGCGCAATCCTTGATCCGCGCCCGCCAAGCTTGGTGGCGACGGCCCTGAAAGCTGGCTTCGACTGTCCGATTCAGCGCTTTTGCGGTTTTGGGGGCGGTCGGAGCGTTTGCCGATCATCTCCCCTGCGCCGCCAAGGCCGGGTTTTTCTTGACTCGGCTTGTTGTGGGTTCTAGACAGTGAGCCACCGGAGTCCCGTTTACGGGGCGGCCGGGATTCTTTGTCATCCGTTTCGGTTGACGGCCAATGCCTCCAAGGAGGTCCGCCAGTCCGCGAGCATCGCGCACTGGCGATACTGTCGTTTGGCCGAATGCCGGAGCGGAAGGGCGACACCTTTGGGAAACGGGGCGGGGACCATGTTCGACGGACTGTCGGGTCGCTTGGGCGACGTTCTCGATAAACTGCGCAGACGGGGTTCCCTTTCGGAAGCCGACGTCGATGCCGCCATGCGCGAAGTGCGCGTCGCCCTTCTCGAGGCCGACGTCGCCCTAGCCGTGGTCAAGCAGTTCGTTGCCCAGGTCAAGGAACAGGCCATCGGCCAAGAGGTCATCCGCTCGGTCACCCCCGGGCAGATGGTGGTCAAGCTCGTTCACGACGCCCTGGTCGACATGCTGTCGGGCGAGGGTGGGGTCGAGGCCGAGCCCGATCCGATGTCGCTGGGCATCGATATCGCCCATACCCCGCCGGTGCCGATCCTGATGGTCGGCCTGCAGGGGTCGGGCAAGACCACCACCTCGGCCAAGATCGCCCTGCGCATCACCAAGCGCGAGCGCAAGAAGGTGCTGATGGCCTCGCTCGACGTTTACCGTCCGGCCGCCCAGCGCCAGCTCGCCATCCTTGGCGAACAGACCGGGGTCGACACCCTGGAAGTGGTGATGGGCCAGAAGCCCGTCGAGATCGCCCGCCGCGCCATGCAGGCGGCCCGCGTCGGCGGCTACGACGTGGTCATCCTCGATACCGCCGGCCGGCTGCATATCGACGAAGTGCTGATGACCGAGGTCGCCGAGGTGCGCGCCCTGGTCAATCCCCACGAGGTGCTGCTGGTCACCGACGCCATGACCGGCCAGGACGCCGTCAACGTCGCCCAGGAATTCAACGAAAAGGTCGGCGTGACCGGCATCGTGCTGACCCGGGTCGATGGCGACAGCCGCGGCGGCGCGGCCTTGTCGATGCGGGCGGTGACCGGCGTGCCGATCAAATTGATGGGCATGGGCGAGAAGATGGACGCCCTTGAGGCGTTCCACGCCCAGCGCATCGCCGGACGCATTCTGGGCATGGGCGACGTCGTCGCCCTGGTCGAGAAGGCGGCCGAGACCATCGAGATGGATCAGGCCGAACGCGTCGCCAAGCGGATGATGGAAGGCAAGTTCGACCTTGAGGACATGCTGGCCCAGATCCGTCAGATCAAGAAGATGGGCGACATGAAGGGCCTGCTCGGCATGATGCCCGGCATCAGCAAGATGCAGCGCCAGATGGCCGAATCGAAGATCGACGACAACATGATGAAGCGCCAGGAGGCGATCATCTTGTCGATGACGATCAAGGAGCGTCGCAACCCCGATCTGGTCAAGGCCTCGCGCAAGAAGCGCATCGCCGATGGCTCGGGCTCGAACGTTCCCGAGGTCAATAAGCTTCTGAAGCAGCACCAGCAGATGGCGGTGGTGATGAAGAAGATGAAAAAGATGGGTGGCAAGAAGGGTCTGATGGGCCTGCTTGGCGGCATGGGCGGCGGTGGCGAGGGCGACGCGCCCGATCTGTCGGCGCTTGGCGGCGCCGGCGGCGGCCTGCCCCCCGGCTTTCCCGGTCTCGGCGGTCCGCGCGGCGGGCTGCCCCCAGGTTTTCCCGGTCGGTTCTCCGGGAAGAAGAAGTAGTCGGATAGCGCCCAGGCGGCGCTCCGGCGTGACTATCGTTTTTTCGAGTTGATCAGGAACTTAGGAGTAAGCAAGACCATGTCCCTGCGAATTCGGCTTGCCCGCGGCGGCGCCAAGAAGCGCCCCTTCTACCGCATCGTGGTGGCGGATTCCCGCTCGCCGCGTGATGGTCGCTTCATCGAGAAGCTGGGCACCTTCGATCCGATGCTGCCGCGTGACCACGAGCGCCGCGTCGTTCTCAAGGACGAGCGCGTGAAGTACTGGCTGGGCGTTGGCGCCCTGCCGTCCGATCGCGTCGCCCGGTTCCTTGGCCTGTCCGGCCTGACCGAGGCCCGCAAGGTCCCCGAGCAGACCAAGCAGGCCCAGCCCAAGGCCAAGGCCCAGGAGCGTCTGCGCGAGGCCGAGGAAAAGGCCCGTGCCGCCGCCGAAGCCGCGGCGAGCGCCGAAGGCTGATGTCTTTTGGGGTTGTCCGTCCGCTCGCTTTCGGGCCGCGGACCCCTTGCCTCTCCCTGGCCGGTTTGATGGCCGGTAACGGGATGGGCCGGCCAAGCGGCCGGCAACAGGAACGGTGGCGATGACGGAGCGTCTGCTCGTGGGCGTGATCGTGGGATCCCATGGCGTACGGGGTCTCGTTCGGGTGAAAAGCTTCACCCAGGACGAGATGGCCCTGTGCGACTACGGCCCGCTGTCCGACGAGACCGGGACGCGCCGCTTCGCCGTGGAAGTCCGAAATCAGGCGAAAGGCGTTGTCATTTGCCAGATTCCGGGGGTTTCCGACCGAACCGCCGCCGACGCGCTGAAGGGGACGCGGCTGTTTCTTGATCGCGCCGCCTTGCCCGCCGACGCGCTGGAGGAGGACGAATACTACCACGCCGATCTGATCGGACTGCCCGTCGACCTTGTGGACGGCGGCCGGCTTGGGGTGGTGCATTCGGTTCACGACTTCGGCGCCGGCGATATGCTGGAAGTGACCCTGGCCCAGGGGCGCCGCTCGGTTTTGCTGCCTTTCACCAAGGCGGTGGTTCCGCTGGTCGACGTCAAGGCCGGACGGCTGGTCGCCGATCCGCCGCTGGGTCTTCTTGACGACACCCGTCCGCCCGCAGGGGTCGAGGGCGAGGTCGAGGAAGATCCGGGTGTGGGGATCGATGAGGATGGGGACGGCAAGGGGGGCGCGTCATGAGTTTGCGCGCCGTCGTTCTGACCCTGTTTCCCGAGATGTTTCCCGGACCGCTTGGTCATTCCATCGCCGGCAAGGCCTTGGAAACCGGCGCTTGGAGCATCGAGGCCGTCGATATCCGGTCGTTTGCCACCGACCGTCACCATACGGTGGACGACAGTCCCTTTGGCGGTGGCGCCGGCATGGTCATGCGTCCCGACGTGGTGGATGCGGCGATCGCCGCATCCTGGCCGGGCGATGGTCCGCTGGTCTATCTGACCCCGCGGGGCCGGGTGCTTGATCAGGCCCTGGTGCGCGAGTTGGCGCAGGCCCCGTCGTTGACCCTGCTGTGCGGACGCTATGAGGGCGTCGATCAGCGGGTGCTTGACGAACGGGGGATGCTGGAGATCAGCATCGGCGACTATGTCCTGTCCGGTGGAGAGGCGGCCGCCCAGGTCCTGCTTGACGCGGTGGTGCGGCTGCTTCCGGGAGTCGTCGGCAAGACGGAATCCCTTGAAGACGAGAGTTTCGAGCGGGGACTCCTCGAGTATCCCCATTATACGCGGCCCGCCGAATGGCGGGGCCGCACGGTACCCGAGGTTCTGACCTCGGGCCACCATCAGAAGGTTTCCGACTGGCGACAGGCCCGGTCGGAGGAGATCACCCAGACGCGGCGGCCGGACCTGTGGGCCCGCTATGTCGCCGCGCGGACTTCCCTTGATAGAGGATGCGGACAATGAACATTATCGAGCAGTTCGAGAAGGAGCAGATCGAGAAGCTCCTGGAACAGCGGGGCGTGCCCCAGTTTTCCCCGGGCGACACCCTTCGCGTTCACGTGAAGGTTATCGAAGGCAACCGTCAGCGCGTTCAGGTCTACGAAGGCGTCTGCATCGCCCGGCGCAATGCCGCGCTGAACTCGTCCTTCACCGTGCGCAAGATCTCGTTTGGCGAAGGCGTTGAGCGTATTTTCCCGCTCTATGCCCCGACCATCGACCGCATCGAAGTGGTGCGTCGCGGTAAGGTCCGTCGCGCGAAGCTGTACTACCTGCGTGGCCGTCAGGGCCGTTCGGCGCGTATCATCGAGGATACGACGGCGACCCAGCAGGCTTTGGCCGTCGAGCGCGAGATCAGCCAGGAGCGCAAGGCTTCGGGCAAGGACCAGGCCAGCAAGCCCGAGGTCCGGCCCCAGGGCAAGAAGCCCGCGCCCAAGCCCAAGGCCAAGAAGTAAGCCTTCGGGTTGCGACGGTCGTCCGCCCTCCTGCTGTCGCCGGGGTTTTCCCGGCGGCAGCCCCGGCGGGGACTGACCGCCTTTCCGTCTTGGATTTATGCGAACAGCCGAGCCTTTATTTGGAGCGTCGATGCATGGGTAAGCCCAAAACCCTGTTCAACAAGATCTGGCAAAGCCATCTCGTGGACGTGCAGGATGATGGGACCTGCCTGATTTACATCGATCGCCATCTGGTTCACGAAGTGACCAGCCCCCAGGCTTTCGAAGGCCTGCGGATGACCGGACGCAAGGTGCGCCGGCCCGAGCAGACCCTGGCGGTGGCCGATCATAACGTGCCCACCACCGATCGCTCCAAGGGCATCGCCGACGAGGAAAGCCGCATCCAGGTCGAGGCTTTGGGCAGCAATACCGCCGAATTCGGCGTGCCCTATCTGGAAATGGACGATATCCGCCAGGGCATCGTTCATATCGTCGGTCCCGAACAGGGCTTTACCCTGCCGGGGGCGACCATCGTCTGCGGCGATTCCCATACCTCGACCCATGGCGCCTTCGGCGCTTTGGCCTTCGGGATCGGCACCAGCGAGGTCGAACACGTTCTGGCCACCCAGACGCTGCTGCAGAAGCCGGCCAAGGACATGCTGGTGCGCATCGACGGGGCCTTGCGCCCGGGCGTGAGCGCCAAGGACATCGTGCTCGCCGTGATCGGCCGCATCGGCACCGCCGGCGGCACCGGCCATGTGATCGAATTCGCCGGCGAGGCGATCCGCGGCCTGTCGATGGAAGGCCGGATGACGGTCTGCAATATGACCATCGAAGGCGGCGCCCGCGCCGGGTTGATCGCCCCTGACGAGGTGACCTTCGAGTATCTGAAGGGGCGGCCCTTCGCCCCCAAGGGCGCGGCCTGGGAAGCGGCGATTTCCTATTGGAAGACGCTGAAGACCGACGAGGGCGCGGTCTATGACACGGTTATCGAGATGGATGCCGGCGCGATCGAGCCGCAGGTGACCTGGGGGACCAGCCCGGAGAACGTGGTGGCGCTGTCGGGCCGGGTGCCCGATCCCGCCGCCGAGGCCGATCCTGGCCGCCGCGCCGCCATTGAGCGCGCCCTGGCCTATATGGATCTCAAGCCCGGCATGCCGATGACCGAGGTCGCCATCGACAAGGTGTTCATCGGCTCGTGCACCAATGGCCGCATCGAAGACCTGCGCGCCGCCGCCGCCATCGCCAAGGGCCGCAAGGTGGCCGCCACCGTCAACGCCATCGTCGTTCCGGGATCGGGTCTGGTCAAGGAACAGGCCGAATCCGAAGGTCTGGACCAGATCTTCCTGGAGGCCGGCTTTGAATGGCGCGAGCCGGGCTGCTCGATGTGTCTGGCGATGAACGCCGACAAGTTGGCGCCGGGCGAGCGCTGTGCCTCGACCTCGAACCGCAATTTCGAAGGCCGCCAGGGCAAGGGGGGGCGGACCCATCTGGTCAGTCCGGCCGTCGCTGTCGCCTCGGCGATCACCGGCAAGCTGACCGACGCCCAATCCCTGGCCCCCTCGCTGGGGTGACGGCTCCCCCCTGTCACGGGGGGGATCGGCCAGGGCGGCGGGCTTTGATGCGAGATGAGATGAGGGTTTGAGTGATGGAAAAATTCACCGTGCTGACCGGGATCGCGGCGCCTTTGCCGATGATCAATATCGATACCGACATGATCATTCCCAAGCAGTTCCTGAAGACCATCAAGCGGACGGGCCTGGGCAAGAACCTGTTTGACGAGATGCGGTTTCTGGAAGACGGCGCCGAGAACCCGGATTTCATTCTGAACAAGGCCGCTTGGCGCAAGGCGACCATCCTGGTGACCGGGGCCAATTTCGGCTGCGGCAGCTCGCGCGAACATGCCCCCTGGGCCCTGCTCGATTTCGGCATCCGCTGCGTCATCGCCCCCAGCTTCGCCGATATCTTTTTCAACAACTGCTTCAAGAACGGCATCCTGCCCATCGCCCTGCCGCAGGTCGAGATCGACAAGCTGCTCGACGACGCCGGGCGCGGCTCCAACGCCACGCTGACGGTCGATCTGGAAAATCAGGTGATCCGCGGCCCCGATGGCGGCCAGATCGCCTTCGAGATCGACGCCTTCCGCAAGCATTGTCTGCTCAACGGTCTGGACGATATCGGCCTGACCTTGCAGAAGGGCGACAAGATCGACGATTTCGAGCGGACGCGGGCGATGAGTTCGCCCTGGCTGCCGATCGCCAAAGCCGTCTGATCCGTTCAAGGGGCGCGCCGCCGGGTGCGCCCTTTTTCATACCGTCTCCGCTCTTGTGACGAACGATTTTTCCAAGGACATTTTCCATGCCCGTTTCCAAGAAGATCCTGTTCCTTGCCGGCGACGGCATCGGCCCCGAAGTCATGGCCCAGGTGCGCCGGGTCATGGACTGGCTGAACCAAACCGGCCGCACCGCCTTTGAAGTCGAAGACGCCTTGGTTGGCGGCGCCGCCTATGACGCCCAGGGCACGCCCCTGCATGACGACACCGTCGCCCTGGCCCTGGCCGCCGACGCCGTGCTGCTGGGCGCCGTCGGCGGGCCGAAATGGGATGCCTCCCTGCCTTTCGAGCTTAAGCCCGAGCGTGGGCTTTTGCGCCTGCGCAAGGACCTGGAGCTGTTTGCCAATCTGCGTCCGGCGATGGTCTTCGACGCCCTGGCCGAGGCTTCGACCCTGAAGACCGAGCTGGTCTCGGGCCTTGACGTGATGATCGTGCGCGAGCTGACCGGCGGCGTTTATTTCGGCCAGCCGCGCGGCATCAGCGCCCTGCCCAACGGCGAGCGCCGCGGCGTCAACACCCAGGTCTATGACACCCACGAGATCGTGCGCGTCGCCAAGGTGGCCTTCGATCTGGCGGGCAAGCGCGGCAAGCGGCTGTGCAGCGTCGAAAAGGCCAATGTCATGGAAAGCGGCCTGCTGTGGCGCGAGGAGGTGACCAAGCTGGGCGCCGACTACCCCGAGATCGCCCTGTCGCATATGTACGCCGATAACTGCGCCATGCAGTTGGTCCGCCAGCCCAAGCAGTTCGATGTCATCGTCACCGACAACCTGTTTGGCGATATCCTGTCCGATTGCGCCGCCATGCTCACCGGGTCGCTGGGCATGCTGCCCTCGGCCAGCCTGGGCGCCGCCGACGCGGCGGGCAACCGTCGGGCGATGTACGAACCGGTCCATGGCTCGGCCCCCGATATCGCCGGCCAGGACAAGGCCAATCCGCTGGCGACCATCCTCAGCTTCTCGATGATGCTGCGCTACAGCTTCGATCTGGCCGAAGAGGCCGATCTGGTCGACAACGCCGTGCGGGGCGTTCTGGCCAAGGGCCTGCGCACCGGCGACATCTTCCAGCCCGGCAAGACCCTGGTCGGCACCACCGGCATGGGCGACGCCCTGCTGGCCGAGATGGCCCAATTGGCCAACTAATCCAGGGCTTTCCGCTCCGAAAACACACAGGCCCCCGGGGATCGCTCCGGGGGCCTGTGGTGTTTCGGAAGCAAATCCCGAGCACTCTGGATCAGAGTGCGACGACGATTTGCGTCACTCTCAAAAGTCCCGTCAGCCGATGCGCAAGGTGGTGTCGTCGCGGAAGGTATAGGGCGGGATCGCCATGTTGAGCGGGGCCGGTCCCTTGCGCGCCCGACCCGAGGAATCGTAATGCGATCCGTGGCAGGGGCAGAACCAGCCGTCGAAATCGCCCTTGGGATCGCCCGTCTTCTGACCCAAAGGAATGCAGCCGAGATGGGTGCAGATGCCGATCATCACCAGCCAGGGGGCGTTTTGAACCCGCTCGCCATCGGTTTGCGGATCGCGCAGGGTGGCCGGATCCACGGCCTGGGCCTCGGCTATTTCCAGGGCGGTGCGGTGGCGGACGAAGACCGGCTTGCCTTGCCAAGTGACGGTGATCGCCTGACCTTCGACGATGCCCGAGATATCGACCTCGGTGGTCGACAGCGCCCGGGTGTCGGCGGCGGGATTGAGGAAGTCGATAAACGGCCAAGCGGCCAGGGCCGCCCCGGCGGCGCTGACCGCCAGGGTGCCGTAAATTAGGAAGTCCCGGCGTGTTTTGAACCCGTCGTCGTCCAGGGACGGCGGGCCCGCCAGGGGAGAGTCTGAAATCGTCATCGGGAAGACCTCCTTGAAACCATCAGGACGACGCGATTGCGCCCGAGTCTAGGCGGGTGGCGTATATGCGTCGATGCTAATTCTCAATCGCTCCGCAACAAGCGCTCTCCGCCGATCCGTGGGCGGACCCGCCGCCGGCGCAGGCCATCTCGGGCGAAAAGGGCGCCAGTTGGGCGTTCGTCCAGGCGTGGAGCGCCTCTTCCACGGTTGCAAGAGAGCCGGCCTGGAAGGCGGTGATCCCCTGGTGGGTGCATCCCTGGAGCGGGCGACCGCCGATGCCGGCGGTCACCAGGGCGGTCACGCCCGCTTCGGCCAGCAGGCGCACCGGGGCCATGCAGCCGCCGTGCTCATGGGCGGGGGCGGCAAGAACCTTGACATCGGCCACCGCGCCATCGCGCAGCAAGACCACGGTAAAGGCCTCGCTTTCGCCGAAGTGGCCAAAAAGCGGTGCCTTTAATCCCCCGGGCAAAAGGCAGGGAAACGCCACGCAGTCCGTCATCTTAGTCATCCTTTTCGTTATCGGTCGGCGACGAGGGCGGCTCGTCGCCGGTTTGGCGGGCCAAGGCTCCGGCGGCGCCGCGACGGGCGCAGGGCCCCCGGCGCTGGCGGCGGTTGGGGCAGGCCGAACCGTCCAATGCCGGACCCTGGGCGACCGGGCCGCCGTCGATGTGAATGGCCCAGCCTTCGACCAGGGCGGTGGCCACGGTGGTCCGCGCCTCGGTCAGCAGCCGCGAGAACGTCGGTCGCGAGATGCCCATCGAGTCCGCGCCGGCGGCGTGTTCCAGTCCCTCGACATCGGCAAGGCGCAGGGCCTCCAGTCCATCGAGGGACAAGGTGACGCTTTGCAGATCCCGCAGCGGAATGCCCTGGGGCTTGTAGAAGTGGACCGCAAGATCGGTGCGGACCGTCCGGGTTTTTCGGGGACGGGGCATGCTTTCTCCGTTCTGAGCCTATGCTCAAAACTAAGGTGGGCGCCGACCAAACGCAAGGATGTTATGAACGCAAGCTCATAATGCCTCGCGGCGGGCGCAAGGAGAAAAGGACGGTAATATGTTGATTGGACATGAAAAAACCGGGCATCGACGCTATCGGTGCCCGGTGAAGTAGACCACATGAGGAACTGGTATGGTCGGCCGATCGGGTGTCGGGGGTATCTGACACCCTGTTGGCTCGCCGCTGTTGTAGGCTGCGTGCATCGGCTGGGCATTGACAATTATCAAGACAAAGTTCCGACCCGAAATAAAAAGCCCAGCGCCGGGAAGGGGGTGATGTTTCGTCATCGGCCTTGTGGCGCTCTCGCCACAGGGGTTCTTAAACGGGATAGCCGATCGATCATCGCCGATTGTGATGGGCAGTCGCCCCCTCTATGGTCGGTCCATGGTGGGGATGTCGGCGGTTCTTTCGCACTTGCGAAAAGAGGCTCGGCGAACCACTTTTTTAGATTTCACACCCCTCCCGACCCCTCGGGAGCACTCCTGGTCTCCAGGACACCATCACGACGTTGAAAGGGAGGTTGGTCCGGCCAAGGGCTGGAGCGATCCCAAAGATCGAGCTTTTTGTGTTGGCGGCACCCACGAAGCGGGTGTCCCGGCGGGGAAGCCACTCGGACAGAAACGAAAGGGCCGTGCCATCGGCCGGACCCTCCCGACACCGGGAGGTCCCAAAGATGGTGCGGGGGAAACAGCCGATGAGACTTATCCTGACCGCGCTGGGAGCCTTGCTCCTCGGTGCTTCGCTGGCGGGGGCTGCGGAATTGCCCAAGGACATCCGGGTTGGCCCCGGAACGCTGGTTGTGGCCAAGAAAGACATGCTTTGTCTGGCCCTCAATGATTACTGGGAAGCCCGCGGCGAGACGCTGCAGGGGCGGGTGGCGGTGGCCCAGGTGGTTCTGAACCGGGCCCGCGATCCCCGCTTCCCGGGCTCCATCTGCGACGTCGTGCAGGAGAATCGCAGCGGTATGGGACGGGGATGCCAATTCTCGTGGTACTGCGACGGCAAGGCCGATGCCCCGATCGAGGAAGACGCTTGGCGTTCCTCGGTGCTGCTGGCCATGTCGGTGCTGCGGCGCGACAACGCCATCAACGATCCGACGCGCGGCGCGCTTTGGTACCATAACGGCACCGTGGCGCCGTCGTGGGCGGACCGGCTTGACCGCACGGTTCGCATCGGCACCCATGTGTTCTATACCGATACCGTGGGGCGCCGCCCGGCGACGCAAACCGCCAAACGCGACACCGGCACGTCGACTACCACCGGGACTCCCGTCCCCTCCACCTTCGCCGACTGGATCGATACCGTCCAGAAAGGCGAGCAGGTGGCGGGGCAGTAGCGCGGCGGCTTCCCTTGATCACTCGGGCCTCAGGGGGTAGCTTTTCCCCCCTCCACGGCCCGAGAACTCAAGGGGTTTGAGATAACCATGGCTTACAGAGCAGGCGGCTATCGGGTGGCGGTGATCGGCGCCACCGGCAATGTCGGGCGCGAAATGCTGTCCACCCTTGCCGAACGTAAATTTCCAGTCAGCGAAGTGATCGCGCTCGCCTCCTCGCGCTCGGCGGGACGCGAGGTGTCTTTCGGCGAGGATCAGGTGCTGAAGGTCCGCGACCTTGAGACCTTCGATTTCACCGGGGTCGATATCGCCCTCAGTTCGCCCGGCGCCAAGGTGTCGGCCACCCATAGCCCGCGCGCCGCCGCCGCCGGCTGCGTGGTGATCGACAACACCAGCCATTTCCGCATGGATCGCGACGTGCCGTTGGTGGTGCCCGAGGTCAATCCCCAGGCGATCGCCGGCTATACCAAGCGTCATATCATCGCCAATCCCAATTGCTCGACCATCCAGATGGTGGTGGCGCTCAAGCCCCTGCACGACGCCTTCGGCATCAAGCGCGTGGTCGTCAGCACCTATCAGTCGGTGTCGGGCGCGGGCAAGGATGGCATGGACGAGCTGTTCAACCAGACCAAGGGCATCTACGTCAACCAGCCGCCCGCCGACTTCCAGCAGAAGTTCACCAAGCAGATCGCCTTCAACGTCATCCCCCATATCGATATTTTCATGGATGACGGCGCCACCAAGGAAGAGTGGAAGATGGCGGCCGAGACCTGCAAGATCCTCGATCCGGCGATCAAGGTTCACGCCAATTGCGCCCGGGTCCCGGTCTTCGTCGGTCATGCGGAATACGTCAACATCGAGACCGAAAAGCCGATGAGCGAAGAGGCGGCCCGCCGCGCCCTCAAGGGCGGCGAAGGGGTGATCATCGTCGATCATCGCGCCAATGAAGGCTATGTGACGCCGGCCGAGTGTTCGGGCGAGGACGCGGTTTATGTTTCGCGCATCCGCAAGGACACCACCGTTGAGAACGGTCTGTCGTTCTGGTGCGTCTCCGACAATCTGCGCAAGGGCGCCGCGCTCAATGCCGTGCAGATCGCCGAGGTTCTGGCCCGCGATTACCTGAAGTAGGGCCGCCGACCGGGTCCCAAAACGCCCCCTTTCCGCCGTTTCAATCGGGAAGGGGGCGTTTTTTCGCGCTTACCCCGCCACGCGGATCTGCGTGACGAAGCCGCCGACCGTCTGATCGAGCAAGGTGGAATCCCCCGCCAGGGAATCGGCCAGCTTTGAAAGCTTGGTGGCGGCCGCGCCGGTCTGATGGGCGGCTTCCAGAACCTTGCCGATCGACGACGAGACCTCGGCCGTGCCGTTGGCCGCCTGTTGAACGTTGCGGGCGATCTCGGTGGTGGCGGCGCCTTGCTGCTCGACGGCGGCGGCGATGCCGATGGTGTGCTGATTGACGGCGGCGATGGTCGCCGTGATGGCGCCGATCGCCGTGGTGGCGCGCTCGGTTTCCACCTGGATGGCCGCGACCTGGGACTGGATGTCCTCGGTCGCCTTGGCGGTCTGGTTGGCCAGGGTCTTGACCTCGCCGGCGACGACGGCGAAGCCCTTGCCGGCGTCTCCCGCCCGCGCCGCCTCGATGGTGGCGTTGAGCGCCAGCAGATTGGTCTGGCTGGCGATATCGGAAATCAGCTTGACGACGTCGCCGATCTTGCGCACCGCTTCGGTCAGGCTGCGGACCATGGCGTTGGTGCTTTCGGCCTGCTGGACGGCGCCATCGGTGGTGGCGGCGGTTTCGGCGACGCGGCGCGAGATCTCCTGGATGCTGTTGGACAATTCCTCGGCCGCCGCCGCCACGGTCTGAACATTGGCGCTGGCGTCTTCCGAGGCGGTGGCGACGACCTCGGACTGGCGCGAGGAGAGTTCGGAGGTCTGCAACAAGGACTTGGTTTCGGCGCGGAGCTGCTCGGCGGCGCGGGTGACGCCGGCGACGACGCCATCGATCGAGCCGACGAACTCCGAAGTGACGACTTCGGTTTTCTGGCGGCGTTGATCGCGGGCCAAGCGCTCGTCTTCGGCGTGTTTGGCCTGGGTATCGGCGGCCAGGGCGTTGCCGCGCAGCACCTCGAGGGCTTTGGCCATGCGGCCGATCTCGTCGCGGCGGTCGGTATGGGGCACGGCGAACTCACGCGCCCCTTGGGCGAAATCGACGATCGTCGCGGTCAGATGATCAAGGGGCGCCGTCACCCGGCGACCGGTCACGATGATGATAACGGCGACGATGCCGACGGCGAGGCCGAGCAATCCCGAAAGCTCCCATAAGGCAAAGGAGGCCTTGGCGATCTTCTCGTCAACCAACTGGCGGGCGTCATCGATGGCGGCGTCGCGGACGAGCATGATCGACTGGAGCATCGGGGCGGTCATTTTGCGCCATTCAGCCCCTTCGAGATCATAGGCGCCGTCGCCGGCATGGGCGGTCACCCGGGCGCGCGCGGCGGCGAAGGGTTTGACGAACTGGGCATCGACCGCTTCAACGGCGGCGCGCAGACGCGGCGAGCTGTCGTCGGCGGTGCCGGCGCGGGTCAATTGCTCCCACAGCAGCTGAATGCGGCCATCAAGAAGGCTCATCTGGGCCAATTGCGTCGGGGTGAACGGCTTTTTGCCCACCACGGCGTCGAGATGCAGGGTCGATTGACGGCCGGCGTTGTCGCGAAGCTGCCCGGTGATCAAAGCCAGCGCGGCCGGGACGGTCACTTCGGCATCCGTCAGCCCCAACTGGTGCTCCAGGGCGGAGGTGAGCTTTGAAACCTCGGTCAACAAGCCGAGCATGCCGGCGATGAGCTCCTTGCGAAAGGCGACGATGCGCTGCGGATCGCCGTCGGTGGTCGCGTCGACCTTCTGGCGCCATTCCGCCAAATCCGCACGGACCTTGGTGATGGTCTGCAGGGCGCGCCGGCCGTCGTCCGAAGGACTGGCCCGCAGGGTGCTTTCGACCCGGTCGAAAGTCTGGTTCAGGCGCTCGCGGGTGGTGAGCAGGGTTTTTCGCGCTTCGGGACCGCCATCAAGGGAAACGCTGCTGGCGCCGCGTTCGGGGGCCAGGGTCTCGGAAATCAAGGTGGCGGCCCCCAACAACTCCACAAGGTCACCGGCGTCTTTGGCCCTGTGGCTTTCCTGCCAACTCGTGCGGAAAAGAAGAAAGGCCATGACGATCAAAATGATCGATATGGAAAAAAAGCACATCATCATGAAACGCTTTATCGACATGACATTCCCCGATCTATCCGCTCTACGGGCGGGGGAGCCCTTCCTTCGGCGCGATCCGTCGCAGGGAGAGTCCGAGATAAGGAAGTTTAGCTTTTGTCGATGATCAGCAAAATAAAATATACGTCTATAGGACTATAGGATTAGGGTAATAACACGTTGAGACTATCGCTACCTATCCAAAGACAAGCAGGGCGAGTACCGCGATACCGAAAACCAGCAAAAGCCCACCCGACATCTTGTTGAGCCAATCGAGCCAGAGCGGGGTGAAATGGCTGCGTACGGCGCCGGCCGCCGCCGCCAGGGTCGCCCACCACAGCGACGAGCCAAGAAAGACTCCGAGAATCACCAGCGAGGCGTCGACCCTGTCCCGGTCGAATCCGGCCAGACTGAACGAGGCGAAAACCGCCATGAAGGCCAGGATCGTCGCCGGATTGGTCATGGTGATGGTGAAGGTTGACAAGAAGTCCTTGAGCAGGCCGATGCGCGAGTTTTCCGCGGGCAGGATCAGCGGTGGGCGGCGCAGGGTGCGCACGCCCAGGACCAGCAGGAAGAGGCCGCCGACCACCGACAGCGCGTTCTTGTTCTGGGTGAGGAAATCACTGATAAGCCCCAGGCCGAGGCCGGCGACCGCCCCATAAAAGGTATCGGCCACCGCGGCGCCCATGCCGGCGACGAAGGCGGCGAAGCGCCCATCGGCCAGGGCCTTGCGGATGCACAGGATGCCCACCGGTCCGACCGGGGCGGCGATGGCAAGGCCGACGGCCATGCCCTTGATCAAAGGGATCAGTATCTCGCTGCCGATTTTATCGATCCTTCCTCGCGGTTCCGGACGCTCTGCGCCACCGGCGGCCTTCTGATAGCCTTCGGCCCGGTCGGGGGCAAATAAAACCGGCCGGCTTTCTTCATGCCAGCGGCGCGATCGGCACGGGGTCCAGCGGCGAGGCGAGGGCGGGCAGGCAGCGCACCAGGGCCATTTCACCGCGCCCGCTTCCCGCCGTGGCGCCAAGCACCAGGCGCACCCCGGCAACGGCCAGCGCCAGGGCGCGGGGCAGGGCCTGGGGATGCCACGGATCGCCCGCGTCCCTTAGCAGATGGCCAACAAGCAGCGCCGACAACAGGTCTCCCGTTCCCTTGATCCCGGCCACTCCGGCGATCAGCGGGCCGCGGGCCAGCCAGCTTGCCGTCGCGGTGACCAGCAGATCGCCGATCCCGCCGTCCTCGAAAGGCAGGCTGGTGACGATGACGGCGCGCGGCCCTTGGCCGACCAAGGCGCGGGCGGCCTCGAGAATGGCGCCGAGATCGGCGAGCGGCGGGGCGCGGCCGCTGAGAATCGCCAGTTCAAAGGCGTTGGGCATCAAAATGTCGGCGCGCGGCACCAACAGCGCGCCGACCCGCCCGGGCAGGGCGGGATCGACATAAAGCCCCTTGTCGGTATCGCCGAGCACCGGATCACAGACGACCAGGGCCCGGGGGGTGATGGCGCGCAGGCTATCGATGGCCTCGGCCACCACCTCGGCCGTATCGGGCCGCCCCAGGTATCCCGAGAGCAGGGCCTTACAGCGGCGGAATTCATCGAGCGGGCGCAAGGCGGCCAGCAGGGTCGCCAGCTCTTCGGCCGGGGTGACGCGCCCGGCGGGCCGACCGCGTCCCGGGTGATGGGCGAAGGCCACCGTATTGAGGGCGATCGGCTCGCGACCCAGGGCCTGCAGGGCGGGAACGGCCGCGGCATTGCCGACATGGCCGGCGCAAACATGGGACTGAATGGACAGAACGGGCATGGCAGGGCAATTTTCATTCGTGACGGGAGGAGAAGGGCGGCTTTCGCGGTGCGGGAGCCTTGCCAGTCGACGAAACGATGAATACGCTTGGTCAAAGAGATGCGCAATTTCGTTACGTTAAAAGCGCGTTGCTGGAGCATGCCAGAGGCGCGTTGTTTAAGTGCGTCCCCAAGCGGGCGAAGACCGGGAAGAGTCGCCCCTACCGTCCAATGAGCAGCCCCAACAGGCAAGGAGGTTTTACACCATGTCGTTTTCCGTGCGCCCGCGCCGCAGCGTGCTTTATATGCCCGGGTCGAATACCCGGGCCCTTGAAAAGGCCAGGACCCTGGCCGCCGACGGGCTGATCCTTGATCTCGAGGACGCCACCGCCCCCGATGCCAAGGAAGACGCCCGGGGCCACGTCTGCGCCGCCGCCCAGGCCCGCAGCTATGGCCAGCGCGAGGTGCTGATCCGGGTCAATGGCCTGAATACCGCCTGGGGCCATGCCGATCTGGTGGCCTGCGCCACCTCGGGCTGCGACGGGGTGCTGCTGCCCAAGGTGGAAAGCGCCGACGGCGTGCGCCAGGCCGAGGCCATTTTGCGGGCGGCCGGCGCCCCGGACGATCTGGCCCTGTGGTGCATGATGGAAACCCCGCGCGGCGTGCTTGATGTCGCGGCCATCGCCGGCGCCTCGCCGCGGCTGGCCGGGCTGGTGATGGGAACCTCCGATCTCGCCAAGGATCTGCATTGCGCCCATACCCTCGAGCGCCTGCCGCTAATCACCGGTCTTGGGCTCTGCCTGCTGGCGGCGCGGGCCAATGGGCTGGCGATTTTGGACGGGGTGCATCTTGATCTTCAAGACGACGAGGGGTTCGCCCTGTCCTGCGCCCAGGGTCGCGAGCTTGGCTTTGACGGCAAGACCCTGATCCACCCCAAGACCATCGGCGCCGCCAATGCCGCCTTCGCGCCTTCGGCCGAGGAGGTGGCGTGGTCGCGCCGGATCATCGAGGCCCATGCCGAGGCGGTGCGCGAGGGCAAGGGCGTGGTTCTGGTCGATGGCAAGTTGGTGGAGAACCTTCACGTGGAAAGTGCCCGCCGGCTTGTCACGCTCGACGAGAAGATCGCCGCCCTTGGCGGGGATCTGGCGCAGGACCGGGCGATGGGGAGCCAAGCGTGATGGGCAAGACCAATCCGGGTAATTTCTTCGAGGACTTCGCTCCCGGCCAGCAGCTTGTCCATGCCACGCCGCGCACGCTGACCGAGGGCGACGCCGCCCTTTACACAGCCCTTTACGGGTCACGCTTCGCCGTGCAGTCCTCGGCCTCCTTCGCCATGGCGATCGGCTATCCGGAAGCGCCTTTGGACGATCTGCTGGTCTTCCATGTGGTCTTTGGCAAGACCGTGCCCGACATCAGCCTGAACGCCGTGGCCAATCTGGGCTATGCCCGGGGGCGGATGGGGGTGCCGGTCTACCCGGGCGATACCCTGCGCGCCCTCAGCCGGGTGATCGGCGTCAAGGAGAACTCCAACGGCAAGACCGGGGTGGTCTATGTCAATTCCGTCGGTCTGAATCAGAACGACGAGGTGGTGGTCGATTTCATTCGCTGGGTTATGGTGCAAAAGCGCGATCCGGCCCACCCGGCCCCCGAACCCGAGATCCCCGATCTGCCCGACCGCGTCGCGCCCGAGGATCTTTACCTGCCCGAGGGCCTTGATCCGCGCGGCTATGACCCGGAACTGGCCGGTTCGGCCCATTTCTGGGAGGATTACGCGGTCGGCGAGCGCATCGACCACGGCGATGGCATGACCATCGAGGAAGCCGAGCATATGATGGCGACGCGGCTGTGGCAGAATACCGCCAAGGTCCATTTCAACCAATATGAGCAGGCCAAGGGGCGGTTCGGCCGTCGGCTGGTCTATGGCGGCCATGTCATCAGCCTGGCCCGGGCGCTCAGTTTCAACGGCCTGGGCAACGCCTTCCGCGTCGCGGCGATCAATGCCGGCAGCCACTGCAATCCGACCTTCGCCGGCGATACCATCCACGCTTGGTCGGAGGTGCTCGAGCGCGCCGATCTGCCCGCCGACGAGGGGTTTGGCGCCCTGCGCCTGCGCACCATCGCCACCAAGGACCGCGCCTGCGCCGATTTTCCCTATCGCGACGAGCAGGGCCACATCCGCCCCGAGGTCGTGCTTGATCTCGACTATTGGGTGGTGATGCCCAAGGCGGAAGGGAAATGAGACCACCTTTACGCCTTGAAGGCGCGAGGAGCGGGGGTGGCGTCGTTGACACCCCCCCCGCGAACCGCTATTCCATGACCCACCGCCGAAGCACGGGCGTTTTCGCCGAAGAACCACCCCGGGGGGATTCTAGGGAGGTGGCGAAGCCCATTTTTGGGCGCATTCATCCAGTCGCGGACCAGCGCAAGAGGCTGACGCCATGAAAACGCATCCCAGGCCCATCTCGCCGCATTTGCAGGTATACAAACTGCACACCAAAGTCACGTCCATGCTGTCCATCACCTTCCGCGTCTTTGGCGCGGCCCTGATGGTTGGCGGGACCTTCTTCTTCCTGCTGTGGATCGTCGCCGCCGGCTCTGGCGAGCAGGCTTTTACCTCGGTCCAGGGATTCTATGGCAGTCCGTTCGGCTATCTCGTGCTGTTCGGCCTGACCGTGGTTCTATTTTACCACCTGTGTAACGGGATCCGGCACATGCTGTGGGACACCGGCTTCGGCTTTGATATGCCGACGCTGCGCAAGACGGGGGCCGCCGCCGTCGGCGCGGCGATCGTCCTGTCGCTACTGGCCTGGACGGTCGGTCTGTCGGCTGTCGGCTGAGGAGAAAGCAAAAATGTCCCTACGCTCTCCGCTCGGCCGCGCGCGCGGCCTGGGTTCCGCCAAGGCGGGTGCCGCCAATCACTGGATGGCCGAGCGCCTTCCGGCCATCGCCTTGGTGCCGCTGGCGCTGTGGTTCGTTTTCGTCGCCATCATCAGCAATCTGGGGGCGAGCTACGCCCAGATTCAGGCTTTCATGGCGGTGCCGTTGAACGCCACCTTGATGCTGCTGACGGTGTTCTGCGCCTTTTTCCACGGCGCGCTCGGCCTGATCGTGATTATTGAAGATTACGTCCAAAATCACGCCGTCAAGAACGCTTTGGTCTTCGGAACCAAGCTCTACGCCTTGTTCGGTGCCGTTCTGGCCGCCGTCTCCATCCTCAAGCTGACTTTCGGGGGCTAAGTCCGATGGCATCCTACGAGATTGTCGACCACGAATATGATGCTTTGGTCGTTGGCGCCGGTGGCGCCGGCCTGCGCGCCACCTTCGGTCTGGTCGAACAGGGCCTCAAGACCGCCTGCATCACCAAGGTCTTCCCCACCCGCTCCCATACCGTGGCCGCCCAGGGCGGCATCGGCGCCGCCCTTGGCAATATGGCCGAGGACAATTGGAAGTGGCATATGTACGATACCGTCAAGGGCGCCGACTGGCTCGGCGACCAGGACGCCATCGAATATATGTGCCGCGAGGCGATTCCGGCGGTTTACGAGCTTGAGCACTACGGCGTGCCCTTCTCGCGCACCGAAGACGGCCGCATCTATCAGCGGCCTTTCGGCGGCCATATGCGCAACTTCGGCGAGGCACCGGTTCAGCGCGCCTGCGCCGCCGCCGACCGCACCGGCCACGCCATTTTGCAGACCCTCTATCAACAGTCTCTGCGCTTCAACGCCGAGTTCTTCGTTGAATACTTCGCCCTTGATCTGATCATCGAGGACGGGGTCTGTCGTGGCGTGATCGCTTGGTGCATGGAAGACGGCACCATCCACCGCTTCAAGTCCCATACCACGGTGCTGGCCACCGGCGGCTATGGCCGCGCCTATTTCTCGTGTACCTCGGCCCATACCTGTACGGGCGATGGCAACGGCATGGTCGCCCGCGCCGGTCTGCCGCTCCAGGACATGGAATTCGTGCAGTTCCACCCCACCGGCATCTATGGGGCGGGCTGCCTGATCACCGAGGGCGCGCGCGGCGAGGGTGGTTACCTGACCAATTCGGAAGGCGAGCGCTTCATGGAGCGCTATGCCCCCACCGCCAAGGATCTGGCCAGCCGCGACGTGGTCAGCCGGGCGATGACGGTGGAAATCCGCGAGGGCCGGGGCGTCGGTCCGAAGAAGGACCACATCAACCTGCACCTCGAACACCTGGGCCCCGAGGTTCTGCATTCCCGGCTGCCCGGCATCACCGAGACCGCCAAGGTCTTCTCGGGTGTCGACGCCACCCGCGATCCGATCCCGGTGCTGCCCACCGTCCACTACAACATGGGCGGCATTCCGACCAATTATCACGGCGAGGTGCTGAACCCGACCAAGGCCGATCCCGAGGCGATCTTCCCCGGGCTGATGGCCGTTGGCGAATGCGCCTGCGTGTCGGTGCATGGCGCCAACCGCCTGGGCACCAACTCGCTGCTCGACATCGTGGTCTTCGGCCGCGCCGCCGCGCTGCGCGCCGCCGAGGTGGTCAAGCCCGGCATCGCCCACAAGCCGCTCAAGGCCGATGCCGCCGATCTGGCGCTGTCGCGTCTTGATCGTCTGCGCAGCGCCAAGGGCGCGAAGCTGACCGCCGAGATCCGCGACGACCTGCAGCAGGCCATGCAGCGCGACGCCGCGGTGTTCCGCACCACCAAGTCGTTGGCCGAGGGCGTCGCCCGCGTCGATCAGGTCGCCGCCAGCCTCGCCGATATCAAGCTTGTCGACACCTCGATGATCTTCAATACGGATCTCGCCGAGGCGCTCGAACTCGAAAATCTGATGGCCTGCGCTCAGACCACCATCCATGGGGCGGCGGCGCGCCAGGAAAGCCGGGGCGCCCACGCCCATGAGGATTTCCCCGATCGCGACGACAAGACCTGGATGAAGCACACCCTCGCCTGGCTCGACCCCAAGGGCAAGGTCACGCTGGACTACCGTCCGGTTCACACCTTCACCCTGACCGACGAGATCGACTACATCGAACCCAAGGCGCGCGTGTACTGACGAGCCAAGCAGGCTGGAGGCATCACAGATGGTTGAATTCGCTCTGCCCCCCAACAGCCGGGTCAAGGAAGGCAAGACCTTCCCCGCGCCGGATGGGGCGAAGCGCCTAAAGCGCTTCAAGATTTATCGATGGGATCCGGAAGAGGGCGGCAACCCCCGTCTGGATACCTTCCAGATCGATCTCGACGACTGCGGCCCGATGGTTCTGGACGCGCTCAACAAGATCAAAAACGAAATCGACCCGACCCTGACCTACCGGCGCTCCTGCCGCGAGGGCATCTGCGGCTCGTGTTCGATGAATATCGACAGCAATAACTCGCTGGCCTGCCTGAAGCCGATCGCCGAGGTCGAAGGCGATGTCGAGATCTATCCGCTGCCCCACCTGCCGGTGGTCAAGGATCTGGTTCCCGACCTGACCCATATCTATGCCCAGTACAACGCCATCGAACCTTGGCTGAAGACCGACAGCCCGCCGCCGCCGGCCAAGGAACGCCTGCAAAGCCCCGAAGAACGGGCGAGGCTTGATGGCTTGTGGGAATGCATCTTGTGCTTCTGCTGCCAGACCAGCTGTCCGAGCTACTGGTGGAACAGCGAACGCTATCTTGGTCCGGCGATTCTGCTTCAGGCGGCGCGCTGGGTGTTTGACAGCCGCGACGAAGCGACCGGCGAGCGTCTGGACATGCTCGACGATCCGTTCCGTCTGTTCCGTTGCCATACCATCATGAATTGCACGGCGACTTGCCCCAAGGGTCTCAACCCCGGCAAGGCCATCGCCGATCTCAAGATCAAGATGTTCGAACGCACCGCCTGATCGGCGGACGCAGCGCGCATGAAAACCGGGGGCCGTTCCGCAAGGGGCGGCCCTTTTGGTTTGGGCGACAAGGGGAAGCCACGGCCAATCTAGCGCGCTCTGGTTCAGAGCGCGCCGGATTTGCTAGAGCGGCGGCAAGATCGGCAATTCGCCGGCCGGCCAAGCTCCGCTCGCGCCGCCCGCGCCAAGATCGGCGGGGGCGACGCTGGGCGGCGGCAGGGCTTCGGAGCGGATGGCCGGGCTGTCCGCCGGGCCGGGGGGGGAGGCGAGGGGAGCGGCGGGCTGTTGTCCGGGCGCCCAGGGATCGCCCGTGGGCATCGACGGCAGCGGATCGGGAGGCAGCGGGGCGGTGGCGCCGCTTTCCCAAGGCGGTGGCGGGGCGGTCAGCAGGCCACCGCTTGGCCCGGCGCCCGGGGCGACGGTCGGTTGGGCGCTGGCGGCGACGCAGGCGAAATGGGCGACATGGGGCTGAAGCGCCGTGCAGCGCATGCGCTCGATCGAGGTGAATTGGGCGACCTTGCCCTGTTCCTGGCAATGGGCCTGGGCCAGGGCCTGGATACGCGGGTCTTTGGCGGTGGAATCGCTAAAGCAGACGGCGGCGTCGTTGAAGGAGCCGAGCATCGGCATGCGCGAGACCTCGCGCACCGGATAGAAATCAAGAAAGGGCTCGCCACCCCCGCAGGCGGCAAGGGTCAGCGGCATGGTCAGGCTGAGGGCCAGAATGGTCGGCCGAAGCGGCGCAGGCACGGATAGACCTCCCTTTGGCCGGTTTGCGGCCTTTGTTGTACCCGCCGCCGCCGGAGACGCCAAGGCGTAAAGCCCGGCGTCCGGCCGTGCCGATGTTTGCTCAGGCCGGCCTTGCTTCCACCCCCATCGCCGGGATAAACCGGAGGCGGTCCCTCTGCCGGGGCCTTCCCATAGCCCATGCGGGAGATCCTTATCATGGCCGATAAGCCATTTCGTCTGGTGACGCGCAGCGATTTCGACGGATTGGTCTGTGCGACCTTGCTCAAGGAACTCGCACTCATCGACGAAATCACCTTCGTCCACCCCAAGGATATGCAAGACGGGCAGATCCCGGTGACCGAGCGCGATATCACCACCAATCTGCCCTATGTCGAAGGCGTGCATCTGTGCTTTGACCACCATTTGTCAGAGACCATCCGCGTCGGCAAGAAGGCCAATCACATCATCGATCCCCTGGCGCCCTCGGCGGCCCGGGTGGTTTATAATTACTTCGGCGGCAAGGCGCGGTTTCCGCGCATTCCCGATGATATGATGGACGCCGTCGATAAGGGCGACAGCGCCCAGTACAACATGGAAGAAGTGCTTCATCCGGGCGGTTGGGAACTTCTCAACTTCCTGATGGACGCCCGCACCGGTCTGGGCCGCTTTCGCGAGTTCCGCATTCCGAACTATCAGTTGATGATGGAGTTGATCGATTATTGTCGCGATCACGCCATCGAGGATATCCTGGATCTTCCCGATGTCAGCGAACGGGTCGATCTGTACCGCGAGCATGAACCGCGCTTCAAGGAGCAGCTCAAGCGCTGCTCCACGGTCCATGGCAATCTGGTTGTTCTTGATCTGCGCGACGAGGATCCGATCTGGGCGGGAAACCGCTTCATGATCTACGCCCTGTATCCCGAGACCAATATCTCGATTCACGTGCTGTGGGGGCGCGAGCGGCGCAATACGGTTTTCGCCGTTGGCAAATCGATCTTCAACCGCTCGTCGAACACCAATATCGGCGAATTGATGCTGGGATACGGCGGCGGCGGCCATCACGCGGCGGGAACCTGCCAAGTCGACAATGCCCAGGCCGCCGACGTTCTGGCCCGCCTCATCGCCCGCATCACCGAAGACGGCTGATATGTCCCAAACACCTTTTGGGGTTTACCGCCAGAGGCTTGCCGAAGGCGGGCTGATTGGCGACCCCGCCCAGGAAAAGGCCCTGGAACACCTGGACGCCTTGTTCGCCGAGGTTCTCGCCTATCGTCTGCCGCCACCGCCCGCGGAACGCTCGGCGGGCTGGGGGGCGCGGCTGGGCTTTGGCCGCGAGCGGGAACGCGTCGCCCCCGCCGGCCCCAAGGGGCTTTATATCTTTGGCGAGGTCGGGCGCGGCAAATCGATGCTGATGGATCTGTTCCATGGCTGCCTGCCCGAAGGCCGTGGGCGGCGCCTGCATTTCCACGGCTTCATGCGCGAGGCCCATGCCACCTTGCATGGCTGGCGTTCACAGGCGCAAGGGCGCGCTAGCGAGGGCGGCGATCCGATCCCGCGCTTAGCCCGGGCGTTGACCCAGGGCAGGGCTGTGCTGTGCCTGGATGAAATGGATATCCAAGACATCGGCGATGCGATGATCGTCGGCCGGCTGTTCAAAGAGATCAATGATCTGGGGGTGGTGGTGGTCACCACCTCGAACCGGGCGCCCGATGATCTTTACAAGCACGGCCTTCAGCGCGAGAAGTTCCTGCCCTTCATCGCCTTGATCAAGCAGCGCCTTGGTCTGGTCGAACTGGCCGGGCCGCGCGATTACCGCCTTGATCGCATGAAGGGCATGACCGTCTATTTCACCCCCACGGGCGCGGCGGCCGATGACTGGCTGGGGCGTTGCCTGACCCGCTTGGCCGGAGAGGAAACCCCGGCCCCCGAGGTGGTCACGGTCCATGGCCGGGCGGTTCCGGTGCGGGCGGCGACCCGTCAGGTCGGCTGTTTCTCGTTTGGCGATCTTTGCGCCAAGCCTTTGGGCAGTCACGATTATCTGGCGATCGCCGAGCGCTTCGACACGGTGCTGATCTCGGATATCCCCCGTCTTGGTCCGCGCAACGCCGACGAAGTCCGGCGCTTCGTCGTGCTGATCGACGCCCTTTATGATCACAAGACGGCCTTGATCTGTTCGGCCGAGGCGCCGCCCCAGCGGCTTTATGACGATGGTCCCGGCGCCTTCGAGTTCCAGCGCACCGTGTCGCGGCTGATGGAGATGCAAAGCGAGGCCTATCTGGCCCAGGCCCACGTATAGGCTTGCTCGCCTATAGCATTCCCGCCGCCCCGGCCAGGGCCGGGATCAGCACGGCCAGCCAGGGCGGCGCTCGCCAAAAGCGCAGCGCCAGGAAGGTCAGAACGGCCAGGGCGGCGGCGGTGCCGCCGCGGACCGCGGTGGCGATCAACAGATCCCACAGGGCGGCGGCGAGCAGGCCGACGACGGCGGCGTTGACCGCCTCGATCGCCCCGGTCAGAAGCGGGTTGCGGCGCAGGGCCGCCCAGAAGGGCAAGCAGGCGGCCAGCAGCAAGAAGCCGGGCAGGAAAATCGCCAGGATGGCGACGCCGGCGTAGCCCACCGCCGCCCCCGGCGGGGCGATCGCCGCCCCCAGGTAAGCCGCGATGGTGAACAGCGGCCCGGGCATGGCCTGGGCCAGACCGTAGCCGGTGGTCAAGATCGCGCCATCGATCAGGGCACCCTCCACCAGGGTGCCCTGAAGCAAAGGCAGCACCACATGACCGCCGCCGAAAACCAGGGCGCCGGTTTGAAACAGCGCGGCGGCGAGGGTGGTCAGCGGTGTGGGCGCAAGGGCGGCCAGAAGGGGAAGGCCGAAGAACCCCAGGCCGGCCAGACCCAGAAAGCCGATCCCCCAGCGCCAGCCGGGAAAGCCGCGAACCCGGGCGCCGGGCGTCGCTTGGCGGTCGCGGTGCCGCCAGCCTTGGGCCGCGCCCAGGGCCGCCGCCACGGCCAGCGGCATCATCTGACCCCAGGGCGCCAGGGGACCGTCGTTTGGCCAGGCAAGCACGCAGGCCAGGGTGAGCAGGGCGAGGCTGGCCCGCCGGCGGTCGGGGCAAAGCTGGCGGGCCATGCCGAGGACGGCATCGGCGACCACGGCGACGGCGGCAAGGGTGAGGCCGGCGATCAGCCCGCCGGCCAGCGGGCCGTCGAGCCGGGCCAGCGTCAGGGCCAGGGCCGCCATCAGCAAGGCCGAGGGCAGGGTGAAGCCAAGGAAAGCGGCCAGCCCCCCGGCCGCTCCCGCCCGCCGCAGGCCGATGGCGACCCCCAATTGGCTGGAGGTCGGTCCGGGCAACAATTGACACAGCGCCAACCGTTCGGCGAAGGCCGCCTCGTCAAGCCAGCCCCGGCGCACGACGAAAGCCCGGTGAAAATATCCGACATGGGCGATCGGTCCGCCGAAGGCCGTCAGCCCCAGCGTCAGGAAGGCGCCAAAAACGCCAAGCGCCCGGCGCCAGCGGGGCGGGGAGGCGGCGGCGGCGGGGGCATCGGGGGGCGGTGTCATCGCCAAAGCCTGCCTGCCCGCGCCTTTGCGGGCAAGAGACGCTTTTGTGAGCCCTCGCCCCGGGGATCCTTGCGTTACCCCAAAACCGCGACCATGGCGTGTCGATCGAAATATGAGGCGCCCTTTGCCGACACTGCACGGCAAGCGGGCAGAACCCTTGCCTGGAAGGCGGATTCACGCTAGGACAGGGCCGCCGCTGGCCCCTTCGGGAGCGGCCGTGCGGCGCATCCCTATTTGCAATTTTTTTTGCAAATTCCACTTGTTTAAATCGAGAGGGTTTCCATGGCACGCAAGAAGATCGCCCTTGTCGGCGCCGGCAATATCGGTGGCACGCTTGCCCATCTCATCGGTCTCAAGGAATTGGGCGATGTGGTGCTCTTCGACATCGCCGAGGGGACTCCTCAGGGCAAGGCTCTGGATATCGCCGAATCCACCCCGATCGAAGGGGTCGACGCCAGCTACTCGGGGTCCAACGATTACGCCGCGATCAAGGACGCCGATGTGGTGATCGTCACCGCCGGCGTGCCGCGCAAGCCGGGCATGAGCCGCGACGACCTGATCGGCATCAACGCCAAGGTGATGTCGGCCGTCGGCCAGGGCATCCGCGCCAATTGCCCCAACGCCTTCGTCATCTGCATCACCAACCCGCTCGACGCCATGGTCTGGGTGTTGCGCGAGGTTTCGGGGCTGCCCCACAACAAGGTGGTCGGCATGGCCGGCGTGCTCGACAGCGCCCGCTTCCGCTATTTCCTGTCCGAGGAATTCAATGTCTCGGTCAAGGACGTCAACGCCTTCGTGCTCGGCGGCCACGGCGACACCATGGTTCCGCTGCCGCGCTATTCGACCGTCGCCGGTATTCCGCTGCCCGATCTGGTGAAGATGGGCTGGACCACCCAGGAGAAGCTCGACCAGATCATCCAGCGCACCCGCGACGGTGGCGCCGAGATCGTCGGCCTGCTCAAGACCGGATCGGCCTTCTATGCCCCGGCCGCCGCCGCCGTGCAGATGGCCGAAGCCTATCTCAAGGACCAGAAGCGCGTTCTGCCCTGCGCCGCCTGGGTTGAGGGCCAGTATGGTCTGGACGGCATCTATGTCGGCGTCCCCACCATCATCGGCGCCGGCGGCATCGAGAAGGTGATCGAGATCGAACTGAACGCCGACGAAAAGGCGGCGTTCGCCAAATCCGTCGACAGCGTGCGCGGGCTGATCGCCGCGTCGAAGGAACTGATGCCGAAATAAGCCGCAATAAGCCGCGAAAGCCGGCGGACCAGGAGAGGCGAAGCTCTATGAACATTCATGAGTATCAGGCCAAGCAGGTCTTGGCCAAGTACGGGGTTCCCGTGCTCAAGGGAGGCGTGGCCTATACCGCCGAGGAGGCGGAAAAGGTCGCTCTGGACCTGGCTGGTCCGGTCTACGTGGTGAAATCGCAGATCCACGCCGGTGGCCGCGGCAAAGGTCACTTCAAGGAACCCTCGGCCGGCGACAAAGGCGGCGTGCGCGTCGTCAAGTCGACGGACGAGGTGTTTTCCAACGCCAAGCAGATGCTGGGCGCCACCCTGGTCACCCACCAGTCGGGGGCCGAGGGCAAGGAAGTCAAGCGCGTCTATATCGAAGACGGCTGCGACATCAAGCGCGAGCTTTATCTGTCGCTGCTCGTCGATCGGGCGACCTCGGCCGTGACCGTGATGGCCTCGACCGAGGGCGGCATGGACATCGAGGAGGTCGCCAACCATTCCCCGGAGAAGATCTTCTTCCAGGCCATCGATCAGGCCACCGGGATTTCCGGCTTCCACTGCCGCAACGTGGCGTTCTCGCTGGGTCTGGAAGGCAAGCAGGTCGGCGCCTTCACCAAGCTGCTGAGCGCGCTTTACAAGTGCTTCACCGAAACCGATTGCTCGATGCTGGAGATCAACCCGCTGGTGGTCACCGGCGACGGTCAGGTGATCCCGCTCGATTGCAAGATGAACTTCGATTCCAACGCCCTCTATCGTCATCCCGATATCGTCGAATACCGCGATGAGGACGAAGAGGATCCGATGGAGCTGGAGGCGTCGAAGCACGACCTCAATTACATCAAGCTCGATGGCTCGATCGGCTGCATGGTCAACGGCGCCGGTCTGGCCATGGCGACCATGGACATCATCAAGCTCAAGGGCGGCGCGCCGGCCAATTTCCTTGACGTCGGAGGGGGCGCCACCCGCGAACGCGTCACCGCCGCCTTCAAGATCATCCTGTCCGACCCCAATGTCGACGGTATCCTGGTCAATATCTTCGGCGGCATCATGCGCTGCGACGTCATCGCCGAGGGGGTGATCGCCGCCGCCCGCGAAGTGTCGCTGAACGTGCCGCTGGTGGTGCGCCTGGAAGGCACGAACGTCGAACTCGGCAAGAAGATCATGGTCGAGTCCGGCCTGCCGATCATTTCGGCGGATAATTTGGCCGACGCCGCCGAAAAGGTGGTCAAGGCGGTGAAGGAGGCTTCCTGATGTCTGTTCTCGTCAGCAACGACACCAAGGTCATCTGCCAGGGCTTCACCGGCTCCCAGGGGACTTTCCACTCCGAGCAGGCCATCGCCTATGGCACCAAGATGGTCGGCGGCGTGACTCCGGGCAAGGGCGGCTCGACCCACCTTGATCTGCCGGTTTTCGACACGGTGATCCAGGCGCGCGAGGCCACCGGCTGCAACGCCACGGTCATCTATGTGCCGCCGCCCTTCGCCGCCGACGCCATCCTCGAGGCGATCAACGCCGAGATCGAACTGGCCGTCTGCATCACCGAGGGCATTCCGGTGCTTGACATGGTCAAGGTCAAGCGGGCGCTGCGCGGTTCGAAGACCCGGCTGATCGGCCCGAACTGCCCCGGCGTCATCACCCCGGGCGAATGCAAGATCGGCATCATGCCCGGTCATATCCATACCCGGGGCAAGATCGGCGTGGTGTCGCGCTCGGGGACGCTGACCTATGAGGCGGTGGCCCAGACCACGGCGGCCGGTCTTGGTCAGTCGACCTGCATCGGCATTGGGGGCGATCCGGTCAACGGCACCAACTTCATCGACTGCCTGGAGATGTTCCTGGCCGATCCCGAGACCCAGGGCATCATCATGATCGGCGAGATCGGCGGGTCGGCCGAAGAGGAAGCCGCCGAGTTCCTCAAGCACTCCAAGATCAAAAAGCCGATGTGCGGCTTCATCGCCGGGGTCACCGCCCCGCCGGGCAAGCGCATGGGCCACGCCGGCGCCATCATCTCGGGCGGCAAGGGAACCGCCGGGGATAAAATGGACGCCATGCGATCGGCTGGAATCCTGGTCGCCGACAGCCCGTCGGCGCTGGGAAGCACCATGGTCGAGGCGATGAAGTCCGCCTGACGCGTAATGCGAGCCCCCCCAGGAAAACCTTTCCCGGGGGGGTTCCTGTTTGGGGGCGGGGCGCCTACCTACTACGAGCGAAGAGCCGACCGTTGTCGGACGAAGAGGGGGGTTACCCCCTGGAACTGGTAAAAAACGAAAACAGCGCCTAGCGTGGAGCCGATGGCAGGCATGCTTCCCCCTAACCCGTTGAAGCGTCGCTGGCCGCCCCTCCCCAAAGGCCCGCACGGGAATGGGTGACGACGTGGAAACGTCTTTTCTGACCGGAGCCAACGCGGTCTATATCGCCGAAGTCTACAGCCGCTACCTTGCCGATCCGTCCTCCGTCGATCCAAGCTGGGTCGCCTTTTTCGGCGAATTGCGCGATGGCGCCGAGGAACTGAGCGGTGATCTCAAGGGACCTTCGTGGACCTCGCGGGGGAACGCGGTGATCGGCACCGCCGATCCCGACGCCCCCGCCGCCGCCAAGGCCGGGAAAAACGGCAAGGCCGCCGCCGCTCCGGTCCCCGCCGCTCCGGCCGCCGCCGGTCTCTCCACCGCCGAAGTCCGCGCCCACACCCTGGATTCCGTGCGCGCCCTGATGATGATCCGCGCCTATCGGGTGCGCGGCCATCTGGTCGCCGACCTTGATCCGCTTGGCTTGAACAAGAACAACGAGCATCCCGAGCTCGACTACCGCAGCTACGGCTTCACCGATGCCGATCTCGAGCGCGAGATCTTCATCGATAACGTGCTGGGCATGGAAAGCGCCACCCTGCGCAAGATCGTCGAGGTCGTCCGCGAAACCTATTGCGGCACCATCGGCGTCGAGTTCATGCATATTCAAGATCCCGAGCAAAAAAGCTGGATCCAACGCCGCATCGAGGGCGAGCGCAACCACACCCGCTTCACTCCCGAGGGCAAGAGGGCCATCCTGGAACGGCTGACCGAGGCCGAGGGCTTCGAGAAGTTCCTCCAGGTCAAATATACGGGCACCAAGCGCTTCGGCCTGGAAGGCGGCGAGACGGTCATTCCGGCGATCGAGCAGATCCTCAAGCGCGGCAGCCAGCTTGGCCTGACCGACATCAATCTGGGCATGGCCCATCGCGGCCGGCTCAATCTGCTGACCTCGCTGCTGCATAAGCCCTATCGGGCGATCTTCAGCGAGTTCCAGGGCAATAGCGCCAATCCCGATGACGTTCAGGGCTCGGGTGACGTGAAGTACCATCTGGGCACCTCGGCCGATCGTGAATTCGATGGCGCGGTCGTCCATCTGTCGCTGCAGGCCAATCCATCCCACCTGGAAGCCGCCGACCCGGTGGTGCTGGGCAAGGTGCGGGCCAAGCAGACCCAGCTTGGCGATACGGATCGCAAGGCGGTGATGGCGCTGCTGATCCACGGCGACGCCGCCTTCGCCGGCCAGGGGCTGGTCGCCGAATGTTTCGGCCTGTCCCAGCTCAAGGGCTATCGCACCGGCGGCACCATTCACATCGTCATCAACAACCAGATCGGCTTCACCACCAGCCCGCAGTACAGCCGTTCGGGCCAGTATTGTACCGATATCGCCAAGATGGTTCAGGCGCCGATCTTCCACGTCAATGGCGACGACCCCGAGGCGGTGGTGCATACGGCGCGCATCGTCACCGAATTCCGCCAGGAGTTCGGCGTCGATGTCGTGCTCGACATGGTGTGTTATCGCCGCCATGGCCATAACGAAAGCGACGAGCCGGCCTTCACCCAGCCCTTGATGTATGACTCGATCGCCCATCGCCAGACCACCCGCACGCTTTATGCGCAAAAGCTGGTGAGCGAGGGGCTGATCTCGCAGGCCGAGGCCGATGGTCTGGCCGACGCCTTCACCGCCCGCCTGGAAACCGAGTTCCAGGCCGCCACCAGCTATAAGCCCAATCGCGCCGATTGGCTGGCGGGCAAATGGGAAGGGCTGGAGGCGCTGAACGGCGAAGAGGAATTCCGCCAGGACCGGACCGAGGTGCCGGCCGAGGTTCTGCGCCGGGTCGGCACGGCGCTGTCGACGCCGCCGGAAAACTTCGACACCAACCGCAAGATCCTGCGCCAGATGAAGGCCAAGGCCGAGATGCTGGAAACCGGCCAGGGCATCGACTGGGCGACCGCCGAGGCCCTGGCTTTCGGCACCTTGCTGCTGGAAGGCACGCGGGTGCGGTTGTCGGGCCAGGATTCGGGGCGCGGCACCTTCTCGCACCGCCATTCGGTGCTGATCGACCAGACCAACGAGAACCGCCACATCCCGCTTGACCACCTTGATCCCGCCCAGGCGCGGTTCGAGGTGATCGACAGCCCGCTGTCGGAATTCTCGGTGTTGGGGTTCGAATACGGCTATTCGCTGGCCGAGCCCAAGGCCCTGGTGCTGTGGGAGGCCCAGTTCGGCGATTTCGCCAATGGCGCCCAGGTGATCTTCGACCAGTTCATCAGCTCGGCCGAAAGCAAGTGGCTGCGCATGTCGGGGCTGGTCTGCCTGCTGCCCCATGGCTATGAGGGCCAGGGCCCCGAGCATTCCTCGGCCCGGCCCGAGCGCTATCTGCAGCTCTGCGCCGAAGACAACATGCAGGTGGTCAACATCACCTCGCCGGCCAATTATTTCCACGCCCTGCGCCGGCAGGTCCACCGCAACTTCCGCAAGCCGCTGATCGTCATGGCGCCCAAATCGCTGCTGCGTCATAAGCTGGCGGTCAGCCCGCTGTCGGATTTCACCGATCACGGCTTCCGCCGGGTGCTGCCCGAGACCAAGACCCTGGTCGAGGACGACAAGATCACCCGGGTGGTGCTGTGTTCGGGCAAGGTCTATTACGACCTGTATCAGGCCCGCGAGGACCAGGGCATCGACGATGTCGCCATCGTCCGCATCGAGCAGTTGTATCCCTGGCCCAAGGACACCTTGATGAAGGTGCTCAAGCGCTATCCCAACGCCGATGTGGTGTGGTGCCAGGAAGAGCCGGCCAATATGGGCTATTGGACCTTCGTCGACCGCCGCATCGAGTTCTTCCTGCAGGAACTCGAGCATCGCCCCGGCCGGGCCAGCTATGCCGGCCGTCCGGCCGCCGCCTCGCCGGCCACCGGGTCCAATCGCGGCCATGGGCGCGAGCAGGCCTTGCTGGTTGAACAGGCCCTGACCTGGAAGCGCGATGTCCTGCCCCAGCCGTTCCGCCGCGCCACCAAGCTCAGCATCATCGGGCAGTGAATTCCCCCCGTTCCTTTCGTCCTGCCCTAGTGCCATTCCGGGAGACAGTCAGTCATGGCCACCGAAATCATCGTGCCCCAATTGGGCGAGTCCGTGTCCGAAGCGACGGTCGCCAAGTGGTTCAAGAAGGTTGGCGACGCCGTCGCCGCCGATGAACCCCTTGTCGAGCTTGAGACCGATAAGGTCACCGTCGAGGTTCCGGCCCCGGCCGCTGGCACGTTGAGCGAGATCATCGCCGCGGAAGGGGCCGAGGTGGCGGTGGGCGCCGTTCTCGCCCTGCTCGCCGGGGCCGGGGAGGGTGCCGCTCCCGCCAAGCCCGCCGCCGCCCCGGCGGAGAAGAAGGCCGAGCCGGAGAAGAAGCCCGAAGCGGAAAAGAAGGCGGGGCCGGAAAAGAAGGCCGAGCCGGTGGCCGCCGCCGCGCCCAAGGCCGCCAGCGCCCCTCTCGACTATCCGCTGCCGCCGGCGGTGCGCAAGCTGGTGGATGACAACGCGCTTGATCCCGCGCGCATTCCCGCCACCGGCAAGGACGGCCGGTTGACCCGCGACGACGTGGTGGCCTTCCTCAAGGCCGGCGCTCCGGCCGGCGCGCCCGCCAGCGCCCCGGCGCCCGCTAGCGCTCCGGCGGCGGGTCCGGCCCGCGAGGCCGGTCCGCGCGAGGAAAAGGTCAAGATGACCCGCTTGCGTCGGCGCATCGCCGAACGTCTGAAGGAGGCCCAGAACACCGCCGCCATCCTGACCACCTTTAACGAGGTGGACATGACCAATCTGATGGCCCTGCGCAATCAGTACAAGGAAAGCTTCGAGAAGAAGCATGGCGTCAAGCTGGGCTTCATGTCGTTCTTCGTCAAAGCCTGCGTCAAGGCCTTGCAGGAAATGCCGGCGGTCAATTCCGAGATCAGCGGTGATTCGCTGATCTACAAGAACTACTACGATATCGGCGTCGCCGTTGGCGGCGCCCAGGGTCTGGTGGTGCCGGTGGTGCGCGATTGCGACGCCAAGTCCTTCGCCACGATCGAGGCCGATATCGCCGGCTATGGCAAGAAGGCCCGCGATGGCAGCCTGACCATGGAAGAAATGGCCGGCGGCACCTTCACCGTGTCCAACGGCGGGGTCTATGGCTCGCTGATGTCGACGCCGATCATCAACCCGCCGCAGTCGGCCATTCTCGGCATGCATAAAACCATGATGCGGCCGATGGTGATGCCCGACGGCTCGATCGCCGCCCGGCCGATGATGTATCTGGCGCTCAGCTACGATCACCGCATCGTTGACGGCAAGGAAGCGGTGACCTTCCTGGTCCGCGTCAAGGAATGCATCGAGGATCCGGCCCGCCTGCTGCTCGACGCCTGATCCGCAAGGGGAGGGGGGCTTTGGTCGTTCCCCTCCCCATTCCCGAAAATCCACAAGTGCCTGTCCGCCGGGAAGGCCATCCCCCGGCGCCTGCAAGGAAGAAGAGGCCAGCCTCATGTCCGATTTTGATGTCGTGGTGATCGGTGGCGGCCCGGGCGGCTACGTCTGTGCCATCCGCGCCGCTCAGCTTGGCCTGCGGGTCGCCTGTGTCGAAAAGCGCCCGACGCTTGGCGGCACCTGCCTGAATGTCGGCTGCATTCCGTCCAAGGCGCTGTTGCAGTCGTCGCACCTGTTCGACGAGGCCAACCACGGCTTCGCCGCCCATGGCATCACCGTCGGCACCCTGGGCCTCGACATGAAGACGATGATGGCGCGCAAGGACGAGGTGGTCGAGGCCAACACCAAGGGCATCGTTTTCCTGTTCAAGAAGAACAAGGTGACCCATGTCGTCGGCTCCGCCCGCATCGCCGGCGCCGGTCAGGTGGTGGTGAGCGGCGAGGGCGGCGAGCAGACGCTGACGACGCGCGCCATCGTCATCGCCACCGGTTCGGAAGTCACGCCTTTGCCCGGAGTGACCATCGACGAGGAGCGGATCGTCTCCTCGACCGGGGCGCTGGCCCTGGCCAAGGTGCCCAAATCCCTGGTGGTGATCGGCGCCGGGGTGATCGGCCTGGAATTGGGCTCGGTCTGGCGCCGCCTGGGCGCCGAGGTGACGGTTGTCGAATATCTCGACCACATCCTGCCGCCGATGGATGGCGAGGTGCGCAAGCAAAGCCAGCGCATCCTGGAAAAGCAGGGACTGCGCTTCAAGCTGGGCCGCAAGGTGACGGCCGCCGAACGCAAGGGCGAGGGGGTTAGTCTGACCGTCGAGCCGGCCAAGGGCGGCGAGGCCGAAACCCTGGAAGCCGAAACCGTGCTGGTCGCCGTTGGCCGCCGGCCCTTTACCGACGGGCTGGGGCTTGAAGAGGTCGGCGTGGAAAAGACCGATCGCGGCTTCGTCAAGGTCGATGGCGATTTCCAGACCGCTATCGAAGGCATCTTCGCCATCGGCGATGTGATCGGCGGCATGATGCTGGCCCATAAGGCCGAGGACGAGGGCATGGCCCTGGCCGAGATGCTGGCCGGGGAAAGCGCCCATGTGAACTACGGCGCCATTCCGTCGGTTGTCTACACCTGGCCGGAAATCGCCGGGGTCGGCAAGACCGAGGAGATGCTGAAGAAGGACGGCGTCGCCTATAAGGTCGGCAAATTCCCCTTCACCGCCAATGCCCGGGCCAAGGCCAATGGCGACACCGACGGCTTCGTCAAGATCCTGTCGAACGCCGAAACCGGCCGGGTGCTTGGCTGCCATATCATCGGCGCCCAGGCCGGCGATCTGATCATGGAAGTGGTTTTGGGGATGGAATTCGGCGCCTCGTCCGAAGACATCGCCCGCACCTGCCACGCCCACCCGCAATTGGGCGAAGCGGTCAAGGAAGCCGCCCTCGCCGTCAACAAGCGCACCATCCATATGTGAGGGGTGGGCCAGCAGGCATAAAAAAACGGGCCGCGCTGGGGGGATCCCTGGCGCGGCCCGCTGTGTTTCTTGGCGGGTCGAGAAAAACGGGCGGTTAGGCGCGGATCGGGCCCTTGGCGCCGCGTTCGAGGTCGCGGAACTTCTTGTTCAGGGCATAGTCCTCGGAGGTGACGTGGGTCTCCATGCGCCCGGTGCGGCGTTCGAGATCGGCGAAGGCCCGCCGCAACTCGGGAAAATCGGCTTCGGCGTCGGTGCCGGCCCCCGGACCATGGCTTGGCCGCTCGCCGGCCGCCTCGCCGCGTTTGTCGCCAAACAGGGTGCGCTTGACCGCCGAACTGGCGCCGTCGATGCCGCGCTCGATCGCTCCGGCGTTGTCGACCCAGTACCAAGCGGTCAAGAAGACCAGCAAGGCGAGCGGCAGGTTCATCACGCCGCCCAGAACGAACAGCACGATCACCGCGCGCCGCGACAGGCCCAGGCGATCGGCGACGCCCTGGGTGACCCGGCGAAGGATGCCCGGTCGCTCGTCCTGGGGATGGGGCCGGGAATGGGGATAGCGGGGGGGGACGTCATGGTTCATTGATTTCTCCAGTTCGGCGACTCGGCGTCGAGAATGGATTCCAGAATGAGGATGCGGTCGTTCAGCTTATGGGCGGTTTCGCGCAGCTGGCGGATTTCCTTCTGGTCGACCACCACCGAGTCGCCGCCGGCATCGACCATCCGCATGCGTTTCCACTTGGTGACATAATGGAAGATGATCCAGGTCGGCATCACCACCGCCACGAAGACGATCAGCGGCACGAACAGGAAGACGAATAGGCTCATTTCGGATCAAATCCTTCGCAGGCGGGGGCGCAGGCGGGCGGCGCGGGCGGTAGGGCGAGGCGGGCGGGCGGCGTCCCCGCGAGCGGGGACGAAGCCTTTAAGATCAGGCCCCGGCGCCACGCCGCGCGACGGTCTCCTTCAACCGCGCCAGTTCGTCCTCCACATCGGCCTCGGCGCGCAGTTCGGAAAACTGCTCATCAAGGCTGACGCCCGCCGTCTTGCCGAGATCGTAGCTTTCGGCGTCGGCTTCAAGCTCGGAAATCCGGCGTTCAAGCGAGTCATAGCGCCCCAGGGCCTCGTCGATGCGGCCGTCGTGGAGGGTGCGGCGCAAATCTACCCGCTTTTGCGCCGAACGCATGCGGATTTCCAGGGATTTGCGCTTGGCCTTGGCTTCTTCCAGCTTGGCCTGAAGCTGACCGAGATCGACATTGGTCTTGGCGAGGCTCTCGTCGATGGCCTTCAGCTCGGCCCGCGCCCCTTCGGCCTGATCGGCCAGCTTGCGCTTGGCGATCAACGCCGCCTTGGCCAGATCCTCGCGGCCCTTGGCCAGGGCGAATTCCGCCTTCTCGCCCCATTCGCGGCCGCCGGCTTCCAGGCGTTCGAGCGAGCGTTCCAGGTCCTTGCGATCGGCGATGGTGCGCACGGTGGCGGTGCGGACCTCAACCAGGGTGTCTTCCATTTCCTGAATCATCAGACGCGCCATCTTTTCGGGGTCTTCGGCGCGGTCGATCAGGGAATTGAGATTGGCGTTCACGATGTCGGTCAGGCGGGAAAAGATGCCCATTTGGGGCCTCCATGCTTGGGAAAAGGGGGCGCCCCTGTCGTGGGGTGCTCTGCCTTTTGCTTAGCCAGAAGCGTGCCAAAGAAAAAACGCTTGAGAATCAAGACCAAAGCCAGTCCCTGACGCTAGGGCAAAGCGGTTCTCGCCAAAATTTAGCGGAAAGCGCTAGCGGATATCGCTATAATCTGGTCCATGGACACGCTCCCTCCGATTATCGGCGAAGATCCGGCCTTTCTTGATGTCATCGAGCAGGCCTCGCGGCTGGCGCCCATCGACCGCCCCTGTCTGGTGGTTGGTGAACGCGGCACCGGCAAGGAACTGGTGGCGGCGCGGCTGCACTATCTGTCGCGGCGCTGGCAGGGGCCGTTGGTCAAGGTCAATTGCGCGGCGCTGTCGGACACCCTGCTTGAAAGCGAGTTGTTCGGCCATGAGGCGGGCGCCTTCACCGGGGCCCAGCGCCGCCATTTGGGCCGCTTCGAGCGCGCCGAGGGCGGCACCCTGATTTTGGATGAAATCGCCAATGCCTCGCAGGCCGTTCAGGAAAAGGTGCTGCGGGTGATCGAATACGGCGAGTTGGAGCGGGTGGGCGGCGCGGCGACGCTGCGCGTCGATGTGCGGGTGATCGGCGTCGCCAATGTCGATTTGCCAAAGCGCGCCGCCGAAGGGGGCTTCCGGGCCGATCTTCTGGACCGGCTGGCCTTCGATGTGCTGACCCTGCCGCCCTTGCGCGCCCGCCCGGGCGATATCCTCGCCCTGGCCGAGGCCTTCGCCCGCGCCATGGCCGGCGACTTGGAGCGTCCGGCCCCGGCCTTCTCGCCCGCCGCCCGCGCCCAGCTTCTTGGGCATGGCTGGCCGGGTAATGTCCGCGAATTGCGCAATGCTAGCGAGCGCACCGTCGCCCGTTTGCCGCGCGAGGCCACGGTGATCGAGACGGTGGTGATCGATCCCTTCGCTAGCCCCTGGTGTTTGGCGGCCGCCCCCGCTGCGCCGCCGGCGATCCTTTCGCCGGCGGACGGCGCTTTGCCGCCCGAGGGCCAACCCTTCGCCGCCGCCGTCGCCGCCTATGAGCAGGGGTTGCTACGCCGGGCCCTGGCGGCGGCCGAGGGCAATCAAGGCAAGGCCGCCCAAGCGCTGGGCCTGGGCTATCACCAGTTCCGCCGCCTGCTCGCCCGCCATGGCCTGGGTCCGGGGGCGGAGCGGTAAAGACGGCGCCTTGGGGTGCGGCGGAGCGGCTTTCTCAGCGGGCGCGGGGGTGGGTGGCGCCATGCAGGCCGACCAGGGTGCCGGCATCGACCTTGGTGTAGCGCTGGGTGGTCGAGAGCGAGGCGTGGCCGAGCAGTTCCTGGATGGTCCGCAAATCGCCGCCCTGGGCCAGCAGATGGGTGGCGAAGCTGTGGCGCAAGGCATGGGGGGTGGCGGTTTCGGGAAGCCCGAGGAAGCCGCGCAGCCGCCGCATCTGGCGCTGCACCACCCCGGGATTAAGCCGCTTGCCGCGACTGCCCAGGAACAGCGGATCATCGGGGCCCCCGGCGAAGGGACAGGCCGCCAGATAATCGGCCAGCGCCTCGACCACCACCGGCAGCAGCGGCACCAGACGCTCCTTGCGGCCCTTGCCGGTGATCCGCATCACCTCGCCGCTCGGCAGGTCGCCGCGATCAAGATCGAGCGCCTCGCCCAGCCGCAAGCCGCAGCCATAGAGCAAGGTGAACAGCGCGAGATCGCGTTTGGCCAGCCAGGGGTCGTCTTGCAGGTCCGAGGCCACCGACAGGGCGTCCAGGGCTTCGCTTTCGCTCAGCGCCTTGGGGACGGCCTGGGGTTGGCGCGGTGAGCGGATGGTGGCGATGGCGCCATTGCGCAAAACGCCCTCGCGGTCGAGCCAGCGGAAGAGATTGCGTAAAGTCGACAGGGCGCGGGCCATCGAGGGCCGCGACAGCCCCTGGGTCAGCCGGGCGGCCATATAGGCGCGGAAATCGGCCGGACCAAGCGAGGCCAGGGTGGCCAGACCCGGCTCCTCGCCCCGGTAATCGCGCAAGAAGGTCAGAAAGGCCGCCAGATCGCGGCCATAGGCGTCCAGGGTATGGCGGCTGGCGCGGCGCTCCCCCTGAAGCCAGCCGAGCCAAGCGACCAGCGACGGCCGCAGATCGCTAGCGCAGGGCAGGAACAGCCCCGGCACCACGCCGGCCTCGTCGGGGTGCGGGGCGGGGTCGGCTGGTAAATCCGGACGATCCATGCTCACAGGGTGTCGGGGGCCCATCGTCGCACGCAGGCTTCGGCGACCTTGGCCAGGAAAACCAGAAGATCCATCGCCATCTCGGGCTCGAAGGTGCCTTCCACCCGGGTGCCAAGGGCCAGGATCCCCGGCGGCAGGCCATCGCCCGGCTCGACCCGCACCAGGGCGTCGGAGCGGACGATGCCCGAGATATCGCCATAGATGCTGTCTTCGGCATCGACCGCGGGGCGCAGCACCGCATGGGCTTCCGGGCCAAACAGGTCGTCGACGAAGCCGGCGGGCAGGGTGGTCAGGTCCAGGCCGTCGTCGTTGTCCTCGACCGGCATGCCCGGGGGCGGCAGAACGTGGCGTTCAAGCCGCAGGGCGCAGATGTCGACATCGAGCAGCATCGGCAGATCTTCGGCCACCGTGCGCACCAAAGGCCCCAGGCCCTCGCAATCAAGCAAGGCCAGGGCCGCTTGCAAGGTGCCCTTCTGAGTCGCCATGTTCGAGCGCGTGGTGATGATCAGCTGCTCGGCGCAGTCTTGCAGATCGGCCATCTCGGTCTGCAGCCGCCGCAGCATCACGTGCTGGATGTCGATAACCTTGTCGTCAGCCTTTTCGAAGCGGCGAGGGGGAGTCGCCATCATCAGAACCTCCGGATGATCCATCAGGAAATCCGGATTCTTCAATAGGTATCCCAATACCGAAGCCTCATCGAGTTCGGCCGAGGACCTCAGATCCTTCGCTTTGTCCCTGGCGTCGCCCACGTCTTGCCCTCCCATAAGGGGTGCCTGAAAGATGGTCTGACCCGACTTTGCCCAATCGTCAAGGAAAGCCTTTCGCCGACGCGGGGCGAAAGGAGGAGAGAAAGTTCTTGCCTTCTTCGGGGGCGCGGGTCGGATTCGGAGCATACCGCCCCCCGGGCCGATGGCCCGTAGGATTACGGAACGGGTGCTTGCTCCCCCCGGGGGTATAGCCCCTGGTCCTCCCCTTTTAAAGCGCCGCATCAGGGTATCGCCCCCCGATGGCGCGGAGGTTCGCCGATGGCCGGTCTCCCGGCTTTGCCCCCCGGTTCCCGGGAGCTTTTCCCCGAAGACGCCCACGCCGAGCCCGTCGTCGCCGTGTTGCTGCCGCTGCCTTTGGCCGGGGCCTATGACTATAAGGTGCCCGCCGGCATGGCCCGGCCCGCCGTCGGTACCCTGGTGCGGGTGCCGCTGGGGCGACGGGAGGAAATCGGCGTGGTTTGGGGGGCGGGGGCGGGCGAAACCCCGCCCGAACGCCTGAAGCCGCTGATCGGCTTTCCCGAGTGTCCGCCCCTGCCCGCGCCTTTGCGCGCTTTTATCGACTGGGTTGCGGCTTATACGGTGCAGCCGCCCGGGGCGGTGTTGCGCATGGCGCTCAGCGTGCCCGCCGCCCTGGAAGCGCCGCCGCCGGCCCTTGGCTGGCGCCGTCCTTCGGCGGGTCAGCGGGCGGCGGGTCAGCGGGCGGAGGGGCAGGGGCCGCTTCCGGGGGGGGCGCGGCTGAGCCCCGGCCGCCAAAGGGTTCTGGCGGTTCTTGACGACCATCCCGGTCTGCCCTTCGCCGGCGCCGATCTGGCGCGGGAAGCGGCCGTGGGGCCGGCGGTGGTGGCGGCGATGGCCAAGGCCGGGCTGCTCGAGGCGGTGACCCGTTCGAATGAATGGTCGCCGCAAGCCCCCGATGCCGACCGGCCCGGACCGCTGCTGTCGGCCGATCAACAGGCGGCGGCGGACGGCCTGCGCACGGCGCTTGACCAGGGATTTTCCGGTCTGTTGCTGGAAGGGGTCACCGGCTCGGGCAAGACCGAGGTCTATTTCGAGGCGATCGCCGAAACCCTGCGCCGCGGGCGGCAGGCTCTGGTGCTGTTGCCCGAAATCGCCCTGGCCGCCCAATGGCCGCGGCGCTTCGCCGACCGCTTCGGCGCCGCGCCGGTGCAATGGCATTCGCAAATGGGCGCGGCGGCGCGGCGGCGGGCTTGGCGGGCGGTGGCCCTGGGGCGGGCGCCGGTGGTGGTGGGGGCGCGATCGGCGCTGTTTCTGCCCTATCCCGATCTGGGCTTGATCATCGTCGATGAAGAACACGACAGCGCCTTCAAACAAGAGGAGGGCGTGCCGTATAACGCCCGCGACATGGCCGTGGTCCGCGCCCGCCTCGGCGGCTTTCCCGCCGTGCTCGCCTCGGCCACGCCGTCGCTGGAAACCATCGAGAACGCCCGCCAGGGCCGCTATCGGCATCTGGTGCTGCCCCGTCGCCACGGCGGAGCGGAAATGCCCGAGATCACCCTGCTCGATCTGCGCCGCGCCCCGCCGCAAAAATGGCTGCCCACGGATTTTGCCGGACCCGGCGGGTCCGAGGGTCTGGCCGCGCCCGGCGGGGCGAACGACGAGGCCGAGGAGCAAAAAGCGCCCCCCCCTTCGCCTACGGCCTCCCCTTCGCCTACGGCCTCTCCTTCGCCCATGGCCCGCCCGGCCCGCTTGGGCTGGCTGAGCCCGCCGCTGATCACCGCCGTCGAGGAAACCCTGGCGGCGGGCGAGCAGGTTCTGCTGTTTCTCAATCGCCGGGGCTATGCGCCGCTGACCCTGTGTCGGAGCTGCGGTCATCGGCTGAAATGCCCGCGCTGCACCGCTTGGCTGGTTGAACACCGCCGCGATGGGCGCCTGCGCTGTCACCATTGCGGCTATCAGCAGCCGATCCCCGAGACCTGTCCGGCCTGTGGGGTGGCCGATTCCCTGGCGCCTTGCGGCCCGGGCGTCGAGCGATTGGCCGAAGAGGCCGCCCATCGCTTTCCTAAGGCGCGCATGGATGTTGCCGCCAGCGATACGGTGACCGGACCGAAAGAGGCCGCCGCCCTGGCGACACGAATCGCCAATCACGACATCGATCTGATCATCGGCACCCAGATCATGGCCAAGGGCCACCACTTTCCGCTGATCACCCTGGTCGGCGTCGTCGATGGCGATTTGGGGCTAACCGGCGGCGATCTGCGGGCTTCGGAACGAACCCACCAGCTGCTCCATCAGGTCGCGGGCCGGGCCGGGCGGGCCGAGCGGCCGGGGCGGGTGCTGATCCAGACCGTCGATCCCGGCCATCCGGTGATGGAGGCCCTGGCCTCGGGCGATCCGGCGCTGTTTCTCGAGGTCGAGGCGGCCGAGCGTCAGGCCCTGGCGATGCCCCCCTTCGGCCGGCTGGTCGCCCTGGTGATCTCGGGCGAGGACTCTGCCCGGGTCCAGGCCGTGGCCGCGGCCCTTGGGCGGGCGGCGCCGATGGGGCCTGGCCTTGATGTGCTGGGGCCCGTACCCGCGCCGCTTGCAATGTTGCGTGGACGCCACCGACACAGGCTGTTGCTCAAGGCGGCGCGGGGGGTAAAGGTGCAACCGGTGGTGCGCCACTGGCTATCGCTCGTATCGATTCCGCCCGGGGTGAAGGTTCAGGTGGACGTGGACCCCATTTCCTTTCTATAGTCCGCGCCGTCTTGACATGGACCAAACCTCCCGGGGGACGGGTGGGGGAACGTCGGGGAAAGACACGGTTTTCGGGGCTTGCCGGCGCGACCAGCGCTTGTTGCATGCAAGGGTGGTCTGTGCTAAGTAGCCCCCGCGCCGGGATGAGAGGCGTCCCTTTTCAGGGGCGCGTGATCTCGTCTATTCAATGACTTGCGCCGCTGCGGCGTGATTCGTTCGACCGCTATACTTGGGGCTATCGCACGTGTCATCCCATAAGGCAGGAGTAACGGGAGTTGCCGAGCGCTACGCGACGGCACTCTATGAGCTGGCGGAAGATCGTGGGGCACTCGATCAGGTGTCCGCGGACCTTCGCTCGTTGAAAGCCATGCTCGACGAAAGCGGTGACCTGCGCCGCGTGATCGCGAGTCCCGTCATCGGTCGTGACGACCAGCGCAAGGCATTGACCGCGCTGGCCGAAAAGGCCGGTTTTCATGAAATCGTCCGTAATTTTCTGGGCGTGGTCGCGGCGAAGCATCGTTCCTTCGCCGTCCCCGGCATGATCGGCGCGTTCCTTGAACGCCTCGCCGCCCGCCGGGGCGAAGTCACCGCCCGGATCGTCAGCGCCACGGCCCTTACATCGGCCCAGAAAAGCGCCCTGACGACGGCTCTCAATAAAGCCACGGGGAATACGGTCACCATCGACGCCTCGGTGGATCCGGCCCTTCTGGGCGGGATGGTCGTGCGCGTTGGATCGCGTATGGTCGACAGTTCCCTCAGCACAAAGCTCAAACGGTTGCAACTCGCCATGAAAGGGGTTGGGTGATGGAAATCCGCGCTGCGGAGATCTCCGCGATCCTCAAGGAGCAGATCGCGAATTTCGGAACCGAGGCCGAATCCGCCGAGGTGGGTCAGGTCCTGTCGGTCGGCGACGGCATTGCCCGCGTTTACGGGCTGGACAACGTCCAGGCCGGTGAAATGGTCGAGTTCGCCAACGGCGTCAAGGGCATGGCCCTTAACCTCGAAAGCGACAACGTCGGTATCGTGATCTTCGGCGAAGATCGCGGCATCAAGGAAGGCGATGTCGTCAAGCGCACTCAGACGATCGTCGACGTGCCGGTGGGCAAGGGCCTGCTTGGCCGCGTGGTCGATGGCCTGGGCAATCCGATCGACGGCAAGGGCGATTTGGTCGACGTCGAGCGCAAGCGCGCCGAGGTCAAGGCGCCGGGCATCATCCCGCGCAAGTCGGTGCACGAGCCGGTGCAGACCGGTATCAAGGCCATCGACAGCCTGATCCCGATCGGCCGTGGCCAGCGCGAGCTGATCATCGGTGACCGTCAGACCGGCAAGACCGCCGTCATCCTCGACACGATCCTCAATCAGAAGGCCGTCAACGACAAGGCGAAGGACGATAGCGAGAAGCTGTTCTGCGTCTATGTCGCCGTCGGTCAGAAGCGCTCGACCGTGGCCCAGGTCGTCAAGGTCCTGGCCGATCACGGCGCGCTGGATTACACCATCGTCGTCGCCGCCACCGCGTCCGAACCCGCTCCCTTGCAGTTCCTGGCTCCCTATACCGGCTGCACGATGGGCGAGTTCTTCCGCGACAACGGCATGCACGCGGTGATCTTCTATGACGATCTGACCAAGCAGGCCGTGGCCTACCGTCAGATGTCGCTGCTGCTGCGCCGCCCGCCCGGGCGCGAAGCCTTCCCCGGCGACGTGTTCTATCTCCACTCCCGTTTGCTCGAACGCGCCGCCAAGCTCAATGACGACAACGGCGCCGGCTCCCTGACCGCCCTGCCGGTCATCGAGACCCAGGCGAACGACGTGTCGGCCTATATTCCGACCAACGTGATTTCGATCACCGACGGCCAGATCTTTCTGGAAACCGACCTGTTCTTCAAGGGCATCCGCCCGGCGGTGAACGTCGGCCTGTCGGTGTCGCGCGTTGGCTCATCGGCCCAGATCAAGGCGATGAAGCAGGTTGCCGGCTCGATCAAGCTGGAACTCGCCCAGTACCGTGAAATGGCCGCCTTCGCCCAGTTCGCCTCCGACCTCGATCCCGCCACCCAGAAGCTTCTGGCCCGCGGCGCGCGGTTGACCGAATTGCTCAAGCAGGCCCAGTACTCGCCGCTCGCCGTCGAGGAACAGGTTTGCGTGATCTATGCCGGTACGCGCGGCTATCTGGACAAGCTCAAGACCACCGATGTGGTGCGTTACGAGGCTTCGCTGCTCGGCGCTTTGCGCACCTCGGGCGCCGATCTTCTCGAATCGATCCGCACCGGCAAGGCTCTGTCCAAGGAAATCGAGCAGAAGCTGGTCAAGTTCCTGGACGATTTCGGCAAGAAGTTTGCCTGATTTCGCTCACGGATTGACTCCAGAGGGACCAGGGAAGGGCTCCGAGAACCATGGCCAGCCTTAAAGACCTCAGAAGCCGGATCACCTCGGTCAAATCGACCCAGAAGATCACCTCGGCGATGAAGATGGTCGCCGCCTCGCGCCTGCGCCGTGCGCAGGATACCGCCGAGGCGGCCCGGCCCTATACCCAGCGCATGGAGCGGATGCTCGGCAACCTGGCGGCTTCGACCGCCGGGATGGCCGGCGCCTCGCCGCTGCTGGGCGGGACCGGCAAAGACAACGTTCACCTGATCGTCGCGCTGACCGCCAATCGCGGTCTGTGCGGAGGCTTCAACGGCTCGATCATCCGGGCGACCCGCACCCTTGTCCGCGAGCTGGAAGCGCAGGGCAAGACGGTGAAGCTGCTGTGCATCGGCAAGAAGGGCCGGGACGGGCTCAAGCGCGAGTTCCCCAAGCAGATCATCGGCGGCATCGCCGATCAAAGCTCGAAGGCGATCGGCTTCAGCGACGCCGACCGTTTCTCGCGGCTGATCCTTGACATGTTCCAGGCCGGCGAGTTCGACGTCTGTACGCTGGTTTACAACCGCTTCCAGTCGGCGATTTCCCAGGTCGTCACCCGTCAGCAGATCATTCCCTTCGCCGTTCCGACCACCGTTGCCGCCGGCAACGACAACGACCGGACCGCCGGGCCCAAGGCGATTTACGAGTATGAGCCCTCGGAAGAGGAAATCCTCGCCGATCTGCTGCCCAAGAACGTGGCGATCCAGGTCTTCCGCGGCATGCTCGAAAGCTTCGCCTCCGAGCAGGGCGCGCGGATGACCGCGATGGATAACGCGACCCGCAACGCCGGCGACATGATCAAGAAGCTGAGCCTCACCTATAACCGCACGCGACAGGCACAGATCACCAAGGAGCTGATCGAGATCATCTCCGGTGCCGAAGCCATCTAAGCGCGACCGAATTTCAGGAGCTTTATTCATGGCCAAGAACAACCTCGGTACGATCACGCAGGTGACGGGCGCTGTCGTTGACGTGAAGTTCGAGGGTGAACTTCCGTCGATCCTTTCCGCCCTCGAGACCGATAATCACGGGAACCGTCTGGTTCTCGAAGTGGCGCAGCATCTGGGCGAGAGCGTGGTCCGCACCATCGCCATGGACAGCACGGAAGGTCTGGTCCGCGGCCAGCAGGTCACGTCGACCGGCGGTCCGATCACCGTTCCGGTCGGCCCCCAGGTGCTGGGGCGCATCATGAACGTCATCGGCGAGCCCGTTGACGAGCGTGGCCCGGTGGTCACGGCGCAGCGCTATCCGATCCACCGTCAGGCTCCGACCTTCGCCGAGCAGGCGACGGAAACCGAGATCCTCGTCACCGGCATCAAGGTCATCGATCTGATCGCCCCCTACACCAAGGGCGGCAAGGTCGGCCTGTTCGGCGGCGCCGGCGTCGGCAAGACCGTGCTGATCCAGGAACTGATCAACAACGTCGCCAAGGGTCACGGCGGGTATTCGGTGTTCGCCGGCGTCGGCGAGCGCACCCGTGAGGGCAACGATCTTTATCACGAGATGATCGACGCCGGGATTATCGACCTGGAAGGCGACAAGTCGAAGGTCGCCCTAGTTTATGGCCAGATGAACGAGCCGCCGGGTGCGCGCGCCCGCGTCGCCCTGGCCGGTCTGACCCAGGCCGAATACTTCCGCGACGAAGAAGGCCAGGACGTGTTGTTCTTCGTCGACAACATCTTCCGCTTCACCCAGGCCGGTTCGGAAGTGTCGGCCCTGCTCGGTCGTATCCCCTCGGCCGTGGGCTATCAGCCGACCCTGGCCACCGACATGGGCGCCCTGCAAGAGCGTATCACCTCGACCAAGAAGGGCTCGATCACCTCGGTTCAGGCGATTTACGTGCCCGCCGACGATCTGACCGACCCGGCGCCGGCCGCCTCCTTCGCCCACCTCGACGCGACGACGACGCTCAACCGCTCGATCGCCGAGCTGGGCATCTACCCGGCCGTCGATCCGCTCGATTCGACCTCCCGCGCCCTTGATCCGCTGGTGGTTGGCGAAGAGCACTACAAGGTGGCCCGCGAAGTTCAGCGCGTGTTGCAGACCTATAAGTCGCTCCAGGACATCATCGCCATCCTTGGCATGGACGAGCTGTCCGAAGAGGACCGTCTGGTCGTCGCCCGCGCCCGCAAGATCCAGCGCTTCCTGTCCCAGCCGTTCCATGTGGCCGAAGTGTTCACCGGCTCGCCGGGCAAGCTGGTCAGCCTCGAAGACACGATCAAGGGCTTCAAGGGTCTGGTCGAGGGCGAGTACGATCACCTGCCCGAACAGGCTTTCTATATGGTCGGCAACATGGCCGAAGCCATCGAGAAGGCCAAGAAGATGGCCGCCGAAGCCGCCTGATTCTCTTTCCAAGGGGCGGCCATCGGGCATCCGGGCCGCGAGGCCGCCCCTCCCGTTTTACGGTGCGCGCGTTTTTCCTGGGGGCTCCGGTCGCTTTGCGGCCCCCGAGCGTCGCGCGTTGACATCCAAAGGCGTTTGCCATGGCCGAAACCACTGAATTCGAACTGGTCTCGCCCGAGCGGCTGCTGTTTTCCGAGCCCGTGGAAATGGTGGTGGTTCCCGGCACCGACGGCGACTTCGGTGCGATGCCCCGCCACGCCCCGCTGCTGTCGACGGTCCGTCCCGGGGTGATCAGCACCTATAACGGCGGCAAGGTTCAACGGCGCATCTTCGTGGCCGGCGGCTTCGCCGAAGTCACCGAGGATCGTTGCACCGTTCTGGCCGATGAAGCCTTCGATCTCGCCAGCCTGAGCGAGGAGGCCGTTCGCGCCCGCCTCCAGGCCGCCGACGACCGGCTGAAGGAAGCCACCAGCGAGGCCGAGAAGGCCGAGGCCGCCCAGGCCAAGGCCATCGCCGAGGCTTTGCTGGCAGCCCGCAAGGGCTGAAAACCAAAGATTAGCCCGCAAGGGCTGAAAACTGAGAGATTAGCCCGCAAGGGCTGAATTTTCACTTTGCCGCGCAACCAAACGGGGGATCAGGTGGTTACACCGGGACCCCGTTTTTTTGTGGTCTCTGCGTAGTGCGGCGGCAAAGGATCCCCATGAGCAACTGGACGCCCGACGACATCGACTGGTCGGCCTTTGCCGCCGACCGGGTTGACTCCGATCTGTTGAAAATCGCCAAGGCGGCGGCGCTGACCGAAAGCAACGGGGCTCTCTACGGGCTTTATCTGTCCCGGGTGTTTCATGACGAACCGGCGTTCCAGGAAAAGACCACCCTGTGGGCCGCCGAGGAGGTCCAGCACGGCGAGGTTCTGGGGCGCTGGGCTTCCCTGGCCGATCCGACCTTCGACTACGCCGACGCCCTGAGGCGTTTTCGCGCCGGCTATACCATCGAGACCGAGGTCGAGGGCAGCGTGCGCGGCTCCAAGACCAGCGAGATGGTGGCGCGCTGCATCGTCGAGGCCGGCACCAGTTCGTTCTACACCGCCCTCAAGGACGCCTCGCGCGAGCCGGTCTTTAGCGATATCTGCCGGCGCATCGCCGCCGACGAGTTCCGCCATTACAAGCTGTTCCTGGATACCCTGGATATCCTGCTCGCCCGCGAAGGTGCGGGCGTGGTGCGTCGGCTGATGGTGGCTTTAGGCCGCATTCGCGAGACCGAGGACGACGAACTGTCCTTCGCCTATCACTGCGCCAATTACCCCGACCGGCCCTATGTGCGCGAAACCGCCTATAAGGATTACGCCGCCCGCGCCTTCGGCGCTTACCAAAAGGTCCACGCCCAGCGGGCGGCGGCGATGGTCCTCAAGGCCGCCGGGCTGTCATCACAGGGCCGGCTGGGGCAATTGGCCGGATCGCTGCTCTGGGTCTATATGCGCGGCAAACTGCGCACCGCCCGCGCCGCCTGACGGCTAGAGCGGCGGGCCTGAAATTGGGTTTGCGAACGCCGCTCTAAAAACCTGATAGTGAAGCAAATCGTCGTCGCGATCTGGATCAGATCGCTCGGGATTTGCTCTAGTTCCACGGCTTATCCAGGGCGATGCGCACCACCTTGGTTTGATCGCCGGTGATGGCGAAGTCGTTGTCGCTGATCACCACCAGGGTCGACTCGTCAAGCAGGGCGATGCTTTCGATCTTTTCGGGGAAGGGCCCCCCTTCGGCCGTCAGCATCAGGGTCTTGCTCAGGGGAATGACTCCTTTGGCGGCAAGATCGGGGGTGGCTTCCAGGCTGGGGCTGGTCTTCGGGTCGTCCCAGGGCGAGCCCAACAGATCAGAGGCCCCGGCGCCAAGCTCGACAAGATGGAATTTGGTGGTTTTGCTGATGCGCTCGAGCACCACCAGTTTGTCTTGGCCGACCACCACCAGTTCGGAAATCTTAACGTCGCTCTGCTTGACCTTGCCGGCCTTGGCATCGGCGGTGAAGCTGGCCGCCTCGTCCTCGGGATAGACGTATTCGTTCAGGGCTTCGCCCGTGGCGGCGTCGATCTTGAGCAGGCGGACGGCGCGCGAGGTCTTGTAGGCGGCGGTGTCGGGATTGACCAGCGGGCTTTGCAAGGCGGCATAAAGGGTCCGGCCATCGGCTGACAGGCCAAGGGATTCGATGCCGCGATTGAGTTTGCGTTTGGCAAGGATGGCCGGCAGCGTGCCTTTCACCGTGTAATCGGCGGCCGCCAGATCCTTTTCCAGTCCCTGGGGAACATAGCGCACCAGAACCCGGCCATCGTCGGCGATATGGACGATCGAGGGGCCATATTCCTCGGCCACCCAAAACGAGCCATCGGCGGCCCGCGCCACCGCCTCGACATCAAGGCCGCTAGCATCGGGTGTCAGCGGCCGGCCGTCGGCATCGAAGGCGCCTTCGGTATCGGTGAGGGTCAAGGGGTTGGGCAAGCCGGTGATCGGCCGGCCCGAGCGGGTCTTGATCGGCAGGGCGTCCACGATCTCGACGCCCGCGTCGCCGATCGACAGGGTGTAGATTGTCGGCGTGAAGGCCGGGAAGGGGAAGACCTTGGCGGCGGTGTCGCCCGCGCACAGCGCTTCGGCGCTCATCCCGACCACTGCCCCGATCTCGGCGCAGTCGATATTGGGACCGCGATCGGTGACCGCATACAGCGTTCCCGGCGGGTCGCCGGGCCGGTGGAAGGCGCCGCTGCCAAAGCCGACGGTCGCGTTATAGTCATGACCATTGGCGAAGCGCACGTGACCCATCGCCAGCCGCGCCGCCGTCGCCGCGCCCAGATCAAGGGCCGTGACCTCGGCCGCCCCGGCGGACGGCGCGGTCAGGGCGCTTGCCGCCATGCCCGCCAAAAGGATCATCCTCAGCGTTCTCATGATACCCCCTGTGGTGGAAAAAGACCGCGCAGGGTAGCAAAGCCGAGGGTCGGGGTTTTTGATGATCCTATGACGTTTTCGGGCGCGGAAGGGGCCTTGGTCAGGCCGGCTGGGGAACGGCGAAGCCGGCGAGTTCGGCCACCACCTGCTCATAGACCGGGCGTTTGAACGGCACGATCAACGCCACCAGGGTGTCGACATCGACCCAGCGCCAGGCGTCGAATTCGGGATGGGCGGTGGCGAGGTTGATGTCGGCGTCCTGACCGGTGAAGCGGAAGGCGAACCACTTCTGCCGCTGCCCCTGGAAGCGTCCCCCCCACAGGCGGCCGCGCAGCTCTTCGGGCAGGTCATAGCCCAGCCAGCCGGCGGTTTCGCCGAGCAGCAGGGCGTTGCGGGTGCCGATTTCCTCTTCCATCTCGCGCCAAGCGGCGGTCTCGGGGTCCTCGCCGGCGTCGATTCCGCCTTGGGGCATCTGCCAAGCCTCGGGACTGTCAAGGCGGCGGGCGACGAAAACCTGACCCCGGGCGTTGATCAGCATGATCCCCACCCCCTGGCGATAGGGCAGGCCAGCGGCGGACAGGGGCGGTTGTGGGGTCATTGGGTGGCTCTCCGTTCGCCGGTCACCATCACCGCCGAAGCTGGCGCCAGCACCAGACCCTCGCCCTCCAGTCCCCCCAGCCAGCGATTGAGGCGGTAGAGGGCGACCGGGGAGGCGCCGACGACGCCGATGGCATAGCCCTGGGCGCGGGCGACCTGCCCAAGGTACTCGAGGCGGGCGTCGATGGCGCGTTGGTTGGGGGTGTCATCGATGCGCGCGGTCACGATATTGACCGGCGGCGCGGCATCGCCGTTGACATTGACGGCGGTGGGCGATCCCCGGTGAACATACAAAAGGCCACGGCTTTTCAAGGCATCGAGCAAGCCGCGCAGCGAGGCCGGGGTGTCGGTGAAGCGGCCGGCGGCGGTCGCCAACACGCCGACATAGCCGCCGCTCCGCCCGAGCACGGTTTCCAGGCGGCTGCGGTTCTCGATCTCGGACAAACCGCTGAGCAGGGCCAGCGGGCCGGGATCGATCGCCGGATAGCCGGTGGGTTCGACGGGCAGTTCCAGAAGCGTTTCATGACCGGACTGGCGGGCCTTGCCCATCCATGCCGGCAGGGCCGGAGCATAGGGATCGAAGGCCAGGGTCACGTCCGGCGGCAGCCGGGTGATCGCCGCCTGGGTGGCGGCTTCGCGCATGCCAAGACCGCTGACGATGATCGCCACCCTGGGGCGGGTGGCGTCGCCGGTGAAGGGGCGGGCATAGGTGCGCCAGGGCATGCGGCCATCGGCGGCGATCACCGGCAGCAGGCCATGCTCGGAACTGCGCAGCAAATCGCTTGACGGCGCATCGCCCAGGCTGGGCGCCGGGAAGGTACCCGGAGCGGGAAGGTCGTTGTACGAAGGCGTGCGGCCGGGGCGAAAGCCCTCTTCCAAGGGCGGCGAGGACCCGCGCGGCAGGGCCACCGCCACCTCGCTGGGAAGCAGGGCGCCGCTTGGCCGCTGGAAGGCGCCGGCGGCCGGGGCGGGGGGCGGAGCGGCGGTCACAGCCGGGGCCGGAGCCACGGCCGGCGGGGCGGCGGGCGTCGGGCTTGCCACCGTCGGTGGGGGCGCGACCGGCGGCGGCACGGCGGCGGCCGGCGGCGAGGCAGGCTCTGGCGTGGGCGGCGGCGCGGCGATGGCGGCCGGGGCGGCCGGCTGCGGGGGTTCGGCCCTGTCCTGGGCGGGATCTTGGCCGGCGTCGGGCATCGCCGAGGGCGCCGCTTCGCTGAGCCAGGGGCGGCGTTGGGCCGAGCGGTCGCTGGTCTGACCAGCTTCTCCGGGCGGGGTCAACAACCCCAGACGGCCTTCGGCCGCGGGAAGCGGCAAGGTGATCGAGGCGCCGCTATTGACCGGCCCGGGGGTGCGCGGCTCGTCGGGGCTGCGCACCGTCATCCAGGCGCCGACCAATCCGCCGGCCAGAAGCAGCGCGGCGCCGGCCATCAGCCAACCCCGGCGCTCGCGGGGTTCGGCCCGCAGGTCGTAGTAATGGGGGGCGGTGTCGGGATCATCGGTGCGGCGGAACAGGCCGCGCAATGCCTCGCCCAGGCCGCCGCCGGCCGAGGACCGGGGAAGCGGCGTGGGCGGGGGTAAAGGATCGGGGGCGATGTCGAACTCCAGATCATCGCCAACGTCGATATCATCCTCGGCCGCGCTCGAGAGGGCGGCCGGGGATCGGGAGGGCTTGTCCGCGGCCGCGCCCGGGCGCGAGGCCCCGGGGCGCGACGGCTTGCCAGATTTGGGCAGGGAGGGGATTTTCACCACCTGTTTCCGTCGCGCACCGGTGAGCTCGCCTGTCTTACTGGATGGACTTGGAGCGATAGATCGCCAGACCGCGGATCAGATCCACGGCGCGGGCGAGCTGATAGTCGGTATCGGCCTGCGGAGTCTGGTCGTTGCGAACCTGACTGGGCGGCAGACCATTGGCCGGCTTGACCCCCAGGCTCGGCTTGAGGGTGTCGTTCTTCAAGGCGTTGCGCAGTTCGGCTTCGCTGCGCATCTCGTTCTGGGCGCTGATCGCCTCGATCCGGGCGGGTTCGACCTGGATGTCGGGATCGATGCCCAGCGCCTGGATGGAGCGCCCGGACGGCGTGTAGTAGCGGGCCGTGGTCAGGCGCATGGCGCCATGGCCGGGCAGCGGCATGATGGTCTGGACCGAGCCCTTGCCAAAGGACTTGGTGCCGACGATCAGCGCCCGATGATGATCTTGCAAGGCGCCGGCGACGATTTCGCTGGCCGAGGCCGACCCGCTGTTGATCAGAACGACCACGGGCATGCCCTTGGTCAGATCACCCGGCCGGGCGTTGAAGCGCTGGGTGTCCTTGGCGTCGCGGGCGCGGGTCGAGACGATCTCGCCCTTGTCGAGGAAGACATCGGACACGGCGATCGCCTGTTCCAGCAGGCCACCGGGGTTGTTGCGCAGATCAAGCACATAGCCCTTGATCGAGTCCCCGCCCTTGGAGCGCAGATCGTCGAGCGCCTCGCGCAGGGATTTCTCGGTCTGCTCGGAGAAGCTGGTGATGCGGACATAGCCGACATCGCCTTCCATGCGGGATTTGACCGACTGGATCTTGATGGTGTCGCGCTTGAGGGTGACGTCGAAGGGTTCCTTGCCCACCCGCTGAATGGTGAGGCGGATTTCCTTGCCCACCGGGCCGCGCATCTTTTCCACCGCATCGGCCAGCGACAGCCCAAGAACGCTTTCGCCGTCGAGATGGGTGATGAAATCGCCGGGCTGCAGTCCGGCCAGGGCGGCGGGGGTCTCGTCGATCGGCGAGACCACCTTGATAAACCCGTCCTCCTGGGTCACTTCAATGCCAAGGCCGCCGAATTCGCCCTTGGTCTGGACCTGCATGTCCTCGAAGTGCTTGGCGTTCAGGTAACTGGAGTGGGGATCGAGCGAGGTCAGCATGCCGTTGATCGCGGCTTCGATCAGTTGGTCATCGCCAACTTCCTCGACATAGTCGCGTTTGACCCGCTCGAAAACGTCGGCGAACAGGTCGAGAAGCTGATAGGTCTCCTCTCCCCGGGCCGCCTCGGCCTGTTCGGTATGATAAAGCTGTCCAGCCGTGAACGCCGTGAAGGCGATCGCGCTGGCCGAGATCCAAGTCTTCCAGGTCATCCGCTAGCGTTGCCTTTGCTTGCCGTAAGCCAGGGGAGGGGATTTATGGGTTGGCCCTTGCGGCGTAATTCAACGTAGAGCGTAGGAGAACCATCGCCGCCCCCGACGACGTCTGGCATGATTCCCACGGGTTCGCCCGCCGCAAGCCGTTGTCCGACGACGCCGTCGATCCGGCCGAGGCCCGCGAGCAGGGTATGATATCCCCCGCCGTGATCGATGATCAAGAGATTGCCATAGCCCCGGAAGGGTCCGGCGAAAACAACCGTGCCTTCATGGGGGCTGACGACCTGTCCGCCGCCCCGGGTGACCACCCGCACGCCCTTGAGCGTATCGCCAAGCGGCGTCCTTTCCCCGTAGCGGCCGACAAGCGGGCCGCGCGCCGGAAAAGGCATGGCGCCGCGGGCGCGTTCGAAGCTTTCGCCCGTTGGCGGCGGGGTGCGCGGCAGCGAGGCGGGGCGGGGCGGTGGCGTCGGCTGGGCCATGGCCACCTGTGGGGGCGGCGTGGGTTGAGCCCCCTGCGGGGGGGGCGCGGGTTGAGCCCCCTGCGGGGGCTGCGCGGGTTGAACCACCTGCGAGGCGGGCGGCGCGGCCGGCTTGGCCTGGGCGGCCAGGGCGGCCAGCCTTTCGGCTTCGGCGCGGCGCAGGCGGTCGCGTTCCTCCTGGGCGATGCGCAGCTTGGTCAGGCGCTCCTCCTCGGCCAGACGTTGCTTCTCGGCCCGCTCCTCCTGCTCGGCCCGGAGCTTTTCCTCGGCTTCGCGGCGGATGCGTTCCTCTTCCAGGCGGGCCATCAGGTCGCGGATATCCTTGGCCTCGCGGGCCAGTTGGTCCATGCGGTCGGCGGCGGCTTCGGTGCGGGCCTTGATTTCGCGGGCCAGGGTGCTTTTGCGATCAATCATCTCGCGCAACGCCGTGTGTTCGGCGCGCAGCGAGTCGCTTGTTGCGCGAATCTGGGCGCGCTGGGCGCGCATGGTGGTGTCGAGGGTGCGCAGGATCTTCAGTTGGGCGACGATATCGCGGGCGTTTTGTTCGATGCGCGGAATCGCCGCGCGCAACAAAATCGCCCCGCGCACCGTATCGGCGGGCGGGGCGGGCTGAACCAGCAGCGCCTCGGTCGGTCGCCAGGCCAGCCGCTGCACGGCAGTCAGCACGTGGATGACCTGGATATCGCGCCGCGCCAGGGCCTCGCGCAGGGTCTTGTCCTCGGTGCGCAAGTCGGCAAGCTGGATTTCAAGCGTCGAGAGGGTTTCCTCGTGGTCTTGGACGCGGCGGGCGCTGGCGACCACCTTGGCGCCCAGGCCTTCGATATCCTGGGCGGCGGCGGCGGCCTCGCGCTCCAGGCGTTCGCGTTCGCGCGCCTCGCGTTCCAGGGCGGTCTCCACCGCCTTGAGGTCCTTGGGCGTGGTGGTGGTCGGTGGCGCCGGCGGAGCCGCCGCCTGGGCGCCGGGACTTAAGCAAAGCCCGCCCAGGGTCAACCAGACCGCAGCCCCGGCGCCCAGGGCTGTGGTCTGGAAAAGACGCGAGGGATCAGTGCGACGCACCGACGGCCACCGCGGCCTTGGCGACCAGCGTCTTGCCGGTCATCTCGGCGGGCTGGGGCAGGCCGATCAGGGCGAGCAGGGTCGGCGACAGATCGGCCAGCCGGCCATCGGCGAGGCTGGCGCCCTCGGGACCGTTGACCAGCAGCAGATCGACGCGGCCGGTGGTATGGGCGGTGTGGGGCTCGCCGGTCACCGGATCGCGCATCAGCTCGGCATTGCCGTGGTCGGCGGTGACCAGCATGGTGCCCCCGGCCCGCACCACCGCCTCTTCGACCCGGCCCAGGCAGCCATCGACGGCCTCGACCGCCTTGATCGCCGCTTCCAGGATGCCCGAATGGCCGACCATATCGCCATTGGCGTAATTGACGATGATGACATCGAAGCGCCCGGCGTCGATGACCTCGACCAGACGGTCGGTCAGTTCGGGGGCCGACATTTCGGGCTGAAGGTCATAGGTGGCGACCTTGGGGCTGGGAATCAGGATGCGTTCCTCGCCCGGGAAACTGGTTTCCCGGCCGCCGTTGAAGAAGAAGGTGACGTGGGCGTATTTCTCGGTCTCGGCGATGCGCAACTGGGTCATCCCGGCTTCCGACACCACTTGCCCCAGGATGTTATTCAGGCTTTCGGGGCCGAACAGCACATCCATGAAGGCGTTATGGGCGGTGGAATACTCGGTCATCGCCAAGGCGCCGGCGAAATGGGGCGGCTGGCGCTCAAAGCCATCGAACGTGGGGTCGAGCAGGGCCTGGGTGATCTCGCGGGCGCGGTCGGAGCGGTAATTGACCATGAACACGCCATCGCCATCCTTCATCCCGTCATAGCCGGCGATGGCGGTGGGCAGAACGAATTCGTCGCCCTTGTCCTTCGAGTCGTAGAACTGGGAAACCGCGCTGGCGGCATCGGCGGCGCTTTCGCCCTTGCCGCTGACAAGCACGTCATAGGCCAGACGCACCCGGTCAAAGCGCTTGTCGCGGTCCATGGCGTAATAGCGGCCCGAAACGGTGGCGATCGGCGCCTCGGGTCCGGCGGCGGCGGCGAAGGTTTCAAGGAACCCCAGCGCCGAGCGCGGCGGCGTGTCGCGGCCGTCGAGGAAGGCGTGGATCTTCACCGGCACCCCGGCGGCGGCGATGACGCGGGCCAGCTTGGCGATATGGTCCTGGTGGGAATGGACTCCACCGGGCGAGAGCAGCCCCAGCAGATGGGCGGTGCCGCCGCTGGCGCGCAGGGCGTCGATGAAGCGCACGAGGGCGGGGAAATGGGCGACCGAGCCGTCGGCGAGGGCGGCGTCGATGCGCGGCAGATCCTGCATCACCACCCGGCCGGCGCCGATGTTCATATGGCCGACCTCGGAATTGCCCATTTGACCAGCGGGCAGGCCGACATCGGCGCCGCTGGTGGCGATCAGGGAATGGGGGCAGGTGGCCATCAGGCGATCCCAGGTCGGGGTATTGGCCAGGGCGATGGCGTTATCGGTCGGATCATCGCGGTGACCCCAGCCGTCAAGGATGCAAAGCACGACCGGACGGGGGCGTCGGAACGGTGGCATCTGGGAGGTCATCGCGCAGGTTCCTTGGGCTGTCTTGACGAAAGGGGGCTCACCGGAAAAAGCGGGGGGATCCCGCACGCGGGCCAGCCCCCCTATGGGTGTCCCCTATATAAGCGTCCTGGCACCGGCTTCGAAAGACGAAAGGCGAGGATCGGGCGCCGCCGCTCAGCTTCGATGGTAAGGGTGTCCACCCGAAATGCATTGGGCGCGGTAAAGCTGCTCGGCGATCAGCCCGCGCACCAGCATGTGCGGCCAGGTCATCACCCCCAGGGCCAGCTTGCGATCGGCCCGGGCCAGCAGGGCCTCGCCATGGCCGTCGGCGCCGCCGATGGCGAAAACCGCGGCCGGTCGGGCCTCCAGGCGGCGTTGGTCAAGCTCCCGGGCCAGACGCTCGCTGCCCCAGGCCTCGCCATGTTCGTCCAGCGCCACCACAAAGGCGCCGGGGGGAAGCTGGGCCAGCAGCAGCTCGGCTTCGCGGGCCTTGCGTTCGGCGACGGGCAGCGGGCGGCGTTCCTCAACCTCGATCACCGCCAGACCGCCCTTGAGCCGGCCGACATAATGGTCGAAGAGGGCCCGTTCGGGCCCTCCACGCCAGCGGCCGACGGCCGCCACGAGCAGTTTCATGGCCGCGCCACCACCAGGGCGGCGACGGCGGTGGCGGGGCTCACCCGTTGATCTGCCGGAGCGCCCATTCCGCTCTCGCGCCCTCCGGTCCGCTGTCTTGGACATCGGCGGGCTCGGCATCGGTCTGCGCGAGCGCGCCAAAGGACGCGGGGGCTGGGGCGCCCCACATCTTTTCCAGGTTATAGAAAGCGCGGACCTCGGGCCGGAAGAGATGGACGACGACATCGCCGGCGTCAAGCAGCACCCAGTCGCAGGCGCCCAGGCCTTCGACTTTGACCCGCAGGCCAACGGCGCGCAAGCGCTCGGTCAGTCGCTCGGCCAGGGCCGCCACATGGCGGGCCGATCGCCCGCTAGCGACGACCATGCAATCGGCGAAGCTGGATTTCCCAGCAAGGTCGATGACGACGATCTCCTCGGCTTTGTCTTCATCCAAGGCGGTTTCAACGATTTCGGCCAATTTGGCCGGGTCGAGCGGCGTTAGCAGGGGACTAGAGATTGCCCTCTCCATCGGTTGGGACGGGGCCGGAAACGGTCCATCCTCGGGCGCGGATTGCGGTGGCCGAGGCGGCATGTTTCCGAATGGGTAGGAACACCCAGGCTGGCGGTGCCCGGTCCGCCAGCACGCCGGCGATTCGCGCCGGATGCCTGAAGCGGGCAAGGCGACGTGCCGCCAATCCCGCCAGGGCTTCTTTAGAATACGGTGCCCGATCGAGAATCGCAATGGGCGTCGTGGCCGCCAAGTGGCGCCAGCGGTGCCAACTGGGCAATTGGGCCAGATTATCGGCTCCCATCAGCCAGACGAAGCGGGCGCGCGGGAAGCGGCGATGGAGGATATCAAGGGTGTCGGCCGTCCGCGTCGTGCCAAAGGCGGTTTCCAGGGCGAGCGGCAGGATATGGCGTTCGCGGGCGCAAACGGCGCGGGCCGAGGCCAGTCGCGCCGCCAAGGGCGCCACTCCCCGCGCGGCCTTCAAGGGGTTCTGGGGCGTGACCAGCCACCACACGGCGTCCAGGCGCAAACGGGCCAGGGCCTGTTTGCTGATATGCAGATGGCCCTGGTGGGCGGGGTTGAATGATCCGCCAAGCAGGCCGATGCGCGAGCGTCGGCCATCGCCCCAGGGCGAGGGGGCCTGGGCCTTGCCCAGGGCGGGTTCCCCGCGGCGCGCCGTCACGACCTGACCTTCATGGGGCGACCGTCATGGTCTGGTTTGGCCGGTGCCGCGAACCTTGTATTTGAAGATGGTCAGTTGCTCGACGCCGACCGGTCCCCGGGCATGCAGGCGGCCGGTGCTGATGCCGATCTCGGCCCCCATGCCGAATTCGCCACCATCGGCGAATTGGGTCGAGGCGTTGTGCATGACGATGGCGCTGTCGACCTCGGTCAGGAAGCGCTCGGCGGCGGCGGCGTCCTCGGTCAGGATGCAATCGGTGTGATCGCTGGAATGGGCGGCGATATGGGCCAGGGCCTCGTCGAGATCGGCCACGACGCGGATCGAGACGATGGCGTCCAGGTATTCGGTGTCCCAGTCCTCGGCGGTGGCCGGACCGACCCGCTCGGAGAAGGCGCGGGTCTCCTCGTCGCCGCGCAGGGCGCAGCCGGCCTTGGCCAGGGCGTCGAGCAGCGGCGGCAGGATCGTGGCGGCGATCGCCCGGTCGACCAGGATGGTTTCGGTCGAGCCGCAGACCCCGGTGCGCCGCATCTTGGCGTTCACCGTGACACTCAAGGCCTTTTGCGGATCGGCCTTGGCATGGATATAGGTGTGGCAGAGGCCTTCGAGGTGCTTGAACAGCGGCACCTTGCTTTCGGCGCTCACCCGTTCGATCAGTGATTTTCCGCCGCGCGGCACGATGACATCGATGAAATCGGTCATGGTCAGCAGCATGCCGACGGCGGCGCGGTCGGGGGTGGGAACGCTTTGGATGGCGTCCTCGGGCAGGCCGGCCGCCCGCAGTCCGGCGGCCAGACAGCGGTGGATGGCGCGCGAGGAATTGAAGCTTTCCGAGCCGCCGCGCAGGATCGCCGCGTTGCCGGCCTTCAAGCACAGCGCCCCGGCATCGGCGGTGACATTGGGCCGGCTCTCATAGATAACGCCGATCACCCCGATCGGCACCCTGACGCGCTCGATGCGCAGGCCATTGGGCCGCTGCCATCCGGCCAGTACCGTGCCGACGGGATCGGGCAGGGCGGCGATGTCTTCCAGGCCCTTGGCCATCGCCTCGATCCGCGCCGGAGTCAGTTCCAGGCGGTCGAGCAGGGCGTCGGTCAGGCCCTTGGCCCGGCCGGCGCTCATGTCCTTGGCGTTTTCCAAGGCGATGGCCCCGGCCTCGGCGCGCAGGGCCGCCGCGCCGGCCAGCAGGGCGGCGTTGCGGGCGGCGGCGGGCGCCAGGGCCAGGATGCGGCCGGCGGCGCGGGCCCGGCGGCCGATGTCGATCATCAGCCCCGGAATATCATCGGTGGTCAGGCGTGCGGCGTCGTTCACGATCGGTGTCCTTCCCCGTCCTCGTCGCGGTGCCGGAAGCGGCTGTCGAGCACCAGATCATCGCGGTGGATCAGTTCCTCGCGCCCACGGTATCCCAGCAGCGCCTCGATGTCGCCGCTGCGATGGCCGACGAGCAAACGCGCCTCGTCGGAGGGATAGGCGATCAGCCCCTTGGCCAGCGGGCTGCCGTCGAGCCCGACCACCCGCACGGCGGCGCCGCGCTGGAAATCGCCCTCGACCGTGCGCACGCCCGGCGGCAACAGGCTGCTGCCCGCCGCCAGCGCCCGGGCGGCGCCGTCATCGACCCACAGGGTCCCCTCGGCCTTCAGCGCCCCGGAAATCCATGCCTTGCGCGCCGTGCGCGGCTCTTCGGCCGGCAGGAACCAGGTCTGGCGGCCGCCCTGGCGCAGCAGGCGCAAGGCGTGGTCGTCCTTGCCCGGGGCGATCGCCATGGCGCAGCCGGCATCCATGCAGATGCGCGCGGCCAGAAGCTTGGTGACCATGCCGCCGGTGCCATGCGGGGTCAGCGCCGCCCCGGCCATGGCGGCGATCTCCGGGGTCAGGGCGGTGACGGTGGGGATGAAGCGGGCCTCGGGATCGCGGTGGGGATCGGCGGTATAAAGGCCATCGATATCCGAAAGCAGGATCAACGCGTCGGCGCAGGCCATCTGGGCGACGCGGGCGGCCAGCCGGTCGTTGTCGCCAAAGCGGATTTCCTGGGTGGTGACGGTGTCGTTTTCGTTGATGACCGGGATGACGCCTAGCCGGAGCAGGGTTTCCAGGCAGTTGCGGGCGTTGAGATAACGCCGGCGGTTCTCGGAGTCATCAAGGGTCAGCAGCAATTGGGCGACGTTGATGGCGTGATCGGCCATCACCGTGCGATAGGCATGGGCCAGTTCGATCTGGCCGGCGGCGGCGGCGGCCTGCTTTTCATCAAGCCGCATGCGGCCCGGTTCCAGATGCAGCGAGCGCCGGCCGACGGCGATCGCCCCCGAGGAGACGATCAGCACCTCGCGCCCTTCGGCGCGCAGCTGGGCGATGTCTTCGGCCAGGGCCTTGAGCCAGCCGGTGCGCACCAGCCCGCTGCCCTGATCGACGAGAAGGGCCGAGCCGATCTTGATCACCAGCCGCCGGGCGTTGCCGAGAATGGCCTCGGCATCGACGGCGGCGGTTGCGTTCAGCGTGTCCACTGTCCCTTGTCTCCGCTCTCGTCCCCATCGTCGTCGTCATCGTCATCGAAGGGTGCGTCTTCCCAATCGACGACCGCGCTGGGGCGGTTATAGCCGTGGTCGATGCCGGTGACATCGCGCATCGCCTCGTCGGAGGCGTCGCCCTCGGCCTCGCCGCGCGCATGGCGCAGCGCCCGGGCCTCGTCGACATGGGTCGCCATCACGCGCAGCACATCGGCCAGTCCCTTGCCCGAAATCGCCGAGAAGGCCATCACCGGGGCGCCGCAGGCCTCGGAGAGTTCGGCGATCTTGGCGGCGATGTCCTCGGGCGGCAAGGCGTCGATCTTCGACAGGCCGACGATCTCGGACTTCTCGTCCAGCCCCTGGCCATGCCCCTTCAGTTCGGCGCGCACGGTGCGCCACGCCCCGGCCACGTCATCCTGGGTGGCGTCGATCATATGGAGCAGCACGGCGCAGCGCTCGACATGGCCCAGAAAGCGGGTGCCGAGACCGGCGCCTTCATGGGCGCCTTCGATCAGCCCGGGAATATCGGCGATGATGAACTCGCGGGCGTCCTGGTGGACGACGCCAAGATTGGGGTGCAGCGTGGTGAAGGGGTAATCGGCGATCTTGGGCCGGGCGCGGGTGACGGCGGCCAGCAGGGTCGATTTGCCGGCGTTGGGCAAGCCGATCAACCCGGCGTCGGCGATCAGCTTCAGGCGCAGCCACACCCAGATCTCCTGGCCCGGCCAGCCGGGATCGGCGCGGCGCGGCGCCTGATTGGTCGAGCTTTTGTAATGGGCGTTGCCAAAGCCGCCGTCACCGCCCTTGGCCAGACGCACCCGCTGACCCGGGCGCGACAGATCGGCGATCAGCGTCTTGCGGTCGTCTTCGAAGATCTGGGTGCCGACGGGGACCTTGATGATCGTGGCCTCGCCCGACTTGCCGGTGCGGTTGTCGCCCGAGCCGTCGCGACCGCGCGCCGCCTTGAAATGCTGCTGATAGCGAAAATCGATCAGGGTGTTGAGATTGGGCACGGCTTCGACGATCACGTCGGCGCCCCGTCCGCCATGGCCGCCATCGGGCCCGCCGAACTCGATGTTCTTTTCCCGACGGAAGGCGACGCAGCCGTTCCCGCCATCACCGCTTTTGACGAAGATCTTGGCTTGGTCGAGGAACTTCATGGCAGCCGCCCGGTCTTGGGAAAAGGAAGAAAGAGAGTATAGCGCAGGCGCCCGTAAATCCGATCACGGGGAGCCGGGACAGCAAAAAGGGGGAATGGACCCCATTCCCCCTTTCGCCGAATACCAGGACCCGAGCGCCATCGGCACGCGGGACCGTCCTTGCCGCCGCATCCCCGGGGGAGGCGACCGTCAGGCCGGTGTTACGCTTCCGCGACCACCGAAACGAACATCCGACCGCGGAAGCCCTTGTGGAACTTCACATTGCCCGGAGTGGTGGCGAAAATGGTGTGGTCCTTGCCCAGACCGACATTGGCACCCGGATGGTACTTGGTGCCGCGCTGGCGCAGGATGATGTTGCCGGATACGACGATTTCGCCGCCGAACTTCTTGACGCCCAGGCGACGGCCTTCGGAGTCGCGTCCGTTGCGGGAACTGCCGCCGGCCTTTTTATGAGCCATGGGAAAGTCTCCTTACGTATCTATCGAGGGGATCGCTCTGGCGCCGATGGCGTATCAGACGCCGGCGAAGCCGGTGATGCGAACCCGAGTGAGGAACTGGCGGTGGCCGTTCTTGCGCCGGTAGTTCTGACGGCGATGCTTCTTGAAGATGATAACCTTCTCGCCGCGGAACTGGGACAGAACTTCGCCGGTGACCTTGGCGCCCGCGATGGTCGGAAGACCGACGGTGTCGCCGAGAGCGAGCACGGAGTCAAACTCCACGGTCGCGCCCTCGTCGGCCTCGAGCTTCTCGATGTCGATGACGTCGTTCTCGGCGACCTTGTATTGCTTGCCGCCCGTCTTGATGACCGCGAACATGACGTGTGCCCTTCGGATAATAAGATGTACGGCGGATCCCGGGGACCCGCTGCGGAAGCGGCACTATACTGATGCGCAAGACGGAGTCAACGCCGATGTGCTGGCGGAGGGCGATGCGACAGGGCCGAAGGGCCTAAGTGGGGCAAGGCGGTGGGTAAGAAAAGAGGAAACGTGGAAAATGACCCTGAAATTCGCATAAATCCCCATTGCAAAGCTCGTTTTCTTGGATTAGGTTGCCGGCCTTCCCGAGACGGGGTTCGCCCTGTCTTCGACCGACCCCTGCGGAGGGGTGCCAGAGTGGTCGATCGGGGCGGTCTCGAAAACCGTTGTTCCTTCGCGGGAACCGTGGGTTCGAATCCCACCCCCTCCGCCAATTCAAAAAAGCCAAGTCCCGGAAGGGGCTTGGCTTTTTTGCTGTCGAGTCGGAGCTGTCGCCTTCGGAAAAGGGCTATCGGCCGAGGGGCGCCGCCCGGTCGCTCCCTCGGCCGCCCCGTCCGGCCACGGCGCCGCCTTTAGGGGCGCTTGCGGCCGGTGATCATCGCCCGGATCAAATTCTCATGATGGCCGCGGCTGGAGAGAACCACGCCGGTGAGATGAAGGGCGATGAGGACGAGCATGGCATTGGCGAAAAACTCGTGGACTTCCTTGGCAGCACTTTTTTTGCGGTGTTCGCCGCCCCTCCTGGCGTCGCCGTCGTCATCGGCGCGGGCGGGGGCGATGATCGATACTCCGGCGGTGGCCGGGGCGCTGACGCTGTAGAAAGGCGCCAGCGGTCCCTGGTGCTTTTGCTCGGCCAGGGTCGCCATGCCGCTGAGGGTGGTCGCGGCTAGGCCAAGAAGCAAAGCCACGGCCATGGCGCCGCCAGCCGGGTTATGGCCGATGAAACGCTTGCCCGTGCCCGATGGCACACTGCGCAAATAGGCGATCACCTCGGCCGGGCGTTTGACGAAATCGCTGAAGCGGGCATGGGGCGAACCGATAAAGCCCCAGATCACCCGCAGGCTGACGATCAGGGCGATGGCATAGCCGGCGACGGTATGAAGGGTCAGCGCGTCGTCTTCGCTCAGGTAGGCGATGGCGAAGGCGATGACGACGCTCCAGTGGGCAAGGCGGACCAACAGATCCCAAACGGCGATTTCATTGGGCGCCGCCGGTTCGGCAAGGGGGGTGGGGATAGTCATGGGCTAGGATCTCCCGCGTGCTCGAACGCTTGCCCGTCAATGGGCTTGTCCGAACGGACGGCCGACCCGCCCGCGCCGGTTGATCGCGCTTCATCCGGTGCGCCTACCATGACCGACCGCCGATGAACCCGGCATGAATGCGCTGTTCACGCCGGGTTCATTGACCGGGGCGATCCGCGCGAGGTCCTTTTCGTCGGAGCCTCGCCCGTGTCACCCGGAACGGGGGCCTTGCGCCGGGTCCCCCGGAACGGGGGCCTTACGTCGGGGGAGTCCGGGCCTGCGGTCCGCCGATCCTTGGGCCGATCAGGCGGCTTTGCCCTTGGTGTTGATGCCAAGCAGGCTATAGGCCGGGCACCAGCCGACCAACCCGCCCAGAACCGGCACGATGCCGATCCAGCCCCAGACACCGATGGTGCCGGTCAGGGTGGCCGCGATCAGGGCGGCGCCGAAAGCGATGCGAAGGATGCGGTCGATGGTGCCGACATTGCTGGTCATGATGGGATATCTCCTAAGGGGGCGGGGATCGCCAGACCGATAGGACCATGACCAGACAAGGGGCTCAGTGACCTTGTCACACACCCTCGGCCAAGTGGCGCAAAGCCTGTGGATCGCGCGGAGCGATTATGCCGCGCCCCAGGTCGACCCAGCCGCGGCGCTCGAAATCCTTCAACTGGCGGCTGATGACCTCCCGCGCCGTTCCCAATTCCACCGCGAGGTCTTGATGGGTGATGGCGATCGGCTGATCGCCGCGGGCGGCCAGCCAGCCGGCCAGCCGAACATCGATACGGCCAAAGGCCACCTCTTCGATCAACAGCAGCAGATCCGACAGCCGGCTGGCATAGGCCGCAAAGACGAAATCGCGAAAGGCTTCCGAAGCGGCCAGCAAGCGGCGGAAAGTTGGCGCCGGTAGGGCGATCATCTCGACATCGGTTTCGGCGACGCCCTCGGCGTCGTAATCGCGGGCGGCGATCAGGCAGTTGGTGGTTAGAACACAGCTCTGCCCGCCTTCAACCCGATAGAGCACGATTTCCCGCCCGCCCGGCGAGGTGCGATGGACGCGGATCGCCCCGCTAACCACCAGCACATAGCTTTCGCAGCGCGCGCCGGTGCGAAACAAGATGGTGCCGGCCGGAACCTGAACGCTCCGCGCCGCCCCCGCGAAAACCCGCGCGGATTCGGCGTCGAGCTCGGCAAGGCCCGGAAGGCGGAAGGCGGGCGTCATGGCGGCCTCGTGATCAAGACGGAAGGGGGCGTTCGCCCATCATGCCCCTCCGAGGAACAAGCGCAAGCCATTGGCTGTGTCCGCCTCGCATCGGTCTTTGCGCGATTGCCCGAGCGCCGGGGATCTGCTTTCCATCCTTTCTCACTCTCTATAGCTGTGTAAAAGCCGGGAGCTACCTTCCAAACCCCTCAAATGCGTAGTCATTCAAAAACTGCCGTCGCCACAGGAAGGCGCGGTCGATCTTGCTAAGGTCCGCTTCATCGCAAATACCGTCCCAGGCCGCGCCGATAGCGTCGATCTGCGCATGGATAAGGGCACGGGCCTCTACGTCGTTCAGCAGAAAGGCTGAGGCCGCGAGCCGGCAGGTTTCCAGACGGCTGCGGCGATCCTCCTGTCCGATCAGCATGGCTTGATTGGCTTCCCGTCCTGTTCGTTGCTGGGGGCAGAGGTCATAGGCGGGCGTCAGTGCCAGGGATTCGCCATTCCAAAAGGCGGCATGGTTGCGGGCGTGATCATCCGTATTGCCCGAAAGCACGTTGAAAACCATCCGCCCGTAAAGCTCGCGCAAGCTGTCCCTTGGCTCGGTGAAGCGGGCGCGAATGATGTCGGTAAGATCGTGATAGCTCGCATACCGCGCCTGCATTTCAGAAAGGCCCAAAAGGGTCAGTGCCGAGACCATGGCGCGCCGCGTCCATCCCGCGCCAGTTCGCTCGCGGTCGAAGCGTTTGACCAGCAAAACGTCCTTGCCATTGGCCTTGACCAGCCGGACTGCCGCGACAGTGAGGCCGGCGGCCTCTTTCGCCAGCCGCATCGCCACATACTCGGCCTTGACGATAGCGTAGGTATCGTTGGTCGCTGAGAATTTGGCGATGAACTTCTCTTGGCCATCCTCGATCAAGGCCTTCGGACGCGCTCCGCCGATTGAACTGCCATGAAACAACGCCTTGTCCAGGGCCGGAGGAATGGGCTCTCCCCGGTCAACGCGCTCGGCCGCTTCAAGTAATTCCTCCAGCGTCGCATTCTCGGCCTCCCGCGGCCGATAGCGGTCCGGTGATGTCTGGAAGTCCAGCGCGCCGATGCGGTCCGAGCCCGAATGGAGCAAATAAGTCAGTTCGTCGAACTCGACGGCGTGGGCGCCCACGCCCTTCAGACCCATTAGCCGGTTGATAATCACCCGCCGCCCCCAGGCGTCAGGGGCGGCGTCGCGCAAGGCTCCCGCCATGTCGAGAGGCGCTTGCGGCAGCAGGGCGCCGCGGACCAGGGGCAATTCCGGCAGATAAATCGGACGGGCGTCGCCGCGTTCCAAATAAGAACGACCATAGTTGAAGACGTGCATGTCGCCGTCACGGACAAGCCGACCGGCGACAACCGGTTCGTGATGTCCTGGTAACCAGAGCCAAACATAGGCTTCCCGTGGGGCCGCTTCCCCATCGAAACCGCCGGCTTGCCGTTCAGAAGTCATCCTTCACCTCTGTTCGGGGGCGGCGGATCGAGTGAGGCAACAGCGCGAGTTGGTCCTCGATTCGGGCAATCTGTGCGGCGAGTGTGGAGGGCTCGGCTACGAACAGCGGAATACCAACGAGATGGGCAGCCTCAAAGACGAGACCAATTTCCGCTTTCGGGCTTCCTTTTTCGATAAGCTGCAAGGTGCTGCGGGCGATACCGATGCGCGCGGCGAGATCGGCTTCGGACATTTTGCGCTGTTTGCGGGCAAGGCGGATCTTCCCGCCCATGAGAACGAGCGCTTCCCGCGTCGCGCGGGAATAGGTTCGAGGATGGGCCGCCATGGGAAAATGCCTCTTATACCGGTCTCAGATGCGCTCTACGCCTGATATAAAAGTCATATAGCACAAGCGGGGCGAACATTCACCAAATCGCCGGCACCAGCCCGTCTTGTCTCGCGTCCTTCCAATAGGCTTTGCCATCCTCGCCGAAGAAAGCCGCTTTCCCGGGTTTTCGCAAAGACCTTGAAAGCCGACAGGCCCGGACGCTGGGTGGCGATCCGGGCCTGTCGGAGATCAAGTCTTTTGACGGCGGTTCAGGCGCGTGGGGTGGCGGTCACCTTGATGGTGGGGGCGGTGATCGTCCAGCGGGCGTCGCAGGCGGAATTGGAACAGGCGCCGGACATGGCCAGGAAATTATAGGTGGCATTGCGCGGAACCGCATGGGCGGTGCCGCAGGCGGGACAGAGGAAGCTTTGGGTGAACACGGTTTTGCCCGGCGCCAAGACCGAGGGCTTGCGCTCCATCAGATCGGCCAGCAGGAACTCTTCGGTGATCTGTTCGGCGACGGGGCGGGCGGACGGAACGCGACGGGCGGGGACGGACATGACGGGATCTCCCAGGAAAGGAACGCGGCTTTGATATGATCAATCTGGGCACAGGAAGATCGAAGTTCACTCGGAAAAAACCGATCGTAATCATCGAAATTTTGCGGCGAGACTCGCCTGATACGGGTGGGCTATCGTCCGGCACTGTCCTCAGCGCTATCCCCGGAAATGCCCCCGGCCATGCCAAGGGCGCGCAGGATTTCCGTGGTGCCGGCGGCGATGCCCAGGGTGGCGGTATCGAGAACCAGCGGCTGGCTATCCCAGGGTTCATAGGTCCGCTCGATGACCTGTCGCCAGGAGGGCAGGATATGGCCGGGGATATCGCCGGAGCGGGTTTCAACGCGGCGGCGGTGTTCTTCGGCGTCGGAACACACGACCTCGACCTCGAGATAATCAACCCCGGCCTCGGCCGCCACCGCCCGATAGGCTTGACGGGTGATCGCCAGCGGATTGACCGAATCGATGATGACCCTTTGCCCCAGCCGCAGATTATCAGCCGCCAGCCGGCAGGCCAGCCGATAGCCGGCCGGGCCGATATCGGTGCCGGGCGCCAGCAGACCCGAGGAGAGGATCTCTTGCTCGAGGGTGTCGATGCGCAGGTAGACCGCGCCCAGGCGCTCGGCCAAAGCCCGGGCGATCGTTGTCTTGCCAACGCCGGGCAGCCCGGCGAAGAGGATCAGGCGCGCCGAGGAGGGGAGGGCGGATTGTTGGGCGGTCATGGGATAAGGATCTCCGGCATCGGCAAAGGGGCGTGGCGGTGGCGGTCCGACTTTCGCGCCCAGATCACACCCCAGTCACCGAATTTTTTTGCACAAAAATTCTTATCTCGATTCAAAGCCTTGGAGCGGCGATGGCGCGGAAGGGCGGTGCTTGGCGTTCCGCTTACGGCTCTGTCCTCTTAAATCGGGGGAATGACCCGATCCCTGATCCTTCTCTGCGCGGTTTTTTGGCTGATCGCCGCGCCGGCCGACGCCCGGACCATGCCCGAGCTGGAGCGGATTCTTGACCGCGCGGCACAATTCGGCGCGCTTGAAACCGTGATCATCGCCCAGGGCGGTCATACTCTGGCCGAGCGCGGGTATCATGGTCATTCCCCGGGGGCGCCGACCAATATCAAATCGGCCTCGAAATCGGTGATGTCGGCTTTGGTCGGCATCGCCATCGACAAGGGCGTGCTAAGCGGCACCGATCAGAAAATCGCCCCGCTGCTCGCCGGCGATCTGCCCGCCGATCCCGACCCGCGACTGGCCGAGATCACCATTGGCAATCTTTTATCGATGCAGGCTGGTCTGGGCCGCACCTCCGGTCCCTTTTACGGGCGCTGGGTCGCCAGCGCCAATTGGGTGCGCGCCGCCCTGGCCCGGCCCTTCGCCGATGATCCGGGGGGGCGGATGCTTTATTCCACCGGATCGAGCCACCTGCTTTCGGCCATCCTGACGCGGACCACCGGGCGTTCGACCCTGGCCCTGGCCCGGGATTGGCTAGGCGCCCAGCCGGGCTTTGCCGTATCCGGCTGGGATCGCGACCCCCAGGGGATCTATTTCGGCGGCAATCAGATGGCGATGAGCCCGCGCGCCCTGCTGGCCTTTGGCGAGCTTTACCGGACGCGGGGCAAAACCGCCGAGGGCCGTCACGTGATCCCGGCCGCTTGGATCGACCAGTCGTGGACTTGGCGGACGCGATCGGAATTCACCGGCGATGGCTATGGTTATGGTTGGTTCCTGCGGCCGATCTCCGGCGAGGAGGTGCGCTATGCCTGGGGCTACGGCGGGCAGATGCTTTACCTCGTGCCGTCGCTGGACCTCACCGTCGTCATGACTTCGGATGAGACCAGCCCGTCGGCGCGGAGCGGTCATCGCGACACTCTTCACGGCCTGCTGGCCGAGATCATCGGGGCGCTGCGGGCCGAGGATCCCCTCGCACGGTAAATCAGGCCTTTTGGCCAGGACGCCAAAGGCGTATACCCGCCGCCCGCCGTTTGGCGGGGCGGACCAGTGGACGATAAGAAGGGACGAATCGTGCGTCGCAGAAGTGTGCTGTGGGTCGCGGCCCCGGTGGTTTGCGCGGGGATCGGGCTTTTGGCCGGTCAGGATCGGGCCGCCCGCCCCCAGGGCGGCGGGCTCTTCCCGGTGCCGGGGCTTCATCAGGCCGATGTGGGCAAGGTCCTGGGGGGCGACCAGCCGCCTTTCGGTTCGGCCGATGCTCTGCGCACCATCGCCGCCGTCGGCTATGGCCTGTGCGAGGACCGCGCCCGGATGATCGAACCGGCGCTGCGCCGCTTTGGCATCACGCCGCGCACCCTGGCCCTGCAGGCAAGCTTGCGCCCCGGATCGGCCCTGCACGGGCTGGCGACCACCCCAGCCTCTCCCGCCGCGGCGGTTCCCGGCGGGAGCGAAGAGTTGGAAAAATGCCGGGATGGCGATCACTACAAACATCCCCCCGGCCGCCCCGACCGTCGCCGCCGGGTGGCGCGCCAGGAAGAGTATCCGGTTTAACGCCGCTTACCTTACACCTTGAGCAGCAGGTGATTGCGCTCCCACGAACTGATGACGTCTTGGAAGGCGTCGAGTTCGACGCGCTTGATCATGGTGAAGGCTTCGAAGAAGTGCTCGCCCAGCACGTTCTTGATGACCGTGCATTTCTCCAAGCGGTCAAGGGCTTCATCAAGGGTGCGCGGCAGGGTGCGCGAGCGGCGATAGGCATTGCCGCCTTCGACCATGATCGAGGGCTCGATCCGCTCCATGATGCCGATATAGCCGCAGGCCAGCGAGGCGGCCATCGCCAGATAGGGATTGGCGTCGGCGCCGGGCAGGCGGTTTTCCAGGCGGCGGTTGGCCGGATCGGACAAGGGCACCCGCAGCCCGCAAGAGCGGTTGTCATAGCCGCATTCCAGATTGATCGGCGCGCTGTGATGGGGGCGCATGCGGCGGAAGGAATTGATGTTGGGGGCGAACAGCGGCGTCACCTGGGCGAGCAGGGCCTGCAGGCCGCCGATATAATGGCGAAACATCGGGCTGTCGCTGCCATCGTCGCGCACGAACAGGTTCTTGCCGGTGCCGATTTCCACCAGGGACTGGTGAATATGCATGGCGCTGCCCGGCTGATCGGCCATCGGCTTGGCCATGAAGGTGGCATAGACCCCGTGCTTGAGCGCCACCTGACGCACCAGACGCTTGAACACCACCACCTGATCCGAGAGCGTGATCGGGTCGCCGTGAAGGAAATTGATCTCCAACTGGGCGGCGCCGGCCTCATGGATCAGGGTATCGATCTGCAGGCCGGCGATTTCGGCGTGTTCGTAGATATTCTCGATCAGGTCTTCGAATTCGGTAATCGCTTCCAGACCATAGGGCTGGGGCGAGGTTTCGGGCCGTCCCGAACGGCCGGCGGGCGGCGATAGCGGCAGATCGGGATCGGCGTTGACCTGGGTCAGATAAAACTCGATCTCGGGGGCGACGACCGGCTTCCAGCCCTGTTCAGAATAGAGCGCCAAAACCCGCTTCAGCACCTGTCTGGGCGAGAGATCAAGCGGGATGCCGTTGCTTTTATAGGCGTCGACAACGACGAAGGCGGTGGGCGTGCGGTAGCCCGGCGCGACGCATAACGTGCGGAAATCGGGCCTGAGGTCGGCGTCGGGGTCGATGACGACGGTGTTGTTGTCATCGGCGAAGGGGTATTCGCCCGTCACTGTCACCAGAAACACGCTGCTTGGAATGCGCAGCGAGTTGTCTTCCAGCGAGCGCAGGAATTTTCGGGCGGGCAGCACCTTTCCGCGGACGATGCCATTCATGTCCGAGAGCAGGCATTCGACTTCCGCGATGCCATGCTCGTTGATCCAGGCTTCGAACTCGTTGATCAAAGTGCACCTATCGTCTTATGGTTGCCGCCGGGGACCGGAAGGACGCCGACGCCGGGCAGGACGGTTGGAGCCGTCAAAAAAGAAGGGGCCCTACAATGGGCCCCTTGATGTCACAAATACCAGTCGTATTCCCGAGGACTGATCATCCCCAGGAAAGCCAGATGATCCTGGCGCTTCATGGTGGTGTAGACGGTGACGAACTCATCGCCCAGGCGGGCGCGGAGTTCGGCGCTGGCGTCCATCGTGCGCAGGGCCTCGAGCATATCGCCGGGCAGGGCGACGCTGGCGCTTGGGGCCTCCTCGCGGGTGGGGCGGGGATCAAGGGCGCACTCAAGGCCGTAGTCCATCCCGGCAAGGATGGCGGCCAGCGCCAGATAGGGATTGGCGTCGGCCCCGGCCACCCGGTGTTCCAGGCGCAAAGCCGCCGGACCCGAGGGCGGGATGCGGATGCCCGCCGAGCGATCGTCCCAGCCCCAGCAGCCACCGGCCGCCGTATTGACCGCGCCGCTGGCCGAGCGGCGGAAGGCGTTGTGATTGGCCGAGAACAGGGCGACGCTGGCCGGCATCAGGGCCAGACAGCCGGCGACGGCGCGCTTCAGGCCGAGCGCGTTCTCCGGGGCGAGCAGATTGGCGCCGCGCTCGTCGCACAGGCTGACATGCAGATGCATGCCGCTGCCCGCGCTCTGCAGATAGGGCTTGGACAGGAAGGTCGCCTGATAGCCATGGCGCATCGCCACGCCGCGCGTTGCTCGGCAAAACAGCGCCGACCAGTCGGCGGCGCGCAGCGGATCGGCGCAATGGGCGAAATTGATCTCGTATTGCCCCAGGCCGACTTCCGCGCTCATCGCCGTCGTCTCGATGCCCTGGGCCTGGGCGGCGTCGATGATGGCGTGCAGCACGTCCGAAAAGCGGCTTAGCCGCTCGATATGCATGGCCGGATGCAGATCGGCCCGGCCCGACAGCGGGTCGCGCGGCGGGGCGATCAGGCCGTCGGGGCGGTCTTGGGACAGCAGATAGAATTCCAGCTCGAAGGCGACGGTGGGGAACAGACCCTTGGCGCGCAGCCGTTCGACGACGCCGTTCAGAACCTCGCGCGGCTCGAAGCACACCGGGTGATCGGTGCCGCTGGAGGTCACCAGCATCTGGGCGGTCGGCCGGCTTTCCCAGGGCACGGGGGCCAGGGTGCCGGCGACCAGACGGCGCGGCGCATCGGGATCGCCGTCTTCCAAGGCATAGCGGCCGATCGGATAGACGCCGCCGGTGGCACCGAGGATAATGGCGTTTTGCGGCAGCTTGAGCGGCGCGCCGGCGGCGATATCGTCGAGCATGGCGATCGGCAGGCGCTTGCCATAGAAATGCCCGGGCAGATCCAGCGACAGCAGATCGACATAGGCGATATCGGGATGGGCCTCGCGGAAACGCCGCACCTCTTCGCGCAACAAGGCGCCGCCATCGGCGGGGGGAAGAACCGTCATTTGGCCGTCTCGATCAGGGGGCCGACATCGCGCAGGGTCAGATCGAAGCAGCGGCGGGCCAGACGAACCAGCTCATCGACCTCGTCACGGCTGATGATCAGCGGCGGGGCGCAGACCATGCGCGATCCCACCGCCCGCATCACCAACCCCTCGGCGAAGCAATGGTCGCGGCAGATCAGGCCGACCTCGTCGCCCTTTTCGAAAAAGCGTTTGGGCGATTTCGAGGCGACCAGGGCTATGCCGGCGATCAAGCCGACGCCATCGACCTTGCCGACCAGCGGGTGATCCTCCAGCGTGCGCAAGCGCTCTTGGAAATAGGGGCCGATATCGTCGTGAACGCGCTCGATGATCTTTTCATCGCGCAGAATTTCGATTGTGCGTTTGGCCACGGCGGCCGAGACCGGATGGCCCGAATAGGTGAAGCCGTGGGTGAATTCGCCCCCGCCATTGATCAACTCGTCGGCCACCCGGTTGCCCACGGCCACCGCCGAAATCGGCAGATAGCCCGACGACAGCCCCTTGGCCATGGTCATGATATCGGGCGTGATGCCAAAGGTTTGCGAGCCGAACCAGGAGCCGGTGCGACCAAAGCCGCAGATGACCTCGTCGGCGATCAGCAGCACATCGTATTTGCGGCAGATGCGCTCGATCTCGGGCCAATAGCTGGCCGGCGGCACGATGACGCCGCCCGCGCCCTGGATCGGCTCGCCGATGAAGGCGGCGACGTTTTCGGCGCCCAGTTCCAGGATCTTGGCTTCAAGCAGGCGGGCGCGGGCCAGCCCGAAGGCCTCGGGGTCGGTCTCGGCCGCGTCGGCCTCGCCATACCAATAGGGCTGGGCGATATGGGCGATATCGGGCACCAAAGGCGCGCCATACTTCCACATGCCGCTCATGCCGCTGAGCGAGGCGCCGGCCAGGGTCGAGCCGTGATAGGCGTTCTTGCGGCCGATGACCCAGGTCTTGCTGGGCTTGCCGGCCACCACCCAATAGGCCCGGGCCATGCGCAGCGCCGTATCGACGGCTTCCGAACCGGAACTGGCGAAGAACACATGGTTGAGATCGCCCGGGGTGACCGAGGCGATCAGATGGGCCAGTTCGACGGCGGGGGTGTGGGTGGTCTGGAAGAAGGTGTTGTAAAAGGGCAAAGTGGCGAATTGCGCCGCCGCCGCCTCGGCCAGTTCGGTGCGGCCATAGCCCAGATTGACGCACCACAGCCCGGCCATGCCGTCGAGAATGCGGTTGCCCTCGGAATCCCACAGATAAACGCCCTCGCCGCGCACGATGACCCGCGCGCCCTTCTGGTTGAGCGCTTTGGTGTTGGTGAAGGGATGCCAATGGTGATCGGCATCGAGCTTCTGCCAGTGGGCGGTTCCGCGGTCGACGACGGTCATGGGCCAACTCCGCAAAAAGAAAGGACGGGACAGGCAGGTCAGGGTTTAGGCAAGGATCTGGCATGCCTCAATTGTGATCACAAAAATATGATCACATTTTTGGTCTGTCAACGGCCAAACGCCGTCTCCGTCCCCAGGGTGGCGCCGGCGGCGATATAGGCGTTGAGCAATTCGGTGGTTCCGACTTGCAAGATGCCGTCGCGGATATCGGCCTCGATGGCGACGCGCAGGGCCAAGGGGTTGCCCGAGCGCAGGGCGGCCAGGGCCTCGGAATGGCGGTCGACATGATAGAACTCGTCCAGGCGCGCGAGGGCGAGCCGGGTGAAGGGCCCCAGCTGCAGCCACACGCTTTCGATCAAGGGCAGCACCACCTGATGGGGGTTGGTCTCGTAAAGCGCCCGGTGGAAGGCCTGATTGTGCAAGGTGAGCGCATCGCGATCGCCCGCGGCCTGGGCGGCGTCGATCTGCGCGTCAAGGCCGGCGAGCAAGGCTAGGCGATCGGCGGTGATGAAGGGCAGGGCGCGCTCGGCGGCGTGGCATTCCAGGGCGATGCGCGCCTCGCAGAGCTCGCGGAATTTCAGGGCGGTCATCACCGGCACCTCGATCCGCCGGTTGTCGCGAACCTCGAGCGCCCGTTCCGAGGCCAGCCGGCGCAGGGCCTCGCGCACCGGCATGGTGCTGACCTCAAGGGCGAGGGCGAGGTCGCGGATGGTCAAGGGCCGCCCCGGCGGAATTCGCCCGATCATCACCGCCAGCCGCAGCCGACGATAAACCCATTGATTGACGGTCTCGCGCGGCTGGCGGTCGATCTGCGGCAGGTCGAGCGGCGGGGGAGGTTTCATGGGGACGGCTGTCTCTCCAGCGGACGGGGGAAAAGATGATCACATTTACGAACACATCTAATCCATCCGCCGCCCATGGTCCAGAGACGCCCGGTGGCGCGGGGCGGAGGGGGCGTTTATAAAAGGGACCGGCCCAGCGCCGTTTTTTCAGGAGGGGGAGGGAATGACGACCGAGGTGTTTTTCCAACGCTGTCCGCGGGTTTTGTGGCAGGGCGACGCCCTGGCCCCCCCCTTGGCCCGTCTTCCCCTGCGGGCGGGCTACATCGTGTTTGGCGATCTGCGGGCCTGCCTGGATTTGGGGCCGGAGTTCTTCAAGGCCGCCCATGACCGTCTGGCCCAGGCGCTGGCCGTCCCGGGATTGTCGAAAGGCAAGACCCACGAGGCGCGCTGCCGGGATTTCCTGGGCGAGCCCTATGACAGCTGGAACGTCGCCCACGGCACCGTCGATCGTTTCCTCAAGGCCCGCTTCAGCCTGATCGAGGTGATGGTCGCCCTGGTCGAGGATCAGGTGGCGACGGCCCGCCGCGCCGCCGAGGAGGCCAGTTTGCTATCCAAGCTGCTGCGCGCCCCCGACGGCGCCCTGGAAGAGGCCGTCCGCGCCCTGCCTTTGGCCATTGACGAACTCAACGCCCGTTTTGAAGACGCCAAGGCCGGGCTGATCTATCGCGACGGCGCCCTGCACGCGTAGGGCAACAAATCCGAGTTACTGTGGATTTAATTCGATGATTGAGGCGAGATAGTCGAGGTTCTATCCGGCGACTTTTCGTCTTCGTTTGATGCTCTTTTGTCGGCGATGTTCACTCTCCGCACCCCCTATAATCTCATTCTACTTCCCATAATTTTAGCCGATACGGCGCTCATCAAACCCATGACCACAGCGGAAGAATCCACTATATTTTACGTAAGTTTCCGAAATCTGCTAAATGCTGTGGCAAAATGCTCACACTTCATTGTGCCTTTTAGTCTGTTTTATGCAAATTTTTCACGCATAAAGCTTGAGGAGAAGAACAGTGAGTAAGCGGATTGGCCAAGTTGGCTTAAACCCCGAACAGATTAAGTCTCTCACCGAGTTTGCCAACGGTCTCGTCTGGAAGAGTCCGGACCTTGAGATACTGAAGCCTAATGCCGGCATCGAATATAACGAGCTGGTGAAAATCATGCAGGACATGATTCAGAAGTCGCACCGTCGGGGAAGTTTGATTCTTCCCAACCTAACGGCCCATGGCAATGAGACAGTGGCAGTATTCTCCGACTATGCAGGCGAATCCTCGGGAGACTATCACACCTACTCTTTCCTCACATGTGGCTGGAATACTTGTGGAGCCTTCCTAAGTAAGGTGAGGGATATTCGGGAACAATCGCGACTTGGCGACAAGGAGATTGCGTTCAAAGATTTCCGCATGGGCCAGATGCAGCGGGCTTTGCCCGACTATCTCAAAGCTGCGGATATGCTACTGCATGGATTTTTGCTGACGATCGTCGTCGACAAGAAGCTGCTGACCCTCTTCGGTCCGAACGAGAAGAAGACGCAGACCAGCTTATCCAAAACCCTCCACCAAGCCGGCCTGGGTACCTGGAAGCCTGATAGCGCCGAAAAGCTACTCCGGGTGGTTCACAGTGTGGCATTTCTTGTGGCACTGCTTGCCCGATCAGGCCAGAAGGTATTTTGGATGTCCGACAACGACACGGTCTGCGCCAACGAGGGCCTCCACCGGCAAGCCCTGGACCTTTTCGCGCGAGCCGTCGGAATCTACGCAAAAGACAGACGTTTTTCTGTTTTCGGTGGCGCCGCCCCGTTTAAGGATCGTAGTTTCGGGCATCTTGACCTTCTCAGTCTTGCCGATATCACAGCCAGTTCGGTGGAGCACTATCTGACCCGGAAAAACGCGAATGAAGCGGCCGATTTCGGGGTAAAAGCCGGTTCTCATGTCGTGCTTCAATGGCTTGCGCATGACGGGTTATCCTTGTCGAAAATGACAATCATCGTGCGTCCAAGCGTCAACGGTGGGATCGAGACAGTCAATCTCAAATTCATGCTGGCCGAGAAGCCAGACAATGTTACAATTATTCCTATTTATATCTAGCCTGAAAAATTCATGAATGCTGGCAGATCTAGAACAAGCCGTTGAGCGGACATGGGGTTTCGGTATCGAAGCCTTATCCTGCCGTTTTCGGAGGTTGACCCCTTCATGGTTGAATGCGTCCTAAAGCTGCCCAGTCTGTCTCCCAATGGCGGCAAATCGATTGTCGCCCGGTTCGATGGGGGCTCATTATTGTCTGACGCGGTGTTCTGGTTTTGCGCGAAATTGAGTCCCGGTTGGGGGTGGCGGAGCGATTGGCGGAGTGTATCGTCGAACCTCTCACTTCAGCCTAGATAGTCCATTATACCTTATTTTGCGGCGCAAAAATCATAAATATACAATATGTGGAAGTTTGTGACTTAGTAAGATTAGGCGTCGTTGTCGCCGGGCAAGTGGGCGGTGTGGCCGGCGGTGCGGCCGGCGTCGAAGGCTTCGGGGCTGAGGCGTTTGCCCGAGGCGCCGCCCTGGCGGAAGGTCAGGCCGAGGCGGGCGAATTCGGACTCGACCACCGAGTGGCGGATCTCGACCAGGGCGCCGCCGCCGCCGGGCAGATGGGCGCCATTGCGGGCGTGTTTCAAGGCGTCGAGCCGGTCGGCCAGCGAGACGGCGACGCCGATCAGGAACGAGCCCTTTTCGTCGACGGCATGGCGGATGAAGGATCGGCCCTGGGAATGGTTGGCCCAGGCGGCGCGCAGCGCGGCGGCGATCGCGTCGTGGACGAAGCCGGCGGTTTCCAGGGCGCCGGGCAGGCCGAACAGAACGAACACCGACTGGCCCTTGGCGTCGCGCTCGCGCCACACCTTGCAGTCGCAATAGGCGGCGATCGCCGGAATGCACAGGCCCATGGCGACGCGCAGTTTGCGGTCGGTCTCGAGAACCAGCCTTTCGCAGCGGCTGCGTCGCAGTTCCAACTCGCCCAGCGACAGGTGATAGAGGTCGAGCAATTCGGCGACCTTTTCCGCCGCCGCCAGGGCCTCTTCCTCGGTGCAGCCATTGGCCACCGTCTTGGCCTGCAAGGCTTGAAGGCGGGCGCGGACCTTGTCGCGATCGGGGCCGCCCTGGGTCATGGCGATCCCTCGGGGGTGGCGCCGGGCAGCAGGGAGCGGGCGGTGGCGAGTCGCCCCGGCGGCACATCAAGGGCCAGGGCGATGCGCGTGACCGTGGCGTCGCTTTCCAAGATGAAATCCAGCACGGCGCCCAGGAAGGCCGGATCGGTGATGCGCCGGCGCAGGGCGTCGGGGCCGCAGCCGGTCTGCACCAGGAAGCGACCCAGCAGGTCGTCGTCACCGGCGATCTCGGTCAGGGCGCGCAAGGCCAGGGCTTGGGCGGCGTCGGGGGGAGTAAGCGAAGAGCGGGGGGCCATGATCGGGCACCGGGTGTGAGAGAGGGGGCAGGGCGCAGCCTGCCCCTCCCGCCCGGTCATCGTCAAGGATCTCGCCGATCCGATGTCTTTGGCGGAGTCAGAGCGCCGGGCGAGTCAGGCATAAGGTGGTGGTTGGGTCGAACAGGTGGATCTTTGTGGTGTCATAGGAAAGGTCCAGACGCGCGCCCGGACGGATGGCAAGGGCGCTTTCGGTGCGCACGGCGATGTCCTTGGCGCAGCCGTCGACCCGCGAGACCAGAATCTGCTCGGGCCCCAGGGCCTCGACGGTTTCGACGGTGAGGCTGAGGCCGGCGGCCAGCGGTCCGGCGCGGCGGGCATCGGGGTGGAAATCCTCGGGCCGCAGACCAAGCACGACCTCGCGTCCGCTCAAAGGAGCATAGGCGGGCCGATAGGCCGGCGGAATCGGCAGGCGCAGCGCCCCGGCGACGGCGACCAGATCCTCGCCCACCGCCTCCAGCCGGCCGGGCAGCAGGTTCATCGGTGGCGTCGCCAGGAAGTCGGCGACGAACAGATTGGCCGGATTGCGATAAACCTCGAGCGGGGCGCCGACCTGCATGATCTCGCCGTCGCGCATGATGCAGATGCGTTGACCCATGGTCATCGCCTCCACCTGATCATGGGTGACATGGATCATCGTCGTGCCCAGCCGGCGATGAAGCTTGATCAACTCGGTGCGCATGCTGGCGCGCAGCTTGGCGTCAAGATTGGACAGCGGTTCATCAAGCAGGAAGGCCTTGGGCTCGCGCACCAGGGCCCGCCCCAGGGCGACGCGCTGGCGCTGCCCCCCCGACAGATGGGCCGGCCGGCGATCGAGCAGCTGCGACAGCCCGAGGATCTCGCCGACATCCTGGATGCGCCGGGTGATCTCGGCCTCGGGGATATGGCGCAACCGCAGCCCGAAGGCGAGGTTTTTGCGCACCGACATATGGGGATAGAGCGCGTAGTTCTGAAAGACGATCGCCAGATCGCGCTTGGCCGGATCGAGATCGTTGACCACCGCCCCATCGATCCGCACCTCGCCCGAGGTGACGGTTTCCAGCCCGGCGATCATGCGCAGGGTTGTTGATTTGCCGCATCCCGAGGGGCCGAGGAAGATCATGAACTCGCCGTCGGCGATCTCGAGGTTGATGGCGCGGACCACCGGCGGCGTTGGACCGTAAGCTTTTGACAGGTTACGCAGGTCTATGGATGCCATGGTCCCTCCCAGGGCCCGGGCGCGACACGCAGGCGCCCGCGCCGGGCAAATGGTGCAAAGAATCGCCCGGCGAACACGGGACCCGTCAGGCCTTGCGCATCAGCCGGTAGAGATAGGCGGTGATCCCCAGAACCGGGATCAGCAGCAAGCCGGCCATTGCCGTCGCCTGACCAAGGTTGAGGCCGACGAAGGCGGTGCGGTAGATCGAATAGCTGACCAGATCGGTGGCCGTGCCCGGGCCGCCCCGGGTCATGATGTAGACGAGGTCATAGGTTTTGACGGCGAAGATCATGCGGATCAGCAAGGTGACCAGGATCACCCGGCGCATCAGCGGCAAGGTGATGTGCCAGAAGCGCTGGAAGACGCTGGCGCCATCGACGCGGGCCGCCTCATAGGGTTCGGCCGGCAGGGCCGAGAGGCCGGCGAGCAGCAGGACGATCATGAACGAGACCTGATGCCAGATATCGACGCCGACCAGGGTCCAGAAGGCGACGGTCACATCGCCCAGCCAATTGACCGGGGAAAGGCCGATCAGGCCGAGGGCGTAATTGGCCACCCCCAGCGTGGGGTGGAGAACCATGCGCCAGACCAGACCGACCACCACCGGATTGATCAGCAAGGGGCATAACAAGATGGCGTAATAGATCGGCTTGCCCCGCCGCACGCCGTTGAGCATCAGGGCGATGAGAAAGCCGATGGCGAATTCGATGAGAACGACGGCGACAACGAAGCCGACGGTCAGCCACGAGGCGTGGAGGAATTCCGTGTTGCCCAGGGCCAAGGCGTAATTATCAAGGCCGACGAAGGTGTCGTAGGTGGGGGCGATCAGCGTGAAATCAAACAGGCTGGTCGCCACCGCCCACAGCAGCGGAAAGGCGATGGTGGCCGCCAGCATAAGCACGCCGGGAAGGGTGAGGAACCAGCCGAAACGGCGGTCCGCCCGTTCGAGAGCCGTCATCGGACGATCCGCCGCCCCGCTCACTTTTGCTTCCCGTCCTTGAGGGCGAGGGCGTCGAATTCGCTGGCGACGGTCGCCAAGGCGGCTTCGGAGGTCTTTTCCTTGGCGACGGCCAGTGACAGTTCCCGGCCAAGGATCTCGACGAACTGCGGGGTATAGGTGAAGGTCGGGAAGTTGTGGCTGCGCTCAAGCAGGCGCTTCAGGTCGCGGTAATAGGGGTATTTCGCCAGAACCTCGGCATCGTCGAAAACGTCCGAGCGCGTCGGCGCCCCGCCTTGGAGGGCGCGGGCCTTGGCGATGGGGAAGGACTCGACCCACGACAGGAATTTCCAGGCGGCATCGGGATTGGGGCTGGATTTGGGAATACCCCAGCCCCAGGCGCCGTTCAGGCTGCCGCTTGTCTCGGGCGTGACTCCGGGAACGGGCAGGATCTCGGCCTTGCCGACCACCGAGGACTGGCTGGGATTATCGAGCGAGGTGCGGAAAAAGTTATAGGTGATGTAGCTGTAGGCCTTGCCCTGGGCCATGACGTTGAAGGCCTCGTCGAAGCTGAAGCTGGCCGAGCCCAGGGGGCCGTATTTGTCGATCGACTCGATGTACTGGTCGAGGGCGGCCTTGGCCTCGGGGCTGTTCAGGGTCGATTTCCAATTGGCGTCATGGAAGCTGCCGCCATTGGCGAACAGGTAGTTCGACCATTCCATGGCGATCGGATCGGGGCGCAAGCCCTGGTTGACCACGCCGTTGAAGCCGTCCTTGGTGAAGAAGGCCACCTGTTTGCGGTATTCGTCCCAGGTTTCGGGGGCGCGCAAGGGGGCGTTGTTGGCCGCCTCATAGGCCTTCTGATTGGCCGGATCGGTCAGCAGATCGGTGCGATAGGTCAAGCCCATGGCGTAATTATAGAAGGGCAGCATATAGGTCGTGCCGTCGACCTTGCCGACCAGATCCATCAGCGCCGGGATATAGGGCGCCGTATCGAAGTGATCGGCGCCGATGCGCTCGTCCAGCGGCTGAAGCCAGCCGGCCTTGATGAACTCGCCGACCCAATAAAAGTCGACGACGATCGCCGAATAGCCGCCTTTGCGCGAGACCAACTGGGGAACCAGCTTGGTGTGCATTTCGGCGTAATTCACCACCTCCAGATTGACGGTGATGCCGGTGGCTTTTTCGAAGTCCGGGACCAGCGTTTTGACGTACTGGGTGTCAGGGACGCTTTCCATGAGAATGGTGATGGTTTCTGCTCTCGCAGTAGTTGCAATCAAGGCGGACGCACAGAGGCCATAAACCAGGTATCGCATCTTCGCACTCCCCAATGAGACGGATGACGAAACGACGGCAGGCTACTTCAGGGCTCCCAGGGAAAGCCCCTTGATCAGGTACTTCCGCAATAATGGCAGGAGGATGAGGACGGGCGCCAGCGCTAGTAGCGCTGCGGCGGCGAGCGAGGCGATTTCGACGCCGGCGTGGGTTTCAAGCCCGGCCAGACCGACGGGCAGCGTCTGGCTGGAATAATCGCCAAGGACCAGGGCGTAGAGAAACTCGTTCCAGCTCAGGATGAAGCCGAGCAGGGCGGCGGCCAGGATGCCGGGGGCGGCGACGGGCAGGGCGATGCGGACCAGAGCCTGCAAGCGGCTGGCGCCATCGACCCGGGCGGCTTCTTCAAGCGAGCGGATGTCGCCTTCGAAGAAGCTGGTCATCATCCAGGCCATGAACGGCAGATTGAGCGCGACATGGGCGACGATGATGGCGATGCGGCCATCCAGGCTGAGCACGGTGCCAAACAGCATGAACATCGGCAGAACCAGGATGATCGGCGGCAGCATCTGGCCGGCCAGAACGCCGATCCACAAGACCGGGCCGCCGGTGCGGAAGCGGGCGCTGGCATAGGCCATGGTGGCGGCGGCGGGCAGGGATATCAGGGTCGCCGCCAGGGCGACGGTCATCGAATTGGTGAACCAACCGGCGAAGGAATAATCCTGGAAGACGGCGAGGTAGTTTTCAAAGGTCAGGGCGCTGAATTCGGGGGGCAGGCGGTAGGCGGTGCGTTTGTCGGTCAGGCTGACGCGCAGCACCCAGAGCAAGGGAACAAGGATGACCGCCGAGAAGGTCACCAAGATGAGATGGGGGAGCAGGGAACGAAGACGCCTCATCGGCGGTGACCTTTCCTGATCTTTCGGGGCCTGATCGCACCGATCGCTCGGCTCAGTCTAATCCAACCTCTCCGTGATCATCCTTTTTTGATCGCTCCCCGCGCTTAATCCATTTTGATTCCACCGGTCACATTGATGCCCTGGCCGGTCATGAAGCGCGACAGATCCGAGGCGAGGAACAAGATGACATCGGCCACATCCTCGGGCTCCTCGATCCGGCCGAGCGGGGTCAGGGCGACGTATTCCTTGCGAACATCCTCGGGCGTCATGCCGCGCAATTCGCCTTCCCAGATGATTTCACGGTCTTGCATGGGCGTGCGCACGAAGCCCGGGCAGACGGCGTTGACGCGGATGCCCTCGGGCGCCAGCTCGCGGGCCAGCGACTGGGTCCAGCCGAGCACGGCGAATTTGCTGGCGGCGTAATGGGCCAGCAGGGGGGCGCCGACCTTGGCGGCCAGCGAGGCGGTGTTGACGATCACCCCCTTGCGCCCCGTCGCCAGGAAATGGCGGACGACCAGTTGGTTGGCGAGGAAAACCCCCTTGGCGTTGACATCGAAATTGAAGGCCCAGTCCTCGTCGGTCAGCTCGACCGCCTTGCGCATCGACGACACCCCGGCATTGGCCACCAGGATGTCGATGCCGCCGCACGAGGCGATGGCACGGTCGACACAGGTTTGCATCGATGTGCGATCGCGAACATCGACGGGCAGGCCCAGCACATCGCCGCCCATGGCCTCGGCGGCGCGTTCCGCCGCCATCTGGTCGAGGTCGGCGATCACCACCCGGGCTCCCGCCCCGTACAGAGCGCGGGCGGCGGCGCGGCCGATGCCGTTGGCCCCCCCCGTCACCAGCGCGACCTTGTCACGCAGCAGTCCCTGAACGCCCATCGCTCGCCCTTTCCGGTTCGATCCATCGCCCACCAGGGTCCCACCGCCGTGGGCGGGACCGTCGATCACCGTCCCATGTTTGCGAACCAAATGCAATCTTCCAAGTTCGATTTTGTTCTGCTATGTTTGATATCGAACAGATGCGGGGCTTATCGAGCCGACGTGTGAGGATAAACGATCACAGGGGGACGATGTGGATAAGGGGTCCGAGGAACTGCAAGGTCAGGATGGCGGGCAGGGACGGCGCCCCGGCGCGGCGCGGCGCGCCGCGGTTCAAGAAGTTTTGCAAGAAAGCGGCTATGCCACCGTCGCCGATCTCGCCCGCCGGCTTGAGGTCTCGGAGATGACGATCCGCCGCGATCTTTCGGTGATGGAAGAGGACGGCGCCGTGGTGCGCACCCATGGTGGGGCGCTGTCGGTCAGCGTCGAGCGCGAAGGGGCCTTCGACCGCGAAGAGCCGGCCTTCGAGCAACGCCGCCGCCAGCGCGCCGATGTCAAGCAACGCATCGCCCAGGCTGCGGCCAGATTGGCCTATCCGCGCGGCATCATCGGCCTCGATTCGGGGACCTCGTCGCTGGCCCTGGCCGAAGAGCTGGCCCAAGAATCCGATCTTCGCGTGTTCACCAATAATATACGGGCGTCTACGGCCCTGGTTGAATCGAGGAATTTGGTCTACCTGCTTGGTGGGCAAGTTCGCCATCCTGAAATGTCGGTCATCGGGCCGATGACGGTCAATCAGATCAGGGGGTATTACTTCGATCAGTTCTTTGTTGGGTTGTCTGGGTGTGGTCCTGCCGGGATTTTTGATTATTCCCTGGAAGATACCGAGGTCAAGCAGGCGTTCATCGAACGCTCGGGCACGGTGATCGCGCTGTGCGATTCCAGCAAGTTCGGCCGTCACGCCCTTGCCCAGATCTGTCCCCTCGACCGTATCGACATCCTGGTGACCGATGCGCCGCCGCCGCCGCCCTTGGCCCAGGCCCTGGTTTTGGCCGAGGTGCGGGTGATTCTCGCCGACCCCGCCGAGGGGCCCGACCTGCCGCCCAACTGACCTTATCGCCGGCCGCCGGCCCGTCGGCGGTTTCCCTGTCTGGAGACGACCATGATTTTTGATTTCCTCGGTCCCCGTAAAAAAGCGGTTATCGCCATGGCCCATATCGGCGCCTTGCCCGGCACGCCGCTTTATGACGCCGATGGCGGCATGATGAAGCTGATCGACGATGTGGTCGGCGATATCGAGAAGCTCCAGAAGGGCGGCGTTCACGCCATCATGTTCGGCAACGAGAATGATCGGCCCTATCAGTTCGAGGCGCCGATCGCCAGCGTCGCGGCGATGACCGCGATCATCAGCGCGGTGCGGCCGATGCTCAGCGTGCCCTTTGGCGTCAACTACCTGTGGGATCCGGCGGCTTCGGTCGCCATCGCGGTTGCCACCGGCGCCTCCTTCGCCCGCGAGATCTTCACTGGGGTTTTCGCCTCCGACATGGGCGTGTGGTCGCCCAATGCCGCCGAGGCCCTGCGCCTGCGCCGCAATCTGCACCGCCCCGATCTGAAGCTGTTGTTCAACATCAATGCCGAATTCGCCTCCTCGCTTGATAGCCGGAGCATCGGCTTGCGGGCGCGCAGCGCCATCTTCTCGTCGCTGGCCGATGCCATCTTGGTCTCGGGTCCGCTGACCGGTCAGCCGGCCCAGGCCTCGGATCTGCGCGAGGTCCGCGAGGCGATTGGTACCGAGGTGCCGCTGTTTGCCAATACGGGCGTGCGTTTGGAGAACGTCGACGATGTGCTGTCGATCGCCGATGGCTGCGTGATCGGCACCCATTTCAAGGTTGACGGCTCGACCTGGAATCGGGTGGACGGGGGGCGCGTCTCGCGCTTCATGGACAAGGTCGCGACCCTGGTCTGACCCGCGCCCCGGCGCCGCCGTCTGGAGGTCCTTCTGGGGGCCCTTCTGGAGAATTGTCATGTCCGCTGCCCAAGGTCGTCAGGTGATCGGTCTCGATATCGGGACCACCTCGACCATCGCCATCCTGGTCCGCCTGCCCGATACCGTGGTCGCCGTCGCCTCGCGGCCGACCACCTTGTCTTCGCCCCATCCCGGATGGGCCGAGGAGGATCCGGCCCAATGGTGGGACAACGCCCGCGCCGTGCTCGCCGAATTGAAGACGACGGCCGGCGAAAGCGACTGGCGGCCCGGCGGGATCTGCGTGACCGGCATGTTACCCGCCGTGGTGCTGCTCGACGACCGGGGCGCGGTGCTCCGCCCGTCGATCCAGCAAAGCGACGGGCGTTGTGGCGACGAGGTGGCCGAATTGCGGGCCGAGGTCGATAGCGAGGCCTTTCTCGCCCGCACCGGCAACGGCGTGACCCAACAATTGGTCACCGCCAAGCTGCGCTGGATCGAGCGTCACGAGCCGGCGGTTTTTGGCGCCATCGCCACCGTCTGCGGCTCTTACGATTACATCAACATGCTGCTGACCGGGGAGCGGGTCGTTGACCGCAACTGGGCCCTGGAAGGCGGCTTCATCGATCTTGCGAGCGGCACCGTCGAAGCCGATCTGGTGGCGCTCGCCCATATCCCCCCCTCGGCCGTGCCGCCTGCCCACCCCACCCATAGGGTGCTGGGGGCGGTCACCGCCGAGGCCGCCGCCCTGACCGGCCTGCCCACCGGCCTCCCGGTGTACGGCGGGGCGGCGGACCACATCGCCTCGGCCCTGGCCGCTGGCATCACCCGGCCCGGCGATGTGCTTTTGAAGTTCGGCGGCGCCGGCGACATCATCGTCGCTTCGGCCACCGCCAAAAGCGATCCCCGGCTTTACCTGGATTACCACCTTGTGCCCGGGCTCTATGCCCCCAACGGCTGCATGGCGGCGACCGGTTCGGCGCTGAACTGGCTGGCCAAGCTGCTGGCCCCCGAAGCCGGCGAGGCGGCCCATGCCCAGCTTGATGCCCTGGCGGCCGAGGTGCCGGCCGGAGCCGATGGTCTGGTCTGTCTGCCCTATTTCCTGGGCGAGAAAACGCCGATCCATGATCCCTTCGCCTCGGGAACCTTCACTGGGCTTAGCCTCAGCCATACCCGGGGCCATCTGTGGCGTGCCCTGCTGGAAGCCGTGGCCCTGGCCTTTCGCCACCATGTCGCGGTTTTGGACGATATCGGCCACGCCCCGCAGCGCTTCTTCGCCTCCGATGGCGGCACGCGCAGCCGGGTGTGGATGGGGATCATGGCCGATGTTTTGCAGCGGCCCGTCCAGCTTCTGGCCAATCCTTTGGGCTCGGCGGTCGGGGCGGCCTGGGTTGCGGCGATCGGCGGCGGTGACGATCTAGGGTGGGACGACGTGACGGCTTTGGTGCGCACGGGCGAGAAAATAACACCCGATCCGGCCAAGGCCGAGGTTTATGATCGCCTGTACCGGGACTTCTCGGCCCTTTATGCCACTCTTCATCCCTTCTTTCATCGGAGTAGACCATGACGCCTCCCAAGGCCATCGCCTGGGATATCGACGGAACCCTGATCGATAGCGAACCCACCCACCTGCGTGCCCTGATAACCGTTTCCGCCGCCCATGGGGTCGATCTGACCTCGGGCCCCGAGGATCGCTTCCTGGGCGTGCATATGGCCGATGTCTGGACGCTTTTGCGCCCCCGCTATACCGGGGGGCTGACTTACGAGCGGTGGCTGGCCGAGATCATCGCCTGTTATGGTGACGACCGCGCCACCTTGGCGCCGATGCCGGGCGCGCTCGATACCGTGGCCGCCTTCGCCGCCGCCGGCATTCCCCAGGCCTGCGTGTCGAATTCCCTGCGCGAGATCGTCGACGCCAATCTGGCCGTTCTCGGCATCGCCCCGCAGCTCGCCTTTTCGCTGTCGTTTGAGGACGTGCCGGCGGGCAAGCCCGATCCCGCCCCCTATCGGCTGGCCGCCCGGCGTTTCGGCGTCGATCCCGCTAGCGTCTGGGCGATCGAAGACAGCCTGACCGGCGCCCGCTCGGCCCTGGATGCCGGGCTGACCCTGTTCCTGCTCGGCGACCACCCCGGCCGCCCCATCCCCCCGGGCGCCATCCGCATCTCCTCGGTCAGCGAGGTGCTGACGGCCTTTCAGAAGCTGGCGGCTTAAAGGAAAGGCTCGGTGAGCAAGCCGTTGTCCCTAAGGGAGCGCAAGGGTAGAATTCCATAGCTCTTGGTAGAATGGTGGCGATGATGAGCCTTACCATCAAAGACCCCGAAGCCCATCGGCTGGCCCAGGCCATCGCGCGCGCCACCGGAAAGAGTATGGCGCGCGTGGTTACCGAAGCTTTGCGCGAACGCTATGCGGAAATCGAGCACCGCCAGGCAAAAGCCAGCGTAGAAGAACTGCTGGCCATCGCCGATCGGGCGGCCGCCCAGGGGAACCGCCCCCGTGTCGATCATGCCGACCTGCTTTATGATGAGCATGGCCTGCCAAAATGATCGTCGACACCTCGGCCATGGTCGCCATAAGGCGGGGTTGATCTTTGGCGCCTGCTTTGATTTCAGCCAGACCGATATCGCCGCCGCCTGATGCCCTTGGCGGGCTTGTCTAGCCCAAGGCGTGGATGCGCAGGCTGTCGGCGGGCAGGGTGGCGCGGGCGGCGTCGACCACGTGGCGGTGGTGGGTGAACAGCAGGACCTGGGTGCGCGTCGCCAGGGTCGCCAGGGTCTGGAGGCCGGGGATCGTGCGCGCCTCGTCGCTGGTCACGAACAGGTCATCGGCGATGAAGGGCAGGGGCTCGCCGCTGTCCAGGCGGCGTTCGACGGTGGCGATGCGCAGGGCGAGATAAAGCTGATCGCGCGTTCCTTCGCTCATCCCCGTGACCGGGCATTCCCCGCCATCGGCGCGGATGCCGACCAGCGTCGGGCGGTCCTCGTCGCCGTAATGAACGCCAAGGGAGACGATGGGATTGGCCGAGCCGGCGACCATGGCGCCAAACAGCGCGTCGGCGCGGTCGATCACCGGATGGCGGTTGGCGGCGCGATAGCGTTCGACGGCGCGGGTTAGGATCAGGCCGGCGGCGTGCAGTTGCAGCCAGCGGCCGAGGATGTCGGCCCCGTCGGCCAGGGCGTCGCTGGCCGCCTGGGCGGCGGGACCGATGCCCACCCCGCCTTCCAGACCACGCAGACGGCCGCCGGCCTCGGTCTGCTCCTGGGCGGCCTCTTGGGCGTCGCGCTGCAGGCTCTCGGTCTGGCTGACCAGGGCGGCGATCTCGGCGGCGGCGGCGTCGGCCGAAATCGACGAGGCTTCGGCGCGCAGGGCCGCTTCGTCCAAACCATCCCCCTGATCAAGGCATTGCCGGCGCAGGGCGTCGATCTGCCGATCAAGCTCGGCCGCCTCCCGCGACAGACGGGCCAGGGCCAGGGCGTCGGCGCCCTCGGCGATCGCATGGCTGGCGGCCAGGGCGCGCAGGGCGGCGGCGGCGTCGAGGGCGGCCTTGCCGGCGGTTTCGGCCTCGGCTTGCGCCTTTTTGACCGCCTGGGCGGCGTCGGTGATGCGGGCGGCGCGGACCTCGGCCGCCGACACGCGCTTGGCCAGGGTGGCGATCGCCGCCGCCGGGTCGTTAGCGGGCAGATCGCTGGCCTCGGCGCCAAGGTCGGCGAGCAGGGCGGCGACCCTGGCTTCGAAGTCGCCGAGGGCGTCGGCGATCTGGTCGCGGCGTTTGATCGTCTGCTCGCACTCTTGATCAAGCAGGGCGATCTGCCCCCACAGATCAAGCGCCGCTTCGGCCTCGGCGATCGTCGCCGTCGGCGACAGGCCGATGGCGGGCATATCGGCCGACCACGCCGCCTGCCAGTCGGCCAGGGTTTGGGCGGCCGTTTCGCGTTCGGCGGCCCGCGCCGCCCGGCGTTGGATCGCCGCCTGCTCCTCGGCCGCCAGCTTGCGGCTTTCGGCGCTGCGCTCTTCGGCCTGAAGGCAGGCCAACCTGACGCGGTCGCGCAAGGCGGCGGTGTCAAGGGCTTGGCTGTCGGCAAGCCCCAGGCTGGCGGCGGCGCGCAGCAGATGGCCGCGGCGTTGAGTCTCCTGCTCCTCCAAGACGGCGATCGTCACATCGCTTTGCCGCAGGGCGGCGTGGTCGGCCAGGATCGCGGCGCGGGCGGCCAGCCAGGGGCGCATCTCGGCCGGCGTGCCGGGGTCGATGGCACAGGCCCGCCAGGAGGCGACCCAGGCGTCGCGGGCTTTGCGGGTTTTGAGGCGGCGCGCCTCCAAGTCAGCGCGCAGCGCCGTCAAACTGGCGATCTTGGCGGCGTGCTGGCCGGTCAGATCGGCGAAGCGGGCGATGCGCGCGGCTTCGCGTTCGCGGTCGTCGGCTAGGTGATCGGCGGTGGTCAGGGCGGCTTCAAAGTGATCGGCGACCCGCCCGTCGGGGGCGAAGGCGGCCAGCGCGTCGTCCTCCCGGGCCGTCTTCTCCACGTAATGCCGGCGGATCAACCGCCAGCCGTTGGCGCGCGATTCGCGGGCCCGGGCCACAGCGTCGGCCGTGGGCACGGGGCCGGTCGCCGTCAGGCTGGCCAAGGCGCCTTCGATTCGGCACAGGTCCTCGGTGGTGGTTTCAACGCTGCGGCTGGCGGCGGCCTCGGCGGCTTCGCTTTCCAGGGCGTGGCGTTCGGCTTGGGCGATGCTTTCGGCGCTGGGAACGGCCAGGGCGGCCAGGGCATCGGCTTCGCCCCGCCAGCGGCCAAGGGCGGCCAGGGCCTGGGCCAGACGGGCGGCCAGGTCGGCGCGTTCAAGCTTGGCCCGCGCCAGCTTGCCCAGACCTTCGCCACCCAGGGCCTGGGCGGCCTCGAAGGCGGCGCGGGCCTCGGCGGGCGAGGGGGTGGCCTCGCCCTGGGCCAAGCGGGCGGCTTGGGCGGCGCGTAGGGCGATTTCGGCTTCGTCATAGGCGGCCCTGGCGGCCTCAAGGGTCGCTTGCACCCCCGCCCCCTGGCGGATCTGGGCGCGCACCCGGGCCAACAACGGCGCGGTGGGCACGGCTTTGGGCGCCGCGTCCTGGGCGCTTAGACCCAGATGGGTCAAAAGCGCCTTGCGGCGGCGCAGGGCGTCGTCCAGATCGCGCTGGCGGTGGGGATGGTCGGTGGCATTCTTGCGGTAAACCCCCAGACCATCGGTCAATGCGCCGATGCGGTTGGCCAACCCCGGCAAAGGCCCGGCCTCGCCCAGATCGGCACGCTCCTGGCGGCGGCCGGCCAAGGCGGTTTCGCGATGGGTCGCGGTGTCTTGGGCCAAACGCGCCTGATGATCGGCGGCGCGCCAGCGATCCTCGAAATCGGCGGGAAGGGGCAGGGGGGAGCCCAGGGCGGCGCGGCGGGCCAGGGCGTCGTCAAGGCGCCCGAGCAAGGGCGCGATCCTGCGGATGCGTTCCAGGGCGCTGCGCCGCGTCACCAAGGCGCGCAAGGCCTCATCCAGGGCGGCCCGCCGCTCGCCCGCCGCACTCACCGCCTGCACGGCGGCGCTCCAGGCCTCGACCTTCAGGCCATCGCCATGCATCGTCGCCCGCGCCGTGTCATAGCGTTCAAGGGCCTGCCAATAGGGCTTCGCCGCCAGCTTGCGCCCCGGATTTCCCAAGACATCGGCCTCGGCTTGCAGGCTGGCGAGCAGAGAGGCCAGTCCGACGGTGCCGCCGGCGGCTTCGAACAGGCTTTGGGCAAGTTCGCCGCCGGTCGCCAGCATGGCCTCGCCGCCTTCGCGCAGGCGGGCATGGTCAAGGGCGAACAGGGTTTCAAAGGTCGAGCGATCGACGCCGCCAAGAAAAGGATCAAGGCTGTTATCGGGCAGATCGCCGCTTTCCGCGCCCGTCGCATCGACGGCCAGCAGGGTCTTCTTGGTGCCCTTGCGGCGTTTGAACGCCAAGACCCGGCCATCGGCGGCGCGCAGGCTGGCGCCAAGGCGCAGTTTCGGGTTGTCGTGACGGAAATTATAGGGGGTGCGGGCCGGAAAGCCGAACAACAGGTCGCTGAGTGCGGCCAGCACCGTTGATTTGCCCGCCTCGTTCGGGCCGTGAATGATCTCCAGCCGGGGGCCATCGCCGGAAAAGTCGAAGCTGTGGTCTGCGAAATGGCCGTAGCGTTCCAGGACCAGCCGATCGATGCGCATGGTCGGTTTCCTTACTCGGGACTGTCGAGCAGGCGCCGACGCAAGGTCGCCTCGGCCGCCGCCAGCAGCCCGGCCAGGGCTTGCTCGTCAAGGGGGGTGAGGCCGGCGGCTTGGCGGATCGTCGGCGGAACCCGGGTCAGGGCCTGTTCAAGATCGGCGCGCAAGACAGCGCGTTCCTCGGGCGTCTCAAGGATGCGGGCGATCACCGCGAAAAGCTCGTCCGCCGCCGGGGCGCCGTCCTGGCGCGGCGGGGTGGTTGCCACGGCCACTTTTTCAAGCCAGACCTCGCCGCCGGCCCGTTCGGTCAGGGCCAGACATTCGGCGGTGGTGCGTTCCGGGTCGCCGGCCAAAAGGTCGTGAACGGCGGTGGCGCCGCTGAGCGTCAGGCGGACGGCCAAAGCCCGGCCCTCGGCCTGGGTCAGCGCCTCGGCCAGGGCGGTCTCGATCCGCCCATAGGCCTGCTGGGGCGAGGCGCAACCGCCCAGATCGACCTCCAGGCGGACCCAGCGCAAGACATCAAAGGCCAGGGCCTCAAGGGCGGTGACCTCGCCGCCGTCGATGGTGAGCAGCGTCGCTCCCTTGGCCCCGGGTTCGTTGACGTGGCGGGCCTGGAGATTGCCCGGAAACACCACCCAGGGCCGTTCGTGCAGGATGGCCCGGCCATGAACGTGACCGAGGGCCCAATAATCATAGCCCTTGCCAACCAGGGTCGGCACGTCGCAGGGCGCGTAGGGGGTATGGCCAAGGCGGCCGTCGGCGGCGGTGTGGAGCAGGCCGATGTTGAACAGCCCGGCCACCGGCGGCGGGTAGCCGGCCGACAGATCCTCGGTCACGTCGCGGCGCGGGAAGCTGCGGCCATGGATCGCCACTTCCAGCCCCTCGGGGATCCAGGTCTCGGCCCGATCAGAGCGAAAGACCTTGACCGTGGGCGGCCAGCGCAGCGAGCGGGTCATGCGGTTTTCGGCGTCGTGATTGCCCTGGACCACGGCGACGCGGATCCCCTGGCGTTCAAGGCGGGCCATCTGCGAGAGGAAAAACAGCCCCGTCGAAAAATCCCGCCAGTCGCCATCGTAAAGATCGCCGGCGATCAGCACGAGGTCGACCCCGGCCTCAAGGGCGTAATCGATCATCGCGGTGAAGGCGCGGCGCGTCGCCGTCGTCAAATCGCCCACCTGGCCGCCGGCTCGGGCGATCAGTCCGGAAAGCGGGCTGTCGAGGTGGATATCGGCGGCGTGAAGAATGCGCATGGAAGATCCGAAAAACGGCGGTTGTCGGCGATAGGCGGCCCCTCCCGGGATAGGGGGACTCGACGGTCGCACGGGCGGGGGGCGGCTTCAAGCCCTTCGGGCGTTTTCCCCGGAGGTCCGCGGTTTTTCGCGAAATCGTCAGGGGCCGGTGGCGCGGGGTGTTAAGGCGGTCTCTTAACCACCACTTCCTTGGATATCGGGTGATAGGGGTTTGAGAAAAAGATGGTCGCCCCCCTCTCCTTATTGTCCAGTTTTCGGCTCTCCGGCGAGGGTGGTTTGGAAGGTCTCGGTGGTCAGTGGCCGTCGGAGGTGGAATGAAACGCGTTCCATGGGTGGTCGGTGGCCTGATCCTGATCATGGCATATAATGCGGCGCTCGGGACCTTGGCTTATTGGCAGCGGCGCGACATTATCGATGAATCCTTGCGGGAAGCGGTTGTCGTCGCCGATATTCTTGTCCGCGAGGTCGAAGCCAACCTGGATCGGATTGATCGTACTTTATCGGGGCTGACCGAGGTCTTGCGGGCTTATCCGAGCGCGATCGATGTCCATGATCCGTTTACCCACCGCCTGCTGTTGCGTCGTCACGCCATCACGCCGTCTTTGGCGGCGCTGTTTCTGATCGGTGGCGACGGCAGGCTGCGCAACGCCTCGCTGACGGATAAGGTCTCGGAAATCGATGTGTCGGGCGAAGATTATTTCGCCTTCCATCTGTCCAATGTGGACGATGAGTTTTTCATCGGCGCGGTCACCACCAATCGTCTCGATAAAAGCTGGGTCATCCCGGTGAGCCGGGCGGTGAGGGATTCCTTTGGTCGGCTGACCGGGGTGGTCGCCGCGACGATCACCACCGATTCCATCGATCAGATGATCCACTCCCATCAGCTTTCCGAAGGTTTCGCGGTGACGATCACCCAGCGCGACGCCGGGATGATCGGCTGCCTTGGCTTTACGCGGTGTTGGGGCGAGGGCGCGCCGCACAGGGGCGACGAGGGGCTTGCTGAAAGCGGAGGCAGCGGCGAGGAGGTCCATTACCTGCCCAATGGGCCGGGAGTCGGCGCCTTCCTTCGGGGTCCGACTTACGGCGTCGAGGTGACCGTTCAGGCCAGCGATCGGACGCTTCTTCAGCCTTGGCGGGAAAAACTGGCCTTTATCCTGGTGCTGCAGGTCTTTGGCACCCTCGGCCTCGGGTTCGGCATCACCTCGCTTTATTATCAGATGCATCATCGCCGCGTATCGCTGTTGGATCTGGAACGCGCCAATGCGTCGCTGGAAAGCAAGGTGGCCGAGCGCACGCGGCAATTGGCCGAAGGCGAGGAGCGGATGCGCGGCTTCATCATGGCGGCCCGCGACGCCGTGGTCATCATCGATCAAAAGGGCATCATCAGCGAATTCAACCCCTCGGCGACCGAACTATTCGGCTATGACGTCGAGGAGGTGCGCGGTCAAAGCGTCAATATGCTGATGCCCGCGACCTACGCGCGCGATCACGACGGCCACCTGCGCAAGGGCAAGCCCTCCGGCCAGCGCGCCATTGGGCGGGGGCGCGAAATGATCGGCCGACGCAAGAACGGCAGCGAATTTCCGATCGAATTGACGGTCGGCACCCAGTCCTTCGATGGAACCCGGGTTCATATCGGGGTGATCCGCGATATCACCGAACGCAAGGCCACCGAGGAAACCCTGCGGCGGCTGGCCAATATCGACGGTTTGACGGGGGTGCTCAATCGCCGCTCCTTCACCGAGGAAAGCGAATTATTGTTGTCGCTGGCCAACCGCCATGGCCGCCGTCTGTCGATGATGATCGTCGATGCCGATCACTTCAAAGGGGTCAACGATACCTATGGTCACGACGCCGGCGACAGGGTGCTGAAGGCCCTGACCGGGGAAATCGCCGGCGTCTTGCGCAAAACCGATCTGCTGGGACGCATCGGCGGCGAGGAATTCGCCATCCTGCTGCCCGAAACCGACCAGGAGGGCGCCGAGGGACTGGCTTGGCGGGTGGTTCTAGCCATTCGCGCCCTGGAGGTTCCCTTGCCCGAGGGCGGGGTGTTGAAGGTCACCGTCAGCGTGGGGGTCAGTTGCCGGAACACCGAGGCGGCGACCTTCGATTGGATGCTCAAGGAGGCCGACACGGCCCTGTACGCCGCCAAGCATGGCGGCCGGGATCGCGTGGCCTGCTTTGGGCAAACCCAATCGGTGGCCAGATCCTGAAGGAGGAAGGGCGGGCTGGAGCGGCTTTCAGGCGGCGAAGGGGCGCAGGCGGTGGAGGGCTTCAAGCACGGCGTCGGGCCGTTCGTCCATCACCATGTGGCCGGCGTTGGTGACCAGCAGGGCGTGGCCGTGGGGCAGGATCTCGACAAGCATCAGGGCGCCGCGCAGCGAGACCATGCGGTCTTGCTCGCCGTGAACGACCAGGGCCGGGCAGGGAATGCGCGCCGCCGCCGCCGCCCCCTCGCCATAGCCGTCGCAGACCATGAGGTCGGTATGGAGCAGGCCCGGCGCCGTCGTCGCCCATTGGCTTTTGCGGGCTTCGACCAGGGTGGGGTCGGCCTGCGCGGTGTATCCCCAGCGGCTGATCATCGTCGCCGCGCGCGGCAGATCGTGATCGGCGGCCTTGAGGAGATCCAGGTGAACGGGCAGGGCGGCGGCGGTGCCGATCAAGGCCAGTCCAGCGCTGCGCACGCAATGATGGCGGGCGAATTCCAGGGCGATCAGCCCGCCCAGCGAATGCCCGCTGACCACCGCCCGATAAAGGCCCAGGGCATCGAAAACGCCAAGCAGCCAGTCGGAAAGGTCGGAAACGCTGGTCAGCGGCGGACCTTCGGATTGCCCATGGCCGGGCAGATCGGGGGCGATGACCGCCCAGCCGTCGGCCGCCAGGGCGGCCGATTGTTTATCCCAGGCGCTATGGGTCATGCCCGCGCCATGGATCAGAACCACGACCGGTCGCGATAAATCGACGCCGTCGGTTCCGGTTTCGATGAAAACCAGACGATTCTCAAGGGTCAGACGCATGGGGCCCTCTTTTCGGAACGCCGGTCAAGGTTGACCGTCCTTCCAAGCCTCTCTCGCGCCTCCCCCCAGGCCTTACAAGGGAGCCAGGGCTTGGCTGACAAGTCAAGGGGGTGAAGAGGGTGTTTTTGCCCCGATGGCGATCGCCCTATCCCACCCGGACGCAAAACCGCGGAAAGGCCGCCTGAGCCTGGGCCGATAGGGTTGGCATCGCCAGGCCGCGGGCACTGCGCGCCAGATCGGCATCGGCGCAGCCTTCGGCGCGGAAGGGCTGGAGCACGTAAGAGGCGACGCCCAGGGCCGCCAGTTCGGCCGCCAGGGCGTCCAGCGCCGCCTCATCGATCAAGGCGGGGTGAAGGGTGGTGCGAACTTCGTAGGCAATCCCCGAGGCCAGCAGCAGGTCCAGGCTGTCGCGGGCCCGGGCGCCGCTGTCGGCCGCGCCGGTGATCGCCCCATAGGCGTCAAAGGGCGCCTTGACGTCGAAGCCCACCCAGTCGAGGTGGGGTAACAGGGCCGCCAAGCGGTCGGGAAAGGCGCCGCCCGTATGCAGGCCGACCCGAAATCCCAATCCCCGCGCCGCATCGATCGCCGCGCCCAATCCGCCCTGGGTGGTCGGCTCGCCGCCGGAAAAAACCACGCCATCAAGCAGGCCGCGCCGGCTTTGCAGAAAGCCGAACACGTCCTCCCAGGCCGGATCGGAGGGGTCGCGGGCGCCGAGCAATCCCGGGTTATGGCAATAGGGGCAACGCCAGGGGCAGCCGCGTAGGAAGACGGTGGCGACCAGCTCGCCCGGCCAGTCGCAAAGCGACAGCCGGGCCAGCCCGCCGATGCGCAGATCCGGGATCACCGGGTAGACCCCCTCAGCGGGCTTCTCACTCGGGCAGGGCGCATTCGACGAAGGCCTTGCGCTGGGCGAATTCGCCCTTCTTGCCCGTGTTGAACGAGGTGACCGGGCGGTGATAGCCCATCACCCGCGTCCAGATCTCGCAGGGCTGGCGCTCGTCATCGGTAAGCTCGATGGGCAGGGAAACGGCGGAAAGATGAGTCATGGAAGAGGTCCTTTCAGAGCTAATCAAAGGGGTTAGCAGCAGGCGCTTTTGGCGCGCTTGCGGGCGATGATGTCCTCGTCGCATTTGGGGCAGAAGGCGTGCTCGCCTTCGATGTAGCCATGCGTCGGACAGATCGAGAAGGTCGGGGTGACGGTGATATAGGGCAGGCGGAAGCGTTCGAGCGCCCGGCGGACCAGACGTTTGCAAGCCTCGGCCGAGGAGACCCGGCTGCCCATGTACAGATGGACGACGGTGCCGCCGGTATATTTCGCCTGAAGCTCTTCCTGGCGTTCCAGGGCCTCGAAGGGATCATCGGTGAAGCCGACGGGCAGCTGCGAGGAATTGGTGTAATAGGGCTGGTCCGGGGTGCCGGCCTGCAAGATGTCGGGAAAGCGCTTCTGGTCCTCGCGGGCGAAGCGATAGGTCGTGCCCTCGGCCGGGGTGGCCTCCAGGTTATAAAGATGGCCGGTTTCCTCTTGGAAGCCGACGATGCGGGCGCGCACGTGATCGAGGAAGCGCACGGCGAGGGCGTGACCATAGGGCGTGGTGATATCCTCGGCCCCTGCGGTGAAGTTGCGGATCATCTCGTTGATGCCGTTGACGCCCAGGGTCGAGAAGTGATTGCGCAAGGTTCCCAGATAGCGCTTGGTATAGGGGAACAGCCCGTGGTCCATGTGGCGCTGGATGACCTTGCGCTTGATCTCCAGACTGTTGCGGCCAAGATCAAGCAAGGTGTCGAGACGGGCGAACAGCCCGGCCTCGTCGCCTTGGTGGATATACCCCAGGCGGGCGCAATTGAGGGTGACGACGCCGAGCGAGCCGGTTTGCTCGGCGCTGCCGAACAGGCCGTTGCCGCGCTTGAGCAATTCGGTCAGATCAAGCTGCAGGCGGCAGCACATCGAGCGGATCATCGACGGGTTGAGTTCGGAATTCACGAAGTTCTGGAAATAGGGCAGGCCGTATTTGGCCGTCATCTCGAACAGGCGATCGGCGTTCTCGCTGTCCCAGGGGAAATCCTTGGTGATGTTGTAGGTGGGGATGGGGAAGGTGAAAACCCGGCCCTTGGCGTCGCCCTCGGTCATCACCTCCATATAGGCGCGGTTGATCAGGTCCATTTCGACCTGAAGATCGCCATAGGTGAAATCGACCTCGACCCCGCCGATGACCGGCACCTGATCGCGCAGGTCCTCCGGGCAGGTCCAGTCGAAGGTCAGATTGGTAAAGGGCGTCTGGGTGCCCCAGCGCGAGGGGACGTTGAGATTATAGACCAGTTCCTGAATGAACTGCCGGACCTCGGCATAGCTCAGGCGGTCGGCGCGCACGAAAGGTGCCAGATAGGTATCGAAGGAACTGAAGGCCTGGGCCCCGGCCCATTCGTTTTGCAAGGTGCCGAGGAAATTGACGATCTGGCCGACGGCGCTCGACAGATGCTTGGGCGGGCCGGCTTCGACCTTGCCGGGAACGCCGTTCAGGCCCTCGGTCAGCAAGGTGCGCAGCGACCAGCCGGCGCAATAGCCCGCCAGCATGTCAAGATCATGGATGTGAAGATCGCCCTGGCGGTGGGCATTGCCGATCTCGGGGGGGTAAACATGGGAAAGCCAGTAATTGGCCACCACCTTGCCCGATACGTTCAAGATCAGGCCGCCCAGCGAATAGCCTTGATTGGCATTGGCGTTCACCCGCCAGTCGGCACGGTCCAGATATTCATTGATCGAGGATTCGACATCGACAACGGTCTTGCGGTCGATGCGCAGGCGGGCGTGCTGTTCGCGGTAGACGATATAGGCGCGCGCCGTGGCGAAGTGATTGGCCGAAATCAGCACCTGTTCGACCACGTCTTGGATTTGTTCGATATGCGGGGCGTCTTCGGTGAAGCGGTGACTGAGCACCTTGACCGCCTGGATCGCCAGAAGCTGGGCCTCGATGGGATCGAAATCGCCCGTCGCCTTGCCGGCCCGTTCGATGGCCGAGCGGATCTTGACCGCGTCAAAGGGAACCGTTCGTCCACTGCGCTTGACGACGCCAGGGGGCGGGGAGACGATTTCGGGGATCACGGTTCTTTGGACTCCGGTCAGAAGCGGCGTAGGGAAAGGCGGGGATGCAGGAAGGGGACGCGTGGCAAGCCAAACCTACGCGCAAGCGCGTACCGGTCGGCCCCATGCCATGCACCCTTCGGGAACCCCCGCCCGAGGACGTTGCGGCCATTACGGCAGGTCTCCTGGCTTGCGGGTCACAGCCCCCGTCCGGCCTTCCCGGGGCCGGTTCCGAAGGACCGGCGCACCAGTGGCAGTCTTGGACGCGGGCTCGCCGCTCACAGTTGCGGGGGCAGCGCCGGCATTGCCCTTCAAGGGCGCACCGTCTTCCCTCTTCACCCTAGATATTGCATACCCAAGGAACCGTAACGCTAAATACGGTAGCTCTGACCGCTATGGGAAGTCAAGCGGCCATCGGTCGACGCTGGTGCGCCGGGGGCGTATGGCTGCTAAGCTGGGCTTTGGCCCGCAAAGGATTTCGCCATGATTGCGCTTGAAAAATTGCTGCGCGAGAACGAGGACTGGCTGGTTCGCCGTGTCATCGACTACGCCCGGGAGCAGGGGTATATGGCTTATACCTCGACTCTGGAAGAGGCGTGGCGGGCGGGGATGGTCGGGTTGATCGACGCCTTCCTGGCCGCCGAGGCCGATGGCACGCCGGCCGCGCCGCCGCGGGCGTCGCTTTCCTATACGGAAGATCCCGTCGCCGGCTATGGCATCGAGACCGCCAATCGTCACCGCGCCCGGGGGATCCCGCTGGCGCTGTTTCTCGGCCTGCTGAAATACAACCGTCGCGCCCTGCTTGATCTGGCGGCGCGCGATCCCCGCCCGGCGGCTGATCAGGCCGAGATCAAGAACCGGATCGACAATTACTTCGACCGGGTGGAGCTGGGGTTGTGCGCGGCGTGGTCGCGTTTCGAGCGCGAGCAGGAGGTGGGAAAGCTGCGCGAGCGTAATCGCGATCTGGTCAATGAAAAGAACAAATATCTGACGGCTTTCGAAAGCCTGACCGATCCGGTTTTCCTGATCAACGACGCGGGCGGCCTGGAAAACCTCAATCGCAGCGCCGGAATTCTGATCGGCTTTGGTCCCAGCCCCGGTGCGGGCTATTACGGCAGCGGCATTCCCCCCAGCGCCCAACGTCTGGTTGACGATCTGCTGGCGCGGTTTGCCCAGAAAGCCGCCGAGGCCGAAGGCGCCGAGAGCGATCGCATCGATTACCGGATGGACACGGTCGAGGGCCCGCGCGACTTCGAGGTGCGCCGTCAGGCCATGCTCGATGTCAGCGAGCGCTACAGCGGGCAGGTGCTGATCTTTTCCGATATCACCGCCTATAAGCGGGCCTCCGACCGCGCCGAGGAGGCCAATCAGGCCAAATCGACCTTTCTGGCGACGATGAGCCACGAGATCCGCACGCCGATCAACGGCATCCTCGGCCTTTCGACCCTGATGCGCGACGAGTTGCGCGACGAGCGCCTGCGCCACCACGCCGACGCCATCGCCCTGTCGGCCGAGATGCTGCTGTCGATGGTCAACGACGTGCTCGATTTCACCAAGATCGAGGCCGGCATCTTGGATCTCGATCCGGTCGATTTCTCGGTCGAGGAATTGCTCAACGGCGTCTTCGCCCTGGTCGCCCCCTCGGCCCACCGCAAGGGGCTAGAGGTCTATCGCAGCGTTTCGCCCGCCGTTCCCGAGCGGTTGCACGGCGATCTGGCCAAGCTGCGTCAGGTGCTGCTGAATTTGTTCTCCAACGCCGTGAAGTTCACCCATGCCGGGGCGCTGTCGATCCATATCGACCGCCTTGCCGAGGCGCCCGAGGGCAAGGTGATCCTTCATATCACCGTCGATGATACGGGCATCGGCATCGCGCCCTCGGCGCTCAAGGCGATTTTCGAGCCCTTCGCCCAGGCCGACGGATCGATCTCGCGGCGCTTTGGCGGCACCGGCATGGGCTTGGCGATCAATCGCCGGCTGGCCGAGGTCATGGGCGGCGAAGTCTGGGCCGAAAGCCGCGAGGGCGAGGGCAGCCGCTTTCACGTCACCGCCCTGCTTGAAGCGGCACGCCTGCCGCCGCCGCCGCCCGATACGGCCAATGGCCAGCCCCCGGCGTTTTTGGCCGATCGGCCGCTTTCGGTGCTGGTCGTCGATGACAACGACGTCAACCTGATGGTGGCCGAGGGGTTCCTGAAACGCTTCGGCCATGACGTCGTCTTGGCGCGCAATGGTCGCGAGGCCCGCGCCCTGCTTGAACACCGGCGCTTCGACGCCGCCTTGCTTGATATCAATCTTCCCGATGCCAACGGCCTGGATCTGCTGGCCGAGGTGCGGCGCCACGAGGCGGCGGTCGGTTTGCGTTCCATGCCGATCATCGTGCTGTCGGCCCATGTGATGCAGGCCGATATCGCCCGCTCGGCCCGTTTGGACGTGCGGTTCTTGGGCAAACCCTTCAACCCGGAGCGCCTGCGCCGCATGCTGCGCGACCTGACCCGTCAGGACGACGACCCGAGGGCGGGGGAGGGCGACGGCGAGGGGCCGGTCGCCGAGGATTTCACCGCCGGACCGGTGCTGGTCGATCCCGCCGTGCTGCGCGGCCATGTGGAGATGCTGGGGGCGACGGCGGCGGGCAAGATCCTGGCCGCCTTCCACGGCTCGGCGCCGCGCACCCTGGCCACGCTGTGCTCCCATGTCGAGGCCGGCCGGATCGCCGAGGCGGAGGACGACGCCCATCGCCTGAAAAGCGCATCGGCCAATCTTGGCCTGGAGTGCCTGCGTCGGCGGGCGGCCGAACTGGAAGCCGCCTGCGGCCAGGGCGAAAGCGCCGCGGTCGGCGTGCTGGTCGAGCATCTGCCGACGCTGTTTGACTCGTCGCTGCGCGATCTTGATCGGCTGTGGGACGAGATCACCGCCAAGGGGTGACGAGCGATGACTGATTTTGGTAAGGGCATGATCAGGCGGCGAACTGGGGGGCGGACCCCTCGATGCCGTACCGGAAGCGGCCTTGGGGGACGCCGCTTAGACCAAGCGAGCGTTCGGGGAGCCGGTCGAGTTGAAGACGATAGGGGCGCATTCCTCGACGGCTTCTCTTATCCGAGGGAACGATGGTCGGCTTTGGGCTAAAAAACCTTATCCCGCTCGATGCCGCTGCGTGAAAGCGAGCAAATAACTCTCTGTTTCTCCAGGGAAAATTCAATGTTTTCAACGTCATCGGCAGCGGCCGATTCAAGTTTGTTTTGACGAATGCGGGGGATCTACTGGTTGGCCTCATATCCCCGTTCGGGAAATACGTGGCTGAGGCTGATGTTGAACAGTTATGAACGGGGCGGGAAGCCCGTCAATATCAACAACCTGCCCATTTCAAATCTGATGTACAATCGGTCCTTTGCGGACACTGTGCTGGGTCAGGCGATGGGCGATCTGCTGCCGGCCGAGATTCTGGCGCTACGGCCAACGGTCATGCGGGCTGTGCGTGACAGCAGAAACAATCCGGTAATGTTGAAAACCCATGATATGCGGCTGCGGCTTGCCGATGGGGAATGGCAATTGCCTGCCGATGTCAGCCTGGGTGGTGTTTATCTTGTTCGAGATCCCCGGGACGTGGCTTTGTCATTGGCTAGATTTATGGATTTATCCATCGACAAAACGATTGATGTCATGGGCAATTCTGAACAAATGCTAGCGAATTCGATCACACGACAAAATATTCATTTGGTTAATATTCTAGGGGGGTGGAGCGAACATGTTCTGAGCTGGATGTCGCCTGTGCCCTTCCCTGTCCATGTTGTACGGTATGAAGATATGCGCCGCGACCCGGTTTCAACGCTGGCCGGCGTTCTGCCGGCCCTGGGTTATGCGGTGGATATGGACAAGATCAGGGCGGCCGTGGCCGAAACCTCGCTAGAGACCCTGCGCCGTCAGGAAGAGGCCAACGGCTTCGTCGAATATCCCAGCCCAAACCGGTTCTTTGGCGAAGGTCGGGTTGGCGGGTGGTCCGCCCGTCTTGGTTCCGCGCAGGCCGAGCGCATTTGCGCCGATCATCGGTTCGTCATGCAACAGCTTGGTTATCTGGATTGAGGCGGTGACCGTTACTGGTTGCCGCCATTGGCCCAGCGCACGAAGCGCCCCATCTGCATCGCATTGGCGAAGACGAAACCATGGGAAAGGCGCATGGTTTCATGCGGGTGATCGGTTTTCGGCCATGTGGCGAGCATGTGGCGCATCTTTGGCAGATCCAGCATCTCGGCAATCAACCCATCCTGGCTGAAACTGTCGAGATCCGCGGCATATGCCTCAAGCTGCGGGGTCATGCGGTGATTCCAGTCGACGCGCTGTTGCCCGATCGCGCGTTCATTGACGATGCTGTCTGGAACCCCGCGCATGGCGAGAAGGCGCCGGGCCAGACTACGGTTGCGTCCATCCAGAATGAACTGGTCGCGCGGGATGGCCAAAATGAATTCCAACAGATCACGGTCGGCGTAAACATCGCGGTAATGCGTGCCGCGCACCGTTTCCAATGCGTGGGCGTTCGGCAATGTCATGGCGCGGCGTTTCAGCATGAAATGGATGATCTGCTGTCGGGATCGGCTATCGCGCTCTTGAAAGGGCTGTTCGCCATGATCGGCCAAATAGTCGTCAAGCCCCACCTTTTCCCGCCACCCCGGTCTGGTCAATGTGCGGTCCGCCAAGGGGTGTGGCCGACCACGCCAGCGCCTTTGACCGTAATAAAATGCGTCCGGCAGAAGCGGAACAACGACACGGTGGCGCACCATGGGCGCAAATCCTTGCTGCTTGTAGCGCGCTACTTGTGCCAGCAACCGCAGCGCGGTAAGCGGGCGTCCTTCCCGTATCAGATCGGCAAAGCAGAGATTGCCATCATAGCTGAAGGTGAAATTACCGCTCTGACCCGACAGAACCGCATCATGCCCGGCCTGTTGCATCTGCTGAAAGGCGATGTCCAGCCAACCGATCTGGTTGGCGATCATACAAGGCAGCCCCGTCGCCATGAACAGATGCGCGGGGTTGGTTTCCAGGGGGGACGGGACAAGGCTGTGGCACAGCCTTATATCCAGATTGGTATGGCTCGCCGCCAGATCCGCCACCTTGGCCCTTTCGTCTCCATACCAGCCGCGATCGGCTGTAACGCACAGGCCAGGGGACGGGACGATCGTATAGGAGCGAACCTTCCGGTCTCCGGCCAGACGGGAGGCCGTGGTAAGCATGGCCGCGCTGTCTAGTCCGCCACTGCTTAGAAAGGCCGGGGCGTGGGCCGCCTGCAGGCGACGGGCGACAGCGCGTTCCAGCAACTCATCGGCCGCCTCCAGATACTCCCTCTCATTGGCCAGCCGCAGGCGCCGCTCGGCATCGGGGCGCCAGAGCGGGACATATCTGTTCGCGTTGACATCGGCGACCAGCATGTCGCCGGGCACTATCTGATGGATATCCTTATAGACGGTCCGAGTCGGATCTCCGACCATGGCGGAGAAGCGGGCCGTCAGATGCAACGGATCAACGACGCGGGGAATGTCGGGAATACGGTGAAGCCCCGCCACCGTGGTGGCAAAATGGCATATCGTGCCGACGCGATGCCAGTATAGCAGGCGGCTGCCCATCGGGGCCACGGCCAAGAACAGTCGCCGTGCCCCGGGGTCCCAGTGAGATAGGGCATAATCGCCCGCCAGATCGGCCAGTCGATCGAGGCCGTGATGGGCGATCCAGGCAGCGGCCAGCCTGACATCGGGCCAGGAATGGTCACCCCCTAGCTTGCGGGCCAGCCTTTCCCGGTCAAAAAGATAGCCGCTGAACAACGTGACGCGTCCGGCGCCATCGTACTCTGGAGGCGGGCCTTTGCCGCCGGATCGCGGTACCGACAAAAAACAGGCTTTGTCATCCGACAGAGCCGCGCCCTTATTCCGGCGAGAGGGGTAATAGAGTCGATCCGTCACCCCTGGACTGAGAGGGGTTGTCCCAAAGGCCACGGACCCCGTGAGATCGGTCAGACCCCCGTTCTGCTTCAAGGCAGGCCCCGATTGCGGATGGCGGTCCGAAGCGGCATTCAGGATGACGTATAGGTGCCAGAACCGTCATCGCCGGAACTTATATTGCCGCCCGTGAACTCGTTCACGGTAAGGGCGGTCAGCGTCTCAAGGGGAGGGATCCAGGCGGGCTTCGTGGCGGGGGGGCGGGTGATTTCCTGAAAAGTCTTTTCCATGGAGGTTCAAACTCTTGTTTGAAGGTTTCGCATCGCATCCGCACTAAGTTAGAGTAGTCATACTCCCTGGGGAAATGGGTTGTCCACTTTCCCCGGTCACCCGCTCTTGTGAGTGCGGATGGGCTCTGCGATGAACATCGCCAGCGGCTTATAATCACCGGCAATAGCGCCGCCCGTGATGTCGATCCCCAGGGAAAGCAGCCAGGCATGGGCGGGGTCTTCCTCCGGCCCCCTCGGGGTTCTTAGACCGAGAAAGGTCAAGCTCGGCAATCGACGGCGTCGTAACATCAATCGCCCGGCCAGGGCTCGCATCAGGCAGGTGCTGGTCCAGGGCAGGCGGGACGCGGCCGATATCAGGGCGGCGCGAATGGCCGTGGCCTGCGCGCGCCCGCTTGTGTCCGCTGCTGGATCAGTCATGGGGAAGGCTGGAACCGGCATCGGCCGCCCCAACAGGAGGGCGGTGAACCGGAAGGGCAGAAAACGGATGCAAAACCAAGCGATAGCGAGCAGTGCCAAGGCTTCGACAACCCTGCGCCGGTGGGCAAACTGGGGTCGCATCCCCCTATCGCGCATGTCAGTCCCTCCGCTCGTCGCGCGCCAGTCTGATAACGTGATCGGCCAAATCGGGTAATGCTCCCAAATCGTCACGCCGGTTCAACTGGATAATCGGAGCAGATCTGACCAGGGGGGCCAAGGCCGTGAGCATGGTGCTTTGATATCCGAGCGCTATGCCAAGGCGGAAACGATGGATCAGATCGTAACACAGAGCCTCCGCCCCCAGCAGAGGTCGGGTTCCAACCTGTTCCGCCCGGGTAACCCGTTTCAGCCTGATGATGGTCCCTGGCCCCAAGGGGGCGTCGCTCGCCGATCGCACGGGTATTCTGAACTTATCGAGATGCCGGCGAACGGGTGTCATACCGTCTGTGGCGATGCCCAGCCGCGCGGCGGCGTCTCCCCAGAGCTTCAGATGGGCGGTACAGGGTAAAATCATCGGCTTATCCGGACAAGAGACGTCCAGGGCGCACAGATCATCGGACAGCAGCGGGTAACCGCGCGCCAGCAGGGCGGCGGCCAGGGTGGATTTCCCCGTCCCGGATTCCCCCGACAGCAGCAGCGCGCGCCCGTCAAGCGCCACCGCACTGGCATGCAAAGGGATCAGCCCACGCCGGAAACAAAGCACGGCCAACACCGTACCGAAGAAAAACAATCGGATCTCCGGGGCGTCGGCCGCGATACCGCGAGCGGCTTCGATGGTGACAAGATGTCCGCCATCGACCCGGTAGCGGGCCACGTCGGGGACATCGAAGCAGAGGGTGGCTTCTATGAAACGGATCCGGGGGCTGAACACCTGCGCCCCGTCGTCCAGGGGGGAGACAGCGGCAACGCGGATCAGAATATCGGGGGCGCGTCCATCGCCCGCCCAGACCGGCAATTCCGGCAGAGGCAGGTCCGCTCGCACACGCCAGCCGAACAGGTCGCGGTCACCGTCAGGTGAAGGCGCATCGACGGGCGGAGCGGGAGTGGGCTGGACAGGCATTTCATTCATAATTTAGCATTGTGGCGATGCTTCCATAGGCATCAGAATTACTCTGATTCAAGTTGAAATCCATAGTGTCTACGAGGCTGACAATGGTCGATTTGATGAGCACGGTGTCTCGGAATAAAAATATAATTTCTGCTGTTGTTCACGAAGAGACTGTCGCTTTAAGTGTAGAAAACGGTATGTACTATACGTTTTCTATTACAAGTCATGAAATTTGGCGGCGTCTGTCCAGCCCCGTCCAAGTCGACGACCTATGCGCTGATCTGGCGGAGGCTTATGCCGCTGATCGGACCATCATTGAAGCAGATACGGTCGCTTTCCTAAACCATCTTTTTAGCCTGGGATTGATACACGTTTCCTGATATCCGGCCGCTGCCATCCGCTCACGGATGACCCGGCCATTCAGCGAAGACGACATCAAGCAGCCGGGGCGGGCGAGGATCAGCCGCCCTGGCGCGCGGCCGATTTCTCGGGCGATCCCGGTTCGATATGGCGGCTGTCGGCGAACACATAGCCGATGCCGTGGACGGTGATGATATGGCGCGGCGCCTTGGGATCGGCTTCGATCTTGCGGCGCAGGCGGCCGACCAGAACGTCGACCGTGCGGTCACTGGGCGCCCAGTCGCGGTGGCTGACGTAATCAAGCAGGTTGTCGCGGGTCATCACCCGGCCCGGGCGGCTGGCGAAGCAGCACAACAGCTCGAATTCCCCGCGCGTCAGCCGCACGTCGCTGCCATCGGGGGCGAACAGGCAGCGCCTGGGAATATCAAGCGTCCAGCCGGCGAAGGATTTCTGGTTCTCGTCCTCGGAGGCTTCGCGGGCGCTTAACGTCCGGCGCAACAGGTTCTTGGCGCGGGCGAGCAGCTCGCGGACGTTGAAGGGTTTCGTCACATAATCATCGGCGCCCATTTCCAGGGCGACGATGCGATCGACCTCGTCGTCCTTGCCGGTGACCATGATCACCCCAACCTCGGACTGATGACGAATTTCCCTTAAAAGCTGTAGTCCGTCGACGCCGGGCAGGCGGATGTCGAGCAAGATCAGATCAACGGTCTGCTGCGAAAACACTTTGCGCATGCTATCGCCGTCTTCAACGTCGCTTACCTTGTATCCCTCTTTACGCAAATAGGCGGCGAGGGTTTCGCGGCCGACGGGATCGTCCTCTACCACGAGAATATGATGGTTTGCCATCATTAAGAGCATTCCCCCTTGCTGGTCCGTTTTTGTTTACGCACGGTTCACATCATTCTACAGCGTATTCATTTTTGCGCGGAAGCGGGTTTACAGCGGGGCTCTATGGATAGGCCCGGGTGGCGGATCCGTTTGCTCCCCCCAGGGGTCGTTCCGGGACCCCGATCTCAGCTCCCAAATCTTGGGCTCAAGATATGATCTGACCTGCCCCAAGCAGGCACGAGAGGCTGTAATGATTAAGCGCATCTGGACTGTTGTATGGAAGCCCAGCGCCCGCTGGGGATTGGGTGTTCTTCTGATCGTTGGCGCGGTGGGCGGCGTGGTGGGCTGGAACGTGTTCCATGGCGCGCTTGAACACACGAATTCGATCGAATTCTGTATTTCCTGCCATACGATGGAGAATACGGTTTTCCAGGAATACAAACAAAGCCCCCACTATAAGAACGCCTCGGGCGTGCGCGCCGGCTGTCCGGATTGCCACGTGCCCAAGGAAGGTCTGCCGCTGTACGCAGCCAAGTTGAGGGCGTCGAAGGACGTTTACCACGAGATCCTGGGGACGATTGACACCCCCCAGAAATTCGAGGATCGCCGCCTGGAGATGGCCCAAAGGGTTTGGGCGCGCATGGAAGAGACCGATTCGCGCGAATGCCGGTCGTGCCATTCCTACGACTCGATGGACTTCCACGCTCAGAAGCCCAAGGCGGCGGCGATGATGGAAAAGGCCATGGGCGAGGGGGAAACCTGCATCGCCTGCCACAAGGGCATCGCCCACAAGCTTCCCGATATGTCGGCGGGCTACAAGAAGACTTTCGCCAATTTGCAAGCCCTGGCGGCCAAGGAAGGCGCCAAGGCCAAGACCCTGATCAATCTTGATACCAAGCCGCTGTTTCTTGACCGCGCCACGGCGAGCGCCGGCGGCAAGGGCGATGGCAAGCTGCTGTCGGGCAGCGAGGTCGCCGTTGCCGAGCGGGATGGCGACTGGCTGAAGGTGACGGTGTCGGGCTGGCAGCAGGAAGGCGCCGAGCGGGTGATCTACGCCCTCAAGGGCCAGCGCATCTTCACCGCCGCGCTTGACGCCTCGGCCACGGCGGCGGTCACCGTCACCGAAACCGTCGTCGATGCCGATACCGAGCTGACCTGGAAAAAGGTGACGCTGCAGGCTTGGCTGTCGAAGGACGCCATGTTGGGCGATAGCGACAAGCTGTGGGCCTATGGCAAGGAGATGTACGGCGCCGCCTGCGGCACCTGCCATTCCCTGCGCGCCCCCGATCACTTCCTGGCCAACCAGTGGATCGGCACCCTGAAGGCGATGAAGCGCTTCGTCAGCCTTGATGATGAGCAGTACCGCTTCTTGCAGAAGTACCTCCAGCTTAACGCCAAGGATACTGGCGGGGCCGGGGCCCATGGGTAAGATCAGCGCGATGACGTCCCCCGCCGATGAGGCCGATGTCGGTCAGGCCGCGCTTTTCCTGTGGTTCGCCAAGGCCTTTGGCTGGCCCGACGCCGAACTGGTGGCGAGTTTGCGCGGAGCGCCGCGCGGCCGTCCGGCCCTGCCCGAGCTGTTGGGCGATCTGCCCGGCGCCGAGATGGCGGTGGCGCGGATCAAGGAGATCCTTGATGCCGAAGCCGACGACGCGGCCCTGCTCGCCCAGCTTCAGCGGGCCCATGGGGCGCTGTTCGAGGGCTTCGGCGGGCTGATCACCGTGCCGCCCTATGAATCCGCCTTCGCCGGCGGCGAGGCCCGGCTGTTCGGCGCGCCGACCCGGGCGATCGAGGAGATCCTCGCCCGCCTCGACCTGCGGGTGGCCGAAGCCACCTCGGAGCCGGCCGATCATATCTGCGTTGAGCTCAACCTGCTGGCCCATCTGACGCTTTCGGGCAAGGACGCCGCCAACGACCGCCAGGGGCTGCTTGACGATCACCTGCGGCGCTGGCTGCCCGACTTCGTCACCGCCCTGCACGGCAGCGACCGCCTGGGCTTCCACGCCGCTTGCGGCGATCTGCTGATCTTGCTGATCGACGTCGAAGCCTGACCCTCCGCCGGGGACGTCCCCCCCAAAAACCAGCCCCGCCGGCTTTTGTCCCCGGCGGGGCTGGTTGCGTTCAAGGGGGGGTGATGATCGTCCTCGTGCGGTCTTTTGGTTTTTGGCGGGATTAGGTGGGGAAAATGGATCGGGCGGCCAGCGCAAGAGTTGCCCTTCCAACGCCAAAGCGGCTGACGGACAGATCGAAGAAGCGTTTTTTCATCCTCGATCGCCACCTACGAGAATCCGACCTCATCCCCGCCCGCCAGGGGGGGGGGCCGCTTGTCCTGTCTGCCCTATGACGAGATCAAGGCTCGGCTCCCTCGCATGCTGCGCCGCGTGATCGACACGGCGGGTTGGGGCTAGGCCGCGCATTAAATAAACGAATAAATTTATTCGTTTATAAGTTGAAATAATCACGTATTTCTGGCACTACTAATGGTAGCAATTGGTGGGGCAATATGATGGATCCACTGCAAGGGTGCTTGCTGCGCCTGCTGCGTTCAGATGGTGAAAGCGATATCATCGTTGGTACTGGTTTTTTATCCCTTGGTGCTGATGGGCGGCCTTATGTCTTGACGTGCGCCCATGTTGTGAACGCTGCTTTAGGGCGGGACAAAACGGAGACAAGCCACCCGGGTTCATGCGTTGTGATGGCAAATCAGCAAGGGGGAAAGCCAATTCCCTTGGATTTGCAGGCGTGGAACGCGCCAATTTCCGGGGCTTCTGGGAACTCTGATATCGCGGATATCGCCATCCTGACGCCGCTTCAATCCCTGAGTGCGTCCTGGCTCCCAAGACTGCGAGCCGAACCGCCTAGTCGGGTGGTGCCGCATAATAGTAAAGTTCCATTCCATAGCTTTGGCTTCATGGTAACCTCCGATGGAAATCCGGCCCGAGGATCTCTGACTGCCGTTGATTTCGCGAATCGGTTTGTTGCGCACGGTGACCACACCTTCCGCCGTTTTATTGAGGAAGGATTAAGTGGGGCGCCTGTTTTCTCAGACGATAGTCGTGTCCTTGGCATGGTGGCGCGCCGGCTTGCGGTCGAAGACAAACAAGGCTTGGTGATTTCCGCCTTCGCCTTAGCGCAAGCTTGGCCGCTGCTGGCTATGCCTTATCCGGGATTACCTTCCTTTGAGGCGTCTAACGCCCATCTTTTTTTTGGCCGAGGGCGTCCTGTAAACGGGGAGGTTCCGACTGGCAAGCTGAAGGAGTTGCTGGAGCGCCTACAAAAGCAGCGTCTCGTGGCGCTTGTTGGTGCATCCGGTAGTGGTAAATCATCGCTAGCTAATGCCGGGGTGGCAGAATATTATCGTCAACGTAATTGGCGCGTTGTTAGCTTTCGGCCTGGTCTCGCGCCATTGCGCAATCTTTCTGAAGCCATTTTTGAAGTAATAGAAGAAGGAGAGACCGTCTTATCGAGACTACAGACCGTAAGCTATTGGGAGAGTCTCCTGAAAAGAGGCATGCTGAGGGATGCCTTTGACTGTATAAATAGAGCTGGGGCCGATGGCACTCTGGTTATCGTGGATCAATTTGAAGAGTTTTTCCCAGGACGAGAAGCCTCTTCTTATGATAATGGCGATCTTTCCGTTGACTTAGATCCTATAGCCCAGGAAAGGTCGTTGATTCTGAAGCAATTGCGTCAAGCTGAGGATCGTGCTGATGTGCACTGTCTTCTGACAGTGCGCCTTGATCTATTGGAATCCATAATTAAAGGAGGAAAAGACGCGGCCAGATTGTTATCTGATCCTTATCCAATCTTTATGCTGACAGCTATGACCGCCAGCGAAGTGCGGGAAGCTATCGTGGGGCCGGCTCAAGTTTTTGGTGTCGAAACAGACACCAATTTTGCCACCAACTTGGCTGCCGAAGTTACCAAGGGCGAAGGTCGTCTGCCCCTTTTGCAGGAAGCGTTGCGTCAATGCTGGGCTCGCATAAGGTTTGGAGAGCAAGGCTGGAATTTGTATCAACCAGAAGATCTTTCTGAAGGAAAAGAAATCCTTTTGCTTGAAGAGTCGGTTGGGCGGCGTGGCGATGAAGCGATGGGGGAAATAGAAAGGCATTACAAGCCAGTCGAGGTTAATCGCATGTTGCTGTCCCTGGTCCGGTGGGTGGACGGTCGCCCGCTCCGGCGCATTCTATCCATGATGGAGAGTGATGAATCTGACGTTCCCATGATTGCGATGCTGGCTAATCAACGCTTGGTGATTCTAAGCGGGGATGGGTCCCGCCGGACTGCCGAGTTAGTGCACGAGGCACTGATGACCCGTTGGGCACGGTTGGCGAGTTTGATTAGCAACCACCACGTCTTTCTAGAGTGGCGCGATCGGTTTGATCGAGAGTTTATCGTATGGGAACGTGGCAGGTGTGAGGAAAAGGACCTTCTACGTCGCCATGATGTACAATTGGCGATGAGTTGGAAAGAGAATGTTGATGGTTTTTTTATCGCTCCCACATCTCGTCAATTAAAATTTATTGATGAAAGTTATTTATTTTATGAAAAAGAAGAAATAAGACGAGAGGAGGATTTTAGACAAAAAGAGAAACAAAATAGACGCATTCGAAAATGGTTGCTGTTATCTATTTTTGCACTATTTTTATTTTTTATATTTTTATGTCTAAGTATATTTACTTTTAAAAAAGCTCAAGATGAAACTTATTCCGCTCAGATGCAGGAATCCAGGGCTCTGGCCGTACTCGCTCGCCAAGAGAGCGAAAAGGGAGATCAAGGGACAGCCATACTCTTAGCCTTGGAGGGCTTGCCTGACCCCGGGTTTGGCGGGAAGCGGCCTTTATCTCCCGAGGCAGCTACCATGCTGCGCCAAGCTTGGTTGCGAAATAGGGAGGTGACCACGGTGGGGTATGATGGTCCGGTGCGTGTCGCAAGCTTGAGTTCCGATGGCCAGCGTGTGGTTGTGGCATCTGACGACGAAATAGTGCGGGTGTGGGATTTGTCAGCACCAAAATCACCAGGAATCAACTTGGGGGAGCATCAAGGATCAGTGTTTTCTGCCAATCTGAGCCCTGATGGCCAGCGTGCGGTCACCGCATCCTATGATGGAATAGTGCTGGTGTGGGATCTTTCGGCACCGAAATTTCCGGCGATTACTTTGGCGGGGTCTTCAGGTTCAGTGCTTTCTGGCAGGGAATCTGTCAGTTTTAGTCCTGATGGTCAGCGTGTACTCAAGACATCAGAAGATGGAACCGCGCAGGTGTGGGACCTGTCGTCATCCAAAATCCAAGCGATCACTCTGGGGGAGCGGGGACATTACGTGCAGTCCGCCAGTTTCAGTCCCGATGGCCGGCGTGTGGTCACTGCATCAAGTGACGGAGCAGCACAAGTGTGGGATCTATCAGCACCAAAAACTCAGGCGATTCTTCTTGAGGGACACGAGCAACCAGTGCAGTCCGCTAGTTTCAGCCCCGATGGCCAGAAGGTGGTTACTGTATCAAGTGACGGAACAGCACGAGTTTGGAATCTTTCAGAGCCCAAACCTCAAGCGCTTTTACTTGATGGACACAAAGGTCTTGTACAATTAGCCAGCTTCAGTCCCGATGGGCAACATGTGGTCACGGCATCAGGTGATACAGCACGGGTTTGGGACTTGTCGGCACCAAAGTCTCAGGCATTTCTCCTCGAGGGACATGAGGGGTCAATACAATCCGCGAGCTTCAGCCCCGACGGTCGACGCGTGGTTACCGGCTCAGGTGAAGGTACGGTACGAGTGTGGGATCTATCGGCACCCAAATCTCAACCGATCCTCTTGAGAGGGCATCTGAGAGCGACGTTTTTTGCCAGATTTAGCGCCGACGGCAGGTCTGTCGTTACAGCTTCTTATGACGGAACAGCGCGAGTATGGGCTGTGCCGGCGGTTGAGCCAGGGGAACTTTTCTTGGAAGGATCCGATGACTCAGTGCGGTCCGCCAGCTTCAGTCCTGATGGCGAGCATTTGGTTACGATATCTGACGATAAAACGGTGCGGGTGTGGGATCTCTCGGTACCTAAGCCTCGATCGCTTCTCCTGGAGGGATATGAAGGTTCGGTGCAATCCGCGAGCTTTAGCCCCGATGGGCAGCGTTTGGTCACGGTATCGGATGACAAAACCGCACGCGTGTGGGACCTCGCAGAACCTAAAGCTAAGGCGCTTATTCTTGAGGGGGACGATGCTTCGGTAGGCTCCGCTAGCTTTAGTCCGGACGGTCGGCGTGTGGTCACAGCTTCTTATGACAAAACGGCACGTGTGTGGGACCTATCGGCACTTAAACCCCGGGCGATCACCTTGGAGAGTAGTCTTGGTTGGGTGGGATCGGCCAACTTTAGCCCGGACGGTCAGCGTGTGGTCGGGGCCTCTTATGGCGGAGCGCAGATATGGGATCTTTCAGTCCCTGAACGACCAAAATTGTGCATGCGTCTCAAGCAGCTAAACGCAGGATTGCTACAATCTGCTAGCTTCAGCCCCGACGGTGGACGCGTGGTCACAGTATCTGATGGTGGGACAAGAGTTGTGGATCTATCGACACCAAAATCCCCACCGATCACGTTAGGGGGGCGTCTGGATCGAGCGCGATCCGCCAGCTTTAGCCCCGACGGTCAGCGCGTACTCACTGCGTCCTATGATGGGACGGCACGGGTTTGGGACTTGGCCGGTTCTCAGGCCTCCGCCCTCGTCCTTGGTGAATACTCTAGCTCTATGCTCTACGCCAACTTCAGTCGTGATGGACGCAGGGTATTAACCTTTTCTTCGCCAAATAAGCTGCGCGTTTGGGATGTTTATCCGGATATTAGGGAGCTCTCTTCTCTCGTAAGAAAGCGGTTAACGCGGTGCCTATCCACTGCTCAGCGGGAGGAGTTTGGTTTGCGGGTGGAAGATAGAAAGCGGAACCGTGATGCCATTCCAATTCCCGATTCTGAAGGAAACTGTCCCCGTTGACATTGGGTTATCACTCATCAGCGTTAGAAAGGGGTCTATCATGCCTATCCGTCTCGTTCCCTATGACCTTGCAGCTGGCGGTCGTATCATTGTCGAGGAAAACGTTGTCGATCAGGGTGATCTGGTCGCCGGCGGGATGGGAGGGCTTGCTCAAAAAGCCAAGCAGACGTTTGAGGAGGCTTTGGCTGGCATTCGTCCCGCTGTGTCGGCGGTTCTTGAGGAAATCACCTCTTTGTCTAACGGGCCACACAAGGTAAATGTTGAAGTCGGTTTCGTTCTGAAAGGTCAAGTCGGAGCCGTTATTGCTAGTTCAGCGACAGAGGCGAGCATAAAGTTGTCTGTAACGTGGGATCGTAAGGAAAGTAATTTATAAATACCTGAGAAATATTTTATGCTGAATGATGAAGTCGGCTTAGATCGCTGATCTGGCAGGCTTGCTTACTAAAGTCTTCGGTGGCGATTGATGTGGGGAAGGGGCCGACTTCGCTCGACGATTCCCGGGTAACAAGAGGTGTACACTTAAGTGTACACCTCTTGTGTTGGGTTTGGTTGAACTTGCCGTTTCTGGCCACGCCTCGCCCCGGTTTCACAATCCATTCACATCATTGAACAACCCGTTCAATTACAGGCGAAACGGCGTTTACAGCGTCCTGTTAGGTCTGGTGGTCATCGGGGTCGGCTTCGCGGCGCTTTGTCTGGGCGGTCGCGGGGTCCGGTTCCCGCTTCTGGGGGCCGTCGCACGCGGCTTTCAGGGACTTCCCGAGATGAACAACAAGGATCGCAACCCATGTCCAAGATGTCTCCCCCGACCGCCTTCGCCGCACAAACCCGGCGCACCTTCCTGAAAGCGAGCGCCGCCGCCGGTGCCCTTGGATTGGTCGCCCCCTCGCTGTTGTCTGCGGGCGTGGCGCGGGCGGCCGAGGATGGCGAGGTCCTGACCGGGTCGCATTGGGGCGCCTTCCGCGCCACCGTGAAGGGCGGCAAGATGACCGCCATCAAGCCCTGGGAAAAGGATCCCCATCCCAGCCATCAGCTGACCGGCGTGATGGATTCGATCTATTCGCCCACCCGCATCAAATACCCGATGGTCCGCCGCGCCTTCCTTGAAAAGGGTCCGGGCGCCTCGCCGGAAACCCGCGGCGCCGGCGATTTCGTGCGCGTGACCTGGGATCAGGCGCTTGATCTGGTGGCCAAGGAACTGACCCGGGTGCGCAAGGACCATGGGCCGACCTCGATCTTCGCCGGATCCTATGGCTGGATGAGCCCGGGCAAGCTGCATAACTGCCGCAGTCTGGTGCGCCGCCTTCTCAATCAGACCGGCGGCTTCGTCAGCAGCTCGGGCGATTATTCGACTGGCGCGTCCCAGGTGATCATGCCCCATGTCATGGGCACGCTTGAGGTCTATGAGCAGCCGACCGTTTGGCCGGTGGTGGTCGAGCATTCCGATCTGGTCGTCTTCTGGGGCGCCGATCCGATGACCACCAACCAGATCGGTTGGCTGATCCCCGATCACGGCGCCTATGTCGGCCTCAAGGCCCTCAAGGAGTCCGGCAAGAAGGTGATCTGCATCGATCCGGTGCGCACCGAAACCTGCGACTATCTGGGCGCCGAATGGATCGCCCCCAAGCCGCAGACCGATATGGCGATGATGCTGGGCGTCGCCCACACGCTTTATACCGAGAAGCTCCACGATCAGAGCTTCCTTGATGATTACACCTTCGGCTTCGATCGCTTCTTGCCCTATCTGACTGGCGAAAGCGACAAGACGCCCAAGAGCGCCGAATGGGCTTCGGCGATCTGCGGCATTCCGGCCGAGGTGATCAAGGATCTCGCCCGCCGTATCGTCAAGGGCCGCACCATGCTGGCCTCGGGCTGGTCGATGCAGCGCCAGCACCATGGCGAGCAGATTCACTGGATGTTGGTGACTCTCGCCTCGATGGTCGGTCAGATCGGCCTGCCGGGCGGCGGCTTTGGCCTTAGCTACCATTACGCCAACGGCGGCTCGCCCAGCGCCACCGGTCCCGTGCTGCCCGCCATCAGCGACGGCAGCGCCGCGGTGAAGGGGGCGGCTTGGCTGGCCGCCGGCGGTGCGGCCAGCATTCCCGTCGCCCGCGTCGTCGACATGCTGATGAATCCGGGCAAGGAGTTCGATTTCAACGGCACCAAGGCGATTTATCCCGATACCAAGCTGATCTACTGGACCGGCGGCAATCCCTTCGCCCACCACCAGAACCGTAACCGCATGGTCGAGGCCTTCCGCAAGGTCGAGACCTTCATCGTCCATGACTTCCAGTGGACGGCGACGGCCCGCCACGCCGATATCGTGCTGCCCGCCACCACCAGCTACGAGCGCAATGATATCGAGCAGATCGGCGATTATGCGCTCAGCTCGGTTCTGGCGATGAAGAAGGTGGTCGAGCCGGTGTTCGAGGCCCGCTCCGATTTCGATATCCTGGCCGCGGTGGCCGAGCGCCTGGGCACGCGCGACGCCTTCACCGAAGGCAAGGACGAAATGGGCTGGATCAAGGAGTTCTATGACAACGCCCTGGGTCAGGCCAAGGCCAAGGGTGTGACGATGCCCGACTTCGAGACCTTCTGGAAGGGCGAGGGCGTGGTCAGCTTCCCGATCTCCGATGAAGCCAAGGCCTTCGTCCGTTACAGCGCCTTCCGCGAGGACCCGCTGCTCGAGCCGCTGGGCACTCCGACCGGCAAGATCGAGATCTATTCCAAGAACATCGAAAAGATGGGCTATGACGATTGCCCGGCCCATCCGACCTGGATGGAACCGGTCGAGCGCCTGGACGGCCCGGGGGCGAAGTTCCCGCTGCATATCACGACCAGCCACCCGAAAAGCCGTCTGCATTCCCAGCTCTGCGGTACCAAGCTGCGCGACAGCTACACGGTGGCCGGGCGCGAACCCTGCCTGATCAACGAGGCCGATGCCAAGGCGCGCGGCATCAGCAATGGCGATGTGGTGCGGGTGTTCAATGATCGCGGCCAGATCCTGGCCGGGGCCGTCGTCACCAATGCCATCCGCCCGGGCGTGATCCGGGTCAACGAGGGCGGTTGGTACGACCCGACCGAGCCGACCAAGCCGGGCAGCCTGTGCAAATACGGCGACGTCAACGTGCTGACCGTTGATATCGGCACCTCCAAACTGGCCCAGGGCAACTGCGGCCATACCGCGATCGGCGATGTCGAGAAATACGCCGAGGCCGCGCCCGCCGTCACCGTCTTCGCCGCGCCGAAGAACGCCTGACGCCTGAGCGCTCCATGCTTCGGGACCGCCGCTTGCCTCCCGGCGGTCCCGGAGCCCTTCTCTCCGGCCTTCCCCCCTTTTCCGGAGTCTGCGATGCGCGATTCCTTTGGCCGTTTGATCACCTATCTGCGCCTATCGGTTACCGACCGCTGCGATCTGCGCTGCCGCTATTGCATGGGACCCCATCCGGTCTTCATTCCCAAGCGCGACGTTCTCAGTCTGGAGGACCTGGGCGCCATCGCCGGCGCCTTCGTCGATCTGGGCGTACGCAAGATCCGCCTGACCGGCGGCGAGCCCCTGGTGCGCCGGGGCCTGCCCACGCTGATCGCCGCCCTGGCCGTCCATAAGGCCGAGGGCCGCCTTGACGAGATCGCGCTTAGCACCAACGGCAGCCTACTTGATCGCCACGCCCAGGCCTTGGCCGAGGCGGGCATCGCCCGCGTCAATGTGTCGCTTGATACCCTTGATCCGCAGGTCTATTCCCGGGTGACCGGGGGCGGCGGTCTTGACCGGGTGATGGGGGGGCTGATGGCCGCCCGTCAGGCGGGGATGGCGGTCAAGCTCAATTGCGTCGCCGCCAAGGGCCTGAACGACGGCGCCCATGTCGGGCTGGTCGATTGGGCGCACGGCAACGGCTTTGATATCACCTTCATCGAACTAATGCCGGTGGGCGACGGCGAAAGCCGCAAGGAGTTCGGCTTCCTGCCCCTTGAGAGCGTGCGCGCGGCCCTGGCGGCGCGCTGGACCCTGCTGGCCGACGACCATTGCTCGGGCGGTCCGGCGCGCTATCTGCGGGTGGCCGAAACCGGGCGGCGCGTCGGCTTCATCACGGCGATGAGCGCCGAGTTCTGCGGCTCGTGCAACCGGGTGCGCGTCGATTGCCGGGGGCGTTTGCACACCTGCCTGGGACGGAGCGGCCACCACGGCCTGAAGGCCGCCCTTGATCAGGGACCCGAGGCCCTGCGCGCCGCCATCTTGGGCGCCATCACCGCCAAGCCGCGCGCCCACGCCTTCCAAGAGGCCGCCTCGCCAACCCCGACCCCGGGGGCCTTGCCCGAGCGCACGATGAACGCCACCGGCGGCTAAAGCGGTTGGCTTGGGGCTTGCGCTTTTTTGGTCGCTTGCTCAAAAACGCCCGCGTATCCCGGAAAGGGATCGCGGGCGTTGTCGTGATCATTTGATGACGAATAGAAGAAGTTTTCGTTACAAAGCGGGTCTTGTAAGAGATAATGGTAAGTAAGGTATCGATAAAAAACTGTTATGTTATATAATAACGCAATTAAAGCTTGACATATTTAAGACACGTCATTCGTTTCTTGACCGTCGTGGGGTATTGGTTTTACTCCCAGCGCCAAGGGAACCGGAATGATCTGTACGAATTTTTCCGCGATCCCGTCAGAGCCCCTTTTGCTCCCGAGGAGATCTCCATGCGGACCCTTTGCGCGACCTTGATGCTCACCACCTGCCTGGGCACCGCCGCCCAGGCCGCCACCGTCTATCCGCTCGATCGGGCGACGATCCTCGCCGGCTCGCCCTTCGATCTGAAAGTCGAGTTCGACGGGGCCGTCAAAGCCGCCGACGTGACGGTGACCATCAATGGTCAGCCCGCCGCCAAGGTGTTGGGCAAGGACGTTCAGTTCGTCGAAAAGGAAGCGGGCACCGAGGCCTCGGCCGTACTGATCCGCGCCGCCACCCTGGCCAAGCCGGGCTCCTATACCCTGACCGCCAGCGCCGGGGCGGACACCAAAAGCGTCACCTGGGATGTTTACGGCACGCCGGCGACGGCCAAGGCCAAGAACGTCATCTTCTTCCTGGGCGACGGCCTGTCGGTGGCCCACCGCACCGGCGCCCGCCTGATGTCCAAGGGCATGACCGAGGGCAAGGCCAACGGCCGCCTGAACATGGACGACCTCGACCATATGGCCTTCATCGGCACCTCGGCGACCAATGCCGTCGCCACCGATAGCGCCAATACCATGTCGGCCTATATGACCGGCCACAAGACGGCGGTGAACGCCCTTGGCGTCTATGCCGACCGCACCGAGGACAGCCTGGACGATCCCCGCGTCGAGACCATTGCCGAGGCCCTGCGCCGCACCACCACGAAGTCGATCGGCGTCGTGGCGATGTCCGAGCTTGAAGACGCCACCCCGGCCGCCGTTTTCGCCCATACCCGCAAGCGGGCCGATAAGGCCAAGATCACCGAGATGATCTTCGATCTGAAACCCGACGTGCTGCTCGGCGGCGGCTCGGCCTTCTTCCTGCCCAAAAGCGTCCCCGGTTCCAAGCGCAAGGACGACAAGGACTATGTCGCCGCGTTCAAGGACGCGGGCTATACCGTGGCGACCTCGGCCAGCGAACTGGAAGCCGCCAAGGGCACCAATAGCGGCAAGATCCTGGGCCTTTTCCACACCGGCAATATGGATACCTATCTCGATCGCGTGCAGTTGAAGAAGGGCACCGTCGGCAAGTTCCCCGACCAGCCCGGTCTGGTCGAGATGACCACCGTCGCCCTGGGCCAGCTTGCCAAGAACCCGGACGGCTTCTTCCTGATGGTCGAAGGCTCGTCGATCGACAAGATGGCCCATCCGATGGATTGGGAACGCTCGATGGTCGAGACCATCGAATTCGATCAGGCGATCGGCGTCGCCCGCGAGTTCGTCAAAACCCATCCCGATACGCTGATCGTCGTCACCGGCGACCATACCCACGGCGTGTCGATCATCGGCACCATCGACGATAACAAGCCCGGTGCCGAGATGCGCGACAAGGTCGGCACCTATGCCGATGCCGGTTTCCCCAATTACACCGACGAAAACAAGGACGGCTATCCCGACCGCGTCGATGTCTCGCGCCGTCTGGCGATCTTCTCGAGCAATTTCCCCGATTACTACGAAACCTTCCAGCCCAAGCTCGATGGCCCCTTCGTTCCCGCCATTCAGAACGAGAAGAAGGAATACGTCGCCAACGAGGCCTATAAGTCGGTTCCCGGCGCCGTGTTGCGCATCGGCAATCTGCCGCGCAGCGAAGACACCGCCGTCCATGCCGTCGACGATGTCGTTCTCCAGGCCACCGGCCCCGGCGCCGAGGGCTTCAAGGGCTATATGGAGGAAAGCGACGTCTATCGCGTGCTGGCCGAAACCCTGGCGCTCGCTCCGGCGAAAAAGTAAGGCGCGCCGCGTTTCGATCTTCGGGCGTCCGGCGGCCTTCGCCGCCGGGCGTCGCCCTCCTGGCCGAAAGGGGTTCGTTTCATGACCACAGGGCCGCTGTTTCCCCGCCGCCGCCTGCTGCGTCTGGCCTGTCTCCTCCCGCTTGCCGCCCTGGCGCGCCCCCTGCGGGCCTTTGCCGGAGAAGCCTTGGCGTTCAAGGAGTTGTATGGCTCAATTGGCGTGCTGGGGTTGACTTTTTCGGACAAGGTCAAGGCCCTGGCCGGTCAAACGGTGACCATGCGCGGCTTCATGGCGCCGCCCTTGAAGGCCGAGGCCAAGTTTTTTGTCTTAAGCGAAATCCCGATGTCGATCTGCCCCTTTTGTTCGTCGGATGCCGATTGGCCCGACACGATCGTCGTCGTCACCCTCGATCACGCCCAAACCTTCACCCAGGCCAATGCGCCGATCGAGGTGACCGGGCGGCTTGACGTCGGCTCGTGGACCGATCCCGAGACCGGCTTTGTCAGCCTGCTGCGGCTGACCGGCGCCTCCTTTCGCAAGGTTTGATCATGCCGCTGCTGACCATCCGTGATCTTGACGTGCGCTTTCCCGGCCTGGGCCGACCGGCGCTTTTCCTGCCCGCCCTGACCCTGGAGGCCGGGCAGGCCCTGGTCGTCACCGGCCCCTCGGGATCGGGCAAGACCACCTTTCTCAATCGCATCACCGGGCTGGAAGCGTCCGCCGCCGGCGCCATCACCTGGCAGGGCACCGATCTGGGCGCCCTGTCGGAAGGGGCGCGCGACCGCTGGCGGGCCCGCACCATCGGGCTGGTGATGCAGGAGTTTCACCTGTTCCCCGGGCTCTCGGCGCTTGAAAACGTCGTCCTGCCCCAGCGGCTTGCCCATTTTCGCCTGCCACCCGCCGTTCTGGCCGAGGCCGAAGGCCTGCTTGCCCGGGTGGGGATCGAGCGGCCGGATCAACGAATCGAGACCCTGTCGCGCGGCCAGATGCAGCGGGTGGCGGTCGCCCGCGCCCTAGTCGGACGGCCCGGCGTCATCGTCGCCGACGAACCGACGGCCAGTCTTGATGACGAGGCCGGGACGGCGGTGGCCGATCTGCTGGTCAATCTGGCCAAGGATGCCGGGGCCAGTTTGATCGTCGCCAGCCACGACCCGGTGTTCTTCGCCCGCATTCCCCGTTTGCTCCGGCTTGAAGCCGGGCGTCAGAGGGCCTGACATGCTGCGCTTCGTCTTCGCCGATCTCGCCACCCGCCGCTGGGGCGCCGCCGCCCTGGTGGTGATCATCGCCTTGGCCACCGGCCTTGGCGTCATGGTGACCTTGCAAGAACGCGCCCTGCGCCTGGGCAGCGCCCGGGCGGCGGCGGCCTTCGATCTGGTGATCGGGGCGCCGGGCAGCGAAACCCAATTGGTGCTGTCTTCGGTGTTCCTTCAGGCCGCGCCGCTGACCCTGATGCCCGGAAATGTGCTGGCCAAGCTGGCGGCCGATCCCCGCGTCGCCTATGCCGCCCCCGTCGGCTTTGGCGATTTCGTCGGCGATCACCCGATCGTCGGCACCACCCTTGATCTGGTCAGCGGCCTGGGCGGCGTGACGGAGGGCCGGGGCTTTGAAAAACTGAGCGAGGCGGTGATCGGCGCCAAGGTGGAGATATCCCTTGGTCAGCAGATCCAGCCGATGCATGGCCACGCCGAAGAGGGCGGCGAAGCCCATGCCGGGGTGAGCTACCGCGTGGTCGGCCGGCTGGCGGCCAGCGGCACGCCCTGGGACCGGGCGGTTCTGGTGCCGATCGAGGCGGTCTGGCGCGTCCATGGCCATTGGGCCCCCGATCATGACCACGAGCATGAGGAGGAACACGGCCATGGGGCGGACGAGCACGATCACGATCACGCGGGGGAAAGCGACCTTGACGATCCGCTGCGCCCAGAGGCGATCTTCGACGCCCTGGCGCCCGGCGTGCCGGCCATCCTGGTCAAGCCGCGCGGCATCGCCGAGGCCTATAAGTTGCGCCAGGAGTACCGCGCCGCGCCGACGATGGCCGTCTTTCCCGCCGAGGTGTTGACCCGGCTTTATGGCACGATGGGCGATGCCCGGAGGATTTTGGCGATGGTGGCGGCCGGGGCCCAGGCCCTGGTCGGCGCGGCGATCTTGCTGGTCATCACCGTCGAGGTGTTGCAACGCCGCCGCCAGATCGGTGCCCTGCGCGCCTTTGGCGCGCCGCGCCGGGCGATCTTCGCCCTGGTCTGGGTCGAGGCCTTCGCGCTTTTGCTGGCTGGACTGCTGGGCGGCTTCGCTTTGGGCTACGGCGGCTCGCTGGCTTTGGCGCGGGGGCTGGAACGGACCGGCGGCATCGATCTGCCGGTGGTTTTCGAAGCCGGCGACGCGGTTTACGGCTTGATCTTGTTGGGGGTGGGCGCGCTGTTCGCCCTGTTGCCGGCGGCTTTGGCCTATCGGCAGTCGCCGCTGGCGGCCCTGCGCGGCTAGAGCAAGCCGCGCAGGTCTTTCTTCACGCGCTGCGCACGTCTTTGTTTACGCGCTGCGCCGGTCTTTATTTACGCGCTGCGCACGTCGCGCAAAAAGTGATCGACCATCTCCTTCAACTCGGCGGATTCGCGCGAGAGCGATTGGGCGGCCGAGAGGACCTGCTGGGCGGCGCCGCCGGTTTCGTCGGCGGCCTGGGTCACGCCGCCGATGCTGGCCGAAACCTCTTGGGTTCCGGCGGCCACCCTTTGCACATTCTGGGCGATTTCATTGGTGGCGGCGGCCTGTTCCTCGACCGCCGAGGCGATGGCCGTCGAGATATGGGTGGTTTCCTCGATGCGTCGGACGATGGTGGCGATGGCTTCGACCGCCTGTTGGGTCGCCTGCTGGACGGCGCCGATCTGGGCGCTGATTTCCTCGGTGGCCTTGGCCGTCTGATTGGCCAGGGATTTCACTTCGCCGGCGACCACGGCGAAGCCCTTGCCGGCATCGCCGGCCCGGGCCGCCTCGATGGTGGCGTTGAGCGCCAGAAGATTGGTTTGATTGGCGATATGGGTGATTAGACCGACGACGGTGCCAATGCGCGTCGAGGTCTCGGCCAGACCCGAAACGGTGACGCTGGCGCGGGCGGCCTCCTCGGAGGCGAGACGCGAGGCGGCATTCGATTGTTCGACCTGACGGCCGATCTCGCTGATCGAGGCGGCCAGTTCCTCCGAGGCCGAGGCCACTGTCTGCACCCCGGCCGAGGCTTCTTCGGTGGCGGACGAGACGGCGATCGCCTGACGACTGGTCTGCTCGGCGTTCGAGGTCATCGCCTGGGCGGTGCTTTCCATTTCGGTCGCCGCTCCGGCCACCACCGCCAACACATTGCCCACCGCCCGGTCGAAGGTCCCCATCAGGGTCTCGATGGTCTGGCTGCGTTTCTCCCGATTGGCGCGCTCGGCCCGCTGTTCGTTTTCAAGCTGTTCGGCGCGGATGGCGTTATCCTTGAACACCTCCACCGCCCCGGCCATGTCGCCGATTTCGTCCTTGCGGTCGCGGGCGGGGATGTCGATCGTCCTTTCGCCCTCGGCCAGCCGCCGCATGATGGTGGTGATCGAAACGATCGGCTTGGCGATGGCGGCGCGCAGCAGCAAGGTGAAGAAAACCACCAAGCCGAGGATGACGACGGTGACGGTGATGATCAAGACCTGGGCGTCGGAGTCGCTCTGATAGGCCTCTTCCGCCGCTTTTTTGGCGCCCTTGTTATTGAGGTCGATCGCTTCGACGAGCGCCGCGCGCATTTGGTTGAAAGCGGCGCGGCTCTCGCCCAACTGCATGTCGCGGGCCTCGGTGTTCTTATTGGTCCGCGACAGCTCGATGACCTGCTCGGTCAGGGCCAGATAGGTGGTCCATTGCGTCGCGAACCGATCGTAAATCGCCCGCTCTTCCGCGCTGTTGATCAGTTTTTCATAGGTCGCCTGGGTCTTGGCGATCAACTCCCGCTGTTTGCGAATCCGCTCGTCCTCGGCGGCCATGCCCGGGGCGTCGGTGGTCATGATATGGGACATCTCAAACCGTCGGTGTTCGATGACCTGGAGTTCAAGGGCGGCCAGGGCTCTGATCGAGGGCAACCAGTTTTCGACGATGATCTCGGTCGCGCCCGAAACGGCGCGAAGCTGGACCAACGAGATGATGCCGGCGCCGACGAACAGCAGCGCGAGGCTGCAAAAGGCGATCAGCAGCTTTTGCGGGATGCGCAGATTATTGATGAATGACATGCCCCTCGTCCTCGCGTTAGGCGGGTGTGGCCAGGGAGGTGGTCCCCGGGCCAGAGTGTCCAGACCTAGACTTAGGGGTACGATTATAGGGATACGACATTTCGGCGCAAGCGGGAAAACCGGGGGAAGGGGTGTCTCCGCCTGTAATGTCCTGTATAGACAAGAGGGCATGCTTGTGGGAGAGCCCAGGATGTGGAAAAGCGGGCCGGTGCCCCTGTATGAGGCGGTGAAGCGCGACCTTTTGCGCAAGATCGACGAAGGGCTCTATGCGCCCGATGCCAGACTGCCCTCGGAGAACGAGCTGGTGGCCGCCTATGGCGTATCGCGGATGACCGTTCACCGCGCCTTGCGCGAGTTGTCCCAGCAAGGCGTTCTGGTGCGCCTGCAGGGGGTTGGAACCTTCGTCCGCCGGCCGCGCCCGCAGGCGGCGTTGATGGAGGTGCGCGATATCACCGAGGAGATCCGGGGGCGGGGGCATCGTCATGACGCCACCCTGGTGACCCTGGAACGGCTGGGCGCCCCGCCCTTGGTCGCCCATGCCCTTGACCTCGCCGAGGGCGCCCCGTTGTTCCATTCGCTGATCGTTCACCGCGAGGAGGGTGTTCCGGTGCAGGTCGAGGAGCGCTTCGTTCTGCCGGCCTTCGCCCCGGACTATCTGGAGCAGGATTTCCTCGCCACCGTCGGCACTTCGACCTATCTGCTGTCGCGCGGACCGATCAGCGAGCTTGAGCACGTCATCCAGGCCGAATGCCCCGACGAGGCCACCCGTGCCCTGCTCGACCTTGGCGGCGGCGAGCCCTGCCTGCGGCTGGTGCGCCGCACCTGGACCGGCGATCGCCCGGTCACCTACAGCCTGCTCACCTATCCCGGATCGCGTTACAGCCTGGGCAGTCGCCAGCGCCTGGAAAGAGGGCGTCCCGCCTAATAATCGGGCGTTTTTTCAAAGTGCTGTCGCTTGTGGCAAAGCGCATTGACAGGGGCGGAGGGCGATCCATAATCCGCGACGGGCCGGGGTCTCGTCCTCTTGCCTCGCTGGCCCGCTTCCGCTCGCCTGGGGAAACCCCTACACTGCGCCGCCGCCCGGCGGTCGTTGGGTGGGGGAGTGGAACGCGGGTTGTTCCAGGGATGGCCCTTCAAGAAAAACCGGAGATTTCAGAGATGGCGATGATGACGACCAAGGCGAGCTGGAAGGCGATGGTGGCCGGAGCGGCCGCGCTGATGACGATGGTGGCCGCGAGCCTGCCGGCGAACGCCGATACCCTGGAGGATATCAAGAAGGCCGGGGTGATCAAGGCCGCCACCGAGATGCAGTTCCCGCCCTTCGATTTCCTTGAGGGCGACAAATACGTCGGCGTCGATCGCGATCTGATGGACGAGGTGGCCAAGGAACTGGGCGTGAAGGTCGAATACATCGATCTGCCGTGGACCAGCGTTCTGCCCGGGCTGGAAGCGGGCAAGTTCGATCTGGTGATCGCCCCGGTGACCATCACCAAGGAACGTCTGGCCCGCTACGCCTTCACCCTGCCGATCTCGGAAGGCACGGCGGCGCTGATGAAGCGCGCCGATGATGACTCGATCACCAAGCCCGAGGACATCGCCGGCAAAACCATCGGCGGCGGCAAGGGCACCTCGCAGCTTGGCCAGATCAAGGAATACGCCGCCGCTTTGCCCGGCAAGGTCGAGTTCAAGGAATACGTCGACAGCAACCAGTCTTATGCCGATCTCGCCGCCGGCCGGGTCGACGCTTCGGTCAATTCCTATCCCAATCTCGCCTATGCCGCCGCGCAGCGCCCCGAAACCTTCGCCGTCGTCCTGCCGCCGTTCGGCAAGACCACCTATTTCTCGTGGGTCTCGCGCCTGGGCGAAAAGGACGCCTCGCTGGTCGAAGCGGTGAACGCCGCCCTGCTCAAGCTTGGCGAGGACGGCCGGATGTCGGCCATCCATGAAAAGTGGTTCGGCAAGGGCGTCGATCTGCCCAAGACCATTCCCGAGCCCTCCTTCTAGGACCGGTCCCGGTTCTTTTCCGTCGCGCCCCCCGCTCCGGGGGCGCGACCCGTTTGCCCGGACGCCGGTTGATGAAGTTTCAGGTTATCCTTGCCAATCTGCCGTTCCTGCTCAAGGGGGCGGGATCGACGATCGCCATCTCCCTGGTCGGCATCCTGCTTGGGCAGGTCATCGGCGCCCTGGTCTGCGTCGGCCGGCTTTCGGGAAACCGGCTGATCGATGCGATCGGCGCCCTTTACGTCAGCTTCTTTCGCGGCGTGCCGCTGCTCATCCAGTTGCTGCTGATCTATTACATGCTGCCGCTGATTGGCATCGATGTGCCGGCCCTGATGGCGGCGATCGGCGCCCTGGGGCTGGCCTCGGGGGCCTATGTGTCGGAAATCTATCGCGGGTCGCTCAACGCCATTCCCCGGGGACAGGGCGAGGCGGCTTTGGCTTTGGGCTTTTCCGGGGGCTCGATCTGGCGGCGCATCCTGTTGCCCCAGGCCTTCCGGCTGTCGGTGCCGGCCCTGGTCAATGAGCTGATCTTGCTGCTCAAGGCCTCGTCGCTGATTTCGGTGATCGGGGTGGCCGAGCTGACCCGGGTCAGCCAAACCGTATCGGCGAGCACCTATCGGGCGCTGGAGATCTATATGGCCGCCGGCGTGATCTATTTTCTTATCAATGGCTGTCTGGCCATTCTGGGCGCCCTGGTCGAGCGCCACCTGCGGCTTCAGGGGCGGGGATGATGGAGAATTCCTCGCTGCTGGTCCATTACGGACCGTCGATCCTGCGCGGCTTTGGCGTGACCGTGCTGTGCTGGTCGGCGGGCTGCGCCCTGGGCATCGTTTTCGGCTTCGCCCTGGCCTTGCTGCGCCGCTTGCCCTTCGCCCCCTTGCGCTGGGTGGTGCGCGCCTATATCGAAGTCATCCGCGGTACGCCCTTCCTGATCCAGCTTTTCCTGCTCTATTCCGGCGGCCCGTTCATCGGCCTGCGGCTGGAGGCGACGACGGCGGGCATTCTGGGCCTGGGGATCTATGGCAGCGCCTATTTCGCCGAGATCTTCCGCGGCGGCTTCGAGGCCGTGCCCAAGGGCTATGTGGAAGCCGGCGAAAGCCTGTCGATGTCGCCCTTGGTGATCTTGCGCCGCATCGTCGTGCCGACCATGCTGGTGGCGATCTTGCCGGCCATCGTCAATATGATGATCATCCTGACCAAGGAAACGGTGGTGCTGTCGATCATCACCGTGCCCGAACTGATGTATGAGATGCAGACCATGGCGGCGGAAACCTTCGCCGTCTTCGAAGTCATTTTTGGTCTCGCCCTGTTCTATTGGCTGCTTGTCGAGGTGGTGTCGCGCCTTGGCCGCCGGGTCGAGGCCCGTCTTACCCGTTTCCTGACCGATAACAAGCCGGGGGTCCGCGCCTGATGCCTACCCAGTCCGCCCCTTCGCCGCTGATCACCATGGACAACGTCAGCAAGTCCTTTGGCGCCTTGCAGGTGCTCAAGGGAATCACCTTGGCGGTCAACCGCTCGGAAGTGGTTTGCCTGATCGGTCCCAGCGGCTCGGGCAAAAGCACCTTGCTGCGCTGTATCAATTTCCTCGAACCCTATGACGCTGGCGAGGTCCGCATCGAAGGCCGGCTGGTCGGCTATACGGAAAGCTTCCCCAGGCGGCGCCAGTCGAACCGCGAGTTGCGCGATCTGCGGCGCAACGTTGGCATGGTGTTCCAGCATTTCAATCTGTGGCCGCATATGACCGCCCTGGAGAACGTCCGCGAGGCCCTGGTCCAGGTGCGCAAGATGTCCTTGGCGCAGGCGACGGCGCGGGCCGAGGAGGTGCTGACCCGGGTTGGCCTGTCCGACCGCATGCATGTCCATCCGGCGCGGTTGTCGGGTGGCCAGCAGCAGCGCGTCGCCATCGCCCGGGTGGTGGCGATGGAACCCCATGTGATGCTGTTTGACGAGCCGACCTCGGCCCTTGATCCCGAATTGGTCGGCGAGGTGCTTCAGGTGATGCGCGATCTGGCGACCGAGGGCATGACCATGGTGGTCGTCACCCACGAAATGGGCTTCGCCGCCAATGTCGCCGACCGCGTGGCCTTTTTGGATGGCGGGCGCATCGTCGCTTGCGGCCCGCCGCGCGCCGTCTTCCACGAAAGCCCCGAACCCCGCCTGCGCCAGTTCCTTCAGACCTACCATGAGCGCAATAGTTTTTAAGCTTTTCAAGGTTTTATTCCATGTCCCTGTCCGCTGCCGCCCTGTCTGATCTGTCCGCCCTATTGGGAGAGCGGCTGGTGCTGTCACAGGCGGTGCGCGACCACCACGGTCATGGCGAGTCCTGGCATGGCGTTCAGGCGCCCGAGGCCGTCGCCTTTCTGAAAACCGCTGAGGAAGCCCAGGCGGTGGTGGCGCTGTGCGCCGCCCATGGCGTGCCGATGGTGCCCTTTGGCGCCGGGTCTTCGATGGAGGGGCAGGTTCAGGCCACGGCCGGTGGCTTGTGCCTGGATATGAGCGCGATGACGGCGATCCTGGCGGTGCGCCCCGAGGATATGGATTGCACCGTCCAGCCCGGGGTGACGCGCCAGCAATTGAACGAGCATCTGCGGGCTCAAGGGTTGTTCTTCCCCATCGATCCCGGGGCCGAGGCGACCCTGGGCGGCATGGCGTCGACCCGGGCCTCGGGCACCAATGCCGTGCGCTACGGCACCATGCGCGACGTGGTGCTGGCGCTTGAGGTGGTGTTGGCCGATGGCCGGCGTCTTCGCACCGGCAGCCGGGCGCGCAAATCGGCGGCCGGTTATGATCTGACCCGGCTGATGATCGGCGCCGAGGGAACCCTGGGGCTGATCACCGAACTGACCCTGCGGCTGTTCCCGATCCCGGAAAAACAGGCTGCGGCCATTTGTTCGTTTCCCAGCCTGGAGCAGGCGGTGGCCTGCGTCGTGGCGACCGCGCAATGCGGGGTGGGGATGTCGCGGATTGAATTCGCCGATCGTTTGCAGATGCGGGCGATCAACGCCTATTCCCACACCAACTTTCCCGAAAGCCCGATGCTGTTCCTGGAATTCGCCGGATCGGCGGCGGCCGTCGAGGCCGAGATCGCCACCGTGCGCGCCTTGGCCGATGAGCATGGCGGCGGTGGCTTCGCCTGGGCCGAAAGCGAAGAGGACCGCCGCGCCCTGTGGAAGGCCCGCCACAGCGCCGCTTATGCCGCGCTTGCCCTGCGTCCGGGGTGCAAGGGGCTGGCGACCGATGTCTGCGTGCCGATTTCTCGCCTGGTCGACTGCTTGGTCGAAACCCAGAAGGATCTGGCGACCAGCCCCTTGCCGGCGCCGATCGCCGGCCATGTCGGCGATGGCAATTTCCATCTGATGATCGTTTTTGATCCCGCCGATCCGGCCGAGGTGGCCGAAGCCAAACGCCTCGACGATGCCCTTGGTCGCCGCGCCCTGGCGATGGAGGGGACCTGCACCGGCGAACATGGCATCGGCCTGGGCAAACGCGGCCTGTTGGCCCTTGAGGCTGGCGAGGGCGTCGATGTCATGCGTCAGATCAAGGCGGCGCTTGATCCAAAGGGCCTGATGAACCCGGGAAAGATTTTCCTGTAACCCTTTTAGGGCCGCCACGCGATCAGTTGGTCCAGCAGGCGGTGGAGCAGCGGGCGCAGGCGATCGGCGCGCTCGGGCAGATAGGCGTAGCTTTCCTCGTCCATATAGCGCTGCTGAACCAGTTCCATCTGCAGGGCATGGATGTTGTCGGCCGGCTGACCATAGGCGCGGGTGATATGGCCGCCGATGAAGCGGCCGTTGAGCACGGTGGTGAACCCCGCCGCCTCGGCCTCGCCGCGCCAGTCGTCGAGCAAGGGGGCAAAGGCCGGGCTTAGGCTGGCGCCGCCGGCGGTTCCCAGGTTGAGGTCGGGCAGGCGGCCCTCGAACAGCCGGGGAACCTCGGCCCGGATCGAATGGGCGTCATACAAAATCGCATGGCCGTGACGGGCCTTGAGGCGGGCCAGTTCGCCGGCCAGGGCCCGGTGATAGGGTCGCCAGTAGTTTTCCACCCGGGCGGCGATCTCGGTCGGCGTCGGCTCGGCGCCCGGCAGATAGAGCGGCACGCCGCTAAACAAGGTGGTCGGGCATAATCCGGTCGTCGCCTGACCGGGATAAAGGCTGGCGCCATCGGCCGGGCGGTTGAGGTCGATGACGAAGCGCGACAAGCGGGCGGCGATCACCGTCGCCCCCAGGCCACGGGCGAAATCATAAAGCCGCTCCACATGCCAATCCGTATCGGGCAACAGGCGGGCAGGCGGCGAAAGCCGGTCGATCAGCCCCGGCGGCAAGGTGGTGCCGCAATGGGGAATGCTGACGATCAGCGGGCTCTCGCCTTCGATCAGATCATAGACGGCGGTCACGGGGGGAGGTTCCTTTTCAGACCGATCCCAGGGTCGACAGATCGACCGGGACCAGGGCGTCGAAGCGGCCTTCGCCGATCAGGTGGGCGATGGCTTCCAGGTCGGGGGCGAAATAGCGGTCGACGCGATAGGAGGGCACCCGCTCGCGGATCATCGCCATGGCCGTTTCCAGGGTTTGGCTCGAGCGCAAGGGGCGGTGGAATTCCAGACCCTGGGCGGCGGCGAGCAGTTCGATGCCGACGATGCCCGTGACATTGGCGGCGATGTCGCCCAGGCGGCGGGCGGCGAAGGTCGCCATGCTGACGTGGTCTTCCTGATTGGCCGAGGTTGGCAAGCTGTCGACGCTGGCGGGATGGGCCAGGGATTTGTTCTCGGAGGCCAGGGCGGCGGCCGTCACATGGGCGATCATGAAGCCCGAATTCAACCCCGGTTCGGCGACCAGGAAGGGCGGCAGGCCGCTGATCGTGCTGTCGATCAGCATGGCGATGCGCCGTTCCGACAAGGCGCCGATCTCCGAGGCGGCGATCGCCAACTGATCGGCGGCCATCGCCACCGGCTCGGCATGGAAGTTGCCCCCCGACAGCACCTCGCCCGTATCGACCAGCACCAGCGGATTATCGGTCACGCCATTGGCTTCGATGGTCAGGGTGCGCGCGGCGAAGCGCATCTGATCAAGCACCGCCCCCATCACCTGGGGCTGACAGCGCAGGGAATAGGGGTCTTGAACCCGCTCGCACGACGGTCCCTGATGGGCGGCGTTCAGCGGGCTGCCATCGAGCAGCAGGCGGAAAAGGGCGGCGACATCAATCTGGCCGAACTGGCCGCGCAGGGCGCTGATCCGCGGGTCGAAGGGGCGGTGGCTGCCCATCACCGCCTCGACCGACAGCGCCCCGGCCAGGATGGCGGCGGCGAAGGCGCGCTCGATCTCGAACAAGCCGGCCAAGGCCAGGGCGGTTGACACCTGGGTGCCGTTGATCAGCGCTAGACCTTCCTTGGCCCGCAGGGTGATCGGGGACAGGCCGGCGATCGCCAGACCTTCGCCGGCCGGCAGCACCGCGCCCTTATGGCGAACCGAGCCGATGCCAAGCAGGGCGCAGCACAGATGGGCGAGCGGCGCCAGATCGCCCGAGGCGCCGACCGAGCCCTTTGACGGGATCACCGGTAGCACATCGGCATTGGCCAGGGCGAGCAGGGCGTCGACGATCTCGGCGCGGATGCCCGAGGCGCCAACCGCCAGACTGGCGGCTTTGATCGCCAGGATCAGCCGCACCGTGGCATCGGCGATCGGCGCCCCCATGCCGGTGGCGTGCGACAAGATCAGATTGGTCTGCAGGGCTTCAAGATCGGCCGGGGCGATGCGCTTGTGGGCGAGCTTGCCAAAGCCGGTGTTGATGCCATAAACGGCGCTTTCGCCACCGGCGATCGCCGCCACCACCGCCTGCGAGGCGGCCATCGCCGCGTAAGAGCGCGGATCGAGCGTCAACGGCGGCGCCTCGCGATGGATACGGCGCAATACATCCAGGCTGAGTCCGCCGGGGGTGAGGCAAAGCGGCTCGGTCATGCGAGAAGTCTCCCAAGGGTGGATGCGAAACGCCGGGCCACGGCCTCTTCGGCCCGATGGCGGCCATTTTCAACGACAAGGGCGCCGCCAACCACCACCGAATGGACGGTCGGGGCATTGCCCGAAAAAATCCAGGCATCAAGGGCGCCATCGCCCGAGCGCCCGCACAGCACGGGCGCCTCGCCATCCAGCACGACGATATCGGCGCGCTGGCCGACCGCCAGCCGCCCGGCCTTGATCGCGCAGGCCGTCGCCCCCGAGATCTGGGCCTGTTCGATCAGGGCGCGGCCGGTCGAACGGTCGATGCCGCCGGCCAGCACGGTGCGCCGGCGGGTGGTCAACCGCTGGCCGTATTCCAGCCAGCGCAATTCCTCGACCGGATTGACCGAGATATGGCTGTCCGAGCCGATGCCGAACCGCCCGCCAAGCCCCAGGAACCGATCGGCCGGGAACAGGCCGTCGCCAAGATTGGCCTCGGTCGTTGGGCAAAGGCCGACGACGGCGCGGCTGGCGGCGATACCGGCCAGTTCCTGGTCGGTGACATGGGTGGCATGGATCAGGCACCAGCGCGGGTCAAGATCGACATGGTCAAGCAGCCACTCCACCGGGCGCTGGCCGGTATGGGCAAGGCAATCAGTAACCTCGATCGTCTGTTCGGCGATATGCAGGTGGATCGGGCCTTCCGGGTGGGCGCCGATCACCTCGGCCAGCAGCGGCGCGGGAACGGCGCGCAGGGAATGCGGCGCGATGCCAAGCATGATGGCGCCGTCGCGGCCATAGTCGCGCTTCAGGCGCTCGACCAGGGCGCCAAAGGACGATCCGGTGGTGTGAAAGCGTTTCTGGCCTTCCGTGGGCGGGGCGCCATCAAAGCCCGAGGCGCTGTAGAGAACGGGAAGCAGGGTCAGCGCGATCCCCGCCGTGCGGGCGGCGGCGACCAGACGATGGCTCATCTCGGCCGGATCGGCGAAGGGGCGGCCGTCGCGGTCGTGGTGCAGATAGTGGAATTCGGCGACGGCGGTGTAGCCGGCTTTGACCATCTCCACATAAAGCTGGGTGGCCACATCTTCAAAAGCTTCGGGGGTCAGGCGGGCCAGGGCGGCGTACATCGCCTTGCGCCAGCTCCAGAAGCTGTCCTCGCCATCGCCGCCCGAGCGTTCACCCGATCCGGCCAGGGCGCGCTGATGGGCGTGGGAATGAAGGTTGGGGATGCCGGCGAAGGCCGGGCCGCGGAACGACGGGCCGCTGGCCGGCGGTGGCGACCCCGGGCTTAGCGTCGCGATCATGCCGTTTTCATCGACCGTCATGGCGACGTTTTCCGCCCAGCCCTCGGGCAGCAAAAGCGACTGGAAAAACAGGTTGCGCATGGGCCGGCCCCTCTTATTATAGACAAGCTTATACAAGATTAGGCAACCTGCCGAAAGCCTGAAAAACCGAGCCTTCGCGGGCTCTGATCGGAGCGGGGACGCGATGGCGCAAGCACCCTGGGACAGCCTGTGGCTCAACGGCTCGCTGGCCACCATGGCCGCAGGCGGGGCGGCCTATGGCGCGATCGAGGATGGCGCCATCGCCGTGGCCGACGGGCGCCTGGTTTTCGTCGGCCGCCGCGCCGATCTGCCCCCGGGCGCCGAGGATCGGGCCGCCAGCCTTCACGATTTGGGGGGGCGCTGGGTCACTCCGGGACTGATCGATTGCCATACCCACCTTGTTTACGCCGGCAGCCGCGCCCGTGAGTTCGAGCTTCGGCTGCAAGGCGCCAGCTATGAGGAGATCGCCCGCGCCGGCGGCGGCATCGTCTCCACCGTCGGCGCGACGCGGGCCGCCAGCCTTGACCAACTGATCGCCAGCGCCTTGCCCCGGCTTGACGCCCTGCTGGCCGAAGGGGTGACGACGCTCGAGATCAAATCGGGCTATGGGCTGACGATTGAAAGCGAACGGCGCCTGTTGCAGGCCGCCCGCGCGCTGGGTCGGCGGCGCCCCGTTGATGTGGTGACGACCTTTCTTGGCGCCCATGCCCTGCCGCCGGAATTTTCCGGGGATGGCAATGGCTATATCGATCACCTCTGCGCGTCGATGCTGCCCGCCCTGGCGGCCGAGGGGCTGGTCGACGCCGTCGATGTCTTTTGCGAGACCATCGCCTTTTCCCTTGCCCAGGCCACCCGGGTTTTTGAAGCGGCGCGGGGCTTGGGCCTGCCGGTCAAGGTCCATGCCGAACAGCTTGGCCTGCTGGGCGGGGCGGCGCTGGCGGCGGGCTTTGGCGCGCTGTCGGCCGATCATGTCGAATACCTCGACGAGGCCGGGGTGCGGGCCCTGGCGGCGGCGGGAACGGTGGCGGTGCTGCTGCCCGGCGCCTTTCATATGCTGCGCGAAACCCAAAGGCCGCCGGTCGACGCCCTGCGCCGCTTCGGCGTGGCGATCGCCATCGCCACCGATTGCAACCCCGGCACCTCGCCCGTCACCTCGCCGCTGCTCATGCTCAACATGGCCTGCGTGCTCTTCCGCCTGACCCCCGAGGAGGCCCTGGCCGGGCTGACCCGCAATGGCGCCAAGGCGCTGGGCTTAAGCGATCGCGGCGTGCTGGCCCCCGGTTTGCGCGCCGATTTCGCCCTGTGGGATATCGGCCATCCCGCTGAACTGGCCTATGCGCTGGGGCTCAACCCCTGTCATGCCGTGGTGCGGGCCGGCGAACCACGGCCGCCGCGCGCCCCCTTTTGATCCTCACCCCAAGGAGCTGAGCCTTCGCCATGTCCGATCGTCTCGACAATCAGCGCGTGGTGCGCGCCCCCCGTGGCCCCGAGATCACTTGCAAAAGCTGGCTGTCGGAAGCCCCTTTGCGCATGTTGATGAACAACCTCGACCCCGAGGTGGCTGAAAAGCCGGAAGAATTGGTGGTTTATGGCGGCATCGGCCGGGCGGCGCGCAATTGGCAATGCTATGACCAGATCGTCGCCGCGCTCAAGCGCCTGGAAGACGATGAAACCCTGTTGGTCCAATCGGGCAAGGCGGTGGGCGTGTTCAAAACCCACCGCGACGCCCCGCGCGTGCTGATCGCCAATTCCAATCTGGTGCCCCATTGGGCGACCTGGGAGACCTTTCACGCCCTCGACCGCGCCGGGCTGATGATGTACGGCCAGATGACCGCCGGGTCGTGGATCTATATCGGCAGCCAGGGCATCGTTCAGGGCACCTATGAGACCTTCGTCGAAGCCGGGCGGCGCCATTACGGTGGGTCTTTGGCCGGACGCTGGATCCTGACCGGCGGCTTGGGCGGTATGGGCGGCGCCCAGCCGCTGGCCGCCACCATGGCCGGGGCGTCGATGCTGGCGGTGGAGTGCCAGCCCAGTCGCATCGAGGCGCGGCTGCGCACGGGCTATCTTGATCGCCAGACCGCCGATCTTGATCAAGCCCTGGCCTGGATCGCCGAGGCCGGCGCTCCGGGGGCCAAGCCGGTTTCCGTCGGCCTGCTCGGCAATGCCGCCGAGGTGTTTCCCGAGCTGGTCAAGCGTGGCGTCCGCCCCGATCTGGTGACCGACCAGACCTCGGCCCACGACCCGCTGAACGGCTATCTGCCCGCCGGGTGGAGCCTGGAGCGTTGGGAGCGGGGGCGCGAGCGCGCGCCGGCCGAGGTGATCGCCGCGGCCAAGGCGTCGATGGCGACCCAGGTGCGCGCCATGCTGGCCTTCCACGCCCAGGGCATTCCCACCGTCGATTACGGCAACAACATCCGCCAAAGGGCGCTTGAGGAAGGGGTGAGCGACGCCTTCGCCTTCCCCGGCTTCGTGCCGGCCTATATCCGGCCGCTGTTTTGCCGGGGCATCGGTCCCTTCCGCTGGGCGGCGCTGTCGGGCGATCCCGAGGATATCTATCGCACCGACGCCAAGGTGAAGGAGCTGATCCCCGATGATCCCCATCTGCACACCTGGCTCGACATGGCGCGCGAGCGTATCCACTTCCAGGGACTGCCCTCGCGCATCTGCTGGGTCGGCCTGGGCGATCGCCATCGCCTGGGGCTGGCCTTCAACGCCATGGTGGCGAGCGGTGAATTAAAGGCGCCGGTGGTCATCGGCCGCGACCACCTTGACAGCGGCTCTGTCGCCAGCCCCAACCGCGAGACCGAGGCGATGCGCGACGGCTCCGACGCCGTGTCGGACTGGCCGTTGCTCAACGCCCTGCTCAATACCGCCGGCGGCGCCACTTGGGTCAGCCTGCACCACGGCGGCGGCGTCGGCATGGGCTTTTCCCAGCATGCGGGCATGGTCATCGTCTGCGACGGCAGCGAGGACGCGGCGCGGCGCATCGGCCGCGTGCTGTGGAACGACCCGGCCACCGGCGTCATGCGCCACGCCGACGCCGGCTACGACGACGCCATCGCCTGCGCCCGGGAAAAAGGTCTGGACCTGCCGTTCTTGGGGTAAGGAGGCTGGTCAACGAGGGGGAGGGAGCGGGCGGGCTTCGAGGGGGGCGCCAAGCGCCCGGGCGACCTTGAGCACGGTTTCAAAGCGCGGCTTGGCGCCGGGCGCGAAGGCCTTGGACAGGTTTTCGCGCCCGAGACCGCTGTCCTGGGCCAAGTCCTTGACCCCGCGCGCCCGGACGGCATCGCCCATCGCCAAAAGGAAAACATCGGGATCGGGATCTTCCAGGGCGGCCGTCAGATAATGCGCGATGGTTTCGGTATCGCTCAGATAGTCGGCCCCATCGAAGGGCGCGGTGGGAAGCGTCATGGGCGGATCCTTTTTCGCCTCACTCCAAGAACAGATCGGGGAGCAGAGGGTGGCCGGGGGAGACGGCGTAGGCGGTCAGGTCGGTGATGCCCTCTTCGGCCAGAACCTCGTCATCGAGGAAAAAGTGGCCGGTGCAGGCGCGGGCGTCACGGGTCAGGATGGCGTGGGCGGCGTCGGCGACGATCTCGGGCTTGCGGCAGAACTCCGGCTTGACCGCGCCGCCCAGCATGCGCAAGGCGGCGGTATCGATCACCGTGCGCGGCCACAGGGCGTTGGCGGCGATGCCGGCCTCGCGGAATTCCTCGGCCCAGCCGAGCACGCAGAGGCTCATCCCCATCTTGCTGATCGTATAGGCGACATGGGGGCCGAACCAGCGGGGATCGAGCGAGGGCGGCGGCGACAGCGTCAGGATATGGGGATTGGCCGCCTTGCGCAGGGCCGGCAGGCAGGCCTGGGTGACGGCGAAGGTGCCGCGCGTGTTGATGCCGACCATCAGATCGAAGCGCTTCATCGGCGTTTCGGCGGTGGTCGACAGGCTGATGGCGCTGGCGTTGTTGATGACGATATCGATGCCGCCGAAGGTTTCCAGGGTGCGGGCGACGGCATCGGCGATCGCCGCCTCGTCGCGGATATCCACGGCCAGGGCCAGGGCCTTGCCGCCGGCGGCTTCGATCTCGGTCGCCGCGCTGTGGATGGTGCCGGGCAGTTTGGGGTTGGGGTCGCTGGTCTTGGCGATGATGGCGATATTGGCGCCATCTTGGGCGGCGCGCAGGGCGATGGCCTTGCCGATGCCCCGGCTGGCCCCCGAAATGAACAGGGTCTTGCCGGCAAGTGAAGGCGACGGATCGGTCATAGGGGGTTCTCCAAAGGCGGGGAGGCGGGCTGGCAGGCGAGGTCGGCCTGAAGCCACGGCGCGATCCAGGCCGGGACGTCGGGGGCCGCGCCGCCATAGCCCAGGCGGGTCAGCAGATCGGCGGTCGGCAGCATGCCGGTCGAGGCGACGAAGGCGGCGCGGACGACGGCGGTGCAGGCCGGCTTGCCATCAAGGGTTTCCACCCGGTGTTCGATGAACAGCCAGCGCGCGTCCCAGGCGAGAACCCGGGTGGTCAGGCGAAAGGGCTGAAAGGGGCGCAGGGCATGGCGGAAGCGCACCAAGGCCCCGCCGATCACCGGCTGAAGAGACTGGCGCAGCACCAAACGCCACATCCCCGAACGCAAGATCAGGTCAAGCCGGCCCAGGTCCATCAGGCTGAGATAGCGGGCATTGGTCATATGGCGGTTGAAGTCGAGGTCGGTGGGCAGCACGGCGAAAGACAAGACCGAAGCGTCGAGCAACCCAAGCCGGGGCCGCCAGAACGACATCAACAGCACCTTGATGAGTCTCAGCCACAGGTTCATCGGCTTTTTTCTCGAAGCGGGGAGGGGGGGTCCGGGCCGGCGAGGAGGCCCGGACCTTAAGGGGGCGGGGGATCAGAAGGCGGCGTCGGGGAAGGCCTCCAGGCTGCGGCCGCCGGCCATGATGGTGGCGAACAGGCCGCTGGTCTGGGGCAGCAGGCGTTCCATGAACACGCGGGCCGTCGCCACCTTGGCGCTGTGGAAGGCGTCGTTATCCTCGGCGGTGCCGGCCTTGGGCAGCGATAGCTCGGCCATGCGCGCCCAAAGATAGGCCAGCGCGGTAAAGCCAAGCAGGCGCTGGTAATCGGTGGCGGCGGCGGCGGCTTCGGCGGGTTTGGTCATACCGACGCGCGCCACCTGGGCCGTGGCCTGCTGGAGGCGGACGAAGGTCTTGGCCAGCGGTCCGACGAATTCGGCCAGGGTGTCGTCATCAAGGCGGGCCTCGATGTAATCGGCGACCGGATGGAAGAAGCGCCGCAGGTTGCGCCCGGCGTTCTCGGGCAATTTGCGCCCCACCAGATCCAGGGCCTGGATGCCGTTGGTGCCCTCGTAGATCTGGGTGATCCGGCAGTCGCGGATATATTGCTCCATGCCGTGCTCGCGGATGTAGCCATGGCCGCCAAAGACCTGAACGCCCAGATTGGTCGCCTCGCTGCCCAGATCGGTGAGCAGCGCCTTGACCACCGGGGTCATCAGGGCGACGAATTCGCCGGCCTCGGCGCGGGTGGCGGGATCGCCGGCGTGGTGCTGGCGATCAAGGGCCAGACCGACCCAGGCGGCCAGGGCCCGTCCGCCTTCGACGATGGCGCGCTGGGTGAGCAGCATCCGCCGCACGTCGGGATGGACGATCAGCGGATCGGCGGGCTTGTCGGGCGCCTTGACGCCGCTGGGCGAGCGGCCCTGCAGGCGGTCGCGGGCATAGGCCACGGCGCCCTGATAAGACGCCTCGGCCAGCCCCAGACCCTGAACGCCGACGCCCAGGCGGGCGGTGTTCATCATGGCGAACATCGCCCGCATGCCCTTATGCGGCTCGCCGATCAGCCAGCCCGTCGCCTCGTCGAAATTGAGCACGCAGGTCGACGACGCCTTGATCCCCATCTTGTGTTCGAGGGCGCCGCAGGTCACGGCGTTGCGGTCGCCAAGGGCGCCTTCCTCGGTAACCAGGACCTTGGGCACCAGGAACAGGCTGATGCCCTTGATGCCCTTGGGGGCGTCGGGCAGGCGGGCCAGCACCAGATGCAGGATATTCTCGGTCAGGTCGTGATCGCCCGCCGAGATGAAGATCTTGGTGCCGGTGATCTTATAGCCGCCCTCGCCATCGGGCACCGCCTTGGTGCGCAACAGCCCCAGGTCGGTTCCGCACTGGGGTTCGGTCAGGCACATGGTGCCCGTCCAGGTGCCATCGACCAGGGCCGGCAGATAACGGGCCTTCTGATCTTCGGTGCCGAACTGCTTGAGCGCCACATAGGCGCCATGCGACAGCCCGGGATACATGCCAAACGACAGATTGGCGGCGCAGATCATCTCTTCGATGAAGGTGTTGACCACCTGGGGCAGGCCCTGGCCGCCGTGGGCGGGATCGCAGGTGATCGAGGTCCAGCCGCCCTCGCGGAAGGTCCGGTAAGCCTCGGGGAAGCCCTTGGGGGTACGGACGACGCCGTTTTCCAGAACGCAGCCCTCCTCGTCGCCGGGGCGGTTGAGCGGCTGGAGGACGTCTTCGCAAATCTTGGCGGCTTCTTCGAGCACCGGATCGATCAGATCGGCGGTGAACTCCTCGTACCCGGGAAGGGTGGTCAGCGACGCGCCATCGAACAAGTCGTAAAGCACATAGCGCATGTCGCGCAGGGGAGCCTTGTATCCGGCCATGGGATTTCTCCTTCTTGGATCGGGACGGGATGCTAGTTGCGCAAGGGCTTGCCGGTGAGCAGCATGGTCTCGATGCGGGCCAGGGTTTCCGGCCGCCGGGCCAAGGCCATGAAGTGCGTGCGCTCAAGCTCGAGCAGAGCGTCTTCCGTCAGCGTCACGGTGATGTCGGTATCGCCGCCCGAAAGAATATCGGCCAAGGCGCCGCAGACCACGCCGTCATAGGGGGTGGCCTTGCCCTGGCGCTGGACGCTGGCGACCGCCATGTCGAGGCCGGTCTTGGCGGCGGCGCCGGGCAGGGTGAATTCCCGCCTGGGCGGCGGGGCGTAGCCCTCGACCAGGGCCAGGGCCTTGGCCTTGGCGTCGGCCAGCAGGCGGTCGCGGTTCATGGTGATGCCGTCGCCCTCGCGCAGGAACAAAAGCTCCTTGGCCTCGGCCGCCGATTTGGCGACGGTCGCCGTGCTCACGGTCTCGAACACTTTGGAAAGCGCCGGCATCGGCCCCTTGGGCAATTGGCCGAGGGTCGACCAGCGGTGGAGCATTTCCGTGCAGCCGCCCCAGGCCGGAACCAGCCCGACGCCGACCTCGACCAGACCGATATAGCTTTCCGCATGGGCCTGGACGGCGTCGCAATGGAGCAGGATCTCGCAGCCGCCGCCCAAAGCCAGACCCGAGGGGGCGCCGACGACGGGGAAGGGGGCTTCGCGCAGCGCCCGATAGGTCTTCTGACCCTCGGCGACCAGGGTTTCGATCTCGCTCCAGGCGGCGATATTGGCGGCGAACAGGGCGAGCCCAAGGTTGGCGCCGGCGGAAAAGGCGCCGCCCTCGTTATAGATGACCAGGGCCTTGAACTGGCGGGCCACCAGCTTCAGCGATTTGGCGAGCAAGCCAAGGATATCGGGATCAAGCGCGTTCATCTTCGAGGTGAACTCGAAGCAGGCCACGCCGTCGCCGATGTCCCACAGCGCCGCCGAGCCGTTCTTCAGCAGCGGCTTGGACACCAGCTTGATGTCTTCGAGCAGCAGCACGCCGTCGGGGCGCAGATGGCTGCGGTAGGCGCCATCGGGCTGCAAGATCTCGCGGTGCCCCTCGGTCACCTTGTACACCTTGCGGCCGGCGGCCTGGGCCAGATAGGGGGGAACCGGGTCGCCTTGGGCGGTCAGCGCCGCCGCCAGCCAATCCGCGCCCAGGCGGTCGATCAACTCGAACGGCCCCTGCTTCCAATTGTAGCCCAGGCGCATGGCGTCATCGATCGCCGCCGGATCATCGGCGGCGTCGCCAACCAGCAGGGCGGCATAGCTCAGCGTACGGGTCAGCACGGCGCGGGCATAGCGGCCGACGGGGCTGTCGTGATCGAGCAGGGCGCGCAGGTCGCGGCCGGCGACGCGGATGGCCTCGGGATCGGCCGGGCGTTCGGGCCGCCATTCGCCGCTGTGCAGGTCGATGGCTTCCTTGACCTTGCCGCCCTTGGCGCGGGTGATGCGATAGAAGCCGCCCTTGCCTTTGCGCCCGGTATAGCCTTCGGCGATCATCTTATCGACGACCGCCAGCGGCCGGTTATAGGCCTGGAAGGGATCGTCCTTGGGCAGGGCGGCGGCGAGGCTGGCGTTGACATGGGGCATCAGGTCGAGGCCGACCAGATCGAGCAGCCCGAAGACCCCGGTCTTGGGAATGCCCATCGGCCGGCCGATCACGGCGTCGGCCTCTTCGATCGAGAGATTATGATCAAAGGCCTCGGCGACGGCGGCCTGCAGCCAGTAAACGCCCAAGCGGTTGGCGATGAAGCCCGGGCGGTCCTTACAGGCGACCACGCCCTTGCCCAGGCGATGGTCGGCGAAGCGGCTGATGGTCTCCACCACCTCGGGCTTGGTCTGGGCGCCGGCCACCACTTCAAGCAGGCGCATGTAGCGCGGCGGGTTGAAGAAGTGGGTGACCAGGAAATCCTCGGCGAAGCGGTCGCCCAGGCCCTCGGTCAGGGTCGAGAGTGGAATGGTCGAGGTGTTGGATGACACCACCGAGCCGTCCTTGCGCACGGCCTCGACCCGCCGGTAAAGATCCTGCTTGAGATCGGCGCGCTCCAAGATGGCCTCGACGATCCAATCGCAATCGGCCAGCTTATCAAGATCGTCTTCGATATTGCCCGGCGTCACCCGCTTGGCCGCCGCCTTGCCCATGAAGGCGGAGGGCTCGCTTTTTTGCAGGCGCTCGATCGCCTTGGCGGCGATGGCGCTGCGGTCTTCGCTGTCCTTGGCGACGATGTCGAGCAACAGCACGGGTAGCCCGGCATTGGCCACATGGGCGGCGATTCCTGCCCCCATGACCCCGGCGCCGATCACGGCGACTTTGGCGATTTCGCTCATCTCACGCTCCCTGTCAGACCGCTTCGAGGATGGTGGCGATACCCTGGCCACCGCCGATGCACTGGGTGGCTAGCGCGTAGCGCCCACCCTGACGCTTGAGCAAGGACGCCGCCTTGCCGACGATGCGCGCCCCCGTGGCGCCCAGCGGATGGCCAAGGGCGATGGCGCCGCCGTCGATATTGACCTTATCGGCGTCCAGGCCGAGCTCGCCAAGGCAGGCCAGGGCCTGCGAGGCGAAGGCCTCGTTCAATTCGATGACATCAAGGGCGCCGGCGTCGATCCCCGCCCGCTCCAGGGCCTTGCGCGAGGCCGCCACCGGGCCGATGCCCATGATCTCCGGGTCGCAGCCGGCGACGGCGATGCTTTTGAGCGCGGCCAGCGGCGTTAGGCCATGGCGATCGGCGTACTCGCGCGAGCAGACGAAGACCGCCGAGGCGCCATCGGTCAGCGGCGAGGAGGTTCCCGCCGTCACCACGCCCTCGGTCGAAAAGGCCGGCTTCAGCTCGGCCAGTCCGTCCAGGGTGGTTTCCGGGCGGACGCAGCCATCGGTCTCGACGCTGGCGCCGCCGCGCGGATCGGTGATGGCGACGATCTCGTCGCTCAGATGGCCGGCGTCCTGGGCCGTCTTGGCCCGCTGGTGCGAGCGGAGGGCGAACTCCTCCTGGGCCTTGCGATCGATCTTCCAGCGCTTGGCCACGTTTTCGGCCGTATCGCCCATGCCCATATAGGCGCCGGGCATGGCCTTGGCGAAGGCCGGATTGGGCAAGGGATTGAAGCCCATCATCGGCACCCGGCTCATGCTTTCGACCCCGGCGCAGACGAAGGCCTCGCCAGCCCCCAGGGCGATGGCGCCGGCGGCCATGTGGATTGATTGCATCGACGAGCCGCAGAAGCGGTTGACCGTCACCCCGGCGGTCGATTGGGGCAGGCCGGCCATCAGCCCGATCAGCCGGGCGACGTTCAAACCCTGCTCACCCTCGGGAAAGGCGCAACCGAGGATCAGATCCTCGATCGTGGCCGGATCAACCCCGGTTCGCGCGACCAGGGCCTTGATCACCTGGGCGGCCAGATCATCGGGACGTACCCGGGCCAGGGCGCCCTTGCGGGCCGGGGTGAAGGGGGACCGGACGTAGCTTGCGAGTACCACCTGGGTCATTTTGGGTCGTCTCCTCCCTTGGGACGGGTTCATAGGCTGCCAGCACGCGGAGTCAGCCCTGTGGGTGGGGGTTGACCCCCTTGGCTTTCAGGGCTTCGAGGCTCTGGCGCTCGATATCGCGGAGTTCGCGCAAGCTGGTTTCCACCGCTTGGCGCTGCTCTTCGAGTTGGGCGACGCGCTGGCGCACCTTGGCCAGCAGCAGGGTGATCTGTTCGACCTGGGTTTTGTCGGTGGCGTAAAGGTCAAGGAACTCCTTGATGTCGCGCAGGGTGAAGCCCAGGCTTTTGCCGCGCAAAATCAGGGTCATCCGCGCCCGGTCCTTGGCCGTGTAAACCCGGGTCGTTCCTACGCGGCGGGGCGAAATCAGGCCCTTGTCCTCGTAGAAGCGAATGGTGCGCGGGGTGATCCCCAGGCTCCGTCCCAGATCCGTCACCGAGTAAAGAGTGTCCATGCCGATAAATGCCGTTTCGTTGCAGAGAAGCTGATAAGGGCCAGAGAAGCTGGTAAGGGCGTGATCGCGCCCCTAACGTTACCCTTCAGGCGCGCGGAAAGATCGCGATGGCCCCCCCATCGCGACAAACTCAGGAGGCCTTGTCTGCGCCGGCCAAGGCTTTGGCCCGTTCCTCGTCGACCAAGGCTTTTTTGGAAAGCTTGCCAACCATGGTGCGCGGCAGGTCGTCGCGCAGTTCGATGGTCTTGGGCATTTCGATGCGCGAAATCTGGGTGGCGAGATAGGTCTTGAGGTCTTCGGGGGTGGCGCTGTGACCGTCACGCAGGCGGACGAAGGCCTTGGGCGCCTCGCCGCGGTAATCATCGGGCAGGCCGATGACCACCGCCTCGGCCACCGCCTCGTGCTGATAGAGCGCTTCCTCGATGATCCGGGGATAGACGTTGTAGCCGCCGCACAAGATGACATCCTTGATGCGGTCGACGAGGAAGACATAGCCCTCGTCGTCGATATAGCCGATGTCGCCGGTGCGCAGCGCGCCGTCGATGAAGGTGTCCTCGGTGTCCTGGGGACGGCGCCAATAGCCGGCCATCACCTGGGGGCCGCGCACGCAGATCTCGCCGCGTTCGCCGCGCGGCACGATCAGCGCCGGATCAAGGACTGAACGGATCTCGACGGTGGTGCCGGGCAGCGGCTGACCGATCGAGCCCGGCTTGATCGCGCCGTCGAGCGGGTTGCAGCACACCACCGGCGAGGCTTCCGACAGGCCGTAGCCTTCGATCAGGGTGCAGCCGGTCAACTCCTCGAAGCGGGTTTTGACCTCGATGGGCAGCGGCGCGCCGCCCGACAGACAAAAGCGCAGCGACGACAGGTCGTAAGGGGTTTTCGCCACGGCGCCGATGATCGCCGAGTAAATGGTCGGCACCCCGGGGAACAGCGTCGGCTTTTTGCGGGCGATGGTCTTGAGCACGGTTTCCAGATCGAAGCGCGGCAGCAAGATCAGCTCGGCGCCGAGCGCCAGGGCGACGTTCATCGCCACGGTCATGGCGAAGACATGGAAGAACGGCAAAACGGCGAGCATCTTTTCCTCGCCCCAGCGCGCCTCGGGGAACCAGCCGAGGATCTGGGTGAGATTGCCCGTGACATTGGCATGGGTCAGCATCGCGCCCTTGGGCAGGCCGGTGGTGCCGCCGGTGTATTGCAAGACGGCGACGGCGGTGGCCGGGTCGATGGCGACGGGGCGCGGCGGGGTTTTGGTGGCGATCAGCTTGGCAAAGCCGATATGGCGCCGATCAGTGGGGACATCGGCCAGTTCGGAGCGCTTGAGCACGCTAAAGAGCAGGCTTTTCACCGAAGGCAGGATCGCCGACATCGAGCAGACGACAATGCGCTCGAGCGCCGTATCACCCAACAGGGCGGCGACCTTGGGGTAGATCTGGCGGAGATCGAGGGTGACCATCAGCGTGGTTCCCGAATCCTCGACCAGTTCGCGCAATTCCCGCTCGACGTAAAGCGGGTTGAAATTGACGACGATGCCGCCGGCCTTGAGCACGCCGTAGTAACAGATGATGTAATAGGGCGTATTGGGCAGACAGAGGCCGACCCGCGTGCCGGGTTCGACCCCCAGGCTTTGGAAGCCGGCGCAGGCGCGGTCGATCTGCTCGCCCAACTCGCGGTAGGTCCATTTGCGGCCGAGGAAATCGATGGCCGGATTATCGGGAAAGCGGGCGATGATCGCATCGAGCATCGCGCAAACCGGCCCGCTGGGCAGGGGCAGGCGCGGGGCCGTCGTGAGACTGGAAGGCGGAAGCGGGGAGTCATGCATCATCGAAATATCCCTGCTGGCGACGGCGTTTGGCGGTGGAAAGCGGCGCTTCCGCTGGAGGGGGCCAACGGAAGCGTCCCTTTTTGATGGCTTAGAAACGCAACGTCGCGCTGGCCGACAGGATGTCGATCGAGCTGTCGTAGGTGCCCGTCAGATTGCCCTGGGCGGTGGTTTCGTTGATGCTGACCCGATCGGCGAAGATGTGGGCGTAGGAGGCGTCGAGACTGAAGCTGTCGGTCACCGCGTAGCTCACGCCGGCGGCCAGCCAATAGCGGTTGGTATCGGGGATGCGGGCGGTGCGGTGCTTCTTGCCGACGGGGGCCTGGTCATAGGCCACGCCGATCCGCAGGGCGACGTCCTCGACCGGCTTGTAGATGCCGCCAAGGGCGACGAACATGGTGTCTTCCCAGCTTTCATCGACGCGGGTGATCACCCCGCCCTTGTCGTTCTCGATCTTCAATTCGTCAAACAGCGACCAGTTGGTCCAGGCGACATCGGCCGTGACCGCCCATTGCGGATCGAATTCGTGATAGGCGCCGATGCTGACCACATCCGGGGTCGTCAAATCGGCCGAGGCGCCGCTGTTGACGAGGCCGCGCGAGATGGCCAAAGGCCGGGCGACATTGGTGTATTTGGCGTCGCCATCGAAATTGTGCTCGACGCGCGAGCGGTAGTTGACGCCGATGCGGGTGGTTTCGGTCGGCTCCCACAAAGCGCCGATATTGAAGCCGTAGCCGATATCCGAGCCCGAGACCTTGGCGCGACCGTCACCGGCCACCAGACCGAAGTTGTTGACGGCGTTGGTCAGCTTGACCGAGGCGAACTGCACAACCGGGCCACCGCCGATCGAGAAATCGCCAAACGACGAATCGCCAACCACCCGATAGGCCACCGAAGGCGTCAGGGTGACGATCTGCAGATCGGATTCGATCGCCTGATAGCGCCCGGCCCAGTTCTTGTCGTAATCGGTGCGCAGGCCGAAGGGCACATTGGCGGCGATGCCGAACTTCAGGTCGTCGTTATAGCTGTATACGCCATAGAATGACGGCACGGCCGCGTCGGCCACGGCGTCGCCGCCTTCGATGCTGCCCGTCGAACCGCCCAGGGCGTTGGTGCCCGAGCCGCTGAAATGGGCCTTTGGCATGATATAGGTCAAAACGCTGTCGGCTTGGGTGCCCTTGAGGCGGGTGAGGCCGGCGGGGTTATAAAAGGCGGTGCTCGGGTCATAAGCCTTGGCGGTGGCGCCGGCGAAGGCGTTGCCCAGGCCCTCGGCGCTCTGTTCCTTCAACTGGAAACCCGAAGCCCAGGCCGAGCCGCCGCTCAGGGCCACGGCCAGTCCACACAGACCGGCGACGGCCCCGGATGTACGAATAATGGTCATCAACGCTATCCTCCCTGTCACAGACTTTTGTTGCTTTAGCCGATAACGGCCTGATTGTGGACTCTGTCCCAAGCCCTCCCGTCGTCTTGGGAAGCAGGGCCCAACCTCCGCGTTCTTTTGCCCGGAGTTATTGGGATAAACGTATGAATTCGATGGGAAAACTCCGACGGCTGAACGTCGCCCTGAGCAAAAGGCCCTCGCCGTCGTACCACAACTCGCGGTCGATATCGCCCTTGAGGGAAAAACGCTCGGCGTCAATGGCCGCGCCGGCGATCACCACCGTCTCCTTGCCCTTGGCCTGACTGGCGACGCTGTAAAGCTCGGCGTCGATGACGCTATAGAGCGGCCGCCCCGCGACCACGGCGCGGGTCCACAGCGTCAGGGGTAGGGCATCGGTCGGTAAATCCGCAGGCTTGCCGTCAACGGTGACCTGACGGCCCCCGCCTTGATCAACCACGCTGAGGCTATGGCGGGTGCCGTCGTCATTGGTGCGCGTCGTAACCGAGACCAAAGCACCATTGCGCCACAGCTCCTCGCGGTGGTGGTCGTAATGGACGCTGACGAAGAGGATGCGGGTGTCGCTCAGCGTCTCGACGACGACGCGGGTTTCCCCGCCCTGGCGGCGCAAGGTCACGGTTTCGCGGCCGATCGGCGAGTCGTTGGCGCGGATCTCATAGACGAGGGCGCGGTTGGCCAAGGGATCGGCGGCCTGGCCGGACCCGGGCGCGAGGACGACCAGGGCGAGGGCGAGCAACGGGGCGAAAAGCCGCGGGGGACCAGAGGTCATCGCCATGTCCCCTATTCCAAAGCCGCGACGAGTTTCATGGCGACGCCCTTGGAGCCGCTGACGCGGATCCGTCCCATGGCGAAGGCGAGCATCGGATCAAGGGTGCCCGCGAGCAGCTTGCCTAGATTGTTCGCCGACAGGGAGATGGTGCAATCGGCATCGAGGTCGTCGTCTCCCAGGCGGGCCGGAGCGGTTCGGGCGTCGACGATCAGCTGGCCATCGGCCCCCAGATCGAAGCGGACGACGGCGCCCAGGCGGTCGAGACGATCGATGTCGGCCGTCAGGCGATCGGTCATTTCCCCATCGCGCAATTTTTATCCTCCCTGGCGTATCGGCGGCTTTTACCACCTTGCATGTTGTCGTATACATTAAGCGTATTTCGCATGAGGCATCCACAAAAATATCATACCTCAACGCTGCTTTTTCACGCTGCACGTGCGAAACGCGGGAGAATAATCCGACTAAGGGTCTATTCGAGGGGCTATGTGTTGCTCTTAATGGTGGTTTTCAACCGGGCGTTACGGAGAATTCTTGGGAGCCGGCGCCTTGGTTTTCCCTTGATAAGACGCCGCCGCCCGGAGCGGAAAACCCGACCGGGGATGAAAAAACAATTGGGAGGATCGATAGATGATATCCGCGACGATGATGACCACGCCGCTTCTTCTCTCCGGCGTGATCGAGCACGCGGCGCGCTGCCATGGCGAAACCGAGGTGGTTTCGCGCCGGGACGACGGAACCCTGCACCGCCAAACCTACGCCGACACCGCGTCGCGGGCCCGTCGTCTGGCCCGGGCCCTGATCGAGCTGGGGGCGGCGCCCGGCGATGCCATCGGCACCCTGGCTTGGAACGGCAACCGCCATCTGGAACTCTATTACGGTGTTCCGGGGGCGGGGATGGTTTGCCACACCATCAATCCCCGGCTGTTCGCCGAGCAGATCGCCTTTATCATCAAAGACGCCGGCGACCGCTTTTTGTTCGTCGATCCCGGCTTCCTCGGCTTGCTTGCGGGGATTTTGCCCGATCTTCCCGCCCTTGAAGCGGTGGTGGTGATGGACGATCACGCCCCCGCGGCCGAGCTTGCCGGGGTTCGCCTGCTGGCTTACGAGGAGGTACTGGCCGCCCAGACCGATGACGCCTTCGACTGGCCGTCGTTCGATGAAAACGCCGCGGCGGGCATCTGTTACACCTCGGGCACCACGGGCAACCCCAAGGGGGTCGTCTATTCCCACCGGTCGACCATCTTGCATGCGCTCAGCGCCGTGCAGCCCGATGTCTTCGCCCTGTCGGCCCGGGATACGGTGATGCCGGTGGTGCCGATGTTCCATGTCAACGCCTGGGGGATGCCCCATGCGGCGCCGATGGTCGGGGCCAAGCTGGTGCTGCCCGGTGGACGGCTTGATGGCGCCAGCCTGATCGAGCTGATTCGCGGCGAACAGGTGACCGCCACCGCCGGGGTGCCGACGGTCTGGCAGGGGCTGCTCGGCCACGTCGAGGCCAAGGGCGGCGGATTGGCGCCGCTGGACCGGGTGGTGATCGGCGGGGCGGCCTGTCCGCAGAGCATGATGAGCCGGTTCGCCGCCTTGGGAACCCGGGCGATCCACGCCTGGGGGATGACCGAGACCAGCCCGCTGTGCGTCGCCAGCGTTTTGACGGCGCGCCACCGTGACCTGGGCGAGGACGAGGCCCTGCGCCTGCGCCTCAAGCAGGGGCGGCCGGCCTTCGGGGCGGAGTTGCGCATCGTCGACCATGCCGGTCGGGCCTTGCCCTGGGATGGGGTGACGCGCGGCATGCTCGAGGTGCGCGGCCCGTGGATCTGCGCGGGCTATCTCAACAATCCCGACCGCACCGCTTTTTCCGCCGATGGCTGGTTCGCCACCGGTGACGTGGCGACGATCACCACCGACGGCTTCATGGACATCGTCGATCGCACCAAGGACGTCATCAAATCGGGTGGCGAATGGATCAGTTCGATCGCCCTGGAAAACATCGCCATCGGCCATCCGGCGGTGCGTGAGGTCGCCGCCATCGCCCGCCCCGATGCGCGCTGGGGCGAGCGTCCCCGCTTGATCGTCGCCCTGCGCGAGGGCGCGACGCTGACCCCGGGCGAAATGGCGGCGTGGTTCGAGGGCAAGGTGGCGAAATGGTGGATCCCCGATGATTTGGTGATCGTGGAAACCCTGCCCCATACGGCGACCGGCAAACTTCAAAAGCGCGAGCTGCGCCAAGTCTATGGCGCCGAGCGGCTGGAAAGCGCCCAAGCCCTATAGAATATCATTCTAGATAAAAATATTAGACAGAAATTCTAAAAATTCCCCCGGTCCAACCCGGGGCAAGGCCGGCGACAAGGCCTGGAACAAGGGAGGAGACGGCGATGGATCGTGAGACGATGAGCTTTGACGTGGTGGTGGTGGGGGGCGGCCCCTCCGGGCTGGCCAGCGCCATTCGCCTGAAGCAATTGCGCCCCGACACCTCGGTTTGTTTGATCGAGAAGGGGGCGGAGATCGGCGCCCATATCCTGTCGGGCGCGGTGATCGAACCCCGGGCCCTGGATGAATTGCTGCCCGATTGGGCCGAGAGCGCCGAGCGCGGCGAGGCGCCCTTCGACTGTCCGGCCCGCGAGGATCGCCTGTTGCTGTTAACCCGACGGCGGGCCTTTCGCCTGCCCTTGCCGCGCGAAATGAACAACCATGGCAATTACATCGTCAGCCTGGGGGTGCTCTGCCGCTGGCTGGCGGCGCGGGCCGAGGCCTTGGGGGTCGAGATCTTTCCCGGCTTCGCCGCCGCCGAGGTGCTTTATGACGGGACCGGCGCCGTCTGCGGCGTGGCCACCGGCGACATGGGGGTGGGCCGCGATGGTCGGCCGACCGCCGCCCATACGCCCGGCGTCGCCTTGCTCGCCCGCCAGACCCTGTTCGCCGAGGGCTGCCGGGGATCGTTGAGCGCCCAACTCGGCGATCGCTTCGCCCTGCGCCGCGCCTGCGATCCCCAGGCCTATGGCCTTGGCCTAAAGGAACTGTGGGAGATTCCGGCCGAGAACCATCAGCCGGGATTGATCCTGCACACCGCCGGTTGGCCCTTGCCGTCCGATACCTATGGCGGATCGTTCCTCTATCACCTGGGAACCAATCAGGTGGCGGTCGGCTATGTGGTGGCCCTTGATTACGCCAATCCCTATCTGTCGCCCTTCGAGGAATTCCAGCGTCACAAGACCCATCCGGCGATCGCCGACCATCTGCGCGGCGGGCGGCGCATCGCCTATGGGGCGCGGGCGCTTTCGGAAGGCGGGCTGCAATCCCTGCCGCAACTGACCTTTCCCGGCGGGGCGCTGATCGGCGATACCGCCGGTTTCCTCAATGTTCCCAAGATCAAGGGCACCCATGCGGCGATGAAATCGGCAATGCTGGCGGCCGAGGCGGTGGTCCGGGCCTTGGATGAGGGCAGGGTGGAGGCTTTGGGCTACACCCCGGCCTTCGCCGCCAGCTGGCTGCACAAGGAATTGCACGCCGTGCGCAATGTGCGGCCCAGCTTCCGCTGGGGGCGGTGGGCCGGCTTCGCCTATGCGGGACTGGAAAGTGTCGTTCTGCGCGGCAAGGCGCCCTGGACCCTGCGCAACCGCGCCGACCACCTGCACCTGGGCAAGGCGGCCGATCACCGACCCATCGACTATGCCAAACCCGATGGCGTGCTGACCTTCGACCGCCTGTCCTCGGTCTATCTGTCCAACACCAATCACGTCGAAGACCAACCCTGCCACCTGCGTCTGAAAGACCCCGAGGTGGCGATCGCCACCAATCTGGCGGTTTTCGACGCCCCCGAGCAGCGCTATTGCCCGGCCGGCGTCTATGAGGTGGTGCGCGAGGGCGCGGCCGAGCCGCGCCTGCAGATCAACGCCCAGAACTGCCTGCATTGCAAAACCTGCGACATCAAGGATCCCACCCAGAACATTGTCTGGACCGTGCCCGAAGGCGGCGGCGGCCCGGCCTATTCGGCGATGTGAGCCCACGCGGGGAGCCGGGGCCATATCGTTGTCGATCGTCGTCAGCCGCCCCGAACTTCTCCCACCGCCCTTCTCGGCTGCCCGAGGGCGATGTGGGCCGGGGAGCCCGCGATCACCGCCGGTAAGGGATCGCTTCGACCAAGGCGTCCGGGACGGCGCTTTTCGCGCGATTTACCGTAAAATGCCAAGGATCGCGCGGGGCTTGCCCCTTGGCGGGGCAGGGGGGGTAAAGAGGATGAGGGGGTGCCACTTTTGGTGGTGAAGGTGTTTCTTTAACCTTCCTTGCCGCAGTCCGGCGGAAAAGCCCAATGTCCGAGTGTTTCATTTGCGGCCCCATCTCCAGGATTACCGCTGCGGGCCCAACGATTGTGGCTTGTCGAGGGTGGAGGGAGTGGAGGAATATCGCGACCCTGTTCGGGGCGGTCCGTGGCAGTCCAATCGGGCTATCACCGGCGCCCCGCTGCCGTGCAAGAGGATCCCCCACAATGGATATCAATCCCAATCGCCTCGGCAAGGTCGCGATCATCGCCGCGATCAGCTCCCGCGAGGAAGAAGAGGAGTTCAAGGCCTATCTTGCGGAAAACAGCAAAATTAAACTTGCCGTTACGTTCGTCAGTGGCGTGCGGACCGATGTAACGAAAAGCTTCGTCAAGTCGATCGTCGCCTGCGCCCTGCAAGGCCATGTCATTCGCCACCAGCACAACGAATTGCACGGCGTCATTCATGCCGGTCTGGAATGCCTGAAGGGCATCAGCGCCGATGTGGCGGCGGAGGCCAGCCTCAAGCTCAAGGTCGCCGTGGTCAATGACGGCAAATGGGTCGCCGTCGCCGCCCATGGCGAGTCGGCTTTCCATCCCGAGACCAATCACGAGCGCATGGGCTTCGGCGTCATGCATATCTGAGCCCGGTCAGGGCCTTGATATCCACAGATTTTTCGCGGAAATTAGGCCATAGGGGTGGGGCGATGAGGTCCAAAAGTCGTGGTTTGGACCTCTCTTCCTCCCCCATAGGAGCCAAGAGCGATAAATTCTTGAAACTCAAACCGCTTCGCCCCCTTTCGACGACCCATCCCGCATTAAGGCGAAAATAAGGATGGACACGGGGCGCAAACCATGAAAATGATCCGCCCCAAGCGACGGGGGCCATGTGGGTTTCCCAGCCGCCGACCCCCAAAAGGGGATGTGATTTTTGTGATCTTGAGCAGTGACGGGACGGGCGGCATGTGGCCGTTCTCTTTGTCGGACCACGCTCAACCCGCTCGTTTCACCCTGTGATCCTTGTGCTGTTCGTGACGGTGACCCCCTGACGGTCCTTTGATGCGTCCAACGCGGTTTTCGCGACTGGGCGACGCCTTGGGACCCGGGCTGGCGATGCTGCGTGTCAGCGATCCGCCGGCCATGATTTGGGCAGGCGTTTCATGGACTCCGCATTGAGGGACACCGTTCGCGATTGTCAGCCAGGGCTCTGGCGCGATCCGATTTGCTGGACGATCGGCAGCGCCTTTGTCGCGGGCGCCCTTCTCGAAGTTTCCACCCACCCCAAGCCGGGTTTGGTCACCCCGCGGTCCAATGGATCGCATGCCGACATGACCTTGCAGACCTTCATGGTCTCCTCGGCCGCCATCACCCCGTGTTTTTACCAATGCGCCGAAGCCGGTTTCGGCCATTCCGGCCCGGCCGCGACCCTTCTTCCGCTGGTTCGCGAGATCGGCCGCGAGTATGAAGCCCGCCTGCTGGCCGCCACCGGCGGCATCAATACCCAGCGCGGCCTGCTGTTCTCGGCCGGCATCCTCTGCGCTAGCGCCGGTTTGCTGGCCCGCGATCAAACACCGTTCAGTGTCGAGGCCCTGTTTTCCACCGCCGCCCTGATGACCAAGGGATTGTGCGCCCGGGAACTCGCCGCCAGGGCCGTCCGCATTCCGGCCACCGCCGGTGAGCATCTGCATCAAAGCCTGGGTATTCTGGGGATCCGCGGCGAAGTCGAAACCGGCTTCCCCACCGTCGCCCTGGCCGGTCTGCCCGCCCTCAAAGCGGCGCTCGCCGCCGGCGTCCCGCTCAACTGGGCCCTTGTTCACACCCTGATTTCGCTGATGTCGGTCACCGAAGACACCACGGTTCTGTGGCGCGGTGGTCCGCAAGCCCTTGATTTCATTCGAACCGAAGCCCGCCGGGTGCTGTGCCTGGGGGGAGCGATGAGCGAGGCGGGTCGCGCCGCCATCGATCGGTTCGATCACGACTGCGTCGCCCGCAACCTTAGTCCGGGCGGTTCCGCCGACCTGCTGGCCGTAACGGTCGGGGTCCATAGCCTTCTCAACGGCAGTCTTGCCCTAGGAAAAAACTGATTTCGCCGGCATCGGTCCCCGATGACCGACGAAACCCGCAGCGCATGAGGAACCCATGAACATCATCGTTTACGCCGGGTTTAGCTACTTCATTACCGCCGTCATCGCTTACGCGGTGATGGGGGTGATCGTTAGCCTATCCCGCTTCCTGTCCCAGCGTTCGAACGCCCAGTAACGCGAGAGAGCAAGAAATGTTCGACCAGATTCTTACGGTTTTTCCGGGCATCGGGACGCTTTTCGTCCAGGAGCCCGTCATCGCCATCTCCCGCCTCGGGTTGATGGGCCTTGGCTTCTTCCTCGCCTATCTGGGTTTTAAGCGGACTCTCGAGCCGTTGATCATGGTGCCGATGGGTCTGGGCATGATGGCGGTGAATGCCGGCGTGATGTTTCTTGAAGCCGGGCAGATCGGCACCCTGATCATTGCGCCGATGGTGTCCGACACCGAAGGCCTGATCAATATCCTGCAGATCGACTTCCTCCAGCCGGTCTACAACTTCACCTTCACCAACTCGCTGGTCGCCTGCCTGCTGTTCATGGGCATCGGCACGATGGCCGACATCTCGTTCATCCTGGCGCGCCCCTGGGCCAGCATGACGGTGGCGCTGTTCGCCGAGCTTGGCACCTTCGCCACGCTGGTGATCGGTTATTACTGTGGTCTGACCCCCGGTCAGGCGGCGGCCGTTGGGTCGATCGGCGGCGCCGATGGTCCGATGGTGCTGTTCGCCTCGCTGGTGATGGCCAAGGACCTCTTCGTTCCGATCTCGATCATCGCCTATTTGTACCTGTCGCTGTGCTACGCCGGTTACCCCTACCTGGTGAAGTGGCTGATCCCCGAGAAATACCGTGGCCTGGAAGTCGAATTCGAGTTCCCCGACGTCAGCCAGGAAGCCAAGTTCGTCTTCACCATCGTCGCCGCCGGCCTGCTGTGCTTCCTGCTGCCCGTCGCCGCTCCGCTGATCTTGTCGTTCTTCCTGGGCGTCGCCATCAAGGAAGCCGAGATCGAGCCCTACCAGCAGCTGCTTGAGAAGACCATCACCTACGGAGCCACCCTGTTCCTCGGCCTCGTGCTCGGCGTGCTGTGCGAAGCCTCCACCCTGCTTGATCCCCGCGTCGCCATCCTCCTCGTCCTCGGCATCACGGCCCTTGCCATCTCCGGCCTGGGTGGCATCGCCGGCGGCTGGTTCATGTGGTGGTGGAGCAAGGGCAAGTTCAATCCCGTCATTGGCATCGCCGGCGTCTCTTGCATGCCCTCGACCGCCAAGATCGCTCAGCAGATCGCCTTCGAAGCCAGCCCCTACGCCATGATCATGCCTTTGGCCATGGGTGCCCAGATCTGCGGCGTCATCGTCTCCGCCATTGCCGTCGGCGTCTTCGCCTCGACGATCGGCCTGGTCGGCGGTTGACGACTAGCGTCCGGTGTCTCTCTCCCCCCGGGCACCGGACGCTCCCCCTTTCGACACTCTGATTACCCTGGTTCCCGTCTCCTGCCGATAGGACCACTCCGATGACCGCTCTGCCGTTTCCCCCCGTCTCTGCCGCCGATCTTGTTCGCCTCCCCAAGGTCGAGCGGCGGCAAGGCACCATCGGCCGGACCGTCTTCCACCTCGCCGAGGTGGACTCGACCAACCGGTTGATGGGCGGCCTTGCCAGAGACGGCGCCCTCCCCGGAACCGTGGTGGTCGCCGACCACCAGGTGGCCGGTCGCGGCAAGGGCGAGCGTCCGTGGTTCTCGCGGCCCGGTGAGGGGCTCTGCCTCTCGATCCTGCTTTCCCCGAAGCGTCCGATCGAGGAAGTGCCCCAGTTGACCCTGGTGATCGCCGTGGCCGTGGCCGAGGCGATCACCCGGGCCACCGGGGTCCAGCCCCGGGTCAAATGGCCCAATGACCTGTTGGTCGATGGGCGCAAGCTCTGCGGCATTCTCTGCGAGCTGCTCTCCTCGGCCGATGGCGATGTCCATCACGTGATCGCCGGCATCGGCCTGAATACCGGGCTGTCGGTTGATGATTTCCCCGGCTCGCTGCAAGCGATTGGAACATCGTTGGCGATTGAAAGCGGACGGGCGATCGACCGGTTCGCCGTGCTCCCCGTCTTGCTCGACCATCTCGAAGCCTGGGTCGAGCTTTGGGAGCGCGAGGGATTTGCCCCGGTGCGCGACGCCTGGGTTCGCCTTTCCTGCACCCTTGGCAAGGACATCACCCTCGAGTCCGAAGGAACGCGCTGCCATGGCGTCGCGGTGGATCTCGGTATCGATGGAAGTTTGAGTATTCGCGATGAAAGCGGAGAAGTTCACCACTTTCATTATGGAGAAACGCGTCTCTCTTCGGCTATCGCCGGCTAAACGCGTCAGTATAACAAAATAGAGGTCGTTCCATGTCCAAAACTGGTACAGACAAGAAGTGGGACCACCGATCCGTCGATACGGCGGAGCGGCTCGCGGCGGCGGCCCGGTTCATCGGCCCTGGCAAGGAAGTCAAGGCGGCCGACACCGTGGCCCTGCTCGAAGCGGTCATTCGCGCCGGTGATCGGGTCAACATCGAAGGCAACAACCAGAAGCAGGCCGATTTCCTCGCCGAATGCCTCAATAAGGTCGACAAGAGCAAGATCCATGACCTGCACATGGTGCAGTCGGCGGTTCCGCTGCCCGTCCACCTTGATCTGTTCGAGAACGGCATCGCCAAGAAGCTGGACTTCGCCTTCGGCGGCCCCCAGGCCGGCCGTGTCGCCAAGTTCATCAAGGAAGGCAAGCTCGAGCTCGGCGCCATCCACACCTATCTGGAACTGTTTGGCCGCTACTTCCTCGATCTGACGCCGCGCGTGTCGCTGATCTGCGCCTATAAGGCCGACCGCCAGGGCAACCTCTATACCGGCTTCAACACCGAAGACACCCCGACCATCGTCGAGGCGACCAAGTTCCGCCAGGGCATCGTCATCGCCCAGGTCAACGAGATCGTCGACACCCTGCCGCGCGTCGATATTCCCGCCGATTGGGTCGACGTGGTGATCGAATCGCCCCAGCCGTTCTTCCTCGAGCCGCTGTTCACCCGCGATCCGGCCCTGGTGACCGACAGCCAGATCCTGCTTGGCATGCTTTGCCTGAAGGGCATCTACGCCGAATACGGCGTGCAGCGCATCAACCACGGCATCGGCTTCCTGACCTCGGCCATCGAACTGATGCTGCCCACCTACGGCGAAGAGCTGGGGCTGAAGGGCAAGGTCTGCACCCATATGATCCTCAACCCCCATCCGACGATGATCCCGGCGATCGAATCGGGTTGGGTGGACACCATTCATTGCTTCGGCGGTGAATTGGGCATGGAGGAGTATGTCGCGGCCCGTCCCGACATCTTCTTCGTCGGCCCCGACGGCACCTTGCGCTCCAACCGCGCCTTCGCCCAGACGGCCGGTCACTATGCGCTCGACATGTTCATCGGCGGCACGCTGCAGATCGACAAGTTCGGCAATTCCTCGACGGCGACCGCCAACCGCGTGGCCGGCTTCGGTGGCGCCCCGAACATGGGCTGCGATTCCAAGGGCCGTCGTCACTCGACCGCCAGCTGGCTGAAGTGCGGCGCCGAACAGCCCACCCTTGATCGTCAGCTCGGCACCATGCCGCGCGGCAAGCGCTTGGTGGTGCAGGGTGTCGAGACCTTCGGCGAAGGGCGCGCTCCGGTCTTCGTCGACAAGCTCGACGCCTGGGAACTGGCCGAGAACGCCGGTTTGGATCTGCCGCCGGTGATGATCTACGGCGACGATCTGACCCATGTGGTGACCGAGGAAGGCATCGCCTACCTCAACCGGTGCCCCGACATCGACTCGCGTATGGCCGCCATCCGCGCCGTCGCCGGCTACACCGAGCTCGGCCTGCAGGCCAAGCCCTCGGAAACCCGTGCCCTGCGCGACGCCGGTATCGTCAAGACCCCGGAAGACCTGGGCGTGGACCGCTCGCGCGCCAATCGTTCGATGCTCGCGGCCCGCAATATCCGCGATCTGGTGAGCTGGTCCGGTGGGCTCTACAACCCGCCCGCGCGGTTCCGCAACTGGTGATAAAGGACCTTTGAACCATGGCTTTGAACACCCTGGAATTCGACATCAAGCATGACGCGGGCACTCCGGTTCTGAAGGCCCCCGTCCACATCGGCGTCGTCGGGTCGGGCGATATGGAAGTGCTGATGGAGCCCAAGGCTCTGGGCGGCGCGGTTTCGGTGCGCATCGTCACCCCGGTCACCGGTTTCGATGCGCTGTGGAAGCGCGTTCTGGAAGCCTTCGTGACCGAATCCGCGCTCGCCGACGTCCGTGTCGAGATCAACGACAACAATGCCACCCCCGCCGTGGTCCTGCTGCGCTTGCGCCAGGCCCTGGCGGAAGCGGCTGGCAAGTAAGGAGAGCAGCGATATGCCGAACTGGAAAGCCCTTCAGGACAGCAGCTTCCTTGAAGCCAACGCCCGCGATCGCGCCCTTGGCGTGGTTGACGAGGGGACCTTCACCGAGCTGGCCGGCCCCTTTGACCGCCGTTTCAGCCCGCACCTGGAAGTCCTTGGAGAAGCGGTCGAATTCGACGATGGCATCGTTACCGGCGTTGGCCGGATCGGCGTCACCCCGGTGTTCGTCATCTCCCAGGAAGGCCGCTTCATCGGCGGTTCGGTCGGTGAGGTCGGCGGCGCCAAGATGGTCAACACCATCCGTCTGGCCGTCGAGTTCCACGACCAGCTGGTCGCCAGCGTTCCCGATCTGACCGACGCCGAAAAGCCGATCGTCGTCATCTCGTTCGAGACCGGCGGCGTGCGTCTGCACGAAGCCAATGCCGGTCTGCTGGCCCACGCCGAGGTGATGGATCAGATCCAGAAGGCGCGCGGCAAGGTGCCGGTGATCACCCTCATCGGCTCCAAGGTCGGGTGCTTCGGCGGCATGGGCTTCGTCGCCGCCGCCACCGACGTGATCGTCATGAGCGAATTCGGCCGCCTTGGCCTGACCGGTCCGGAAGTGATCGAGCAGGAAATGGGCAAGGAAGAGTTCGACAGCTCCGACCGGGGTCTGGTGTTCCGCACCACCGGTGGCAAGCACAAGTACATCATGGGCGATTGTAACTACTTGGTGGAAAACACCGTCGCCGCCTTCCGCGCCAAGGTGGCCGAGCTGGCCGTTCTGCCGATCTCGGCCTTCGAAGAGATGCGTCGCATCGGTTCGGCGGCGACGGTCGAGCGTCAGCTGCGCGGTGTCGCCCTCGCCGCCGAGATGCAGCCCAAGGACGCCCGCGACGTGTGGGCCAAGGCCGGCAACGCCAATGCCGCCGCCCTGACCGACCTGCCGCTCGCCGACTTCCTCGCCCAGGTCAAGCGTCTGAGCGTCTGAGCCCGGCCGTCCGCCATAATTCCCCCTATCAGGAGTCAATCATGGACGTCACCGAAACCATGATGGGTAAGGGCCGCGAGGCGATCGACCTGATCGTCGATCCCCAGGGCTTTACCGAGAATACCGTCGGCAGCAAGACCTTCGATGATCCCGAGTTCGGCCCCGGCGCCGTTGTCGGCACCGGTCTGCTCAACGGGCAGACCTGCACGATCATCGCCAGCGATGGCAACGCCTTCAACGAGAAGTTCCCCGTCGTCTATGCCGGCATCATCGGCATGGAAGAGGGTTACAAGATGGCCCAGGCCGTCTATGCCTCGCTGGAAGCCGACGCCGACAAGCCGATCGCGCAGAAGCGCCCGCTGGTGCTGATCGTCGACACCCCGGGAAATGGTCCGGGCAAGACCGAAGAAATCTTCGGGATGAACAAGGCCACCGGCGCCTATCAGCTGGCTTTGGCCGAGGCCCGGCTCGCCGGTCATCCGATCGTCGCCATGGTCATCGGCCGCGCCATCTCCGGCGCCTTCCTCTGCCATGGCCTCCAGGCCGACAACATCCTGTCGCTGGACGCCAATTTCGGCACGATGATCCACGTGATGCCGCTGACCAGCGTCTCGCGCATCATCCGCAAGGATCTGGAAACCCTTCAGGAACTCTCGAAGGGCAACCCGGTCTTCGCCGCCGGCCCGCGCTTCTTCTTCGCCTTGGGCGGGGTTGAGGAACTGGTGACCGCCATCGACGGCATGCGTCCGGCCATCATCGCCCATATCGAGTCGATCCGTCAGGCCAAGCTGGCCGGCAAGCAGGACAGCCTGGGCCCCTGGGGCCGTGGCGCCCTGGGCGCCGAGCGCGGCGGCCGGGTGGTTCGCCCCGAGCTGATCGCCTTGATGAACGCCGAGTTCGCCGCCGTGGCCAGCCAGTACGCCCCGGCCCGCTAACCTGATACGGCCCGAAAAAGGACGGTGATTCTCATGTCCGACGATCTGACGGTTCTCGAAGCGGCGCTCGACGCCTTCGGCAACGCTCCCACCCTGGGAGAGATGCCCCGGCGCACGCTGGCCGATAAAGGCATTGACGGCCCGACGGCCGCCCATGTCATCGAGGAGGTCCATACCCCGCTCAATCTGGCGTATCTGACCTTCACGACCGGTTCTTCGGCGTTCCAGAACATCGTTGGCGTGACTCACGGCGAAATTTCGGGCCGCTGCGCCGTGGCCCGGACCCTGTTCGAAAGACTGGGGACCGGGCCAGGGACGCGGATGCTGGTAACCTATCCGCCTTTGGTTAATGTCTTTGCCGCCGACGCCCTGCGCGCCTGCGACGTCAGTTGGGGCTTCCTCAAGCGCTCCAGCCGCGACGCCTTGCTGGTCGCGGCCTGCCGCGAACAACCCAAGATCATCCTGGGAGAGTCGTCGTTCCTGCGCGCCGGCCTGGAGCAGGCGGTCAAGCTTGGTTTGAAGGCCCATTTCCCCAAGGGCTGCGTGTTGCTGACGGCGGGAACGCCCCTTGATCAGGAGCTGCTGCCGGTCGCCGAGGCCTTTGGCTATACGGTTCACGATCTTTACGGCTGCCAGGAATTCGGCTGGCTGACCTTGGACGGCGTTCCCCTGCGGGACGATATCTCTTTGGTCGCCTCCCCCCGGGGGGAGGCCTACCGCGAGTTGGTGGTTGGCGGCTTGCCAATGGGCGACAGCTTTCTGATGTCGCCGTCGGGCCATGTCTGCGACCCCGACGGCAAGATCATCACCTACCGCCGCGAGCGCACCTATCCCGAATACGAGGTGGTGGTGACCCATACCCGGGCGACGGCCGCCTCCACCGTGGAAAAGGCCGCCCGCACCATTTTGCGCATCAAGGGCAGGGTGGTGAAGGTCGCCGCCGATCTGGTGACCGGGGCGCCGGCCACCCGACTGCTGTTGGTTCCTGGATTGCCCGGAGCCGATGGCTTGTGGGCGGCGGGCATCCCCCTCGAAGGCCCCCAGGCCACCCGATTGTTCGACGATCTGGTTCAGGCCCAGGCCGATTTGCAAAAGACCGCCAAATCCGATCCGGCCTGGATCAAAGGACGTTAAGCATGCTTCACCGTCGCCATACCCTTGCCCATATCGACCCCATCGCCCGCGCCCGGCTGCTGCCGGCGCTGATCGAGGCCCTGCCTGCGGCGATGCGTGGCCCCGATATCGAAGCGCGGATCGAGCATGTGCTGATCTCGCGCGGCATTCCCGGCATCGTCTGCCGGCCGACCGCGCCCTGCGGCGAAGGCGAAGGGCAGGTGGGTTTCGCCTTTCCCTTCCGAGTCGGGGCGCAGCGCGTGCGCGCCGCCGTGCCGGTCGCCAGAAGCCAGATCACCCGCTTCACCAGCCCGTGGGCGGTCATGGACCGCGCCGTCGGCCTGGAGCGGGTGCCCCACCGGGCGCTGACGGCGATCCACGCCATGGGGCGGGTGCTTGACGTGCCGGTCGGCTTGATTGGTTCGGCGGCGCTCGAGGCGATGAGCGGTCTGCCCTACGTCGAAGCCGCTTCGGATCTCGATCTTGTCGTCGAAGGGACGGACGCCAAGGCCCTGGCCTCGTTCTGGCAGGAAATTCAGATCATCTCGACCTGGCATAAAGTGAAGGTCGATGTAGAAATTGACTTTGGTCATAAGTATGGCGTAAAGATGGCCGAATATTTTTCAGACTCTGCAAGTGTTCTTGCAAAGACAATTCACGGCGTTGAAGTTATGAACAAAGAGTTGTTGACGACGAATATTGCCATATTGGCGGGAGTTTCCGCCGGTTCGGTAATGAAATCGACGGGGGCTCTTCAGTCGTCCCTGTCGGCCTAAGATTGAGTATCTCTAAGACTGTGTCTCTCAAGGAGTGAACGCACTATGGATATCAAAGCGAAGATGCCGTCCGTGATCGTCTCGATCGATGTCGCCGTTGGCGCCACCGTGACCAAGGGCCAGACCCTGGTCGTTATCGAAGCGATGAAGATGAAGAACAACGTTCCGGCCCCCATCGACGGCACCGTGAAGTCGATCGCCGTGGCGGCTGGCGACCGGCTGAAGCCCGGCGCCTTGATGATGGTTGTTGAGTGAGCTTGTGACTTCGGGGCGGCATGGGCCGCCCCGTTTCAAGTTTTTGCCTCTCTAGGGGGTACGTGAAATGGTGATTTACGGTTTGTTCCTGATGGGCCTGTGCATGCTCATCGGTAACTTCGTTGGCAATTTGTTCGGTGCGATGCTCGGCATCTCCGCCAACATCGGTGGCGTGGGTATCGCCATGGTGTTGCTGGTGGTGATTTCCCAGCGCCTCATGGACAAGAAGAAGCTCTCGGAAGCGGCCCAGGCCGGTATCGGCTTCTGGAGCGCGATGTACATTCCCATCGTCGTCGCCATGGCCGCCCAGCAGAACGTGGTGAGCGCCATGAACGGCGGGGCGCTCGCTTTCGTCGCCGGCCTTGGCGCGGTGTTCGTCGGCTTCCTGTTGATCAAGCCGATCAGCGCTCTTGGCGGTAAGTCCGATGTCGCCGAAGACAGCGTGAAGGGCCACTAATCATGTCCGGTTTCGTTGAAATCTTTACGAAGTCTTTGGCCGAATACCCGCTGATCACCGCCTTCGTCTTCGTCGGCGCCGCGATGTGGCTGTCCTATGCCGCCTCGAAGAAGCTGACGGCCGGTCGTGTTCATGGCTCGGCGATCGCCATCGTTCTCGGCCTGGTGCTGGCCTATATCGGTGGTAAGTACACCGGTGGCAAGAAGGGCATCGCCGACGTTCAGATGCTTTCGGGTATCGCCCTGATGGGCGGCGCCGTGCTGCGCGACTTCGCCATCGTCTCGACGGCGTTTGGCGTGCGTCTGGAAGAGCTGAAGAAGGTTGGCGTTCCCGGGGCCGTCGCCCTGGTGGTGTCGGTGGTGGTGGCGATCGCCATCGGTGCCGCGACCTCTTACGCCTTCGGCTATACCGATCCGGTCAGCATGGCCACGATCGGCGGCGGCGCCGCGACGTTCATCGTCGGTCCCGTCACCGGCGCCGCCTTGGGCGCGTCGTCTGAAGTGATCGCCCTGTCGATCGCAGCCGGCGTGGTCAAGTCGATCGCCGTTATGATCCTGACGCCGCTTGTCGCCAAGCGCGTCGGCCTGACCACCCCGGGTGCTGCCGCCGTTTACGGCGGAATCATGGGAACCACCAGTGGAACCGCCGCTGGATTGGCTGCAACCGATCCGAAGCTTGTTCCCTATGGCGCCCTGACGGCCACCTTCTACACCGGCTTTGGCTGCTTGGTGTGCCCGTCGATTGGTTATCTCGTTCTGAACGCGATGTTTGGCTGAGACCTTGTCCGCAAGGACAACACGACGTTCAAGACGGGAAAACCGCGCTTTTTACAGTTGGACCGCCAAAGCGGGCTTGTCAAGGGATCGGGGATTGGGACTGCGGGCCGCCTGCCCTGGGGCTTAACGCCCCCCGCCGTTCCCGGCTCCGTCGTCTCCCGACTTGCCCGTCCTTCCGCCGATCGCCGCCTCTCCCCCGGGAGACGGCGGTGGGCGGGAGGGCCCCACGTCTTCCCCCTTGGGGACCACACTCCATGACCACCATCGAAATCGCCGCCGTTCATCAGCGTTTTGACACCTTTGAAGCCCTGCGCGGCATCGATTTGATGTTGACGGAACGCCGGATCGGCATCGTCGGTGGCAATGGATCGGGCAAAAGCACCTTCGCCCGTTTGCTCAACGGCCTTCTGGTTCCGACCGAAGGCAAGGTGCTGGTCGATGGCCTCGATACCGCCCGTTCGGGCAAGGCCGTGCGCCGCAAGGTCGGCTTCGTTTTCCAAAATCCCGATAATCAGATCGTCTTCCCCGTGGTCGAGGAGGACGTGGCCTTCGGTCTCAAGGGGCTGAAGCTGCCAAAGGCCGAACGCGACGCCCTGGTCGACCAGGTTCTCGATCGCTTTGGCCTGGGCGCCCTACGGGCCCATTCCTCCCATGCCCTGTCGGGCGGGCAAAAGCAGCTTCTGGCTTTGGCCGGGGTGCTGATCACCCAACCCGACTGCGTGGTGTTCGATGAACCAACGACGCTGCTTGATCTGCGCAACGCCCGCAAGGTCGCCGGCGTGATTCGCGATCTCGAGCAAAGCGCCATCGTCGTGACCCATGACCTGGGCCTTCTCGCCGATTTCGACCGGGTGATCGTTTTCGAAAACGGCAAGGTCAGCATCGATGACCGTCCCGGTCCGGCGCTGGCGCGCTATATCGGCACCATGCAATGAGCCGCCGCCCGCCACGTCTGGCGCTGTCGCCGTTGCACCGCCTGCCCGCCGGGGTGAAGCTTGGCTGTCTGGCGGTCACGGCGAGCGCGCTGCTGCTGGTCGAGGACTGGCGGGGGATCATGGCCGCCCTGGTGGCGACGGCGCTGCTTTACCGGCTGGGCCGGCTGTCCTGGCGCGCCCTGCTTGGGCAACTGCGGCCTTTGCTGTGGCTGCTTTTGCCGCTGTTCGTGGTTCAAGGCCTTGGCGGGTCGTGGGCCGAGGGCGGCGTTGTCGTGCTGCGCATCGCCACCCTGGTGCTGCTTGCCGCCCTGGTCACCCTGACGACGCGCACCGACGCGATGATCGAAACCATCGAGCGCGGGCTTGCGCCCTTTGCGCGTTTTGGCGTCGATCCGGCCAAGGTTGGTCTGGCCTTTTCCCTGGCGCTGCGCTTCATCCCGGTGATCGGCAGCCAAAGCGCCGAGATCCGCGATGCCCAGCGGGCGAGGGGGCTGGGGCGCAATCCCTTGGCCCTTGCCCTGCCGTTGATCGTGCGCACGCTCAAGATGGCCAATGATGTCGCCGACGCCATCGATGCCCGCTCGACCGATGGCGAGGACGACGAGGCCTTGCCCGTCGCCCGCCGCTCCCCCCCTTCAGACATCCTGCCGACGAGGCTCCCATGCGCGGACATCGCACCACCACCAAGGACATCGTTCACATCGCCCTGTTCGCCGCGCTGACCGCGGCGTTGGCGCTGTTTCCGCCGATCGCCTTGCCGATAATCGGCGTGCCGATCACCGCCCAGTCGATGGGGGTGATGTTGGCCGGCGCCATTCTTGGCGCCAAGCGCGGCGGGCTGGCGATCGTGCTGCTGTTGGCCCTGGTCGCCGTCGGCCTGCCGCTGCTGTCGGGGGGGCGTGGCGGATTGGGCGTGTTCTTCGGACCGACCGGCGGGTTTCTGTTCGGCTGGGTGGCCGGCGCCTTCGTCGTTGGCGCCTTGCATGAATGGGGCTGGCGGGGGCTGACGCCGCTGCGTTCCTTCGCCTACGCCGTGATCGGCGGTGTCGGCGTGGTCTATACGATCGGCGTTCCCTGGGTGGCGATCAACGCCGATCTGCCCCTGCTCAAGGCCGCCATCGCCTCCGCGCCGTTCCTTCCGGGCGATCTGATCAAGGCCGGGCTGGCGGCGCTGATCGCCGTGACCGTCAAACGCTCCTTTCCGCTGATCTCCAAGGCCGCCTGAGCCCGGTCTCCGGCCGATTTAGACCGGCGCGCGGCAATCCTCGTTCCCGCGCGCCGGCCTAAGCTGCCGATCGTGGACCAAAGCGTCATCGCCCTTTGGTGCAAAGCTTTGAGGAATTGCTCTAGGGTCTGTCCGCTTGATGCTGAAGCGGCCAGACCCTGGATCCCTTTGTTTGAGTTTGTCTTTTCTGGAAAAGCGGTGCCCACTTTTCCCTGACGAACTCTAACCGGGGCTGTTCTCATAGGCGGTGATCCGCTCGATCTTCGGGGTCGAACTGCCGTTGACGAATTCGTTCGACAAAAAGGTGCGGACGATCGCCTTGGCCAGTTCGGGGCCGATGACGCGGGCGCCCATGGTGATGATCTGGGCATCGTTGCTCAGGCGGGCGCGTTCGGCGGAATAGGTGTCATGGCATTGGGCGGCGCGGATTCCCTTCACCTTATTGGCGGTGATGGCCATGCCAATGCCGGTTCCGCACAACAGAACGCCCCGGTCCTGGGTGCCGGCGGCGACCTCGGTGGCCAGGGCGTGGGCGATATCGGGGTAAAGCACGGGCTTGCGGTCGAAGGTGCCGAAATCGGTCACCTCGTGACCCTGCGCCGTGATGAAGGACGTCAAGGTTTCCTTGAGGTCATAGGCCGCCTCATCACAGCCAATCGCGATCTTCATTGATGTCTCCACTGATCGACGTCGCCGCCTTTGGCGCGACGGACCGGGCGTCGCCCTTTTGGCGGGGCCCCTGGGGGGTGGCCGGCGAGACCTGCGCAGCCGCTCATTCTAGCGTGCCAATGAGCAGAGCATATGTCAATTGGGATGAGCGAATGTTCAGCGCAAGTAGCCGGTGTTTGGCTTCATTTTTGCAAGACAGGTCGGTTTATCCGGTATTTTAGACAAGTATGGATGAATTAATCGGTACCATCGACGATGATCGCTGATCGTCTGCTCACATAAGTTGACAGATGAAATGGGATGCAGCTAACCTTCCCGTCAATAACCTTGCGCAAATGCGCGAACGTCCAGGCGATCGCAACCCGGGCGAGACGAAGGAGGAAGCGGTGTATCGCTGTCGTTCCTATGGATCGGCCGGCAGGGTCGCGTGGGATGTCGCCCCTTCGGGGTGGGCCCATTCCTCCCGTCTGGCCGCGATCGCCGGCGCAAGCGCCGCCGCCGTCGTCTTCTCCGGTCACGGGGTCCCTCGGTGAAGGCGGTGAAGAACGCGATGTCGGATCGTCAGCTCAACTTCCTGATCCTTGTCAATCTGTCGGTGCTGGTCGCCGCCGTCGCCCTGGCCGGTCCCACCTTCGTCAATACCTATAATCTTCAGTCGATGGCGGCCCAGGTGCCCGAACTCGGGCTTTTGGCGATCGGCGTCATGCTTGCCATGGTTTCGGGCAATGGCGGCATCGATCTGTCGGGCATCGCCCTGGCCAATTTGTCGGGGATTGTCGCGGCGATCGTTGTTCCCCACTGGGTTTCGCCCGACGCCGCGCCGATGGCTTTTACCCTGTCCTTCGCCGCCGTTGCCCTGGCCGTCGGCCTGATCGGCGGCCTGATCAACGGCCTGTTGATTTCGCGGGCCGAACTGACGCCGATCATCGCCACCTTGGGAACCCAGCTCGCCTTTACCGGCGTGGCGATCGTGCTGACCAACGGGTCGGCGCTCGGCTTGGGCTATATCGAGCCGCTCGATGATTTCGGCAATGCGCCGGTTTTTGGCGTGCCGATCTGTTTTGCCTTGTTCATCGTCATCGCCGCGGTGATCGGCGTCGTTCTGCGCTTCACGCCCTTTGGCATGCGGCTGTTCCTGCTGGGCAGTAACGCCAAGGCGGCGCGCTATGCCGGCATCAACCTGCGGCGGATGATCCTGGTCACCTATACGCTCTGCGGCGTTCTCGCCTCGGTCGCCGGCATCATCATCGGCGCCCGCACCTCGAGCATGAAATGGGACTACGGCAGTTCCTACGTGATGATCGCCATCCTGATCGCCGTCATGGCCGGGGTGCGCCCCGACGGCGGCTATGGGCGGGTGATCTGCGTCGTGTTGTCGGCGACGGCCCTGCAGGCGCTGAGCAGCATGTTCAATTTTCTCAATATCTCGAACTTTTTCCGCGACTGCGCCTGGGGTCTGCTTTTGCTGATTTTCCTCGCGGTGTCCCGGGTCGATCTCCGTTCCTGGTTGCCGCGCCGGGATCGGGAGGCGGGGTCCGCCCCCTCCAGGCCGCTTCCTGGCGCGCAATGCCCGGCGCCAGGTACGGCCGCCCCGCCAAGCCGGCCTGAATGAGCGGCCGGTGAACGTTCGTGACTTTGGAACTTCAAAAGAATCCGAGATGGAGGAAGAGATCAATGTCCGCTTTTAAGAAAATAGCCGCCTGCGCCCTGGTTGTCGGGGGGGTGGGCGTGGCTGGTCCGCTCGCGGCCCAGGAGTCGCCGACCATCGTCACCGTGGTCAAGGTGACCGGCGAAAACTGGTTCAAACGGATGGAAGAAGGCGTTGTCGCCTATGACAAGGAAAACGCCGACGTCAATGCCAGTCAGGTCGGTCCGGCCAAGGCCGATGCCGCCCAGCAGGGCCGGCTGATCGAAGATCTCATCGCCAAGAAAGTCGACGCCATCGCCGTGGTGCCGATGGATCCCTCGGCGCTTGAAGGCGTGTTCAAGCGGGCGATGAAGCGCGGCATCAAGGTGATCACCCATGAGGCCGACAATCTGAAGAACACCCAGGTCGATATCGAGGCCTTCGATAACACCGCCTTCGGCGCCCACTTCAACGAGCGCCTGTCCGAATGCATGGGTCATACGGGCAAGTGGACCTCTTTTGTCGGGTCGCTGGGCAGCCTGACCCATGTGCAATGGGCCGATGGCGGCGCGGAATACGCCAAGCAGTTCCCGGGGATGGAGTTGGTCTCGCCGAAGAACGAGTCCTTCAACGACGCCAATAAGGCCTATGACAAGGCCAAGGAATTGCTGCGCCGTTATCCCGACATCAAGGGCTTCCAGGGTGGGGCGGCGATCGACGTCATCGGCATCGGCCGGGCGGTCGAGGAAGCCGGTCTGAACGGCAAGGTCTGCGTCGTCGGTCTGGGCCTGCCCCAGGACACCGGCCGCTATCTGGAAAGCGGCGCCGTGCAGAGCATCAGCTTCTGGGATCCCAAGGACGCCGGGTTCGTCATGAACAAGGTGGCCAAGATGGTGATCGACGGCGTCGAATTCACCGAGGGCATGGATCTCGGCGTTCCGGGCTACAACAAGATCCACATCAAGAAGGGCCCGGGCGAGGGCGTCATCCTGGTCGGTCAGGCCTGGGTCGATGTCGATAAGTCCAACTACAAGGACTATCCCTTCTAAGGTCCTGTTAAGGCCCTTCTAAGGATCATGTCCGCTTAAGGATCCTCTTCCCCCAAGGATGCCTCTGTTTCGCGCGCCGTTCTTCGAAGCGGCGCGCGAAATGGGCCGCCGGCCCCCGCCGATACGCTCTCGGCTGGACGGCTCCCCTGTCGCGAAAGGGACAGCGTCATGCCGACCACCGCTTCCGTCCTTATCCGGGACTCCGCCCCCCGCGAGGCGACGAGTCCGCCCTTTCTCGATATTCGCGACGTCCACAAGCGGTTCGCCGGGGTCAAGGCCTTGCGCGGCGTCAGCCTCGCCATCGAACGCGGCCAGATTTACCATCTGCTGGGCGAGAATGGCTGCGGCAAGAGCACGCTGATCAAGATCATCTCGGGGGCGCAGCCGCCCGATGAGGGAACCCTGGTGGTCGAGGGCCGCGAGGTCGCCGGACTGTCGCCGATCATGGCCCTGGCGGCGGGGATCGAGACCGTCTATCAGGATCTGTCGCTGCTGCCCAATCTGAGCGTCGCCGAAAACATCGCCCTGTCCCAGCAATTGGTGGCCTCGGGCGGACAACTCGCCCGCCGGCTTGATCTCGCCCGCTTGAAGGCGACGGCGACCCGGGCGCTTGAAGCGGTCAATCTGCCCGCCGGAGACGGCTTTCTGGCGACCCGCGTCGATGAATTGCCGATCGCCACCCGCCAGTTGATTGCCATCGCCCGCGTCATCGCCACCGACGCCAAGCTGGTGATCATGGACGAGCCGACCACGGCTTTGACCAAGCGCGAGGTCGATAATCTGATCGCGGTGGTCGAAAAGCTGCGCGCCAAGGGCGTCGCGGTGCTGTTCGTCACCCATAAGCTGGATGAATGCCGAACCATCGGCGGCCGCGCCATCATTTTGCGCGACGGCCGCAAGGTCATGGAAGGCGATATCGCCGATTTCACCAAAAAGGATCTGAGCCACTGGATGACGGGCCGGGCCCTGGATGACTCGCGCTACCGCGAGGCCGAGAGGGGCGGTGAGCGGTTGCTCGATGTCCGTGACCTTGGGCGCGCCAATGCCTTTGGCGGCGTCTCCTTCTCGCTCAATCGCGGCGAGATCCTGGGCGTCACCGGGCTGCTTGATTCCGGGCGCAACGAACTGGCCCTGGCTTTGGCCGGGGTGTGTCCGGCCGATCGCGGCGGTGTTTCCCTCGCTGGAGAGCGGGTTGTCTTGTCCCAGCCGGCCGATGCCATCGCCGCCGGGATCGGTTACCTGCCCGAGGATCGGCTTTCGGAAGGCCTGTTCCTGGAAAAGCCCATCGCCGACAACATCATCGCCTCGGTTCTCGATCGCCTGCGCGGTCGCCTCGGCATGCTCGACCGTCCGCTGAGCCGGTCGCGGGCCCAGGAGATGACCGATGATCTGCAAATCGCCACGCCCGATATCGCCAATCCCGTGCAGTCGCTGTCGGGGGGCAATCAGCAACGCGTGCTGATCGGGCGCTGGCTGATGATCGAACCCAGGCTGCTTGTTCTCCATGGTCCGACCGTCGGCGTCGACGTCGGCTCGAAAGACACGATCTTCCGCATCATCCAACGGCTCGCCAAGGGGGGGATGGCGGTGATCATCATCAGCGACGACCTGCCCGAACTGCTGCAGAACTGCGATCGGATCTTGGTGATGCGCAAAGGGCGCGTGGCCGAGGTCTTCGATGCCGAAGGTCTGGGCGAAGGCGCGCTGTACCGCGCCCTGGTCGCCGAAGAATCCCCAAGGAGCCTGCCATGACCGATCTCGCGCTCGATCTGCCCGGCGCCGCGAAACGCCCTTCGACGGCGCGGGCCTTGTTGCGCTGGCTGATCGGCCATCCGCCGGTGATCACCCTTGGTCTGATCGTGCTGGTCAGCCTCGTCGTCGGCGCCATCAGCCCCGAGTTCTGGCAGGTCTCCAACCTGTTTGACATGGCCCGCGCCTCGGTGGTCAGCGGCCTCTTCGGCCTTGGCGTTCTGATCGTGCTGGCGACCGGCGGCCTTGATGTCTCGTTCACCGCCATCGCCGCCCTGACAATGTATGTGATCACCAAAACGGTCACCGATTACGCGCCGGGAACGCCGATCGCGGTGATCCTCGCCTGCGGCGCGGCGGGCGGGGCGCTGATCGGCGCGCTGAACGGCCAGTTGGTCCATTCGCTGAAGGCGCCGTCGCTGATCGTCACCATCGGCACCCAATACGTGATCCGCGGTTTCCTGCTGACCTTCATCGGCACCGGATTGTTCATGAATATCCCGCTGTCGATGGAAGCCTTCGGCAAATACGAGCTGTGGCGCTCGGAGGCGGGCAACGGCTCGATCGCCATCCTGCCGGCTTATGTGCTGGTGCTGGTGGTGGTCTCGGTGGTGACGTGGTGGATCCTCAACCGCACGCTGATCGGCCGGGCGGTCTATGCGGTCGGCGGCAGTCCGGCGATCGCCGAGAGGCTGGGCTACAACCTGCGCAAGGTGCGGGTTTTCGCCTTCATGTACGCCGGGCTGCTCGCCGGCATCGCCGGGATCATCCATGTTTCCAGCAACCGTCTGGCCAATCCCTTCGATCTCGCCGGCTCGGAATTGGATGTGATCGCCGCCGTGGTGCTGGGCGGGGCGCGCATCACCGGCGGATCGGGAAGCGTGGTCGGCACCCTGCTTGGCGTCGTGCTGGTCACCTTGATCAACAACGTGCTGATCCTGGCCGGCGTGCCGAGCACGTGGCAGAAGGTGATCGTCGGCATTTTCATCGTGCTGGCCGGAACGCTTTTCGCCCTGCGCGTTTCGCGCTGAGGCCGGCGATGGCGGCCTTAGTCCAAGGGCCGGGAGCGATGGCCGCGGGTGGCGTCGTCAAGGCTGCGCACGGTATGGGCGTTCGAGGTGCTGGTCGCCAGGGTGTTGATCGTGCCGGTGCGCAGCGCCCCCAGGATGCCCGCCGCCTTGGTCGTTTCGCTGGCGATGGCGATGACATCGGGGATGCGGCACAGTTCGGCCATGGTCAGCCCGATGATGCGGCCCTGCATGGCGGTGTTGGAGGGGCGGCCTTCGATATCGATGAAGTCATAGCCCATCATGTCGCCGATGGTGCCCGACAGCCGGGCCTCGGCCACCTCGCTGGGCGAGAACCACCCCATGCGCACCATGTTGCTGTCTTCGCTGACATCGCCAACGCCGATCAGCGCCAGATCGGCGCGGCGCGCCCGGTCCAGGGTGTGCTTGACCGTATCTTGTCCGATCAGCGCCGCCTTCAGTTCGGGATTGGCGACCAGGGCCGGGGCGTACAGCGTTTCGCTTTCGCCGCCGAAGCGGGCGGCCAGCCGGCGGCAGATGTGGTCGGGGTTCATATAGCCGCCCGCCCGCATCGAGCCGCCGATCGCCGAAACGAAGGTGACGGCGCGCGGCGCCGGAGAGGTGATGTTATCGGCCACGGCGCCGACATTGCGCCCCATGCCCACGGCGACGATCATGCCGTCGTCGAGCACGCGGTTGAGATAGGCGGCCACCAGGCTGGCCACCGCCGAGCGCTGGGTGTCGGGATCGCGGTGATCGGTGGAGATGAGCAGCCGGCTGAGGCCGAAACGCTGGCGGAATTCCTCTTCCATCTCCGAAACGGCCGAGGGGTGGGGCCGCACGGTGATTTCAACGATGCCCTCCTCGCGCGCCCGCTTGAGCAGGCGGCCGATCTTGGCCCGCGACATGGCGAAGCGTTTGGCCAGTTCCTCTTGGGTCACTTGTTCCAGGAAATAAAGGGCGGCGATTTCCGTCAGCAGGTGGCGCTCGGCGTCCCGCGAGTCTGTGGTCATCTCTGTCACTGCCTCTTGGCTGGGGCCCGGCCACCGCTTGCGCGGGGTGGTCGGCTTGGGCGTGGTGGCCCCTTGAGCGGCGGGCGGATCAAGGGCCATGGCATGTCCCCTCCTTTGCCAGGGAAAGGGCGTTCCGTCCAGGGGAGACGCGACGATCGGGCGGCGGTCAACCGCAGGTGTTTGGTTGGAGGGCCCGGGCCCGCCCGGGCGCCGCGGCCCGCCGTCTTCGATCCGCGAGGGCCCCGCAAGCCTGCCGGGAGGTTGCGCATATGTCAATATCAATGAGCAAATGACTAGGTAAATAATCGATCAATAACGGCGAAAATCGGCTTTCTGGGCGATCGAAAAGGCGGAATTCGCCCTTTGTGGGAAAGTGAAGGGGATTTCTGGCGGAACCTAGAGTGATCTTATGTTCAGGTAACTTGACAAATGAACTATGTTCCCGCTAGATTTCTTGGTGATAATTGCCTGATCGCGCGCTGATTTCTGCCAACGGCGGGCCGTTGCTTGACGATCCGCTTGGGCTGGAGTCTTCGCCCGCTCGCCTTGGAGCGATCGGGGTGGGCCGCCCGGCGGCGCGATCATGGGTGCTGGTTGGGTGACCGGTGGCGGCTTCGCCACGCGCGGAAAAGGGATTATTCATGAATCGGATCATCAACGACCCGGATCTGGTGGTAGAGGACGCGGTGCGCGGCTATCTGAAGGCGCATCGGGATCTGGTTCGGCCCACGACGAACCCCCGGGTGATCCGCCACCACTTGGCCCCGCAACAGGGCAAGGTCGGGGTGGTGACCGGCGGCGGATCGGGGCACGAGCCGGCCTTCCTCGGCTATGTCGGCGACGGCATGATCGACGCCGTGGCGATCGGCGAGATCTTTTCCTCGCCCACGGCCAAAAGTTTCCATGACGCCTTCGTCGCCGCCGATGGCGGGCGGGGCGTGGCCTGTCTTTATGGCAATTACGCCGGCGACAATATGAACGTGAAGCTGGCGGTCAAAAAGGCGGCCTCCCACGATCTGACGGTGAAGACCGTGGTCGCCAATGACGATGTGCCGTCGGCCCCCAAGAGCGAGCGCGACAAGCGGCGCGGCGTCGCCGGCGAGATCTTGATGTGGAAGGTGGGCGGAGCGCGGGCCGCCGAGGGCGCCGATCTTGACGAGGTGATCGCCTCGGCCCAGAAGGCCATCGACGCCACCCGCAGCATCGGCATCGGCCTGTCGCCCTGCATTATCCCGGCGGTGGGCAAGCCGAACTTCTCCATCGAGAACGGCATGATGGAGGTGGGCATCGGCCACCATGGCGAACCCGGGGTCGAGGTGGCCCCCGTGCGCCCGGCCAAGGAAATGGCCGATCTGATGCTTGACCACATCCTGCCCGATCTGCCCTTTGGCCGGGGCGACGATCTGGCGGTGCTGGTCTCGGGTCTGGGCGCCACGCCGGTGATGGAGCTGTATATCCTCTATGATCGTCTGAGCGAGGTGCTGGAGGATCGGGGGATGACGGTGGTTCATCCCTTCATCGGCAATTACTTCACGTCGCTGGAGATGATGGGGGTGACGCTGACGGTGATGCGCCTTGATGGCGAACTCGCCCGTCTGGTCGGCGCGCCGGCCCGCTCCGTCGGTCTTACAAGGATCCCGTCATGACCGGTATTCCCCTCGCCGCCGCCGGCGGTCTCGTCGTTGAACTGATCGAGACCATCAACGCCAATCGCGCCCATCTGTCGGAAATCGACGGCGCGATCGGCGATGGCGATCACGGCATCAATATGAGCAAGGGCTTCACCCAGGCCGGGGCGGCCCTGGGCGATCCGCCGCCGCCGCTGCCCGACGCCCTGCGCGTGCTCAGTGACACGTTGTTCGAAGGCATCGGCGGATCGATGGGGCCGCTTTATGGATCGCTGTTCAGCGCCATGGCCGATACCCTCGACGGCGCCGAGATCCTGGATGGCCCGCTGTATGGGCGCATGATCCGCGCCGGTTTGGACGGGGTCGAAGAGATCGGCTCGGCCAAACCCGGCGATAAGACCTTGCTCGATTCCCTGGCGCCGGCGGTCGACGCCTTCGATGCCGCCCAGGCCGAGGGACGGTCCTTCGCCGAGAGCCTGGACGCCATGACCCTGGCGGCCGAGCGGGGACGCGACGCTACCCGCGACATGATCGCCAAGGTCGGTCGCGCCGCCCGTCTGGGCGAACGCTCGCGCGGCGCCCTCGATGCCGGCGCCTCGTCGTGCTGCCTGATCCTGGGAACCCTGGCTTGCGGAGTGAAAAAGCGCTTGGCGTGACCCCCGCCGGTTAAGGGGGGGGAACGCGGCGACTTCGCCTCCGAGTCGGTGTTTTCGGCGTCAAAGGCCGGGAAAACCGCCGGCCAAAGGTCCGATCGCACCTTTGGCCGACCAACGGCTTGGGCCCGGCGGACGGCAATCGCCTTGCCGGGCGAGGGCTGGCGTCCTACCCTGTGCCAAAGGCGCCTCGTATGCCAAGACCACAGGCCGGTCAACCTAGGGCGCGGCGCCACCCCCGGCGGGGCCCTGTCCGCCGGGGGTGTTTTCCCGTAGCGGCACCGCCCCGGCTATCGCCGGCAAAGCCGTCCTTCCGGCCCCCGATCACGCTTGTGGGCAAGCAGTCTTTCCCCGGCGCGGGTGAGGAATTTGCTGCGCTATCAGTGCCGGGGAGATGGGGGCGGAGAGATAGGGTAAGCCTCATCGGGGCGGGCGATGGACCAGCGCGGTGATGGTTAATGCTCCCATCAGCAACCAGCACTTGCGCTTGTACCATAAGTCGCGGCGCGACCTTCAGCAAGCCGGAAGTCGGCTATCGGGGTTATCTCCACCCGCTCAGCTTGCGCCGAAAGCAAGGGTGGGGATGGGAGTCTCACCGGAGCGGGCGGCGGACCTGCCGGCGATGGTTAACGCTCCCGTCAGCGACCATCGCTTCGCCCGATAATCTTACGAGGCGAGACTTTTGAGATCAAGACCGGTTTGGTTGGATCCAGGGTTTGGGACATAAGGGGCTTGCCGGTCGGGGGCTGGCGACTTAACCTCGGCCCAAAGCGCCTCGTATGCCGAGACCACAGGCCGGTCCTCCTAGGGCGAGGCGCTACCCCCGGCGGGGCCCTGTCCGTCGGGGGTTTTTTCCCATCGCGGCGTCGCCCCGGCTATCGCCGGTGAAGCCGTCCTTCCGGCCCCAGGTCACGTTTGCGGGTCAGCGATGCCGACAGGGGCGGGCGGGAAAAAAGGGACGGGGCCACCGAGGTGGTCCGCCACCTTTCCCGCGCCGGGCAGTTCATGAAGGCAAGCCCCAGGACCGGATCTGCGAATTTCGCGGTTCATTCCCGCGTGTGCGGGGAACAGATCGCCGACGCCGCCCTGGTCGAGGCTAACCGCGGTTCATCCCCGCGTGTGCGGGGAACAGGCTCGACACAACGAACGCGCGACTGGCCGAAACGGTTCATCCCCGCGTGTGCGGGGAACAGATGTAAAGGCCGATCGCCGCAGCCAGGGCGGACGGTTCATCCCCGCGTGTGCGGGGAACAGATCGCCAGCGGCAAACACCACATCACGCAAGCCGGTTCATCCCCGCGTGTGCGGGGAACAGGGATCCCTAAAGCGGATATCGGCGAGCACGATCGGTTCATCCCCGCGTGTGCGGGGAACAGGCTGCCGTTTTGGAAAGTGCGGGTCTCTGGGTCGGTTCATCCCCGCGTGTGCGGGGAACAGCTGGCGACAAGAGCCACAATTGACGCCCCAAGCGGTTCATCCCCGCGTGTGCGGGGAACAGTGGAGTGCCAACCCCTGGGTCGCCGCCGTGACCGGTTCATCCCCGCGTGTGCGGGGAACAGATTTCGATTTCAGCCGTCTTCGTTGCGTGAACCGGTTCATCCCCGCGTGTGCGGGGAACAGTCCCGTTGTCTCTGAGAGGACGTTAAGTCGCACGGTTCATCCCCGCGTGTGCGGGGAACAGCCGCTCGGCACGGGGGCGGGGGCGGGTTGTAGCGGTTCATCCCCGCGTGTGCGGGGAACAGGAGCCGCTGCGCTCGCAAATGCTCAACGGGGACGGTTCATCCCCGCGTGTGCGGGGAACAGACGAATACCTGCGCCCGGTCAATCGGGATGACCGGTTCATCCCCGCGTGTGCGGGGAACAGGAGTGGCGGGCCGGAGCGATTGATATCGATGGCGGTTCATCCCCGCGTGTGCGGGGAACAGTCCCCATTGGCGATGCAGAGGGCGCACAATGGCGGTTCATCCCCGCGTGTGCGGGGAACAGTGCGCGCCAGTTTGCGAGGATGAGGGCGATCACGGTTCATCCCCGCGTGTGCGGGGAACAGGACGCCGGCGAGATGTCCATGAAGGACTACGTCGGTTCATCCCCGCGTGTGCGGGGAACAGTACACCTTTGTCCCAAACGGCACGAAGGTGATCGGTTCATCCCCGCGTGTGCGGGGAACAGGGTCGCGCAGCGTGATGAGGTCAGTCATGATCCGGTTCATCCCCGCGTGTGCGGGGAACAGGCGCGTCGGCGGACCAAGCCAGCAGAGACGAGCGGTTCATCCCCGCGTGTGCGGGGAACAGGTTCGCTGGGCAGGCCATGATGGGGGATTGGACGGTTCATCCCCGCGTGTGCGGGGAACAGTTTGGTTTGGTTGCCCGACTGCGAATCAGCGGCGGTTCATCCCCGCGTGTGCGGGGAACAGTCATCGACGGAAGTCGTTGATTATCATGTCTTTTCACGATGTCAAAAAACTTACCGATGTTTCTGTTTTGTTCTTAGTGGGGGCCGCTTGGCATACGGTTGTCTTTATTATTGGCGCAAATCGGCCGGGTCGCGATCACCTCGGGCTGGGATCGCCCCCCTTTGAATGCGGAAGGGCAAGTTTATCAGGTCGGGAAGGGGGCTCGCAAGGTCGGGTGGCGCCTCCGGGGGGCGATGCACAGTCCGGTCGGGGGGATAAAATCCATGACCTCTCATCCCCCTTCCTCACCCGAAGGCCGGGCCGTTGGGGGATAGGCGCAGGCCTTTGCGCAAGCGTTTGAAGGGCAGGGCCGCCGGGTCGGCCAGCATCGGGCCGGGGGCGGCGCAGTCGAGGATGGCTTCGGCGATCGGTTCGAAATCGGCGCGGAAATGGACCGAGCTTTTAACGACGATGATATCTTGTCGCATTGGATCGATGCCGACGAAGCGCAACATCGACTGGTCGGCCAATTGCGCTTTCGAGGAGGTCACCACCACCCGCACGCCGTCGATGCGCAGGCAGGCCGAGGCGCCAAGCCGCATCCGCGCCCCCTGGTAATAAGGGCCGGTGGCGATGAAGGCGCCGTCCGACAGGGTCTCGACGACGAAATCCGCCTCGAAGGGCCGATCGCCGGGGATGCCCGATTTGCCGCCCAGCGCCAGACGCAAGGTAGCGCCCACCCCCGCCCGGTGGGCCTGGGCGGCGGCGGCGGGGTCGCAGATCAGACCAAGGGCGCTGTCGCGCGCTCCGCAGGCGACCAGGGCGCGCAGCATGCCGGTGGTGTCGGACTCGCCGCCGGCGCCGGGGTTGTCCTGGGTATCGGCGATGACGATCGGGCGGCTGGCGGTTTCCGCCCGGGCCATGGCGATGCGCACACCCTCTTCGGGGGCGTAGATCTTTCCGGCGAAGCGGCTTTCGGCGGCGACCACCTCGGCCAGAAGCTCGTCGGCCAGGGTATCGGCCAGGGCCCGGGTGGGGGCGTAAACCAGGATCGACGGTCCGCAATCGGCGAAATCGGCGGCGGGGAAGCCCATCATCAGCGAAGCCGTTGAGGCGCCGCGCGCCTCGAGGGCGGGCAGGCGGGCGTAAAGATCCTTGTTGGGGGCGACGCTGGTCGCCTGCCAGGAGATCGGCACCAGAAAGGGCACCTGACGAAAGGCCTTGGCATCGGGCGCGCCGCTCAGCCGCCGGGCGACATAGCGCGCCGCCCGCCGCCCGGTTTCGGCCATGTCGACATGGGGGTAGGTGCGATAGCCGAGCAGGGCGTCGGCCATCGCCACCATTTTCGGCGTCACATTGCCGTGCAGATCAAGGCTGACGACCAACGGCGTCTCGGTCCCGATCACCGCGCGCACCCGGGCCAGAAGTTCGCCCTCGCCATCGTCGACATGCTCGGCGACCATCGCCCCATGCAGGTCGAGATAGACGCCGTCCACCGGCCCGGCGGCGCGGATGCCCTCGACGATCCGCCCGGCGATGCGCTCGAAGGCGTCGCGGGTGACCGGAGCCGAGGGGCTGGCCGCGCACCACTGAATCGGGCACAGCGACCACCCCCGGGCCTCGGCCTCTTCGATGAAGCCGCAGATCCCGACATTGACCCCGCGCATGGTCGTCAGGATGTCGGCGCCGTCGCACAGGCGCGGCCAGCCGCCGCCATCTTCAAAAGCGGCGTAATCGGCCTTGCGCGGGCCGAAGGTGTTGGTCTCGTGCAGGAAGCCGGCAATGATGAGGCGAGGGGCGGTCGCTGACGGGGTCATGTCATCTCTCACGGCGGGAGGGGACGGCGGTTGTATTGTAATGCAATACTCGGTGGCGCATTATATCCACGATAGGACTCTGCCTCTCTTTCGGTCAAGGGCGAAGAGTGCCCATTGTTTCATCGTGTTTGGGAGGGCGCATGGACCAATCCGAGAAGCCCGACAGGGCGGCCGACAGGCTTTTCGTGTCGTCTTTGGACAAGGCGATGCGCCTGCTGGGCGCCTTCAGCGCCGAGAGGCCGGAGATGGGCCTGGGGGATCTGGCCCTGGCCGCCGGCCTGGATAAAAGCGCCGCCCAGCGCTTCGCCCACACCTTTCATAGCCTGGGTTATCTGGATAAGGACCCGGTGACGCGGCGCTATCGGCCCTCGATCAAGATCCTTGATCTGACCAACGCCTATCTGTGGGCCAATCCGCTGATCCGTGCCGCGATGCCGCAGCTGATCGATTTGCGGCAGAAAATCGGCGAGACGGTCAATCTGGCGCTGCTGGATGGCGAAAGCATCGTTTATGCCATCCGCCTGCCCAATGCCCGCACCAGCTTCGCCGCCACCTTGATCGGCCGGCGCGCCCCGGCCCTGAACACCGCCAGCGGTCGGGTGATGATCGCCGGCTTCGATCGCCAAACCCGGCAAGCCTGCGTCGAGACTTGGCCGCTGACCGCCCATATCCCGACGACCCTGCTCGATCGCCCGACGATCCTTGGGTTGGTCGAAGAGGCGGCCGAGAAGGGCTATGCGATCAGCGAGAACGAAATTCTTCTGAATGAACGTGACATCGCCGCGCCGATCCGCATCATGGGTGGCCCGCGCGCGGCGGTCCAATGCTCGGTCTCGGCGATGGTCTGGCCGCGCGCGCGCATCGTCGCCGATATCGCCCCGGCCTTGCTCGATACGGCGAACGCGCTGTCGCAGACCCCGCTGGGCTAGGGCGGCCGGCGAAAACCCGCTGCCGGTTTTCCGGGCGCCGCGCCCTTCGCCCGCTCCCCGGCATCGCCAACCGCGACCCAAGCTGGCGATCGGCGATCCGCCGTCTGTTTGATCCTCGCTCCAGGGATGGAAGAAACATCATGCCGCATATGTTGGGAAAACAAATCCGCCAGTCGCGGATCATCGATCCGAAAAGCCGGCGCGGCTTCTGCATCGCCTTCGATCACGCGCTGCAGCTGGGATCGTGCCAGGGCCTGGAGCGCCCCGAGGAGTCCCTTGATCAGATGGCCGAGGCCGGGGTGGATGCGGTGATCTTGCCCTTGGGCTCGGCGCTGACCTATGGGCCGCGACTGGTGGGCAACGGCGGCCCCAAGCTGATCTTGCGTCTGGATCAAACGACGATGTGGCGCGAGGGCACGCCCTTGGATTACGCCGACGGCCATACCCGTCTGGTCGCCTCCGTCGAAGACGCCGTGATGCTGGGCGCCGAGGCGGTGATCACCTATCTGTTCGTCGGTCACAACGATCCGGCCGAGGAAACCGCCGCCTTTCGCGCCAATTCCGAGATCAACGCGGCGGCGCGCAAGATGGGCATCGTTCATATCATCGAAACCATGGGGGCGCGCCACGCCCTGGCCGCCAATGTCCATGATGGGGATTTCGTGCGCTTCCATTCGCGGATCGGCTGCGAGATGGGCGCCGATATCATCAAGACTGACTGGCCGGGCAGCGTCGCGGCGCTGCGTCAGATCACGGCGGAGCTGCCGGTTCCGGTGATGCTGGCCGGCGGGCCGGGGAACGGCGGCGACCGGGGAACCCTCGAACGGGTTCACCAGATCATGGAGGGCGGGGCGGCGGGCATTTTGTTTGGCCGCTCGATCTTCCAGGCCCGCTCACCGCTGGCGGTGATGAAGGCCTGCCGGGCGATCATCCACGACCGCGCCTCGGTCGAGGAGGCAGCCGAGGGGGCAGGGGGATTGTCCGCCGCCGCCTGATCAGGGGGCGACGACGGTTTGCTTCATCTCAGACGGTCGATGGCTTGGCGGTGTTCGTGCATCATCAGGAAAACCCGGTAATCCCGGGTGAAGCGTTCAAAGGCCTGCGGGTTGGGGGCGCGGGGGATCGAGGCGGCTTCCATGCCCTTGGTCGCCGCCGCCAGATCGGGGAAGAGGCCGGCGGCGGTGGCGGCGACCATCGCCGTGCCCAGCAGCACCGCGTCCTCGGTTCGCGGCTGAACCAGGGTGCAGCCGGTGGCGTCGGCATACAGCTCCATCAGCAGCGGGTTCTTGATATGGCCGCCGGTGATGTGAAGGGTGTCGATGGCATGGCCCTGGGCGTTCAGGGCGTCAAGGATATGGCGCACCCCAAGGGCGATGCCGACCGCCGTGCGCCAATAAAGCCGGCACAAGCTGTCAAAGGAGCGGTCAAGATCCAGGCCGCTGATCACGCCCAAGGCCCCGGGATCGGCCAAAGGCGAGCGGTTGCCGTGGAAATCGGGCAGCACATGCAGGCGGGCGGCGAAGGCCGGCCCCTCGCTCTGGCGAAGCTCGGCGATGCGGGCGCAGATGGCGCCGTGCCTCTCGGCGCTGGGGCGGCCGCCGGCCCCATGCAGGGCGATGACATGATCAAGCAGCGCTCCGGTGACCGATTGCCCGCCCTCGTTCAACCACAAGCCGGGCAGCACCGCGCCGAAATAGGGGCCCCAGACGCCGTGGGTGGGATGGGGATCGGCCGACAGCGCCATCAGGCAGCTTGAGGTGCCGGCGATCAGCGCCAAATGGCGCTCGATCCCCGGCTTGCCGCAGGTGCCGCCCAGGGCGCCCAGCGCCCCGGCATGGGCGTCGATCAATCCGGCGCCAACCCGGCAGCTCGTGGTCAGGCCAAGGGCGGCGGCCGCTTCCTCGGTCAGAAAGCCCAGATCCTGGCCGATGGGGGTGGCGCGCTCGGGCAGGGCGCCGCGCGCCAGCAGATCGCCCAGGCCGACGGTCTCCAGGAAATCGCCCTGCCAACCGGTCGGCTCATGGGCGAGATAGGTCCATTTGCAGGTGAGCGTGCATTGCGACCGCCCGGTCGAGCCCGAGGCCTTCCAGGTGAGGAAATCGGCCAGATCGAAAAAGAAGCCGGCGCGCTCCCAGCGCTGGGGAAAATGCCGCTTCAGCCACATCAGCTTGGGAATTTCCATTTCGGGCGACATCACGCCGCCGACATAGCCCAGCACGCGGTGGCCGGTATCGGTGCATTCCTGGGCCTCGGCCAGGGCGCGGTGGTCCATCCAGACGATGGTGTCCCAACGATCCTCGCCGGTGGTCGAAACGCCAAGGGGCAGCCCCTGGCGGTCGCGCACCACCAGCGAGCAGGTGGCATCGAAGCCGATGCCGCTGATGTCCTCGCCGCTGACTCCGGCGGCGCTTACGGCGCCGCGCACGGCGCTGGCGACGGCCTCCCAGATCTGTTCGGACTGGTATTCGGCATGGGTGGGATCGGGCCGGCCGATTTCGAGGGGGTGTTCGGCCCGGCCGAGCAAATGCCCCTTGCGGTCAAAAACCCCGGCGCGCGCGCTTGCCGTTCCGACATCGACACCAATCACCAACCCGCCCATCTATAAGCCCCTTTTGGTTTTTATCCCGTTGCGCCAGACGGTCTGGCGGAAGAGCCATCTGACCGAAAACCACGCTCGGCTTCAAGCCCTTCACCGGGGCGACGCCCTCCGAGGCTCGGTGCCGGCCTTGCCCGTCGCCGCTAGATCAGGATGATTTCAGGTCTGATCGACCTGAAATCTGAATCCTGATCTAAATCTAAATGTTAGAGCGGGATCTTAGGCGAAAACCGCGCACACTTTTCGCCATCCCGCTCTAGCGCTTCGAGAGCATGCGGGTGACGTTCATCGCCGTCGCCGCGACGTGGGTGCGCATCGCCGACAAGGCCTCCTGGGCGTTCTCGCTTAAAATCGCCGCCAGGATTTTTTCGTGTTCGCCCTGAGACGAGGCCAGACGGTCGGTCTGGCGGAACTGGGCTTCCCGGTAGGGGGCGGTGCGCACGCGAACCAGCCGGGCGATGTCGCGCAGGCTGTCGTTATGGGCGCCATCGAACAGCGCCTGATGAAAACGGCCATTAAGCCGGGTATAGGCGGCCTGATCGCCGCGTTTGACCATGTCGGCCCCCTCGGCGACCGTGCTTTCCAGGCTGCGCCGTTCCATCGCCGTCATCCGCCGGGCGCTGTATTGGGCGCATAGCGCCTCGATCTCGCCCATGGTCTCGAACAGATCGCCCAATTCCGCCAGATCAAGCCGGCGCACCATGAAGGCCCGGCGCGCCCCGCGTTCGGCCAGACCGGCGATGCTCAGGTGTTGCAGGGCTTCGCGAACCGGCGTGCGCGAAACGCCGAAGGCCTCGGCCAGGGCCAGTTCGTTCAGGCTGTCACCGGGCTTGATCGTCCCGGCCAGGATCTTATCGACGATGGCGCCATAGATGCGTTCGGCGGCCTTGGCCGCCCCCTCGTCGGCAAGCGCGGCATCGGTCAGCGGGGCTGTGGGCGGGGCCTGGGGCTCAGAGGTCATCACCTGTTCTCGATATATTTTTCTTGAGATATGTATACATATCGCACTAGCCTGACGCATCTGAATTCCGAAAAACGCACAGAGCGGGGACGCGGTGACGGCTTTTACGGTTCAACAGCTCATTCCCTTCGCCATCGCCCTGGTCGTCACCGGGGCGTTCACCGGGGTTCTGGCCGGATTGCTGGGCGTCGGCGGTGGCATCGTCATCGTGCCGGTGTTGTTCGTGATCTTCGAGCTGTTTGATTTGCCGCTCGAAACCGCGATGCATATCGCCGTCGGCACCTCGCTTCTGACCATCATTCCCACCTCGATCGCCTCGATGCGCGCCCATAACCGGCGCGGGGCCATCGACTGGTCGCTGGTGCGCCTGTGGGGACCCTTTCTATTCTTCGGCGCGGCGCTGGGGGGCATCGCCTCGCGGTTTCTCGGCGGCGATTACCTGAAGGCGATCTTCGGCATCCTCGCCCTGGCGGTCGCCATCAATATGGGGATGCCGCGCAAGCTGATCCTGGCCGACGCCTTGCCCAAACGCCGCTCGCTGCAAGGCGCGATGTCGGCGGTCATCGGCTTTTTCTCCTCGCTGATGGGCATTGGCGGCGGAACCTTGGCCGTGCCGACCCTGACCGCCTTTTCCTTTCCCGTGCATCGCGCCGTCGGCTCGGCCTCGGCCTTCGGTTTGATCATCTCGGTTCCGGCGATGGCCGGGTTCATCTGGTCGGGCTGGGATGTCGCCGGGCGGCCGCCCTATTCGCTGGGCTATGTCAATCTGGTGGCGGCGGGGCTGATCGTTCCGATGAGCATGATCATGGCCCGCTATGGCGCCTCTTTGGCCCACAGCCTGAAGCCCGACAATCTGAAGCGGGTTTTCGCCGCCTTTCTGGCGATCACCGCCCTGCGCATGCTGTGGACCGTGTTCAGCGCCTGAAGACGCCTTGCCGTCGTGGAGTCATCAATCTGGGTTAGGATAAGCCGATCATGAGAGATTTCTTTCGCGTTGGGCGGGACCCCGTGTTGGCCCGCGAGGCGATGATCGCCACCTCCCATCCGCTCTCGACGGCGGCCGGGCTGGAAATTCTGAGCGCCGGCGGCACGGCGGTGGACGCGGCCCTGGCTGCCGTCGCCGTGCAAAGCGTCGTCGATCCGCTGATGACCGGCATCGGCGGCGATTGCTTCGCCCTTTACGCCCCGGCCAAGGGCGATGTGGTCGCCCTGAACGGCAGCGGCCGGGCGCCTTTGGCGGCCAGCGTGTCGCGCCTGAAGGCCCTGGGGGTGGGCGAGATCACCCAGACCAGCCCCCATGCCATTACCGTGCCCGGCGCGGTCGGCGCCTGGACCAAGCTGCATGGCGATTACGGACGGCTGCCGCTCGCCACCTTGTTCGCCCGCGCCATCGCCTATGCCGAGGGCGGCTATCCGGTGACGCCAAGGGTGGCCCATGATTGGGCGCGCGAAGCCGCCCTGGTCGCCGGCGACTCCGGGGCGGCGGCGGTTTTCCTGCCCGATGGCCGGGCGCCGGTGGCCGGGGCGCGTCACGCCCAACCCAAGCTTGGCGACCAATTGCGCGCCATCGCCAGGGACGGGGCGGCTGCCTTTTATCTGGGGCCGACCGCCGAGGCGCTGGTCGCCTATCTTCAGGGGTTGGGCGGGCTGCATACCCTTGACGACTTCGCCTGCGGTCTGGAGGACGCCGAGTATGTGACGCCGATTTCGACGATTTATCGTGGTCACGAGGTCTTTGAATGTCCGCCCAATGGCCAGGGGCTGGCGGCCTTGATGATCCTCAATATCCTGTCGGGCTTCGATCTGTCCGATGATCTCGCGCTCGCCGACCGCCTGCATCTGCAGGCCGAGGCGACCAAGCTCGCCTATTATCACCGCGACGCCCTGATCGCCGATCCGGCCCATCTGCCCTATCCGCCCGACGCGCTGCTCGCCCCCGAAGTCGCCGAGACCCTGCGTCGGCGCATCCGCATGGACCGGGTTCTGGCCCCGGCCCTGTGGACCGAACCCGAGCACAAGGACACGGTTTACCTTTGTGTCGTCGATGGTCAGGGCAATGCCGTGTCCTTGATCAATTCGATCTTCCATGGCTTCGGCTCCACCCATCTCGATCCGGCGACGGGGATCTTGCTGCACAGCCGTGGGGCGTCGTTCCGGGTGATCGAGGGACATCCCAACGCCATCGGTCCGCGCAAGCGCCCGATGCACACCATCATTCCCGGCATGGTCCGCAAGGACGGCAAGACCGTGATGCCCTTTGGCGTCATGGGCGGCCAGTATCAGGCCGCCGGTCACGCCGCCTTCCTGTCGGGGGTGCTCGATCGCCGTCTCGATGTGCAGCAAGCCATCGACGCCCCGCGCGCCTTTGGCTTTGGCGGCACGCTGGAGGTCGAACCGACCGTCGAGGCCGGGGTGCTGGCCGCCCTGGCGGCGCGCGGCCACCGGGTGACGACGGCGGCCAATCCCATCGGCGGCGCCCAGGCGATCTGGATCGATCCGCAAAGCGGCCTGCTGGCCGGCGGCTCCGATCAGCGCAAGGACGGCTGCGCTTTGGGGTTCTAAGAACCATTATCGATCAAACGCGCAACCGGCCTTGACCAGCCCCCGTTGGGGGAGAGGCGAACGCCCCCGGCGGGGCGGTTCCGGGTCATGGGATGGGTTGTGGACTCCTATATCATCGTCCTGGTCGGCTTCGGCGCGTTGGTTCTGCTGACTGCGTGGTTGCCGATGGTTCTCAGGGAAGCGCCCTTGTCGCTTCCCATCCTGTGCGTGGCCATCGGCGCGGCGGTTTTCGCCCTGCCGCCGCTGGCGGGCGTGGTGCCCCGGCCCCAGGATCATCTGCCGGTGATCGAGCGGGTCAGCGAAATGCTCGTCATCCTGTCGCTGATGGGCGCCGGACTGAAGATCGACCGTCCTTTTGGCTGGAAAAGCTGGGCCGTGACCGGGCGGCTGTTGGCGGCGGCGATGCCGCTGACCATCCTCGGGCTGGCCTTGGTTGGCTGGCTTGTGCTGGGGCTGGGGGCGGCCGCGGCCCTATTGCTGGCGGCGGCGCTGGCGCCCACCGATCCGGTGCTGGCCAGCGATATCCAGGTCGGCCCGCCCAATTCCGGCGAGGAAAACCAGACCCGCTTCGCCCTGACCTCGGAGGCCGGGCTGAACGACGCCTTGGCCTTTCCCTTCGTTCACGCCGCCCTGGCCCTGGCCGTCGCCGGCAAGACCGGCGAGCCGTGGCTTGGCCACTGGCTAAGCGTTGATATCGTCTGGAAACTGGGCGCCGGTTTGGCGATGGGCGTTCTGGTCGGTCACGGCTTGGCGTGGCTGCTGTTTCGTGTTCCCCATCGGGCGAGGCTGTCGCGCTCGGGGGATGGCTTCGTCGCCCTGGGGATCACCTGCGTCGTTTATGGCCTGACGGAAATGGTCCAGGGCTATGGTTTTCTCGCCGTCTTCGTCGCCGCCCTGACCCTGCGCGCGGGTGAGCGCCGTCACGCCTATCAGGGGACCTTGCATGATTTCGCCGAGGCCCTTGAGCGGCTGCTGATGATGGCCCTGCTGGTCGGGTTCGGCGCGGCGCTCAGCGGAGCGGGCCTCTTGGCGGGGCTTACCTGGGAAGGGGTGGCTTTCGGCCTGATCGCGCTGGTCGTGGTCCGCCCACTGACCGCCTGGATCGGTCTGGCGGGCATGGGCGGCCCTTTGGCCGAAAGGGCCATCATCAGCCTTTATGGCATTCGCGGCATCGGCTCGATCTACTATCTGTCCTATGCCCTGGGACGGGGGAGCTTTGACGGGGAAGACCTGCTGTGGAGCACCCTGGCCTTCACCATCCTGGTCTCGATTTTCCTGCACGGCGCGACGGTGACGCCGGTGATGCGCGCCTTTGAGCGCCGGCAGGGGCGCGACACCACGCCCGGCCGCTGAACGACCGGTGCTGTTTTCGGGCCCGATTTCGGCGAAAAGGCGCGGCCTTATCGGAGTGGGGGGCGAGACTCGCCGCGCCGGGGGGCGCCTTCGCCGGGGATGGCGGGCCCCTGTCGAAGGGGGCGCTTTCACGGGCTGTGGGGTGGCTCGCCACCTATTGGTCAGCAAATAAGTAATTCCGCCGAATAGTGGCGGTATTCATTGAAGGTTTTGCTCAAAAAACCAGCATATAGAACTAAAACCCACCCTGATGCCCTTATAAGGGTCGGATCTTCCTAGATAAAATTCTCCAGTCTTATTAGTGTCATCGCGCATTTCACGGGTCGTTCACGGCGGCGTTCACGCACGCGACGCCGCCGATACGGCAAAACGATACTCCCTCCGGGCGCGCGGCCCGGGCGACCACGCATCATGACGAGGGTTTCCATGAGGACTGCGGACAGGATGGCGATGCCGAGGGCGTCGTCGGGACTGGCGGCCGACACGATCAAGGTTTTCGCCTGTACGGCGCTTTGCGTGCTTGTCGCCGAGACGATCGGCAATGTGAGCGTTCCCTTGGGCGGCAGCTACAAGGTGGTGCTGCTGCCGCTGCTTTGGGCGCTTTTGCTGGGGGCCGTCTGGGGCTTGGCGGCCAACCGCCTGCCCGCGCCGGTGCGCATCGCCAAACGCCATCAAACCCTGGCCGCCTTGCTGCTGCAGCCGGCCTTGATGTTGTTCATCGGCAAGTTGGGGCTGATGGTTGGCGGCAATCTGCCCAAGATTTTCGATGCGGGCTGGGCGCTGGTTTTCCAGGAGTTCGGTCATTTCTTCGGCACGATGATCTTCGGCCTGCCCGTCGCCCTGTTGCTGGGCATCAAGCGCGAGGCGATCGGCGCCACTTTCTCGGTCGGTCGCGAGCCCAGCCTTGCCATCATCGGCGAGAAATACGGCATGGACAGCCCCGAGGGCCGGGGCGTGCTAGCCGAATACATGACCGGAACGATCTTCGGCGCCATCTTCATTTCGATCTTCGCCGGGTTCATCGCCGGCCTTGGCCTGTTTGATCCCCGCGCCCTGGCGATGGGGGCGGGCGTTGGCTCGGGCAGCCTGATGGCCGCCGCCTCGGGCGCTATCGCCGCCTTGCAAACCCCGGAGATCGCCAAGGACGTGGTGACCTTCGCCGCCGCCAGCAATCTGGTGACGACGACCATCGGCACCTATTTCACCTTGTTCTTGTCGTTGCCCTTCACCGTCTGGGCCTATGGGGTTCTCGAGCCCATTCTTGGCCGCTTCGGCCGCGCGGCCTCTCCGGCGGCCGAGCCCGCCGCCGCTGCGGCCAAGACCGCCGCCGCCGCGCCGCAAGAGGCCGCGCCCGCCGCCAAGCTGTCGCCGGCGACCATCCTGACGGTTTGGATCATCGCCGGTCTGATGGCCCTGATTGGCAATACCATCACCTACAAGATCATCCCCGATGCCGCTGTTTTCGCCGGGCTGGCGATCCTGCTTGGCACCGTGATCGTCGGCTATGGCGCCTATGTGGCCACCCGCAAGGTGGTTCCCGCCGTTGTCTGGGTGTCGTTGGTCGCCATGGCCCTGACCTATCCCGGCACGCCCTATGCCGCCGAAATCACCGCGCTGACCGGCAAGCTCAACTTCATGGCTCTGGCGACGCCGCTGCTGGCTTTCGCCGGACTGTCGATCGCCAAGGACGTTCCCGCCTTCCGCAAGCTGGGCTGGCGCATCGTCGTCGTTTCGCTGATGGCCAATGCCGGCACCTTCCTGGGCGCCACCCTGATCGCCCAATTCTTCATGCACTGAGCCAGACTGAGACCCTCGGGCCCGGTGCGCGCTTCTGCGCCGCCGGGCCTTTTCTTTTGGCGAGGGCGGGCGGGGAACCCGGGGGCGGGCTTGGCGGTTTTATCGGCCGGGGTCACGTCTTTTCAAGGAGAGCGACCATGTCCGCCAAATCAAAGGCTCAGCAGAAGGCCGCCGGTGCGGCCCTTTCGGCCAAGCGGGGCAAAACCAAGAAAAGCGCCCTGAAAGGCGCCTCGAAGGAGATGGTGGAATCGATGAGTGAAAGCGAGCTTCGCAAGCTGGCCTCCACCAAGCTTAAGGGTAAGCCCGATCACGTCGCCAAAGCGACGTGAGGGTTTGCTGATCTCTTTACCTCTTCGCCAGGGGGGCGTTAGGGGCGGGAACTTCTTTCACACTAAAAGGTTATGGGGATATCGCAAAAATACTCACCCAATGAGGGAGATTCCCCATGCGTAGCCACCGTTTCTTTTATGCGTTGATTGTGACGGCGACGACGGCCTTTGGTTCGGCGGCCCTTGCCGCGGAACCCGCCCAAAGCTTCGTGGATAAGGCGGCCGTCGGTGGCCTTTTCGAAGTCGAGTCGAGCAAACTCGCCTTGAGCCACGCCCAGGATGCCGAGTTGAAGGAATTCGCCCAGATGATGGTTCGCGACCATACCAAGGCCAATGAGTCGCTTGAAACCATCGCCAAGCAGCAGAAGCTGACCGTGCCGACCAAGCTTGACCCGCCGCACGAGGCGAAAATCGAGGCTTTGAAGAAGGCCGGCGATCAGATCGACAAGCCTTACGCCAAGGACCAGCTTGAGGGGCATAAGACGACGATCGCCCTTTTCCAGGGCTATGTCACCTCGGGCGATAACGCCGCGCTGAAGACCTTCGCCCAGGAAACCCTGCCGACCCTGGAAGCGCATCTGACCAAGATCGAAGGGATCGCGGCGAGCATGGGCGTGGCGAACTAAGCCAAGGCCTTGACGGCCGCGCGCCCCCGCCTTTCCCGGCTGTCGATCCACAGCGCCGCGCCAAAGGACATCCTCTGGCGCGGTGTGAAGGGGCTGGGGCGCGCGGTTCGCCAAGATCGGCTCTTTCGGGCTGCCCGCGCTGCGGGGAGCGAAAGGAAATCCAATGATGACCGATGACGAGAAGACCACCTGGGAAAACAGCGTCCGCGAGCGGGCCTATTTTTTGTGGCTGGAAGACGGCTGCCCCGAGGGGCAGGCCCTGCGCCATTGGCAGGCGGCCCGACAGCTTCTGGCGATCGAAAGCGAGTCCGATGCGACTCTGATCGCCCTTGATAACGCCATGGAACCCGCCGGGGAGTCCCTGGAGGTCGCCCAGGCCCAGGGCGACGTGCCCGGCCTGACCGATCAGGGGGAGAAACAGCAAATCCCCGTTGCCCCGCAAGCCGACGAAATCCCCGGTGGCCAGGGCCAGGGCCAGCGCCAGTCCGCCCGCGCCGGCAAACGCCGCCGGTAATCACTTCACCCCCGCTTGGCCGATAAAGGCGGGCGGGGGCGGTGATCGCCACGCGAAAACGCCCGGACCCCGCTTGCCGAGGTCCGGGCGTTTCGTTGCCGGTTTTCGAGTTAGCGCTTTTCGCCGGTCAGCAAGTACTGTTTGACGATGCCGGGGAGGTGCTCGCGCAGCCAAGCGGCCATCGCCTCTTCCTCGGTCAGGATCGACTCCAGCGTGCTTTTGATCGAGGTTTCCCCGGCGACCTCGGCCGCGGCGATCACCGTCACATAGGTGGCGATCTCGAAATGCGAGAAGGACAGGCTGAAAGCGGCGTGCTTGATGATTTCATCGGAGGCGAGGGCCCCTGACAGCGCCTGGGTGGTGCCCATCAGCGAGGCGATGCCGGTTTTGATCGCCGAGGTGTCGGCATCGATCTGATGCAGGCAGCCCTTGACCTTTTCGGCCTGAGCCCGTGTTTCGACGAGGTGCTGGCTGACGCGGGCTTCCAGCACCGGATAGGCCTTCAGGCGGGAGACCATTTTCTCAAGGATATTTTCCGCCTGCATCTCCATGGCATAAGCGTCGCGCAGCCAATCAATCAAATGTTCGCGAGGAGTCTCGGTCATCTTCTAAATCTCCTTTGTCGTTATCGGGAGTACTACCGAATTAACTTCCCGTTTTGGTTTGGGTTGCAAAGAGAGCGCTTTGCCAGAAATCTTTGAGAAGCGCTTTGATATTGATGGTGTCGTGGAACCGGCAAAGGGAAAGACTTGCTGGCTCGGGCCGCCCTGGATTTGCCCTAGACCGCGTGAACCTTGGCCTCGCGTTCCCAACGCCGGCCCTTGCGGCAGAGGCCGAGGAACGTTTCGGCCTTGGCGGGGGTATCAAGCAGCAGGCAGCCCTCGTCGGCGATCACCCCGGCCTTTTCCAGCAAGGGCTGGGCGGCCTGGGTAAAGGCGATGACCTTGGCATGGGCGAAGGCGTCGCTGACGAAATCCTTGGCGGTGGCTTCGTTCAGCAGAAGCTTGGCGCCCTCGGTCGACAGAAGAACGGCGACGGCGTCGTACAGCACGGAAGGGGCGCCGTTCACCTTCTGGTGGGCCGGGCGCAGGGTGCCATCCTTGGCGGTGAAGCCGCCGACCCTGGGGGCGATCACCTCCATTTGGGCGCCTTCCGCCGTCAGGAGGCGCTCGATCTCGTCAAGAAAGGCGCCGTCGACGCCATCGCTGACCAGCACGCCGACCTTGCGTCCGGAGAAATCCTTGGGCGGGTTGAGAAGGATGCTGAGCGCCGGCGAGGCGGGCAGATCCTCGACCAGCGGGCGGGCCGGTTTAGCCGCTTCCGGCAGCTCGGCCAGCCCCAGGCCATCGGCCACTTTCTGGGCCAGAGTCTGATCGATGGTCAGCAGATGCGACACCACCCGGGCGCGGATGGCCGGGGTTTCGACCTTGCTCAGTTCAAAAACGAACGAATCTTTGATGTGGGTTTGCTCGACGGGCGTCTGGCTCCGGTAGAACTGGCGGGCCTGACTGTAGTGATCGGCGAACAACTCGCCGCGCACCCGGCGCTTCTCGCCGCCGTCCTCGGCGGGAAAGCTGTGGAAGCCGCTTTCGGGTGATTCCCGGGGGCCGCCGATGCCCGGTCCCCAGGAATTCGGCTCGTAATTGGCCCGACCTTTCGGATTGACGAAGGCCATATGGCCGTCTTGCTGGAAGCTGTGGAAGGGACACTTGGCGGCATTGATCGGCAGATGGGTGAAATTGGGGCCGCCCAGGCGTTTGATCTGGGTGTCGAGATAGGAGAAATTGCGGCCCTGAAGCAGGGGATCATTGGTGAAATCGATGCCGGGCACGATGTTGGCGGTATGGAAGGCCACCTGTTCGGTTTCGGCGAAGAAGTTATCGACGGTGCGATCTAGCACCAGGCGGCCGACGATGCGGATCGGCACCAATTCCTCGGGGATCAGCTTGGTGGCGTCCAGCACATCGAAGGGGAAGCTGTCGGCGAAGGCGTCATCAAAAACCTGCAGACCCAAGTCCCATTCGGGATAATCGCCGCGCTTGATCGCCGACCACAGGTCGCGGCGGTGGAAATCGGGATCGGCGCCGTTGATCTTGACCGCCTCGTTCCACACCACCGACTGCAGGCCAAGCTTGGGCTTCCAGTGAAATTTGACGAAGCTGGATTTGCCCTCGGCGGTGACCAGTCGGAAGGTATGAACGCCAAAGCCTTCCATGAAGCGGAACGAGCGCGGGATGGTGCGATCGGACATGATCCATAACGCCATATGCAGCGATTCCGGCATCAGGGAGATGAAGTCCCAGAAATTGTCGTGGGCGGTTTGCGCCTGGGGGAAGCCGCTGTCGGGTTCCTGTTTGGCGGCGTGGATCAGATCGGGAAACTTGATGGCGTCTTGGATGAAGAACACCGGGATGTTGTTGCCGACGATGTCCCAATTACCTTGCTTGGTATAAAGCTTGACGGCGAATCCCCGCACATCGCGGGCGACATCGGACGAGCCGAGATTGCCCGCCACCGTCGAGAAGCGGACGAAGGCGGGGGTCTTTTCGCCGGCGCGCTGAAAGATATCGGCCGAGGTCAGGGCGCTTAGGTCTTCATAGGTTTCGAAGGTGCCATGGGCGCCGAACCCCCGGGCATGAACGATGCGCTCGGGAATGCGCTCGTGGTCGAAATGGAAGATCTTTTCGCGGAAGGCGAAGTCTTCCAGCAGGGTTGGTCCACGTGGGCCGATGCGCAGGGAATTCTGATCGTCGGCCACTGGGATCCCCTGCTGGGTCGTCAGCACGGGGGTGTCGCCCTCGGCGATCTGATGGGTTTCGCCCCCGGTGCCGCGCAGAATTTTGGCGTCGGCGATTTCGGCCGGGGTCAGGGCGTCGGTTGAGCGTTTGGCCATCAAATAGTCTCCCGCAGTCCCAGAGGGCGCCCCTGCGAAGCGGGAGGTCGCCCGATTTTATGTCGCTGCTGTAACTCCGGGAAAAGACGATGGGTTCATGGGTCTTTGATAAATTATGATGAAAATAAACCCTGGGGGAACTCTTCGGACCGAAGCGGTAATACTGTGCGAACGGGGCGTATAAGGATACTTTCCAAAAGAAAGGGTTTTCGAGGAATCCCTCAATCCCTTCCGGGCATGAAAAAACCGCCCGGCAGCGGAAGCGGCCGGGCGGTTGGGGGTGGTTAGAAGCGATCCGCCGGTCAGGCGACGGTGGAGGCGCGCTTGGCCAGGGTTTCGGCGATGGTGCGGCGCAGGGCGTCGGTATCGGCGTTGAACAGGCGGATGCCCTCGGCCAGTTTCTCGGTTGCCAGGGCGTCCTCGTTGATCTGCCAGCGGAAGGAGGCCTCGTCGACGGCCAAGCGGGAGATGGTCGCCGCCTTGCTGGCGGCCGGGTCCAGGCGCTTGGGCACATCGCCGGTTTGGCTGCGCAACTGGTCGAGCAGGGCCGGGCTGACGGTCAAGCGGTCGCAGCCGCACAGCGCCTCGACCTCGGCGCTCGAGCGGAAGGAAGCGCCCATGACGATGGTCTTGTAGCCGAAGTGCTTGAAATACGTGTAGATCTCGGTCACCGAGCGCACGCCCGGATCCTCGTCGATGTCAAAGCTCTTGCCGCTGGCCTTCACGTGCCAATCGAGGATGCGGCCGACGAAGGGCGAAATTAGGAACGCCCCGGCCTCGGCCGCCGCCACCGCCTGGGCCAGCGAGAAGACCAGGGTGACGTTGCAGGCGATGCCGCGGCTTTGCAGGATCTCGACGGCGCGAATGCCTTCCCAGGTCGCCGCGACCTTGATCAAGATGCGCTCGGCCGCCACGCCACGGGCGGCGTAAAGGCCGATCAGCCGCTCGGCCCGGGCGACGGTGGCCTGGGTGTCGAAAGACAGCCGGGCGTCGACCTCGGTCGACACCACGCCCGGGACGATGCGGGCCAGTTCGCTGCCGAAGGTCACGGCGAGGTGGTCAAGGATGCGGTCGATAAGCCCCTCGGACGGCCCGGCCTCGGCGCTGCCCGCCTCGATCGCCTGGGCGATCAGCCCGGCATAGGCGGGCATCTTCGCCGCCTTGAGGATCAGGCTGGGGTTGGTCGTGCAGTCCTGGGGGGCAAACGAGCGGATCGCGTCGATATCGCCACTGTCAGCGACGATGATGGTGTGGCGCCGGAGGGCGTCGAGCTTGGTTTCGGACATCGCCAAAACCTCCCGTTTTTGAGTCATCCATGGCAAGGGGTGGCACCCCTTGCGTTCTCTGCCGGGTTACAGCGTCCCGAAGGTGTTGGCAGCACGGCTTTGAGATGCTGTAACGCTTTGATGTGTCGCATAAATTTATCCCTAAATCGATTGCGATTTAAGGAATTACGCAAGACCCGCCCGGTCCTTGGCCCCGTGCAAAGCGGCCTCGATCACCTCTTCGAAGCCGCGCGCCGTCCAGGCGGCGCGGCCGACGAACAGGCCGTCAACGTTGGCTAGGGCGGTGAGAGCCCCGGCATTGGCGCGATCGACGCTGCCGCCATAAAGCAGGGGCAGGGCAGCCAAGCCCCGTTGGCCGAGCATGGCGCGCAGGGCGCCATGAACCTCGGCCACATGCGCCGGTTCGGCCGGTCGCCCGGCTTCGCCGATCGCCCAGACCGGTTCATAGGCGATGAGCGCCCGGCCCAGGCTGGCCGTGTCGATGCCTTTGATGGCCAGCTTGACTTGGCGCAGGACCGTTTCGATCGAGGCTCCGGCGTCCAGGTCGTCGCCCTGGTCGCCAACGCAGATCAGCGGCCGCAAACCGTGGCGCAGGGCGCTGGCCACCTTGGCGTTGACGGTGGCGTCGGTTTCCCCATGGCTGGCGCGGCGCTCGGAATGGCCGAGTTCGACGATACCGACGCCGCAATCGCGCAGCATCAGCGGGGAAATCTCGCCGGTCTGCGCCCCCTCGTCTTGCCAATGCATGGTCTGGGCGCCCAGGTGGACCGGGGCGTCGCCCAAAGCCCGGTGGACGGCGGCCAGGGCGGTGAAGGGCGGCACGATGAACGCCTCGACCCGGTCGAGCAGCGGCGAGGCGGTCAGTTCGCCGACATAGGCCTCGGCCTCGGCGATGGTCTTGTGCATCTTCCAGCTTGTTCCGATCCACAATCGGGCGTTCATCGGACAAACTCCTTCTCTATCCGGCCGCTTCTCGGCGGCCGGGCCTCGAACAAGACGGGATCGGCGATAGGGGGGTCAGCTGGCCAGCTTTTTGTAATGCTGGTCGATATCAAGCATCTTTTGAACCTTCTTGGCCGAACCGCCCCCTTGGAACTCGGCGGCCATGAAGATGTCGGTCAGGGCCTTGGCCGTCGCCGGGCCGATGGTCAGGGCGCCAAAGGTGATGATCTGGGCGTTGTTGCTGGCCCGGGCGCGTTCGGCGGTATAGGGATCGCTAACCTGAACGGCGATCACCCCGGGCACCTTGTTGGCGCTGACGCAGACACCGGCGCCGGTGCCGCACACCAGGATGCCGCGATCGAAGTCCCCCTTGGCGATGGCCTGGGCGACCGGCAGGGCGACATCGGGGTAATCCACGGGATCGCTGGTGGCGGTCCCCATGTCGCAAACCTCATACCCTTGGGCGGTCAGGTGATCGCGCAGCAGATCCTTGAGCTCCCGCCCCAGGTGATCGGCGCCGACGACGATTTTAGGCTTGGCGGTTTCCGCCATGATAGGGATCTCCTATGATCGGGTCACGCCGCGCCGGCGGGCGCGGGAACGTGGGAACTCATCGCCGCCAGCACGATGGCGAGCGAGATGGCGCCGGGATCGGGATGGCCGAGCGAGCGCTCGCCCAGGGTGCGGGCCTTGCCGGTGGTGGCGATCATCGCCTTGGTCGCCTCCATGCCCTGTTCGGCGGCTTCCGCCGCGGCGGCCAGGACCTCGGGCAAGGGAGCGCCGGCGCTAACGCCAGCGCGGGCGGCGAGGGCGGCGGGCGCCAGGGCGTCGATCAGGGTCTTGCCGCCGGTGGTGCAGCCGCCGCGCTTTTGCACCGCCGCCAGGGCGTCTTCCAGGAAGCGCGCGTAGCCTTCTCCGGTCAGGGTCGGGGTATCAAGGGTGGCGCCGGCGCGAAACAGCGTGCCGAAGATCGCCCCCGCCGCGCCGCCGGTATGCGACATCAAGGCGGTGCCAACGCCCTTGAAGACGGCGCCGACGGTCTCTTCCGTGGCGGTCTCGAGATAGGCGCGCACGGCGGTGAAGCCCCGGCGCATGCCGATGCCGTGATCGCCGTCGCCGATCAGCTGATCGGCCTTGGTCAGGCGGTCGATATTGGCGAGCATGGTGTCGCAGACCCCCAGGAACATCTGGCGCAGATCGCTGGCGGACAAGGTGTCATGCATGGGAGATCTCCCTATCTCGTATAGGCGGCGGAGCGGGCGGGAGCGTCGATGAAGCGCTTCAATTCCTCGTCAAGACGCATCATCGTGATCGAGAAGCCGGCCATTTCCTGGGATGTCATGAAGGGGCCGACCTCGGTCAGATGGACCTGGACGCCGGCCTGGGCGAGGCGTTGCCTGACCCGGCGGTTGGCGATGTAAAGCTCCATCGCCGTCGACGACCCCAGATTGTCGATGAGCAGGGCGACCTCGTCGCCCGCCGCCAGCCCCATATCGGCCAGCAGCATATCCATCATCTCGTCGACCACCGCGTCGGCCGGCGCTATTTTTTGGCGGCGGGTGCCGGGCTCGCCATGGGCGCCCATGCCGATCTCGATCTCGTCATCGCCGATCTCGAAGGTCGCCTCGCCGGTCTCGGGGATCGACCCGGCGGCGACGGCGACGCCGATCGAGTGGGTATTGGCCTCGGCCTTGGCGGCGATGCGGTAGAGCTCGTCCAGGCTGTCGCAGACCTCCGCCGCCGCGCCGGCGACCTTGATGACGAAGACGTCGCCGGCGATGCCGCGGCGATCATCGATGCGCTCGATCGGCGCGGCGGCGACATCGTCGCGCACCCGCACGGTTTTGGTGGTGATGCCCTCTTCCTCGGCCAGCTCGGCGGCGATGTCGAAGTTCATATTGTCGCCGGAGTAGTTGCCATAGATGTAAAGCACGCCCTTGCCCTTGTTCACGGCGCGGGTGGCTTCCAAGATGGCGTCGGGGGTGGGGGCGGCGAACATCTGGCCGCAGACCGCGCCATCGGCCAGCCCCTTGCCGACATAGCCGGCGAACATCGGCTCGTGACCGCTGCCGCCGCCGATCAGCAAGGCGACCTTGTCGTCGCGCAGGCTGCTGCGCAGGGCGATGGTGTATCCCGGGAGAAGCCGCATTTCGCCATCGGAGGCGAAGACCAGTCCCTCCAGGCTTTCCTCGACCACCCGCAAGGGGTCATTCAGAAGTTTCTTGGGTCGTGTCATGGACGGTGCCTTTTTTTGGTTGGGCTCTTGGCCGCGATCAGGCCGCGGGCGATGCCGCTTTCAGCGCCTTCACCGAGGCGATCATATCGGCCAGCACATCCTCGTCGCGGGCCTCGAAGGGATAGAGGATCTCGGCGAAGAAGGTCTGATCGGTCAGGGCGTATTTGTCCCAGAAGTCCTGAAGACGCTGGGGCGTCACCACGCCGGGCTGGGTGAAGCTCCAGTGACGGTCAAGCTGGCCGTCGGTTTGCTGGATGTGGTAGGCGGCGATCCACGGTTGGCACAGATCCATCCAGTGGTCCATGTCGGCTTCGGGGCCAAACAGCGGCTCGAACAGGGCGTGGCCCCAATCGACAAGCAGGCGCACGGGGATCTCGGTCCGCCCGTCGAGATCGGCCATCAGCCGGGCGGCATCGGCGGCCGAGGAGGGGAATTCGGTGGCGAGCGGCACCGGCTCGACATAGAGCATCGACAGGCCCTGGCGCTTGGCATAGGCGGCCAGTTCGATCCACATGTCGCGGGCGATGGCGTAGATCTCCTCGCGCCGCGCCGGGTTGAGGGCATCGGCGGCCGAATAGGAGCCAAAGGGCATGCCGGTCGCCGGCACCTCCATCGCCGCCGTCATGTCGATGGCGCGCTTGAGGTGCTGATAGCCCAGGCTTTGCAGTTCCAGCGTCGGGGCGAGGAAGTGATTGTAGGTATAGGAGGCGAGGCCGCCGAAGGTGCTTTCGATGGTCAGGCCGGCCTTGCGGAAGGCCTTGGCATAGGCGATCGCCCGCCGATCGCGTTCGATATCGGGCCACCAGGGATCGGTCAGATCATAGGTGTATTGAACATACTCCAAACCCAGGTCATCGCGCACCAGACCGGCCAAGCGGTCGGGTTCGAGCCAGCGTTTGACGGCGAAGCACAGATTGACACCAAGCTTCATGGCCCTTGTCCCTTGTCAGGAGGAGACTTAAGTCCGCCTCGGGCGGCGGGGGGGAACGGCGTGGGAGGTTAGTCTTCCCGGCGCAGCCAGCGCCGCGAGACGGCATCGAACGAGATGGCAAGGACGACGATCGTGCCGCTGACCACCGACTGCCAATAGGGCGAGACCCCGAAAAGCACGATGATATTGTCGATGATGCCGATGATCGCCGCGCCGAAGATGGCGCCGATCGGACTGCCGATGCCGCCGGTGGTGGCGACGCCACCGATGACCGAGGCGGCGATCGGCGCCAGAACCCAGCCCTCGCCGATCGACGGCTGGGCGGTGCCCAGGCGGGCGACCATCAACATGCCGGCCAGGGCCGACAGGAAACCGGCCAGGGCGAAGACGCAGACCCGGATGGCGTTGGTGCGGATGCCGAGCATGCGGGCCGCCGCCATGTTATTGCCGATGGCGTAGATGTAGCGGCCAAACGGCGTTTTGAAGATGACGAAGGAAACGATCACCAGGATCGTCACCATGATGAGGAAGGGCACCGGCAGGCCATAGGGGGCGGCCTTGCCCAGGAACGAGATTTCGCTGGGAATGCCGGTGATGGCCACGCCCTTGGTCGCCACCAGATTGGCCCCGCCATAGATGCCCGCCGTGCCGATGGTCAGCACCAGGGAATGCAGGCGCACCATGGTCACCAAAAGGCCGTTGATCACCCCGCAGGTGAGGCCAAGCGCCAGACAGAGCGCCAGCGACAGCCAGGGATCAAGGCCGTATTGGACCATGAGGATACCGCCGACCACGCCGCAGAGCCCGGCGATGGCGCCCAGCGACAGATCAAGCTCGCCCAGCAACAGCAGCATCGACTGGCCGATGGTGATCAGCCCGACGAAGGCCAGGGTGCGGGCCATGATCGTCATGTTGTAGGCGGTCAGGAAATGTTCCGACAGCAGGCAGGAGACGCCGAAGATCAGAACCAGGGCGGTGAGGACGCCGGCCAGCGGCACCGAGGTCAGCCGGGCGAGCAGGCCGGGAGCGGTGGGCACCGCCGGTTGGGCAAGGGTGTTAGAGGACATGACAGCGTGCTCCTGTCTCGAGGTCGGCGACGGGGGAGGGGGCGCCCGCAGGGGGCTGGCCGCTTTGGGCCGAGCCGATGATGGCGCCGACAAGGGTGTGGGTATCGGTGGTCGCCGTGGCGAATTCGCCGCTGAGCTTGCCGCTGTACATCGTGATGATGCGGCTGGCGCAGCGTTTGAGTTCGGCCATTTCCGAAGACACCAGGATGATCGCCACCCCGTCTTCGGCCAGTCGCTTCATGATCTTGTAGATTTCGACCTTGTTGCGGATATCGATGCCGCGCGTCGGCTCGTCGAAGATCAGCACATCGGGCTTGCGCGCCATGGCGCGGCCGATGATGGCCTTTTGCTGATTGCCGCCCGATAGGAACATGATCTTCTTTTCGGGGGACGAGGCCTTGATGTCGTAGCTGGCGATCACCTCGCCGACGACGCCGCGCTCGCGGGCCGTCGAGATCACCCCGCCGCGGCTGGTCTGATCGAGAACCGAGATGCCGATGTTCTCGCGCAGGCTGAGAACGGGCAAGATGCCGTGCAGCCGGCGTTCCTCCGACAAATACAGCATGCCGGCCTCGACGGCGGCGCTGGGTTTGCCAAGCTTGAGCGGGCGGCCCTTGAGCAGCACCGTGCCGCCGGTCGGCTTCTTGAACCCGAACATCGACTGCATGACTTCCGAGCGCCCGGCGCCGACCAGTCCGGCGAAGCCCAGGATCTCGCCGCGCCGCAGGGCGAACGAGATATCGTGGAAGCCCTGTCCGCATAGGCCGTCGACGGTGACGATGGTTTCCCCCGGCGCGCAGGCCGGTTGGAAAAGCTGGTCAAGCTGGACCTCGTCGCCCGACATCAGGCGGATCAATTCGGGCTCGCTGACCGCGGCCATCGGCCGGTGGCCGACCGTCTTGCCATTGCGCAGCACGGTGACCGTCGTTCCCAGCTCGAAGATCTCCTCCATCTTGTGGGACACGAAGACGATGGCGGTGCCGTTGTCGCGGAACTGGCGGAGAATGCGAAACAGCCGGTCGATTTCCTGGGTGGTCAGCGACGAGGTTGGTTCATCAAGGATCAGCACCTTGAGCCGTTTGTTGGTCGTCGCCCGGGCGATCTGCAAAAGCTGCTGATCGGATACGGCGATCGATTTCACCTTTTGCTCGGGCCGGGCCTTGATGCTGAAACGCTCGAGGATGGCGCCCGCTTGGCGGTTCATCTCGGCATAGGGCAGCACCCTTCCGCCAAACCCCGCCTTGGCGAAAGGCATGAACAGGTTCTCGGCCACCGACATATGGGGGAACAAGCTGAGTTCCTGGGGGACATAGGCCACCAGATCGAAAGCCGAGCGATCGGTGAGCGCGTCGCGGCCATCGATGTGGATACTGCCGCCGTCCAAGGGCAGCAGGCCGGTCAAAGCCCGGATCAGGGTGGATTTGCCCGCGCCGTTTTCGCCGGCGAGAACATGCACCGCGCCAAGCTCGATCTCCAGGTCGACGCCATCAAGGGCGACGACACCGGGGAAGGTCTTGCGGATGCCTTTGACGTCAAGGAATGCCATCGACCGGCCTCCTGGCAGGCGCGAGGCGGACGGCGGACCTGTCGATCCCCCGGAACGGAGGATCGCCGGCCTTGCCCGCGCTCAGGGAAAGTCTTGGGCCGTCGTCCTCGGCCGGCCGGGTGCCGCCTTGCCTGTTTGGACAAGGCGACCCCGGGGGCGGAGGTCCGCAAGCTTACTTGGCGAGACTTTCCTTGGTGATGACGGCGATGCCGGTGTCGATGTACTTCGGCGTCGGCATGCCCATCGCCTTTTGCCAGGTGGCGATCACCGCCCAATAGCCCTGCATTTCGGGCTTGGTGGACGACGAGGAATCAACCACGCCTTCCTTGATCAGGGCCAGCAGATCGGGCAGGTCGTCGAGGCCGACCTCGAAGACCTTGCCAACCTTGCCGGCTTCCTTGATCGCCTGACCGATGCCGATCGGACCGGCGGCGTCGGAGGCGACCCAGCCCTTGAGGTTGGGGTGGGCCTGCATGATGGCCGCGGCCTGCTTCTGCGCGGTCTCGATGCTGTCATTGTCGATGCCGGTGGCGACCAGCTTGATGTCGGGATATTTGGCGAAGGTCTGCTCGTGACATTTGGCGCGGATGGCGTGATTGGGGGCGGTGGGCACGCCCATCATGATCGCCACTTCGCCCTTGCCGCCCATCAGTTCGACCAGACGGGTCGAGGCGATGGTCGCCTGCTCGCAGAAATCATTGCCGATGCTGGTCAGGTTCATGCCCTCGGGCGCGACCGAATCAAACACCGTCACCGGAATGCCCTGTTCCTGGGCCTCCTCGAGCACCGCGCGGTTGCCCTTCTCGTCAAGAAGATCGACGAAAATGCCGTCGGGGCGGGTGGCGATCGAGCGGGCGATGATGTCGTTTTGTTCGACCACATCGGCCTTCTGCGGGGCGCGATATTCCACGGTGACCTTGCGGCCGGTGGTGGTGGTCAGCATTTCGGCCGCCGCCTTGGCGCCGTCATTGACCTTGTCGAACCAGGGATGAACGACCTTGGGAACGAGAACGAACCGAAGGGGGTCGGTGCTCTTCTCCTGGGCCGAGGCGACCATGGGAAGAGATGAAATCGCCATCGCGGCGACCACGGAAACGAAAACGGTCTTCATGGGACATTTTCCTCCACGATTACGGCGCCGGCGCTGGCCTCCGCCCAACGGAGGTCATGCGACGCGGCCGAAACCACGTTCGGAAAGGGTGAGTGTGTCGGTCCCGCCGTGCTTGCCGCCTTGAATTTTTCGCGGTCTCTATGGGCGGGATCACCCCTTCCAACCGGCCTGATCGTTCCCTTATACAGTTGTCATATCGGTGTTTCAACTGTATTCGACCGGAAAGTCAAAGGTATGTCCGACCATTATAGTTGGTCTTAAGCGCCGCGCAACAGGGCCTCGGCGACGGCTTCGTCGGTGACCAGCCGATTGATGTAGCCGCCCCGCAGAATGGCGCGGATAACCGGCAGTTTATAGGTGTCGCCCGAGGCCAGGATGGTGGCCTTGACCGCCTTGAGGTCGGCCGGATGGAGGGCCATGACCCGGGAATTCAGCGGATGATCGACGGGGACTCCCTCGGCATCGAGGAAGGTGCCCAGCACTTCGCCGACGGTGCCCAGGGCCTTGAGGTCGGCGATCTGGCGGGATTCGAGGGAGACGGCCGAGAACAACTGCGAGCGCCCCGACAGGTCGCCGCAGGCGACAAGGGCGACATCGGCGCGCCGCGCCTCGGCCATTACCTCGGCCAAGGGGCGGTGGCCAAGCAGGCTGGCGAAGCTTTCGTCGTTTGGATAATAAAGCGGCGAGGGGATGTAATGGCATTCCGCCCCGAGAACGCGGGCGAGGTCGGTGGCGACCTCGAAGGTATTGGCCGCCGATCCCCGGGTCAGCCCGCCCATCAGCGAAACGACGCGCGAGCGCGGGTGGCGGCGCTGGGTGAGGCGTTTGACCGAGGCGACCAGGGTGCCGCCCCAGCCGACGCCGATGATCTGGCCATCGCGCAGCAGGCCGCCCAACATCAGGCCGGCGGCTTCGCCGATCACGCGTTTTTGCACCTCCTCGTCTTTGACCGAGGGGACGACGACGACATCGACCAGTCCATAGCGGCTTTTGAGCGATTCCTCGAGGGCGACGCAGGAGGCCAGCGGCATATTGATCTCGATCTGCACCGAGCCGTCGGCCCGGGCCTGTCCGATGATCTTGTTGACCCGCAGGCGGGTCAGCCCCAGGCGGTCGGCGATCTCCTGCTGGGTCATGCTGCCGATGTAATAGTACCAGGCGACCCGGGTATTGAGGTGCTGGGTATCACTGTCGGAGGAAAGACCGTCCGCGTCATCGGCTGCCATCAGGGTATTCCATGTTGTTGCATCGCCAGAGGACGCCGGTTCTACCCGGCTTGGCCCCGTGCGGTCTACTCCAGGTTGGTGTGGCGCGCCCGCATGGCCTCCGGGCTGACCGCCAGACGGTCGCGCAGGGCCAGGACCAGCGCCTCGAACAAGATGAACTCGGCGCCTTCGAACACCGATCCCATGGGCAGGATGCTGGCCGAAGGGTGTTGGTCATCGGCCATGGTCTGGGCCGGGATCGGCAAGACGACATCGGCCAAGCGGGCGCAGTCCCCCGCCGGCTGGGCGGTGACCAGCAAGCTCCGCGCCCCGGCGGCCTTGGCCACCCCCATCAGGGCGGATACCGTTGAGAACGCTCCGGGCCCGGCCGAGACCACCAGCAGATCCCCGGCGGCGAGCGGCGGGGTGGTCATATCGCCGACCATGGCGACCCGCAGGCCCAGGTGATGGAGGCGCATGGCCAGACCTTTGATCTGCAGGCCTTCGCGGCCGACGCCATAAAGCGCGATCTGTCGCGCCTTGACGAATTCCTCGACCGCCCGATCCGTCGCCGTTTCGTCCAGGGTGGCGAAAACCGCGCGCAGATCATCAAGGGCGGCGAGGCAGGTTGCTTTCAGTCCCATGGAATACAGACCTTCGCCAGCGGGCACCGGGCACCGGGGAGCGGGCCGGGGCCGCTCGTCGCCGGCGCAAGGGGGGTGTCAGACTTGCCCATAACCGGGCTCGCTGAGCTTACATCTGTATAATTGGAATTTCTATTATTTTGAGGGTCGCCGCTCAGCCCTCTGGCGCCGGGCTGGCGGGAAGCTCGGGGTTGACGACCAGGGTATTGCCGCGAAAGCGCGTCCAGGCCGTCCAAGGGCCCTCGCCGGTGGTTCGGCGATTGCGTTGGCGGTATTCGAAGGTGGGGAAATCGGGGGTCTGGCCGGCCAGGATATCGGCAAGACCGAAGGCGAAATCAAAGGTCTTGCGGGCGTCGTCCACCATCAGGGTCAAGGTGGCGGGCTCCTCGTCGGCGCCGCGGCGAAGCTGGACATCCATGCCAAACAGCACGTCGCGCAGGGCGGCGGGGATGCGGCTTTCCGAGGCGAAGACCCAGGAGGACACCACGACGCGCGAGAGCAGACTGGTGGTTCCGGCAAGCTGGTGGATGCGCCCGAGAACCGCCTCGGCCTCGAAGCGGGCGCTGACGCCGGCCAGAGCGGCGGCCAAACTGTTCCAGACCGGCGGCGGATCATTGGCTGTTGGCGTCAAGGTCACCAGAACGCTGCCTTTGGCCGGGATGGTGATCGGCAGCGGGCTGGCGCTGGCGTCATAAGCCGCCACCGGGCGCTGATCCATCGCCGCGATCAGGGTGGGCAGGACCTTGGCCACGCTCACCTCGCAGTCGGCGTCATTGTTGATGGTGATCTCATTGGGCGGATCCTCGGGGGCGCCCTCCTCGAATACCAGATCAAGGGGCAGTTCGGCCGGTTGGGTCAGCGACAGGCGCACGCCGATATCGCGGGTTAGGGGCGTATCGTTTTCGCCGGTCAGGGTGAAGCGCACCACGCCCGCCTGATGACTGCCGGTTTTAAGCGCCTGGACCAGCAGGCTGTATTGCTCGATCGTCAGATCCATCGTCAGATCGAAGCCGTTTTTGGCATCGACCGGCCTTGCCCGATCGGGGGCCGGCACGGCGGCTTCGTCGACGCCCAACATTTGCAGAACCGGAAACAGATCGAAGGTCGCGCTGTCATAGCCGCCGATGGCGACCTCGGCGAAGGGCACCCCTTCGCGCTCGCGCATGCGCTGGCGCAGCCGCTCGATGCGCAACGGATCGAAGGAGGCGACCAGACCAAAGCGCACCCGCACCTTGTGTTCGCTTGCCCCCTGTCCGCCGGCGGGGGCGGTGGCGATCAACAGGGCGCTGACCGCCGGCAGGCCGCTCGCCCGATCGAAGGCCAGACCATAGGCATCGGGGAGCACGTAATATTGGCCGCCGCGCGGCGCCTCGCGCAGGTCGCCGATCTCGCCGTCGCTGCGCCAGCCGACGCCGAAGGCGCCGTCGAAGCCGCTGGCCACCTCGATATAAATCGGACGGTTGGCGGCGATGCCGGTCGGGAAAACGGCGGGGCAGGATTGGGGGGTGGAGAAGGCGCGCACGACCTCGCGCTGCTCGAACCGAGTGGTGGTATTGGCGATCGGGATGACCGAGGCGAGCCAGTATTCCTGCCATTTTGGAACGATGAGATCACGGTGCAGGTCGGCGACATCGGCCATCCTGGTCACCGTGATGGGCGATCGCCGGGCGACGGCGGAGTCCAGGGGGGTGGCGAGCTCGGTCATCAGAGGGCGGTGGGGCCGGATCACGGGGGGGCGATGGGGGATGGGTCGGGGATTGGGGGGGCGGGGAAGGGGCGGCCGAGGAAGGGGCGGGATCGGGTGGGGGGTGGGACCGGAGGGCTGTGTCGGCTCAACGATGCGCAATTGGGTCAGGATCCGCCCGCTCAGGCGGAACCACAGGTCGGGCTTCCCTTGCATCAGGCCGACCAGCACCCCGACCTGGGCTTCGGGGACCTGGGCAGCGCACTGCAGGGAGCGGATGGCTTCGCCTGCCGCCGGGCGGTCGTCGATCTCGAAGGCCAGCGGCACGGTCTCGGCCCCGGCGATCGCCAGGGCAAGCTGATCGATGACGAAGGGTTCGGCCTCGAGCGGCGCCGATCCCCGCACAAGCTCGATCCCCACCACCAGAAAGGTGCCCTCGGGCCGCTTGTCGAAGACCACATCGGGAACCGGGCTGGTTCTTGTGCGCTTGGCCACGCGGACGGCGGGGATGAAATAGGATTTGCCGTCGATGCCGACGTGAACCGCCGCCGCCGGATCGATCGGCGTGTCAAACACCGGTCCGACCGCCTGATGGACCGGCACGCGCAGGAAAAGATCCTTGGGTAGCAGGGCCTTGGCCAGGGACATGGTGCGGCTCGACCGCACTTTGAGTGGTGTTCTGGCTTGGAGGACGGTCGCGACGGTGTCGGCCATGGTCGGGATCCTTGCCGGGGGGCACAACAGGAAAGGCGGGCCTATAGCTCGATGATCAGCACCGGATTGTCGCTTGTCGCCAAGGGCAAAGCCTTGTTCTTGGCCGGATCGATGCCGGCGGCGATGATCTGATAGGAGTATCGCGTCTTGGCCGGGTCCTTGAGGCCGATGCGCCAAACCCGGGTTTCGCCGAGATTGGCGGCGGTGAAGTTCATGATCTGGCGCGAGGTCACCGAATTGGCCGGATCGGCGTAGCTGAGGATCACCGTTACCATGCGATAGACCGCGAAATCGATCAGGCTGGCAACGACGGTGACATCGAGGATATCGGTGGTGGTTTCGCCGACGAAGACCAGCGAGCGGCCATCGCCGGGAATGGATTTGCCTTCGACGCGGGTGCCGTCGCTATAAAGAAGATCGGCGCGGTAGCTGTAAGCTCGCGCGCCGCCATCGATCAGCCGCTGGCGGAAGGTCCAACGCTCGCCCGATTGGCTGAGGGTGCCCCGGGTCGATGTGGCGATGTGATTGGCCGCGTCCTCATAGGTCACTTCGACCAGAACCGAGGTCAGGCGCCGCCCATCGGGGGTGCCGGCGCCGCTGAAATCGCCCTGGGCGACGAAATCGACCTCCAGGCTGTCGATGAAGGGGGCGTTGATGATCAGCCGGTCGCGCTGGCTGGTCTGCGGCGGCATCTTGATCACCTTGCCGCTGGTCAGCAAAAAGCTGGTTTCATAGGTATAATCCAGCGACTTGTTGCCCCCCGTATAGGTGAACCAGCCATCCTCGGTGTGCGTCGGCGACAAGATGATTTCCTTGGTCGAGGTCGGCGACGGGAAGGCCGGGTAGGTGAAGGCGATGGTGACGCTTTGCACTACATCGGCCGGGATCGCCCCCCACAGCGCGCGGACATTGACGCAAGAAAGCTTTTCATAGGTGATGGTCAGGCTGCGGTCGGTGGTTTCGACCGGCGTGACATCCTGGGCGGGGATGCTGGATTTATAAACGATCTGGGCTGAATAGGAAAAACTGTCCTTGGGCGAGCCATCGGCGCGTTTGGCCATCACCGCCCGGAAGAATTTCTTCTCGGTGCCGGTGTCGAAATCGAAGGTCTGGCGTTCGGTCTTGCGGACATGGGTGATCTCGTCGGTCTGGTCATAGGCGCAGAACACCTTGATCTGGGCGATCGGATCGGCTTCGAAATCGGCGTTGACGCGGATCGGCACATCCAGAAACGAAAAGATCGGCTTGGACAGATCGGCTTCGACGATGCGCTTTTCGATCTCGGCGCGCGGGATGGCGGCATCAAGGCCGGCATTGGGGAACTTCCTGATCGTCGTCGTCGTCTGGGCGGTGATGTTGAAATCAAGCTCGCCCTCCATCTCCTGCTTGAAGTCCTTGAGCCACAACTGGTTGGCGGGCATCGGCGGGGCGTTGGCCGGCTTGTTGGGATCGTGGAACAGCGGATCGACGCCAAGCTTTTCGGCCTTGAGCCCGGGCGAGAACCCCGGGGAACAGAAGCGCTGCTTCAGATAATCGAGCGCGATATCCAGGGCGACCTCCTCGATCTTCTTGGTCGCCTCGGATTCCAAGCTGCCGGCGGTGTCGGGCCGGAAGTCGTCAAACGACATCTTGATATCGAGGCTGGCGAACATCGAGCGCATTTCGCTTAACGAATTGACCGCCGGGAACTGATAGACCGAGGTCTTGCCGCCGCCGCTATAGGTCTCGCGCACGGTGGTGTGGGTCTTGATCTCCTCATAAACATCCTTGGCGTTGCCCTTGATCGAGATCGACATTTTGGGGATACGGGCGACGAAGGACACGTCATAGGCCAAGGTGCCCGGACAGACGCCCTTTTGCAGGGCGAAGCGCAGCAGGCGCACCCCTTCCTGACCCAGCAAGGCCTGATAGGAGGCTATGTTGGTCTGCACCAGCGACGGCTTGTCCGATCCGCCGCGCGCCTTAACGAAACTGGGCATATCGCCGGGAATGATGTTGAAATCGACCTTGCCATCCACCCAGGTCGGATAGGTCAGCTTGATCGGCTTGGTGACGGTCAGCGGCGCCACGCTGATCAGGCCCTTGGCCATCAGCATCGGTCGGAAGCGCAGGAAGGGGGCCTTCTGACCCTGGATGAAGGCGCGGATCTTTTGCTGGTCGGCGGCGCTGACTTCAAGCGAGACGGTCATATCGAGCAGGCCGCCTTCCAGATCGCCCTGGGGAAGCTCCTGGCTGGCGGTCGCCAGGGCTTTGAAGTCGCGGGCGAAGGCGATCATGTTGAACAGCGGGGTGTCGTCCTCGGCGCGGACGACCGTGGGCCGGGCCGAGAGCATATAGAACAGGGTCGGGTCCTGATCGTCGTGGAAGATCGTCACGTCGGGAACGTCGGGCACGATGAAATGATTATAGAAATTCAGCATGGGACGTCTCCAGGACTATAAAGGGGCGCGCAACGGGGTGGGTCCCCTTGCGCCGTTCCCGGGCGGATCAGGCGCTGCGCCGCGATAACGCGCTCTCCCGGTACTGGCGCACATGGGGCGCCGCGCTTTGGTAAAGCTTGAGGCGGACATCGCCGCCCCCGGCGGCGGCCGACAGTCCGATCATCCGCCGGGTCAAGGCCCGGGTGGCGATGCCGATCAGCTCCGCCTGTTGTTTCGCCGTGCCGATCGGCAGGTCACGCCGGGCCAGAACCTCGCCCAAGCGGGCGATCAACGCCTGATCGCAAGACCAATAAGGGGCGGTGTAGTGATAGAGCGCCTCGCCGATCAAGCAGCCGGTGAGATCAAGGCTGACGGCGCTGCCCGTATCGGCATCGCTCCAATGGTCGCGCGCCAGGGCCAGGGCCGGATAAAAGGCCAAGGCGGGGCCAAGCAGCGGCCGGGGCTGGCGCAGGTAAAGGGTGACGCCGCTGAAACGATCCCGATCGACAGTCAGGGCGATCATCATCAGCCGTCCCTCGGCGCCATGGCGGGCCAGGGCCCGGCGGGCGGCGGTATCGGGGCGGATCGCCAGACCGGCCAGCACGGCGCTCGCACCCGGGGTGCGGGCCAGCGGCAGATAGAACTCGGTCCGACGCCCCAAGAAGCCGATCCATAGGCGCTGGTGGAGCCACGGGCCAAGGGTGGCCAAGATAGCGGGCAGATCCGGCCACAACAGGCTGGCGAAGGCGCAGGCCTAGGCGAAGCGCCCGGCCTCGGCTCCCTTATAGGGCCGGGGGTCGAGGGTCAGGCCAAAGCTTGCCTGCGCTCCGAAATGCTCGGTCAGCTCCAGCGGCGCGCCATCGGCCGTCAGATCCGAGAACGATCGCCAAAGCCCACCCTCGGGAAGCCGCTCATGGCAGGCCAGCAGGGCCGAAAGCGCCGGGCCGGTTGGGGTCACACCGCCGAAAAGGCCGGCATGGGCCTCGCCCAGGGCGCGCAGGGCCTGGAAGAAATCGCCCGGGCTCATCCCAATCCCTCCCACAGGGCGGCGGGAACCAGGGCGCGCAAGGGGGCGATGACGGTCAGATGGCAGGGGATGATCGCGCCTGGGTCCACGCGCAGGCTGCGCGTTCCCGGCGGTCTGCGCCGCCACAGCTCGGCCGCGACATCAAGAACGGCGGCGGTGGTGACCAGCGCCGGCCGCTCGCCCTCGGCATCGAAGGCGGTCACCTCCAGGGCGCCGCGCAGCACGGCGGCCTCAACGGTTTCGCCCTCCTGCGGGCCTTCGCCATGGGCCTTCACGGCAAGCGTCAGGGCGGGAACGCGGGCCGGAAAGCTGATGTCATAGCGTATGGTGCCGATCGGCCCGTCGCCCTCGACAAGATCGGCCAGCTGCGCCGTGCCCTTTTCCAAAATCAGCGAGAAACTCGCGGTATTGGCGCCAAACAACGACGGTGCCTGGACGATATCGGCCAAAAGCTCCGCCCCGTCGCCCAGCACCAGCCGCGCCTCGCCGGCCGAGAACAGCGGAGGGACCAGCACGGCGTCGCTCACCGGCTGGGCCGGCACGGCGATTTCCGACCATGACCCCGTCGGGTCGGTCGGCCGCAGACGAAGGGCGGCGACTTCGCCATCGGCCAAAAGGGCGCGCACTGCAGCCTCTTGCGCCGGGGTGGCGCCCAGTTCGGCGGTCAGGCTGATAAAGGCCGGGCCGTTCCTGCTGGCCGAGACCACCGAAAAGGCCGGACCGCCATCGGCGCGCTTGGCCAGCCCGATCGTGGTGGCCAGCACATGGAAGCGCTTGGGGTCTTCGTCGTCCTGATAAACGACAAGCCCGGGCAGGGTGGGGAAGCGCAGGGGGCAGCCAAGGGTCAACATCGGTCCTCACCGGCTGTCGGTGAAGCCGGCCAGCACCGTTTCGGCCATGCGATTGCGCTGGCCGTAAAGCTGCGGCTCGGACTTCTCGGTGGCGTAACGCGGAATGGCATTGATGGCGCTGGCCATCAGCGTTTGGGCGCGGGCGGCGAGCTCGGCGACAAAGGCGGTGTTCGAGATCGCTAGCCCGCTTTGGCGGACGATATCGACCATCGCCGTCATGAAGACCGAGCCGTTCAAGCTTGGCGCGTCCCAGCTTGATTGGTCGGTGCGACAGGCCGAAATCAAGGTGGCGCGGGCCTGTTCGACGAACTGGTCGGCCGGGGCGATGGTCAGCTTGGCCAGATCGCCGGGCACGCAGGCCATGGCGTCGCGCCCGGCCACGCAGAGCCCGGCCCGCTTGAGGGCGCGGCAAAAGGAAAAGCCGGCGGGGGCGGCGCCAAGAAATCCGCGCGGGCGCGGGGCGCCTTCGATGGCGCTCATCCCCGCCGAGTGGCAGCTATCAAGGACGATCGTCAGATTGACCTGACTGGGCGACAGGCGGTTCGACAGGGCGTTGAATTCGTAATCGGTGATCATCGCCCCGGAGTGGGGAACGATGGTTTCATAGAAAAGATCGGGTTCGGGCTGGCCGCCGGCCGCCACCCCGGGGATCAGCCCGCCGTGGCCGGAAAAGAAGATGCACACGACATCGCCGGGCTGAGCGGCATCGACCAGTTCCTTGAAGCCCTGCAAGATGTTGCCCTTGGACGCCCAACCATTGCGCATCATGCGGATATTGGCCTCCGGGAAGGCGAAGGCATGGATCAGCAGGTCGCGGAACTGCTCGGCGCTGGTTACGCCGAAGGCCAGATCGCTGGGGCCATCGGCGCCATGGCGCCAATTGGAATAGTCGCTGACGCCAACGCAAAGAGCGTATTTCGCCATGGCCTGTTTCCCCTAAGAGCGCGTGCTTGTTAGATGCTGAAGGTCCATTCGGTCAAAAAGTCCTCGTCCTGGCGCACCGGACGGCCGCGCAGGCAGGGCGTTTGTTGCGAGGTGCCGAACTGGCTGACGAAGGCCGCGACCTTGCCGCGCAGGTCGCTGGCCAGCAGCCGGTTGGGCATTTTGAAGGCGCTTTGAGTGACCGTATCGAGCAGGGCCTTGGTCATGAAGCCATGGCGCAGGGTTGGATTCTCCTTGGCCGTCTCATCGAAATCGCACGCCGAGAACAGCGTCGCCTTGGCGGTTTCGGCGGTGTCCTTGGCGCCGTCCACCGTCATGGTGGCGCTGTCGACGGCGCGCAGGATGGCCTGGATATTGTTGACGAAGGGATCGACCGTCTGAGCGCAGATGGTGGGAAGGATGGTTTTGCAGGTCGAGACCAGGGCGCCCAGCTTGTCTTCGCCCCATTGGGCCACCTTGCTGCCCTGGGGGGGCGCCGGATCGTAAACCCCGCCGGAATGGCAGCTATCAAGCACCAGGGTCAGATTGAGACGGTTGAACTCCAGCCCGGCGATCAGGGCGTTGATCTCGTGATCTGAAATCATCGCCGCGCCGTCATAGGGCACAATGGTCTCGTGCCATTCCGACGGAGTGCCCGGCACCTGGGCGCGGTCGCCATGGCCGGAGAAGTAAAGGCAGATGACATCGCCAAGATCGGCGCGCGCCAGCAGGCGGCGCAGGTGTTCGAGGATATTGGTGCGCGTCGCGTCGCGATCGAGCAGCACGGTGATATCGTCGGGGCGGAAGCCGCGCCCGTGAACCAGGACATCCTCGGCGAAGGATTGGGCGTCGGTCAGGCACCACGACAGATTGCCAAAACCAACGGAGTTCCAATTGCGGTAATCATTGATGCCGGCCACAACCGCGCGCTTGGTCATCGGAGGCTCCTTCAGGCCGGTTTCTGGATGAAGCTGAAGCCGGGCTCGGCATCGACCCAGGGGCCGCGCAGCGGCTGGTTGGTCGCCTGCACGGCGTTGACCCGGTAGCGGTAGGTCTGGCGTTTCTCATCAAGGATCGGCACCTTGAGGTCGATGTAAGCCGCCGGATCATCGACGCGGATGGTCTTCTTGAACTGATGGTTATGGTCCTGATCGATATAGTCGATTTCGAGGGCGATGCGCTTGAGGCCGCTGAGGTCGAAGGGATCGAGGGTGACGTCGAGCAACTGGCGCCAAGGCATCTCGATGGTCACCGTCGGATCGGTGGTGGTGATCCGTGGTCCGCTCAACGAGCGCCCGCCGGGCAGCACATAGGTCGGTTCATACCACCAGGCGAGCTTGAGCGGATCGATGGTGCGGATCTTGAGCCGGGCGGTGGGGGAGCCCTCGCTCAGCGTGAAGCTTTCCTCGAAGGTGAAGCCGTTGGCCGGATCGGAATAGCCCAGCTTGAGCAGAACCTGGGCGACGCCCCAGTCCTTGAAATCAAGGCCGAGACCGGCTTCAAGGGCGATAAAGCCGAACTGGGCCTTGGGCTGAACCTCGATGGTGCCGCCCGGTCCGGTCAGGGTCATCACCGGGCTTTGGTGGAAGGCCGCCTTGGCGCGGATCGCCGGGGTGTCATCGAAAAAGAAGTCGAGCCGGTATTTCACATCAAGCGAGCGCTGTTGGTCGAGCGAGCAGGTGAAGACCTGGGGAGCGATGACTCCCTGGGCATTGGGCCGCAGTTCCAGATCATCGACATGGCGGGGGCGACCCTGGCCGTCATCGCCGTATTCCAGGTGAACCTTGCACAGCGTCAACGCCGCCTCGGCCCAATTGCCACCGCCCGACACATCGACCAGGATGCGCTTGAAGAAGGGATCATCAAGATCGACGCTGCGCATATGGGCGGCGCGGTCCTTGCCCGAGAGCAGAACGCCGAAGGTGCCATTGGGGGTATGCTGGCGTTCGACCGGCCCGGATTCCTTCCACACCAGATCGAGATTCTTGATTTCCTCCTGGCGGACATAGCGCAGGCGCAGGCCGACCATGGCGCCGGCCGCCATGCCGCCGCCACCCGCCGCCGCTCCGCCCGCCGCGCCGGCGGCGGGGGCCGCCATCGGTGCGCCGGGCGCACTGGCCGGATTGGCCGCGCCGCCGGTGGCCAGGGCGGCGGGGGTGGTACCCGCCGTCGCCGGGCCGGGGGGATTGGCCGGCGGCGTGTTGGCCGCTTGCGCCGGCTGGCTGACCGAGGCCGCCGGGGCGGCGGGAGCCGCTGGGGTCGCGGCGGCCCCCTGGCCCAGGGTTCGCCCGCCCAGGCCAAGGGCGCTGGCCAGCCCGGCCAAGGGATCGGTGCTTCGTCCGCCCGAGGTCGGCAGCGGCAGCGCGGGCGTGAAGAACTGGTTGATCACCTGTTCCTTGAGGAAGGCCATCGCCGCGTCCTTGGCCGCGCGGGTATTGTCGTCCTCGGCGAAGGTCAGAACCTCGATCTTCAGGATCTGGTCTTGTTCGAGCTTGGCGAGCTGGGCTTCGATATCGACGCGGAAGACCATGTATTGGGCCGATAAGCCGGCTTCGAAGCTTTCATAGACGCGCTTCATATTGGCCTTGACCCGCACCTCGAAGGCCGGGCGCAGAGCCATGAATTTCATGTCGTAGAACACGCAGATCGGCCCGCCGCCGCCGTCGAAGGCCTTTTCCATCAAGGTCGCGCCTTCCTGCGACAGCATCAGCGAAAAGGTCGCCGTCAGATCGCCAAACAGCGAGGGCACCGTCGAGCCCTCGGCGCGTTCGACGAAGCGGGCCTTCGCCGGATCGGCCTCGGCGGCGGAATCAAGCGATACGATGCGTACCGTGCCCTCGTGGAAGGGGGCGGTGACCAGTTGGGGATTGAGACTGCCCGTGCGCCTTGCCCGCGAGATAATGTCGCGGCGCGTCTGGTCATCAAGGGCGCAATCGACGGTTACGGTGACGAAGCCGCCGCCCAATTGCTGATCGGATTTGAACGCCACGTTGTCGGTCAGATCGCGCATGTATTTCAAGAACAGGAACCGCGGCTTGCCCGCCCCGTCCTTGGCGATGGCGACGTTTTCGGGCAGATAATAGAACGTGTCCTTATCGGCATGGTCGGGGAAGACCGTGACCTTGTTGACCGTGAAAAGCGGCTTCAACAGCAGCATGGCGTGTCTCCCACGGCGAACAGGGGGATCAAACGATCGAAAAAACCAGTTTGGTGCTATCGGACTCGCGGTCTGGCTCGAAGCGGCGCGAGCCATCGGTGCCGACGAAGGTCACGCCATAGCGATAGCGCGGGCGGGCGGGATCGGTCTGGGTGAAGCGGAATTCGCCGGTGGCGTCGCGGCTTGACAGGGTGTTGTCCTGGGTGACGACGGGTTGGCCGGCGCCGGGATCGTATTGGAACTGAACCTCGATGCGGGCGATCCCGGCCTCGTCAAAGGATTTGCCACGCGAGGAGACGGCAACGATGGTCTCGCGCAGGAAATCCTCGGTGACGAAGACGCGTTCATCGTCGGTCGAGACGAAGGGCCATTGGCGGACGGCGCCGGTCTTGGCCAGGAAGGTGACGCGGTAGGAGTAATGGCGCTTGTCGGCATCGGCGATCGGGATGACCCAGGCGCTGCTGACGTCGGTTTTCTCGGTGAAGGTCGCCTTGCCCGCATGGCGCAGGCCGTTCTCGGCGTCCTCATAGCGCAAATCGACGATGATCTGACGCAAGCTTGTCCAATCGACCGAGGGGATGATTTCGACTTCCAGACGCAGCGGTTGGGGATCGGCGATCAGCACGGTATCGGAGCGGCTGACCAGCGGGCCGATCTCCAGGCCGGTGCCGTTGGCGCGCAGGAAACGCAGCCGCGTGGTGACCTCGGCCTCCCCCGGGGTGAAGGGCAGGAAGCGCCAGGAGGGGGTCTTTTGATCGGGGCGCAGCATCAGGGTTTTGCGCCGCGCCGGGCCGCCGGCCGGGTTTTCGTGACTGGCCTCGATCTCGATGGTGGGAAAGCGCGTAAGCACCTCGTCATCGAGCAGGCGGAAGCCGACGGTGGCGGGCTGGAAGAAGCGGATGGGGTCAAGGGTGATGCGGGTTTCGTTGCTGACCAACCAGTCGCTTGTGAAGCCGCTCTCCAGGCCGTCGGGCATATCGGGGCCGGGGAAGAACTCAACGCGGTAGCGATAGCTGCGCCCCGAGGGCGGATCGAAGAACCATTTGACGCTTTGCGGTGCGTTGGGCTTGTCGAAGGTCAGGGCCTTGGCATCGCCCGCATAGTCAAAGGCGATGGTGGCGCCGGTGAACCCCAGCGCCTCGAAACTGCCGCCGACCGTCACCTCGACCGCCACGGTCTTGAAGAAATCGTCATCCAGGCGGACGCTGCGGATGAACAGATCCCTCGGATGACCGGCCAGAACCCCGGCCAACCCCTGCAGATGGCCCTGGGGCAGGATGCGGCGCTCGACGGCGGTAATTTCGCGGAACGACACATCCAGGGATTTGGTGTCGATGCGCGTCATGTCGCGTTTGGTATAGCCGGCGAAGGTCGGCCTCATCGATTTGGCGAAGCTGCCGACCTGTTCCCACCAGCGGTCCGAGATCGCCCCGCTTGGGTTGAGCGAGGGCTCGAAGAAGGTGTCGGTGATCATCTCCTTGACGAATTGCGCCGCCTCGTCGGTGCGATCGTTCAGCGCCGCGTCATCCGATCCGGCGGCGAAGCGCACGACTTCGAATTCGATCACCCGGTTGTCGATCAATTCGCTGACGAAGCTTTCGATATCGACCGAGGCGAACAGGAAGCTGGCCTGGAAACGTTCGTCGATATCGTGCTGAACCCGTTTCCAATCGACCTTCAGCGTCACGTTGAAGCCGGGCTTCAGGCCGACGAAGGTCAGGTCATAGACGATGCCGACCAGCGAGGAGGCCATGTCGAGGGTTTCCTCGACCAGGGTGGCGCCGCGCTTGGACAGTTCGACATTGAAGGTGGCGCGGTTGTCGCCAAACAGCGAGGGCGTCGCCGAGAAGCTGGCGCGTTCGACGAAGCGCTGGCCGGGCGGGGCGACGATCGAGGATTTCACCGGCAGGCTGCCATCGGCGGGGGCTGGCGGCGGCGGCGGGCTGGTATCGAGGTCAAGGATCATCAGCCGCACGCCGCCGCGGCGGTAATCGATGGGCACCAAGCGCGGCGTCTGATCAAGATCGCGCTTTTTCTTCACCGCTTTGGCGGCGTCGCTCAAACGATCGGCATCGACCCGCAGATCGCAATCAAAGGCCAGGAAGCCGCCGCCGCCTTCGACGCCGGGCGGCAGGGACTGGGGATCATCGGCGTATTTCAGGAACAGGAAGGCCGGCAGGCCATCGGGATGCAGGGCGAGACGGGGCGCCACCGGAAAGAAATAGAACAGGGTTTTATCCTGGTGATCGCCGACGATCATCAGCCCTTCTTCGAAAAGATAGTTCTCGAAATAGATCATGGCGCTTACACCGGAATTTCAAGAATGATCATCTCGTCTTCTGTCGTGCGCGGACCATCTATCTTTTTTGTGTTCTGTCCTTTCAGGGCGTAGTCCGCCTGAAAGGAATAGGCGCGTTTTTTTCTGTCCTTCAGATTCAAAGACCAGAGTTTGTCGGCCGATTGGGTGGGGGTGAAAACGAAGTCGTCGCGGACGCGGTAATTGGCCGCGTCGTCGCTATAATCAAGCTTGCACAACACGAAGCGCAGCAGGCTCCAGTCAAGCAGATCGGCCTTGATCGTGATCTCGACGGTTTCCTCGAACAATTCGCCAACGGCCAAGCTCGACGAGCCGTCGCCGTCTTTCCAGTCGACCTCCTGAAGGCGGCCATCCTTATAGGAGACCCGGAAGCGGTAGCGGAATTTGGTCGGACCGTTGTCCCAGCGCGGAATGGAGACGACGGGGCTGTCCTTTTCGCTGAGCAACTGAACCGTTTGTTTGACGCGGTGGTCGTTGGCGGCGTCCTGATAATCGACCTCGACGAAGATGCCGGCCATGCGGGTGAAGCTGCCCGCCGGAACGAAGGTGAGATTGATGCGCTCGCCAAAGACATCATTGATGATCAAGGTGTCGTTGGTCGATTGCGCGGTGGGCCGGGCAAGGGTGCGGCCCGATTTCAGAACATAGGTCGGCGTATAGCGATAGGGCTTGGTCACCGCCGCCAGGATCTGTTCTTTCCAGACCTGGGATTTGCTGTCGGCGGCCAGCAGCAGCGTCGTCGTCCGCTCGGCCACGCCGTTGGCCGCGTCCTCATAGGACAGGGCGACCTGCACCTGCTGCACGGTTTTTTCCCAATCGATATCGCCGGCCAGAACGGTCACGGCGAGGCCGGCCAGACGCGAGACCGGGATGACCAGGGCGGCTTTGTCGGTTTCGGTCTCGGGAATGGTGAGGGTGCGGGTGCTGGCCTTGAAGTGGATGACCGCGTCATAGCGGTATGTCCGCCCCAGGGCCGGGTCGATCAGCCGGCGAAAGAAGAAGGTGTCCTCGTCCTTCTGGAAAGTGAAGCTTTCGATCTTGTCGGCGTATCGCAGCGTGACGACGACCGAATGAATAATCCCTTCCGACCAACTGGCGTTACAATCGACCTTGACCGACAGCCGCTTGAAGAAGGCGTCGTTGAGCGGGATCTCCTTGAAGAAATCCTCCTTGGGGAAGCGCCCGCCGCCGGCGGCCAAGGCGCTTTGCAAGGTCGCCTGGGGATTGATCGACCAGGGGATGATGCTGTCTTGCTTGAAGTACACATCAAGGTCGGAGACCTTGCTGACGATCAGGGAGCGCTCGACATGCTCGATGCCGTCGATCTCGCCGCGTTCGGTGAAGGGGGGGATGACATCGGCCAGGGCCGCCTTGAAATGGTCTTGCAGCAGCGACCAGCCCCATTCAACGATCTCGTCCTTGAATTTCTTTTCCGAGCTCGGATCGGCGCTGAAATCGGGCCAGCGCACCACATTGACATCGCCCGAATTGGTGCGGCGAAAGTCTTCGCGGCGGGTTTGGGTGACGGTGTCGTCGCCCCAGAACGGCTCGTCGCGATCGATCTTCTCATAGTAGCTGGCGAAGTTTTCGCTCTGCAGCCAGACATGCATCTCGATCGAGGGGATGCGGGCGAGGAATTTCATCTTCATGACGATGCCGATCGGCATCGTTGGCATCTGGCAGGCCGCCCAGAACAATTGGGCGCCGGCTTCGCTAAGTTGAAGGGCGCTGACGGCGATGTTGTCGCCGAGCAGCGACGGCGTGCCGCCGCCCATCACCTTATCGACGATGCCGGTGCCTTCCTGAAAGGTGACCAGCGCGATCGAACCCTCGGTCCAGGTCGGATCGCCAAGACGCACCGGTTGATTGGGCAGGCCCTGGTCGCGGGCGGCCTTGTCGGCGCGCTCTTGCAGAACGCCGCGAACCCGAGCCGCCTGATCGGATGTCAGGCCGAACGCGGTGTCGAACTGCACATACCCGCCGGAGACGCCCTTGCCATCGGGGCCGGGATCGACTTCGGCATATTTCAGAAAAGTGAAAACCGGCTTGCCATCGGGCCCCAGCCGTAAACGCGGGATATTGGCGATAGCATAGAACATCCAAGGATCGTCGCTGTCCTTATAGATGGTGATATCGTCTATGCGGTCATGGGGTGGAATTATCAGCATGAACTGTTCCCCACCGAAATCGATTGATAGATCCCTTGCCACCTAAGAAAAAATATAAAATGCAGTCTGTCAAATGCATTCTTTGGGTTGTATCGCGCCGCTCTCAACACGGCACCTTTTGCCCGATCGGGCGGGGTGGAAGAAAGGGCGGTCCCGCTGCGTCCCCGGCGGTAGCGGAGAGAGCCGGGGCGCGGTGTGGTTTCGCTTAAGGTCTTGTCGGGGAATTAATTTATGTCGATTGCCGGCAATCGGCATGAACCCTGTCGGCGTTTCGCGGTGACACGGCGCGATCTTTCGCCCCTGTCGGGGCGCGCCGAAAAAAGCCGCGGCGCTGGTGCCGCTCTGGCCGCTTCCGAGCCTTTTCGGGGATGAAAACCCGGGGGAATTTATCCGATTACGCGACTCGGTCTTATCGTCGGTGACGGGAGGGTTGAAAAAAACCGCCACCCCACGAGAGGGGATGGCGGGGAGGGAGGGCGGGAGGAGGTAAGCTAGACGGCGGTGGCCAGGGTGTGCGGCGTCCGGGGTTCCCCCTGGTCGGCCTGGATGGCGGTCAGGGCGATGGTATAGACGATGTCGTCGACCAGGGCGCCGCGCGACAGATCATTGACCGGCTTGCGCAGGCCCTGAAGCATCGGGCCGACGCTGACCACATTGGCCGAGCGCTGCACCGCCTTATAGGTGGTGTTGCCGGTGTTGAGGTCGGGGAAGACGAAGACATTGGCCCGACCGGCGACCGGGCTGTCGGGGGCCTTCTGGCGGCCGACGCTTTCCACGCTGGCGGCGTCGTATTGCATCGGCCCGTCGATCATCAAGCCGGGGCGCTTGAGCTTGGCCAGGGCGGTGGCGGCGCGGACCTTCTCCACGTCGTCGCCCACCCCCGAACTGCCGGTGGAATAGGAAATCATCGCCACCCTCGGCTCGATGCCGAAGGCCAGGGCGCTATCGGCCGATTGAATAGCGATATCGGCCAGTTGCTCGGCCGTCGGATTGGGATTGATCGCGCAATCGCCATAGACCAGCACCTGATCGGGCATCAGCATGAAGAACACGCTTGAAACGATGCTGGCGCCGGGCGCCGTCTTGATCAGCTGCAGGGCCGGCCGCACCGTGCTAGCGGTGGTGTGAACGGCGCCCGAGACCAGACCGTCGACCTCGCCCAAGGCCAGCATCACCGTGCCCAGCACGACCGTGTCCTCAAGCTGGGCTGTGGCCTGAACGGCGGTCAATCCCTTGGCCCGGCGCATCTCGACCAAAGCCTCGACATAGCGCCCGCGCACCAGCTCGGGATCGAGGATCTCGATGGTATCGGGCAAACAGATGGCATTGGCCTGGGCAAGGGCGCGGATGCGCGACGGGTCGCCGAGCAGCAGGCAGCGGGCGATGCCCTTTTTGGCGCAGATCGCCGCGGCGCGCAGGGTGCGCGGCTCGTCGCCCTCGGGCAAGACGATGCGTCGGTCGGCGGCGCGCGCCGCGCCGACCAGCCGGTGGCGAAACAGCGGCGGCGGCATCGCCGCGCGGTGGGTGGGCGACGGGTCGGTCAGATGACCGCGCGCCACATGGTCGGCGATATGCTCGATCAACCAGACGACGCTTGCGTCGTCTTCGCCCAAGCCACGGGCCCGACCGGGCGCGGCGCCTCCGATCAGGCCGAGCAGGGACCGCTCGCTTTCGCCGGGAAACAGCGCGACCAACGGGCAAGGCAGGTTCAGGCCGGCCAGGGCTGCTTTCAACGCGTCCCCCTGCTGGCCCTCGCGGATCGAGGTGATGACGACGCCGCTCAGGGCGGCGGCGCCCTGGTGGTAAAGGGTGTCGGCCACGGTTTCGAGAACGTCGGTCGGGCTCGGACGGTCGCCCGAGACGACGGCGATCACCTCGGCGGCGAGACTGCGGCCGAGATCGCGGCCAAGCTCGGCCAACAACGGGTGATCGGCATCGGGCAGTGGCCCTTCCACCACCAGAACCGCGCTGTCGCCCCGCGCCCGTTCGGCTCGCTCGACGATCTCTTCAAGCAAACCGTCGCGCTGACCGGCGCGGATCATCGCCTCGGCTCGCCGCGCCGGGATCGGCCCGGCCAAATCGGCCGAGGGTGCGCCATCGCCGCCGACGGCGGCGTGGTCGGCGACCGGCTTGGCGAAGGCGACGCGCAGACCCTGGCGCTCGAAGGCGCGGACCAGCCCCTGGCTGACCGCCGAAAGGCCGGGCAGGGCGGTGGTGGCGGCGATGAACAGGGTTCGCCGATCGGCATGGGGGGTCATCAACTGGCAAGCCTTTCGTTTTGGGCGGAGTTCGAGAGCAGGCCGGCGATGGCGGCGGTGTCGTGGGCGATCATCCATTCCTCGTTGGTCGGCAGAACGGCGGCCTTGGGGCCGGCGCCCCGGCTGATCACCCCGCTTTCGCCGCGCGGCATGGTGTCATTGGCGGCGCTATCAAGCTCGAAGCCGAGCAGGCCGAGATGATCGAGGGTTCGGCCGCGAATAAGCGCCGAGTTTTCGCCGATGCCGCCGGTGAAGATCAGGGCGTCAAGGCGGGGCAAGGACATGGCCAGGGCGCCGATATGGCGGACAAGACGGTGGACGAAGACGCCCAGGGCCTCGGTCGCGCCGGCATGGCCCTGGCTCGCCGCCTCCTGCAGAGCGCGGCAGTCGCCCGACAAGCCCGACAGGCCGAGCAGGCCGCTGGTCTTGTTGAGCAGGGCTTCAAGGCCGTCGATATCGAGGCCCTCGTGGCGGGCGATATGGGCGAGAACGCCGAAATCGACATCACCCGAGCGCGTGCCCATCACCAGCCCCTCGAGCGGGGTCATGCCCATCGTCGTATCGACGCTGCGGCCGTTGAGCACGGCGGTGGCCGAGGCGCCATTGCCGAGGTGGGCGATGATCAGGCCGTGATGGTCGGGATCGAGCCCCAGAAGCTTGACCGCCTCGGCGGCGACGAAGCGATGGGAGGTGCCGTGAAAGCCATAGCGGCGCACGCCCAACCGGCTGTGATAGAGGCGGGGCAGGGCATAGAGATAGGCCTCGGGCGGCATGGTCTGATGGAAGGCGGTATCGAAGACGGCGACCTGGGGAGTATCGGGCAGGGCCTTCATGGCGGCGAAGATGCCGATCAGATTGGCGCGGTTGTGCAAGGGCGCGAGCTGGGCGCAGGCCTCGATATCGGCCAGGACCTCGGGCGTGATCGGCGCCGAGCCGGTGAAGCGCTCGCCGCCGTGCACCACCCGGTGGCCGACGGCGCTGATCGGTTCGAGCAGCCCCATCTCGCCAAGCCGGCCCAGCAGACAATCCAGGGCCTGCTGGTGACCTGCGTTGGCGATGGCGCGCTTATCGCGGGTGCCGGCGTGATCAATGCGGATCGAGGCCTCGGCCTGACCCAGGCATTCGGCGAGGCCGACCAGAACGGGGGTTCTTCCCTCCAAGGGGAAGAGGGCGAATTTCAGCGACGAAGAGCCGCAATTGATCACCAGGATCAGGGGACTGAGCATGATGGCGCGCTCCGGGGGATAAGACACAAGCGGCGGGTGGGGGCGGCCGGACCCTGTGGCGAGGATCGCCAAAGGGTCCGGCCGGGATCGGGCGGCTTAGCCGCGCTCAACGCAAAGCGCGATGCCCATGCCGCCGCCGATGCACAGCGTCGTCAGGCCCTTCTTGGCGTCGCGCTTGATCATCTCGTGGAGCAAGGTGACCAGGACGCGCGCGCCCGAGGCGCCGATCGGATGACCAAGGGCGATGGCGCCGCCGTTGACGTTGACCTTGGCCGTGTCCCAGCCCATGTCGCGGTTGACGGCGATCGCCTGGGCGGCGAAGGCCTCGTTGGCTTCGATCAGATCCAGGTCGTCGATGGTCCAGCCGGCTTTTTTCAGGGCCAGACGCGAGGCGGGGATCGGGCCGCTGCCCATGATCGCCGGATCGACGCCAGCCGTGGCCCACGACACGATGCGGGCGAGCGGGGCGATGCCGCGCAGGCGGGCGTTATCGGCGCTCATCAGCACCAGGGCGGCGGCGCCGTCGTTGATGCCCGAGGCGTTGCCGGCGGTGACCGTGCCATCCTTGCGGAAGGCGGCCCGCGCCTTGGCCAGGCTCTCGATCGTCACCCCGGCCTTGGGGTGCTCGTCGGTATCGACGACGACATCGCCTTTGCGGGTTTTGAGGGTGACGGCGGCGATCTCGTCCTTGAATTTGCCCGCGGCGATGGCGGCCTCGGCCTTGTTCTGCGAGGCGCAGGCGAATTCATCCTGCTCGGCCCGGCTGATCTGCCATTTGTCGGCGATGTTCTCGGCGGTGGTGCCCATGTGGTAGCCGTTGAAGGCATCCCACAGGCCGTCCTTGATCATGGTGTCGACCAGCTCGCCCGGGCCCATCTTGATGCCGGCGCGCAGGTGGCTGGCGTGGGGGGCCATGCTCATGCTTTCCTGGCCGCCGGCGACGACGATCTTCGCATCGCCATTGCGGATCGCCTGGAAGCCCAAGGCCACGGTGCGCAGCCCCGAACCGCAAAGCTGATTGATGCAATAGGCGGTTCTTTCCACCGGAATGCCGGCGTTGACGGCGGCCTGACGGGCCGGATTTTGGCCCTGGCCGGCGGTCAGCACATGACCAAGCACCACTTCATCGACATCGCCGGCCTCGACCTTGGCCCGGTTCAGGGCCTCGCGGATGGCGACTTCACCCAGGGTGTGGGCGGGGACGGCGCCAAAGGCGCCATTGAACGCACCGATGGCCGTGCGGGCGGCGCCCGCGATCACAACGTCATTCATGACGGGTCTCTTTCGATGATCCAAAGGGGACGCCAACCGGGGAGCGGGGGAGAGGCGGGCGGGGGGATGAACCCGGCCCGCATCCCCGGTTGGCGAGGGAGGTCAGGGCGCGAGAGTCTGGGCAAAAACCCACAGCAACAGCATCACCACCGGGGCGCTGAAGATCAGCTGGGTGAAGCAGAAGCCGACGATGTCGCGGGCCTGAAGCTTGAGGATGCCGAGCAAGGGGAGCATCCAGAAGGGGTTGATCAGATTGGGCAGGGCTTCGGCCGCGTTGTAGACCTGAACCGCCCAGCCCATGTGGGCGTGGATGTCCTTGGCCGCCTGCAACACATAGGGCGCCTCGATGATCCACTTGCCGCCACCCGAGGGGATGAGGAAGCCGAGGATGGCCGAATAGATGCCGATGACGATCGGGAAGCTGTTGGTGGTGGCGATGCTGACGAACAGCTCCGAGATGTGGTGGGAGATCGAGATCCCGTCCGATCCCAGCACGCCGGTCAGCATGGCGGCGATGGCGCCATAGAACGGGAACTGGATCAGCACGCCCGCCGAGGTCGGCACCGCCCGGGTGACGGCGGTCAGGAAGCTGCGGATATTGCGGTGCAGCAGCAGGCCGAGCATCAGGAAGGCGAAGTTATAGTTGTTGAGGCTGGAAACCGTGACCAGCACGCCCTGGCTGCTGAACTGCTCCCAGAAGTAGCCGACCGACAAGATGACGACGAGGATGGGCAGGACGGGGGTGAATTCCAGCCATTCGCCGGGGCGCTTGGGCTTCTGCGCGGGCTCGGGCTCGATCGAGACGTCCACGCCCATGTCCTGGGCGGTGCGCACATGCTTGCCGCGCGGCGCGGCGAAGTAGAAGACGACGACGGCCAGGGTCATCAAGCTGAGATACAGAACCACCGACTGCCACAGGAAGATCGTTTGGCTGAGCGGAATGACGCCGCTGATGTCGGAGATCGACTTGGGCAGGGACAGCGGATTGGCCTGCAGCATGGCCGAGGACGAACTGAGCCCCAGCGCCCAGGTCGAGCCCAGGCCCATATAGGCGGCGGCTCCGGCGGCGCGATAGTCCATCTTCAGGTCGACGCGGCGGGCGAGGGCGCGGACGAGCAAACCACCCAGCACTAGACTGAGCGCCCAGTTGAGATAGGAGGCCGCCATCGAGATGAAGGCCACCCAGGCGACGGCGCCGGCCGGCGTTGACGGGAAGGCGGCTAATTTGGTGATCAGCCGGGTGCAGGGCGGCGAGGTGGCGACCACATAGCCGGTGATGGCGACCATCGCCATCTGCATGGTGAAGGGAATGAGCGTCCAGAACCCCGCTCCGAAGCCCTTGGCGATCTGCAAGGGCGAGGCGCCGATGGCCAGATCGGCGGCGGTGACGACAAGGGTGGTCAGGACGACGAAGACGAAGGCGTCGGGAAACCACTTCTCGGCGATGCGGGTGAACTCGAAGGCCATATGCGCCAGACGACCTTGGGATTCAACCCCGGTCTTGCCGCGGCTTTCCTGGTCCGCGGTGGTTTCCATTACGTTCGGGGACATTGCTGCCGCCTCCAATGGGGGAACTCTAAGATGTCCGCCGATCAGGCGGCGAGGGTCATCTCGGGCGTCTCGCCTTCGACGATCAGGCGGGCCTCGGTCGCGGCGATCACCGCCTCAAGCGAGACCCCCGGCGCGCGCTCGCGCAGCACGAGGCCGGCGTCCGTCGGTTCGATCACCGCCATCTCGGTCACGATCAGATCGATGCGGCGAACCGAGGTCAGCGGCAGGGTGCAGGCCTTGAGGATCTTCGGCGCGCCCTTGGCGGTATGGGTCATCGCCACGATCACCCGGCGGGCGCCGGTGACGAGGTCCATGGCGCCGCCCATGCCCGGCACCATCTTGCCCGGAACCACCCAATTGGCCAGTTGACCGGCTTCGTCGACCTGCAGGCCGCCCAGAACGGTGACGTCGAGGTGGCCGCCCCGGATGAAGCCGAAGGAGGAAACGCTGTCAAAGGCGGCGGCGCCGGGGATGATGCCGGTCGGCGCGCCGCCGGCATCGGTCAGGGCCTCGGAGGATCCGCCGGGGCCTTCCAGGGGCTGCATGCCGATGATGCCGTTCTCCGACTGGAAGAACACAGACATGCCGGGGGGAAGGTAATTGGCGACCAGGGTCGGCAGGCCGATGCCGAGATTGACGAGATTGCCCTGGGTGAGTTCCTGGGCGACACGGCGGGCGATAAGGGTTTTGGCGTCCATGGTTTTAGGCCTCCCGGGCAACGATGAGATCGACGATGATGCTGACGGTCTCGACCTGATCGGGGGGGATGACGCCGACGGGAACGATGGTCTGGGCCTCGGCGATCACCGTCGCCGCCGCCATGGCCATCGACGGATTGAAGTTCCTGGCCGTCAGTTCGTATTGAAGATTGCCCAGGTGATCGGCGCGCCAGGCGTGGATCAGGGCGAAATCGGCCTTGATCGGCTTTTCCAGCAGGAAAACCGTGCCATCGACATCGACGGTCTGTTTGCCGTCTTGCACCAGCGTGCCGACGCCCGTCGGCGTCAGCACCCCGCCAAGGCCGGTGCCGCCGGCGCGGATCTGCTCGGCCAGGGTGCCCTGGGGAACGAGGGTGACATCGATCTCGCCGGCGATCATCCGCCGCTGGGTTTCGGGGTTCAGTCCGATATGCGAGGCGATCAGCCGCGACACGGCGCCGGCATCGATCAGCTTGCCGATGGCGTGATTGGGCCGGGCGGTGTCATTGGCGATGATCGTCAGATCGCGTTTGCCCTGGCGGACCAGTTCGTCGATCAGGCGATGGGGGGAGCCGACTCCCATGAAGCCGCCGATCATGATCGACGCGCCATCGGGAATTCGTTCGACCGCGTCCCTTATGGAAACGACCTTGGACATTGTTGTCTCCTCTCTCAGGCAAGGGGTGGAAGCGTTCCAGGAGACGGGCTCGGCGGGGGATCGTGATCACCTCGCGTGCGCCGCTCTGGTCCCGCCCCATTGGGATAGCGCCGAGTAATTGGCAAGATCCGTGCCAAGAAAAAAGAAAACAAAATATCGTTATAAATCAGATGGTTGCAATGTTGTGGGGTGTTTTTAAAAAGAAATGGCTCACGTATCGGGGAAATATGTTTCACACCTGCGCAAATAGTTTCGCAGTATGTGTGGTCTATGCATCTAATTTTTCGTCTGACTATTTGTGAAGAAAATTGCGCAACTGTGAAAAATTTTGCGCACTTGATAAGATCACTGCTCTTATCTATGACTCTTCTATGCCGTTGGCGGTTTTGAAGGGGCGCTCGGCGGAAAATTCAATCCATGATTTTACCCCATCGAGGGATCCCCCGTGCGCCTCAGCGACCTCTCGCGTATCCTGCCTTTGCGGAGTCTGCGCCATCGGTTGATGCTGACCTCGCTGATCGTCGTCGCCTTGCCGATCGCCATCGTTGGCATCGTCTTCGAACACGAGGGGCGGCAGGCGCTGCTTCATGAAAAGCAAAGCAAGCTGTTCGGCCTGACCCAAATTCTCGATGCCGAGCTTGGCCCTGGCTTTGACTCCCTGCTCGCCGATCTGCCCAGCGGCTGGACCGACCGCGCCGCGGCCATCGCCCATCTCAGCGCCAAGTTGACGCTTCAGACCGATCGCATCGCCGGGATCGGCGACGGCATCGCCGTCGGCTATTATTCCAAGCGTCTGGACGCCATCATCACCTATGGGCCAAGCGCCTCCTACGCCAAGACCATCGGCGTTTCGATCACCGCCGACCATCCGGGGCGCGCCGTGATGGACAGCGCCAAGCCACGGGTCGAATTCGGCACGCTGGTGCGCGGTCAGATCATGAACGCCATGCTGCCGATCATCCGCAACGACGAGGTGATCGGCTATATCTGGGCCAATGAGTTCATCGAGGCGATCGAGAACCAGCAGAACGTCTTTCATCGCGCCGTGCTGTTCGTCAGCCTCGCCGGGATCGGCATCGCCTTCTTTGTCGTCAATTCGATGTCGCGCCGGCTGTCGCAGGAGGTCGGCGTCATCGTCGATGGCCTCGCCGTCATGGAAAACGATCTGCGCCGGCCGCTGCCGCCGTTGCGCGACGAGTTGGGCAATATCGTCGATGCCATCAACGCCATGGCCAAGGCATTGCTCGATGCGCGGTCGCTGACGGAAAACATCCTGGCCAGCGTCGCCGACGGTATCGTCGCCGTCGATCTCAAGGGTACTATCACCGCCTTCAATCCGGCCGCCGAGCAGATGTATTCGATGTCGGCCGACGCGGTGATCGGCAAGCCCTATCACGCGCTGTTCATCAGCGGCACCGATATGGTCAGCGTGCTGCTCGATACCCTGGAAACCGGCTGCACCCATATCGGCGTGACCCCGGACCTGCCCAATCTGGACGGCACCTTGAAGATCTCGGCGTCTTCCAGCGTGCTGCGCGACGGCGAGGGGCAGCCCATCGGCGCGGTGGTGGTGCTCAAGGATGTCAGTGAACGCGACCGGCTGATGGTGCAGGTGATGCGGGCCGATCGGCTGGCCGCCCTGGGCGAACTAACCGCCGGCATCGCCCATGAGATCAGAAACCCGCTGACCTCGATCCGTGGCTTCGTCCAGTATCTGATGGAATGCGCGAGCCCCAAGGAATGGCAGCATTACGGGCCGCTGATCATCCGTCAGGTCGACAGCCTCAACCATATCATCACCGAACTGCTGGCCTTCGGCCGGCCGCGCGCGCCGCGTATCGACAAGGTTCACCTGGATCAGATCGCCCAGGAAATGGCCTTTCTGGCGCGGGGGAAATCCGAAGCGCGCATCGAAATGGACCTGGAGGGCGAGGTGCCGGCGATCGAGGCCGATGGCGAATCGCTCAAGCAGGCGCTGCTCAATCTGATCATCAACGCCATGCAGGCGATTTCCAAGGATGGGTCGGTCACCGTGGCGGTGCGCCGCCTGGGCGATGACCATGTGATGGTCAAGGTCAGCGATGACGGCATCGGTCTGGCCCCCGACTATCTCGACAAGGTTTTCGACCCGTTCTTTTCAACCAAGCCGGCCGGGACGGGTCTGGGGCTGGCGGTCGTTCATCGCATCGTCGATGCCCATCAGGGCGTCATCACCCTTGATAGCCGCCTTGGCGAGGGAACGGTGGTGACCATCCGCCTGCCCGTGGTTCGTTCGAAGCAGGAGAGTCCCCCATGTTAGCCCCCGCCCAGACCGTTCTGATCGTCGATGACGACGAGGCCATCCGCCAGATGCTGTCGGCCTTCTTGTCCAAGGAAGGCCTGAGGGTGGTGACGGCGCGCGACGGCCTGGAGGCGATCGAGGTTTTCCGCCTTCAGCGTACCGATGTGGTTTTGCTCGATATCCGCATGCCACGCATGAACGGCCTTGAGGCGGCCAAGGCGATCTTGGAGATGGACCGGGGCACGGCGGTGATCTTGATGACCGCCTTCGCCGAGGTTTGCACCGCGGTTCAGGCGATCAAGGATGGCGCCTTCGACTATGTGATCAAGCCCTTTGATCTTGAGGAGATCCGCCTGCTCGTCCGCCGGGCGCTGGAGATCCGCTCGATGCGCGCCGATATCGTTTCATTGCGGCGCGAATTATCCGAGCGTTACGGCGCCGAAGGTATCTTGACCGACAATCCCAAGATGATGGATCTGCGCCAGACCATCGCCAAAGTGGCGCGCAGCCAAGCCACCGTGCTGATCCAGGGCGAAAGCGGCACCGGCAAGGAACTGGTGGCGGCCTCGGTCCATTACGGCAGCCCGCGCGCCACCGGTCCCTTCATCCGCGTCAATTGCGCGGCCATTCCCGAAGGCTTGCTGGAAAGCGAGTTCTTCGGCCACGAGAAGGGGGCCTTCACCGGGGCGGCCACCCGTCGGCGCGGGCGTTTTGAACAGGCCGAGCATGGCACGCTGTTTCTCGACGAGATCGGCGAGATTTCCCCGGCCCTTCAGGTCAAGCTGCTGCGGGTTCTGCAGGAACGCGAATACGAGCGCGTTGGCGGTTCGGAGCCGATCCCGGCCGATGTGCGCATCGTCGCGGCGACCAACCGCGATCTCGAGGCGATGATCCGCGAGGGAACCTTCCGTCAGGATCTGTTCTTCCGCCTGAATGTCGTCGCCTTGAAGACCATCCCCTTGCGCGATCGTCCCGAGGATATCCGCCTGCTCGCCGATCATTTTCTTGGGCGCTTCGCCGCCGATAACAACGTGGTGATCCGGGGCTTCGATCCGGCGGCCTTGGACTGCATGCTGGCCTATCCCTGGCCCGGCAATGTCCGCGAATTGGTCAACGCCGTGGAGCGCGCCGTGGTGATGAGCACGGGCAACGTGATTTTGCGCGACGATCTGCCCGAAAACATCATTTGCGGCGAGCGCGCCGCTTTCGTTTCCGAACTGCTGCCCGATGGCGAGGCGATCAGGCCCTTGCGCGAAATGGCCAGCGAGTTCGAAACCCGCGTCATCCGCCTCGCCCTGGCGCGCAACGGCGGCAACCGGGCGCGCACGGCGATTCAACTGGGGATCAGCCGTCGCGCCCTGCTTTATAAGCTGCAGGAATACGCCATCACCTGAGCGCGCGACAGCGGCGCCGCGTCAGGGTGTTTCGGGAGCGCGCGGCATTTTTGCGTGACGGCGGACGGATTCGTGGTATCTCATCGCATCGGGCAGCACGGTTCAAACCGCCGCCGGTGCGCGAAGCTTGTTTGATGCCCGCTTTTTAGCGGCGCTCATGGCCCGGCACACGCGGCGGCGCCTTCGTTATCGGAAGGCAAAGCGCGGCGATCGTTCTTCTTGGCCCCGCCGCCTTGCTCCGAACCGGGCCCGGCCCCCACCACCTGGAAAGTACTGCACCACCCATGGACTTTTTCCCCGCGGGTCATCCGCTGACCCAAGCCTTGATCGAGCGTAACTACACCGAACCCACCGCCGTGCAGACGGCGGTTCTCGAACCCGGGGCCCAGGGTCGCGACCTGCTGGTGTCGGCCCAGACCGGATCGGGCAAGACCGTGGCCTATGGTCTGGCGATCGCCAGCACCCTGCTTGGCGACGAGGCTGTGCTGGAGCCGGCGACCGAGCCGCTGGCCCTGATCGTCGCCCCCACCCGCGAGCTGGCCTTGCAGGTCCATCGCGAGCTGGCGTGGCTTTATGGCCATGCCGGGGCCAAGGTGGTGTCGTGCGTGGGCGGCATGGATCCCCGCGCCGAAACCCGGCGTCTGGGCGAGGGCTGTCATATCGTCGTCGGTACTCCCGGGCGTTTGCGCGACCACCTGGAGCGCGGCAACCTCGCCGTCGGCCGGCTGAAGGCGGTGGTGCTCGACGAAGCCGACGAGATGCTTGATCTGGGGTTCCGCGAGGATCTGGAATTCCTTCTGGAGGCGACGCCCCAGGAGCGCCGCACCCTGTTGTTCTCGGCCACCTTGCCCAAGGCCATCGTCACCCTGGCCAAGCGCTATCAGCGCGAGGCCTGGCGTATCGCCGTGGCGGCGGGCAAGCAGGGCCATGCCGATATCGAATACCGCGCGATCAGCGTCGCTCCCAACGAGGTCGAGCACGCGGTGGTCAATCTGCTGCGCTATGTCGAATCGCCCGCCACCTTGGTGTTCTGCAACACCCGCGAGTCGGTGCGCCACCTGCAGGCCATTTTGCTCGAACGCGGTTTCGCCGCCGTCGCCCTGTCGGGCGAACTGGGTCAGGGCGAGCGCAATCAGGCCCTTCAGGCCCTGCGTGACGGTCGCGCCCGGGTCTGCGTCGCCACCGACGTGGCGGCGCGCGGCATCGATCTGCCCAATATCGGGCTGGTCATCCATGCCGAGCTGCCCCAGAACGCCCAAACCCTGCAGCACCGCAGCGGCCGCACCGGCCGCGCCGGACGCAAGGGGATCAGCGTGCTTTTGGTGCTGTTCTCGCGCAAGCGCCGCGCTGAACAGCTTTTGGAAACCGCCGGCGTGCGCGCCCAATGGGGCGGCGCCCCCTCGGCCGACGATATCCGGGCGCTTGATCAGGAACGCCTGCTGCAAAGCCCGCTGGTCAGCGAGGATCTGACCGAGGACGATCTGGCGATGGCCAAGGCCCTTTTGGCGGTGCGCTCGCCCGAGGAGATCGCCGCCGCCCTGGTGCGCATGTACCGCGCCCAGTTGCCCGCCGCCGAGGATGTGTTCGCCGCCGGAACCGCCGAGCCTTCGCCCGAGCCGCGCGCTCGGCGTCCGGCGTCGCGCGATCGTGACCGCGATGGCGAGCGCGAGCCGATGACCGAGCCGCGCCCGGGACGGAACTCGGGGCTGTCGGGCCCCAGCGTCTGCTTCCGCTTGAATGTCGGGCGGCAGAAGAACGCCGATCCGCGCTGGCTGGTGCCGATGATCTGCCGCCTGGGTAAGATCACCAAGCAGGAGATCGGCGCGATCAGCATCTTCGAACGCGACACCAAGATCGAAATCGCCGCTGCCTTCGCCGAACGCTTCATCGCCGCCGTCGGTCAGGTCGAGCGCGGCGATATCCGCATCGATCCCTGGGTCGAGACCAGCCGTAGCAAGCCGGTCGACGCCCTGGAGGTGGCCACGGCCGGCGACGAGGCGGCCGCTGCGGCGCCCCGCGCCAGCGCGCCCCGCGCGCCCCGCGCCAGTGAACCCCGGGTGACGAAGCCCTATGAGCCGCGCGCCCCGCGATCGACCGAACCGCGCGCGCCGCGTGCCGCCCGCAGCGCCGATCGCCCGACCGAGGCCCGCGCCCCGCGCACGGCGGAGCCCCGCCCGCCGCGGGCGAGCGACCGCGCCAGCGAACCGCGCGCCGCCAAGGCGCCGCGCCGCACGGAAAAGCCGGCTGTTGGCAAGGCGATGGTCAAGACTTGGGGCAAGCCCAAGCCGGGCAGCCGTCCCAAGACCAAGCAGAAATAAGCCGGGTTCGGCTTATCCCAGCGTGAACCGCGAAACATCGGCCGGCATCTCGATGCCGGCCGTGTTGCGTGGGTCGGCTTCGGGCGGCAGAACCTGATAGCGGATGGGGATGACGCCGGCCCAGGCGGGGAAGGCGTAATCCTCGTCGTCGTCCTCGGGCGGACCGCTGCGCAGCTTGCACGAGGCTTCGTCGAGCGGCAGCCAGGCGATCGCCGTGGCGGTGATCTCCTTGTCGTGGGCCGGGCGCAGGCGCTCCCACTGGCCGGGGATCAGGCTATTGACGAAGGTCCGCAGCTTTTCGCGCTTTTCCTCGGCATCGCTGATCAACCGCGCCCGCCCGACCACCATCACCGAGCGGAAGTTGCAGTTGAAATTATAGGCCGAGCGCGCCAGCATCAAGCCGTCAAGCAACGAAACCGTCAGGCAGATATCCTGGCTCTCCAGGGCTTTGAACATCCGCCCGGCGGTCGAGCCATGCCAATAGACGCGGTCGCCCTCGCGCCAGAAGAAGGTTGGCGTGACAAAGGGAACGCCGTTCATCATGCAGCCGACATGGGCCAGCGGCGTCGCGTCGAGAATCGCCTCGACCGTCTGGCGATCATAGCGGGCCAGCCAGTTGTAGCGCACGACGCGGGTCCGATCGCTGGGCGCCTGGGCGGGGGTGTCGCTCATCCGTGACTATCCTTAAGGGCTCGGACGGGGCGCCGGTTCCAGAAACGGGTCCGGCGCGTCCTCCGGCTGTGGCGGGAACGACCAGGACTTAGCAAGGGTTGTGCCACGGGCCGCAAGCCGCCGATCGTTCCCAGTCCGGGCGGCGCTTTGGGAGGGGCTGATACGGATTGGTACGGATCTCGGCAAAACGTACGTTTTTGTCAGAAACACCAAGGATTGGTTGGAATCCGGAGACGAAACCTTAGAGAAGCTCAAGGGCGCCGGGGTGAATTGTCATGGTTTGTCCGCTATGTCGCAAAAATAACAAACATTGTAGAGGTTGATACAAAGCGCATCTTGAGTGGATCGATGCTGTATTTGTATTGGAAAGTGCCTTTTGTTTCATGTTAGGTCTTTTCGGAAGGCGCCGGTGCCGCCATGGGTGCGTAATGCCAAGCCGGCTTTTGGGCCGGGCGAGGGTGGGACGCGATCACGGCGGCGGATCGGGAGTGATCCGAGATGCTTATGGACTATACCTATGCGATTGATCTCGACGATTTCGTCGATGATTCCACCGACTGCAAGACCGGCGAATGTCGTGTCGCCGTTCTGCCGATCCTGTTCCAGATCAGCCAGATCATTTCCGAGAGCGAGGATTTGCCCCGGTCTCTGGCGATCATTCTCAAGGTCATGCAGCAGCGCATGCGCATCGGCCGCGGAACCGTCAGTCTTTATGACCGCGAAAGCGGCAAGATCTTCGTTCACGAAAGCTTTGGCGGCCGGGACGACCAGCAGGCCCTGGGCGCCAGCGGGCCGGGGCGCGGCATCACCGCCAAGGTGGTGGACTCGGGCAAGGCGATCATCGTGCCCGAACTGCGCGACAGCCCGACCAAGCCCAACCGCACCCAGCTTCAGGCCGATGGCAGCGATTTGGCGGTGTCGTTCTTCTGCGTGCCGATCCTGCGCGGTCGCAAGGTTCTGGGCACCATCAGCGCCGAGCGCGTCTATGCCAATCGCCGGCTGTTGAAGCAGGACGTGGAACTGATCGCCACCATCGCCTCGATGATCGCCCCGGCGGTGGAGCTGTATCTTTTGGAGAACATCGACAAGGTGCGGCTGGAAAACGAGAATCGCCGTCTGCACGACGCCCTGAAAAGCCGCTTCAAACCTACCAATATCATCGGCACCTCCAAGCCGATGCAAGAGGTCTATGATCTGATCCACAAGGTGGCGATGACCAAGGCCACCGTGCTGATCCTCGGGGAAAGCGGCGTCGGCAAGGAATTGGTCGCCAGCGCCATCCATTACAACGGCGCCACCGCCGAAGGGCCGTTCATCAAGTTCAATTGCGCCGCCTTGCCCGAAAGCCTAGGCGAGTCCGAGTTGTTCGGTCACGAGAAAGGCGCCTTCACCGGCGCCATCGCCCAGCGCAAGGGGCGCTTCGAGATGGCCGACGGCGGCACCATCTTTCTCGACGAGGTTGGCGAGCTGAGTTTGGCCATGCAGGCCAAGCTGTTGCGGGTGCTCCAGGAAAAGACCTTCGAGCGCGTCGGCGGCGGCCGGTCGGTGCGCGTCGACGTGCGGATCATCGCCGCCACCAACCGCAATCTGCCCGAGATGGTCGAGAAGGGCACCTTCCGCGAGGATCTGTTCTACCGGCTCAATGTCTTCCCCATCACCTTGCCGCCGCTGCGCGACCGGGGCAGCGACGTGATCTTGCTGGTCGATCATTTCATCGCCCGCCACGCCGCCGAGGGTGGGCGCGAGGCCAAACGGGTGTCGACCCCGGCCTTGACCATGCTGATGGCCTATCACTGGCCGGGCAATGTGCGCGAACTGGAAAACGTTATCGAACGCTCGGTGATCTTGTCGGAAGACGGGGTGATCCACGGCTATAATCTGCCGCCCTCGCTGCAGACGGCAACGGAGACCGGCACGTCGTTTGGCTGCGGCCTGGAAGCCAAGCTGCAGGCGGTGGAATACGAAATGATCGTCGAGGCCCTGAAAACCCATGGCGGCAACGCCACCGAGGCGGCCAAGGAGTTGGGGCTGACCCGGCGCATCCTTGGCCTGCGCATGGAAAAATACGCCCTCAATTACAAGACTTATCGCAAGCGCTGAGGGGCGCGGCGGGGGCGTTTCGTTCGGCGGGATCGCTTGGGTTGTGCTATGCTGCGCTGGCCCCGCCGTCCTTTCGCCGACGAGATATCCCGATCATGGACCAGACGACGCTCCGCCGCCTTGGCCGCCGCCTTGGCCGCCGCCTTGGCCACAGCACCAATCGGATTGGCCTGTCGACCGACTTGATCGGCAGCGCCGCCTTCAACGACGACCCGCTCCCTTTGCCGATCGCCGGGGTGCGCGAGATGAACGCCGGTTTGTTCGAGATGCTGGCGCAGGCCGAAGGCAGGGCGGATGCCGCCGACGCCTTTTTGAAATACATGGTGGCGGCTTTTGATATCGATGCCGAACAGCATGCCGCCCCGATCGGTCCCGATGGCGGGCGCGATGGCACGCGGCCCTTCCGTTCAAGCTTTCTGCGCTTGCTGATCGGCTGGGGATGGGAGTCGAACGGGCCCGAGGGCGCCGTGCTCAAGGGCTGGGTCGAAAGCCGCTTCGGGCTGTTTCCAACCTTCCATAAGGCCAAATTGACCGAAGGGGCGGAAGACGCCTGGGCCGCTTATGTCGAAGAGGCGATGGCCAGCGCCTTTCACACCAACGCCATCCTGACCCAGCTTGATCTGCTTTATGAATACTGCCAATGGGTTCTGACGACCTTTCTGTCACCCGAGGAGCGCCATCTCACCCTCTATCGCGGGGTGAATGCGTTCGAGGAGCATCAGATCCTGGCGCGGATCGACCCGCGCACGGTTGTCCTGCGGCTGAATAACCTGACGTCGTTCAGCAGCGATCGCGAGGTTGCCGACTGCTTTGGCGATATCATCCTGACGGTGCGGGTGCCAAAGGTGAAAGTTATGTTTTTCAACGCCTTGCTGCCGTTTTTTCCGCTGAAGGCCGAAGGCGAGTTCCTGGTGATCGGCGGCGACTATCTGGCGCGGACCGAGACGATCTAATCCCCGCACTGGCAGGCCAGACCGGCGAAAAACTCCGGATTGAAGCTTGCCTTGCGCGGAACCGGGGTGCTGGCCTGGCACGTGGGGATGGCCCTCAGGAGGTCGATGTAGGGTGGCGGCAGGGCGCGCGCCATCGCTCCGGCGATGATGTGGTCAAGATACGGGGCGCTGGGCTTTTGCCGGGGGCCAAGCACGTCCCTTTTGTACAACAGCACCGGATAATTCCGCCCCTCGGCGTCGAAAACCTGGGTGGGGAAGTGGAAATAGGGACCGGTGCCGTCAAGCCAGACCTTTTGCCAAGTATCAAGGATCTCGGCATCGTGGAACGACAGCCTATAGACCACGCCCCAAAGATCGGCCCCCGGTTCGGGCTGGGCGCTTTCCTCGCCGCCGTCCCAGATCTTGGAGGACCCGAAAAACCCCAGGCGATGGTCGGGCAGGCGGGCGGTGGCGACGACCTCGGGCTTGCGGCAGCGCGCCTCGATCTGCGCCGGGTTCATGTTCGAGCCATAGGCGAAATAGAACGGCTGGGGTTTGTCGGCGGGCCGGCTCATGACGGCTCTCCGCTGGCCGGGGCCGTTTCGGCCGGGGCGAAGACGATGACGCGAAGCCCGGGGCCATTCTCGCGCGGGTGTGGCGGGTCGGCGCGCAACCCCAGCGCCGCGAGTTCCTGGTCGAACCAGCGCGGCAGGTGATCACAGAGGATTTCCAGGCTGATAAAGGCCTTTTCCTGAAGCACGGGCAACAGCGCCACCCGGGCGTTGAGGCGTGTGTCGCCAGCGAGGATCGCCCCGAGATCAAGGCGATACCGGCCCTTTCCCAGATCCTGGGGCAACGGGGGCGGTGGTGGTGGTGGCGCGGCGGCGCACTCGGCCTTTTTCCCCCGCCCCGACCCGCATCCACCCGACGAGCAACCCGGTGCGGCCGCCTTCGGCGCCTCCTTGGCCAGGGCTTGTTCCTTCTGGGCCACCAGATCAAGCTGGTCGCTGAGCCCGCCCTCGGACTTCCAGACGCGATAGCCCATGTCATCAAGCAGCGCATAGGCCAAGCCGCGCGTGTCCTTGGCCAGGAAAACGGCGGTTTCATCAAGATGGGCGACGATGCTGTTCAGGGCATCCTTGACCGCCGAAAGGCCGGTGGCCTCTTGCCTGTCGACAAGGATGTCGGTCTTGAGCGTCCACGCCCCGGCCGATCCTTCAAAAAGGCGGACCGGGCCCTTATCGAAAAAGCCGGCCACCTGACCTTGATCGTTCACGAAAGCGGCGATTTGCATGCTGGCTCCTTTCCAGGGGGCGGGCCCAGAGCGGGGGTGTCAGGCATCCCCGGGCCGGGGGGAGGGCCTGACACGCAAGGGAGGAGGCTTACCAGACGTTGAGGATCCACTCCTTGTTCTTCTTGTATTCCATGTCGGTGAACAGGGTATTGGCCATGGCTTCGGCCAACCAGGTGGCTCCGGCGTAGCCGACGACCGGATGGCGATAGAGGCCGGCGCGGTCATAGGTGGGGAAGCCGACGCGGACCATCGGGATGTTGTTGTCGATGGCGGTGAAGCGGCCCTTGGAATGGCCAAGGATCAGGTCGAGTTCGAGACCCTTGTTCTTAACCCGGTCCTCCAGTTCCCACAGATCGGCGTTGGTGATGATCTCCATATCGTGGTCGACGCGCTCCTGAAGCGCCTTGATGCGGGGATCGGTCTCATAGCCGGCGTTCTCGTCGCCGAGCAGCAACAGCATCGGCTTCATTTCCAGATCGAGGCAGAACTCGGCCAGACCGATCACCAGATCGGGATTGCCATAGATCGCCACCTTCTTGTCGGCCAGGAACATATGGACAAGATCGGTCAGGGCGTCGATGGCGATGCCGCGTTCGCGGACCAGCGATGGGGGGATCGCCTTGCCGGTCATGATCTTCAGGTTCTGCAAGAAGGTGTCGGTGTTGCGGATGCCGATCGGCGTCGGCCCGATGACGGCGGGCACGTCGAAGCCCTTTTGCAAGAACTCGGCGGCCTTGGCCCCTTCATAGCGGTTCAGGGCGATGGTGCCCTGGGCATTGGCGGTGTCGATCAGATCGTCGATCGTCGTGCTGCCGTGCGAGACGGCGCTTTTATCGGGCATCAACGGCGAATCGAAGCTTTCGATCTCGAACAAGACATTGGCCTCGACCCGCATTTCGGCGAGCAGATGCTTGAGTTCCTTCACGTCGCCCGGATTGACCCAGCCGGTGATCAGATTGATCTTCAGGCTGGGTTTGCCCTTTTTGGCGAAGGCCTTGACGAAGTCGCGCACCGCCACGTCGTATCCGGTGACCATCGACCCGACGAAGCTGGGCGTGTGGATCGGGATCAGATGGACCTCGCGGTCGGGAAACTTCTCCTTGAGCAGGCCTTCTTCCAGCTTGCGGACCACGCCATCGACATCATCGCCGATGACCTCGGTCGAGCAGGTGGTGATGATCGGGATGACCTTGACGTCGGGGTAGCGCATCAGCAGCACGTCGACGGCCTGTTCCACCCGGTCAAGGGCGCCGAACACCGCGCCGTCTTCGTGAACCGAGGACGAGGCGATTTCGAAGCTTTCCTTGAGGTGCTGGGAGATCAGCAGGCGGACGAACATGACGCAGCCCTGGCCGCCGTGAACGATGCCGATGCAATCCTTGATGCCGATGCTGGCGTATTGGGCGCCGGCCGGCTGGCAGGTGAAGATCGGATTGATCGTGCCGATGCGCTCTTTCTTCCTTAATTCGCAGGACATGGTGCGATCCCCTAATAATGTTGGTCGGTCAGTTCCAGGTTGAGAGACCCGGTGATGGTCAGGTGGTCGAGGCGCTCGTGCAGCGCGCCCATCAAGGCCTTGATGTCGTCCTTATCCATCGTCTTCAACCACGGGTACCGACTTTTATAAGCATCGGCCAAGCAAACGGCGTCGACCCAATAGCATTTGTCCGCAGGCGTCCCAAGATCGACGGGTTCATCGCAGAGAAGTTGCGTGGTCTTGGTCAGGATACCTTCGTTTTGTCTTTTCCTGTCCCAGGACCGGGAGTGAAACTGCCAGAGGCAGTGTTTCATGATGTAGTCGATGAGCAGGTCGATCCTGTCTTTCATGAGGTCGTCCATGGCGGGGATCCTTGTTATTGGGCGACAGGAACGGCATCGAAGCGCGGATAGGTCTTCTCGCGCAGGGCGGAAATGGTGTCGTAAGCGCCGCGATAGGGGGTCAGCACGGTCGAAGACCGCACCTCGGCGGGCAGGGCCGGATCGGAGATCATCTGCGGCGTCAGGAAGCCCTGGTCGGTCGGGATCGGGTCCTTGCTGATATCGAGGGCCGACAGCTGGAAGATCGGCGAATAGATGGCGTTGTAGATATCGCGGGCGAAGCGCACCCAGCCCTCGTAGCCCTTATAGGGGCCGTTGTGATAGGCGTGGGCGTTGAGATAGGGAACGCGCACTTTCTTGGCGACCTCGCCCGGGCGCTTGCCCGTCAAGATGATGTCGGGCTTGAGCATCTCCAGGGCTTCCAGGCCTTCAAGCTCGTTGGGATCGTCGATGGCCAGGGCGCCTTCGCCGCAGCGCGCGATGCCCTTTTCCATATCGCCCTGATGGCCGAATTTGGTGTAGAGCGACACGACGTTGAGGCCCATTTCCTCCTGGATGACATGGGCCCAATGCCAAAGCTTGGAGCCGCCCGGCCACAGGCAGACCTTCTTGCCGCGCAGGCGTTCCTTGTACCAATCAAGCTGGGGTTTCCACTTGGCGGTTTCTTCGTCGATGATCGCCTGGGCGCGGTCTTCGATGCCGAAGAACAGGCCGATCTTGCGCAGCGAGTCCGACAGCGGTTCGAAGCCGAAGCCGTCGATATCAAGGCGCGGGATGCCATAGCGCACGCGCAATTCATTGCAGATGTATTCGGCCGAACGGGCGCATTCGAGCACATTGAGATGGGCGCGGTGCATCGCCCGCAGGCCGTCATAGGATCCGTTGCCGGTGAAGGTCGACAGGATCTGGATGCCCATGCGATTGAAGTAATCCTGCATAACTTCCTGATCGCCCTGGATATTATACTCACCAACATAGTTGATGACGTAATCGCTGGTGATCTCGGGCTCGACGGTGCCGACCTTCTGGTTGACCCAGGCGATATTGATCTTGTGGTGGCCGCCCGACTGGCTGGGCCCGGCGAAGCCCGGCGAGTTGCAGACGAAGATGTCGACATCGGGCAACTCGTCCATCACTTCCGAGGCGATGGCGTCGATGTCATCGCCGATCAGCGCCGTGGCGCAGGTCTGGTAGATGGTCATGCGCTTGATGTCGGGAAACGCCTTGAAGGCTTCGAGGATGTTCTGCTTGAGAAGCTTCTCGGCGCCAAAGACGATGTGCTTTTCCCGAACATCGGTGGCATAGGTGTACTTGAGCTGGAAGTTGTTGTTATCGCTGATATAACGCTTGGTCTGCCAGGTGTCGTAGGTGCATCCGATCGGTCCGTGACTGATATGGATGACGTCCTTCATCGGCTGGCCGATCACGTGCTTGGCGCCGCAATAGGCGCAGCCGCGCTCGGAGATCGATCCCGGAATGGTATTGAGATAACCCAGCGGCAGGCACGAGGTCAGGTCCTCGTCGGCGCCCTTGATCACCGCGTGCTTGGTGCGCTCGGGGATGCATTCGCTGCATTTGAAGGTATGGTGGGGCATTGGTTGCGTGCTCCTTAACGCCAATGAAACGTTCGGCCAGCCGCGGAATTAATCAAGAAGACCGTACTTTTCGACCATGCTTTCCAGTTCATCCATGGTCATCGGCTTGGGGATCACGAAGTTGTCATTCTCGATGATCGCCTGAGCCAGCAGGCTGTATTCATTGGCCTGATTTTCGGTCGGCTCGTATTCGGTCACGGTCTTTTTGTTGAACTCGGCCTTTTGCACGATATTGTCGCGCGGCACGAAATGGATCATCGTCGTGCCGATGGCCTTGGTGAATTCCTCGATGAACTCGCGCTCGCCATCGACTTTGCGGCTGTTGCAGATGATGCCGCCCAGGCGCACGCCGCTTTGCTTGGCGTATTTCACCAGACCCTTGCAGATGTTGTTGGCGGCATAGACGGCCATCATCTCGCCCGAGGCGACGATATAGACCTCCTGGGCCTTGCCATCGCGGATCGGCATGGCGAAGCCGCCACAGACCACGTCGCCCAGCACGTCGAAGAAGACGAAATCGAGATCCGAGGTATAGGCGCCCTGGGCTTCCATCAGGTCGATGGCGGTGATGACGCCGCGACCGGCGCAGCCGACGCCGGGCTCGGGACCGCCCGATTCAACGCACTGGATATCCATGTAGCCCTTGCGGACGACCTTGTCGTAGGTGACCTTCTCGGCCCCTTGCTCGCGCAGCACGTCCATCAGGGTTTCCTGGGGCTTGCCACCAAGGATCAGCCTAGTCGAATCCGCCTTGGGATCGCAGCCGTGAATGAAAATCTTTTTGTGGTGGAAGTGCGCCATGGCGGCGGCGGTGTTCTGCGTGGTGGTCGACTTGCCGATTCCACCCTTGCCATAAATAGCAATCTTGCGGGTCATCGTGATCTCTCCTGGTTGGCGGTTAAAAGAATGCCCAAGGACGCGTTTTTTAGTCCTGCCTTCCTGGGGTCTTCTTTGCTTGGCGCCGAAAAGTCTGGAAAACGGGAAATGTCTGCCAAGGTTTTGCAGGGGGCGTGCCAACGACGGGAAAGATCAAAAAAGACGCCAAAAGCCCCGGCTTTTCGGGCGGAACCGGAAAAGACCAGGGCTGGAAAAACATACGGGGATGTAAGGGGCGGGGGGCGCGGTACCGTTTGGTACGAAGCGCGGCGCCTCATCCAGGCGCGGCGCCGTGCCGGCCGTTTAGGGGCGAAGGGGGCCGCAAGGCCCGATAAGCTCAGAAGAAGATATCGTCGAGGTCGGTCGTGCCCGGGGAAGGGGGAGGGGAAGCCGAAGGGGCCTCGCCCGCGTCCGCCGGGGCGGCGGCAAGCGGCAGGCGGCCGGGGGCCTGACGGGCGAAGACCGCGCGTTCGCGTTCCATGGTGTAGCTGGCGATCAAAAGATCAAACAGCCGGTCGGCTTCGGGGCCGGAAGGGGCGGGGATCGTCCCGAGGCCGGCGGGACCTTCGGCCAATTTGCGCGCGGCGCCGCGCAGAACCTCGGCGATCTCCTCGTGGACGGCGGTGCGGGCGCTGGTTTTCTCAAGCAGGTCGGCTACCACATGGCCGTCGTGCTCGAGCGAGGCCAGGGCGCTGGCGAGGCTTTGACCGACCTGCCCCAACAGGGCCAGGGAATCGGCCATGATGGCCGACACCGCGGCGATATCGCTGGCCCGGTCCTGATGGGCCTCGTCGGACAGGGCCTTGGTGATCGACACCACCTGATCGAGATCGGCCATCACCTCGCTGGCCTCGGTGGTGATCTCATTGGCGTAATGGCGCAATTCCTGGGCGATGACGCCAAGCGCCTTGCCGGCGTTGCCAAGGCGGCCGCATTTCAAGGTGGTGTTGAGGCCCATGATGCGGATATCGGCTTCGAGCGAGCGCAGGGTGCCGATATGGCTGACCAGCCGGGTGGTGGCGTCCGAGACCGAGGCGGCGATCTGGTCGGCCTTGGTCCGCGCCGCGCGGAAGCCGCCAAGCAAATCGTCAACGGCGGCGACCTCTTTTCCCAACTCGCCCAGAAATGTTCCCTGATGGTCGCCCGAGGCGGCGAAGGCGTCATTGCCCAGGCGCAGGATTTCCCCGGCGTCGAGGGCCAGATCCTCCAGCGACATCAAGATCCGGCCGATCTCCATATCGAATTCATCGGCGGCGTCTTCGAGTTGCCGGGATTGAAGCTGGCAGAAGAAATCGATGACATCGGCGTGGGAGGCCTCATCGGCTTCAAGGGAGGCGGGAGGGGCGGCAAGCAGCCCGAGGGCGTAATCGGCGTGCTCGATGCGTTGGCGGGTGATGTCGCCGATCTGGAGGGCCATGACCGCGTCGCCGATCCGCCGGCCGATGCGCTGGGAGCCCTGGCCGACGGCGAAGGCGGTTGAAACGGCGGTTTTGCAGCGCGCGCCGATCGCCTCGATGCTGCGGGTCAGGCGCCGCGGGATGGTGCGGATCGCCTCCGTCTGCTGCTCTTCCAGAACGGATTGGGTGTTGATCGCCACGTGCAGATCACGCCCGACCTCGGCCAACTCGCCGGCGAATTCGTCCAGACTGGTCTGGGCAAGGCGCAAGGTGCGGTTGATCTCGTTGGCGAAGCTGGTGAAATCGACGCCGGTATCGCCGATGTGGGCGGCGGCGATCTTAGTATTGGTCGCCAGAATGCCGACCCCGCGCACCGATTTTCCCATGCGGACGACGCGGCTTTCGATGGTGGCGATCAGTTTGGTCAAGGCGACGAACGACTCGATCTCGCTGTTTTGAGCCGCCGCCAGAGACGACACCCGCGAGGCGATCTGGGAAAGCTCGCGGGTGGCCCGCGCCAAGGTCTCGCCCTTCAGCGCATCCGACAACGTGGCGAAGGTTTGGGTCAGGCTGGTGAGGATCTCGACCGAGGTCTCCAGCCCCCCCCCGATCTCAAGGAAGCGGGCTTCGGTGGAGGTGGATGCGGTTCTGATCGCGCCGGCTATCTGGTCGAGAGTCCTGCGCAGTTGCATCAGTCTGTCCCATGGGTTTCCCGCCGAGGATATCGGCGATCGGCGGACCGCCGGTGGACGGCGGATCGTGTTCAAAAGCGCCGGCCCGATCCGTGTCAACGGCCGACGGTCGATCCACAGGGGCGGACCGAAAGGTCACACTGTTCACCAGCGGGGTAAATTCGCCGTTAACGAAGGGGCCCCCACACTAAGGTTGTAATGGTTCGCGGCTCGGACTACAAGTTTAAGGATGTAGCTTGTTATCTGTATCCGAGATGTTATCGGAGTCATGGGGGTGGGGGAGGTCTCCCCTCTTAATCTTTTGTAAACTTTGGCGTCGGACACTTGAAGGGCGCAAAAGATACAATCTCAACTTAGCAACTCTTTAGGTTGTATAGAAATCAGTGGAATTTTATTAATAATGTTTGGTTCATTAAGGAACATGTGCCGAATCCTTCCCGAAGCTTTTGTGTATTAAAAACATAATTAATTGTCCGTATTTTTTTTATAGGCTCTGTTAGTCATTTGTCAATTTTCTCTCGGTATTGGTTTTTATAGTCTTATGAATTGGGGTATAGACTTTTGTGTGTTTAACCTGAGTGGGTTATAATCAATGGGACAGGACGAGATCGGCGATTTGGGGATCATTCATCTGGACGGGGCGCAAACGCTGCGTACAGCCGATGAAACGTATTCCAAGTTACGGGAAGAGGGGGGGCGTTATGCTGTCCTTGAAATCGATTGTCTGGGGGTGACCGAGGTTGATCTCAGCTTCATCCAGATGCTGATCGCCGCGCGAACCAGGGCGCGGTCGATGGGGCGGACCTTGCGGCTCGCCCATCCGGCTTCGGGCGCCTTGCTCGAAGCCCTGGAGCGCGGTGGGTTCCTGACCGGCATCCCCGACCAGGCGACCGACCAGGCATTCTGGCTGCAACCGGAGAAAGCATGATGGCCAAGACCATCCTTAGCGTTGATGATTCGGCGAGTATCCGCCAGATGGTGAAACTGACCCTGACCGGCGCCGGATATACGGTGGTCCAGGCGGCCGACGGGGCCGAAGGATTGGCCCGGGCGCGGGACATGGCGGTCGATCTGGTGGTGACCGACCTTAATATGCCGGTGATGAACGGCCTCGATCTCATCCGCGAATTGCGCAAATTGCCCACCTATAAGGGCGTGCCGATCATCTTCCTCACCACCGAATCCGATGCCGCGATGAAGCAGGAGGCCAAGGTCGCCGGCGCGACCGGTTGGATCACCAAGCCGTTCCAGCAAGAGCAGCTGGTCACCGTGGTGCGTAAGGTGCTCGGCGCATGACCCCCATGGACCCATCGGAGACCTTCCGCCAGGAAGCTCAGGAGTTGCTCGAACAGCTCGAGCAGGCTTTGCTTGACCTTGAACACGCCCCCGACGACGGCGATTTGATCGACAGCGCCTTTCGCGCCCTGCATACGATCAAGGGCTCGGGGTCGATGTTCGGCTTCGATGCGGTCGCCGCCTTTACCCATCACGTCGAAACCGCTTTCGATCTGGTGCGCAAAGGCAAGGTCACACCCAGCCGCGAGTTGATCGCCGTTGCCTTGGCGGCCAAGGATCGGATGCGGCTGTTGATCGAGCAACCCGAGACGCCCGAGAGCGCCGAGGGCGACGCCATCTTGCGCGATCTCAAGGCCATCGTTGACGCCTCGGACCTTCCCTCGGCCGGCGAAGGAGGGGACGCGCCGGTGGCGGCCAGGGAACAACCGGCCGAGATCACCTGGCGCATCCGCTTCCGTCTGGCGCGCGACGCGATGGCGATGGGCACCAATCCTTTGCTGTTGCTTGATGAATTGCGCACCCTCGGCTCGGCGACCATCGTGGCGCTGACCGGGGAGGTGCCTTCGCTCGAGGTTCTGGTTCCCAGCGACTGCCATCTCGCCTGGGATGTCATGCTGACGACCAGCCAGCCGCGCACGGCGATCGAAGACGTTTTCATGTTCGTCATCGATGACATGGAGTTGTCGATCGATCTTCTCGAGAGCGGCGAGGAGGATCGTCGCATCGGCGAGATCCTGGTCGAACGCGGCGATGTTGCCCAGGAGGCGGTCGATACGGCGGTGTCGCGGCAGTTGCCGCTTGGTACCTTGCTTGTCGAGTCGGGTAATCTCAGCCCCGATAAGCTGACCTCGGCCCTGGCCGAGCAGCAGCATCTGCGCACGGAAACCAAGGTTGTCGCCAAGGGCGCCGACAGCATCCGGGTTCCCGCCGAGCGTCTGGATGAACTGATGGATCGGGTGGGGGAACTGGTGATCGCGCAGTCGCGGTTGACCCAGGTCGCCGCCTCGATCAACGACATGCAGGTCAAGGCGATCGCCGAGGAAATCGAGCGGCTGGCCCATGAATTGCGCGATACCACCATGGGCGTGCGCATGGTGCCGATCAGTTCGCTGTTCGGCCGCTTCCGCCGCCTTGTCCATGATCTCGCCCATGACCTGGGCAAGCAGATCGAATTGACCACCTTCGGCGAAGAGACCGAACTCGATAAAACGGTGATCGAGCGTCTCAATGATCCGTTGATCCATCTTATCCGCAATTCCATCGATCACGGGCTGGAAACCCCCGAGGGACGCAAGGAGGCGGGCAAGCCGCCGGCCGGGCGCATCACCTTGTCGGCGCGCCATTCCGGGGCCGAGGTGCTGGTGTCGATCATCGATGATGGGCGCGGTCTCGACCGCGCCCGCATCCAGGCCCGCGCCGAAGAGCAGGGGCTGCTGGCGCCGGGGGTGAAGCTTTCGGATAACGACCTGTTCCAGGTGATCTTCCAGGCCGGCTTCTCGACGGCCAAGGTGGTGACCAGCCTGTCGGGGCGTGGCGTCGGCATGGATGTGGTCAAACGCACCATCGAAGGCCTGCGCGGCAAGATCGACATCGCCAGCACCCCGGGCAAGGGGACCGAACTGACCCTGCGGCTGCCGCTGACCCTGGCGATCATCGATGGCCTTCTGGTGCGCGTCGGCAAGGCCCGCTATGTGCTGCCGCTGTCGGCCGTTGAAGAATGCGTCGAGCTGTCGGCCGAGGAGGACGGCCGCTCGCGGGGGCGCAGCTTCCTGAATATCCGCGGCGATCTGGTGCCCTTCCTGCGCTTGCGCGAATTGTTCCAGGTGAGCGCCCCGGCCGATCCCTATCAAAAGGTGGTCATCGTCTCTTCGGGCGAATTCCGGGTCGGGCTGGTGGTCGATCAGGTGATCGGCAATCACCAGACGGTGATCAAATCGCTTTCGAAGCTTCACGCCGACGTCGAGACCTTTTCCGGCGCCACCATCCTGGGCGATGGCGCCGTCGCCCTGATTTTGGATATCGGCCATCTGGTCAAGCTCGGGCTGACTTACGAAAGCCAGTTCATGGCCGCCGGCTGACGGCAAACCCCAGTCATCGGCGCGCCCTTTTTCCGAAAGACGCGCGCAAGGGAGAAGTGTCGACATGTCTCTTTGGAATGGTGGTCGGTCGCTCGAGGTCCTGACCCTCGGCTTGGCAGGCGAAATTTTCGCGATCGAGGCCAGTCACGTCCGCGAAATTCTTGATCTCGTGCCCATCACCGAGGTTCCCAACAGCGCCGCTTTCGTCAGCGGCCTGATCAATGTCCGGGGCAAAGTGGTGCCCTTGGCCGATCTACGCTTGAAATTCGGCATGGAGCAGAAGCCGCCGACCATCGATACCCGCATCGTCGTTATCGAGGTGCTGGTCGATGGCGACCCGCTGATCGTCGGGATCCGCGCCGACAAGGTTTATGAAATCACCCAAGTGGCGGCGGGCGCCCTGGAAGAAACGCCGCGCATCGGCATGCGCTGGCGATCCGATTACATCACCTGCATCGGTAAGCGCGATGCGGACTTCATCGTCGTGCTCGATATCGGGCGGATCTTCTCCCAAGGCGAGTCCCGCGATGAGGCGATATTCGCCGGGTCGTCAACGGCTCCGCGCAGCCTCTCCTAAAAGGAGCCTTTACGATGCGCATTTCGATCAAGTTGAAGCTCGGACTGACCTTCGCCGTCATCATCGCCCTGTCAATGGTCACGGCGGGCCTGGGGGTCACCAGCCTTGCCGGGCTTGAGGCCAATCTGCGTGGCTTGGTTGATGGGCCGGTCCAGCGTCTGCAAACGGCGGAAAAGCTGCTGGTCGATGTTCTTCAGGTCATTCGCGCCCAGAAGAACATGATCCTCGCCGTCTCGCCCCAGGAGGCCGCTCAACACGAGAAGACCATCCTGGGCCTGCGGCCGCAGATCACCAACATCCTCGATCAGGCGGTGAGCGCCGCCACCCCCGAAGGCAAGCCGAAATGGGAAGCCTTTCGCGTGGCCTGGGGGGAATTCGCGCTGTTCGACGAAAAGGTCCGCGGCTTCGTCCGCGCCGGCGAACCCTTGAAAGCCCAGGAACTCTCGGTCAGCGAGGGTCGCCAGATCGTTGGCGATGTCGAAAAGCAAAATATGGATCTGGTCGACCTGAACCAGACCCAGATGGAGCAGGCCCAGGCGGACGCGACGGCCCAGTATGAAAGCTCCCGTACCTTTCTGCTGTCGACCATCCTCGTTTCCTTGATCATCGCCGTTGGCGCCGGACTGTGGATTTCCCTGGGGATCAGCCGTGGTTTGGGCCGGGCTGGTAGCCTAGCCCAGGAGGTCGCCGGGGGCGATCTGACCAAGACCATCGATAACGTGCCGCGCGACGAAGTCGGTGATCTGATCGGCCATATCAACGCCATGGTGAAGAAACTGCGCGAGGTGGTCGGCGAGGCCAATAGCGCCGCCGAGAACGTGTCCTCGGGCAGTCAGGAATTGTCGGCGACGGCCGAGGAATTGTCACAGGGCGCCACCGAACAGGCGTCCTCGGCCGAAGAGGCCTCGGCCTCGATGGAGCAGATGGCGGCCAATATCAAGCAGAACGCCGATAACGCCAGCCAGACCGAGAAGATCGCCCGCCAATCCTCGCTCGATGCCCAGGCCAGCGGCGAGGCGGTGACCCGCGCCGTGGTGGCGATGCAGACGATCGCCGAGAAGATCACCATCGTTCAAGAGATCGCCCGCCAGACCGATCTGCTGGCGCTCAACGCCGCCGTCGAGGCGGCAAGGGCCGGCGAGCATGGGCGCGGTTTCGCCGTCGTCGCTTCGGAAGTGCGCAAGCTGGCCGAACGCAGTCAGCTGGCGGCGGCCGAGATTAGCACCATGTCGTCGCAAACCGTGCGCGCTGCCCAGGAGGCCGGAGATATGCTTGGCCGGTTGGTGCCCGATATCAGAAAAACCGCCGAATTGGTTTCCGAGATCAGCGCCGCCTGCCGCGAGCAGGATATCGGCGGCGATCAGATCAATCAGGCGATCCAACAACTTGACAAGGTGACCCAGCAGAACGCCAGCGCCTCGGAGGAAATGTCGGCGACCTCGGAGGAACTGGCCGCCCAGTCCGAACAGCTTCAGGCCAGCATCTCCTACTTCCGCGTCGACGAGGGCAACGGAGGGACCCGCGCCATGCCGTCGCGACGGCTGTCCCGTCCCGTCGGCACCGCCCTGGTCAAAAAGCCGGTGGCGCGCGGCGGGCGGGTCGCCCTCGGCAACCCCGCCGCCGGGCGCAATGGCGCCAAGCGCAATGGGGCCGACACCGGCTTCACCCTTGATCTCGCCCAGGGCGGAAGCGACGCCCAAGACGTTGAATTCGAGAAGTATTGAGCACGGACATGGCTGATCAGAAAGACGTTTCCGGGGAAACCCAATTCGTCACCCTGGGGATCGACCGCGAAATTTTCGCGGTGCCGGTCGAAGCGGTGGTGGAGATCCTTGATATCCGGCCGATGTTCCGCATCCCCGAGACCCCGGCCTATTTCGCCGGGTTGATCGATGTGCGCGGGCGTGGCGTGCCGGTGATCGATCTGCGGCTGAAGCTTGGCCTCACCGCCGCCACGGTGACCGAGAACACCCGCATTCTGGTGCTCGATATCGCCGTCGGCGGCCGTCAATTGGTCCTTGGGCTGATCGCCGACAAGGTGTTCGAAGTCATGGGCCTTGACGTCGGCCAACTTGAGGCGCCGCCCGATATCGGTGTGGCCTGGCGCTCCGAGTACATCCGCGGCATCGGTCGCCGGGGCAATGATTTCGTCATTCTGTTCAATCTGCCCAAGCTGTTTTCGACGGAGGAGGTGGCGCTTCTCGCCCCCTCTCTCCTAACCCAGGCCAGTACGGCCGCCGAGCCGGCCGATCTTTCCCCCGGTTCCGTTTAGGAACGCTGAAGGCCAAGGATTTTCATGATGCGACTGTCGATCCCGCTGAAACTGGCATTCACCTTCGCCATCATCGTTATCCTGGCCATGGCGACGGCTGGACTGGGCATTCAGAAGCTGGGGGCCCTCAACGGCTCGCTTGTCGCCATGGTCGAAGGGCCGGTCCAAAGGATCCAACTCGCCCAGGAGCTTTATAGCGAGTTGGTGACGGTGTCGCGTTCCGAGAAAGCGCTGCTGCTGGCCGGTCCGGACACGCAGGGCCAATACGAGACGCGGATCGCCAAGGAACAACAAGGGGTGGAGACGCGACGCGACCAACTCGCCGCCCTGGCCACCGAGGAGAGCGCAAACGCGATCAGCGCCTTCACGCCCCTTTGGCAGCAGTACGCCACCTTGCAGTCCCAGATCATCGCCTTGGCCAAAAGCGGCCGCATGGAGGAGGCAATAGCCCTGTCGCGGGTCGATGCCCGGGCGGTGCTCGACCGCGCCGATACTACCCTTACCGCCCTGATCGAGAGCGAACGGGCGGCCATGACCCGCACCGAAGCCCAAGCCGCCAGCCAATATGCCGAGGCGAGGCTTCTTCTGATCGGGTTGATCCTGGTTTCGGTCTTGATCGCCGTCGTGGCGGCGACCTGGATCTCGCTTAGCATCAGTCGGGGCCTGCGCGGGACCATTCGGTTGGCCGAAGCGGTCAGTATTGGCGACCTTGATCAGACGGTCAGCGTCAAGACCAACGATGAGATCAAGGATATGGTCGATGCCCTCAACACCATGACCGCCACCTTGCGGGCGACGGCCAAAATCGCCGATACGGTTGCCGATGGCGATCTTTCGGTCGAGTCCAAGCCGCTGTCGGACAAGGACGCCTTGGGGATCGCCCTGCGGCGGATGATCAGCAGTCTGCGGGCGACGGCCGAGGTTGCCGACGCCATCGCCGATGGCACGCTGACGGTCGAGGCCAAGCCCCAGTCAGAGAACGATACCCTGGGGTTGGCGCTCAAGCGCATGGTTGAAAAGCTGCGCGAGGTGGTCGGCGAGGCGACCTCGGCCGCCGAGAATGTGTCCTCGGGCAGTCAGGAATTGTCGGCGACGGCCGAGGAATTGTCGCAGGGCGCCACCGAACAGGCGTCGTCGGCCGAAGAGGCCTCGGCCTCGATGGAGCAGATGGCGGCCAATATCAAGCAGAACGCCGATAACGCCAGCCAGACCGAGAAGATCGCCCGCCAATCCTCGCTTGATGCCCAGGCCAGCGGCGAGGCGGTGACCCGCGCCGTGGTGGCGATGCAGACGATCGCCGAGAAGATTACCATCGTTCAGGAGATCGCCCGCCAGACCGATCTGCTGGCGCTCAATGCCGCCGTCGAGGCGGCAAGGGCCGGCGAGCATGGGCGCGGTTTCGCCGTCGTCGCTTCGGAAGTGCGCAAGCTGGCCGAACGCAGCCAGATGGCGGCGTCCGAGATCAGCACCATGTCGTCGCAAACCGTGCGCGCCGCCCAGGAGGCCGGAGAAATGTTGGGCCGACTGGTGCCCGATATCAGAAAAACCGCCGAACTGGTTTCCGAGATCAGCGCCGCCTGCCGCGAGCAGGATATCGGCGGCGATCAGATCAATCAGGCGATCCAGCAGCTTGACAAGGTGACCCAGCAGAACGCCAGCGCCTCCGAGCAGATGTCGGCGACCTCGGAGGAACTGGCCGCCCAGTCCGAACAGCTTCAAGCCAGCATCGCCTATTTCCGCGTCGATGAGGGAAGCGGGGCCCGGCGGTCCACGCCGTCGGCCAAACCGCCAACCATCGGGCGCGTCGCGCGGTCGCTTGGCAAAGCGGGTGCGGCGCGGGGTGGTCCCGGGCGCAAAGCGGGCATGACGACCGGCTTTTCCCTTGATCTCGGTCACGGCGCCGGCGACGCCCAGGATGGCGACTTCGAGAAGTATTGAGATCGATGATGGGAAATGGCGATGGGGTTTCGCCAATCCTGTCATTCATATTTAAAATTCCGGGGAAGGTATCATTATGCGTGTCACAATCAAAATCAAGTTGGCCTTGACCTTCGCGGTCATCGTCCTTCTTTCCATGGCGACGGCTGGGCTTGGCATACAAAAGATGGGCGCCCTTAATGAATCGTTTGTCGCGATGGTTGATGGGCCGGTGCGGCAAATCCAGAGGGCCCAAGAGCTCTTTAGCGACTTGTTGACTGTGTCACGCTCGGAGAAAAGTTTGCTCGTCGCCGACACCCCAGAGCTTATTGCCATGTACGAACAACGGATCATCAAAGAACAGAAAGTTCTGGATGGTCATCGTTTGAAGCTTGAAGAAAACGCTACCGATGTTAATCGGCAGAACGTCGATATTTTCTCCGATCTTTGGCGAGAATATGCTGCTGTGCAGGGTAAAATCATCGCCCTTGCCAAAGATGACAGAGCGGGTGAAGCCGCCACTCTGTCGCGTGGTCAGGGGCGACAGATCCTTGAACGCGTTGACGCCACGCTTGTCGATCTGATCGCCGATGAGCAGAAGTCCATGGATCAAACCCAGGCTGACGCCCTCCGTCAATACGAAAGCGCCCGGCTGTTATTGCTTGGGGTCATCGCCGCCTCTCTTCTGATCGCCGTGGTGGCGGCGACTTGGATTTCGCTCAGCATCAGTCGTGGCCTGCGCAGCGCCATTGGTCTGGCCGAAGCCGTCAGCATCGGCGATCTCGATCAAACGGTCAGCGCCAAGACCAATGATGAGATCAAGGATATGGTCGATTCCCTCAACAAGATGACGGCGAACCTGCGGGAAACCGCCGCAGTCGCCGACGCGGTGGCCGGCGGCGATTTGACGGTCGAAGCCAAGCCCCTGTCGGACAAGGATACCTTGGGAATGGCGCTCAAGCGCATGGTTGAAAAGCTGCGCGAGGTGGTCGGCGAGGCCAATAGCGCCGCCGAGAACGTGTCGTCGGGCAGTCAGGAATTGTCGGCGACCGCCGAGGAATTGTCGCAGGGCGCCACCGAACAGGCGTCCTCGGCCGAAGAGGCCTCGGCCTCGATGGAGGAGATGGCGGCCAATATCAAGCAGAACGCCGATAACGCCAGCCAGACCGAGAAGATCGCCCGCCAATCCTCGCTCGATGCCCAGGCCAGCGGTGAGGCGGTGACCCGCGCCGTTTCGGCGATGCGGACGATCGCCGAGAAGATCACCATCGTTCAAGAGATCGCCCGCCAGACCGATCTGCTGGCGCTCAACGCCGCCGTCGAGGCCGCAAGGGCCGGCGAGCATGGGCGCGGCTTCGCCGTCGTCGCTTCGGAAGTGCGCAAGCTGGCCGAACGCAGCCAGACGGCGGCGGCCGAGATCAGCACCATGTCGTCGCAAACCGTGCGCGCCGCCCAGGAGGCCGGGGATATGCTCGGCCGTCTGGTCCCCGATATCAGAAAAACCGCCGAACTGGTTTCCGAGATCAGCGCCGCCTGTCGCGAGCAGGATATCGGCGGTGACCAGATCAATCAGGCGATCCAGCAGCTTGACAAGGTGACCCAGCAGAACGCCAGCGCGTCGGAGGAAATGTCGGCGACCTCGGAGGAACTGGCCGCCCAGTCCGAACAGCTTCAAGCCAGCATCCCCTATTTCCGACTTGATGGCGCAGGAAGCAATTCGCGGCCAATTGCGACGCGTCCGACAACACGCCCGGCCCACGCTCCCACCACCGGGCGCAAGCTGGCCGCCCTTTCCGCGCCTTCCCCTGCGGGAAAAACCAAGACGGCCTTGGCTCGGAAAGTGCATAGTGCTCCTACCGAGACCAATGGATACGCCCTTGACCTCGCTTCCGGGGCGAGCGATGCCCGCGATAGTGAATTCGAGCGTTATTGAAGGGACGATGCATGACGACGACGACGGGAAATCTTGACCATCTGAGCATGCGCGATTTCCGTCGTCTGGCGACGTTCATCCACGACTACAGCGGCATCAAGATGCCGGATTCGAAGAAGACCATGGTCGAAGGACGCCTGCGCAAGCGGGTGTCCGCGACCGGGGCGGCCCATCTGACCGATTACTGCCGCCGGCTTTTCGATGAGGGGGGGCTCGCCCAGGAGACCCTCTATCTGATCGATGTGATTACCACCAATAAGACCGAGTTCTTCCGCGAACCCCAGCATTTCACCTTCCTGGCCGAGCGCGCCTTGCCCCAGATCGTCGCCGCTCGCCGGGCCGGGCCGCAGACGCTGATCAAGGTGTGGAGCACCGCGAGTTCGATCGGCGCCGAGCCCTATACCCTGGCCATGGTCCTGGCCGACGCCAGCCAGAAGCTGGGCGGGTTCCGTATCAACATCCTGGCGACCGATATCTCGGTGCGCGTGCTTGAAACGGCGGCGACGGCGATTTACCCGGAAGGCATGATCGCCCCGGTGCCGATGGACATGCGCAAGCGCTATCTGATGCGCTCAAAGGACGCGACGCGCGCTTTGGTGCGGATCGTTCCCGCTTTGCGCCGCATCGTGCAATTCGGTCGCTTGAACCTGATGGACAGTTCCTATCCGGTCGATCAGGACCTGGATATCGTGTTCTGTCGCAATATGCTGATCTATTTTGACAAGCCGACCCAGCAGGCGGTTCTGACCAGGCTGTGCAGCCATTTGCGCCCCGGAGGATATCTGTTCCTTGGACATTCGGAATCCCTGGCGGGGTTTGGCTTGCCGCTGAAAGCGGTCGGTACCACCGTTTTTCAACGCGAGTAGCCCATGCCCCGCAAAATCCGTGTCCTGATTGTCGATGATTCCGCCTCCGTTCGCCAGACGATGACCGAGATCCTGGAATCCGATCCGGGGATCGAGGTGATCGGCACCGCGCCCGACCCTTATGTCGCCGCCCGGCGCATCCAGCAGGAAGTGCCCGATGTCATCACCCTTGATGTCGAGATGCCGCGCATGGACGGCATCACCTTTCTGCGCAAGATCATGGCCCAGCGGCCGATTCCGGTGGTCGTGTGCTCCTCGTTGACCGAAACGGATTCGGAAACCGCCTCGCAGGCCTGGGAGGCCGGGGCGGTCGAGATCATTCTCAAGCCCCGCGTCGGCACCGCCCAGTTCCTTCTGGAATCGAAAATCCATATCTGCGACGTGGTCAAGGCCGCCGCCGGCGCCCGTCTGCGCTCCATGCCCGCTGCGGGGCGCGCCAACCGGCCAAGGGTGCCCGAAAAGAAGCTGACCGCCGACGCCGTTCTGCCGCCGCCGGTGGCCGGGCGCAACGCCATGGCCAGAACCACGGAATCGGTCATCTGCATCGGCGCCTCGACCGGCGGCACCGAATCCCTGCGCGAGGTGCTGGAAGCCCTGCCGGCGGCCAGCCCGGCCATCGTCATCGTCCAGCACATGCCCGAGAAATTCACCGAGGCGTTCGCCCGCCGCCTCGATAGCCTGTGTGACATGGAGGTCAAGGAGGCCGTCGATGGCGATACGGTGATGCGCGGCCGGGTGCTGATCGCGCCGGGCAACCACCACATGTTGCTCCAGCGCAGCGGAGCGCGGTACTATGTCTCGGTCAAGGATGGTCCCTTGGTCTCGCGTCACCGTCCTTCGGTCGATGTGTTGTTCCGCTCGGCGGCCAGTCACGCCGGTTCGAACGCCGTGGGCATCATCATGACCGGCATGGGTGACGATGGGGCGCGCGGATTGCTCGAGATGCGAAAGGCCGGCGCCTATACCATCGCCCAGGACGAAGCCACCTCGGTGGTTTTCGGCATGCCGAAGGAAGCGATCGCCCTGGGGGCGGCCGACAAGATCCTGCCGCTCGAGATGCTGGCGATGGAAATTCTGCGCGCCGGTAACCGATGACCTGTCTTTCCCCGTTGTGGCAGGGCTTTTCGCCGATGGTCAATTCGATGCCCAAGCCCTTTCTGACCCCTGGAACGCTCTATTGCGGCGCCGCGCCGGCGGTCATCAGCACGGTATTGGGATCCTGCGTGGCCGTCTGTCTGATCGATCGCCATAACCGGGCGGCGGGGATGAACCACTTCGTGCTGCCCCACAATCCGGCCGGCGAGGACAGCCTGCGCTATGGCGATGTGGCCCTTGACCGGTTGCATGCCCGCATGGGCGAATTGGGCTGTGAAACCAAGGATCTGCGCGCCAAGGTCTTTGGCGGCGCCGCCGTTCTTCCCTTCGGGGCGACCGGCGACAGCGTTGGCACCAAGAATGTCAAGATCGCCATCGAATGGCTGCACGCCCAGGGCATTCCCACCCTGGCCCGGCGGACGGGTGGCGAAAACGGCCTGCTCATCCGCTTTTATACGGCGACCGGCCGGGTCCTAGTCAGAACGATCCAATCGGCGATCACCATCGACCTGGGCGGAATCTCGCCAGCCTTTGATTCCCGCCAATCCCCGTTTTTCCAGGAATAAGAGTCAGGCCGCGCGAAAGCAAATCCCGAGCGCTCTGGAGGGGAGTACCACGAGGATTTGCTTCCCTATCAAGGGCTTGGCGCGGTGAGGGGGCGGGCGTCGGCCGGGGGGCGCCTTAGGTCGAGCGCACCTCGCTGAGGAACAGCGCGACCTCGCTTCTCAGCGTTTCGGAATTGCGCGCCAGTTCGCTGGCCGAGGCCAGCAGTTGTTCGGCCGCCCCGCCGGTCGAGGCCACGCTTTGGCTGACGCCCATAATATTATGGGACACGTCGCGTGTTCCCTGGGCGGCCTGCTGGACGTTGCGGGCGATTTCCTGGGTGGCCGCTCCTTGTTCCTCGACCGCCGAGGCGATGGACGAGGAAATCTGGCGCACCTGATCGATAACGGTGGTGATGCCCTTGATCGCCTCGACCGTGCGGCGGGTTTCTTCCTGGACGGCGGCGATCTGCTGGCCGATCTCCTCGGTCGCCCGGCCGGTTTGATTGGCCAAGCCCTTGACCTCGCCGGCGACGACGGCGAATCCCTTGCCGGCCTCGCCGGCGCGGGCGGCTTCGATGGTGGCGTTGAGCGCCAGCAAATTGGTTTGCGAGGCGATATCGTTGATCAGCTTGACCACGGCGCCGATGCGGTCGGCGGTACTTGCCAAGCCTTGAACCATGGCGTCGGCGCGGGCGGCCTCTTCCGAAGCCGCCGTCGAGATCCGCGTTGATTCCGAAACCTGACGCGATATTTCGGAAATCGACGCCGAGAGTTGCTCGGCGGCCGAGGCGACCGTCTGCACATTGGCGGTCGCCTGTTCAGCGGCGGCGGCGACGGTGGTCGTCTGCGTATTGGACTGGCTGGCCGAGCGCGACATCGATTGGGCGGTGGCCTGCAATTCGGTCGAGGAGGCCGAGACGCCCTTCACCACGTCCATCACCCGGGATTCGAAGGAATTGGCCAATTGGGTCATGGCGTCGCGGCGCTCTTTTTGCACCCGCAGGTCGGTCTGCTTGGCCTCCTCCTCCATCTCGCGGTTCTTTTGCATATTGGTCTTGAAGATCATGACGGCGCCGGCCATCGCCCCGGCCTCGTCGCGGCGCTCAACCCCGGGAATGGCCACGGCAAGGTCGCCTTGAGCGATTTTCGCCATCGCTTCTCTGAGGCGGGCGAGCGGGTGAACGATGCCCACCAGGGCGACGAAAAAGCTCAAGGCCATGCCGACCACCAGACCAAGGCCGGTCAGCGCGCGCGATAACCAGATGGTGTTAGTGGATTGAGCGCTTAGCTCACCCGAAATCGTGTCGATGCGGGTCAGCGTCTCGTTGCTGAAGGACTCGAGGCGGTCATAAATCCCGAGCACCAACGGCCGGCCATCGGGTCCCCCCCAGGTCGCCCGGGCCACCGTGTCATGATCGGCGGCGGCGGCGCGTTTCACGGCGATGGTGGCGGCGCTGGTTCTTTTGATCCGCTCCAGGATGGCGCGGACCTCGTTGACCATGGCGTCGGCCTTGCCATCGCCGGTCTGCTCGATCTTGTCGAGACTTTTAGCGATAAGGGTCTGCAGATCAAGAAGCGACGACGCGATCTTGTCGAGATTGGAGGGCGGTTCTCTAATCAACAGGACGTTGTTCATTTGCCGGCCGATGTTTTGAATATCGCCGCGCGCCCGTAAAGCTTCGGTCGCGATAATGACCTCGTTTTCCAGCAAGGCGGAATAATCGGTGTCGATTTTGTTTATTTGGATGCCGTTCAAGGTCGCCAGAGCCACCATGATCCCGGCCATGACGCAGAAAACAACAATGAATTTCGTTACGATTCGGCTATTGGCGAGAAGGGCCATGACGGATCTTTCCTTACCAAGGGGGCCGATCCCGTCATTTTGACCGAGCTATCCCGAACGCTTGGCCGCCCCCCATTGGGGACAGGCCAAGAGCCCGCTCTGAAAAACGGAATCTACACCTATTAGGTCATATCCCTTGTGGTATGCCAAGGCCCGTCATCACGGTGGGCGGGCGGAAAGCCAATCCGGGCTTGCCGCCCGCCCGCGCCTTTTTAAGGAATCATCCAGGGGAAGACATAGGCTTGAAGGGTGGTCATCACGCAGATGATTAGCAGGAAGAACAGGCTGTGTTTCAGGGTGAAGCGGAACAGATTGGCCTCGTGACCGATCAATCCGACGGCGGCGCAGGCGACGGCGATCGATTGCGGCGAAATCATCTTGCCGGTGACGCCACCGGTGGTGTTGGCCGCGACCAACAAGACGTCACTGACGCCGATTTGATGGGCGGTGGTCGCCTGCAAGGCGCCAAACAGGGCGTTTGACGAGGTGTCCGACCCGGTCAGGAAGACGCCCAGCCAGCCGAGAACCGGCGAGAAGAAGGGGAAGCTGTCACCCGCTCCGGCCAGCAGCAGGGCCAGGGTCGTCGACAGCCCCGAGGCGTTGGCGACATAGGCGAAGGCGAGAACGGTGCCGATGGTGTAGATCGGCAGCTTCAATTCGCGGAAGGTCTCGCCCAGGGTTTTCAGGCCGTCGGTCGGACGCATCGACAGGGCGACGATGGCGATGATGGCGGCGATCAGAATGGCGGTGCCGGTGGCCGATATCAGGTTCAGCGTATAGACCGCCGGAACCTCTTTGATCGTCGGCACGATCGGCGGAACCTTGGCGATCAGGTTATGCAGGAAGGGCACTTCCCAGGTCAGATTGGTGAAGGCCAGTTCGGCGCCCTTGGCGAACAGGGCCTTGAAGGGCTTGAGGCTCCACAGCGTGACCATCAGCGTCAGGATGAGGAAGGGCGACCAAGCCCGCAGGATCTGGCCCAGGGAATAATCATGGGCGTGGCGTTCGGCCTCGGTGGTGTCCTTGAAGCGGAAAATACGCTTGGGCTTCCAATATTTCAGGAAGACGGTGATGGCGATCAGGCTGACCAGGGCGGAAATGATGTCGGGCAGTTCGGGGCCGATGTAGTTGGAGGTCAGGAAGACGCAAAGGGCGAAGCTGCCGCCGGCGACCAGCACCGCCGGCCATGTCTCCTTGACGCCCTTCCAGCCATCCATGATGAAGATCAGCCAGAACGGCACGAAAACCGCCAGGAACGGCAATTGGCGACCGGCCATGGCGCCGATCTTGAAGGTATCGACGCCCGAAACCTGTCCGGCGACGATGATCGGAATGCCGACCGCGCCAAAGGCCACCGGGGCGGTATTGGCGATCAGGCACAGCCCGGCGGCATAAAGCGGATTGAAGCCCAGGCCAACCAACAGGGCGGCGGTGATCGCCACCGGGGCGCCGAAACCGGCCGCGCCTTCCAAGAAGGCGCCAAAGGAAAAGCCGATCATCAACATCTGTAGGCGCTGGTCTTCGGTGATCGAGATCACCGAGGCGCGGATGATGTCGAACTGGCCGGTCTTGACCGTGACCTTATACAAAAACACCGCGGCGATGATGATCCAGGCGATTGGCCACAGGCCGAAGAGAAATCCCTGGATCCCCGACATCAGGGCCGAGGCCACCGGCATCTGGTAGAAAAACACCGCGACGGCCAAAGCCAGCAGCACCGTGATCGTGCCGGCCAGAGCGCCCTTCATACGAAAGACCGCCAGGGCGACAAAGAAGAAAATGATGGGAATCACCGCGACAAGCGATGAGAGCCAGATGTTTCCAAAAGGGTCGTAAACTTGGGTCCAGGGTTGCATGAATCCTCCCGATTTTCATGGATGCCAGGGCGCTGGCGTTTTTTTAGGCCTGTTCTGTTGTCGTGGTTTCTTGATCTTGTTGGTCGGCGGCTTCGACGCGCGACGCCACCAAATCAATGATCGAGCGATAGGGAAAACCGGCCTGCTGCGACAGGCCGATTTCACAGGTTCGATTGCTGGAATAGCCCTCCGCGCAGCCTTCGGGCAGGGAGGCCTTCAGGTCGCGCAGGGCATGGGCGTTCAATTCGGGCTGAACGAAGCCGCGATCACCGGCAAAGCCGCAACAGGGGATCCCCGGGGGACGGATCACCGTTTCGGCGCACGCCGCGGCCAGGGCTTCCATTTTGCCGCCAAGGCCCATGCGCTGGGTGCTGCAGGTGATGTGAATGGCCACCGGGCCCGGCGTCGGGCGCAGGGGCAGGTGACCAAGAACGTGATCATGAAGGAACTCGACGGCGTCTTGCGGTCGCAGCCGTTCCTCGAGATGCTGTTTCAGGCGCAGGGAACAGGGGCTGGTATCGCTGATGATGGGGATCGTCCCATCGGCGCTGGCGATGCGCAGGGCGGCGGCCACTTCGGCGGTCTTGGCGGCGGCGACATCGGCCAGACCGGCGCTTTCAAAGGGCACGCCGCAACACAGATTGTCCAGGCCTTCGGGATAGATCACCTCGAAGCCGGCGCGGCGCAACAAGGCCTCGGTGCGGGCGGGCAAGGGAAGGGCCGTGGGATCATTCGTGGCCGGGCCCATCGCCCGTCCGGCGCATCCGGGAAAATAGACGACGCGGGGTTTTTGGCTGTTGTTCGCGGTTTCTAGGGGGGGCGTCGGGGTCGGCGTCGCCTTGGGCATGGCGCGATGCCAGCGCGGCAGGCGGTTGCCGGTCAGCCGACGCAAGGTGGCGCTGGCGGTTTCAAGTCGGCCTTCGCCGATGGTCCGCCCGATCAGCGCGGCGCTGCCCAGACCCAGGCGGGTAAGGGCGCTGGTGGCGGCGAAATGGCGCCCCAGCCAACGGCCGATGCGCCGCCCGGTCGGGCCCCGCCGCGTTCCCCGGATTTGGGTGGTCAGGGCGCCGGTATTGATGCCGACCGGGCAGACGGTGCCGCACAGACCGCAGGCGGCGCAGGTATCAACACCCTGATAGTCGTAAAGATCGCGCAAGGCCGCCTTGTCGGCGCTGGCGCCGGCGCTTTCAAGCCGGGCGATCTCGCGCCAGGCGGTGATGCGTTGGCGCGGGCTGAGCGTTAGGAACAGCGACGGGCAGAGGGGTTCGCAAAAGCCGCATTCGATGCATTTGTCGATCAGCGCATCGGCGGCGGGCAAGGGCTTGAGGTTTTTGAGATGGGCGCGGGGATCGCCATTGAGGATGACCCCGGGATTGAGCAGGCCCAAGGGATCAAGCAACGCCTTGATCTCGCCCATCAGCCCATAGGCCTCGCTTCCCCATTCCATTTCGACGAAGGGCGCCATATTGCGCCCGGTGCCATGTTCGGCCTTGAGGCTGCCGTCATAGGTTTTGACCACCATCTCGCCCACGGCGTCCATGAAGGCGGCGTAGCGGTCGATTTCGGCCTGGGAGCCGAAGTCCTGGGTGAAGACGAAGTGCAGATTGCCGTCAAGGGCATGGCCGAAGAGGATCGCTTCGTGGTAGCCGTGCTCGTGACACAAACGCTCCAGCGCCACGGTGGCGGCGGCCAGATGCTCGATCGGGAAGGCGACATCTTCGATGATCACCGTCGTGCCGGTCGCCCGCACCGCGCCCACCGCCGGGAACAGGCCCTTGCGGATCTTCCACAGCGTGCCGTAAACGGCGGGGTCACTGCTGAAGGCGGGGGGAAACAACGGGGTGACCGCGCCCAAGGTCTGGCCGATCTCCTCGATATTGGCCTGCAGGGCGAGGGAATCGGCCGCCCGGGTTTCCACCAGCAAGGCGGCGACCCCCGGGGCCAGCCCGCGGATCTGGGCCGGCATCCCCGGTTTGTCCTCGACCGAGCGCAAAGCGGCGCGGTCCATCAGTTCAACGGCGGAGACCGGCGTGGCCTTGAGCAGGGTGACCGCCCGGCAGGCCTCGGCGATATCGGCAAACAACAACAGCGCGCTGGCCTTGGCCGGATGCTCGGCGATGGTGCGATAGGTGATCTCGGCGATGAAGCCCAGGGTGCCTTCCGAACCGATCAGCAGATGGGTGAGGATATCGAGCGGATCGTCGTAATCGACCAGGGCGTTCAGGCTATAGCCGGTGGTGTTCTTGATCGCGTATTTGCGGCGGATGCGCGCCGCAAGCGCGGCGTTGGCGCGCACCCGCCGGCCAAGCGCCGCAAGGCCGGCCAGCAGATCGGCATGGGTCTGGCGGAAGCGGGCGATGCTGCGGGCGTCGGCGGTATCGACCAGGGTGCCATCGGCCAGGATCAGCCGCATCGCCTCGACGGTCTGATAGGAATTGTCGCTGGTGCCGCAGCACATGCCGCTGGCGTTATTGGCGGCGATGCCGCCGATCTTGCAGGTATCGATCGAGGCCGGATCGGGGCCGATCTTGCGGCCAAAGCCCGCCAGCTTGCGGTTGGCCTCGGCGCCGATGACGCCGGGCTGCAAGCGGATGCGCGCGCCCTTGGCTTCGATGACGGCGCCCGTCCATCCCCGGCCCAAGACCATCAGCACCGACTCGCTGACCGCCTGCCCCGAAAGCGAGGTGCCGGCGGCGCGGAAGGTCACCGGGGCGCGGTACTGGCGGCAGATCGCCAGCACGCGGGCGACCTCGGCCTCATCGGCGACCTCGACCACCACCTTGGGCAGCAGGCGGTAGAAGCTGGCGTCGGTGCCATAGGCCAGCAGTCGCAAAGGATCGGTGAAGATCCGCTCATTGGGCAGCAGGGCGCGCAGCGCGGCGAGAACGGCGGAATAATCGATGGATGACGCGGGATGGTCGGTCATGGGCGGATCACCAGGACAATCAGGGCCTTGGGGCCGTGGACGCCATAGGCCAGGGTCTGTTCGATATCGGCGGTTTTCGACGGGCCGGAGATCAGCAGGGCGTTGGTCGGCATCGCCTTGGCCCAATGCTGGCTGGCGATCAGCGCCGACAGGCTGTCGGCGATCGCCGTCTCCTCGACCAGGGCGATATGCAGGGGTGGCAGCAGGCTCATCAGCCGGGGTTCGTCGGGGGTCGGCCACAGCACCAGCGATCCCGTATGGGCGATGCCCCCCAGGGTACCGGTCAGGGCGGCTTCGACCCCGGATACCAGCGTTTCCTTCATCGCTTCGACCGGGCGGTCATAGGCGATCAGGCGGGGCCGCCCGTCCGTGGCCTCGCCCCAGGCCTGGGCCAACTGGCGCCCGGCCGGCGTCGTCGGCGCATAGAGCAGCCGTGCGACGGCCTTTTGCTCCAGCAACTCGGCCAGACGGGCGGGCCAGTCGGTGGCGCTGGCCTGATAAACCTCGGCATGGGCGGCTTCGAGCAGGGCGGTGAAGCGGGCCAGCCGTTCGCTGCCATGGACGGGGGGCGCCCAGGCCGGCGTTCCGGGGCGCGGATAGGCCGGGGCGGGGGATCGCGGGGCGGCGCGCAGGCGGGCCAGGATGGCGGCGCGGGCGGTGTCATTCATCGGCATAGCCCCTTTCGCGGGCCAGGGCGTGCAGGCTGCGGCGGGCGAAGGCGGGCTTGCTACGCACCCGCGTCCAGCGGTTCAGTCCGGGCAGCCAGGACGGCAGGCGATCGCCGATCCGCCCGGCCAAGCGGCTGATCAGGCCATACAGCCGGGGCTGACCAAGAATGGCGGTGGACAGCCGGCGCCCCAGGCGATCGCCCAGGCTTCGCGCGCTGCCCCCGCCCTTGACCGCCCGCGAGGTCGGGCTGATCGCCTCGCCGCGCAGGCGCACGAGCAAATCGGGGATGGGGATCTCGACCGGGCAAACCTCGGCGCAGGCGCCGCACAGGCTTGAGGCGTGGGGCTGATCGCCGGCGCAATCGAGGCCCTCAAGCTGGGGGCTGAGGATTTTGCCGATCGGCCCGGGATAGGTGAAGGAATAGCTATGGCCGCCGACCCGGGTATAGACCGGGCAATGGTTGAGACAGGCGGCGCAGCGGATGCAACGCAGGGTGTCGCGCAATTGCGGGTCGTCGTAAACCCGCGAGCGGCCGTTGTCGAGCAACACCAGATGGACCGCTTGCGGCCCGTCCTTTTCGCCGGGGCGGCGCGGGCCGCTGATCATATTGACATAGGTGGTGATCGGCTGGCCGGTGGCCGAGCGCGGCAGCAACGACAGCAGCGGCGGCACGTCATCGAGGAATTCCAGCACCTTCTCGATGCCGGTCACGGCGATATGCAGGGGCGGCAGGGTGGTGGACAGCCGGCCGTTGCCCTCGTTCTCGATCAGCACCAGGGTGCCGGTTTCGGCGACGGCGAAATTCACCCCCGAGATCCCGGCATCGGCGGCGGCGAAGGCACCGCGCAGGGCGTTGCGGGCGGCGCCCGTCAGATCATCGACGTTTTCGGTATAGGGCTGGCCGGGGATATGCTCGGCGAACAGCGCGGCGATCTCGGCCTTGTTCTTGTGGATGCAGGGCATGACGATATGCGAGGGCGCCTCGCCGGCCAGTTGGATGATGTATTCGCCCAGATCGGATTCGATGGCGGTGATGCCGTGGGCGGCGAGATGGGCATTGAGGTGCATCTCCTCGCTGACCATCGATTTGCCTTTGATCACCGTCTTCGCCCCGGCGGCGGTCAAGAGATCGAGAACGATGGCGTTGGCTTGCCCGGTGGTTTCGGCCCAATGGACGGTGATGGCGTTTTCGGCGCAGCGTCGCTCCAGGCGTTCGAGCAAGTCGGGCAGTTTGGCCAGGGCGCGGGCGCGGGCTTCGGCGCCACGGGCGCGCAAGGTCCGCCATTCGTCGGCATCGGCGAACTGGGCGGCGCGCTTGCTCATCAGGCCGTCCATCGCCCGGCGGAAATTGGCGCGCAGGCGCGGATCGTTCAAAGCCACCCTGGCCTTGCCGGTGAAGGCCAAGGGGGCGGTGGCGGCGGTGTCCTGGGGAAGGGGGGCGTTCATCGGCCGCGCTCGACCAGGAATTCGGCGATATGGCGGGCTTTTTGCGGTCTGCCGGCCTTTTCCAGCGCCCCTTTGATGTTCATCAGGCAGCCGCAATCGCCGCTCAGCACCTCGCTGGCGCCGCTTTTGCTCAGATCGTCGATCTTATCGGCGACCATGGCGGCGGAGATTTCCGGCTGGCGGACGGAAAAGGCCCCGCCGAAGCCGCAGCACTCGTTGGGCCGCTCCAGCTTGGCCAGGGTGACATTGCTCAGTCCGGCCAGCAGGCTTTCGGGTTCGCCGCGCACGCCCATTTCGCGCTGGCTGTGGCAGGAGGCGTGGAAGGCCACGGTGACCGGCGGTCCGCCGTCGGTCAGGCTCAGCTTGCAGACATGGACCAGGAACCACGTCAGTTCATAGACGCGGGCGGCGAAGGCCCTGGCCTCGGCCTCGTCGGGCTGGCCGGCGAACAGCTCGGGATAATGGCGGTGCATCATGCCGGCGCAACTGCCCGAGGGCACGACGATGGGGATCGGCTTGGGGAAGGTCTTGATCTGCTGGCGGGCGATGGCGCGGGCCTCGTCAAGCCAGCCATTGTTGCGCATCGGCTGGCCGCAGCAGGTTTGGCCCGGGGGAAAGATCACCCTGATCCCCTGGCGCTCAAGCAGGGTCATCCCCGCCAATCCGGCTTCGGGGTAAAAAAGATCGACCAGACAGGTGGCGAAGAAATAGACCGACGCCGGTTTTTCGGGAACATCACGACTCATTGCCAACCCTTTCCTCGCCGCCGGCGGGGTGCGGCGCGCCAATGCCAAAAGCGGATGCGATACGGCCCAACCGCAAGGCGGCGGGCCGATTGGTCACAGGGGGGGAGGGGATATGCGCGCGCCAGCAGGCGGCGCCTCCGGCTAAGGCCGGGGTGCTTGATCCGTGATATCCTCCCAAAGGCGGCGGCGCCTTGAGGATGGCGCCGCTCGTTCCGATTTCTTGGTCAAGAAGTATGACCACGGACCTATCGCGGTCAATATTTTTTCGAGTAAGGGTTGTTTTGGGCGGTCGCGGCCGTGGTGATGGGGCCGGGGGTGACAAGGCGGGCCCCGCTGCCTAAACTAAGGCCGTCGGGCGGGGTGGGGTGACCCGGAGCGAAAAGGATGATCATGAGCGAGCCGATCAGGGCGACGCGCCTAGCCGAAACGATCGCCGATCATCTGGAGCGACTGATCGCCGAGGGGGCCCTTCGTCCGGGGGAACGTCTGTTGCCCGAGCGCGAACTGGCCCTGAAGCTCAATGTCTCGCGGCCGTCCTTGCGCGACGGCTTGGCGGCGATGGAACGCCGGGGGCTGATCGTCACCGATCGCCAGGGCTCGCGCGTCGCCGAATTCCTGCGGCCGCTGACCGAGCCGCTGGAACTGCTGATCCAGAACAACACCCAGGCGACCTTCGATTATCTGGAGTTCCGCTTCGTCGTCGAGGGGGCGGCGGCGGAAATGGCCGCCAAGCGCGCCACCGACCTTGATCGGGCGGCGATCCGCGCCATCCTGGATCGCATGGCGGCCGTCCATGGCGACGATGACTCGGCGGCCGAGGCCGAAGCCGACGCCGATCTGCACAGCGCCACCTATGAGGCGACCTATAACGTTATGATTTTGCACATCATGCGCGGCTTCTCGCAGCTTTTGCGCCGCGATGTCTTTTATAACCGCGAACGGCTTTACGCCCGGCCCGGCGTGCGTGATCTGCTGCTTGGCCATCATCAGGCGATCGGCGAAGCGATCATCGCCGGCGACGGCCCCGCCGCCCGCCGCGCCGCCGAGGAGCACATCACCGTCACCCGCGAAACCCTGGAAGAGATCCGCGACGCCGACGCCCGCTTGGCCATGTCGCTGCGCCGCATCGGCCGCCGCGATCTGGTGGCCCCTGAGCGGTAGAATGGTAGTGTTTGGGTCGGTTTTTCTCCCTTTGTCTGTTGCCTTGACTATTCGTACATAGAAAAGCTCTTCCGAAGCGGAGCAAATTTGTGAGATCGCTTGCAATATCAAACGCTCTCACCAAGTGATGGTGTCATGAGGTTGATTCTTGACACGGCGATCATGGTCGCCGCGATCCGAAGCGATGCTGGGGCGTCCCGCCTTCTCTTGGTGGCGGCTCTGAAGCGGCGATTTACGGTGCTCGCCTCGGTACCGCTATTGATCGAGTATCAGGCGGTAATGACGCGGACAAAGCATCTCGAAGCAGCCGGTCTATCAGTGGAAGATGTGCATATCCTGCTTGATGCCGTGGCGGCCGTTGCTGAGCCGGTCCGCCTAGCCTTTCTGTGGCGTCCCGCAGTACGTGATCCAGACGACGACATGGTACTGGAAGCGGCGGTTAATGGTCGGGCAGAGGCCATCGTGACGTTTAATATCCGCGATTTCGACAATGTTGCCGCCCACTTCGGTATCGAGGTCTTAACGCCGGGCGAAGCCTGGAAACGCGTGGAGGTCAGGACATGAGAAAAAGCAATTTCGACCTGCGGCTTCAGCCCTCGCTCCTCGACGAGGCCCGCAAGGTGGCTGAGACCGAGGGGGTCGCGCTTAACCAGTTCATCAATGTTGCGGTTGCGGAAAAGCTTTCGGCCCTGCGCACGGAAAGCTATTTCCAGGAGCGGGCCGCCCGCGCCGATATCCCTAAGGCGCTTGCTGTCCTCGCCCGGAGCGGCAAGGGCAAGCCGCCGATGAAGGGGGACGACCTGCCGGACTGAGCAGTCAGGACGGGGGCTTGCGGAGGCGACTTCGGCAGGCGGGATGGGAGCGTTGCCCGTCTTCACACGAAAACAGCCCGGAAGAACCGGGCTGTTTCGCTGCGGGCAAGCAGGAGGAGAGCGTCAGGCGGCGGCGGTTTCTTCGGCCTGGGGCAGGCGGATCAGGTAATCGAAGGCCGACAGCGCGGCCTTGGAGCCTTCGCCCATGGCGATGATGATCTGCTTATAGGGCACCGTGGTGGCGTCGCCGGCGGCGAAAACGCCGGGCAGCGAGGTTTGGCCGCGGGCGTCGATCTCGATTTCGCCGCGCGGGCTGAGGGCGACCGTGCCCTTCAGCCATTCCGTATTGGGCACCAGACCGATCTGCACGAAGATGCCGTCAAGGTCGATGCGGTGGAATTCCTCGGTGGTGCGGTCCTTGTAGCTGAGGCCGACCACCTTGGCGCCATCGCCGTGGACTTCGCTGGTCAGGGCCGAGGTGATGATCGTCACGTTGTTCAGGCTGGCGAGCTTGGTCTGCAACACCTGATCGGCGCGCAGGCGGGCGTCGAATTCGATCAGGGTGACATGGGCGACGATGCCGGCCAGATCGATGGCGGCTTCCACGCCCGAATTGCCGCCGCCGATCACCGCCACGCGCTTGCCCTTGAACAGCGGGCCGTCGCAATGCGGGCAATAGGCGACGCCCTTGTTGCGATAGGCATCCTCGCCCGGCACATTCATCTGCCGCCAGCGGGCGCCGGTTGACAAGATGACGGTGCGGGCCTTCAGCGCCGCGCCGCTGGCCAACTGCACCTCGACCAGACCGCCGGGCGTCTTGGCCGGGATCAGCTTTTCGGCGCGCTGGAGGTTCATGATGTCGACGGCGTAGTCCTTGACGTGGCTTTCCAGGGCGGCGGCCAGCTTGGGGCCTTCGGTATGGGCCACGGAAATGAAGTTCTCGATGCCCATGGTATCGAGCACCTGACCGCCGAAGCGTTCGGCCGCCACCCCGGTGCGGATGCCCTTGCGCGCGGCATAGATCGCCGCCGCGGCGCCGGCCGGACCGCCACCGATGACCAGAACGTCGAAGGCCTCCTTGTCCTTGAGCTTGGCCGCCGTGCGCTCGGCCGCGCCGGTGTCAAGCTTGGCCAGGATCTGTTCAAGCGTCATACGGCCCTGGGCGAAGGGCTCGCCGTTGAGGTAAATGGCCGGCACGGCCATGACCTGACGGCTTTCGACCTCGTCTTGGAACAAGGCGCCATCGATGGCCGTGTGCTTGATGCGGGGGTTGAGCGCGCTCATCAGATTGAGGGCCTGCACCACATCGGGGCAGTTCTGGCACGAGAGCGAGAAATAGGTTTCGAAATTATAGTCGCCGTCCAGGCTTTCAATCTGCTCGACCACCTCGGGCGCCGTCTTCGACGGATGGCCGCCAACGTGGAGCAGGGCGAGGATCAACGAATTGAATTCATGGCCCATCGGCAGGCCGGCGAAGCGCACGCCGATATCGGTGCCGGCGCGGTTGATCGAGAACGACGGCTTGCGGCCCTCGTCGTCGCGACCGATCAGGGTGATCTTATCGGAAAGCCCGGCGATGTCTTCGAGCAGGTCAAGCATCTCTTCGGACTTCGCGCTCTCGTCGAGCGAGGCGACCAGTTCGATCGGCTGGGTGACATTTTCGAGATAGGTCTTCACCTGGGCTTTGAGATTGCTGTCCAACATGAATGCTGACTCCCCTTGGGGCTCCCCTGATGTCGTGAAACGAGGATGTGCGCTGCCCGGATGATGGTTTGACCCTGTTTCGTCTCGCTCCCCCTGGGCCCGACCGGGGTCGGATCCAGGGGGGACGTGGTCTCGGTGTTTAGATACGGCCGACCAGATCAAGCGACGGGGCGAGGGTCTTTTCGCCTTCCTTCCACTTGGCCGGGCAGACTTCGCCGGGGTGGGAGGCGACGTACTGGGCGGCCTTGACCTTGCGCAGAAGCTCCAGGGCGTCACGGCCGATGCCGCCGGCGGTGATCTCGACGATCTGGATCCGGCCCTCGGGATCGATGACGAAGGTGCCGCGATCGGCGAGGCCGGCGTCTTCGATCAGCACGTCGAAGTTCCGGCTGATCGTGCCGGTCGGATCGCCGACCATGGTGTACTCGATCTTCTTGATGGCTTCCGAGGTGTCGTGCCATGCCTTGTGGGCGAAATGCGTATCGGTCGAGACGCTGAAGATCTCCACACCAAGACGCTGGAACTCGGCATAGTTCTCGGCCAAGTCCTCAAGCTCGGTGGGGCAGACGAAGGTGAAGTCGGCGGGGTAGAAGAACACGACGGACCACTTGCCCTTGAGCGTGTCATCGGTGACGGTGACAAACTTCCCGGCCTTGAATGCGTCGGCCTTGAACGGCTTAACTTCGCTACCAATCAACGACATTGTCTTCTCCGCTGCGTTGTGTGATCTGAACAGGGCGCATCCTAGAACTGGAATAACCATAAAGGAAATTGGTTTTTTATGTATATTCCAGTGGAAAAATCGATCTAAGAGCCGAGTTTACCCGTGACCCAGGCGAAGAGAGCGCACTTGGTGCGGGTTAATCCCGTCGACCACGCTCTCCGCGTCGCTGTCCGCCTTTGGGGAGATGGGCTATGTCGGGGGCGCCGTCAACGCTTCGCCCCGACGATATCAAGCCCGTCAAGGGTCATCGCTTTGGTTTTGGCGCGATCAAAGGCCGGGGTATGGGGAAAGGGCCGGGTGCAATCGAAGCCGACCTTGGTGCCGAGATAATTGGGGAAGGTCGGGTTGAGGCCGTGGCCGAAGGCGTTTTCGATGACCAGAATGCCGGTCTTGGCATCAAGCCGGGTGGTCATCGCCCATTCCACATCGCGGCCATTGCGAATATCCACATCCTCATCGACCACCGTGACCATCTTCAGCGGCGGAAAGGCGGCGAAGGTCGCCAAGATCGCCTGTTTGGCCCAGCCGGCGCGCTTTTGGGCGATCTTGACCACGCAATGATAAAACCCGCAGCCGCCATGGCTGAAGTAGACATCCTCGACCCCGGGCACCTGGACCCGTAACAAGGCCAGCACATTGGCTTCGCCGAGCAGTCCGACCGAATTGAAGACCTCGGCCCCCGACAGCAGGGTGTGAAAGATCGGCGCGCGCCGGCGGTGGATGCGCTTGACCCGCACCAAAGGCCGGGGCTCGACCCGGGCGTAATAGCCCGTCACCTCGGCGAAGGGGCCCTCGGCGTGGACCTCGCCGGGGCGGATCTCACATTCCAGGGCCCACATGGCGTGGGCGACCATTTCCACCGGCCCGACGGTTCCGGCCACCAGTTCCAGGGGGGCGCCGTGGAAGGCGCTGGCGATGCCCAGTTCGTCGGTTTCGACGGGGGCGGCCTCGGCCGGGGCGGCGGCGGCGAAATGCACCCCGGGGCCGACGCCGACATTGAGGGTGAAGGCCAAGGGTTCGCCCCGCGCCGCCGCCTTGTCGAGATAGAGGCCAAGATGGCGCCCGGCATCGATATTGATCACCAGACGATCCTTGCCGATCACTTGGAAGCGCTGGATCGAGGCGTTGCGCACGCCGGTTTCGGGATCCTTGGCGATGACCACGGCGGCATCGAAATAGGGGCCGCCGTCTTCCAGGGCGTGGATGGGAATGGGCAGGGTGGATAGATCGACCTCGGCCTCGGTCACCTCCAACACCGGCCCGTCGGCCACCACCAGCGGATCGACCGGAGCGCTTTGCCAAGATTTGATGCTGGCGGCGACATGCTGGGGCAGGGCGGTTTCGGGTTGGTCGAACAAGGCGCCCAAAAGCTCGCGCGACCAGTAGAGGCCGACGAAGACCGGATAGGCGTGCCCGGCGACCTTCTCGAACAGCACCGCTTGCGGGCCGCCTTCGAAGCGGGCGGCGATGCCGGCCAGATCGTGGCGGGGATCGACCTCGGACCGTACCCTGACCAATCGGCCCAGGGCCTCAAGCCTGTCGATGATCCGTCCCAGATCGGCGATGACCCTGGGTGACCCGCTAAAATCCCGTTCCATAGTTCCTGGCGCCCCCTGTTTGGAAAGCGGCAGTGAAGCATGGTTATCGCAATGTCCACAATATGGGGCGGCCGAGCTTTGCCGAGGCCACGGGCGATAAGCCGGGCGACCCAGCGCTCCGTAAACAGCATGACGAGTGTCGGCCAAGTGACGGAATTTTCCGCCCAGGTGGCGTACTCCCGTTCTTCACTCATGCCCCGTCGCAAGGACGGGTCTCCAAAAGACGGGGAGTCCCCATGGCCGATATATCCGCGCTCGCCTGGGCTGGTGCAGCCCTCATGCTTATCGGCGAGGGGTTGGCGCTGCGCAACGTCCGCGACCTTGCGCGGATGCTGACCTATTCGACGATCGCCGAAATTGGCTATGTCCTGATGGGGCTGGGCATCGGCACCGCCGCCGGCGAGACCGGTGCCGTCATGCATCTGGGCTATCAGGCGATCATGCGGGCGCTGGTCGTCGTCGCCGCTTGGCATCTGATCCGCCGCAGCGGATCGTCGAAGCTTGACGCCCTGGTCGGCAGCGTCGAACGGATGCCGTTCGTATCGCTGATGTTCGGCTTCGGCCTGTTCTCGGTGATGGGGCTTTCACCGTTCAAGGGATCGTTTTCCAAATTCGTCATCCTCTATGCCGCCATCGAGAACGGCTATTGGGGCTTGGCGGCGGTGGGAACGGTCGCCAGCATCATCGCCGCCTTCTATTACATCCACACCATCCAACAGGTGTGCTTCCAACGCCAAAGCCATGGAATCCTTGGCGATAAGCCGATCCCCTTCTTCCAGATCCCGGTTGGTCAACTGCCCATCGTCGTGCTGGCGCTGGTCACCGTGGTGATGAGCCTTGATCCCGATCCCTTCTTGATGCTGGCGGCCAATGCCGTTGGTCTGCCCGACCACCACGGCCTGCCCGAGTTCGAGACGATCTGGGACGCCCCGGTGCTGCTGCCCTATGTTGGCGGCTTCGCTTTGTTCCTGTTTGGGCGCTTTTCGGCCCAGGCCCGCGCCGTCGGCGCGATCGCTCTGGCGACCGCCACCCTGGCCCTAGTGGCGGCGCGCCTGGAGAGCGGCGATCTTGGCGGCCTGTTCGCCCTGATCTTCGCCGCCATCGGTCTGGCGGTGACGGTCTATTCCGTTGGCTACATGAAGCATGGTCACGGGGTGAACCGTTATTTCTTTTTCCTGTTCCTGATGATCGGTTCGCTGATCGGCGTCGCCACCACCAATCACCTGGGCAACTTCTATCTGTTCTGGGAACTGATGACCTGGATGTCCTATCTGCTGGTCATCCATGAGCAGACGGCCAAGGCCCTCAAGGCCGGCATGAAGTATTTCCTGATCTGCGCCTCGGGCGCCTATGTGATGCACTTTGGCATCCTGGTGCTCCATGCCCAGCTTGGCACCTTCGAGATCAGCGAGATCGCCCCGTGCATCGGTACGCTGTCGCCGGCCCTGGCCGGGGTGGTGCTGGCCACCTTCCTGATCGGTTTCATGGCCAAGGCCGGGCTGTTTCCGCTTTATAGCTGGCTGCCCGAGGCCCATCCGGTGGCGCCGTCGTCGATCTCCGGGCCGATGTCGGGCATTCTGACCAAGGCCGGCATCCTGGGCATGGTCAAGCTGCTGTTTGGGATCTTTGGCGTCGGCGCGCTTGGCCAATTCGGCCTGTTCGCCGGCCTCAGCCTTCCCGGCGCCGTTCTGGTGGCGCTTGGCGGCATCACCTTGTTGCTGGGCGAGGTCCAGGCCTATCGCCAGACCGATATCAAACGCCTGCTCGCCTATTCGACCCTGGCCCAGATCGGCGAGATCACCATGGTGCTTGGCGTGGGCACATCGCTGGCCCTGGCCGGCGGCCTGTTCCACGTCACCAATCACGCCGTGATGAAGACGATGCTGTTCTTCGCCGTCGGCGCCCTGATCCTGCGCAGCGCCGGGCGAAGCCTTGATGACCTCAAGGGCCTCGGCAAGGTGATGCCCTTCACCGGTTTGTGTCTGGGCATCGGCCTGCTGGCGATCATGGGCGTGCCGCCCTTCGGCGGCTTCGTCAGCAAATTCCTGATGATCTATGCCTGCGTCGAGGCCGGGCAGGTCGGCGTCGCCGCCGTTATCCTGGTCGGCAGCGTCATCGGCGCCCTGTACTACGCCCGGGTTCTGCGCGCGGTGTTCTTCGAGCCCTATACGGGTCCCAAAGTCGTTGAGGCGCCGCTGACCATGCGGATCGCGCTCGGCGCCCTGGCTGGCGTCGTGGTGTTCACCGGCGTTTATCCCGATGCGGCCTTGAGCGTGGTCATGCCGGTGGTCGAGACGCTGTCGGCGCGCGGCGGCCTGCCGCTGGCCGCCTTGCCGCCGCTGCGCATGGAGTGGTCGTTGGCCGCCTTGATCGCCGTGGTTGGCGCGGTGGTCGTTTATATCCTGGGTAAGCGCTCGACGGTGGTCGCCGGCTCGCTGTCGGTGGCGGTGATGGCTCTGGCCTTGGCCGGCATCCTGATTCAGTCCGGGCGCTATGATCTGCTGTCGTTCTGGTTTGCCGCGCTGATCGTCGTCGTCGGCGCCATCAACCTGTTGTACTCGATCGGCTATATGGCTCACGGCCATGCCCAGAACCGCTTCTTCTTCTTTTTCGTCATGATGATCGGCGGCTTGCTTGGCGTCACCGCCAGCGACGATCTGTTCAATTTCTTCGCCTTCTGGGAAGTGATGAGCAGTTGGACGCTTTATCTGGTCATCATCCACGAAGAAACCAAGGACTCCCTGGACGAGGGCACCAAGTACTTCATCTTTAACTTTGTTGGCGCCAGCTTCCTGTTCCTGGGCGTTGCCATCCTCGCGGCCAAGGCCGGCACCTTCGAGATGGCCCTGCTGCCCCAGGCGGCGCTGAGCATGCCGGTGGGCTGGCTGGCGGTTTCGGCGGGGTTGATCCTGGCCGGTCTGCTGATGAAGGCCGCCCAGCTGCCGCTGCGCATTGATTACCAGATGCATCCGGCGCCGGCGCCGACCCCGGTCAGCGGCTATATCTCGGCCGTGCTGCTCAAGGTCGGCCCTTATGGCGTGCTGAAGATAATGGTGGCCTTGGGCGCGGGGGGCGGTTTGGCGCGGATCGCCGGCCTGGGGGCCTGGATGCCCGATCCGCTGGTGGTCGTGCAGGTCATCGCCGCCCTCACCGTGCTTTATGCCGGCGCCATGGCGGTGGTGCAAAACGGCGTGAAGCGGCTGCTGATCTACAGCACCGTCAGCCAGTTGGGTTATGTCCTGCTCGGGCTGTCGCTGGGCTCGGCGCTGGGCGTCGCCGGTGGTTTGATGCACTTCGTCAACCACATGATGCTCAAGGATATCTTGTTCCTGGCGGCGGGCTGCATCCTGGCCCAGGCCCATGTCCACAGCCTGGATGACTTGGGTGGACTGGGGCGCAAAATGCCGATCACCTTCGGCCTGTTCCTGTTCGCCGGGCTGTCGCTGTCGGGCATTCCGCCCTTCAACGGCTTCGCCTCGAAATGGCTGATCTATCAGGGCGCTTTCCAGGGCGGGCATTACCTGCTGGCGATGGCGGCCCTGATGTCGAGCCTGTTCACCCTGGCCGCCGTTTTGAAGTTCACCCATAGCGCCTTCCTTGGCCCGCTGTCGCCAGCGGCGGCGACGATGCGCGAGGCGCCGCCGGTCATGCTGATCCCGATGGGGCTGCTGGCGGCCGGTAGCGTCATCGTCGGCGTCTTCCCCGGTGTGGCGCTGGTGCCGATTTCCCGGATCCAGGCGGCTTTGGGCCTGCCGGTGATCGAGGCCAGCTGGCTGGGCGGTCTGCCCGGTCCCGGCGGCTGGCATCCGCTGACCTTGACCCTGGCCCTGGGGGCCGTCGGGCTGATCGGCTGGCTCTATTGCCGCGATGGCTATCGCCACCGCGCCGCCAGCACCACGCATAGCTGCGGCGTTAGCGACATCGCCGCTTCCGCCATGCATGTCCCGGCTTCGGGTCTGTACGAGACACCCGATCGCCTGATCCGCAAGGTTCTTTTCGCCAAGACTTCGCCCGAGGGCCGCGCCCATGACTGATAGCCTTGTTCAAACCCTGTCCGTGCTGTTCGCGGCGGTGGTCTTTCCCGGCGGGATCTTCGCCATCACCCTGGGGCTCGCCCTCAAGGGCTTTGACCGGCGGGTCTTCGCCCGGCTGCAACGCCGGGTGGGCGCCCCCTTGCTCCAGCCGTTCTATGACGTGCTGAAGCTGATGACCAAGCGCACCCTAGTGCCCGAGAACGCCAATCTGGTGGTGTTTTTGATGGTGCCGCTGCTGGGGCTGGCCAGCATGGGCGTGGCGGCGGCGATGATCCCGATCCCCGGGCTTTATGATCCAAGCCCGGCCTTCGGCGACTTGTTGGTGCTGTTTTACCTGCTCTCGGTGCCGGCGGTGATGCTGATGCTGGCGGGATCGGCTTCGGGGTCGCCCTTCGGCGGCATCGGCTTTTCGCGCGAGATGGCGATCATGCTGGCCTATGAGGGGCCGATCCTGCTGGTCATCGTCAGCGTGGCGCTGAAGACCGGGGCGGCCCTTGGCCAGCCGATCTGCCTGTCGCTCTCGGAGATCGTGCGCTACCAGCAAGCCCACGGCGCCTATCTGTTCGATCCGTGGATGTGGCCGGCGGTGCTGACCTATATCGCCTTCATTCCGGCCAATCTCGGCATCTCGCCCTTTGATATTCCCGAGGCGGAATCCGAGGTGCTGGAAGGGCCGTTGATCGAATATTCCGGCGTCGCCCTTGGCCTGTTGAAGCTGACCTCGGCGGTCAAATCCGTCGTCGTCATCGGCCTGGGCATCGTTTTGTTCTTCCCCAATGGCCCCGAGGGCCTTTTCGGGCTGGTGGTCTTCGCCCTGAAATGCCTGGTCATCACCGTCTGCGGGGTGTCGGTGCTGCGCGCCGCCGTCGGCCGGATGCGCATCGATCAGGCGGTGATCTTTTATCTGAAATGGCCAGAGCTTCTGGGCATCGCCAGCCTTGCCCTGGTGGCAATGAACCTGTGAGGGATGACGGCCATGAATTTTCTTTCGCGTATGTCCAAGAAGTCGCCCTGGCTTTACCGCATCAACGCCGGATCGTGTAACGGCTGCGATGTCGAGCTGGCGACCACCGCCTGCATTCCGCGCTATGACGTCGAACGCCTTGGCTGTCAGTACTGCGGCAGCCCCAAGCACGCCGATATCGTGCTGGTCACCGGCCCTTTGACCGCCCGGGTCAAGGACAAGGTGCTGCGGGTCTATGAGGAAATCCCCGATCCCAAGGTCACCGTAGCCATCGGGGTTTGCCCGATCTCGGGCGGGGTGTTCCGGGAAAGCTACAGCATCGTCGGCCCGATCGACCGTTATCTGCCCGTCGATGTCAACGTGCCGGGCTGTCCGCCGCGCCCCCAGGCGATCATCGAGGGGATCGCCAAAGCCATCGAAATTTGGGCCGGTCGGATCTAGGAGGGCGTCGTGGCATTTCTATCCATCTTGATGAAGAACCTGCTCAAGGGCCCGTCGACCGAGCCCTTGCCGACCGCCGATAGCCCCACCCCCGCCGCCTATCGCGGCAAGGTGACCTTTGACGAGACCGCCTGCGTCGGCTGCAAGATGTGCGAGCACGTCTGCCCGGGCGGGGCGATCCGCTTCGAGGAGCGGCCCGAGGGGCTGCGCTTCATGATCTGGCACAACACCTGCGTCAATTGCGGCCTGTGCTCCCACTATTGCCTGACCAAGGCGATAAAACTTAGCAATGACTGGCATTTGTCGCATTTGCAGGCAGACAAGTATCGCCTGACCGATCAAGCCCTTGTCGCTTATGCCGCTTGTTCGGGCTGTGGGACGAAGATGCTTCCCACCGCCGATGCCCTGATGCGTCTGGCTTACAAAAAGGTGAGCCCGCGTAGCGAGCATCTGCGCCATCTGTGTCCGGACTGCCGCCGCTCAGCCAGTGTCTCAGGAGATATCCAATGACCCCTCATCCCACGCCGCAAGAGCTGGTGCGCGTCACGGTCAAGGCCCTCAACGGCCAACTCGCCATCGAGGAGCCCGCCGGCGCGCCGATGTCGGTCTGGCTGACCCTGGCCGAAGCCGGCGATCTGCTGGCCGCCGCCCGCAGTCTGAAAGCGATCGGCGCCCGCCTCAGCATGATCACCGCCCTGGCCGATGACGGCCGGGGTGGCAACATCGTGGCCTATCATTTCGACATCGCCGGTCACACCGTGACCGTCAAGGTCTGGGTGGTCAGCGGTGGATCGATCGACTCCATCATGACGCTGTTTCGCAATGCCGACTGGCACGAGCGCGAGTTCATGGAATTCTACAAGATCGAGGTCAAGGACCGCGCCGACGCCAAGCGTTTGTTCCTTGATGAAAGCATCGAAGGCGGAGCGATGGAGCGGCTGATCCCGCTGTCGGTTCTGGCCAATGCCGCCAGCACCAAGATGCTGTGGGAAAGCCTGACGGTCATGCCCGAGGAGGCGAAATGAGCACCTATACCATTCCCGTCGGCCCGCTGCATGTGGCCCTTGAAGAGCCGATGTACTTCCGCATCGAGGTCGATGGCGAGAAGGTGGTCAGCGTCGATATCACCGCCGGCCATGTCCATCGCGGCATCGAATACCTGGCGACCAAGCGCAACATCTATCAAAATATCGTGCTGACCGAGCGCGTCTGCTCGCTCTGCTCCAACAGCCATCCGCAAACTTATTGCATGGCCCTGGAAAGCATCACCGGCATGGTGGTGCCGCCGCGCGCCCAATATCTGCGGGTGATCGCCGACGAGACCAAGCGCGTCGCCTCGCATATGTTCAACGTCGCCATCCTTGCCCATATCGTCGGTTTTGATTCGCTGTTCATGCATGTCATGGAAGCCCGCGAGATCATGCAAGACACCAAGGAAGCGGTCTTTGGCAATCGCATGGACATCGCCGCCATGGCGATCGGCGGGGTCAAATACGATCTTGATAAGGACGGGCGCGATTATTTCATCGGTCAGCTCGATAAGCTTGAACCAACGCTGCGCGACGAGATCATCCCGCTTTATCAGACCAACCCGTCGATCGTTGATCGCACCCGGGGCATTGGCGTTCTGAGCGCGGCCGATTGCGTGGACTATGGCCTGATGGGGCCGGTGGCGCGCGGCTCGGGCCATGCCTATGACGTGCGCAAGCAGGCGCCCTATGCGGTTTATGATCGTCTGGACTTCGAGATGGCCCTGGGCGAGCACGGCGATGTGTGGTCGCGCGCCATGGTGCGCTGGCAAGAGGCCCTGACCTCGATCGGGCTGATCCGCCAATGCCTGCGCGACATGCCCGACGGTCCGACGAAGGCGGGGCCGGTGCCGCCCATTCCCGCTGGCGAGGCGGTCGCCAAGACCGAGGCGCCGCGCGGCGAGTTGATCTATTACCTGAAGACCAACGGCACCGACCGGCCCGAACGCCTGAAATGGCGCGTTCCCACCTATATGAACTGGGATGCGCTCAATGTGATGATGGCCGGGGCGCGGATTTCCGATATCCCGCTGATCGTCAACAGCATCGATCCCTGCATCTCCTGTACGGAACGCTGAACGCCCCAGACAGAGAAGCGTTCTCATCTTCTAGTTCTGCTGGTTTTTCTTGATAAATCCCCGCGATGGCGATGAACGCTTCGTGGGGATTTTGCCGAGTCCTTCGGCGTCTTTTCATACCCCCATAAAAACTCTGGATAACTGTCATCTGGCCGACAGACGGGGCCGGGCTTTTTGTCGCTTACTCGGCGCCAGGGGCAAAAGGCCCGGCCCGGTCTGAAGGGCGACGAAGCACCCGCCGGCCGTGGTTTTTGATCGGCGAAGTCTTTGTTTCGTCTCGTTTTTTAAGGAAACCCCGAACAGGGGTGGCGTTAATTCACGAGATGACTTTGTAAATTACGCGTCTGAGAACAGCGTTTCGCTCCAGGGAATGATTGTTGCAGACAGTGCAGTCTAAAAAGGCAAATGCGTTGTTTTGACGTGGTAATCAATGCGTGGAGGGCAGTACGAATGCCGCCAATCAAAGAAAATGTAATCATCTACGCCAATCCCGATCATTGTCTGTCCTGCCATTCATGCGAGTTGGCTTGCGCCGTCGCCCATAGTGGCGGTCACGACATGATCGAGGCGATTGCCGCCAATTTGCCGCTGCATGCGCGCAACAAGGTGGTCAGCGTCGATGGCACGGCGATGCCCATGCAGTGCCGGCAGTGCGAGGATGCGCCCTGCACCTTCGCCTGCCCGACCGGCGCCTGTCGTCAGGCCGATGGTCAGGTTCAGATCGTCGAGCAGCACTGCATCGGTTGCAAGCTCTGCGTGATGGTCTGCCCCTTCGGGGCGATCACCGTGCGCTCGGAAACGGTCGTCGAGCAGGGCGCCTGCACCAACCGGGGCGTCGCCAAGAAATGCGATCTGTGTGTCGACTGGCGCGCCAGCACCGGCAAGACGGCTCCGGCCTGTGTCGAGGCTTGCCCGACCAAGGCCATCCGCATGGTCGATCTCGACGCCTATCGGATCGCCTTGCGCGAGGCCCGGGCCCGCGAGATCGCCAAGTCGCACCGCCATATGCGCGTCCAATTCTAAGCACCAAGGAATCGCAGTGATGACCCATCACGACTGCGCCCACTGTTCCTCCGACGCCTGCGCGACCGAAATGTTGAATTTGGCCGAGGCCAACAGCATCGAAACCGCTTGGCATCGCTACGAAAAGCAGCAGCCCCAATGCGGCTTCGGCAGCGCCGGCCTGTGTTGCCGCATCTGCCTGAAGGGCCCCTGTCGCATCGATCCCTTTGGCGAAGGCCCGAAGTACGGCGTCTGCGGCGCCGACCGCGACACCATCGTCGCCCGCCATCTGGTGCGCATGATCGCCGCCGGCACCGCCGCCCATTCCGAGCACGGCCGCCACATCGCCCTGGCCATGCAGCATATTTCACAAGGCGAGCTTCACGATTATTCGATCCGCGATGAGGCCAAGCTCTATGCCATCGCCAAGACCCTGGGCGTGGCCACCGAGGGCCGTGGTCTGTTGGCGATCGTGGGCGATTTGGCGGCGATCACCCTGGGTGACTTCCAGAACCAGGATTACGACAAACCTTGCGCTTGGCTTGCCGCGTCGCTGACGCCGCGTCGGGTGAAGCGCTTGGGTGATCTGGGACTGCTGCCCCATAATATCGATGCTTCGGTGGCGCAGACGATGTCGCGCACCCATGTGGGCTGCGATGCCGATCCCACCAATCTGATCCTGGGCGGCTTGCGCGTCGCCATGGCCGATCTTGACGGTTCGATGCTGGCGACCGAGCTGTCCGATGCCCTGTTTGGCACGCCCCAGCCGGTGGTCAGTGCCGCCAATCTGGGCGTCATGAAGCGCGGGGCCGTCAATATCGCCGTCAACGGCCATAACCCGATGCTCAGCGACATCATTTGCGATGTGGCGGCCGATCTGCGCGACGAGGCGATCGCCGCCGGCGCGGCCGAGGGCATCAACATCATCGGCATCTGCTGTACCGGCCATGAGGTGATGATGCGCCACGGCGTGCCGCTGGCCACTAACTACCTGTCGCAGGAATTGCCGATCCTGACCGGCGCCCTGGAGGCGATGGTCGTCGATGTCCAGTGCATCATGCCGTCGCTGCCGCGCATCGCCGAATGCTTCCACACCCAGATCATCACCACCGACAAACACAACAAGATCAGTGGCGCCACCCATGTGCCCTTCGACGAGCACAAGGCGGTGGAGACCGCCAAGACGATTATCCGCATGGCGATCGCCGCCTTTGGCCGGCGCGATCCCAACCGCGTCGCCATTCCCGCCTTCAAGCAGAAGTCGATCGTCGGCTTCAGCGCCGAAGCCGTCGTCGCCGCCCTGGCCAAGGTCAATGCGGACGATCCGCTGAAGCCGCTGGTCGATAATGTGGTCAACGGCAATATCCAGGGTATCGTGCTGTTCGTCGGCTGCAACACGACCAAGGTTCAGCAAGACAGCGCCTATGTCGATCTCGCCAAATCCCTGGCCAAGCGCAATGTGCTGGTGCTGGCGACGGGCTGCGCCGCCGGCGCCTTCGCCAAGGCCGGATTGATGACCTCCGAGGCGACCACCCAATACGCTGGCGAGGGGTTGAAGGGGGTGCTGAGCGCCATCGGCACCGCCGCCGGCCTGGGGGGGCCGCTGCCCTTGGTCATGCATATGGGCTCTTGCGTCGATAACAGCCGGGCGGTGGCTTTGGCCACGGCTTTGGCCAATAAGCTGGGCGTCGATCTCTCGGATCTGCCGCTGGTCGCCAGCGCGCCGGAATGCATGAGCGAGAAGGCCCTGGCCATCGGCTCGTGGGCGGTGACCATCGGTCTGCCGACCCATGTCGGCTCGGTGCCTCCGGTCATCGGTTCGCAGATCGTGACCAAGCTGGTGACCGAAACGGCCAAGGACTTGGTGGGCGGTTATTTCATCGTTGATACCGACCCCAAAAGCGCCGGGGACAAGCTTTACGCCGCCATTCAAGAGCGTCGCGCCGGGCTTGGCCTGTAAGACCTTAACGACCCCGGGGCGGGGAAGTTGATCCTCGCCCCCTCTCTTTCTTATCGGTGAGGGTGCCATGAAGATCGCGGTGACGGGAAAGGGCGGGGTTGGCAAGTCGACCATCGTTGGCATGCTGGCCCGCGCCTTGTCCGACGAGGGGTGGAGGGTGATGGCCATCGATGCCGATCCCGATGCCAATCTGGCCTCGGCCATCGGCGTTCCGGCCGAGCGTTTAAGCGCGCTTCTGCCGATTTCGAAGATGACCGGTCTGGCGCGCGAGCGCACCGGGGCGAGCGAGACGACGGGCACCCATTTCATCTTGAACCCCCGGGTCGATGATATCCCCGAGCAGTTCTGTGTCGACCATGCCGGGATCAAGCTGCTGCTGATGGGAACGGTTAACCACGCCGGGTCGGGCTGCGTTTGCCCCGAACACGCCCTGGTCCGCACCCTGCTGCGTCACATCCTGACCAAGCGCAAGGAATGCGTGCTGATCGATATGGAAGCCGGAATCGAGCACTTCGGCCGTGGCACGATCGAAGCCGTCGATTTGCTGGTGATCGTCATCGAGCCGGGCAGCCGCAGCCTGCAGACCGCCGCCCAGATCGAAGGTCTGGCCCGCGATCTGGGGATCAAGACGATCTGCCACATCGCCAACAAGCTGGCCTCGCCCGTCGATGTCGGCTTCATCCTTGATCGCGCCGACCAATTCGACCTTTTGGGCTCGATCCCCTTTGACAGCGCCATCCAGGCCGCCGATCAGGCCGGCCTGTCATGCTACGATCTTAGCCCGGCCTGCCGCGACAAGGCCCACGCCCTGATGGCGGCCTTGCTGGAGCGCGTCGGCCCAACCCAAGGCGTTTCATAATGTGCATGGCGAAAGTGGTGCTGACCAAGGCCGATGGCGGCCGCGTCGAAATCGGCGATGTTCTTGAGGTTCGCGCCGAGGGCGGAGCGGTGAGGGTGACGACGCTGTTTGACGAAGAGCACGCCTTTCCCGGGCTGGCGATCGGCCGGGTCGATTTGCGCTCGGGCGTGATTTCCCTTATCGAGGAGCAGAACCGATGACCGAGAGCCCCGAACGCGGCCGCAAAAGGCTGGGGATCTACCTCGCGCATTTCCTGGACCACGTTGAAGGTCACATGGGCGAAATCGGGGTGCAGCGCGACGCTTTGGCCGAGGACGCCCGGCTTGGCGCCCTGATCGATCGGGCCCTGGCCGATATGGCGGTGGCCCGCGCCTCGCTGAACGCGGTCTTGCGCGATCTGGACGGCGAAGCGCCGGCCCCGGCAAGCCCCGAGGCCGTCCATAGTCCTTTCCACAGCCACGCCCATTCCCATGATCATGACCACGCCCACGGCCATTCCCATGACCACGCCCACGACCATTGTCATTGCCATGATCACCCTTGATGGCGCGGATGATCTCTTGTAACGGCGTATCTATGATACAAGATAACAGCCGTTTTTCCGTTTATCGAAAGAGGCGAGATTCATCGGTTTTATAGACCTAAGCGCGAAGATCTTCCCCCAAGACCGTGGTGACTTGTATGCCGCCTCGTTTCAACATCGCCAATGTCCTGTTGAGCCCCGACGGAGAGACGTTTTTCCGCGGTTTCCGCAGTAAGATCCACGCCAAGGGCAGCCTTGTTTGCACCGGAGAAGGCGACGAGAACGGCGTGTTCGTCGTTGTCGATGGTCGCCTGCGGGTTTATCTGGTCGGCGAGGAGCGCGAGATCAGCCTGTTTTACCTGACCTCGGGCGACATGTTTTGCATGCATTCGGGCTGTCTGGTCGAGGCGACCGAGCGGACCGAGGTGCGCTTCGCCGATATCCGCACCTTTGAACAAAAGCTACAGACCTGTCCGTCGATGGCCTGGGGGCTGATCGCCATCCTCGGCCGGGCGCTGACCTCGTGCATGCGCACCATCGAAGACCTGATGTTCCACGACATCAAGCAGCGCATCGCCGGCTTTTTCATCGATCACGCCAATACCACCGGACGCCAGACCCAGGGCGGCGTCATCGTCTCGGTCGATTTCACGGTCGAGGAAATCGCCAATCTCATCGGCTCGTCACGCCAAACCACCTCGACGGCGCTCAACAGCCTGATCAAGGAAGGTTATATCTCGCGCCAGGGTCGCGGCCATTACACCATCCCCAACCTTGTTCGCCTGAAAGCCGCCGCCGATGGCGACCGCGACGACGACGACGATTAAGCTCTCTCAGCTTTCGGGGGGGCGACGACGATATCCAGGCCGATATCGAGCGTCGTCACCGAATGGGTGAGGGCGCCGACCGAGATGTAATCGACACCGCTTTCGGCCAGGGCGGCGATGGTGTCCAGGCTCACCCCGCCCGAAGCCTCGGTCACCAGCCGCCCGGCCACCATGTCCACGGCGCGGGTCAGGGTGGGGGCGTCCATATTGTCAAGCAGCACGACCTCGGCGCCGCCCACGGCCAGCACCTCGGCCAGTTGTTCCAAGGTGTCGACCTCGATCTCGATCCGGACCATATGACCGACGCCGGCCCGGGCGCGGCTCAGGGCGGCGCTGACGCCACCGGCCACGGCGATGTGGTTGTCCTTGATCAAGACCGCGTCATCAAGACCGAAGCGATGGTTCGATCCGCCGCCGCAGCGCACGGCGTATTTCTCCAGGCCGCGCAGGCCCGGGGTGGTTTTGCGCGTGCAGGTCAACCGGGCCCGGGTGTGGGCGATGGCATCGCCAAAGCGCCGGGTCCGGGTGGCGATGCCCGACAGATGACCCAGGAAATTCAAGGCGGTGCGTTCTGCGGCCAGGATGGTCCGCGCCGCGCCGGCGACCTCGGCCACCGTCTGGCCGGCGGCGATTTCCGCGCCATCCTCAAGGGGGGTGGTGAAGGTCACGGTATCATCAAGCAGCGCGAAGGCGCTGCGGGCGCAGCCGAGGCCGGCGAGGATGCCCGGTTGGCGGGCGACGAAGCGGGCGTGCGCCCGGGTAGCCGCCGGGATGGTGGCCGTTGAGGTGATATCGCCGGCTCGCCCCAGGTCTTCGGCAAGGGCGCGGCGCACCGCCTCGTCGATGGCGAAGGGCGACAGCGCGGCAACGGGGTGGTTCGGCCTCATGAGCGGGTCTCCATCGGGGGTGCGGCCAGACCCTCCCCCAGGCTCTGGGCGGGGTGGGGCGGAACGGTGCGCAAGGGGCCAAACGGCGCCGTCGCGCGGTGGCTTTGCGCCGGATCGGTCGCCGGATAATCGGCGCGGAAATGGGCGCCCCGGCTTTCGCGCCGCGCCAGGGCGGCGGCGGTGATCAGCCGGGCGGCGGTGGTCATGGCGCGCAGGCGGGGCGAGCGGGCGCCAGCGGCGATGGTTTCGATCGTCGCCAGGGCGCTTTCCAGGCCCTGGCCGTCGCGGATCACGCCGACCCGGGCGCTCATCGTTGCCCGCAGGCGGGTGATGGCGGCGGCGTCCTCGGCCGGTGGGGGGCGGGGGGAAAGGTCGGGCGGCGCCGGCGGCGGCCAGCCGCGGCGGAGCGGGGCGGCGCCCACATCCCCGGCCACCCGGGCGGCGAAGACCACGGCTTCGAGCAAGGAGTTCGAGGCCAGACGATTGGCGCCATGGGCCCCCGTGCAGGCGACCTCGCCAACCGCCCACAGCCCGTCGATCGATGTGCGGCCGAAGCTGTCGGTCAGCACCCCACCCATGTGATAATGGGCGGCGGGGGCGATCGGGATCGGTTGGCGGACCGGATCGATCCCCGAGGCGCGACAGGCCGCGTAAACCGTTGGGAAAGCTTGCGGAAAGGCCGCACCAAGGGCGGTGCGGGCATCCAGGAAGGCGCCCTTGCCGGCCTTGATCGCCGCCGCCACCCCCCGGGTCACCACATCGCGCGGCGCAAGCTCGGCGGCGGGGTCGAGGGCGGTCATGAAGCGCCGGCCTTGGGCATCGACCAGGATCGCCCCCTCGCCGCGCAGGGCCTCGGTGGCCAGCGGCGCCGGATCAAGGCCAACGGCGAGGGCAGTGGGGTGGAACTGCACGAATTCGCAATCGGCGAGCAAGGCGCCGGCCTCGGCCGCCATCGCCAAGCCGCCGCCGAAAGCCTCGGGCGGATTGGTGGTGACGCCATAGAGGGCGCCGACGCCCCCCGAAGCCAGCACGACGGCGCCCGCCGCCAGGGCCTCGGCCGCCGCGTCGGGGCGGGGGCGCACCACGATCCCGCCGATCCTTTGGCCATCGCTTAGAAGCCCCTCGGCCACGCCTTCGATCACCCGGATCGAGGGTGTGCGGCCAACCGTGCCGATCAGGGCGGCCATGATCGCCGCCCCGGCGCCATCGCCGCGCACCCGCACGATGCGCCGCGCCGAATGGGCGGCTTCGCGCGACAACACAAGCCGGCCGGCGGCGTCGCGATCAAAGGGCACGCCATAGCCAAGAAGATCGGTGATCCGCGCCCCGGCCTCCCCGGCAAGGATGCTCGCGCTCAGCGGATCGACAAGGCCGGCGCCGGCGGCGATGGTATCGCGGGCATGGGCGCTGGCGCTGTCGTCGTCGCCCAGGGCGGCGGCGATGCCCCCCTGGGCCCAGGCAGAGGAACTGCCCTGGCCCAAGGGGGCGGCGACAACCAGGGTGACCGGGCGTGGCGCCAGCTTCAGGGCGCAAAACAGCCCGGCCAGACCACCGCCGACGATCACCACCGGCGCGTCGGGCGAAACGCTGGCCATGTCCTCAACTCCCCAGATCGATCATGCGCCTCACCGACCGCCGCGCCCCCTCGGCCACGGCCGGATCGATGGTGATCTCGCCGCCAAGGGTTCGCAGGCACGCGAGGATCTTGGTTAGGGTGATCTTTTTCATGTGCGGACAGAGGTTGCACGGGCGCACGAAGTCGGTTTCGGGCATCTCGGCGGCAAGATTATCGGCCATCGAGCATTCGGTGATCAGCGCCACCCGGCGCGGCCGGTTGGCCCTGACCCAGGCGATCATCGCCGAGGTCGAGCCGGTGAAATCGCTGGCGGCGATGACATCGGGCGGGCATTCGGGATGGGCGATGATGCGCAGATCGCCATCCCCCTCGCGGTAGCGGGCGATGTCCTCGCCGGTGAAGCGCTCGTGAACCTCGCAGGCCCCCGGCCAAGCGATGATCTCGACGGTGGTTTGCGAGGCGACATAGGTCGCGAGATAACGATCGGGAACCAGGATCACCCGGGGCGCCCCCAGGCTTTCGACCACGGCGAGCGCGTTTGACGAGGTGCAGCAGATATCAACCTCGGCCTTCACCGTCGCCGAGGTATTGACATAGGCGACGATCGGCACGCCGGGGTGGCGTCGGCGCAACGCCCGGACATCGGCGGCGGTGATCGAGGCGGCCAGCGAGCAGCCCGCGCCCGGATCGGGGCAGAGCACCCTTTTGGTCGGATTGAGCAGCTTCGCGGTTTCGGCCATGAAATGCACGCCGCATTGCACCAGAATATCGGCCTCGACCTCGGCGGCTTGGCGCGCCAACTGAAGCGAATCGCCCACGATATCGGCGACGCAATGGTAGATCTCGGGCGTTTGATAGCTATGGGCGAGGATGACGGCGCCGCGCTCGGCCTTCAGGGCGTTGATCGCCAGGATTAGCGGCGCGAACACCCGCCATTCAACCGGCGGCACCACCCGCGCCACCTTTTCATAAAGCGCCGCGCTCTCGCGCTCGACCTCGGCCGACCACGACAGATCGGCAAGCGTCGTCGCGGCACGGTCAGAGGCGAAAGGCATCTCCAATCCCGTCATCGGTCCCTCGCGAAAGCCACCGGTCCTCCGCGCCGAAGCGCGTTATGCTCAAAGTGAGCAAATATAAGGTAGCGCAAAATCCGGCCAAGCGGAAGGCGCTTTCGCCCGGGATAACGGGCGGGAAGGGGAAACCGCTTAGCCCCTTAGGTTTCCTCCGCCAAGGATTCAATCCGCAGGTCCGTGAGGGAGCGACGACCAGCAGGCCGGCCTGCATCAGCACATAAAGGTTTCAATCCACGCCCCCGTGAGGGAGCGACGCCCTCCGGCCAGACCGGAGACAGGTCCGGGGAGTGGTTTCAATCCACGCCCCCGTGAGGGAGCGACTTTAGCGATGATCGCGAGGCCCCGGTCCTCCGGGTTTCAATCCACGCCCCCGTGAGGGAGCGACTCTTTTCGCGCAGGCGCGGCGGATGAAGCGAGAGTTTCAATCCACGCCCCCGTGAGGGAGCGACGCGCGGCGGTCGACGATCTGTTGCGCGCGCACCGTGTTTCAATCCACGCCCCCGTGAGGGAGCGACAACGGGTACTCGATTTAGCCCGCCGACGCGGGCGTTTCAATCCACGCCCCCGTGAGGGAGCGACTCGCGGGGGATGGTCAGTGCGCCAGGGACGTTGAGTTTCAATCCACGCCCCCGTGAGGGAGCGACCCAACCCGGACGTCGCCGCCGCCGTCAAACGCGGGGTTTCAATCCACGCCCCCGTGAGGGAGCGACCATACGCCGCGAGCTGCTTGGCTTCTCGCAGGCAGTTTCAATCCACGCCCCCGTGAGGGAGCGACGATGGAACGGAAAAGTCCGATAAGGCTTGGCGCGTTTCAATCCACGCCCCCGTGAGGGAGCGACTTTCTTTTCTCTGAGGATTTGCAAAAGCAATTCTTAGTTTCAATCCACGCCTCCGTGAGGGAGCGACAATCGCATGTGGTTTGATGATTGTGCCCCGAGGTTTCAATCCACGCCCCCGTGAGGGAGCGACGCGCAGGCCGTTGTGGTCATGGAGACGCCAGCGGCCGTTTCAATCCACGCCCCCGTGAGGGAGCGACAACAGCCTCTTCAAGCATCCGAGCTTGACCGCTGTTTCAATCCACGCCCCCGTGAGGGAGCGACCGTTAAGCCGGGAGCAGCGCCCGCAGCCGGCCAAGGTTTCAATCCACGCCCCCGTGAGGGAGCGACGCCACACGACGAGCATTTTCGTCGGGGATGGGGGTTTCAATCCACGCCCCCGTGAGGGAGCGACCTCGGCTCTGACCTATGTTGAGGTCGGGGAGATCGTTTCAATCCACGCCCCCGTGAGGGAGCGACTGGGAGCGCGCCTTTGGTCGAGGCGGACTTTGACGTTTCAATCCACGCCCCCGTGAGGGAGCGACGCGCGTCGCCCATTTTTTGGCCCAGGCCGCGCATGTTTCAATCCACGCCCCCGTGAGGGAGCGACCCGAGGTACGCGCTTCCAGCGCCGTGACCTTCGCCAGTTTCAATCCACGCCCCCGTGAGGGAGCGACACCAAGGCTTGCGCCAAGCCCCCGGCCCGGTCGGTTTCAATCCACGCCCCCGTGAGGGAGCGACCTTTGGAGCCAGACGGAACCTACGCGGCGACCAGCGTTTCAATCCACGCCCCCGTGAGGGAGCGACACAGGGCATTGTGCTCACTGACGAGCAGCGCGGGTTTCAATCCACGCCCCCGTGAGGGAGCGACTCGGAGAAGAGCGCCGCTAAAACCGCGTTTTATTCAGTTTCAATCCACGCCCCCGTGAGGGAGCGACGCAGGACGTGGCCCGGGTGCGCCGGTACCGCCAGTTTCAATCCACGCCCCCGTGAGGGAGCGACACGGCGGACTTGCCCGCCGACCGTTTTCCGATGGTTTCAATCCACGCCCCCGTGAGGGAGCGACGCCGTTCGTGGCTGCGCAGATCGCCTACATTCGGGTTTCAATCCACGCCCCCGTGAGGGAGCGACGTTGGGTGCCCGTAGAAGAGGCCGCAATCGCCGCGTTTCAATCCACGCCCCCGTGAGGGAGCGACCCCCGGCTCGGCGTCCTCCCCCCACCCGTTGGGTTTCAATCCACGCCCCCGTGAGGGAGCGACTCCCCGGAGTGTAAGGGACTGGTTGTCTTAAGGAAAGTGGGGGTGGGGCGCGAAAGGGGGGGAGGAAGGGCCTCAAAAGAGGAGGGGCGGGGAAGGGGGTGGAAACAATGTTGGCCGATCAAGGGGATGGCGTTAGCGCGATCCTGGCGGCGACTTGGCGCAGGCTTGGGGTTCGCGCCGGTTGGGAACTTTGTCACCCCGGGGTCGGGCGATAGGCCGATTGGTCGATGGCGTGGCGGCGGAGCTTGTCGTACAGGGTTTTGCGGGGCAGCCCCAGGGCCTCGCAGGCGGCTTGCACGTCGCCCTGGGTGGCTTCCAGGGCCTTGCGGATCTGGGCGGCTTCGAAGGCGTCGACCCGGCGGGGCAGCGGCTCGTCCTGGCCGATCGGGTCGGCTTGGTCGGGCTCATCGCTGAAGCCCAGCGCGACGCGTTTGGCGAAATGGGCCAGTTCGCGGACATTGCCCGGCCAGTCGTGGGTTTGCAGATGGCGGCGTTCGGCCTCGCCGATCGCCGGCACCGCGCGGCCGAACTGCTTGGCGGCGCGGTCGAGGAAATGGGCGAACAGCGGCACGATATCGGCCCGGCGATCGCGTAAAGGCGGCACGCGCAGCGACACCACATGCAGGCGATAATAGAGATCCTCGCGGAACATCCCCTGGCGGACCAGGGTCGGCAGGTCGGTTTTGGTGGCGGCGACGACGCGGATATCGACGGGGCGGATGTCGTTGGTGCCCAGCGGCGCGATCTCGCGGGTTTCCAGAACGCGCAGCAGCTTGACCTGCAGGCCCGGCGACATGGCTTCGATCTCATCAAGGAACAGCGTGCCGCCATGGGCGTGCTCGATGCGGCCGACGCGTTTTTTCACCGCGCCGGTGAAGGCCCCGGCCTCATGGCCAAAAAGTTCGCTTTCGATCACCGTTTCGGGCAGGGCGCCGCAGTTCACGGCGACGAAGGGCCGGGCGGCGCGCCGGCTCCAACGGTGGAGGGCATTGGCCACCACGTCCTTGCCGGCGCCGGTCTCGCCTTCGACCAGCACATCGACATCGGCATCGGCGATCTGGCGCAGGGTCTTGCGCAGGCGCTCCATACTCGGGCTGTCGCCCAGCAGCGGCAGGTTTTCGCTGGCCGCCTCGGCGGCGCGGCGCAAGGCGCGGTTTTCCAGTTGCAGGTGGCGTTTGTCCAGCGCGTGGCGGACGCTGGTCAGCAGCCGGTCGGCGGCATAGGGCTTGGCCAGGAAATCATAGGCGCCCTCGCGCATGGCATCGACCGCCATGGCGATATCGCCGTGGCCGGTGATCAGGATCACCGGCAGATCGGGATCGATGGCGCGCAGCCGGCGGAACAGTTCCAGCCCGTCGATGCGCGGCATGCGTACATCGGTCACGACGACGCCGGGAAAGGCGCCGTCGATCGCCGCCAGGGCCTCGTGGGGCAGGGCGAAGGGGGCGACGGTCAGTCCGGCCAGGGTCAGCGCCTGGACATTGGCGGCGCGCATGGTGTCGTCGTCGTCGATAAACGCCACGTCGATCATTGGGGCCTCGCCAGGGTAATGGTGAACCGCGCCCCGCCGCTTGCCGCGTTCTCGCCGGTGAAGCTGCCGCCGAACTCGGCGATGATGTCCTTGGCGATCACCAGCCCGAGGCCAAGACCGGTCGGCTTGGTGGTGGTGAAGGGCATGAACAGCGATCCGACGACATCGGGGGATAATCCCGGTCCGTTATCGCACACGGTAACGGTCACCCGCGCCCGATCGGCGATGGCGGCGATGCGGATCGTCCCGTCGCGCCGGCCGGCCAGGGCTTCGACGGCGTTTTGCAAAAGATTGACCAGCACCTGTTCAAGGCGAACCCGTTCGGCCGCCACCGTCAGATCGCCCTCGGCGATGTCAACGCCCAGGGTGACGGCCTGTTGACGCAGGCGATGGCCAACCAGCAACAGGGCGCCATCGATGGCCGAGCGCAGCGACACCGGTTCGACCCGGCTGGGGCTTTTGCGGGCGAAAGCGCGCAATTCGCCGGTGATGGCGCCGATGCGTTCGGTCAGGGTGGCGATGGTTTGCAAGTTGTGATCGGCGCCCTCGGGCTGGGCGCGGGCCAGGAAGATGCGGGCATTGTCGGCGAAGGTGCGGATGGCGGCCACCGGCTGGTTGATCTCATGGGCGACGCTGGCGGCGATCTGGCCAAGAACGGCCAGTTTGCGGGCCTGAACCAGTTCGTCTTGCAAGTCTTGCAAGGCGGCCTCGGCCCGGCGGCGCTCGTCGATCTCGGTCAGCAGGCGGTCATTGGCGCTGCGCAGCTCGGCGGTGCGTTCGCTAACGCGCTCTTCCAGTTCGATGCGGGCGGCGCGCTGGCGGCCCCTTTCGCGCGCCCGTCGCAGCGAGCGCGCATACCACAGGCCCGACCCGCAGATCACCCCGGTGCTCAGCATCAAGGCGAAGGTGCGGGCGGCGGCGGCCACGGCGGCGGGAACCCGGGCCGGGGCCAGGACATGCAGCGTCCAGGCCGTCGCCGGCTGGGGTCCGGCTTCAAGCACGAAGGGCCTTTCATTGGCGCGGTCGGCCCGGGAGGTCGGCAGGGCGACGACGACGGTGCCGACGGCGTCGGCCCGCCGGATCGGCAGCGGCGTCAACGGGGCTTTCTCGAAGGGCAGGGAGGCGCGGATGCGGGCGCTTTCTTCGGCCGATTTCGGGATCTCGGCCAGAAAGCGCCAGGAGGGCAGGCTGGTGATGATGACCACGCCCTGGGCGTCGGTGACGAAGGTTGGTTCGGCAAAGCCCTGCCACTGCGCCTCGATGGTCTCGAACTCGACCTTCACCACCAGAACGCCCAAGGGGCCCCGGGCGCCGTCGATGCGTCGGGCGATGTAAAGCCCCGGGCGATGGCTGACCGTGCCCAGGGCGAAATGCTCGGTCGCCCTTTCGTCAAGCGCCAAGCGGAAATAGGGGCGAAAGCCGTAATCCGAACCGACGAAGCTGTCGGCCGCCCGCCAGTTGCTGGCGGCGATGGCGACCCCGCCCAGATCAAGCAGATAGATGACCCCGGCCCGGGTGCCCGCCGCCAGGGTTTCGAATTTCTCGTTCAGGGCGGCGATATGGGCCGGATCGCGGCTTTCCAGGGCGCGGCCAAGATCGGGATCGCTGGCCAGCACCAGGGGCAGCGAGCGCTGCTTCTCGATCTCGCTTTGCAAGACGGCGGCGCGCGAGGTCCAGGCCGCCCTGGCGGCATCGCGGGCATGGGACAGGGTCCAGCTTTGCGCCCCGGCCTGGGACAGGCGGTCAAGGCCAAACAGCACCAAAAGCGCCAGGGCAAGGGCGGCCCAATGCCGCCAGCCAAGCCTGGGCCACCGGCTGGCCCGGCCCGGCGATAGCGCCTGCGTTGTCACGGCTCGTGGCGTCCTGCTCTGTGCGGAAATTCGCATTTCTTGGGCATCGATTGTCCGGGAATCCGCACGCGTTGTCTAGTCCAATCCCGGGTCATCGATATCTTTTGGTGATATTTCAGCTATTTAGCAGAATGCTGCGGCTGCTAAAGGGCTGGCATGGAGATTGCGGTAAGGCGGATCAAGGAGGGGTCGCAGCCGCGATCCCGATCACCCCAGCAGCCTCGGATCCAACGGCGTAACCCCCCAACAAGCGCCGACGTCCGTGGGAGGAGATTACCATGGCCTTCGTTGTGCCCGCGGCGCCGCCGCGCACACCCCATAAGTTCTATCAGATCCTTTATGTTCAGGTTTTGGTCGCCATCGTCGCCGGCGTGTTGCTTGGGCATTTCTACCCCGATTTGGGGTCGGCGCTGAAGCCGCTGGGCGATGCGTTCATCAAGCTTGTGAAGATGATCATCGCGCCGGTGATCTTCCTGACCGTTGTCACCGGCATCGCCGGCCTGACCGATATGCAAAAGGTCGGCCGGGTCGCCGGCAAGGCGATGATCTACTTCCTGTCGTTTTCGACCCTGGCCCTGATCATCGGCATGATCGTCGCCAATGTCGTTCATCCGGGATCGGGCCTCAACATCGACCCGGCCTCGCTCGACGCCAAGGCGGTGCAGACCTATACCAGCCACGCCCATGACCAGTCGCTGGTCGGCTTCCTGATGAACATCATCCCGTCAACGCCGATCAGCGCCTTCGCCTCGGGCGATATCTTGCAGGTGCTGTTCTTCGCCGTGCTGTTTGGCATCGCCCTGGCCACCGTCGGCGAACGCGGCAAGCCGGTGCTTGACCTGCTCAATCCGCTTTTGCAGGTGGTCTTCCGGCTGGTCGCCATCGTCATGAAGGCCGCCCCGCTGGGCGCTTTCGGCGCCATGGCCTTCACCATCGGCAAATACGGCATCGGCTCGATCGCCAATCTGGCGATGCTGGTCGGCACCTTCTATCTGACGTCCGGGCTGTTCGTTTTTGTCGTTCTGGGCCTCGTCGCCCGCTACAACGGCTTCTCGTTGTTGGCCCTGCTGCGCTACATCAAGGAAGAGCTGCTGCTGGTCCTCGGTACCAGCTCCTCCGAGGCGGCCCTGCCGACCCTGATGGAAAAGCTCGAGCGGGCGGGCTGCAAGAAGTCGGTGGTCGGGCTGGTGGTGCCCACGGGATATTCCTTCAATCTTGATGGCACCAATATCTATATGACCCTGGCGGCGCTGTTCATCGCCCAGGCGACCAACATCGATCTCAGCTTGCAAGACCAGATCCTGCTGCTGCTGGTGGCGATGCTCAGCTCCAAGGGCGCGGCCGGCATCACCGGCGCCGGCTTCATCACCCTGGCCGCCACCTTGTCGGTGGTGCCTTCGGTGCCGGTGGCCGGCATGGCGCTGATCCTCGGCGTCGACCGTTTCATGTCGGAATGCCGGGCCCTGACCAATTTCATTGGCAATGCGGTGGCGACCATCGTCGTTGCCAAGTGGGAAGGCGAACTCGACCGCGACCGGTTGGCCCTGGCGCTGAAGGGCGGCGGCAAGGCGCTTTTGCCGCTCGAACACGAGGCGGCGATCCACATCCCCTCCAAAGTGTGACTCTGGGTTAAGGAGTCGCGTCGCGCCGCCGTGGGGATGCCCTCTCCACGGCGGCGTTTTCATAAGGGGCCCCGCCCAAAGGTTTGCGAATAATTCTCAAAACCCCTATGGTCGCCCGGTTGAAGGAGGGGAGCGGGACCTTGGGTGCGGAGCGGCCTTTCGGGTCTTTGGCGCAAGCCGTCGAGACCTATTACGATGATCTCAAGGCCTTTATTGTGCGGCGGACCGGATCGCCCAGCCTTGCCGCCGATGTCGTGCAAGACACCTGGGTCAGGGCGGCTTCGGCCGAGATCGCGATGCCCGACAACGTGCGCGCCTATCTCTACCGGATGGCGGCCAATCTGGCGATCGATCACCTGCGCCGCGATGGCGCCCGGGCCCGCGGGCTTTGCGAAGAGACCCTTCTCGAGGATATTCCCAGCGCCGAGCCGGCGGTCGACCGCGTTGTCGCCGCCCGCCAGGAACTGGCGATCCTGTCGCGCGCCGTCGCCGAACTTCCCGAGAAATGCCGTATCGTGTTTTTGCTCTATCGCGGCCGCGGCCTGACGATGAAGCAGGTCGCCGCCCGCCTGGGGATCTCGGAAAAGGCGGTGGAAAAGCACATCGCCCGCGCCATGGTCCATTGCCGCAAGCGCATGATCGACGCCGGACGAAGCCCCTGAGAAAACAAATCCACCCGGTGGGGTAGGGGATCGGGGGGTGCCGATCGTCTTGGAGGAAGGGGGCGAAGAGAAATGGCAGGCGAAGGTGGCGGGCCCGGAGACGGGGCCCTTCCGGAAAAATTTTTGAAGCAGGCGGCGATCTGGCATGCCCGCCTGCGTGAGGACGACCGCCACCGCAAGGCCTTCGCGCTGTGGCTTGGCGAGGATCCCCGCAAGGCCGAGGCCTTTCGCCAGACCGAGCGGCTGTGGGCGGCCCTTGAAGCGCCGACCGCCGCCCTGGCCACCGACGGCGCGGCCCTGATGGTCCGCCGCCAAAGGCGTCCGCCGATCATCTGGCGCCGCTCGGCCGGGCGACGGGTCGCTTTGGCGGTGGTCCTCGCCCTCGGGCTGGTCCTGGCCCCTCGCGGCCAAGGGCTGATCGATAGCCTGCGCGCCGATGACGTGACCGCCCCCGGGGAACGCCGATCCCTGGTGTTGGCCGACGGCAGCGTCGTCGCCCTGAATACCGACAGCGCCCTGGCCGTGGCGATGGGCGGCGATCACCGCCGGCTGAGGCTGTTTCGCGGCGAGGCGTGGTTCGAGGTCGCCCATGACGCGCGCCGACCCTTCGTCGTCGAAACCGGCGACGGCACGGTCACGGTGACGGGCACCCGCTTCAATCTGCGCATCGACGAGGCCGGCACCCGGGTCAGCCTGAGCGAGGGACGGGTCGAGCTGAGCCCCGCCCACGCCGCCGGCCAGGTCAAAATCCTGCGACCGGGCGAACAGGCGGTGGTGGGCAAAACCGCCGTGGGGGCGATCGACACCTTCGACGCCACGGCGGTGACCGGCTGGCGGCGCGGGCAGATCGTTTTCTATGACACGGCCTTGCGACAGGTGGTGGCCGAGCTTAACCGCTATCGCCGGGGCCCGATCCTTCTGGCACGACGGGATCTGGCCGATCTGCGGGTCAGCGGCGTGTTCGATGTCAGCGATCCCGAGGGGGTCTTGGCCGCCCTGACCGGCACCTTGCCCGTTCGCATGACCAAGGTGGGCGGGCTTTTGGTTGTGCTGCGCTGACCTTCGGCGATGAAACCCACCGGTTCCCCATAAAAATCATCGCGGGCGAGGGGGGATGATCGCCGCTGGCTTCGTCTCACCCGCAGATGCGATTGCGGAGCGGTCGCGATTTTGGCGTTTTTGGAACCGGGGACGATGATGGGGGACGTGGTGAACGGCAAGCTGACGATTGGCCGGTGGGGGCGGCGTTTGCTGATGGGCGTATCGGTACTCGCCCTGGGACAGACGGCGCTGATCGCCCGGGCCGAGGATGGACCGGCGGCGGGCGGGCCAACGGCTCAGGCGGGCGCGGTTTACGTTTTTGATATCGCGACAAAGCCGCTGCCCCGGGCCCTGGCCGATTTCTCGGCGGTGACCGGCCTTCAGGTGCTCTACAGCGGATCGGCCGCTTACAGCCATACCGCGCCGGCGCTCCAGGGGTCTTATGGGGCGCGACAGGCGCTGGGCCTGCTGCTGGCCGGCAGCGGTCTGGCGGCGCGCTTCACCTCGCCGACCTCGATCACCCTCGAGGCGATCAAGGACGCCGAGGACGCTTTGGTGGTCGATCCGATCGCCGTTGAAGGCGCCTTGCTGCGCGGCGGATTGCCCGGCACCGAGGGCACGGGGTCCTATGCGACCGGGGCGACCAACACGGCGACCAAGCTCACTCTCTCGCCGCGCGAAACCCCGCAATCGGTCAGCATCATGACCCGCCAGCGCATGGACGATCAGAACCTCAATGAAATGGCCGATGTTCTCGATGAAACGGTGGGGATGACCTTCAAGGAGGGCGGGCCGATCGGCTCGGATGCCAACGCCGTTTATTCCCGGGGCTTCGAGGTTCACAATTTCCAGGTCAACGGCGTCAGCCGCTCGACCAAATACGGCTTTGGCGACGATCTCTCCGATATGGCGATCTATGACCGGGTCGAGGTGGTGCGCGGCGCCACCGGGTTGATGAGCGGCGTTGGCGATCCGTCGGCCAGCGTCAATCTGGTGCGCAAGCGGCCGACCGATACCTTCCAAAGCGCGGCCGAGCTGCAGGCGGGAAGCTGGAACCGCTATCGGGCCGAAGGCGATGTCGCCAGCCCGCTGATCGAAAGCGGCCGCCTGCGCGGCCGGCTGGTCGCCGCCTATCAGCAAGGCGAGTCCTATATCGACCGCCTGGAGACGTCGAAAAAGGTTCTTTATGGGGTTATCGAAGCCGATTTGACCGAGGATACCTTACTGACCGCCGGGGTCCAGTATCAGCACCATCGCTCCGATCACGCCTCGCGCGCCGGCATCCCGATGTTTTATTCCGATGGCGGGCGGACGGATTTTTCCCGCTCCACCAGTTCGGCGGCCGATTGGGCCTATTTCGACAATACCCAACTCACCACCTTCGCCGCGCTCGAACAGCGTTTCGACAACGATTGGACGGTTACCCTCGATCTCGAACATGCCCGGCGGTCCTATGACGCGCTGATCGGTTACGGCATTCGCGGCACGCCCGACCGCGAGACCGGGGCGGGGATGGGCCTCTATGCCGGGCGTTGGGCCGCCAAACCGATCCAGAACTCGGTCGGCCTCACCGCCACCGGCCCCATTACCCTGTTTGGTCGCCAGCACGATCTGATGGCGGGCTTCAGCACCTATCACGCCAGCTACGAAGACCCGAGCTATCCTTTGTGGTCGATCCCCGGCTATGACACGTCGATCGGCAATTACTACACCTGGAACGGTGCGATCGCCGAACCCGTGCTTGAGGAAAACGGCAGCGAAAGTTTCCTGGAACGTCAGGTCGCGGGCTATATGGCGACCCGTTTGCGGCCAACGGATGATCTATCGATCATCCTCGGCGGCCGGCTGACTTCGTGGAGCCAGGAGACCGAGTCCCGCTACGCCGATGGCTCGTCGAGCTATTCCGAGCAGTCGGAAAACGGCAAAGTCACCCCCTATGCCGGAATCGTCTATGACCTGAGCGACATTTGGTCGGTCTATGCCAGCTACACCAGCATCTTCAAGCCGCAGAGCCTGCAAGACGCCGACGGTGGTTATCTGCAGCCCCTGGTCGGCGACGCCTATGAAGCCGGCATCAAGGCCGCGTTCTACGACGGCCGGTTGAACGCCAGTCTGGCGGTGTTCCGCATCAATCAGGACAACCTGGGGGTCGCCGATGGCGCGGCGCTGACGCCGAGCGGCGGTCAGGCCTATAAGGCGGCCAAAGGCACCACCAGCCAGGGCATCGAACTGGAACTGACCGGCGAGGTCTTGCCGGGTTGGCAGGTTGGCGGCGGCTATGCCCATGCCTCGCCGACCGATGTCAAAGGCAAGCGGCTGCTAACCGATATCCCGCGCGATACGGTCAAGGTGTTCTCGACCTATCGCTTGCCGGGGGCCTTCGATCGCCTGATGATCGGCGGCAATCTGCGTTGGCAGGGGGCGATCTATGCCAATAACGTTGGCCCCAACGGCGAACGCGCCACCCAGAAGGCCTTTTCGGTCGTCGATGTCCTGGCCAGCTACCGCCTCACCGAGGCGGTCACCGCCACCCTTAACGTCAATAACATCTTCGACGAAAAGTATTATTCCAGCATCGGCGCCATCGGCTATTACGGCGAACCGCGCAATGCGATGCTCAGCGTGAAGGCGAGCTTCTAATCGCCTCGGCCAAGCCCCGTTCGGGCCCCGGCGTAGGGGGCCAGGACGGGGCCGGCGCAGTTGCGGGCGCCCGCGACGAAGGTGGGTAAATCCCCCTCATTGTCCTCGGCCGCGCGGGTCGAGCCGCTCGATGATTTTCTCCAGCATCGTCAAGAAGGTGGCGCATTCGGCTTCGGTAAGCGAGGAGAGGGCGCGGGCGTTGATGTCGGCGGTGGCTTGACGCACGACCTCCAGCTTGCCCGACGCCAGCTCGCTCAGAGAGATGAGCGAGCTGCGGCGATCGGCGGGATCGGGGGTACGCTCGATCAGGCCGTCGCGCTCCATTCGGTTGAGAGTCGCCGCCATCGTCGGCTGCTCTACCGCCGCTAGCGCGGCCAGGGCCTTTTGCGACAAGGGCTTGCCAGGGCCAAGGGCGAAGAAAACCGGCAGATAGGCCGGAGCGATGCCATGCGGCTTCAAGCGCTGTTCGATCGCCAGAGCGAAGAGGCGGGCGGCCCAGTTCGTCATATAGCCGGCGGAGTGGAGACGGTTCAGCGACATATATAGCTTGCTATCTAGTTGTGGAAGGGTGATATATAGTACGCTATGTAACTTGAGGGAGTCACGCTGTCATGTCCCATCGTTCACCCCTTCACCGTCTCCATCCGCTCGCCGGTGGGCTCGGTCTCGTCACCATCGTCGTCTTTCAGCTTGCGACGGTGCTGGTGGAAGCCTTCGGCCTTCCGGCCGATATCGCCGCCGTCAAAGTCGCGATCCTGTGGAGCTTGCCGGTGTTGATACTCTTCCTGGCCGGCGCCGGCGCCTCGGGCGCCCGACTTTCCCAAGCCAATCAAGACATGAGCGCGCTCAAGGCCGCCCGGATGAAGGTGGTGGCCGGCAACGGCTTGCTGATCCTTGTGCCGGCGGCGTTTTTCCTGGCTTGGAAGGCTGAGGCCCAGGCGTTCGACTTTTGGTTTTATGCCGTGCAAGCGGTGGAACTTGGCGCCGGGGCCGTCAATCTCGTGCTTTTGGCTCGGAACATGCGAGATGGTCTCGCCCGAACCGGGCGGCGCCAGCGTGAGGCCATGACTCCCCCGGAGGCGCTGTCATGACCGCCCGGATGAGGTTTTAGGGAAAGCGGGGAAGGCCACGCCGATGCCGGCGCCCGGGTACCAATGGCCTTGCGGGTCTTCGCGGAAGAACAGGAAATTCCGGCCGGTGCGGCGGGAGAATTCAAGCAGGGCGTCGGTGGCGTGGGCGTTGTCGCCGAGGATAAGGGCGTTCTCGGCAAGCTTGGACTCGATCAGGTCGTATTCCTCGCTCTCGTAGCTGGCGGAATGGTCGCTGTCATTGATGAAGAGATCGATCTTCTCGTTGAAAGCCCACAAGGATTCAAGGCTGTCGCCATACAAGATAGTGCCGGCTTGCGCGTAGTCCCCACAAAACAGCATGCCGGCCTCCGGGTTGATATCGGTGCCGACATAGCGCCCCGCATGGCCCTCGGCCCGGTTGCGCAAGATCGCTGCGGCCAGGGTGAGGGAGCCGTGGCCCCGGGCCACCCCGGTCTCGACGACGATCTTCGGTTTCAGGGCGCGGACGATGGCATACCAGCCCATGCGCCGTCCGGGATGGAACCCGATGTCCATCGGCCCCTGGCGCCCCTGCATCACCGTGGCGAAATGGGCGCGCAGGGCGCCGTCGTCGTTGATTTCCTCGATGTAGGCCGAGATTTCGCTTTCCGGGTGCCCGGTGACCACAGAGACGAAATGGGCCAGATGGCGGCGATTCCGCTCGGTCAGTTGGTAGGTGTAGTTGTCGCCCTCGACGGATTTCGTCGCCCAGCGGAACAAATTGCCGATCTTCTGATCGTAATAGGATAAGGCGAAAGTGACGCGATGAACAAGCTGTCCGGCGGTAAAGGGTAGATACTTTTTGCCGTAGTCGTCATCGACGGCCTGGGCGCAGTCTTTCCTCAGTTTGTCCGATAGAATCTGCCAAACGATATCATGTTCATTTTCCACGCCCGGAATATCGTCCGCATCAAAATTCACCGGGTCCGTCATCGCTGGATCTTCTCCAAAAACAGGGCGGGTCTGTTCAACGTTTTTACCCCAAGGACCATTCTGTAGCAATATGGTTGTATCTTTGGTCGCCGCTGATCGCCTTTTCGGCTTTTCCTTTTTCCCGGCTGGTGGCTTCTTTCGACCGCTCCACCGCCGCCAAAGGACATGACGGACTCGCGCCATGAACCGGGCCGCACCGGCCGGGCTTGACTCGCTGCGCAACGATAATATAGCCTATGTTGTGTTACGGTTCCCCGGACACCACAATATCCGGGGCTAAGAGGGAAGCCGGTGCGATGCCGGCGCTGCCCCCGCAACTGTCAGCGGCGAGCCTTCATCCATTCATGCCACTGGGGAAATTCCCGGGAAGGCGGACGAAGGCGACGACCCGTGAGCCAGGAGACCTGCCGTGACCCTTGAAACGTCCGCGGGCGGGGTGTCCCGATGGGGCGCATGCCGGCTTGTGCCCGCATGGCGTCTCTCCCCTCCCACCTTTCATCATCCCTGAGGGGGATCGCCGATGTCGTCCGCGCCCGCTTTTGATTTCGACCGCCAGGGCAATCTGGTGGCGTCGCCTCCACGCCAGTCGCATCAGCCCACATCGCAAATCCGGCGGCGGCCGCACCCCCCCGAAACATCCGAAATCCGCCTTGAGCGCTCGCGCGACGACAAACTGAACGCCTTTGGCAAGGCGATGCTGGGTGACCGCTATTTGCTGCCGGGCGAAGGCATCCAGGACATGTTCGCCCGCGTTTCCTGCGCCTTCGCCGATAACGCCGCCCACGCCCAGCGCCTGTACGACGCCATGTCGAAGCTGTGGTTCATGCCGGCGACGCCGATCCTGTCCAACGGTGGCACCCAGCGCGGGCTGCCCATCTCGTGCTTCCTGAACACGGTTCCCGACAGCTTGGAGGGTATCGTCGCCATCTGGAACGAGAATGTGGATCTGGCCTCCAACGGCGGCGGTATCGGGACTTATTGGGGCGGCGTGCGTTCGATCGGCGAGGCGGTGAAGGGCAATGGCGCCACCTCCGGCATCATCCCATTCATTCGGGTGATGGACAGCCTGACGCTGGCCATTTCCCAAGGCTCGCTGCGGCGCGGCTCGGCGGCGGTGTATCTCGACATCCACCACCCCGAGATCGAGGAATTCCTGGAGATCCGCAAGGCCTCGGGCGATTTCAACCGCAAGAGCCTGAACCTGCACCACGCCATCAATATCACCGACGACTTCATGGAGGCGGTGCGCGACGATCGGCAATTCGCCCTGAAAAGCCCCAAGAGCGGCGAGGTGCTGCGCAGCGTCGGCGCCCGCCAGCTCTGGCAGAAAATCCTGGAAACCCGCTTGCAGACCGGCGAGCCGTATCTGCTGTTCACCGACACCGTCAACCGCGCCCTGCCCAAACACCAGCGCGACTTGGGCCTGCGGGTGTCGTCCTCCAATCTGTGCGCCGAGATCACCCTTCCGACGGGGCGCGACCATCGCGGCCAGGAGCGCACGGCCGTATGCTGCCTGTCGTCGCTCAACATCGAGACCTGGGACGAATGGGAGAACGCCCCCGGCTTCATCGAAGACGTGCTGCGCTTCCTTGACAACGTGCTGAGCCATTTCATCGAGACGGCGCCCGACGGCATGGAGCGCGCGGCCTATGCCGCCATGCGCGAGCGCTCGGTCGGCTTGGGCGTCATGGGGTTCCATTCCTTTTTGCAGGCCCGCGGCATCCCCTTCGAAAGCGCGCTTGCCAAGTCGTGGAACCTGCGCCTCTTCCGCAAGATCCGCCGCGACGCGGACGCCGCTTCGGTGGATCTGGCCGACGAGCGCGGCGCCTGCCCGGATGCCGCGGAGCGCGGCATGAAGGCCCGCTTCAGCGCCAAGCTGGCCATCGCGCCCACCGCCTCCATCAGCATCATCTGCGGCGGCACCAGCGCCTGCGTCGAACCGATTCCGGCCAACGTCTACACCCACAAAACCCTGTCTGGTTCGTTCTCGGTGCGCAACCCGCACCTTGCGCGCCGGCTCGCGGACAAGGGCCTCGATACCGCCGAGACGTGGCAATCCATCATCGAGCACGAAGGCTCGGTCCAACACCTGGAAGGCTTGAGCGACGACGAGAAGCTGGTGTTCCGCACCGCCTTCGAGATCGACCAGCGTTGGATCATCGATCTGGCCGCCGACCGCGCCCCCTTCATCTGCCAAAGCCAGTCCATCAACCTGTATCTGCCCGCCGACGCCGACAAATGGGACCTGCACATGTTGCACTGGACGGCATGGCGGCGCGGCCTGAAAAGCCTCTATTACTGCCGGTCCAAATCGGTGCAGCGCGCCGCCTTCGTCGGCAGGGAAAAGCCGAGCGGGGAAACGTCATCGGCCCCGCGCGCCGATTACGATGAATGCCTAGCCTGCCAATAGAGAGACCGGCCATGACCATCGCGCAGCTCAATCCCCTCGATCTGGTCAACAGCGGTCGCATCGGCCTGCTGCAAGGCTCGGGCGCCTACAACGTCGAACGCTATCCCTGGGCCTATGAGTTCTGGAAGAAGCAACAACAGGTCCACTGGATGGGCGAGGAGGTGCCGCTGGGCGAGGACCTCAAGGACTGGGCCTCCGATCGCGTTTCCGACCAGGAGCGCAACCTGCTGACCCAGATCTTTCGCTTTTTCACCCAGTCGGACGTGGAGGTCAGCGACAATTACCTCAAGCGCTATATGCCCATCTTCCAGCCGCTGGAAATCCAGATGATGATGGCCGCCTTCACCAACATGGAGACCATCCATATCGACGCCTATGCCCTGCTGCTAACCACGCTCGGCATGCCGCGGACCGAGTTTTCGGCCTTCCGCGACTATGCCGCCATGCGTGACAAGGCCGATTACATGCACACCTTCGGCGTCGGCACCATGGCCGACGTGTCGCGCACGCTGGCCATGTTCGGCGCCTTCACCGAAGGCATGGCGCTGTTCGCCAGCTTCGCCATGCTGCTGAACTTCCCCCGTCACAACAAGATGAAGGGCATGGGCCAGATCGTCACCTGGTCGGTGCGTGACGAATCCCTGCATTGCCAGGGTATCATCCGTCTGTTCCACGAATGGAACCGCGAAACCGGCGCGCTGACCAAGCCGGTGCGCGACGACATCCTGGACGTGGCGACAACCATGGTCGGACTGGAAGAGAAGTTCGTCGATCTCGCCTTCGAGCTGGGCGCGATCGAGGGCATGCGCGCCGAGGACATCAAATCCTACGTCCGCTACGTCGCCGACTGGCGGCTGACCCAGTTGAAACTGCCCATCCTTTATGGTCATTTCCGCGAAACCGAGGCGGGTTACGAACAACTCAGGCCCCACCCCTTGCCCTGGCTGGTGGAAATCCTCAACGGCGTCGAACACGCCAATTTCTTCGAACAGCGATCCACCGAATATTCCAAGGCGGCAACCCAAGGCGCCTGGGACGGTCCGGACGGCGTCTGGGCGGCGTTCGACCGCCTGCGCACCGCCCAATGACGGTCGCGAGAGGAAAATTCCCCCTGCGAAAGAACCTCGGAACGAAGCGGGCGTCGACTCGTTAGAGGGGCTGTCGGCCAAGCCGGCAAGGCCTTTAACAGTCTTTGCAAGATGAGAAGGACGCCTCCCATGGCTGAGAAGACCCTGGATAAGCTTTTCTATGACACCCTCAAGGATATTTATTATGCCGAGAGGAAGATCCTGAAGGCGTTGCCGAAGATGGCGCGGGGCGCCGATTCGGCGGAACTGCGGGCCGCCTTCGAAAAACACCATCAGGAAACCGAAGGGCAGATCGAACGCCTTCAAATGGCCTTCGAATTGTTCGGCAAGCGCGCCCAGGGCAAAACCTGCGACGCGATCGAAGGCATCCTGAGCGAGGGCGAGGAAATCCTTGACGCGTTCAAGGGCGAGCCGGCGGTCGATGCCGGTCTGATCGCCTCGGCCCAGGCGGTCGAGCATTACGAGATCGCCCGCTATGGCACGCTCAAGCGCTGGGCCGAGGTGCTCGGCATGCCCGAGATCGCCAAGCTTCTTGACCAGACGCTTCAAGAAGAGATCAAGACCGACGCCGATCTGACCAAGCTGGCCGATAAAGTCGCCAATTCGGCGGCCCTGAAGGCGGCCTGATCGCGCTGTGCCGCGTGATCGATGATCGATGAAAACACCGCCCCCGCGAAGCGCCGACAAGGCGCTTTCGGGGGCGGTGCCGTGACCGCCTTCCGCCTGCGGCCCGCTTAAAGCCGCCGGCGTGAAGTTTGGGGCGCTCAGGCGGCCCAGGGGATGAGGGCGGTGCGTTTGGCCAGCTCGGTCGCCACCCGGGCGATGAACGGCGCCTCATAGGCGCCGCGCTGGCGCAGCAGCCGATCCGTGGTGCCGCTGGCGAGCAGGCTTTGGGTGATCACCCAGGCGAAAGGCGTGATGCCGGCGCGCGCCAGATCGCGTTGTAAGCGTTCTGCCTCGTGAACCGGGGTGGCCTCGGCCAGGGTGACGATGATCGCCTTGGTGAACCCCGGGTCACGCAGGCGCGGCAGCAGGGCGCGCACCGCTTCGGGCATATCGGCCCGGGTGCGCAGAACCTCGCGGTGATAGGCTTCGGCGGCGTCGAGCAGCAAGATGGTATGGCCGGTCGGCGCCGTATCCAGAACCACGAAGTGGTCCTTGCCGCCATCGACCGTGCGGGCGAAGGCCTGGAAAACGGCGATTTCCTCGGTACAGGGCGAGCGCAGGTCCTCCTCGAGCATGGCGCGGCCGGCGGCATCAAGGTTTTTCCCCGCCTTTTCAAGCACCTCGGCGCGGTAGCCTGCGATTTCCACCTTGGGATCGATGCGGGCGATTGTCAGCCCCGGTACCGTGCCGTCAACGGCCTGGGCGACATGGGCGGCGGGGTCGGTGGTCGACAGCGTGACCCGGTGGCCCCGGCGGGCCAGGGCGATGGCCAGGGCGGCGGCGATGGTGGTCTTGCCCACGCCACCCTTGCCCATGGTCATCACCACCCCATGGCCGGCGGCGGCGATCTCGTCGATCAGGTCTTCCAGGCCGCCCGGCAGGGACGGGAAAGCGGCGGCGGGGGCGGGGCCGGCGGGCGTGGCCTCCGCCGCCGTGTCTGCGGCGATCTGGCGCAGGGCGGTGAGGCCGACGGTGCCCAGCGGCAGGAAGGGGGTCTGGCTGCGCGGCAGGGCGGCCAGGGCGGCGGGCATATCCGCCAGGGCCTCGAGCCCCCGCAAGGTCATGGCATCGGCGATGGCGTCTTCGCCCCGGGGCGCGGTGAACACCCCGTTCAGCGCCAGCCGTTGGTTGGTCACGCCCAGATCGGCCAATTCGCCCCGGGTGCGTTCGGCTTCGCGCAGGGCGGCGCCTTCGGCCCGGCTGACCAGAACCACCGTGGTCATTTTCGGATCGGCGAGATGGGCGACCGTCGCGCCATACAAGGCCTTTTGCGTCTCCAGCCCGGCCAGAGGGCCAAGGCAGGAGGCCCCGCCGGTCGCCGAGGCGATGAAATCCCCCCAGGCCGAAGGCAGGGTGAGCAGGCGCAGGGTATGGCCGGTGGGGGCGGTATCGAAGATCACGTGATCGAATGCGGCGGTGGCCGCGTCATCGCCCAGCAGCTTGGCGAAGGCGTCGAAGGCGGCGATCTCGACGGTGCAGGCGCCGGAGAACTGTTCTTCCATGCTGGCGATGGCGGCGGCGGGCAAGAGTCCCCGATAAGGGGCGACCATGCGTTCCCGATAGGCGAAGGCCGCCGCTTCCGGGTCGATGTTCAGCCCGTAAAGGCCGGGCGCGCCGGCGATCGCCGTTGGTTGGTCGCCCAAGGGCGTGCCCAGGACCTCGTCCAGATTGGAGGCCGGATCGGTGCTGACGATCAGCACCGTTTTGCCGGCTTCGGCCAAAGCCAGACCGCTGGCGCACGACAGCGAGGTTTTGCCAACGCCGCCCTTGCCGGTGAAAAAGATAAAGCGTGTGGGGGTTTCGGGAAGGGCCATCACGGCCTCCTTAGCAGCAGCCCGATCGGGGCGAGCAGCACGACCCGGCGGCGGCCGGCGCCGGGCTTGGCGACAGCGCCAGCTTGGCGGCCAATTGGCCGCGCGTCGGATAAATCCCCGTCGAGAGGATCTGGCCATCAAGGACAAGGATCGGCAGGCGGTCGATCCCGGCCTCCAGTTCCTTGACGATCGCCGGATTGGCGGCGAAGGCCTGGGGCTGCTGACCAAGGTTATAACGGGTGACGCTGACGCCCTGTTCGGCGACCCACAGCAAATCGGCGGCGAAAGCGACCAGGGCGGGGTCGACATCGGGGCCGCAAACACCGCTGGAACAGCACAGGGCGGGATCATAGACATCGAGTTTCATGATTTTCTCCTTTGTGGGGGATGTGATCGGCGCCCCTACGGGCGGTGTGATCCGCGCCCCTACGGGGCGACTCATCAGCACCGCCGAGGACGGGCAGAGCCCGTTCATCTGGGCGCTGGAGCGGATAACGGCGGGGGCGATCGGCTGGAAGCCGCAGCGGTTTCCCAGGGCGGTGATCCCGGTCATGCGGGCTTTCCTTCGTACCAGCCCTTGGAGGCATTGACGATTTTCACCACCGACAGCATCACCGGCACTTCGATCAGCACGCCGACCACGGTGGCCAGCGCCGCCCCGGACTGGAAGCCGAACAGGCTGATCGCGGCGGCGACGGCCAGTTCGAAGAAGTTGCTGGCGCCGATCAGCGCCGCCGGTCCGGCCACGCAATGGGCGACGCCCAGCTTCTTCGACAGCAGATAGGCAAGGCCGCTGTTGAAATAGACCTGGATGGTGATCGGCACCGCCAGCAGCGCGATGATCAGTGGTTGGGCGAGGATCTGTTCGCCCTGGAAGCCAAACAGCAGCACCAGCGTGGCGAGAAGAGCGCCCAAAGACAGCGGATGCAGGGTTTTGAGCACGCGCTCCACGGCCTGGGGACCGCGCGCAACCAGGGCGCGCCGCCAGATCTGGGCGATGATCACCGGCACCACGATATACAGCGCGACCGAGATCAGCAGGGTGTCCCAGGGAATGGTGATCGACGACAGGCCAAGCAGCAACCCGACGATGGGGGCGAAGGCGAAGACCATGATCAGGTCGTTCAGCGCCACCTGCGACAGGGTGAAATTGGGTTCGCCGCCGGTCAGGTTGGACCAGACGAAGACCATCGCCGTGCAGGGCGCGGCGGCCAGCAGGATCAACCCGGCGATATAGCTGTCGATCTGATCGGCGGGCAGCCAGGGCCGAAACAGCGTGCTGATGAACAACCAGCCGAGCAGGGCCATGGAAAACGGCTTGACCCCCCAGTTGATGAACAGGGTCACGCCCATGCCCTTCCAGTGCCGCCCGACGGTGCCCAGCGCGGCGAAGTCGATCTTCAGCAGCATCGGAATGATCATCAGCCAGATCAGCAGGGCGACGGGCAGATTGACCTGGGCGATTTCCAGCCCGGCGATGGCCTGAAAGGGGCCGGGCGCGACATGGCCCAAGGTCACCCCGACCACGATGCACAGCCCGACCCACAGGGTCAGGGTACGCTCGAAAAACCCCATCGGCTTGCCAGAGACCTTGGCGGCGGGGGGATCGCTGTGAACGGACATCATCTCTCTCCCGCCAGATCCCCTCCGCCGCGTCGGGGGCGACGGGCGGAAGGGGTCCGGCGATTTGCTCGCATCGAAAAAAGCGTCACCCGGGACCGGGGGACGCGGGGATCAGAGCACGCCGCTCTCGCGTGTTTCCCGGCTTTCCAGGGCGACCTTGCCGATTTCCTTGAGGCGGCGCTGCAAGGACAGGCGATCAAGCGAGGCGATCGGCAGGGCGGCGAAGATGCTGATGCGGGTGCGCAGCAAGCGCATCACCTCGCCGCAGAACGCCGCCTTTTCCGCCTCGCTCCCCACAAAGCCGGCGGGATCGGGCACGCCCCAATGGGCGGTCATCGGCTGTCCCGGCCAGATCGGGCACACCTCGCCGGCGGCGTTGTCACAAACCGTGAAAACGAAATCCAGGGTCGGGGCGCCGGGAGCGGCGAATTCATCCCAGGATTTCGAACGCAGGGTTTCGGTAGGGTGGTTGGTTTTTTTCAGCAGCGCCAGCACGGTCGGGTCGATTTGCCCCTTGGGGTGGCTGCCGGCGCTATAGGCGCGGAATTTGCCGGCGCCTTCCCGATTAAGGATGCTTTCGGCCAGGATGCTGCGCGCCGAATTGCCCGTGCACAGGAAAAGAACGTTGAAGGACGTCTCGGTCATCATGGGGGTTCCACAACAAGAGGGGGCGGGGGACGTCGGTCGGGTCAGATCAAGTGCGGCGCGGCCCTGGTCGCACAGAACCTGAAGGGGCAGGGCGTTGACCTTGCTCAGGATGCGGGCGTCTTCGGTCAAGGTCGGGTCGTCGGCCAAGGTCGCGCCGATCAGCCCGAGGAAGGCCGGGGCATAGGGGTTGAGCGCGCGGTCGGCCAAACGGTAATAGGCCCATTTGCCCTCGCGCCGCTGTTGCAAAAGCCCGGCGGCTTTGAGCAGGGAAAGGTGCTTGGATACGGTGGCGGCAGCGAGATCAAGCACCGCCGTGATCTGGCAGACGCAGAGCTCGCCGCTTTCCAGAAGCTTGAGGATCCGCACCCGGTTGGGATCGGCCACGGCCTTGGCGACGGTTTCAAAGGTCTCGAGCACGTCTCATCCCTATCAATTCGTTATTTGACGAAATGATAGGGATGAAATTCGCCGCTGACAAGGCTTTTTCACCGTCGCCGCTGTCAAAACGCCAAGGGCGGCGATGGTGAACAGGCGGACCGCACGGCGCTCGGTCATAACGACGCGGCGTCAGCGGCAAGTCAAAAGGGGGCGATTTTTCAGGGTGCCCGGGAAACGGGCTTGAAGCCATGACCATCCCCCCCGCATGATCTTTTGCCCTATCTTGCCAAGCCCGTCGGTTTTGTCTGTCGCCCTTTTTCAAGGTTTTGACGCCATGACACACCCGCCTTCCCACGCCCTTACCCTGGCCGACCTTGCGGCCGGGCATTTCGAACCCTTGGTTAATCAGGTGTTTCGCGTGCGCTGGCCCAAGACGAGCGAGGATCTTGTTCTGGAAAGCGTCAAGATCGGCCCCCAGGACGGATATCCGGGAAGCGCCCGCCAGCCGTTCTCGCTGATCTTCAACGGCACGACGCCGGGCCTGCTGTTGCATCAACACATCCATCCCCTCGACCATGACGATCTTGGGCGCCAGGAGGTGTTTTTGGTGCCGATCGGCCAGAACGCCGATGGCACCTTCCGCTATCAGGCCAGCTTCAATTAGAGACAATGCCCGTCGGGGCCTTCGAGCGGCGCGCGGGGCCCCCCTGGTCTCGCGCGCCGCATCAAAGCCGGCCGCTTTTTTTTTAAGTCGACCGCTCCAGGCGCGGTTTGGGGTCAAGCGGTCCATCGCGCCACCCCATCAGCAAGGCGCCGCTGGCGCCTTCAACGCCCATCGGCTGGAAGCCGAAGCGGGCATAAAGGCGCCGCGCCGGGTTGATCGGTTCGACATGCAGACTGACAGCGGCGTTGTGAAGGGCGGCGAGGCGCAGCAGGGCGGCCAGCACCAGCGAGCCGATGCCCTGATCGCGCAAGGCGGGCAAAAGCAGGAAATCGAAGACGCGGACTTCGGGAGGGAGTCCCCCCGCCAGCCGCCACTGCAGATAAAGCTTGCCGATCGGCCGGCCGCCCAGGGTGATCAGGGCGAAATCGCCATCGCCATAATAAGTGGCGTGGTGGAGGTATTGATAGCTGAACTGCTTTTCCAGGAAATCCCGCTTGGTCTCGCGGTCCCAGGTGTCGTTGAGCAGGCGCATTTCCACCGCCCGGCCAGCGGCGTAAAGCTGGCGGAGAAAGCCCAGATCGTCCGGTGTTTCGCCGCGCAGGGCCACGCCGCGCGCCGTCATGGCCTCCAAGGGCGGCAAGGGGAAGCGCAAGGGGCGGGCCGGCCGCTGGGGCATGGCGACGGCGGGCAGGCGAAAGGGCGCGGGCTGGGGCATCGCCAAAGCCTAATCCGGCTTGCTCGGCCAAGTTCCCGCCAGGCTGATGCAGTAATTCAGCACCAGATAGGGTTGGCGGTTTTCATGGGCGTCCCCGCCGCCGACGAAGGGCGCCAAGGCCCCCGGGGCCAGGGTGCCGTCCGGGGCTGTCTGGGTGAAGGTGGTCTGGGGCTTGGGGGGCGTCGCCTTCGTCGCGACGAAGCTGCAAAACGATAGCGGCGCGGTGGCATTGGGCCCGGCGGTGCGCAGGGTGCCGCTTGCCGAGGCGACGGTGATGCTATGGTTATGGGGCGGCGTCTGCGCCAGCGTCAGGGATACGCGATCGGTCCCGGCCTGCTGGGCATAGGGGCGCGGCGTAAGCCCCGGTCCGCTTCCAGCGCCGATCGGCACGCTGCCTTGCAGATTGGGCAGGCCGAAGGTGGTCCGTCCGTCGCCGCCGAAGGCTTGGCCAAGGACGACGGCTAGGGCTTGGTTCTGGGCGATGGCGACGGTCTGCCCCGCGCAAAAGGCCCAATCGACGGGGGCATAGTTGAAGCCGAAGATGCGGATTTCCCCGATAAACGAATCAGCCATCTGCCAAGGTCCTTGTGCTTTGTCACTGCTTGACGGGGAAAATTCCCTGGGAACACAAGATGAAAGTCAGGGCCAGGGAGGGCATGACATTGGCGTGGGCGAGGCCGCCTCCCTCGGTGGAGATCGCGGCTTCGGCCAATTGCAGCTTGGTCAGAGTCTGCCCTGGTTGATTGGTGACGAACTGGGTATAGCCCGCCGGGGCGGTCGCGGGCAGGGCGTTGATCGGGCTGTTCGCGGTTGCCGGATCGGAACAAGCGAACAGGGTGTGGTTATGGGCGGGCATTTCGGCGGCGGCCACCGTCACCGTCTCGGTCCCCACCGCCTGCCCCAGAACCCGCGGGGTCAATCCGGTCCCCTGGCCCTTGTGCAGGGGCACCCGGCCACGCAGATCGGGAACGCCGAAGGTGGCGACGCTATCGCCGCCAAACACCGTGCCCAGCACGGCGAAAAGCGCCTCGTTCTGCTTGATCGGCAAGAGGGATCCATCGCAGGCGACAAATTGCTGGGGTACCCAATTGCCGGCAAACAGGCGGATTTCCCCCAAGTAGGCATCGACCATGGTCGTCTCCTTAGGCTATGAGGGGTGGCTTAACCGCGGGTAGGGTAAATGCCGCGCAGCGCGATGCAGTAATTCAGCACCAGGGACGGCTGACTATTGGCATGGCCCTGACCGGCGCCGGCGACCGAGACACTGGCCGGATCAAGGCCAACCGTCGTTCCGCCGACGCAATAGGTGGTCAGCGTCCCGGCGGCATCGGCGAAATAGGCGTTGGCCGGATTGGGGATGGTTCCGGACGTGCTTGAGGCGCCGATGTCATGGCTGTGGCTGGGGACGGTCGCTTGGGTCAAGGCCACGGTTTCCGCTCCCCCCTTGTCGCCCGTGGCGTAATGTGTGCCAGGGGTGACGCCCGCCGGAAGCGGGGTTCCCCAGCTATCGGCCAGGGCGACCCGTCCGCGCAGGTCGGGAAGATTGAAAGTGGTTCTCGGGTCGCCGCCGAACTGGATGCCAAGCAGCGCATAAAGGGCCTGATTCTGGCCGATCGGCAAGGCCTGCCCATCGCATTGGGCCCAGCCGACAGGAGGATAGTCAAACCCGAACAGACGCAATTCGCCGATAAAGAAATCGCTCACGCCTTGGGCCCTTTCCATTCGAAGGAACCAGATCCCTTGCCGTCGTGCCTTGTGGGATTGCGAGGCTACGACAGAAAGTTTTTACTCCATTAGGTGGTGTAAAATCGAGAGAAAAGAGTCTTTTCGCGAGGAATCCTCCTCTCGAAAGGCCAGGGCGCCTTTGGAATTGCGCATGAGACGCATTTTCATTCATAGTCGCGTTTTCCCTCGCCGGGGGAGGGCGGTCGCCCGGCGAGCGCCGGTCCAGGCCGGTTGCGGGTTTTGGGAAAGGACGGGACGGGGATATGACGGACTTGCTTGGCAAGGGGCGATCGTCCCCCACCCCTCCTCTGAAGGTGGGGACGGCCGACTGGGATCACCTGCTGCCTTCGGGTGGCGGCTGGCGGGAGACCCAGATCCCCCTGGACGAGCCGGGACGGATGCGATTTCGCATCGGCTGGCTTGGGCCATCGATGACCGTGACGGAGAGCCAAGCCCGGCTTGGCCACGAGGTCACCGCGCGGATCGAGCAGCCGGGCGCGGTGAGCACCTTGTGCTTCGGCCGGGCGGGCAGCAGCCTGTTCGGCTTTGGGACGGACCGGCCGCGCCATGTGGTGCGGGCTGGCGATATCTGGCTTTTCCATGGTGACGACGCCGTGTTGACGCGGCAGACCCCGGCCCAGGATCAGGCCGTCATGGTGGCGCTGAAGATCCCCTCGGCGCGAATGGCCGAGGTACTGGAGGGATCGGTGCGGTCCGGGCGCGGAACGCGGGCGCTGCGCTTGGATCAAGAGGCGTTGTCGCGGTTTTCCCTGGCGCCGTTGTTGGACAATCCTTTGACCGGTCCTCTCGACCGGCTGATGGCCGAAAGCCACGCCCTCGCCCTGCTGGCGCGCTGTCTGGCTCCCCTGGCTGGCGGGATGGCGGATGAGCCGGTGGACGATAGCCGCCCCCTGGCCCGCGTGCTGGACCGTTTGATGGCGGATCTGGGCAATCCGCCCTCGCTTGAGGATCTCGCCCGCGACGCGGGGATGAGCCATGCCCGCCTCAACCGCTGTTTCCATCGGGCTTATGGCAAGACCGTTTTTGCCTGGCTGCGCGACCACCGTCTGGAGCGCGCGTGCCGGTATCTGCGCCAGGACGGCCATAGCATCACCGAAATAGCCTTCTTGTGTGGATTTAGCAGTTCCAGCCACTTCGCTGCAGCCTTCCGCCAGCGGTTTGGCTGCCGGCCGGCGGATTATCGGCTGGGCAAGGAAAGGGCGTAACGGCCCCGGAGCGGGCGACGGGAAAGAGGGGGGCTTTGTGGTCAAAGGCGCCTCCCCCCCTTGTCGCCTATGGCTTCCGCCTTCCGACCTCCAGGCGCAGGGGGCCGAACGGCGTTTCGACCGTGCGGCTCGTCACGTCGAGGAAACCGGCCCGCTCCAGGGCGCTGGTGATGCGGCCGGCGTCGAAGGAAAGATCCTGACCCCGCAGGGCCGTGGCGAGGCGCCCGACCACATGCGCCTCGGGGCGGGTGCGTTCGTCGGTCAAGCCCTCGTGAAAGCTGACGAAGATCCCCCCGGGCGCCAGGGCGTCGCGGATACGCGAGGCGAGGGCCTCAAGATCGCGCGCATAGTACAGGGTCATCGACGCCCAGATGATGTCGTATCCCTGACCCAGATCGGCGTCGTTGTAATCTCCGGCCCGCACCTCGATGCGCGCCGCAAGGCCGTCGTCGGCCAGGGTGGCGGCGATCCGCTCGGCCAGCGGCGGTAGATCGAAAACCGTCACCGCCAAATCCGCCCGCCGCGCGGCGAGGGTGCGCGCCAGGATGTCCGAGCCCGCCCCCAGGTCGAGGAAGCGCCGCGCGGTCGGCCACGCCGGCAAGGATTCCAGGCAGGCGACCATCACCGGAACGCCCAAGGCCCGATGAAAGGAGCGCAAACTGCCCCCCGCCCGGTCCCAGAACGCCGGGTCGCCCATGTCGAGCGGCGGCGGGACCGGCGCCGTCAGCAGGTCGGCCAGACTGGAGTGGCGCAACCAGGACAAACCGGCGAGCATCGGCCGCAGGGACAGCGGCCCGTCGCTGGCCAGATAGGTCGCGCCTTCGGCCGACAGGCCATAGCGGCCCGCGCGCTTGGTCAAGGCCCCCATGGCGCAGAGCCCATCGAGCACCAAAGCCAGACGCCGGGCGTCCAGGCCAAGATCGGCGGCCAGGGCCGCGGCCGAGGGGTGGGCGGAAAGACGGTCGAACACTCCCAAGGTCAATCCGAGATCGATGAGGTGCCATCGCAAGGGGGCTTGCAAAAGGTCGAACAACATGGCGGCGAAAGCGCCATCGGGGACGACCGGCTTGGAAGACGACATCCTGCGGGCCCCCCTTACCACGTCAGACGTAGGCGCAAGCCGACCTCGCGCGGCGCGCCATCCTCGACGATGGCGCCCAGCGGGGCGCTCACGGCGCGGGTGTAGACCGTTTCTCCGGTCAGGTTCTTGCTCCACAAGGCCACCTCAGCCCCCTTGAAGCGGTAGCCCACCTCGGCGTCGGCCAGGATGTAGGCGCCTTGCTTGAGGGTGTTCTGGCTGTCGAAATAGGAGGATCCGGCGCCGTTCAGGCTGGCCTGGGCGAACCACCCCGAGCCGGCGTCATAGCGCCCGCCCACCGACCAGGTGACGTCCGGCGCCATGGGCAGGGCCTTGCCCGAATAATCGACGGCGACCTGCCGTCCATTGCGCGACACCGTGGTGGAATACTCGGTGGCTTCGGCGCGCTGCAGACCCAGGGTGCCAAACAGGCTCCAGCGCGGCGTCAGGCGGGCGTCGAGCGAGCCTTCCAGGCCACTGACCTCGGCCTCGGCGGCATTGGAGAACTTTTGCGCGCCGCCGGGCTCCAGATCGAGGATCTGCTTGTCCGTGGTCCGGGTATGGAACAAGGCGAGACCGGCGGCGAGGCGGTCGTCCCACAGCCGCGCCTTCACCCCCGTCTCGGCGGTCCAACTGTATTCCGCATCGTAAGAGAGCGACGAGGCGCCGGTCGCCATGCTGTAATTATAGCCGCCGGGCAGATACCCCCGGGCCAGCGAGCCGTATACCATCACCTCGGGTGTCACGTCGTAGGCGAGGGAGAGTTTCGGCAGCACGGTCACGGTGTCGAGGGTGGCGTCGAAATCGGCGCGACGGCCGGCGCTGGTCAAAGCCATGTCGCCCTTTTGGCGTATCCATTCCACCCGCGTTCCGATGCCCAGGCGCAGGTCGTCCCACAGCCGCACCTCCCCCTGGCCAAATCCGGCGAGCCCCGTCTGGGTGATGGTCGTATCGCGCACCACGCGCGGGGTCTGGGCCTTGTAGGAGATGTCGCTCCACTGCCGGTAGGTGTGCAGGCCGCCCAGCCAGCGCCAGCGCCCCCCATCCTCGCGCGAGGCGAGCCGCAGTTCCTGGGACAGGGCGTTGTCCCAATGGTCAAGCTCGGTGGGCCGGGTGGCAAGCGGTCCGGTGTCGAGGTCCATCTGAAAGTCATGGTGGAAACTGGTCCAGCCGGTAATGCTGGTCAGATCCAGGGCGTCGAAGGCGTGATCGACGCGCAGGGACTGGATGGCCGAGGTTTTCTTGTCCCAGGCGTCGGTATTGTAGTTGGTGACATAGGGCCCGGTGGCATAGGGACCGGTGAGATAGCGCATGCGCTGTTTGCCCATGTCGACGCGGTCCACGACGCTTTTCAGGCTGAGGGTGGTCGCGTCACCCGCCTGGGCCCCCAGACCGCCGGAAAAGGTGAAACGGTCCAGGTCGCCCCCCTCGTCGCCATCATCAAAGCGGTTGTGATGCACGCCTTCGGTGCCCTGCGCCCGCACGGCCAGCGAGCCCGTCATGGTCTTGCCCATCGGCCCGGACATCCCGGCGGCTCCCGTGTACACCGGTTGCCAGCGATCGCCGGCATTGAGCAGGCTGGGGGTCAGGCTCGCCCAAGCCTCAGCGGTCGAAGCCGGTTCGGCGGTGATGATCCGCACGGCGCCGGCTTCGGTGTTGCGGCCAAACAGGCTGCCTTGCGGGCCCTTGAGAATCTCCATCCGCTCGATGTCGAACAGGGCCGGGGCCTGCGAGGCCCCCAGCGGCAGGGCCACGTCATTGACGAAAAAGCCGACCGGGTCTTGTAGGGCCGTGTTGGCGCTGGTCATGCCGCGCACGACGATGCGGGTCTGAACCGAGGAGTCCTCGATCTGAACATTGGGCGAGAGCTTGGGCAGGGCGCCGACACTGTCCCACAAGGGCGTTTCCAGACGATCGCGCGTGAGAACCTCGACGCTTCCCGGCACCGCCTGGGCGTCCTCGCGCCAGTGACGCGCCTCGACGATCAGGGACGGCAGGGTGAAGACCGGGTCTTCCGACACGGCCGGCTCTTCGGCCTGGGCCGGCAGGCCGAACAACAAAACGCCGAGGGCGGCGACGCGGGGAGAGCGGGCAAGGCTCATGATGCGGTCTCCTTCGAAGGCAAAGCCTCAGTATGGGCCGCCCGCCCCTGCGGGCGATCAGCGGGCGAACGGGCGAGAGCATCGGGCGAACACCCGCCGCGCGTCGCTCCCCAGGCCAAGACGCCCACCCCGAGCAAAAACCCGGTGGCCGCCCCATAGGGCGCCACGGGGGAGATCTGATGCAGGCCGGCGCCGAGCAGCGGACCCAAAGCCAGCCCGGCGCCCTGGGCCAGGGCGTTGATCCCCGCGACCCGGGCCTGGACCCCCGGTCCGCCGCGCAGGCTGAGCGCCGTGAGATTGCCGGGCAAGGTCAGGCCCAGTCCGGCGCCAAGGCCGGCCATCGCCACCCCCAGCACCGCCACCTGGGGGGCCGCCAGGGCGAGCAGCCCGGCAAGCAAGGCCACCACGCTGCCGACCCTGAGCAAGGTTCCGGGAGTGCGGGCGAGGCGGGGCACGATCAAGCCCTGGGCGGTGATCATGGCCAGCATGGTGAGCATCATCAGGCCGCCGGCCGTGCCGATCGAGGCTTCAAGGGACAGGCCGAAGCCATCTTGTAAACGCAGCACCGTCACCTGACCAATCAGGCTGTAAACCGCGAGTCCGCTGATGGTGATCCCCAGAAAGGGGGCGAGGGGACGCAGGCGGACCGCCCCCGATGTCTGGGGGAGAACGGCGCGGGGCGGTTCAGACAAGCCGCGCCAGACCAGGATCACCACCAGCGCCGCCACCCCGGAAAGCAGCCCCAGGGCCGGCATCCATCCGCGTCCGCCCAAGGCGAAGGCCAGTCCGGCGCCGGCGAGACCGCCCAGGCCGAAGGCCGCCCCCATCCCGCCCATTCCCCGGGCCCGGCCCTCCCGGCTGGTCACATCGGCCAGATAGGCCTGAGCCGCCGGCATAAGGCCACCGCCAAGGGCGGCCAGGACAAGGCGCAAGGCCAGGAGCATCGCGAAAGTCGCCGTGGCCGAGACCCCCAGCGACAGCCGGCCGTAAAGCAGAAGAGCCAGCAAGGCGGGAAAGGCCGCCGCCGCGGCCAGGGCGATCAGGATCACCCGGCGCCGTCCCCAGGTGTCCCCGATCATGCCCCAGAGCGGCGCCGACAGACTGAGAACCAGGGCCGAGAGACTGAGAATCAGCCCGATCCTCACATCCGCGATCCCCATCTGCCGCCCCAAGGCCGGCAGAACGATCAGGACGAAGGAGTGCCCCATCGCCTGGACGACGAGCCCGGCCATCAACAGGGTCACGCCGCGCCGAAGCGCCGGGGCGGACAAGGAGGGGAAGGCCATCGAGGAACGCTCCAGGATCAACTGCGGGAGCGTCCAGCCTATCGGTCTTGGTCCATCGCCGCTGTCAAACGCCGAACAGGTCGAAACAAGCGCCGCCGCCCGTTTTCTCCCCTACAGCGCCTTATGTGACGTTTGAGCGCTCTATGGTGGTTGGTCAAACGCCACTTATCGGCTATCTTCATTGGCCTAACCCGTGAGAGGCGATTTTTGGGAAAGAAGGATCGGAAAAGCAAATGGCGACCCGAGAGCAGAAACCCGAATCCACGGTGAAGGGAAACCCCGTAGCGGGCGTCCGCAAAAAGATCTGGACCCCGCCCGTTGTGCGGTCCCTTGATATCGTCGAGAAGACCAGGGGGGCGTCGGTCGGAAATATTGAAACCTTCTCCTTAAGCTAATCGCTCCTAAGTCCAGGTTTTTCAAAACGATGTGGGATATGGTGGGGGCGATCGAGGCGGCGGGCGATCAGAACCTGTCGCCGCGGCGTTTGGCCGCGATCGCGTCGCCCTTCGCCCGTGGCCCGGTGACCGCGCGGCGAAGCGGTTCCCTTGTCTTCGCCCTGGCCCCGGCGCGCTCGGGCCTGGAGCGCTTGGTCCCGCCGCTGAGTCACGGCGATGACGGGGCGATCACCCTGCTTGATGGCTGGTTGGCGGGCGAGGGCGACGGGGTCTCGTCTGGCGCGCGGATGGGGCGCGAGCCCGACGTGGCGCGGGCCCATCGCCTGTGGCGCCGCTGGGGTACCGCCGCCGCTCCCCACCTTCATGGCAGCTTCGCTTTGGCTCATTGCCCGCCCGCGAACGAGGCCGGCGGTGAGCGGGTGTGGTTGTGCCGGGATGGCGGATCGCACCGGCCGCTTTATTTCGTTCATCTGCCCGGGCGGTTGATCGCCTTTGCCACCCAGCCCAAAATGCTGTTGGCCCTGCCCGGGGTGCGCCGCGACCTCGACGAGGACATCATGCTGGCCGCGCTGGCCAATTACATGACCCTGCCCGCCGAGGCCATGCCCTATGCCGATCTCAGGCGGGTTCCCAGCGCCCATTGGGTTTGTCTAAGCGCCCAAGGCGTCGACATGGCGCCCTATTGGACGCCCCGCGATCGTCCGCCGCCGGCCGGCTTTTCCGATGATGACTATGTGGCGGCCGGGCGCGACTTGCTTGATCGGGTAGTGGGCGACTATGCCCGGGGGCCCGGTCCGGTCGCCGTGGCGCTGAGTGGTGGCCTTGATAGTCAGGCGATCGCCTCAAGCCTGTTGCTCCACACCTCCGGCCCGGTCCACGGCTATGCCCGCTTGCCGCCGACCGAGCACCAGACCCGGACGGGCCCGACCACCTTCGCCGACGAGCGGCCCGGGGTCGACAGTCTGGCGGCGCGTTATCCGCGGCTGGTGGTTCACGCCATCACCCGGCGTGGGGTCAAACCCGGCGACGCGGTGTTGCGCGAGACCCAGCGCGCCACCGCCCTATGGTCGCCGGCCTCGCTGTTCCAATGCTCGCAGATGGATGTCAATCTGGCCGCCAGCGCCGATGGCATGGCCTGCCTGCTGACCGGGATCGGCGGTAATCAAACCCTGAGTTGGCGCGGCGATGATCGCTTCGCCGCCCTGATCGCGTCCGGTCGGTGGCCGGGTCTGCTGTGGGAGATCGCCGCTTGTGGAGCGGTCAATGGGGCGTGGCGGTTGCGGCAAGTGATCGGCGCTCTGGCTCCCGAGCCGTTGCGGCGGCTGTTCGGACGATCGCGCAAGCCTTTCCATCGGGTCAGCTATGGCCGGTTCTTCACCCGCGAGGCCCTGGCCCGCCTGGATCAGGCGCCCCGGGACATAAATGGCGTAACCGATGCCATGGGCGTGCGGGAACTCCGGTTGTTCATGGTCGGCCTTGATTGCTTTTTCCTGGATGTCGATGCCCTGGATGCCCGGCGGCTGGGCCTGGAACGCGGCGATCCGCTGGCCGATCGGCGGATGGTCGATTTCTTTTTGTCGGTGCCGGCCGACCAATGTCTGCGCCATGGCCGGGACCGCTGGCTGGCCCGGCGCATCCTGGCCGATCGTTTGGCGCCCGAGGTGGTCTGGCAGCCGCGTTTTGGCGATCCTTTGGTCGATATCGGGCCGCGCGCCGAAGCGTGGCGTCCGGGGTTAAGTCTGGGGATCGAGCGCCTGCGCGGATCGCGGCTGGCGCGCCGCCTGCTTGATCTCGACCGCATGGCCGAAATCGCCGGGGCCGATTGGCCGGCCGATATCGCCGGCGATCGCCGATCCTTTGCCACCGTGGCCTCGCTGGCGGCGGCGGTGCAGACCGGCGGCTTTCTTCACATGATCGATGGCGCGAACGACTGATCGCCGGAGGCCCTGGGTTTTATGACCTGGGGGCGGTTGCGGGTGCTTTCGGGGATGCTGGTGTTGAGCGTTAGAGGGACGGCCGGGCCTTGAAAGCCCGGCCGCAAAACGAGGTCAGCCGTTGCTGGCGGCGCTGAGCACGGCCTTGACCGATGCCGTTGCGATATCATCGTCGATACCGACTCCGAAAATCGGGCGATCGTCTTGGGTTCGACATTCGAGATAGGCAACCGCCTGGGAATCCGAACCACGCTTCAAGGCATGTTCGTGAAAGTCGACCACATCCAGCGCGACGCCACAGCCGTCTTCCAATGCGGCGACAACGCTGGAAATCAGGCCGTTGCCACGACCGGAGAGGGCGATTTCGCGACCCTTATGACGGATGCGCCCGGCGAAGACGCGGTGGTTCCCGGCTTTGCGGGAGTTCCCATCCTGATAGCTGATGAGTTCGAACTCCTGCGGGCCCGTCAGGTGGTAAGCCTGCTGAAAGATCGACCAGATCATCGCGGCGGTGATCTCCTTGCCGCTTTTCTCGGAGAATTCCTGAACGCGACGGCTGAGATCCCTCTGAAGCGATCGTGGCAGTTTCAGGCCCTTGTCTTGTTCGATCACCCAGGCGACGCCCCCCTTGCCGGACTGGCTGTTGACGCGGATCACCGCTTCGTATGTCTCGCCGATGTCGGCCGGATCGACGGGCAAATAGGGCATCTCCCAAATGCCGTCGTTGCGCTGTCGATGAGCGGTGAACCCTTTGCGGATCGCATCTTGATGCGAGCCGGAGAAGGCCGTGTGCACCAGCTCGCCCGCATAGGGGTGACGTGGATGGACGGGCAGTCCGTTGCAATGCTCAACGGTCGTCACCACGTCGCGGATCGCCGGAAAAGAGAGCTTCGGATCGATCCCTTGCGAGTAGAAGTTCAAGGCCAAGGTCACCAGATCGACATTGCCCGTCCGCTCACCATTGCCAAACAGGCAGCCTTCGACACGATCCGCCCCAGCCAGCAAGGCCTGTTCAGCCGCGGCGACGGCGGTTCCCCGGTCGTTGTGCGGATGAATGCTGATCACCACCGCCTCGCGACGCGATATATTACGGCAAAACCATTCGATCTGGTCGGCATAGACGTTGGGCGTCGCCACTTCGACCGTCGCCGGCAGGTTGAGGATCGCCGGGCGCTCGGGCGTCGGCTGCCAGACATCAAGCACGCGCTCGCAAATCTCCAGCGCGAAATCGGGCTCGGTGAAGCAGAAGGTTTCCGGCGAGTATTCGAAGGTCCAATCGGTCTCGGGCCGCCTCAGGCTTTCCTCCAGCATCGCGCTGACACCGGTGATGGCAAGATCAACGATCTCATGGCGCTCCATGCCGAAGACGACACGGCGAAACAGCGGAGCCGTGGCGTTATAGAGATGAACGATTACCTGTCGCGCGCCCTCGAGAGATTCGAAGGTGCGAGCGATCAGGTCTTGGCGCGATGGGGTGAGGACCTGAATCGTCACGTCATCGGGTATCCGGTTTCCCCCAATCAGGGCGCGCACGAAGTCAAATTCGGTCTGGGAAGCCGACGGAAACGCAATCTCGATTTCTTTGAAACCGATGGCGAGCAGCATGGCGTAAAAACGCATCTTGCGCTCGACATCCATCGGATCGGAGAGCGCCTGATTGCCATCTCGCAGATCGGTAGACAGCCAGCGCGGGGCTTTCGTGAGCCGCTTGGACGGCCATTTGCGATCGTCGAGCTCAATGGGCGAAACGAAAGGGCGATATTTGATTTCAGGATTGGTCAACATGGGGTGATCCGTTGCCATTCAATGTGTGTGTCCGATTTGACACGGCCGACTACGGTCGCCGGGAAGCCGTCAGGCCCGACGACCGCCGGTAAGTCGCGGCGCGAAGGACAACACCGGGCGGCGAAGCGGGTGAGCCGCACACGCCCAGGCAACGGCTATGCCGCCGGCCGGGGAATGCGGCGCCTTGATGCGGTCAATGGGGCGGGTGCGAGCGGACACGGGACGAAAACTTCCTGCTGTTGAACGGCTTACCTTAGTCGGGGCAAGCGTGATACTCTAACGCTTATTGATCATTTTTCGTCGCGAAAGGATCAATTTTGAAGAGCGGTATAAGCATAACGGAAGAAATCGCAGTCATTACACATGACGAAAATCGTTATTCTGGACCGACGCACAGTCACGAAGAAGCCCAACTGCTCTATGCGGTGAGCGGGGTCGTATCGATCAAGACGGATAAGGGAACATGGGTTGTGCCGCCAAGCCGCGCCGTCTGGCTCCCGCCTAAGCTGGAGCATGAAACGACGAGCCGCGCGGGCGTTCAGTTCCGTTCGCTGCTGATTGACCCCAACGGAATTCAGGGTCTTCCTGACGCGTGCATGGTGGTGGAGATCACATCCCTCCTGCGGGAATTGATCCTGAAGCTCGCCGAGCTCGCCAAAACGCCAGGAAGCCGAGAGAGAACGGATGCCGTCGTCCGGCTGTTTCTGATGGAATTGTCGTTTCAGCCAGCCCAACCGCTAAATCTGCCAACACCGACGCACCCCGACTTGGCGCGGCTCTGTGCGAAGATGCGCGAGGATTTGGCGGAAGGTGTCTCCGTCGAGGACGCGGCCGCCATGCTCTATATGAGCCGCGCGACCTTTATGCGGTTTTTTAAGCGTGAAACCGGCATGAGTTTCGGTCACTGGCGACAGCAGGCGCGGATGCTCGACGCCTTGGTTTTGCTGGCAGATGGCCGAAGCATTCTCGATGTCGCCCTGGAATGCGGCTATAGCAGCCCGAGTGCTTTTTCCGCGATCTTTCGTCGATCTCTCGGGCGACCGCCAAGCGCCTATTTTTGAATTAGCGGCTTGGCGGAAGATAGCCAAAACGGCTCATCACCGCCCGATGATCATCCTCGATCCTTTGGCGTTGCGCCGGGCTTAGGGTGTCGCGCCAGCCGCCGGCCAGACCCCGGCGGAAGAACGCCCGCCCCGGCACGGCCTCGGTGAAGCCGTGGTCTTGTTCAGCCCGTCGCAAGACATCGAAAGCGCAAGACCGGGTCGCCGCGCGCAGGGCGGCGGCGGGGGCGGTCAGGCCGATATGGGCGCAGACCCCGGTGAGGGCCGCCAAGGGATCGTCGATCATGTCCTCATAACGCAAGACCAGGGGGGGCGGGTCGGCGTCTTCAAGCCAACTCAGCACATGCTGGCTCCAGGTGCCCAGCGGTTGCCGGTAGAGCACGCAATAGCGGTCGCCGGCCTCGGCCAGGGTGTGGTCGGCATCGGCCATCACCGCGATCGCCTCGTCGACCGTCACCGCCGTGTAATGGGCCAGAGACAGCGCGATATCGCGGGGATCGCGCAGAATATAAACCGCTCCGCAACTGGCCTCTGGTGGCAGGATCGGCTCGTTCCAGGCGGTTCGCCGCCAGCGTTCGTGGGTTTTATGAAAGGACGGGCCGGGGAGCAGCCCGGCGGCCTTGATATAAGTCCAGGGCCGCAGCCGGTCGATCTCCTCGGCGCTCAATTCGCCGCAATCCGCCCCCAACAGGCGACCCAAGGTATCGCGCGAGCGCAAAGGCAGTCCGGGCGTGATCGGACGGGACAGATCAACCGGCTCGCCGCCCTGCATCAAGGATTGCAGCATCAGCCGCATCCAGGTGTTGCCCGATTTCGGATAAGAGGCGAGCCAGACGAAGCTCATCGCGCCATCTCCGCGGTGAGCAGTTCCACCAGGGGGGCAAGCGTCATCCCATGCCAGGGGCGCGACAATTGGAACACCGGCACGCCGCCAACAAGCGTTGTCAGCAGGTCGAAACAGGCGGGGCGGGCGGCCAAGGCTCCGGCGAAGGTCCCCCCATGGAGTTGATCGTTCAAGGCGGCTAGGGCTTCGCGGGGGGCGATCTTGTCGATCCCGGCGGTCTTCGCCGTATAGGCCTGTTCGATCAGGATGATCGCCGCCAAGGGAACCGGTGCGGGGGCGAGGTGCCCGCCATAGGGCGCATGGCCCTTGTTCCAGCCCGGGCGGACGGCGGGAAGGGCCGCCGCTTCCAGGCCCAGGTGGGTGGCGCTGTCTTTCCACAGCTTGATGCGGCCAAAAGCGGGCGGGATGAGCAGCGTCCGAGGATCGATCAGCGTGACCTCATCGGCCAGCAATCCCCAGCCTTTGGCCATCAAGGCTGCCGCCAGGGTCGATTTGCCGACCCCGGCGGCCCCGGCTAGCACCACCGCCCGGCCATCGCGAACCACGCTGGCGGCGCGCAGGGCTGGTTGTCGGCGTTGGAGGGCGAGAAATCCCAGGCATTGACCAAAAAGAAAGGTGGCGATCTCGGCCTCGCCGGTTTGGGCGGTGGCATCAACGGTGATCCGCGCCCCGCCCTCGATCAGAAACCCCAAACCCGGATTGATGCGCAGAACGATGGCGCCCTCGGCGAAGACGCCGACCAAGGGGCTTTCGAACAGAAGGGGCGGGGACGGCGGGGAAAAGGCCGCGTGACGGATCGTGATATCGACCGGGCGATCCTCGCCGATCCACGGCGGCGCGAAAGTCGAGGGGCGATCGATGCGCACCCGCCAGCCGCAGAGCGCGTAATCGCCGGTCATCGATCCGGCCCGGGGGCGGGGAGGCTCATGGCCTGATCTCGATCAGGCGCTTTTCCAGAAGGCTCTCAAGGAAACGCAGCAGATCGGCATCGATCGCCGTCCGATCGCCCTCGTAAAGCTCCATAAGGCGGTCGCCGAGGGTGGACACCTGGATCGGTTGGCCTAACAGGCGCCAAACTTCGGTACCGACCCCATCAAGGGTGAAGTATTGGCCGCTTTCAATGTCCATCATCACCATTTCATCATCGATTTCCCGGGCCATCAGGCCGGGACGGATGGCAATGCGGCTGGCGAGGGTGATCATGAAGGCGAAATCCTTGGAATGGTCTGGCCTGCGCTCCATCCTTATCGTTTGGGTTGAGCGATGTCTATCTCTTCCCGCAGTGACGGGACTCGATCATCGCGGACAGCGGGGGGGCGGGCCGGGTATGATGGGGGCGATCGGTTAGGCCCGATCCCGCCGTTCCCGCCCCGTCAAGGACGCTTCCCGTGGTTCCGAGTTTCCGGCAAATCCGCGCCTTCCTCGCCGTCGCCCGGCATCTGAAGTTCACCCGGGCGGCCGAGGAGTTGAACGTCTCGCAGCCGACCCTGACCGTGCAGATCAACCAGATGGAAGAGGCCCTGTCGGTCAAGCTGTTCGACCGCAACAAGCGTCAGGTCTCGCTGACGCCGGCGGGGCGCAACCTGATCCCGCTGCTTGAACGGGTTTTGGCCGATATGGACGAGGTGATGCTGGCCAGCAGCGATCTGGCGCTCGCCCGCCGGGGAACGGTGCGGGTCGCCGCTCTGCCCTCGGTCTCCGCCCGCCTGTTGCCCGTCGCCATGGTCCGCTTCAAGAAAAGCCATCCCGGCATCGTCGTGCGGGTGCGCGATGTGGTCGGCGAGGACATCGTCGCCCTGGTCAAGGCCGAAGAGGTGGATTTCGGCGTGGGAATCCGCCTGACCCCCGACCGCGACATCAAGGTCGAGGATTTCGTCTCGGATTCGATCTGCGCCTTCTTTCCCAATGGTCATCCTTTGGAAACGGGCCCCAGCATTCTGACCATGGCCGATTGCGTGGCCTATCCGTTGATCCTGACCGGACGCAACAGTAGTGTTCGCGTTTTGTTCGAGCGATCGATGGCGCGCGAGGGGGTGGAGGTGCAGGTGGCGGCCGAAGCCAACTACATGTCGACGGCCCTGGGCATGGTGCGGGCCGGCCTGGGGGTGGCGGTGCTTCCCGCCTCGGCGGTCGATTCCGGCAATGCCATCGGCCTCGGCTTCAAGGTCATCGATGCCCCCTGGCTCAGCCGCCGGGTGGGTATCGTGCGCAAATCCGGTCGCTCGCTGCCCCCCGTCGCCGAGTTGTTCATCGATGCCCTGCACGAGGTGGCCGCCGGCCGCCCCGATGCCAATTTCACCTCTGCCCGCCGGCCGGAAACCCGCCGGGGGTAAGGCGTTCGGGCGCTGTCTCCCCGCGCCGGGAGAGGGCTTATTTAGAGCGGTGAGCGTGATATCTGGTCTCCGCTCACCGCTCCAAGGTCTTGATCGTCCAGCAAATCGTCGCCGCACTCTGGTTCAGAGCGCTCGGGGGGGATCTACTCTCTAAGCGACGTTTTTCAGGGCGACCAGATCGGCGGTGTGACGGGCGATCATGTATTCCTCGTTGGTTGGCACCACCAGCACCGGCAGCGAGCCGGGCTGCGAGATCAGGCCATCGGCGCGGGCGTTGGCGGTGGCGTCCAGGGTGATGCCCAGCCAAGCCAGCCGCTCGCAGATGCGGGCGCGCACCGGCTCGGAATGCTCGCCGATCCCCGCGGTGAAGACCAGGGCATCGATGCCGCCCATTGAGGCGGCGAGGGCGGCGATTTCCTTGGCGACCCGGAAGCAGAACAAATCGACGGCTTCGGCGGCATCGGGAGAGTCGCTTTCAAGCAGCACCCGCATGTCATTGGACAGCCCCGAAACCCCAAGCAATCCCGAACGCTGATAAAGCAGGTGTTCCAGCTCGTCGGCGCCCATGCCTAGTTCGCGGATCAGATAGATCAGCACGCCCGGATCGATGCTGCCCGAGCGCGTGCCCATCGGCACGCCTTCCAGCGCCGAAAAGCCCATGGTGGTATCAACGCTTTCGCCGCGATGCAGCGCGCAAAGACTGGAGCCATTGCCGAGATGGGCGACGACGATCCGCCCCTCGGCGATTTCGGGGGCGATGCTGGGCATGTGGCGGGCGATGTATTCATAGGATAGCCCGTGGAAGCCATAGCGATGAAGGCCGCGATCGGTCAACTCGCGCGGCAGGGCGTAGCTGCGCGCCCGGCGGGGCTGGGAATGGTGGAAGGCGGTGTCGAAACAGGCGATCTGCGGCAGGTCGTGGAAGGTTTCGGCCAGAACCCGGATCGCCGAAACGTTCTGCGGTTGGTGCAACGGCGCCAGGGGAATCAGGGATTCCAGATCAAGGATCACCTGGGGCGTGACCTGAACCGGATGAACGAAGCGGCGCCCGCCGTGAACCACCCGGTGGCCGGCCGCCGCCAGGGGCGTATCGGGCAGGCGGTCGGTGATCCAGACGATCAGGCTTTGCAGCAAGGGGGCGATGGCGCCCGTATCGCGCTCGGCCCAGCTTTCCTTGGCCAGGGTTTCGCCCTTGGCGCCCTTGACCGAAAACTGGGCATCGGTGCCGATGCCGGTCAGTTGCCCGGTGAGGATCATCGTCAAGACATCATCGCTGGTCTTTTCAAAAACCGAGAACTTGATGCTCGACGAGCCGCTGTTGAGAACGAGGAACGCCTGCTTGGGGGAGGGGGGAAACATGGGCGGGTCTCCTTACTCGGCGGCGAGAACGGTGGAACGAGGCCGTGACGCGGCATCGATCAGAACGGCGAGGGCGCAGGAGGCGAGACGGGCCGCCAGATTGTCGGCGCGGCTGGTCAGCATCACCGGCGCGCTGGTGCCAAGCACGATGCCGGCGGCATCGGCATGGGCGAGGAAGGACAACTGCTTGGCCAGCATGTTGCCGGACTCGAGATCGGGCACGAGCAGGATATCGGCCTGACCGGCGACCTCGGAGACGATGCCCTTGGTCTTCGCCGCCTCGGCGGAAATGGCGTTGTCGAAAGCCAGAGGGCCATCGAGCAATCCCCCCCGGATCTGGCCGCGCTGGGCCATCTTGCACAGGGCCGCGGCATCGACGGTCGAGGAGATCTTGGGATTGATGGTCTCGACCGCCGAGAGGATCGCCACCTTGGGCGTTTCGACACCCAGGATGCGGGCGAGATCGATGGCGTTCTGAACGATGTGGACCTTGTCTTCCAGCGAGGGCGCGATGTTGACCACCGCATCGGTGATCAGCAGCGGTTTGGGGTACGTCGGCACGGTCATCAGAAAGACATGGCTGATCCGCCCCGCCGTGCGCAGGCCGCCATCGCGCTTGACCACGGCGGCCATCAACTCGTCGGTATGCAGCGCGCCCTTCATCACCGCTCGCGCCTCGCCGGCGCGGACCAGGGCGACGCCGGTCGCCGCCGCCGCCGCTCCGTTGGCGGCTTCGACAAGACGGAAGGCCGAGATGTCCAGGCCCAGCGCCTTGGCGGTGGCGGCGATCAGCAACGAAGGGCCGACGAGGATCGGCTCGATCAATCCCCGCTGCGCCGCTTCCACCGCCCCTTGCAGGGCCGGGCCGTCACAGGGATGGATCACCGCCGTCGGCAGGGCGGGCAAGCCGGCGCAGCGCGCCAGCAGGGCGGCTTGTCGGTCGTGACGGATCATCTGCAGCCCGGGCAGGGCCTGGGCGGCGACCGAGGCGTGGGTGGCCGGGGCGATCACCTCGGCCGTGCCCGAGACGACGGTGACGCCGTTCTGATTGGTGCACAGGCACTCGAAAACCACGGTCTTGCGCTCGGTGCGCTTCTCGCGAACGGTTACGCTGGCGGTGATCGTATCGCCCAAGGTGACGGGCGCGCGGAAGCGCAGGTCCTGGGCCAGATAGACGGTCCCCGGTCCGGGCAACCGGGTGCCCAGAACCCCCGAGATCAACGACGCCGACCACATGCCGTGACCGATGGCCTTGGGAAACAGCGTCGTTCCCGCCGGTGGATCGGCGAAATGCGAGGGATCGATATTGCCCGAGACGGTGGCGAACAGATCGAGATCGGCCTGGGTCAAGGTTCGCGACAGACTGGCCGACTGACCGGGGGTCAGATCATCGAAGGTCAGGCTGGTCAGCGTTGAAGGTGAGGAGTCATCAGGCGAAACCGTCGTCATAAACATCACCTTTTGGTTGAGGAAAAGGGCAAAAAAATAGCCTTGCGCTCCGTCGTCGCCAGGACGGCGGAGCGGGTGGGAGGGAAAACGAAAGAGACGGCGAACGGGGGCTTAGGGCCGTTCGACGCAGAGCGCGATGCCCATGCCGCCGCCGATGCACAGCGTCGCCAGGGCCTTTTTCGCGTCACGCCGGGTCATTTCATGGAGCAGGCTGACCAGGATGCGCGCGCCCGAGGCGCCGATGGGATGGCCGATGGCGATGGCGCCGCCATTGACGTTGACCTTCGCGGTATCCCAGCCCATCTCGCGGTTGACGGCGATCGCCTGGGCGGCGAAAGCCTCGTTGGCCTCGATCAGATCCAGGTCGTCGATGGTCCAGCCGGCCTTGGCCAGGGCCTTGCGCGAGGCCGGGATCGGCCCGGTGCCCATCACGGCGGGATCGACGCCGGCGGTGGCCCAGGATACGACGCGGGCAAGCGGCGTCACCCCGCGTTTGGCGGCGTTTTCGGCGCTCATCAGCAAAACCCCGGCGGCGCCGTCGTTAAGCCCCGAGGCGTTGCCGGCGGTGACCGTGCCATCCTTGGTGAAGGCCGGGCGCAGTTTGGCCAGGCTCTGGGCGGTGGTATCGGGCTTCAGGTGCTCATCGCTGTCGACCAGGACCTCGCCCTTGCGGCTGCGCACGCAGACCGCAACGATCTCGTCGACGAAGCGTCCCTCGCGCTGGGCGGCGGCGGCTTTTTGCTGCGAGGCGAGGGCGAAGGCGTCCTGGGTGGCGCGGTCGATGCCGAAGGCCTGGGCGACGGTTTCGGCGGTGATGCCCATGTGATAGCCGTGGAAGGCCTCCCACAGGCCGTCCTTGATCATGGTGTCGACCATTTCGGCCGGCCCCATTTTCACCCCGGCGCGCAGCAAGACGGCGTGGGGGGCGAGGCTCATCGATTCCTGCCCGCCGGCGATCACCACCTCGGCATCGCCGCAGGCGATGGCCTGGGCGCCAAGGGCGACGGCGCGCAGCCCCGAACCGCAGACCTGATTGATCGTCAAGGCGGTGCTTGACGCCGGCAGTCCGGCGGCGATGGCGGCTTGGCGGGCCGGGTTCTGGCCCTGGGCGGCGGTCAGGACCTGACCAAGCAGCACGTCGTCGATCTCGCCGGCGGCGATCTTGCCGCGCGTGAGCAGGTCGGTGATGACGCTGGCGCCCAGGCTATGGGCGGGAAGGCTGGACAAAGACCCGGTGAAGGCGCCGACGGCGGTGCGCGCGGCGGCGGCGATGACGATGTCGTTCATGGTTCAGACCGCCTTGGCCAGGGTTTGTGAAATCGCTTCGCTTTCCCCGCAGACCGTGCCGACGACGGAGACCACGAGGCCGGTCGAGCGGGCGCTGAGCCGGGAGATTTCGTTGAAGGCACAGATGCGGCCGCGATCGACGCGCAGGAAGCTTTCGGCGGCCTTGATCGCCAGGGCTTCGCTTTCCCGGGCGCTCAAGGGGGGGACGCTATGCTGAACGGCGATCGACACCTTCAAGGTCACGGGGATCTCGATCACCAGGGCGTCATTGGCGGGAATGGGCATGAAAAAACTCCGGTCCTGTCTTTAAGCGCAAGGCGCCGTTAGGGCGCGTAAGCAAGGCGCCCTTTGGGGCGCGTTAAGCGGCAAGAATGGGCATCTCGCGAAGATCCTCGGCGATCAGCAAGTTGGCCTCGGTGGCTTCGATCACCTGGTCGACCGAAACGCCGGGGGCGACTTCGCGCAGCAGCAGGCCCTTGGCGGTGGGCTCGATCACGGCGAGCTCCGTCACCACCAGATCGACCCGACGAACCGAGGTCAGCGGCAGGGTGCAGGTCTTGACGATCTTGGGCGCGCCCTTGGCCGTATGGGTCATGGCGACGATGACGCGCTTGGCGCCCGAGACCAGATCCATCGCCCCCCCCATGCCCGGCACCATCTTGCCCGGCACCATCCAGTTGGCGAGCAGGCCGCGCTCGTCGATCTGCAGGCCGCCGAGCACGGTGACATCAAGATGTCCGCCGCGGATCAACCCGAAGGAAAAGGCCGAATCAAAAGCGCAGGCGCCGGGCAGAACACCGATCGGACTGCCGCCGGCATCGGTCAGATCGTCATCGGCGAAACCGATATCGGGCAGCGGGCTCATGCCGACGATGCCGTTCTCCGACTGGAAGAACACCTCGACGCCCGGGGTCAGATAGGAGGCGACCAGGGTTGGCAGGCCGATGCCGAGATTGGCGAGATCCCCGGGCCGCAGTTCCAGGGCGACGCGCTTGGCGATAAGGGTCTTGTCATCCATGGGACCGCTCCTTGGCGATAAGGACATCGACCAGAACATGCGGGGTCGCCACCGCGTCGGGTTCGATGGCGCCGATGGGCACGAAGTCCTCGGCCTCGGCGATGACCGTTTCCGCCGCCATCGCCATCAGGGGATTGAAGTTCCGCGAGGTCATCGCATAGCGCAGATTGCCCCGGTAATCGGCGGCCTTGGCGTTGATCAGGGCGAAATCGGCGCGCAGCGGCAGGGCGATCAGATAGGATTTTCCGGCCAGCTCGATGGTTTGCATGCCCTCGGCGGCCAGGGTTCCGACCCCGGTGGGCGTGATCACGCCGCCCAGGCCGAAGCCACCGGCGCGGATCTGTTCGGCCAGGGTGCCCTGGGGAATCAACGCCACCTCGATCGTCCCGGCGATCATCAGTTTCTGGGTTTGCGGATTGGTGCCGATATGGCTGGCGATCACCTTGCTGACCAGCCCGGCGTCGATCAGCTTGCCGATGCCGACGGTGGGGCGGGCGGTGTCATTGGCGATGACCGTCAGGTCGCGTTTTCCCTGGCGGACCAGTTCATCCATAAGCCGGTGCGGTGTGCCCGCGCCCATGAAACCGCCAATCATCAGCACCGCTCCATCGGGAATGCGGGCGACGGCTTTCTCCAGGGGGGTGATTTTCGACATGGTCGAAATCCTTCGAAAGGAGGGGGACGGGGGTCCGGAAAGTCCGGGGCACGCTGGGGGGAGAGGAAAGGACGCCCCCTCGCTCTCCGAACCCCCGAAGGCGCTTAGGCGGGGGTGTCGGGGATATCCAGATCAAGCAGGGCCGATGCCAGGCATTTGCCATGGGCATCAAGGGCCAGCGATTTGGTCACACCGCCGCCGAGCGCTTTGTGCATGACGAAGTTGAGGGCGCCGAGGCTGGGGATCTCGTAGCGGATCACCTCGCCATGGACGATGCCGGTGAAATGGGCCTTCACCCGTTCCGAGGTCACCTGGGCGGCGAGGAGGGGGTAATCCTTGGGGTCATAGGCGATGACCGAGATGTTGGAGATGTCGCCTTTGTCCCCGGTGCGCGAATGGGCGATGTCGAAGAGTTTCATGGATCAGACCTCCAGATAGGCGACGACGGGGGTCGCCTGGGCGCGGGGTAACAGGGCGGAGAGCATGGCGACGACCTGCTTGGCCGATTTGGTGGCGCCGCCACCACTGGCCGGGCCGTTGGTGTAGAGGGTCTCGACCTCATTGCCGATGCGCACCGCCTCCTTGAGGGTCTCGGTGCGGCCGACGACGCGCACGCGCACTTCCGTCGGTTCGGGAACGGGCGCCAGCACCTCGCCGTGGATGGAATTGACCCCGATCAGGTCGAAGCGCAGCTCGCTGGTCTGAACACCGGTCAGCGCCAGACGCTCCTTGACGATCTCCAGGGCCAATCGACCGCGCGCCAGGGCGCCGCGACCGGCGTAGGAGATCTGGCCCTCGCCCATGTAGCCATCGACATAGCCGACCGACACTTTGAGGGTTTCGGGGCGGGCGCGCCCGGTGGCCCCTTCGACGCGCACCCGATCGGGGGCGATCTCGGTGACGCGCAGGGCCGAGAAATCGGCGGTCACATCGGGGGTCAGGTAGGTTTTGGGGTCGTGGACTTCATAAAGAAGCTGTTCCTTGCAGGTGTCGACCGTCACCCGGCCGCCCGATCCCGCGACCTTGGTGATAACGGCGCCGCCATCCTCGCCGACTTCGGCGATGGGGAAGCCCAGGCGGGCGAGATCGGCGACGTCCTTCTTGCCCGGTTCGGCGAAATAGCCGCCGGTCACCTGACCGCCGCATTCCAGCAGATGGCCGACCACCGTGCCCTTGCCCAGGCGGTCCCAATCGTCAAGGGCCCAGCCGAATTCGAAGATCTGCGGGGCGAGAAACAGCGAGGGATCGGCGACGCGGCCGGTGATGACCACATCGGCGCCATTGGCCAGGGCCTCGACGATCGGGGCGGCGCCCAGATAGGCGTTGGCCGAGACCAGCACATTGGACATGCCCGAGGCGCGCTCGCCGGTTTCCGAGATGGTCACGTCGCCGGTCTTGAGCACGTCGAGAACGTCATCGCCCGAGACCGCCGCGACCTTGAGGGACTTGAGGCCAAGGCTGCCGGCGATCTCGCGCACCTTGGCGGCGGCGGCCTGGGGGTTGGCGGCCCCCATGTTGGTGATGATCTTGACGCCCTTTTGCTTGCACAGCGTCAGAACGGCCTGCATGCGCTCGGCCAGCAGCGGATCATAGCCCTTGGTCGGGTCGTTCAGCTTGGCCTGCTGGGCGATGGCGATGGTGCGTTCGGCCAGACATTCGAAGACCAGATAACCGATATCGCCTTTTTCAACCAGTTCAACGGCGGGTTCGATGCGATCACCGGAATAGCCGGCGCCGGAACCGATGCGGATGGTTTTCATAAAAGGTACTCCTGGGTCTTGTCGGCTTAAGAAAGGTGGGGAAGGCGCAGGCCAATCCTTAGAAGGGGAAAACCCCGATCAGCGCCGCCGTGACGGTCATCAGAACCGTGGCCGCGAACAGGTAGGGGATGGCGAACTTCTGATGCTCGCCCAGCGAGATGCCGCAGAGGCCGACCACCAGGAAGGTGGCGGGGGTCAGCGGGCTGACCGGGAACCCGGTGGTCATCTGGCCAAGGATCGACGCCTGGGCGATCTCGATGGGGGCGCCACCGAAGCTCTGGTAGACGTGGGCGATCACCGGCATGACGCCGAAGTAATAGGAGTCCGGGTCGAACAGCATGCTGAGCGGCATCGAGGCGATACCGACGGCAAACGGCATGTGGCTGGCGAATTCGGCGGGAACGAAGCCGGCGGCCGAGGTGGCCATGGCGGTCAGCATGCCGGTGCCGCGCATGATGCCGGTGAAGGCGCCGGCGGCGAACAGGATGCTGGCCATCATCAAGGCGGCCTTGGCGTGGGCGTCGACGCGGGCCTTCTGGTCCTTGACCCCGGGGTAGTTGAGGATCAGGGCGAGAACGGTGCCGATCATGAACATGACCGAGGCATCGACGACGCCCGAGATCATGGTGCCAAGGATCACGGCGGTCAGGGCGATATTGGCCCAGAACAGATGGGGGCGACGGACCTTTTCCTCTTCGGCGCTGAGGACACGGGCGTGGATATCCGCGCTCTCACCCTTGGCGCCGGTCAGGCCAAGGCGCTTTTCTTCACGCTTGCCAAGGACATAGGCGACACTGAAGACGAAGACCAAGCCGACCAGCTGGACAAACACCAGCGGGCTGAAAATATCGGTGACCGGAACCTTGAGCGCGGCGGAGGCGCGCAGGACCGGGCCGGTCCACGGCAGGAAGTTGACGCCGGCGGCCAGGGACACCACCAGGGCGAGGATGCGCTTGTCCATGCCAAGGCGATCAAACAGCGGCAGCATCGCCGGAATGGTGACCAGGAAGGTCACGGCGCCCGAACCGTCAAGGTGGATGATCAGGGCGAGCAGCGCCGATCCCATGACGATGCGCGTCGGCCGCAAGCCGACGAAGCGCAAGATGCGATCGATGATCGGGTCCATCATCCCGGCGTCGGTGACGATGCCGAAGAAGACGATGGCGAAGACGAACATCGCCGCCACCGGGGCGATGTCCTTGATGCCCGAGACGATGAATTTGGTCGTCTCGACCCCGAAGCCGCCGATCAGCGAAGCGGCCACGGGAATGATGATCAAGGCGACCAGGGGGGAAAGCTTGTTGGTCATGATGGCTACGAGAAGCGCAAGAATCGTAGCCAGTCCGAGAAGTGCTAACATTGGCGACCTCACCTGAAGGATCCCACTCGCCCAGCTTATCGCAGGTGCTGATCTGGGATTCGTTATCGTCCACCATGAAAAGCGTTAGGCAAAGTGGAAGCGCCGCGACACGATAGGCTGTCATCGTCTGAAAGCGGCTGGCGCCATTTTCTTGGGAAGCGCTTCCGTGACTTCAGTCTGTGGAACGAACACAGGCAGAGTGTCGGAAAAATTCACATTAATAAAATGAATTTGTATAAACACAGTTATTATAAAATCATATAACTGGACTCGTTTTCCCCTTTTCCTCGACCGGTTTGGTGGTCTTGCGGGCTGTCGAACGGCCATCCCCTTGTGGTAGAAGACCGGCTTTCCAAGAACGAGGACGATGATGGACGACGGATTGAAATGCCCCGCTTGCGGGTCCGAACACGCCTATCACGACGGCACGCTGTGGATTTGCCCGGAATGCGCCCATGAATGGAACCCCGAGGCGGCGGCCGGCGACGCTGCGGCGCCGGCCGAGGGCGTGCGCGACGCCTTTGGCAACCCTTTGGCCGATGGCGATTCGGTCAGTGTCATCAAGGATCTGAAGGTCAAGGGATCCTCGCTGGTCGTCAAGGGGGGCACCAAGGTCAAGAACATCCGTCTGACCGATGCCGCCGATGGGCATAACATCGCCTGCAAGATCGATGGCATTGGCGCGATGAACCTGAAATCCGAGTTCGTGAAGAAGGCCTGACCCGGTTTTTCAAGACCTGTCCGCGGCGATCCGATCCCCTTTGGCAAGGGTGCCGCGGAGAGGGCTTTTAGGCGGACGCCAAGGCGCGTAAGCTTAAGACGGTATGGCACGCTAGCCCCCGATCGCGGAGCGGGATAATCTCAAGTCTCTTCGGAGCGGCGGAGGCGTGGAAAGCCGGCAGTGCCCTTTCCGCGCAAAGCTTTTAGCGCCTCGTTCATCGGCAAGGGGTCCCCATGAGGATCAGGCGTTGGCTAAGGCGGCAGGCTGAAAAACTGACCCGGTGTCAAATCACCCATCTCGGTCCGGTCGACTTTCCTTTGCGCGAAGGGCGGCCGACCGATGTCAACAATGTTGAGATCCTGGGTGACCGGGTCTTTCGCGCCGCCCTTGACGCCTGCCTTGATTGGACCTGCCTCGACACCCCGCGGTTGGCCACGTTGTGGCAATTGTCGCGCTCTTCCAATCCGGCGGGGGCGATCGCCGAGATCGGAACCTTCCGGGGGGGAGCCGCCCTGCTGCTGGGGCTGGCCAATCCCGGGCGACCGTTGTTCGTCTGCGATACCTTCGCCGGTTTCGCCGGCCAGCCGATCGACCCGAGGCGGGACCGGCTGTTCAACCATGACCAGTTTCACGAGACATCGGCCAAGGCCGTCGACGTCCTGCTCGGTCGCCATCTGACGGATTACACCCTTGTCGAAGGGGTCTTCCCCGACAGCGATTCGCAAGGACGGGTGAAGGATCTGTCGTTTGTTCATCTCGATGTCGATATCTATGACGCGACCCGGCGGTGTCTGAAGGCGGTGCTGCCGCGTTGCTTGCCCCGCGCCCTGATCGTTATTGATGATTATCGGCGGGGCTGTGCCGGGGTGGATGAGGCCGTCGCCGAGGTTCTGGCTGACGACGCCCCCGACTGGCTGACCTTGCCGCTTTATCCCGGCCAAGCTCTGCTCATCGGGCGAGGCTGGTTCCCGTGACCCGAAGCCGCCGAGGCGCCTTGGCCAGGTCCTCGGAGGGCGGTCCGTTCCCGACCGCCGATCCGGTCGCCGATCGGGCGCTCTGCGGCTGGCGGGTGCGTTCGGTGATCGATTTGCCCGAACTGCCCTTGTGGACCCGGGACGACCGGCTTCCCGACGTCACCATCGCCTTCGGACGGGTGACGCCGGTCGAGAGCGCCTCGCCCGGCATGAACTGGCATGTCGTCGGGGAGGGGAGGTTTCGCTTCACGGTGGCCTCGGTCGGCAGCTATCGCATCAGCCGGGGGCGGGTGATCACCATCGATCCGCAGGCCGGGGTGGTGGCCTCGGCGGTGCGTCAATATCTGCTGGGCACGGCCTTTGGCGTTCTCTGCCACCAGCGTGGTCTGCTGCCGCTCCATGCCAGCTGCGTGGCCATCAACGGCCGGGCGGTGGCGATCGCCGGGGCCTCGGGGGCGGGAAAATCAAGCTTGGCGGCGGCGCTGGTCCGCCTGGGCTATCCCTTGCTTGGCGATGACGTCTGCGTGATCGATGCCTCGGAAATCAATGCCCCGCACGTCCTGCCGGCGATCCCCCGCCTTAAGCTCTGGCGCGACGTTCTGGACACCTTTGGTCTGATCGTCGATCCGGCGGCGCGGATTCTCGAGGGAATCGATAAATATCAGGCCCAGGCCCTGGCCGATCGACCGCCGCCGCCGCCGCCCCAGGTCCCTTTGCCCTTGGGCGTGGTCTATTACCTCGATCAGGCCGAAAGCCCCGATGACGAGGGCTTCCATGCGATTCGCGGCGCGGAACGGGCGGCAGCCCTGGCCGGAGCCGTTTATCGCCGCAAGATGGGGCTGGCCATGGGCCTGCTGCCGCAGATTTTCACCGCGACGATGACGGTTGGCGCCCTGGTGCCCGGGCATCGTTTGTTGCGCCATGGCGACCTGTCGGGGCTCGACGCCCTGGCCCGCAGCGTCGCCGCCCGCCAGGAGGGCCGGGGATGAGCCCGGGAATTTACGGCCCCTGGCAAGCGTTCCTGGCGACGATGACAGTCTTCACCGTTTCGTTTTACGTATCGCTCTTCAGCAGGGAAGACAAAGCGCTTGGGCTGAGATATAAGCGATCGAGGGTAGGTCGTTATTAATCAAAGGAGGTCCCTTATGGCGGTTGCTATGGTTGGCAGGGCGTTTGTAGGGGCTTTCCTTCTTTTAGGGGGGGGAGTGGTCGGGCTTGACGCGGTCGCCCAGACCCCCGCCCGCACCCCGGCGGCCGTTTCGGCGCCTTTGCCGCCGGCTTTGGCGGCGGCGGTGGCTTCGGGCAATAGCGCCGCCGTTACCCAGGCGATCGCCACGCTGTCCGCCGGCAATCCGGCCCGCGCCGCCCAACTGGCCGATCTTACGGTAAGCGCCGCAGCCAATTTATTGACGACCAACCCCCAGGGCGCCGTGCGCGTCGCCGCCGCCGCCGTTAGCGCCGTGCGGGCGAGCAATGGCGTCCAAAGCGCTCCGGCGACCACCGAATCGGTTCTGGTCAAGGCGGCGCGCATCTTCGTTTCGCCGGCGGCGGTGGCCGCCCAGCCCGAGGAAACCGCCCGGCTCGCCGTCAGCACCGTCAGCTTGGCCGGCGGTCTGGCCAATTCGGCGGTCGGCGCGACGATCGCCCAGCAGGCGGTCGGCGTCGCCGCTCAGATTTTGAGATCCAATCCGGCTTTGGCGATCGAGATCGCCGGGGCGGCGGTCACGGTGATCGGTCAGCCCGGCATCCAAAGCGGCGCGCCGGCCCAGGCGCTCTCTGTGGCGGCGGCGGCGGCCAGGATCGCCGTCGCGCCCGAAGTCATCGCCGTCTCCCCGCGACTGGCCGGTGAGACGGCGGTTTCCGTCACCCGGGTCGTCAGCAATCCCGTGGTCTATGCCGCCAATCCGGCGGCGGCGATCGGCGCCATGGACAATGCCTATAACACGGTGATCAGCCCCTCGGTCCAAGCCGCCGTCCCCTCCGCCCGGGCGAACGTCGTTTCAACCCTGAATGCCGCCGGGGCCTCGGGGAGCTTGCAACTCACCAACCCGGCCAACGGACCGCAGATCGCCGAGATCCTCTATCAAGGGGGCGATGTGCCGAGCTTCGATCCCGATCTCGGCCCGCAGGGACGCGACTTCGGCCAGACCCGGCCGGTCGTGACCATCACCGAGGAAAACCCGCTGCTGCGTGGCAGCGCGAACTGAGGATGGGCCTGCCGCCCAGGCGCGCCGCTGATGGCGAGAGCATGGCCGACACGTCCTTTCCCTCTTCCTGGTCGCCGGCCTTTCGCCTGATCGTCGCGCTTTTGCGCGGCGAATCGGCTGGGGATTTGGCCGCGAGCGTGGATCGGGAGAGCTTTGGGCAAGCCCTGCGCCGCCACCGCGTCGCCCTGGCCCTGCCCGTGGCGGGGCGGACGCCGCTTTCCCTGGCCCTGCGCGACACCTTGGCCCTGCGCCAGCGCCAGATGACGATGGCCGCCATGGAGCGTACCGCCCAACTGGGGGTGGTGGTCAACGACCTGACCGGCGCGATGATCGGCGTCTGCGCCCTGAAAGGTCTGGCTTTCGCCGGGCTGTTTGGCGATCTGCTTGGGCGCGAGGCGAGCGATCTCGACCTTCTGGTCGGTCCCGCCGATTTCACCCGGGCGCTCGACCGCCTTGGCGCCCTTGGTTATCGGCGCGATGGCGCGGGGGCCATCGATCATGCGGTCACCTTGCGTCATCCCGACTTCGCGGCCTCCTTGGAACTGCATCGGCGCCTTGCCAGCCCCGATGGCCTGTTTCCGGTCGACCGTTTCGATCCCTGGGCCCGCCTGAGCGCCGTTGCTCTGCCCCGAGGCCCGGTCGCTACCCTTGATCGCGAGGCCGCCATGGTCTACGCGGCCTTTCATGGCACCAAGCATAACTGGCATCGCCTGTTCTGGTTGGTCGATATCGCCAAAGGGATGGCCCGGGAGGACGTCGATTGGCCGGCGGTTCTGACCCTGGCCCGCCGCCTGGGGGTCGAGCGTCAGGTGGTGATGGCGGTTTTGCTGGCCGAGCGGGTTTTGGGCGCCGCCCTGCCACCGGGGCTGGAGGTGAAACCTGCGCTCGTCGCCCTCGGCGGGCGGCTGGCGGACGATCTCGTTCCCCATCTCGATGATCTGCCTTCCGATCGCGGCGCCGAACTTGCCGGCCGGATGGGGTTTTGGCCGACGCTCGCCCGGCTGTTTACGCTTTATCCACGCTGGCGGGCGCGGATCGGACTGCTCGGCTTCTTTCTGGGCGCCAGCGACAAGGATCACGCGTTCTTGCCTTTGCCGCCGGCCTTGGCCTGGGCCTATCCGCTGGTGCGCGTGCTGCGCTTGCTCGGCCAACCCCTGGGGTGGACCCGGACCAAGCCGACCCGATGACTCTTATCCCCCCCCTCCGCCGATCGGGGCTCGCCGGGCGCGCCCTGCATCCCGCCGGTCCGATCGCCGTGCAGATCTTCGGACAGGGCGTGAATTTTCTGTCGCAGACCGCTCTGCTCGCCGTTTTCGGCGCGGCTTTCTATGGCCCGGTCGGGCTGGCTCTGGTCGCCGCGGCGACGCTGTGCTTCCTCGGCGAACTCGGCTATCCGGTCGTGCTGCTAAGCGCCGTGGCCCGCGACGACGATTGGCCCCGGCACTGGCGGATCGCCCTGTTTCAGCGGGTGATGGTCCTGGGCGGGGGAACGCCCTGCGCGCTTGGCCTGTGGGCCTGGATCTATGGCATCGAGAGCGAAGGCTGGGGAGCGCTGGCGGCGGCGGCGCCCGGGATCATCGCCTCGGCTTGGCAGCCCGCGCCGCTGCTGTATGGCCAGGGCCGCGCTCAGGCCGCCGCCCTGAGCGTTTATGGGCGCTGGGGCGTTTTTGGCTTGGGCATGACCCTGGTGCTGATCCTTGGTGTTCCCTCGGACTGGGCGGTCGGTCTGGTTTTTTCCGCCGGAATGATCGCCCCGCTGCTGTTTTGGCCCTGGCTTGGATTGGACGCGGTCTTGCTGCGCCCCCTGGTCAGCCGCCGTCTCGGCCGTCTGGGGAGCGGCGCTTTGGGGTGGTGGGTGATGTCGCTGGTCGGCACCCTCAACGACCGTGGGCTGCCCTTCGTCATCGAGGCGACCCGGCCGGCGATTTTGGCTCACGCCCTGCTGGCCCTTCAGGTCTTGCAAGGGCTGACGGCGCTGGCCGGCCAATTCGACCGCCTGCTTGTTCCCTGGCTGATCGGTCGCCTGAAGGCCCCCGGTTGGGCGAGGGACCTTGCCAAGGTGCAAGGCGGCGTGCTGTCGATCGCCCTCGGGGTCGCCGCCCTTTTGGTGGCGATCCTGGCTTTGGCCGCGCCGATGGCCGAGCGCGGCGCCTTGTCGTGGTTTTTGGCGGAATGGGCGCTTGTCCTGTGCGGCGGCGCCTTTACCGCCGCCATTCTCGCCAAAGGCCGGGAGCGGCCTTTCGCCCGGCGCTTGACGATGCTGGTGATCATCGGGGTGATCGCTCAGGCGGGGGTGGTGCTGGCCGACGGGCCGTTCGCCGCGGTGATGATCGTGCGCCTTGTCGTGGCCGGGCTGTGCGTGGTCGTCGCCCTGCGCCTGCTTGGTTTGTCCGCCCCCCGGGAGGCGTGGTTCCTGGCGGCGGGCGGCGCCGCCTGTGTCGCCCTGGCCAACGCCACCCCGGCCGCCGCCCCGCTGATCGGCCTTGGCCTTGGATTGGCCGGTCTTGGCCTGTGGCGGGGATGGAAGGCTTGTCGCCACATCGATCGCGGAGAGTCGAAGGGATGATGGACGGATCGGCATCGGGGTATCGGCGGATCGGCGAGGGCCGCGTCGCGGTGGCGATGATCGGGGTGCGCGCCCTTGATCTGATGATTTTGGCTCTTGGCTGCCTGATCGGCTATGGCCTGCGCCATGGCACGCCGATGATGCCCGAACCCTATTGGGCGGCGCTGATCATCGCCGCCTTCGTTTTCCAAGGCGCCGGGGGTGGCCTCGGTCTTTATTCCCGGCGTCGTCCCGGGCCCTTGCCCTCGCAATTGGCGGCGGTGCTGCTCAGCCTCGTGGCGACTTTCCTGGTGCTCTTCGCCCTCGCCTATCTCGGCAAGGTCTCCCAGGAGTTTTCGCGAAGCTGGGCGGTGACGTGGTTTTTCATCGCCGTCTGCGCGATGACGGCGCTGCGGGTGGGGGTGGCCCGGGTGGGGACCCTTGCCCCCCTGTGGCGCGCCCGCGCCGTTCTACTGGCCGCCGATGGCGACACCGGTCTCCTCGCCCGGCTGGCCGCCGATGAGGGGCGACGCGTCGATATCGTGGCCTGTCTCGATCCTGTTCGCGACGGGGCGCGGTTGGCGCGCCATTGCGAGGAGGCCAAGGCCGATGTGGTGTTCGTCGCCGTGCCGCCCGCGGGGATCGATGACGCCTTGCGGCGGCGTCTGCGCGATCTGCCCTTGCGCATCTGTCTGCTGATTGATCCGCCCATCGCCGATCATCCCCTGGTCGGCCCCCCGGAAATCATCGCCGGGGCGATCAGCGTCGAGCTGTATCCCCCCGTTCTCGAAGGCGGCGGCGCCCTGATCAAACGCCTCGAGGATCTGGTGCTGGGCGCGCTTCTGGTGGTGGTCCTCAGCCCGCTGATGGTCCTGGTGGCTTTGGTCGTTCGTCTTGAGGGGGCGGGGCCGGTGCTGTTTTGCCAGAAGCGCTTCGGCTTTCGCGGCGAGGTTTTCACCATCTTCAAGTTCCGCACCCTGGTCGAAGCGGCGGGGGAGACCCAGGTGGGGCGCGATGATCCCCGGGTAACCCGGGTCGGCCGGCTGCTGCGTCGCCTCAGCCTTGATGAATTGCCCCAGCTTTTCAATGTGCTGAAGGGTGATATGTCGCTGGTCGGCCCGCGTCCCCACGCCCTGGCCCATGACGAGGATTTCGCCGCCACCGTCGATATCTACGCCCAGCGCCGCAAGATGAAGCCGGGGATGACCGGCTGGGCCCAGGTTCATGGCTGCCGGGGGGAGATCCGCTCCCCCCAGGACCTGGAACGTCGGGTCGCCTATGATCTGGCCTATCTCGACCACTGGAGTCTTGGGCTTGATCTGTGGATCCTCGCCCTGACGCCGCTCCGCCTGATCCGCGATCCCAACGCCTATTGACCGTTTTACTCTATTCACTCTAGCGGGGGGCGTCGGCCATGCCGCCTTCCACCCAGGCCAGCCAGCGCAGCAGGCAGAGCGGCCACCACAGCCTGGGATCACTGGGGTGGGCGGCCAGGGCGGTTTTCAGGCGCCCGAGATCAAGATAGCGCGCCGCCAGGGTCGGCGGGGCCTCGGCCAAGGCTGCCCAATCAAGGTGTCCGACCTGAAACTGTTCGGCCATGCCCAGGCCATGGGTTTTGCCCGCGCCGATGATTTCGGCCGGTAGGTCGTGGCGGAAGGCTTGGCGTAGGATGCGCTTGCCGCCCCGATCGTCGATCTTCGCGGCGACCGGCAGGGCGAGGGCGGCTTCGACCACCCGGTAATCGAGGAACGGCGACCGCACCTCGACGCCCGAGGCCATGCCGCTGCGATCGGCGAAGCGCAGGGAATAGGGCAGCAGGGCGCGCAGGGCGTCATCGCGCAGGCGCGACGCCAGCGGCTGGTGGTGATAGGCCGCCAGGGCCTCGAAGCGTTCGGCCGAGTCTTGCCAGAACGATCGGGCGATCACCCGGCCATGGACGCGCCCGGCCATCAACGGGCGGACGATGGCCAAGGGAAGATCCCAGGCGAGGCGGTTGGCCACCAGCCGCGGCGGGCAATGGGCCGAGCCGAGCAGGGCGCCCAAGGGGCGGAGGCGGCCCAGGCGCAGGTGCTCGCGGGCGAGAAGGGCGCCATAGCGGTTCGTATAGCCGGCGAACAACTCGTCGGCGCCCTCGCCGGTGATCGCCACCTTGACGCCGCGCGCCGCGATCAACCGATAAAGTCGGAAGGCGGCGACCAGCGAGGGGGTGTTGAAAGGCTGCTCCTGGGCGGCGAGCAGGGCGTCAAGGTCCGGAGCGGCGGGCAGCGGGGCGACGCGCAGGATGTCGTGGGGCAGGGCGCTGTCGAGCGTGGCGGCGAAGCGGCCGGCCTCGCGCGTCTCATCGGCTTCGGTGGCGTCGCGATAGCCATAGGTCAGCAGCCCGGCCAGGGCGCCGCGCGGCATGTCGGGCGCCGTGGCCAAGCGGGTGACGATCGAGGAATCAAGCCCGCCCGAGAGCAGGGCGACCGCCGGAACATCGGCGCGCAGGCGCAGGCGCACGGCATCGCTCAAGGTCGCGCGCAGCGCTTCGGCCGACGGCGGCGCTGCTTCCCCGCTGCCCTCCTTTCGCCAATCGTGGAAGCGGCGGCGGTCGATGCCCCCGCTCCGGTCGACCGACCACAGGGCGCCGGCGGGAACCTCGACGATGCCGGCGAAGAAGCTGCCGCCGCGATGGTCGGTCAGACCGCCGACCAGGAAATCGAAGACCGCGTCGTCATCGACCCGGGGGGCGATGCCACTGGCCGCCAGGGTGGCGGCGATGGTGCTGGCGAAGGTCACGCGGCCGCCGGTGTCGCACAAGTACAGCGGTTTGACGCCCAGGCGATCGCGCGACACCACCAGCCGATCGCCTGGGGCGTCGAGGAGGACCATGGCCCACATGCCGTTGAAGCGGGCGAAGGCCGCCTCGCCCCACTGCCGCCAGGCGAGCAGAGCGACCTCGGTGTCGCTCTCGCCGGCGAAACGCTGGCCCAGGGCCTGAAGGGCCTGGCGCAGTTCGACATAGTTATAGAGCGCGCCATTGAAGACCAGCACGCTGCCGGTCTCGGGATCGACCATCGGCTGGGCGCCGTCGGCGCCCTTGCCGAAAATCGCCAGCCGCCGATGACCGAGCAGCAGACGGCCGTCCCAGAACGCCGCCCGGCCCTCGCCATCGGGACCGCGCCGCGCCAGACGGGCGAGCGCCTTGGACACCGCCGCTTCGTCGGCCGGTCCCCGTCGCTCCAAAATCGCCACCAGCCCGCACATGATCCTAGGTGTCCTCCGCCCCGCCGCGCCTGAGCCTGATCCATTCCTTGATCACCAGTCCCAGAAAGAGGCTGTTGCTTTTCAGATAGCGCGGACCGAGATGGCGGGGATCTTGGATCAGCCGGGCAAGCCATTCCAGACCGGCGCGCTGCATCCAGCGCGGGGCCCGCCAGCGCTTGCCGGCGATGACATCGATCGATCCGCCGACCCCCATGACATAGGCGACGCCGAGGGCGGCGTGATGACGGGCGAGAAAAGCCTCCTTGGCCGGGCTGGGCATGGCGACGAACAGGCAATCGGCCCGCGAGGCGGCGATCGCCGCGACCACGGCGGGTTCCTCGGCCGGGCTGAAATAGCCGTGGTGCCAGCCGGCGAAAACCAGATCGGGATAGCGCCGGCGCAAGCTGGCCACCGCCTCGTCCAGCACCGTGGCCTCGGCCCCCAGGATATAGGGGCGGAAGCCGCCCCGGCCGGCGCGGGCGAGCAGGTGATCCATCAGATCGATGCCGGTGATCCGTTCGGGGATGGCGACGCCCAGCAAACGGGCGGCCCACAGCACCCCCATGCCATCGACACAGACCATATCCGAGCCGGCGACATCGGCGCGCAACAGCCGATCCCCGCTCATCGCCACCAGCTTGGCGACATTGATATCGGCCTGACGTAGGCGCTGGCGGGTCCGCATCGCGGTTTCGGCGCGGTCGATCGCCTCGGTCATGGTCAGGGCGTCGACCGGCAGGCCGAACAGCCTTTGGCGCGACCCCGCCGCCTGCGCCAGCATGCGGTCGGTGAGCGGCCCCAGGCGCCGCCTTTGCCAAGCGCCGATCCGTTGCGGCCCCAAGACGGCCACCGCCAGGGTTTTCAGGCGCCGTTTCAGCCGATCGCGCCAGCGGTGACGATAGCGGTCGATATGGCGATCGAGGGCGGCGATCTCCTGGGGCGGGGCGGGGAGCGGCGGCTGGGGATCGCAGCGGCGCAAAACCCGCCAGAGCGTGCCGGGCAAAGCCGTCTGACCTTCCAGCGGCCGCAGGCCGACTCTTTGGCAGAGCCGGTCGAGGGCCGGACCGGTGAAGTAGCCAAGATGGGCGGCGTGAACATCCTGCCAGCCCGACCACGGCGCGGCGATGTCGGGAACCTCGATCGCCAGAATGCCGCCCGGCGCCAGCAGGCGGCGCAAGCTTACAAGACTGCCGGCGGGATCGCGCAGGTGTTCCAGGCTATGGAACAGGGCGATCAGGGCGAAAGGCCCGCCGGCCTCCTCGGGGCTGGCGACGAAAGTGACCTTCGTTCCCCCGAGGGCGACCGCGCGATGGTGGGCATCGGGCTCAATCGCCGCCAAGGGGACATCGGGGCGGTCGCGGTGGATTTCCGACAAGAAGGCGCCATAACCCGAGCCGACTTCCAGAACCGCCCCGCCCAAGGGCACGAAGCCGCCAAGGCGGGCCCAGCGCCATTGGGCGATGGCGCGCAGGCGCAAGCTGGCGACGAAGGCCTCTTGGTGGCGAAAGGCGGCCTCGGCGGTGAACAGGCGTCGGTAGTCGTGTTCATAGAAGCGGGCCTCGTCGGCGGCGCTCAGATCGGGATCCAGGGATGCGCCCCCACACAGGCCGCAACGCACCAGTTCCTGGCCGAGATCAAGGGTGCGCTCGCGGCCCACTACCCGCTGGTTGACGGTGGCGCCACACAACCGGCAAGCGCGGCGCGGCCGGTCAAGGTGATAGCCGCTCATCGGCGTTCCACCGCCGTCAGCCCGGCGCCTCGCCTGCCGGTGATCACGGCCTGCTGGGGGTGGGCAAGGCCGCTGAGCAGGGCCCGGGTGCCCGGGCGGGGGGCGGTGATGGTGGTATCGCCGATCACCAGCCCCCGCAGATCGGGAGCGGCCGAGGCGTCGATCAACCCCGGTTCGCCGCCGCAATCGGCCAGAAAATTGCCAAGGATGCTGATATCGCCGACGGCGGCCGATCCCTGGCCGGCGAGCAGCACGGGAAAGCGGGCGCCGCTGATGACATTGCCCTCGATCAGCACGGTGCGGGCGCCGGCGACGCGGATCGCCTCCTTCGTGGTTCGACCGCCGCCGCTGATGCGGTTGCCGGTCACGACGATTCCCCGGCTGCCACGATCGATCGCCACGGCCCGCCAGGAAAAGCCGCTGAGGCTGTTGGCGGCGAGCACGATGTCCTCGACCGTTCCCGGATCGGCGAAATTCAGCAGCAAGATGCCGCCGACCTCGCGACCCGGGGTGCGATCGCTCAGGGTATTGGCGCTGACGCTGCCGGTCTTGCAGCCGTCGCGCAGCAAAATCGCCGAGGAGCCGTCAAGGGCGTCGTCGAAAACGATGGTGTTGGCGGTGATGGTGAAGGCCTCGGCCCAGTTCAGTTCGATGCAGGCGTCGACCGGCGTGGCGAGGGCGAAGCTGTTGCCTTCGATGATAACCCCCTCGATCCGCGTTTGCGGTCCGCCGCCCAGGATGTAAACGCAGTTCTGCGCCCGCCCGCTGTTGGCAATACCGGTGAAATGATTGTCGATGACGCGGATAGCGCCGCGCCGCGCGCCGATCTTGTCGCCGCCGCTTAGATAAACCCCGGGAACATTGCCGTTGGCCTCGAAGCGGCATCCGCGCAGGGTGATGTCTTCCAAGGCCTGGAGAGGGCTGTCGGGCGCCGGACCGATCACCACCCCGCCGCCGCCATTCGCGCCATCGCCAAAGCCCGAGATGTGGCAATCGGTCAGGGCCAGCGCGCGGATGGCGCCGCGCAAAGACAGGGCGAAGCCGTGCTGGCCGTCGGCGGCGGCCGTGGTCTGACGGGCGGCATTGCCCAGGAAGCCCAGGCCGCTGAAGCTGACGTTTTCCAGGCGGTCGTGGCGTTCGATCAGATTGAAGGGCGGCGGGACATCGTCGGCGGGCTGGGCCAGCACCGAGACCTGGGCGCCGTCGCCGCGCCAGTGCTGGTTGGAGCGCGGCACCAGGGGGCGGCCGATGCGATAACGCCCCGGGGGAACGTGGAGAATCGGCGCTTCGCTGTCGATGGCGGCTTGAAAGGCGGCGGCGTCATCCTCCTGGCCGTCGCCCCGGGCGCCGAAGTCACGGGGGGTGACGATCGCGCCCGCCGCCGGCCGGCCGGCGCAGGCCCCCAGCCATCCCGCCAGACCGGCCACGAGCAGGGCGCGCCGGCCGAGCCTCATGATACCAGGGCGAAGCGGCCGTCGGCGGCGGCGATCTCGGCCAAGGCGCTGTCCACCGGCCGGCGCACCCGCCACCCCAGGCGCCGCCAGGCCCGTTCCGGCGCGCCAAGCTGCGAGGGGCGGTCGTTGGGGCGGCGCAGGGCCGGATCGGACAGGCAGGTGATGCGAAGGCCCAGCAGATCGGCCAACCGGGTGACCAGATCCTCGACGCCGAGTTCGCGGCCGCTGCACAGATTGTCGATGGAAAACGGCGCCGGATCGCCATCGCCCAGCAGGGCGATCAGCCCCTCGGCGGCATCCTCCAGGGCGATATAATCGCGGCGGTGGTCAAGATGGCCAAGCCGCAGGACAATGGGATCGGCCGCGCGCGCGGTGTCGGCCGCGCCGGCCAGACGGTCGAGAACCTCGGGGATGAGATGGCCGTTCGGATCCCCTGGGCCGATGACGTTGAACAGCCGGGCCACCCGGGCCCAGCGTCCGGGCTGGCGCGCCCAGAGCGCCAGTTGGTGCTCGTTGGTCAGTTTGCTCAGAGCGTAGATATCGTGGGGGGAGGTCGGGCTTTCCTCGCTCAAAGCGCCGACGCCCCAGTCATAAACCGCCCCCGACGAGGCGATGACCACCCGCGCGACGCCCGCCGCCGCCGCCGCGTCAAGCACCGACTGGGTGCCGACGACGTTGATATCGAGGGCGCGGCGGGGATCTTTGGTGCAGCTTGGAATGTGGTGAAGGGCGGCGAGATGGACGATGGCGGCCGGACGCAGGGCGGCGACGACCCGCCCCGTAAGATCGGCGTCGCGGATATCGCCGGCGATCACCTCCAGTCCTTCGGTGCGGGCGGGTAACGGCCGGCCGGCCGAGGCGTCGTCAAGAACGGCGACGCGGCTTCCCGCCGCCCGCAGTCCGGCGACAACCCGACTGCCGATGAAACCGGCGCCGCCGGTCACCAGAACGCAGCCATCCATGGGCGAGGGGAGGGGCGGGGCCATGGCGGGCGCCGTCCTAGAAGCGCCGCTCGAGCACCCGGACGATATCGCCCGGCTGCACCGGGGTATATTCCTCGGCGCGATAGTCCACCGGCTTGCCGTCCTCCTGGCGAATCAGCAGCACTTGCCCTTCGCGCGCCCGGTAATCATAGCCGCCGGCCCGGGCGATGGCGCTCAGCACCGTCATGCCGTCGATATACAGGAACTCGCCCGGCCCGCGAACCTCGCCCATCACGTAAACCGGGCGCAGGCTGGAGGATTCGACGGTGACCCGGGGGTCGCGTAGATAGTTTTCCCCACGAATTTTATCGGCTATTCTGCCGGCCAGCGCCTGGGTGGTCACGCCGGCCGCCGTGATGTCGCCGATCAGCGGCATCGCCAGATTGCCGGTGCTGTCGATGATGAATTCACCCGACAGATTGGGCTCGTTGAAAACGGTGATGCGGATGTGATTGCCCGGCACCAGGAGATTGCCATCCTTGACGTTGGCGATGGCGCGCGGCGCCTCGCGGTCGGGCAGGGAAGGGCCGGCGCAGGCGGCGAGTCCCAGGCTGGCCGCGACGACAAGGGTGGTGCAGAGGGACTTGGACAAGGTCATCGGAGCTCCGATAGAATCGAGTAAAAAGTGCAAGGGCTCACAGTCGCTGCTGGGTCGGTTTCTCTTTTTATGAGCGGATTTGGTTGTCTTTCTGTTAATGCCTAGAGCGATAAATTTTGGAAAGCGACGGGGCGGCCCAGTCGTTCCACGGAAAGGATCAAGGCATCGCGATGATACGCGAGACATGGAAGCGTCTGACCTCGGCATCGAGCCCACCCCCCGCGGCCCCGGCCGTTCCCTCGGGGGTTCGCGTCTATGCCATTGGCGATATTCACGGCCAGATCGACGCCCTTGACCGGCTGCATGATCTGATCGTCCGGGACGCGGCCGCCGAGGCCGGTTCCGCGCGGCGATTCTTGATCATTTATCTCGGGGATTATGTCGATCGCGGCGAGGCGACCCCGGCGGTTCTCGATCGCCTGTGCGGACCGTCGCTTCCCGGCTTCGAACGCCATTGTCTGCGCGGTAATCATGAAAGCGCCATGCTCGATTTTCTGGAGGCGCCCACGGCCAACCTCGGCTGGCTCGAATTCGGCGGCTTGGCCACCCTGGCCGGCTATGGGGTTCGCATGCCCGGCGTGAGCGGCTTGGCGGCGCGGGCCGAAGGTTTGGCCAAGGGGCTCGACGCCTGCCTGCCGGCGGCCCACCGGGCCTTCCTGGGCGGGCTCGCGTCCCAGATCAGCATCGGCGATTATTTGTTCGTTCATGCCGGGGTGATGCCGGGCCGGCCGCTTGATCGCCAGAGCGAAGACGATCTTTTGTGGATTCGCGAGCCGTTCTTGTCGTCGCCCCTCTGGCATGGCAAGCGCGTCGTTCATGGCCACACCATTTCCGAGGCGCCGGTCGTTCTCCCCAATCGCATCGGCATCGATACCGGCGCCTTCGCTGGCGGGCCGCTGACCTGCGTGGTCTTGGAGGACGAGACGCTTCGTTTCATTGCCACGGATGAATACCATTATCGTGCTCGATAAATTATGAGATGCTCCGGTTATTGGTTAGGATCAAGAGTAATGCGCTCCAGAGTTCGGATTCACTTTATGAGGGGGGTTGGCATGACGAATTGGCACGCGGGATTCGGCGGATTGCGGCTGGCATCGGGACCTTGGATCGGTGCCCTTGGACTCGTCATCGCCGGCTCGGCGCCAGTTCTGGCCCAGACCGCCGTGACGACCTCGCCGACCGCGCCAACCGAACGGAGCACGGGGGCGGCCAGGGCGACCGAACCGCTTGATGTTGATCAAAATCCCCTGGAGCAAAACACCGGCGATCTGGTCGCCGAGTCTTATCAACCCAAGGGACTCGATCTTGGCAGCTTTCTTTTGCTGCCCAGCGTCAGCCTGGGTGAAACCTATAATTCCAACATCTACGCCACGCCCGATGATGAAAAGAGCGATTTCCTGACGACGCTCGGGGCGAAGTTCGATTTGCGCTCGCGGTTTACCGAACACGAACTGAACACCGTGATCGAGGCCGAGCACGTCTGGTTTTCCCAATACGACGAAAACGACGTCACCAATTTTCGCGGCAGCACCAATGGCCGCTATGACATCAATCGCGATACCCAGGTGAAGCTGGGGATCCGCGGATCGCTCGATCACGAGGAGCGGGGATCGAGCGACGCCGCCCAGGGCGAAAAGCCGACGCCGACCCATACCGTCGGCGCCCTGCTTGGCGGCGAAACCCACCTTGGCGCCTATACCATCGGCGTCGAGGCCGGGGCGACCCGCTATGGCTTCAGCAATGTCTCAACCAGCCTGGGACCCGATATCGACAACGAAAGCCGCAATCGCACCGAGTATACGGGCGCGGTGCGCGGGGCTTACGAATTCGTGCCGGGCTATGCCGCCATCCTGAGCGGAACCGCCAACAAGCGGGCCTACGACTCCGATAATACCTTCGGCGAAAACCGCAACAGCGCCGGCTATAGCGTGGAGACCGGCATCGGGGTCGATATCTCCAAGGTGCTGCGCGGCGACTTCCTGGCCGGCTATTTCGAACAGGATTACGAAAGCGGCGCCCTTGACGATCCCTCCGGCCCGATGATCAAGGCGGTGTTCAACTGGACACCGACGAAGCTCACCCTGGTGGTGCCGGCGATCGAGCGCTCGGTGGTCGATAGCACCCTGGCCGGCGCCTCGGGCATGGTCAGGACCTCGTATTCGCTGTTGGTCCGCCATGAATACGCCCGCAACGTTATTCTGCGCGGCTATGCCGCCTATTCCCACGACGATTATCCGGGGATCGAGGAAAGCAGCGATACCTTCTTGGTCAACGGTCAAGCGACCTATGCCTTCATGCCCGAACTCGATCTGACCGGGCTGGTCGGCTACACCACCAAGGACTCCACCATCTCCAGCCTGCCCTATGATCAGCTGGTGACCACCCTGACCCTGAGTCTGCGCTTCTGATGGCCCCAGACCAAGCCAAGCCGGCCCCCTTCCGTGACCAGTTCCATCGTGTCCTTGGCGTCATCCGCCGGGGCAAGCTGCTGATTCTGGCCTGTGTTCTCTTGGTCGTCGCGCCGACTATCGTGTTCTTGCAGCAGGCCACGCCGCGCTACACCGCCAATGCCGCCGTTCTGATCGAGGCCCCCGACGCCACCGATTCGCTGCTTGATCGCAGCGATATGTCGCGGACCCGGCTCAATGACCTGATGATCACCACCGAGGCCGAGGTTCTGGGCTCGACGCCGCTGGCCCGGCGGGTGATCGACAAGTTGGGGCTTGATCAGGATCCCGAGTTCAATGCCCGCCTGCGCAAGCCGACCGCCTTCCAGCGGGTGACCTTCTGGCTTAATCCGATAAATTGGATTCCCGATGGCTGGCGGGCCGGACGGAAGGACGAGGCGACGATGACCCCGAAGGTGCGCGAGGAGCTGCAGCGCGCCCGCGTCACCGCGACCTTTCTTGGCCGCCTGAGCGTCAAGCCCAAGCGGCGCTCCTTCGTGATCGATCTGGAGTTCACCGCGACCAGCCGCGAAAAATCGGCGCTCATCGTCAATACCTTGGCCGATCTTTATGTTTTCGATCGCCTGGAAGCGGGGTTTGACGAAACCAAACGGGTCAACGAATGGCTGGCCCAACGCCTGGAATCCTTGCGCGGCGATGTCGCCCTCGCCGAGGCCGCCGTCGAGACCTACCGCGCCGAAAATGGCCTGCGTCCGGTTGGCGAACGGCAGGGCACGGTGGCCAATCAGCAATTGACCGAGCTTAATTCCCGGCTGGTGCTGGCGCGCGCCGACCTTGCCCAGAAACAGGCCCGCCTCGATCAGGTGCGCAGCCTGTCACGGGGCGGCGGCGTGGCGACGGCCAGCGACGTGCTGCAGTCGTCGCTGATCCAGCAATTGCGCCAGCGCGAAGCCGAGGTGCGCAGCGCCCTGTCGGAAGCCGAAAAGACCTATGGCGAACGCCACCCCAAGATCATCGGCATGCGCGCCGACCTTGGGCAGTTGCAATCGAGCATCGGCGGGGAAATCGGCAAGATCGCCTCGTCGGCCGAAGGCGATGTCGAGATCGCCGCCATCGGCGTGCGCACCCTGGAGCGCGAGATCGTCGGTTTGCGCCAAGAGGGCGATGTTCAGGGCGGGGCGATCGTCAGACTGCGCGAATTGGAACGTCAGGCCGATTCCAGCCGCTCGCTTTACGAGGCCTTTCTGAGCCGCTTCAAACGCAACGCCGAGCAAGAGCAGATCCAGCGCGCCAATGCCCGGCTGTTGTCGCCAGCCGATATTCCCGCCTCGCCGTCCTATCCCCGCAAGATCCCCATTCTTCTGGTGATGATGGTCGTCGGCTTCGGTCTGGGGATCGGGCTGGTCTTTCTGGTCGAAGGCCTGGATGGCACCGTTCATTCGACCGAGGAACTGGAAGCCCTGGTCGGTTTGCCGCCCTTGGCGGTTATTCCGGTCGTGCGCGGGCGGGGCGGCGGCGCCGTGGTGCTGGCCCGGCCGCGCGCCCCCATCGCCCATGCCTTCCGCAATCTGCGCACCGCCCTGACCTTGAACGGCGAGGAAACCCGCCGGCGGATCGTCATGGTGTCGTCTTCGGTGCCCAAGGAAGGCAAGAGCTTCGTTTCGCTGGGGTTGGCCCTGACTTACGCCCGGGCCGGCGAACGGGTGCTGCTGATCGACGCCGATGTTCATCGTTCGTCGCTGGCCGCCACCATCGGCATCGACGGAACGCGCGGCTTGGCCCAGGTGCTGCGCGGCGAGGCCACCCTTGATCAGGTGGTGACCCGTCCGCCGGGGATGGATCTTGATTTCCTGGCCGCCGGCGAGGCGAGCGCCCAAGAGGAACTCTTCGACGCCTCGACCCTTGGCGCCCTGCTAAGCGAACCGGCAAGCCGCTATGACCGCATCATCATCGATACCGCGCCGGTTCTGGCCGTCGCCGATGCGCGAATCGTCGCCGGGGTCGCCGATCAGGTGATCTATCTGGTCCGCTGGGGATCGACCCAGCAAACGGCGGTGCGCAACGGCATCAAGTTGTTGCGCGACGTGCGGGCGCCCCTTGCCGGGATGGTGCTGTCCCAGGTGGATGTGCGCCGTCACGCGGTCTATGGCTATGGTGATTATGGCGCGTCCTATGGCCGCTACCAGGAATACTATGCCGAGTGAGCCGCGCTCCGCCGGCGCCGCTAAGCGGGCCGTCGTGCCGGGCTTGGCCGGGCTGGCCGTCGCCCTGATCCTGATCGGTCTGGCCCTGCCGCGCTGCCTTGCCGCCTGGAATGACCGTGCGGGCGCCTCCGTGCTTTGGGATCTGCGGGCCGGCAAGCCGGCGCCCGAGTCGGAAGTCCTGGCCGCGGCGGGTCAAAGTCTGGTGGCCAGCGCCAGCCGTCTGCCGCGCGGCGAGGCTCTGGCCGATGGCGGATATCTGCTGGCGCGGGCGGCCGAAAGTGCCGCCGATCCGGCGCGGCGGGTGGCGCTGTCGCGCTCGGCCCTGGCGGCGACCGAGCGCGGGCTCGCCCTGGCGCCGGCCAATGCCAGCGCCTGGGCCCGGCTTGCCGTCTTGCGCGTCGGCGCGGGCGACCGGGAGGGGGCGGCGGCGGCCCTGCGGTTGTCGTTCCTCGCCGGCCCGGTGGTTCCGGCCCTGACCGCCTCGCGCCTTGATCTGGCTTTCGCCCTGCTTCCCGCCCTGGATGGCGAAACCCGCGCCCTGCTCGACCGCCAGATCCGCATCACCTGGATCTTGGAACCGGCGCGGATCGCCCGACTGGCCGAGGACCGCCGCCTTGGTTTCCTGATCGGTCGGGCCCTGGATGGGGTCAGCGAAGAAGACATGATCCTTTATCGGCGCGCTCACCCAACGCCGTGAGCGGCCTCGGCGTCCCCCTCCTCGTCGGTGGCGGTGGCGGGACGGGTGGAGCGTGACTGGGCGAAGCCCAGGCCGAGCAAAAGCGCCAAGGTGGCGGCGATCGCCGGCATCGAGATGCTGAAATCGGCCAGTCCATGGACCAGCAACAAGCTGGCCGCCGCCAGGGCCAGGGCGGGATAGATCTGGTCGCGCCGCCGCCGGCGCAATCCCAGGGCGCAGCTCGTCAGGACCATGGTCAGGCTGAGGCCAAGCAGCAAGGCGGCGGGCAGGCCCAGTTCGATGATCGCTTCAAGATAGATGTTATGGGCGAAATCATAGATCACCGGGCGGGGCAGCGACGCATCGCGGTACAGGCGGAAGGCCGGGGCGAAGGCGCCGATGCCAAAGCCGCCGGCCGAGGCGTCGCTGGCCATCTCGCCGCCCAGCCGCAGCAATTGCCCGCGGTCGCCGCTGAGTTCCGTCTGATCGAGCAGGCGCTCGAGCGTGACCTGATCGCTGGTCAGGCTGAGCGTCGCGCCGCCGATGCCGATCACCAGCAAGGCGGCGCTGGCGATGCGCCACGACAGCACCCGGGCGGTCCCCAGGGCCAGGATCAGCACCAGCACGGCACAGGCGGTCGCCAGCAAGGCGCCCCGGGAATGGCTGAACAGCAAGGCCATCGTCAAAAGGAACCCGCCCAAGGCATAGGGCAAGCCGCCCAAAACCAGCCTTTCGGCGTGATGGCGCATGCCGCCGCGCGCCGGCCGCCGCAGGTGGGATAACACCAGGGCCAGACAGCACAACAGGCCAAGCCCGGCATAGGCGCCAAAGGCGTTGCGGTTGACGAAGGTGGCGGTGAGGTCGCCGAGATAATCGGTCTTCTCCAGCCATAACAGCCGCTCCCAGCCGGCGAAGAACATGCAGAGGCCATAGATAGCATAAGCGGTGGCGCTCCAGGCCACGACCCGGAGTCCCAGGCGGGCGCGCGCGCGGTTGCGGCCGAGAACGCAGGCCAACCCGAAGATCACCCCATAGCTCAGCAGTTTCATCACCCCATCCAGACTGCGCGCCGGATCAAGCGACAGATGGCCGACCACCGGTCCGGGCAGGGCGCTCGCGGCTTCCGCCCACAGGGGATGGCGCCAGTCCGCGGGAACCAGCGCGCTGGCCTGGACACCCCCCCATACCAGCACCAGAAGCAGCGGCAGGGCGACCCTTGCCAGCGGTGCCAGCCTTGGCGGTGGGGTACCGGCGCCGATCAGGGTTCGGATCGACCACAGCGCCAGCAAAATCCCGGCGATCAGGGCCAGCGCGCTCCAGGCCGCCGGCCGATTGGCCCCCAAAGGCAAGGGCGCTAGAACGACAAGGGCGAGCAGGGCGCGGAAAATCAGGTCATTGGCGCTGAGCGTCATGGGGCAATCCGATTTTCGAGGGTTTGGGCGATGCGCTCGGCGGCATGGCCATCGCCGAAACCGTCATGGGTTTGGGCCAAAGCGGCGCGGGCGGCCGGGTCGGTCAGCAGCGGCAGGGCATGGTCGAGAATCCGGGCGGTCCGGGTGCCGACCACCAAGCCGTTGCCGCCGGCGACCAGTTCGGGGCGCTCGGTGGTGTCGCGCAGCACCAGAACCGGTTTGCCAAGCGCCGAGGCCTCTTCCTGGATGCCCCCGGAATCGGTCAGGATCAGATCGGCGCGATGGAGCAGGGCGACGAAGGGCAGATAATCAAGCGCCGGGGTCAGCAAGATGCCGGGATGACCGCTCAGCGCCTCGATCAGCGGGGCGAGGCGCGGATTGGGATGAATGGGCAGAACGATCAACCGCTCCTCGGCCTTGGCCAGCCCAAGAAGCGCCTCGGCCAAGCGCGGCAAGGCCTCGCCCAGGCTTTCGCGGCGGTGGATGGTGACCAGGACCAGGGCGCGTTCGCCCGCCGTGGCCAGGATCGGCGCGGCGGCCTCGATGACCCGGGGGGTGTCCTTGATGCGGGCCAGGGCCAGATGCAGGGCGTCGATCACCGTGTTGCCGGTGACCTCGATAGCGCCCTCGGCCACGCCTTCGGCCAGAAGATTGGCCCGGGCGCGCTCGGTCGGGGCGAAATGCAGCGCCGCGATCTGGCCGATCAGCCGGCGGTTCATCTCCTCGGGCCAGGGGGCGGCGCGATCGCCGCTGCGCAGGCCGGCTTCGACATGGGCGACGTCGAGCCGGGCGTGGAAGCCGGCCAGGGCGGCGCCCAGCGCCGTTGTCGTGTCGCCCTGAACCACCAGCCAAGCCGGAGCGGTGGCTTCGATGACCGGGGTCAGGCCGGTGATGACCCGCGCCACCAGATCGCTTGGGCGCTGATCGGGGGTCATCAGGTCCAGGCTATGGTCGATGGTCAGATCGAAGGCCGAGAGCCCCTGGGTCAGCAGGTCACGGTGCTGACCGCTGAGGCAGACCTTGACCGGCACCCGGGCGTTCCGGCGCAGGGCCAGAACCACGGGGGCGAGTTTGATGGCTTCGGGTCGTGTTCCGATGACGACCAGAAGGGGGGCACCGGTAGGCTGTTTTTTTTTTGATAAGAGCGACACGCGAACCCTCCAAACACAGGCTTCTGTTTTATACTGCGGCGGGCGTGTAAGAAACCGTGATGCGGACAGTTTTAGGGGAAGACCACGAAACGATGCGGGAGCGGACGAGAAGGCAAGGCGAATCTTTCGCCGATTTCTTGGCGCATCTGGCCGCGGTCTTCGGTCCGCAGGCCCTTTGCGTCCGCCACGAGCTTTACTTCCTGATCGTAACCCCCACCGGATTTCGTCCAGGTTGGAGGCAGGCCCTACGCGCTTTGGGGGCTTTGGCGCGCGACGCTGGCTTGCTGTGGCTGCGCATCGCGCCGCCGCCCCCCCCGCCGACGGCGGCGGTTTTTCTGGTGGCGACCCTGCCGGGGGCCAATGGCTGGGAGGTCTTGAAAAGCGGCCTTCCCGCCCTGCCGGCGAAAACCCCGGCCTGCGCCGTTCTTCACCCCCGCCTGTGGCCCCGGCTGGGGCCAAGCCTGGGCTTGTGGTGGGGCAGGCCGCCGCGCTGGGACGGGGTGGATGCCACCAGTCTGCCCTATCCGCCGTTGTCGGCCCTGTGGCAGGCGGCGCGTCTGGCCCTGCCCGCCCTGTCGTGTCGCGACGGCGCCATCAGCCGTGTCGCCGTCGCCGCCACCCTGGCCCGCCATGGCCTGTGGCGGGCGGCTTGGCGGCGGCTGGCCCGCTCCCGACGCGGCGTGCTGGTCTTGCACAACGATTTCGACATGATGAGCGCCGCCTGTCTTGGGCTGGGCCCGCCGACGGTTTGTCTGCAGCACGGGGTGCCGACCGACGAGTTCTTTCCCGCCCGCGCCGATGTTCAGGTGGTTTGGGGCCCCTCCAGCCGCGCCGCCTATGCGGAGGGCGGCGTGGAGCGCGAGCGTTTGGTCGTCGATGCCCTGGGCCGGGGCGAGGGCGCGATCGCCGCTTCGGGCCCGCCCGCCGGCTTCGCCCTGATCTCCCAGGGCCATACCCCGCTTTATGGCCCGGGGCTTGGCGCCAAGCTTCTGGATCTGGCCCGCGACCTAGCCCCCTTGCTTCCCGATGGTCTGGATCTGCTGCTTCATCCGGCCGAAGACCCCGGGTCGCCGGCCTATGCCGGGGTAAAGGGGCTGAGGGTGTCGGTGCCGCCCCATGGCCTGCTGCGCCGGGGGCAGACGGGGCGATCCTGGCTGGTCGCTGGCTTCAGTTCCACGGCGCTGATCGATGCGGCGGTGGCCGGACATTACGTGGTCGGGCTGGATTGGCCCCTGCCGGGCAGTCTTGCGGCCCAAAGGGTCACCCTGGCGCCCCGGCGCTTCGCCACGGCCGATGATCTGGCGGCTTTCCATGCGGCCTTGACCCACGAAGATCTTCTGAGGACGATTTTGGCGAATGATCTGATCGAATGGCTGCGGGCGACATTTTCGCCCGAAACCGGCGGCTTGAGGGCGCATCTCGCCCGGGTTCTGGGCCAATGAGCGTTCTGGCGGTGATTTATCTGCTGATGGCCGAACTGTCGGATCTGGTCGCGGCGATCGTGCTGGCCACCACCGAGTGGGAGGGCATCGGCGCGCTGCTTACCTCGCGCCATCTTCTGGTCTTCGCCTTGTTCGCCGTCGGCTTCCTGCGCCCCGACCTGCCGCCGATGCTGCGCTGGTCCTGCGGGGTTTATCTCGGGGTGATCGGGCTTTATGTCCTGGCCAGCCTGGGGGGGGAGGCCGGGATCGGGCTGGTGGTGCGATCGGCGGCCAAACTGGCCTTGCCGGCCGTCCTGGTGGTCGCCGGCTTCGCCGCCCTGCGGACGGCCAGGGCGTTGCGCCGTTATATGGTGGTATTGGTCTGTTTCGGGCTGGCGTCGATGGTCTTTGGCCTGTGGGAGCGCCAGCATACCGGCTTCTGGACCGATTTCGTCGAATATGGCGAATACCTTAGCACCACCAAGGATGTTCTGTCGGGCTTTCGGCCCGATGTCTTCCTGCCTTTCAATTTTTATGGCTATGACCAGTCCGAGGGGCTGGGTCTGGCGCGGCGGGCGGCCGGGCTGGTCGCCTCGCCGCTGGCCCAGGGAACCCTTCTGGCCTTTTGCGCCCTGATCGGCTTTGCCGGTCTGCGGACGCGCTCGCCGTGGATCGGCGGCCTTGTGCTTTGCCTTTTGGGCTATGGGGTTTATGCCAGCGGCACGCGGGGGGCCTTGCTGATGCTGGTCATCGCCCTGCCGCTTTTCATCGTGCTCACCCAGGCCAATCTTGGCCGCCTGGGGCGCGACGGCGTGCTGCTGGCCCTGGGCTTCGCCGCGAGCTTCCAGGCCCTGGCGGCGATCTATGGCTATACGGTCGAGATGGAGGACGGCTCGACCATTGGTCACTTGTGGGCGCTTCAGGATAATTTCCTCAATGCCGGTAGCGTGCTGGTGATCGGCGACGGCCTGGGCGCGGCGGGCACCTTGGCGGCTTCGGCCAATCTGGAGATAACCGGCGGTCTGGAAGGCGCGGTCTTTTCGGCGCTCTATCAGATCGGCGGACCGGGGGCCCTGGCCTTTCTCTGGGTCTATGGCGCGGTGATCGTGCTGCTGTTCCGCCGGCGCCAGCCCGGTCCCCCGGGCGAGGTCGCCGCGGCGATGGTCGCCTTCGCCGTCGGCGCCTCGACCAGCCTGGTCATTTCCGACAGCCTGATGTCGCTTTCGGGCATGGCGCCCTTTTGGTTGGCGGCCGGCGGCGTGATCGCCAGCGTGGCCGAGCCGGTGCGCCGCCGCCCGGACCCGGTGGAAGCCCAAGGCGAAGTCGGGGAGCGGGTGGCGTGAAGGTTCTGCATATCGCCAAGGACTACCATCCCCAGGGCAGCGGCGTGGCCCGCCATATCGACGGGCTGGTCGCCGCCTGCCGGCCGCTGGGCGTCGAGGCCCGGGTGCTGACGGCGGGCGAGGGCGGTTTGTGGCGGGCGGTCGGCGCGGCCGATGTCGTTCATCTTCATGGGGCGCGGACCGCCTGCGTCGCCCGCGCCGCGCTGGTGGCGCGGCTGCTTGATCGGCCGATGATCTATACGCCGCACTGCTATTACGACCATGGAAGCTGGCCCAAACGTCTGGCCAAGCGGCTGTGGGACCGGCTGGTCGAGCGCCCGCTGGTGGCCAGGGCCTGGGCGACCATCCTGCTTGACGAGATCTGGCGCGGCGATTTGACCGCGCGCGGCCTTTCCCCCCATCGGACGGTGGTCGTACCCAATTGCATCACGCCCAACCACGGCGCCCCGGGCTGGACCGGGGGGCGGCTGGCCGGGCAGCCGGCCCTGCTGTCGATCGGCCGGCTCGACCGGGTCAAGCGCCTTGATGACATGATCATCGCCCTGACCTTCCCCGGGATGGAAAGCGCCGTCCTCCATCTGGTGGGCGAGGGGGCCGATCAAGGCCGCTTGGGCGCCCTGGCCACCCTGGATGGCCTGGGCGGGCGGGTGATCTTCCATGGCGGGCTTGATGACGAGACGACGGCCCGCATGCGGGCGGGGGCCGATCTGTTCCTGCTGGCTTCCGAGCGCGAGGGCCTGCCGACGGTCATGCTGGAAACCCTGGCGGTCGGCCTGCCGATCCTGGTCAGCGACATCCCGGCCAATCGCGCCCTGGCCGACGCTTTGGGCTGGCCGGCGCTGTTCGCCATGGGCGACCAGGGGGCCCTGGCGCGCGGCGTTCTGCGCTGGGCGGGCCGCCCGGTGCCGGCTTTGGTGCGCGACCGCCTTGCCGCCGGCTTCACCTGGGCCGCCCGCGCCGGCGAGATCGTCGGGCTGTATCATGAGGCGATGGCACACAAGGCGGGGGGGCGATGACGGCGCCCGGCACGGCCCCCGCGCCCGCCTCTTCTTCGGCGGCGGCCGCGTCACCGCTGGCTCTCGCCTTGCGCCTGCTGCGGCCCTTCTGGCGGCTTGTTCTGCTGTCGACGCTGATGGGCACCCTGGGCGGCATCGCCACCGCCCTGCTGCTGGCGGTCATCAACCGGGCCCTGCGCGGCGAGGGGGATATGGTCAGCTTCGCCTGGGCCTTCGGCGGGCTGTGCCTTGCCGCCCTGCTTGGCCAGGGGGCGGCCGGATTGGGCAGCGCCATCGTTGGCCAGAAGGTGGTGGTGGCGGTGCGTCGGGAGTTGGTCGCCCATATCCTGACCGCGCCGATCGCTCGCCTGGAACGCCTGCGCGTTCACCGGCTGATGGCGACGCTGGGCGGCGATGTCGATGCTTTGAGCGGCTTTTCCCTGGTGCTGTCGGGATTGGGCGTGGCAGTGGCGATCACCTGCGGCTGCCTTGGCTATCTCGTTTTGCTGTCACCGCCGCTGTTTCTCGTCACGCTTCTGGTTCTGGGGCTGGGCGTGGGGGGTCATGCCCGCATGCGGCGCCTGGGGCAGGCGCGCTTCGCCGCCGCCCGCGCCGCCGAAGACGATCTTCAGCGCCATTACCGGGCGATCACCGAAGGGGCCAAGGAACTGCGGCTCAACCGGCCAAGGCGCATCCGCCTGTTCCACGCCGATCTCGAGGCCACCATCACCCGCATCGCCAAGCTGAGGCTGCGCGGGCTTGGCGTGTTCCTTGGCGCCAATCTGTTTGGCTCGCTGGCGCTTTTCGCGGTGATCGGCGGGATTTTGCTGATGACGCGGGCGGCGCCCGAGGCTATCGGGGTCGAGGACGTCAGCGGCTTCGTTCTGGTTTTATTGTTCATGAAGGGGCCGATGCAGCAGATTCTTGGCGCCCTGCCCAGCCTGGGCCGCGCCCAGATCGCCCTGCGCCGCATCGCCGAGCTTGGCGCCGCCGGCCAGGAGGGGGGCGATCTGCCGGGGTTGGCCCCCGGGATGGGCGAAGGCGCCGTGCCGATGCCAGCCGAGATCACCCTTGAGGCGGTGAGCTACCGCTTTCCCGAGAGCGCCGCCGGCCCGGGATTCACCCTGGGGCCGCTCACCCTGACCCTGCGCCGGGGCGAGAGCGTGGTGATCACCGGCGAGAACGGCTGTGGCAAAACGACGCTGATCAAGCTGATCCTTGGTCTTTACCAGCCCACCGCCGGGCGCGTTCTGCTTGATGGCCGACCCGTTCGCGCCGGCGAATGGGACGAGTACCGCCAGCTTTTTTCGGCGGTTTTCGCCGATTACCATCTGTTTGACGATGGCATGGCCGAGGGGCGGCAGGCGGCGGAGGCGGCGCGGCTGCTCGATGCCTTTGACCTAGCGACGAAAACCGCGCTCAAGGACGGACGCTTCACCACCACCGACCTGTCGGCGGGCGAACGCAAGCGTCTTGCCCTGATTTTGCTCGCCCTGGAAGGCCGGCCGATCGTGGTCTTTGATGAATGGGCCGCCGAACAGGATCCGGGGTTCCGTCACCGCTTCTATCACACGGTCTTGCCCGACCTGAAGCGCCAGGGCAGAACCGTGATCGTCGTGTCCCACGATGAAGGGTATTTCGACTGCGCCGATCGCCGCATCGTTTTGAAAAACGGCAAGCTCGCCGGCTAAGGCGCCCGTCACCGCGAGCGCCGGCCCATCGCGCCCCTGATTTCAAGCACCGGGGTGTCCTTGGAACTTTCAGGGGGCGGGCGTAGCGGCGGCAGGGGGAAGAAGGGATCGGCGATCATCACATCCACGCGGGCCCAGGCGCCGGGGGGAACCCTGGGCGTCTTTCTCCGATCAAAAAGATCGCCTTCGGGGATCATCGATTCCAGCACGGCGGCGACCAGAACGCCGCTTTGGGGATCGTCTTCGACGACCAGGATCGTGATCGGTTTCATCGGCTTTGGCTTTCCCCGGGCTTTTGAGGATCGAAACCCTCGTCCTGATCTTGGTCGAAGGACAAATCCTCGCGTCTCCTTTCGTGGGGAGAAATATGGGAATCGAGGGCCCAGAAGCGGCGGTCGATGGCGCGGGACAGTTCGATGAACAAATGGGCGGTCGGCGCGTCGTCGATGCTGACGGCCTGACGGATCGCCTCGCGCAGGGAGTGACCGAAGGCCGCCAGACTGGCGGCCACGGCCAAAAGCTGCTGGCGAATGTCGGAGGGGCCGAACCCCTGGAACAGCAAGAACAGCCGATCGGCTTCCACCTGCAGCGGGTCGCGGGGATCGCCGCCAAGGGCCGTGATGCGGCTGGCCATAAGGTGGGCCGAGGTTTCAATCTCGGTGGCGACTTCTATCAAAACCCGGTGGAGGACGATCTGCGCCGGATCGCGCGAGGCCCAAAGCGCCTGGGTTACCTGGGCGTGTAGTTCAATCGCCCAGGAAAGATGCTCGCCGAGGCTTTCAATGGACTTGTTGGGAAGAAGCGGCGTCGCCGTATTGGATGAGAATTGCATTTCCCCGATCCCTTAGGTTCCAGATTGAGCCCATCCATGCGTTTGGGGAGGAGAGAACACCGGGTGGCGAAGCGCTAGGACGTGGCCGGGGGAGAAGGCGGGCCCCGCCCTGACGCTTTGCCAAAACCGACCATCCCGCATGGGTCTGGCCGGTTATCCCGGGACGCGAAGACCCAAGTGGCGGGGGGGCCGGACCTGGGTTTTTCAAGAGTGAACTATAGCGTGGCGAGCCGCTGGAAGGGCAGGCTCGGAAACTACCTAGGCGAAATGGGGATTTGCAAAATCTACCGGGCGGGGTATTTCTGTTCTTAGGGTTTTTCGCGCAGAGATTGACATTTCCGGGTGAAAAGGCCGAGAATGGAGGCGGATACAAGCGGCTTTTTGCCACTCTCCTCGCTCCGGGAGATCTTCCCTTAAGGACCAAGCCGGCATGCCAAGACGGTCATTCCCTTGGGCCGGAGCAGTCCGGTCTCGTGCCGAGGAAGGCGTCTCGCCGACAGACGGAGCTTCCGAAGGAAAGGGCGGCTCAGGGGAGGCGGACCGCTTCCGGGTTGTCGGCATCGGCGCTTCGGCGGGGGGGCTGGAAGCCTGCAAGGCTTTGCTCGCGGCCTTGCCCGATCGTCCCGGCATCGCCCTGATCCTGGTCCAACATCTTGATCCCACCCATGAAAGCATGATGGTGGCCTTGCTCGCCCTGCAAACCACCATGACGGTTTGCCAGGCGGCCGAAGGCATGATCGTTGAGCCCGATCACCTTTATGTCATCCCGCCCGGCGCCTATCTTTCCGTTGCCGGGGGAACCCTGCACCTCTCGCCACCCCAGGCCCGCCATGGCGCCCGCCTGCCGTTCGATTTCCTGCTGCATTCGCTGGCTGCGGATTATACGCAGAGGGCTATCTGCGTGGTTCTTTCGGGAACCGGGGCGGATGGCAGTCTGGGATTGATGGCGTTGAAAGAGCGCGGCGGGCTGGTGATCGCCCAGGATCCCGAAGAGGCCGGGTATGATGGCATGCCGCGCAGCGCCATCGCCACCGGACAGGTCGATCTGGTGCTGAGCCTCGCCAAGATCGCCGAAACCCTGGTCGGCGAGGACCTGCCCCCCGGTAAGCCCGCCCTTCCCGAGGAGATCCCGTCGAGCAAGGGCAAAGGCAAAGGCAAAGGCTGGGTTTACGCGGTGATCGATCTGCTGCGCGCCCGAACCCCCTATGACTTCACCCATTACAAGCCGGGCACCCTGGAACGGCGGACCGAACGGCGCATGACGTTGGCCTCGATCGAGGTCGGCGACTCGGCGCGCTATTTGGCGCTTCTCCAGGAGGATGCCACCGAGCGCGATCTTCTTGCCAAGGACCTGCTGATCAACGTCACCGGTTTTTTCCGCGATCCCAAGGTCTTCGATGTCCTGGCCGAAAAGACCATTCCCCAGATGGTCGCCACCCATCCCCTTGATCAGCCCCTGCGCATTTGGGTCGCGGGCTGTAGCACGGGCGAGGAAACCTATTCCCTGGCCATACTGTTCCGCGAGGCGATCGTCAGCGCCGGGCGGGCGGTCAAGGTGCAGGTCTTCGCCTCCGATGTCGATCCCGACGCCGTCCTCAGCGCCCGCGAAGGCCGTTATCCCAGCACCATCGAAGCCGATGTCTCGGCCGAACGGCTCGCCCGCTTCTTCACCAGGGACGGCGATGATTACCGTATTCTGCCCGACCTGCGCTCCATGGTGGTTTTCACCGTTCAGGATTTGCTGGCCGATCCGCCGTTTTCGCGGCTGGATATGGTGTCGTGCCGCAATCTGCTGATCTATCTGCGCCCCGAAGCCCAGGCCAAGGCGATCGGCCTGTTCCATTTCGCCCTGCGCGAGGGCGGCATTCTGTTGCTGGGCAATTCCGAGACGGCGGGCAATGTCGAAGGCCGCTTCGAGGTTTTGTCCAAATCGGCGCGGCTCTATCGGCGGATCGGTCGCGGCGGCCGGGTCGATTTGCGTTTGCCGGTGGTCGGGGGCGATGGGAGCGGGGCCCAGCGCCGGCCCCTGTTCGAGCCGGCGCGGTCGCGTCAGGCCACCCTTGCCGATCTCTGCCGGCGGCTTGTCGTCGAGGCCTACGCCCCGGCGGCGGTGTTGATCACCCTGAAATACGACTGTCTTTATTTCCTGGGGGCGATGGACAGCTATCTGCGGGTGGCGGCGGGCCATCCGGCCTCCGATCTGCTCAGTCTGGCCCGCGAGGAGGTGCGGACCAAGCTGCGCTCGGCCATCGAGATGGCGTGCGAAACGAAAACACGAACCCTGGTCACCGGCGGCCGGCTTACCCATGGCGGCACCGTGCGGGGCTTCAGCATCGCCGTTCATCCCGTCTCCCACGATGGGGAAGACCTGCTGCTGGTCTGTTTCCTTGACGAAGTGCCGTCCGAACGACGGGCCGATACGCCGACTTCGGCCGAGCACGCGCCGCGGGTGGCCGAACTGGAGCAAGAGCTTGAAATCACGCGAAGCGAACTGAGGGGCGCCATTCGCAATCTTGAGATTTCAAGCGAAGAACAAAAGGCGATCAACGAAGAGGCCTTGTCGGTCAGCGAGGAATATCAGGCGACGAACGAGGAACTGCTGGCCTCCAAAGAGGAATTGCAGTCGCTGAACGAGGAACTGACCGCGCTGAACGGCCAGCTTCATGAAACGCTCGAACGCCAAAGAACAACCTCCAACGATCTGCAGAACGTTCTCTACAGTACGGATGTCGCGACGCTTTTTCTCGATACCGCGCTGAATATCCGCTTTTTCACCCCGGCGACGAAGCTGCTGTTCAGGGTGATCCCCGGCGATATCGGCCGACCGCTGGCCGATCTCAGTCCTTTGGTCGCCGACGACGCCCTGCTGGGCGATGCCGCCAAGGTGCTGAAAACCATGACGCCGATCGAGCGCGAGATCGAGGCGCGCAGCGGGTCGTGGTATCTTCGCCGGATCCTGCCCTATCGCACCCAGGACAACGGGGTCGAGGGGGTGGTCATCACCTTTGCCGATATCACCGAACGCCGCTGGGCGGCCGATGCCCGCGAGGTGGCCAAACGCCAAGCCCAGATCGCCAATATGGCGAAATCGCGCTTTCTGGCGGTGGCGAGCCATGACCTGCGTCAACCGCTCCAAACCCTGACCCTGCTCCAGGGGCTTCTGGCCAAGAAGGTCGAAGGGGTGCAGTCGCGCGTTCTGCTCGCCCGCATGGACGAGACCCTGGGCGCCATGTCGTCGATGCTCAATGTCCTGCTCGATATCAACCAGATCGAGGTTGGAACCGTCGAGGCCGAGAGGGTGGTTTTCCCCATCAATGATCTGTTCGATCGGGTGAGGGAGGAACTGGCCTATCAGGCCCGAGCCAAGAAGCTTGACTGGAGCGTGGTTTCTTGCGGCTTGTCGGTGACCAGCGATCCGCGTCTGCTTGAACAGATGATCCGCAATCTGCTCGCTAATGCCCTGAAATACACCAAACAGGGCAAAGTTCTTTTGGGCTGTCGCCGGCGGTCGGGCTCTTTGAGCATCGAGGTCTGGGATAGCGGCATCGGTATTCCCCCAGGCGAGCTCGAGGCGATTTTCGACGAGTTTCATCAGGTCGAGACCCCGGCGCAAGGACAAGGGCGCGGCCTGGGCCTTGGCCTGTCGATCGTGCGCCGCCTTGGCGATCTGCTTGGCCATCCCATCGGCGTGCGCTCGCGGCTTGGCAAGGGCTCGGTCTTCACCATCAATGTGGCGATCGCCCCGGCCGCCGCCGAGAAGCCTTCGCTTCCGGCGCGACGGGGCGCGGCCGAGGTCAAAGTCGACGCCGACGGTCAGCGGACCGGGGAAATCCTGATCATCGAGGACGATCCCGACGTTCGCGATCTTCTTGATCTTCTGCTCAAGGGCGAGGGGCACCGGACGGTCGCCGTGGCCGAGGGGGGGCAGGCGGTGGCCCTGGCCGAAGGCGGCAGCATCCGGCCCGATCTGATCCTGGCCGATTATAATCTGCCAAACGGCGTCAATGGCCTGGGCGTCAGCGCCACCCTGCGCGACGTTCTCGATCGGCCCATTCCCGTGGTCATCCTGACCGGTGACATTTCGACCCGAACCCTGCACGATATCGCCCGTCATCGCTGCGTGAAGCTCAATAAACCGGTGAAACCCGGGGAACTGACCCAGACCATCGCCCGCCTGCTGCCCCCGCCGGTGGGGCCGGCGGCGGCGCGGCTGCCAGCCCCGCCGCCGTCGCCAGGCCCCGGTGGTCCGTTGCCCTTGATCTATCTGGTCGACGATGACGCGTCTTTGCGCGACAGCCTGCGCGCCCTGCTGGAAGACGACGGCCTGAAAGTGGAAGACTACGAAAGCTCCGAAGCCTTCCTTGCCGCCTATCGCCCGGGCGGCGGCGAAGCCTGCCTGCTGATCGATGCCTATCTTCCCGGAATGAGCGGGCTTGACCTGCTTGAACGGCTTAAAAAAGAAAACCGCCTTTTGCCCGCGATCGTCATCACCGGCTATAGCGAGGTGGCGATGGCGGTGCAGGCGATGAAGGCGGGCGCTTCGGATTTCATCGAAAAGCCGGTCGGTCGAACCGAATTGTTGATCAGCATCGACCGCGCCCTGGAACAGCATCGCGAGCATGGCAACAGCGGCAAGATGCGGCTTTGGCGCGATGCCGCCAAAGCCCGCCTCGCCAGTCTGAGCGCGCGCCAGCGCGAAATCATGGAGATGGTCCTTGCCGGGCAACCGAGCAAGAACATCGCCGCCGATCTGGGGATCAGCCAAAGAACCGTGGAAAGCCATCGCGCCCTGATCATGAAGAAACTTGGCGTGAAATCCCTGCCGGCCTTGGTCCGTCTGGCCCAGGCCGCCAGCGACGGTGAGGTCGGCGAAGAGGGGTAAGCAAGACCCGCTTGGCTCGCCCGCGTCCTCTTGAAACCCATCTCCAGGGCTTGTCTTCGCGACAAGCAAACGCCAGATGCGGTTTCGTTCCAAAATCCCACTAAAAAATATCGAATTTTTTAAATGAACGGAAGGTGCGGTCGTCTGTTGTTTGGGCGACTCCCTGATGCATCCAACGCGTCATCGGCGTCTTTTGATATTTCCATGATCGGCAGGCGGTTTTTCATCTCCGCTCCGCATCAATAATTGGTAGGCAACAGTCCTTTCAGAGATCTGCGATTAGGCGATGACTGAGGGGATTGCCTTTAGGGAGGGCATCATGAGTGTAGGTCTTATTCTGCTGATTATCCTAATTCTTCTCCTCGTCGGTGCGCTTCCGAGGTGGTCGCATAGCTCGAGTTGGGGGTATTACCCGAGCGGTGGTTTGGGGATTGTTCTGATTATCATCATTATTTTGCTTTTGATGGGTCGTATCTAACTTAGGCGTCCATCCTTGCTGAGTTTAACTTTCTAACATTTCGGAGAGACTTCGATGAATAAGCTTCTCAAAGCCACCCTGGTCGCTTTCGCCTTGACCTCGGCGGTCGGCGTCAGCGCCTGTGCCCAGTCGGGAAAGAGCCAGAGCACCGGCGCTTACATCGACGACGCGGCGATTACCACCAAGGTGAAGGCGGCCATCCTTGATGACGAGATGCTCAAGGTGATGGAAATCAAGGTTTCGACCTATCAGCAGGTCGTTCAGCTGAGCGGCTTCGTCGAGAAGCCGGCGATGGTTGAGCGCGCGGGCAGGGTGGCCCGTGGGGTCGAAGGCGTGAAGGCGGTGAAGAACGATCTTCACGTGAAGTAACCCCGCGCGCGGGCGGACTCCCCCCCTCTCTCCGTTCGCGCCCACGTTCCTTAAGTTAAGAATGGAGAGTAACCATGAAACGCGCATTTATCGCCCTTTCCCTCGTCGTCTCGGCCGTCAGCCTGTCGGCTTGTGGCGAGAGCACCGGTGACCGCGCTTTGAGCGGCGGCGCGATCGGCGCCGGCGCCGGCGCCGGTGCCGGCCTGTTGTTCGGCGCGCCGGCCACCGGGGCGGCGGTCGGTGGCGCGGTTGGCGCCGGTACCGGCGCCCTGACCGATTCCAAGCAGATCGATCTTGGCAAGCCGGTCTGGCGCTAGGGTTCTCGTAAAAGCGCTGCCCTCATGAAAGCGGGGCTGGTGGATGATCCCACCAGCCCCGTTTTGTCTTGCGCCGCGCGGCGTCGCTGTCTCTTTGCCCTGCGCCGCGCAGCGTCGATGCCTCTGCCCTGCGCCGCGCAGCGTCGATGTCTTTGTCATGCGCCGCGAAGCGTCGCCATGTCGATCACGAAGCGGTAGCGGACGTCGCTTTTGAGCATGCGGTCATAGGCGGCGTTGATATTGTTGATATCAAGCATTTCCACATCGGCCGTCACGCCCTTGGCGGCGCAGAAATCAAGCATCTCCTGGGTTTCGGCGATGCCGCCGATCGCCGAGCCGGCCACCGCCCGACGGCCGATGACCAGCGGCACGCTGTCGATCACCGGCTCGATGGGACCAAGCAGGCCGACCAGCACCAAGGTGCCGTCCAAGGCCAGGGTGGAGACATAGGGGTTGAGATCGTGGGGGTGGGGCACGGTGTCGATGATCAGGTTGAAGTGGCCGGCCACCGCCTTCATGCGCGCCTCATCGGTCGACAACACCACATGATCGGCGCCCAGGCGTTTGGCCTCGTCTTCCTTGCCGGGCGAGCGGGTGAACAAGCTGACCTCGGCCCCCATCGCCTTGGCGAGTTTCAGCCCCATATGGCCCAGGCCGCCCAGGCCGATGACGGCGACGCGGCTTCCCGGCCCCACCTGCCAATGGCGCAGCGGCGAATAGGTGGTGATGCCCGCGCAGAGCAAGGGCGCGGCCGATTTGGCGTCCAGCGCATCGGGAAGGCGCAGCACGAAGGCTTCGGAAACGACGATGCGCTCGGAATAGCCGCCGAAGGTCAGGCTATGGTCGTGGCGGTCGCGGCCGTTGTAGGTCAGGGTGGCGCCGTCTTCGCAATATTGCTCGAGATCGGCTTTGCAGGGCGCGCACTCCCGGCAGGAATCGACCATGCAGCCAACGCCCACCCGGTCACCGACCTTGAAGCCGCTAACCTTGGCGCCGACCGCCGACACCGTGCCGATGATTTCATGGCCGGGCACCATGGGAAACAGGCTGTTGTGCCACTCGTTGCGCGCTTGATGGATATCGGAGTGGCAGACCCCGCAATAGAGGATGTCGATGGTGACATCATCGGGCCGGGGATCGCGGCGTTCAAAGGAAAACGGCGCGAGGGGGGTGGTCGCGGATTGGGCGGCGAAGCCCAGGGTGGGGATCGACAAAGGGGGATGCTCCTGGTAGAGCAAATCCCGAGCGCTCTGGAGCAGAGCGCGACGACGATTTGCTTCGTTATCAAGCGACAGAGCAAATCCCGAGCGCTCTGGAGCAGAGCGCGACGACGATTTGCTTGATTATCAAGATCCTAGGCAAGCCAAAGCGGGGAGCGCGGGACCGGGGGCCCCCCGGTCTCGTCGCCCCCATATAGGCATCGTCCCGGCGCGGTGCCAGCGACGAGGCGTTTTCAGGGGGCGTTTTGCTCGCCAAGCACCTCGGGCACAGGCACGACCTCCAGATCGTGATCCTCCAGGAAGCAGCGCAGATAGGCCGCCAGGGCCACCGCTCCGGGGGCGTCGCCGTGAACGCAGATCGAGCGGGCGGCGCAGGGGATTTCCCGGCCATTGGCCGAAAGAATGATGCCCTCGGTCAGCATGCGCAGCCCATGCTCGGCGGCCTCCTCGGGCACATGGATCAGCGCCCTCGGGTGGGAGCGCGGCAGCAGCGCCCCGGCGTCATCGTAATTGCGATCGGCGAAAACCTCTTCGACCACCGCCAGACCCAGGGTCCGCCCGGCCTCGACCATCCGCGAACCCGCCGGGGCCAGCGAGATCAGCCCGGGATCGACGGCCTTGATCGCCTTGGCGATGGCCAGGGCCAGGGCGTGATCGACGGCGGCCATGGTGCTGAGGGCGCCGTGGGGTTTGACATGGCTGACCCTTCCGCCGGCCGCCGTGGCGATCGCCTGCAGGGCGCCGATCTGATAGGCGACCATGGCTTCGATTTCGGCGAGGCTCATCGTCATCGGCCGCCGGCCAAAGCCCTGGAGATCGGGGAAGCCGGGATGGGCGCCCAGGCTGACGCCGCGCGCCAGCGCCAGATGAACGGTGCGCGCCATCACCAGCGGATCCCCGGCATGGAAGCCGCAAGCGATATTGGCCGAGCGCACGATGTCGAGCATCGCCGCGTCGTCGCCGATGCGGTAGGCGCCATAGCCCTCCCCCAGATCGGCATTGACATTCACCCGCAGGGTCATGGCCGGGTCCTTTCGGTGCTCGGGATGTGCTTCAATAAGGGGGATCATCCTCGTCCGCCTCGCCCGACATGACCATCCCGGAAATCAGGTTATTGGTATAAAGCGCCTCTATATCGATACCGCCGGTCGGCTTGGGCGCGGCGATGGCGGCGATCAGCCCACGCAATCGCCCCTCTTGGTCGCGGCGCAGGGCCTCGGCCGCCTCAACGCTCACCGCTTGGAAAGCCATATCCGCGCCCGGCAGCATCCGCCCCAGGCGCGGCAGATCGACCGAGGCGACGGTGGCGATCTTGGCGTATCCGCCCACGGTTTGGCGATCGGCGAGCAAGACGATCGGCAGACCATCGCCCGGAACCTGAATGGCGCCATGGGCCAGACCTTCCGACGCGATATCAGCCGTTTGGCGGTGGGTCAGCCGTGGGCCCTCCAGGCGCATGCCCATGCGATCGCTGCTGCGTCCCACCCGATAGCGGGCCGACAGGAACAGGGCGAGGGCCTCGGCCGTGAAGGCGGCGTCCTGGGGGCCAAGAACGACGCGGATCGGCCCCGCTCCATACTCAAAGGCGTGCGGCAGGGCGCGCTCGGATCCTGCGGGCGCCCGCTCCAGCGCAAGCGGCAGGCTTTGGCCGGCCTGCAACGGGCCACCGCCCAGCGGTCCCAGCCGGGCGCGGCGGTAGGTCGACCAACTGCCCATCACCGGCGCAACGGCGAAGCCGCCGGCGATCGCCAGTACGCCAGCCCCGACGCCTTCGTCCAAGGTCCCGATCGCCAGCTGATCGCCGCGCCGCAAAAGATGGCTGCGCCCGCCGGCCAAGCGTTCGGGCGCCGCCCCCGGACGATGGAGAAGCGGCGCGCCGCCGCAAAAGGCCAGCCGCAGGCTTTCGGCCTCCACCGCCAGGGTCGGGCCCAGGGCACAGATCTCCAGCCCGGCCATGGCCGGTGGATTGCCGACCAGGGCATTGGCAAGGCGCAGCGCGATCGGATCAAGGGCCCCGGCCACCGGTACCCCGCGATCTTGAAAGCCCCAGCGACCGAGGTCCTGGAGCGTCGTCAGCAGACCCGGGGTGATGACCCGCAGATGGGGCGTGTTCATGGCGCGCCGTCGATCAAATCAGCGGGATCGAAGCCCGGCTCGGCGACGCGGCGGACCCAGGCCTCATGCTCGGCCCGGTTGACGGCGAAGAAACGAAGCTGATCGCCCGGCGCCAGCAGGGCCGGGCTGGCCTGGGACGCGTTGAACAGCGGCACCGGGCAATGGCCGATCAGATGCCAGCCGCCGGGGCTTTCCCAGGGATAGACGGCGGTCAGGCGCTCGGCGATCGCCAGGGATCCCGCCGGCACCGTCAGCCGGGGCTCGGCCCGGCGCGGCAGGGCGAGCGCCGGGTCCAGATCGCCGAGATAGGCAAAGCCCGGCAGGAAGCCCAGCACATAAACGACATAGCGCCCCTGTTCATGCCGGGCGGTCACCTCGGCCGCCGACAACCCCGTGGCGCGGGCGACGGCGTCAAGATCGGGGGAGCCCTGGTAACAGACCGGCAGCCGCCACGCCCGGCCTTGCGCCGGTTCGACCGACGCCTCGGCAAGCAGGGCGCGCAGGCGCGGCTCAAGCTCGGCCCGCCCGGTCAGCAGCGGATCGTAATGGATCAGCAAGGTGGTAAAGCCCGGCACGCTTTCGATCAGCCCGGGAAACTCGGCGGCCTGGGCGCGAAGCCGCCGATGCAGGGCCTGGACCCGGGCATTGACCGCCGGCGTGATCGTTTCGCCAAAGACCACGCCGAAGGCGCAATCGCCGGCGCTGACCAGGGTCAGCGTGTCGGTCACCGGTTTATTCCTTTCCCATCGCCGTGACGCCCCAGGCTACCCCGGACCCTGGCCGGGGGGCAATTCCGGCCGACGGTTTGCCGTGCTATTTGGCGGCCATCCGCAAGGCGCCGTCCAGGCGGATGACCTCGCCGTTGAGCATGGGGTTTTCCAGGATGTGGCGGACCAGGGCGGCATATTCCGCCGGCTTGCCCAGGCGCTGGGGGAAGGGCACGCTGGCGGCCAGCGCGCGCTGAACCTCGGCGGCCATGCCGAGCAGCATCGGCGTTTCAAAAAGCCCGGGGGCGATGGTCATCACCCGGATGGCGTGGCGGGCCATCTCGCGGGCGACCGGCAGGGTCAGGGCGGCGACCCCGCCTTTCGACGCCGCATAGGCCGCCTGACCGATCTGCCCATCGAACGCCGCGGCCGAGGCCGTGTTGATGATCACCCCGCGTTCGCCCTCGGCATTGACGGCGTTTCGCGCCATCGCCTGGGCGGCGAGGCGGATCATGTTGAAGGTGCCGATCAGATTGACGCTGATGACCCGGGCGAAGCTGTCCAGGCCATGGGGGCCGTCGCGGCCCAGCACTTTTTCGCCCGGGGCGATGCCGGCGCAATTGCACAGGCCGTGCAAGGCGCCGAAAGCCCCGATCGCCGCCGCCACCGCCCGTTCGCCGTCGGCCTCGGCGGTGACATCGGCCGCCACGAAGCGGGCGCTGGGGCCCAGGTCCCCGGCCAGGGCGGCGCCCCGCGCCTCATCGACATCGACCAGCACCGCCTTGCCGCCGCCTTCGACCACCATCCTCGCCGTGGCCGCCCCCAAACCCGATCCACCGCCGGTGATCAGGATCACGCTGTCGCCCAGCTTCATCGATTTCCCCTCCCTGTGGGTGATGCTTTTGGACTAATCATAATTCAGAAGAGGAGAGCGGTGATCTCGCGGAAAGCCGCTGTTTCCTTTTCCGCTCGCCGCTTTCGCACCGTGATGGCGAAGCGAATCGTCGTGAGGGAGTTTCCCGCCTAATGCCCCGCTGCGATCCCCGGGACGGCGACACCCCCCGGCATGACGCTTTGGCCGCCCTTCAATCGGGGGAGGTCTTCGATCTGCTGGTCATCGGCGGCGGCGCCACCGGCTGTGGCATCGCCCTGGATGCCGCCGGCCGGGGTCTGCGTACGGCCTTGGTCGAGCGCTTCGATTTCGCCGAGGGCACCAGCGGCCGCAGCACCAAGCTGGTTCATGGCGGCGTGCGCTATCTTGAGGCGGCCGTCCGCCATCTTGATTCCGCCCAGTACCATCTGGTGCGCGACGCCCTGCGCGAGCGCTGGGCCTTCCTGGCCAATGCCCCCCATCTGTGCGATCGGCTGTCGCTGATCACCCCGCTCTATTCCTGGGCCGAGGTGCCCTATGTCTATGCCGGGCTCACGCTTTACGACCTGTTGTCGGGCAAGCGCTCGCTGGGTCGCAGCCGGCTGATCGGCCGGGCCGAGGCCTTGGCCCGCTGTCCCATGCTCAAGGCCGAGGGATTGAAGGCCGCGGTGCTTTATTACGATGGCCAGTTCGTCGATACCCGCATGACCATCGCCCTGGCGATGACGGCGCGGCGCGACGGGGCGGTTGTGGCCAATCACGTGGCGCTTGAGGCCCTGATCCACGATGACGCCGGCACGGTGGTCGGCGCCCGGCTGCGCGATGGCCTGGACGGCGCCTCCTGGCCGATCGCCGCCAAGGTGGTGATCAATGCCACCGGGCCCTTCGCCGATCACCTGCGCAAGATGGATGACCCTGGAGCCAAGCCGATCCTGCGGGCGAGTTCGGGCGTTCATATCGTGCTTGAGGGCCGCTTCGCGCCGCCCGACGGGGGCGTGCTCATCCCCAAAACCGATGATGGCCGGGTGCTGTTCATCCTGCCCTGGCAGGGTCACGCCCTGGTCGGCACCACCGAGGGCGAAAGCGAGGTGGTCGACCATCCGCCGGCCAAGGCGGTCGATGTGGCCTATCTGCTGGGCCACCTGCGGCGGTCTCTCGCCCTTGATGTCAGCGAAGGCGACGTGCTGTCGGTGTGGGCGGGGGTGCGGCCGCTGGTCTTCGATCCCGAGGCCATCGGGACCGCCCAACTGGCCCGCGACCATGTGATCATCGAGGATCCATCCGGGCTGATCACCATTACCGGCGGCAAATGGACGACCTATCGCAAGATGGCCGAACAGGCGGTGGACCGGGCGGTGGCGCGCGGCGGGCTCGCCCCGGCGCGGCCTTGCGCCACCGTGTCGCGCAAGGTGATCGGCGGTGAGGCCTTCAAGAAGGACGGCGCGGCGGCTTTGGTCGGGCGCTTCGCCCTGGCCGGGGATATCGCCCGCCATCTCCACCGCGCCTATGGCGACCGGGCGCCGCTCGTCGCCGAGTTGGCGGCGCGCGGGGCGGGCGCCCGTCTGCACCCCGATCATCCCCATATCGAGGCCGAGGTCGTCTATGCCGCCACCCTGGAGGCGGCCGAGCATGGCGCCGATGTGCTGGTCCGCCGCCTGACCCTGGCCCTGGTCGATCGCGCCGCCGCCCGCGCCGCCGCCCCCCGGGTGATCGCCCTGCTCGGCGATCTGCGCGGCTGGGACGCGGCGCGCCGCGCCGCCGAAACCGCCCTGCTTGACGAGCGGCTGTCGGGATCGCTGTAAGGGGCGGCCCTGTTGTTAAAGGCTTTTCAGCCTTTTGGCATTGGCGATGGCCTTCTTGTGGATCGGCGCCAGGGCATTTTTACCAAGCCGGCCGCCGTCCTCGAATGACGTCAAGGCGTAGGCGACGCTGCGCGAGGAGAGGGCCATCATCTCGGCCATGGTCGGCGGTCGTCCGCGCAGGGTCATCGCCGCCACATGCTGGGCCTGGGTCAGGAAGGCCGCCTGCATCGCCCACCAGCCATTGACCATCGCCGCTCCAGCGATTGAGAAGGCTTCGACCTTTTCGGGCACCATCCGCGCCAGTTCCCCGTGGTCGGCACTCAGGGGCGCGCCCATCGCCGTTCGCATGATTTCGCCGCGGGCGGCGATGACATTCTTCGCCGCTTCCATGGTTTCGCCGCCGCGCAGCCCGGTTTGAGCCATGCTGACACTCGCCGCCATCACGCGTGTCCAGAAGGTAAAGGGATCAAGCATTTTTTAGTCTCCAGCCAAAAGGGGAAATCCTCTCTTCAGACAACTTCAAAAGGTCCGAATGTGTCCCTGACATCGTGGTGTTTTTCGCCCAAGTCCTCCGATTGTTGGGTAACGCATTGTGCGCGGCCGCGTTACTCGCCCGCCAGAGCGGGGCCGCCAGGGCCGAAAGGATCATCATGGGGGGGAACTTGGAAACCTTGGCCGGGTGGAGCGCGCCGATCGCCACGGCGATCGCGGCGATCATGACGGCGTCCAATCTCAGCGCCCGGGTGACCGGCTGGGGCTTCGTGGTCTTCACTATTGGCTCGCTCAGCTGGTCGGTGGTCGGCCTGACCACGGGGCAGACGACGCTGCTCATGACCAACGGCTTTCTGACGCTGGTCAATATGCTGGGCGTCTGGCGCTGGCTGGGTCGTCAGGCCCATTACGAGGACATCGGCCAAACGGCGGTTTCCCTCAGCGAGACCTCGGCGGCGCCAACCCTGGTCACGGCGGGCGCCTTGTCCGGGATGAGCGTTCACGCCGAGGGCGGCGAAAGCGTCGGCACGGTGGTCGAGGCGATGCTTGAAAGCGACAGCGGCCGGCTGCGCTTTGTCGTGGTCGGCAGGGGGGGCGTGAGCGGTATCGGCGAGGCGCTTGTCGCCATCGATCGCGGCGCCTTGCGCTTTCACCCCGACCGTATCGATCTGGCGATGCCCGCCAGCGTCTTTCAGGCCCTGCCCGAATGGGCTCCCGGGGCCAATCCCGCCGGCCTTGAAGATCCGCGTCCGACGGGTAAGGTGGCGGGGAAACCCCGCAGCCAGGATCCCAGACCCGATGACAAGCCTTAGCCTGTGTATGATCATGCGCGACGAAGAGCGGCTGATCCCCGAATTCCTTGATCACAGTCGCGGTCTGTATGACCAGTTCGTGGTCGTCGATACCGGATCGGTCGATCGCACGGTGCCGTTGTTGACGGCGGCGGGGGCGGAGGTGCATCGCCAGCCCTGGCGCGATGATTTCGCCCGGGCGCGCAATGAAAGCCTGCGTCACGCCACAGCCGACTGGATCTTGGTGCTTGATGCCGATGAATTTCCCCAGGAGGGATTCGCCGAGGAGATCCGCGCGCTGATCGCCAGCCCGGGCGTCGGCGCGGCGACGATTCTGCGCCATGACGAACAAAAGAACGGCATCGTCCGCAAGGCGCGGCCGCTGCGGCTGTTTCGCAACGATCCCGGGGTCGCCTATCGCTGCCGCATCCACGAAGACGCTTCGGAAAGCATCGCCGCCATGCTGGCGAAAAGGGGGGAGCGCATCGCCGCCCTGGAAACCCCGGTGCGCCATGTCGGCTATCTTCCCCAGCATATGACCGGGCAAAACAAGGAACGCCGCGACGAACGCCTGCTGAAGCTGGCGCTGAAGGACGACCCCAAGGATCTGTATAGCCGCTATAAGCTGCTGGAGCTGTACCGCTTCTGGGGCAAGGCCGCCAAGACGGCGCCGATCGCCAGGGAGTGCCGGCGGCTGATCGAAGCCGGACAGCGCATCGTTCCGGCCCATATCGCCGGCGATCTGGTCGAGATGATCCGGGCCGCGCTGTTTGCCAAGGATGCCGAGGGCGGCTTGGCCTTTCTGGAGTCGATGGCGCCGGTCGCCGACCAGACCGGGCATTACCATCTGGCCTGCGGCCTGCTGCTGGAAAACAAGGCGTGCTTCGCCGAGGCCGGCGACCGATTCCGCCGGGCGATGGCGGTGGCCACCCTTGATCCGGCCCGCGCCCTGATCGAAACCCGCGCCCTGGCCGGGCTGACCCGGCTGGCGATGGCGCAAGGCGATATGGCCGGGGCCAAGGCCCATGCCCTTGACGCCGCGCGGATCTCCCCCGACGACGCCGAGATCGCCCTGGCTTTGGGCTTCCTGGAAAGCTTGCGGCTATGAGGGCGGCGGCCGGAGTTTTTGACTGGCCGGAGTGTTATGCGGAAAGCAGAAGAGGGGGTGTAGGAGGGGCTGGCGCGCCGTGGCGCTGACCGCGAGCCGGAAAGAAAGTGGCGTGCCGACGGTGACGAAGATGCGTACTGGACGGCGTTGATTCCGTTGGATGGGTGATAGCGCTGTTGATACTAACTGCGGCGTGCTCACGCTAGCTAGCCAGCCAAGCGGTCTCGACTTATAATTTTCTTTCTCGAATGGAATGAGGGGACCATGCGCCCTTCGGAAATTGTCGCCTGCCATCGCGTCTCGCTCCTCGATGTTACCAGCCGATATGGGCTTTCCAACGTGCGGAGGTTCGACTCAGTGGCACTTGGAGAAGACCTGGACGGCAGCGATATCGGCCTGCTTGCCGATACGGCCCAGGGCACCTCGCTAATGACTCTTGCACGTACCCGACGGAAGGCCGAGGAATTGACTGGCATCCAGATCGACATTCATATGCTGAGCAGTATCCACGAACGATATCGATCAGCCGTTTTGAAAGACGCCAAGCCGCTGTGACCAACCAAAGACCGTCAAGCTGGTGGCACGACGTCGGAGCATGTCTTGAAGACATGCTCAACACCGCGAAAGCGATCGAACGCTATACCGATGGCGTCTCCCGCGAAGCGTTTTTGCAAGACACGGAAAAACAGATCGAAATCCTGGGCGATGCTGCGGATCGGTTGATGAAATCTGATGCCGCCTATGCCGTGAACTTTCTGGGTATTCCCCTTCGCGACATCAAAGTGAGGTGGTGTCTATTTTGTTGGTCGATCCGGCGTATGCGGGCGCAGCCTGCATACGTTGAGAGTTTCGCGATTGCTGACCATGACGGTGAGAGCGCGGCGCTATCGGCGACAGTGGCGGAGATCCGCAGCCAGGCGAAAGATTTGGAGCGGTGGAGCCGGGCTTTCCAGCGTTAGAGATAGTTGAGGACGAGGTAATCATGATGGATCTTGCCCAGCCAGTGTATCGATACACAGACTGCATGTATCAAATTGCGGAGCACATTAACCAAGAGGTGATTGCACCACTAGAAATAAAAGATGATATATTCATCGATTTTCTGGCGGATAATCACGATAGAGGTGGCGTAAAATCTCGCATCGCCAAACCATATAAGAGAACATTACTTCATTCTTTTATCACCAATCTCACAAATGCCGCGCATGAGGAGGTTTTTGAGGTCGCAGAAGTCGAATGCAAGAATCTGCGTGCGCTAGTTACCCAAGCTGGCCTTCTGGCCCCCTCATGGATTAATGAAGATGATATCCATGATCACATAGATGACTTAGACAAGCTCTGTCGTAAAGCCGTAGATTTAATAACCCCAACGGTATTTCATTTGTTGTTTTCTGATCGGAATTTGCTTTTTCGATTCCAACAGAGAATCGCGGTCCATAGCAGCGCACATCAAGAGAACGCCCCAGGGAGCACGGGGAGGATTGCTCGCTGTAGAGTGCCCGGATGGCTCCGCAAAGCGGTTTTCTACAGAGATCAAGGGCGATGCCAGCTATGTTTCAGCGACCTAACTGGCCTTATTTCTCCCGCTGTAAATGTTCATCTCGACCATATGGTGCCTTTGGCTTCGGGAGGCAGTAACGATCCCACAAATTTTCAGCTCGCATGCAAAAAATGTAACACCTCAAAAGGATCTAAATTGAAGGCGGAACCTGCGAGGTTCATGCCGTACTGGTAGGTTTGCTAATACCAAGCTGCGTTGATCGGAACCGATCGGCGGAGGTCCTCAGTGGCAAGTGTGGCGCTTCCGTGCCACAAGGCGCGCGGCCCCTTGGGCCTAACCAAGCTGCATGAGTTTCACTCAATGCAGCTTGGTATAACACCTTCTAAACGGCTTGTCGGCGGCCTTCGTAGACATCGAGGGCCTGATTGATGCGCCTGCGGTCATCATCGTTGCCGCCTAGCACAGCGGCTCCGGATGCGGTCGAAGCGTGAAATTGGATGCGACCGCAGGGATTGGCGTGCCGACGGTAACGAAGATGCGTGCTGAACGGCGTTGCTTCCGTTGGATTGAGGAATAACGACATGGGGTGTTCGGGCGCAGTGCTGAAACGAAATAGCCGAAGGCGACATTCGTTAAGAGTGGCAATTTGATGACCGACACCGGAGACCAAGTCCTTACGCCATGAGGGGAACATGTTTCCTCAAGCAGAGGTCAGAGGTTTGAAGCAAAACCTACCGTTCCTGGTCCGCCAGGGGGCTCATCGTATAATTAAAATCCGGCGAGACTCAGCGTTCATACATTTGAAACGGAACGCAAGGTATCAGTCAGGCAAACGAATCAACAATAACACCGGCACAAGATTGATATATTTCAGTCGTGAGCAATATGAAGGGCGACAAGAAAAGCCCCTATTGCTGAGAAAATGCTGGAAATTAGCAGGCCCGTAACAGAAATTTGGCTGGAAGTTACAAGAGACAACACCGTAGACAGACCTGCGCCAAGTATGATGCCGCCAATTGTTCCAAAATGCCGAAAAATTCTGTTATGTGAACTGCTTGTCAAATACTGTTGCGCTTGCTGGACATGCGCCGCAGAAATGCCGTCAGATTGATGCCTCTTTGAGATCTTTACGGATTCTTCGACTAAATCGCCAATATACGCCGCTATCACCTCGTTGAGAGTAGCAAACGCGCTCTGAGAAAATGGTTGCGCATCGACCCTAGAGAGAATCGGATCTAATTTATCTTTAGCAAAAATAGCAACAGACTTCTCATCCATTCTTGGGCTCCAGTGTCCGAGATGGATTTGCGCTGCTCATATTTATTGTTGATAAATACGCAAAAACAAGCATGTTCTTTATTCTTCTCACTTTCTTATTTTTCGCACGAAAAAAGATTATAAATAGAATCATAGATGAAAAGAACAATATTATCACCAACACAACAGCAATAGTAAATATTGTTTCTTTTGTAAAAATTACACTATTAAGCGCTAATGGTTTGTCCAGAGCAATATAGCTCGCAATATTGCTGACAACTGCTGCGATAGTACTTACGGCGGTAGCAACCGCGGTAGCAACCTCTACCTTTTTGTTTTCTGGCCACAAGCTCTTCATCTTCGACCAGATTTTTGGCAATGCTCGCATCGGCAGATATCTCTAATTTCACAGCAAAATCGTGGCCTTTGACGGATTATATCCCATCCCCCCGACCCTCCAGGCAGTCATGTCAAGGATACCGCCAATCCCCCAATTGAGTGATTATTGGCGAAACGTAACCTCATGAAAAGCTAATTGAGGCGACAGCTTTGCTCGGCAAACAGAAACCCTCGGTTCCGTACGTGCGGTCAATTTGAGGGCTGAAAGCTCCGGCCTGACGATCTGGTTCTTGAATCGGGAAGCAGAACCTCACCAGAACTGAAATGGCGGCTTCGTGGAGGCGTTGTTCGTATTTTCAGAACGCGACATAGCGAAGAACCGGCGTAGGAGAAGTTAGAGTCCGTCCGCGAAGTTTCCTATGATTTCCGGAGCCTTGCGATTCTGCGCAGCATGAGGCGAATCATGGCGAGACGCAGGAAGGCCAGAGCCATCCGGGACAGGTTCTCGAAGTCCTTGGCAAGGCGTCGGCAGCGGCCGAGCCAGCCGAAGGTACGTTCGACGATCCAGCGTTTTGGCAGCACCTCGAATCCCTTGGTGGTGTCGGAGCGCTTGACGATTTCCAGGTGCCACATCCCCAGTTCGCGCACCGCCGCCGCCGTGGAAGCTCCTTGGTAGCCGCCGTCGGCGAAGACGCGCTCGATGAACGGGAACAGGCGGCGGACCTCCTTTAGCACCGGCAACGCACCATCGCGGTCCTGGACATCGGCGGGCTGGATGTGGGCCGCCAGGATCATGGCGAGCCTGTCGACGACGATGTGCCGCTTCTTACCTTTGACTTTCTTACCTGCGTCATAGCCAGACGGGTCGATCCGCGCCCCCCTTTTTCCGCGCCCTTGACGCTCTGGCTGTCAATGATCGCCGCCGTCGGGCTGGCTTCCTTGCCCACCAATTCCCGCACCTCGACAAAGAGTGCGTGGTGGATACGGGCCAGGGTGCTATCCCATTCCCACAGCCCGAGATACTCATGCACCGTGCTCTTGGGCGGCAGGTCCTTGGGCAGGGCCCGCCACTGGCAACCGGTCATCAGCACGTAGAAAACGCCATTCAGCACCTCGCGGATGTTCACCGTCCGCCACCGGCCGCCCCGCTTCGCCGGTGGGATCAGCGGTTCCACCAGCGCCCATTCCTCATCCGTCAGGTCGCTAGGGTAGCGCAACCCATGCCGCTCATAGACCCTCCGGTTTTCCTTCGTCCACATCCTGCCCCCCCCGAATTCGTTTGGGAAGCCATGGAATCACAAATGATTCATCGGACTCAACAACCTTCCGGACGGGCTCTTAAGGGCGAGATAAAAGCATGTGCTCACTTCAGCCGCAAGCCATTGACATGACTTGCGCTTTTCCGTACTACGCCGGTCTAAAGTGAGCATGTTCTCCCATATTGTCTAATGCTTTCGTAATTGCTCACGTAGCTGGCAAAATTGGTTGCGCGGGGGCTCCAAATATGAGTCAGCGTATGGATGAAACTTCCGATTCGCTATCTCCTGAGTGACGCCGAGAAAGACGCCCTGCTGACGGAGCAGGCGGCGCTGATCGAGCGCATGGCGGCACGGATTGCCGAGCTTGAGGCGTCAGTCGGCAAGCCGAAGAAGACCTCGTCCAATTCGCATATCCCACCGTCAAAAGATGGCCCGGGCCGAGAAAACCGGAAGCCCCAGCTCCCTCGGAAGCAGCGGCCATCGCGTCCTGGCGTGTCGCGCCCGTTGACCGAAACCCCGGACAAGACCGAGCGCCGGATGGCCGATATCTGCCCGCATTGCGGAACGGCCACGCCCGAGGCGGGGCAGCGTTGCCGCCATCGCTATGACCATATCGACCTTCCGCCGATCCGCCCGGTGGTGACGCGGGTCGAACTGTTCGGCGGCCGGTGCGGCTGCGGCAAGCGTTATCGGGCCGAGGCTCCCGCCGGCATGGAGCCGGGGACGCCATTCGGGCCGGGCATCCGCTCGCTGCTGCTCTATCTCCATCACAGCCACCATGTCGGCTTCGAGCGACTGTCGCGGATGCTCCAGGAATTGTTCGGCTTGGCCATCTCAGAAGGCGCCATCGCCAATGCCTTTCGGCAGAGCCAAGCCGGTTTGGACCAAGCCCGGGCGGCGATCAAAGCCAAGCTGCTGACCGCCCGAATCATCGCCTCGGACGAAACCACCACCCGCGTCGATGGTGTGACCCAGTAGCAATGGGTGTTCATCTCGGATCAGGCGGTTCTGCATGAAATCGCCCCGCGCCGGGCCAAGAGCGTCGCCGAAACCATGCTGAACGGTCACCGGCCCGAAATCTGGGTTTCGGATCGCTATGCAGGGCAACAGGATCTGGCCCGCGTCCATCAAGTCTGTCTCGCCCATGTTTTGCGCGACGTGCAATACGCCATCGACAGCGGCGACACGGTGGTCGCGCCAAAAATCCGCGACCATCTGCGATGGGCCATCCGGGTCGGCAAGCGACGATCCGACTTGAAGAACAGCACGCTGGCCGCCTATGCGGCGAAGGCCGAACGACGCCTCGACGCCCTGGTCGGCCACCCCGCCGCCCATCCCGCCGGACGGCTTTTGCAGCGGCAAATCAAGGCGTGGGGCGCGCCAAGTTCTTCGTCTTCCTGACCGACCGAAGCGTGCCGCCCACCAACAACGTCTCCGAACGGGAAATCAGGCCCTCCGTCGTCTTCCGCAAGGTCACCAACGGATTCCGCTCCGACTGGGGCGCCCAAATCCATGCCGGATACCGATCCGTCACCGGCACCGCCCGCCTGAAAGGCCAGACGGCCTTCGCCGCTGTTCGCGCCCTCGTCGATGGCCAATTCGCCATCGCCTGAGCCAGGACGCCACCCCCGTGAGCAATTACAAGAGTAGATTGTCCCGCAGGCAATGAGTGGCCTAAGTCACGCCTGATGGCGAGGACGAATTAAAGCGCCCAGTTTCCTGCAGGTTTCTCTGGTTTGGTTGCGGCGTGCTTTACGACTCCATCGAGGTCGGCGCAATCGAGCTTTCCTCTCTGCTGCTTAAAGTGGCTAGTCGTGATGGGTTATTCGTCGTGGCTTGGCGCTATTTGCGGCTGATTGTATTGAGCTTTTTGCCAAGCGCGCCCTGATCGAAACCCGCGCCCTGGCCGGGCTGACCCGGCTGGCGATGGCGCAAGGCGATATGGCCGGGGCCAAGGCCCATGCGCTTGCCGCCGCGCGGATCTCCCCCGACGACGCCGAGATCGCCCTGGCTTTGGGCTTCCTAGAAAGCTTGCGGCTATGAGGGGGGCGCGGCCGGAGTTTTTGACTGGCCGGAGTGTTATGCGGAAAGCAAAAGGGGAGGGGGTAGGAGGGGCTGGCGCGGCGCGCCGTAGCGCTGACCGCGAGCCGGAAAGAAAGTGGCGTCCCCAACGGGAATCGAACCCGTGTCTTCAGCGTGAAAGGCTGATGTCCTGGACCGCTAGACGATGGGGACGCCGTGGGCGATGCCCGGGAGGGCACCGCCTAAAGCCGCTTCGGTACGGTCCGTACCGCCGCGAGAGGGCGCTTTCTATCGAACCCTAAGGAACAATGCAAGCCCTCATTTTTGAGAAGTGTAAATTACCCTTAAAGGGGCTTCAGGTTCGACGCGGCCATCTTGCCCGAACGGCCACGCTCGAGCTCGAAAGCGACCTTCTGGCCTTCGCGCAGGCTGTCGAGACCGGCCTGCTGAACAGCGGTGATATGCACGAAAACATCGGCCGAACCATCATCGGGCTCGATGAAACCGTAGCCCTTCGTGCCGTTGAACCATTTCACGGTGCCAGTGGACATGCGTCTGCTCCCTGGTCTGGTTGTTGCCCCGTGCCCGATTGCCCGGGGCTGTAATTTTCGACGACGGTCAGACCAGAAGCCGGCCAAATAGGCAGCCGCGGAAAGCCTAGGCGAAAATCGATTTGCGAAATCTGGCGCAAACCAACGCACCTTGCAAGAGGGTTCCGCACACGAAAAGCCCGTTTAGCTTTGCAACCGGAACGAAAGATCGGCCCTCCGGTATCGTATCACCGAAGGGTGCCTTGGCCGGCGCGATGGGCTGAAAGCGCTGAGAATCAGGCGCCATGCTCAAGATAGGGATTGGTGCGGCGCTCCTCGCCCAGGGTTGAGAGCGGGCCATGGCCGGGGATGATGGTGACGTCGTCGCCCAGCGGCAGCAAGCGGTCATGGATCGAGGCGAGCAGCGTGGCGTGGTCGCCGCGCGGGAAATCGGTGCGACCGATCGAGCCGCGAAACAGCACGTCGCCAACCTGGGCGACCCGGGCGGTGGGCTCGAAAAACACCACATGGCCGGGCGTGTGGCCGGGGCAGTGCAGGACCTCGAGGGTCAGGGCGCCCAGGCTCACCTTGTCGCCCTGGACAAGCCAGCGATCGGGCACGAAGGACCGCCCCTCGGGAAAGCCAAAGCGCAGGGCCTGATCGGCCATGCCTTCGATCAGGAAGGCGTCGTCGGCATGGGGGCCCTCAACGGGCAGGCCCAGGCGCTCCTGGATCTCGGCCACGCCCCCGGCATGGTCGAGGTGGCCATGGGTGACCAGCAGCTTTTCCAGGCGCACCCCGGTCTTCTCGACGGCCTGGAGCAGGCGATCGACATCGCCGCCCGCATCGACCAGGGCGCCGGCCATGGTCTCGTCGCACCACAGGAGCGTGCAGTTCTGCTGGAAGGGGGTTACGGGAAGGATGGTGGCTTTCAACGCCATGGCGGATCTCGGACAAGGGGAAAAGAAGGGGCGGGATGGGGGATCGGGTGATCACAATGCCCTTGGCCGCCTCGCCTTCGCCACCGCCAAATCCGCTTTCAGGGGACCAGGACGCGAAATCGCGGTTGATCGGCGGCGCGGATGTGATCGACCAGCCAATGATCAAGGACATCGCGGGCGAAGGCGCTTGGGCTCATCTCGCCTTCAAGCAGGCGGCGGCCGGCGTGGTCCAGGGTCTCAAGGAAATGGCTGTGGGCCAAGGCGTGGTGGGGATCGCTTTCGGGCCACAGGGTTTCCTCGGTGCGAAAATGCAGCCGCATCAGGGTGTTCAGGCCATGGAGCAGGTTGGCGAGGTGGCCGGTGTCGGCGCGGCCGTCCAGGCGGTGGAAGCGGGTGGCCAGACGCGACAGGGCGCGGTGGTGGGAATCGATGCGCGCATTGCCGGTATCAAGCGAGCGGTCCCAGGGGCGCGGCGCCGGGTGGGGCAGATCCGGACGCTCGGCGGCGTCCAGGCTGGTCCAATATTCGCTATCGGTCACCAGTTCGTGCTCGATCAGCATGTCGGTCATCCGCGCCACCACCTCGGTCGCCGGAAAGGCCGCGCCGAACTCCAGCCGGTCGACCTGTTCGCCCAGGGTATCGATCAAGCGGGTATGGATACGGGCATGGCGCTCGGCCCCGGCATAGCCGACCGAGCGCATGATGATTTCCTCTATGCCGAAATGGTCGCGCAGGAGGTCGAGAAAGCCTTTCAGGCCGACCAGGGTCTCGGCGCGGTTCTGCGGGCGGGTGGCGATCTCGCCAAGGCTGGCCAGGGCGGCCATCAGGCGGCGGTGGCCGTCATCGATCAAGGCGTTTCCACATTGGGGGAGGGAGGGGGTCGTCACGGGTCGATCAGCCCCTTTCAAGGCAAGGGTCGGGGGATGGTGGTCTGACGCGACCAAGCAAAAACACGGCCGATGAACTGTGAAATTTGGAATTGATAAAATTTAGTCAGGGCCGCGCGAGAACGCCAGCACCCTTTTCGATCCGGGCGACAGTGGGGTCTTGGCGTGGCCGGCGAGGGCCGAGGTTGGCTTTCGCGCGAAGCCCTGTGTCTTTTGCCGGCCCTTATGGTATGGGATCGGACCGGCGAAGGGGGCGCGCCCCTTCGCCTTCCTTGTCGCCGAGGCGCCCATGACCGACCGACCCAAGATCTATCTCGCCGGTCCCGAGGTGTTCCTGGCCGAGAGTCAGGCGGTGGCCGAGACGATGAAAGAGCGCTGCGCCGCCCAGGGGCTGGTCGGGGTTTTTCCTTTGGATAGCGCGCTGGATCTGGCCGGGAAGCCCCCCGCCGTCCAAGCCAAGCTCATCTATGAAGCTAATATCGCCCTGATCGGTCAATGCGCCGGCGTGGCCGCCAATATGAGCCCGTTTCGCGGCCCGTCGATGGATCCGGGAACCGCCTTCGAGATCGGCTATGCGGCGGCTTTGGGCAAGCCGGTGGTCGGCTATGCCAGCAATGCAGGCGATTACCTGACCCGCGTCCGCGCCTGGGCCGGCGGGACGCTGCGCCGCGACGGCGGGCGCTGGCGCGATGGCCAGGGCTGGGAGGTCGAGGATTTCGGCCTGAGCGACAATCTGATGATGGCCCGCGCCGTGCGGTCGGTCGAAGACGGCTTCGATGCGGCGTTGATCGCCTTGCGCGCCGCCTTCGACGAACGATAGGGGGGTAAGGCGGGGTTAGGCCGCCGAGGATCCGGGGGAGACATCGCCGGTGCGCCAGCGCGCGCGCAGCGAGGCCCGGTTCAGCGCGAACCAATAACCGGCCAGGGCGGCGGTGGCATTGGTCAGGGCGCCGCTTTGGGCCAGATCGATGAAGGCCTCGGCGGCCATGGGAACAACGCGGATATCCTCGCCTTCCTCGGCCAGCCCATGAACGCCGCCGGCGGCGCGGCTGTCGACCCGGCCGCAATACAGCGCGACGGTTTCGGTCATGACGCCGGGCGAGACGAAAACCCGGGTGATCGGCACCAACTCGTCGGGGATCAGGCCGCATTCCTCCTGGCATTCGCGCCGCGCCACCGCTTCGACGGTTTCCCCGGCGTCGATGATGCCGGCGACGATCTCGAGCATCCACGGCTCTTCGCCCGCCGCCCAGGGGCCGGGGCGGAATTGTTCAATCAGCACCACCACATCGGCATCGGCGTCATAAAGCAGCACGGCGGCGGCATGACCGCGCTCGAACACCTCGCGGACGATTTCCGGGCCGGTCGCCCCCGAATAAAGCTCGTGGCGCAACCGCACGCGGTCGACATGGAAATAGCCGCGAAAGGCGGCGGTCCGCTCGATAACGCTCACCTTGGTCGGTCGCATCGGCACACAGGCTCCAAGATAAAGGGGAAGAGGGAAGAGGGAAGGGATCAGGACAGGTGGGCCAGGACTTCCCCGGCCAGGGCGCGGATTTCCTCGGCGGCGCGCGAGCCGCGGTCGGTCTCGACCACGCCCTTGCCCTCCAGCAGGCTGGCGGCCAGGGCGGTACGGTTGCCGATGCGGGTTTTGGCGATCGGCAGGTCATCGGCTTGCAGCCGGGCTTCGATCACCTCGGGCAGGCGGCCGCGTGGCGGCACCCGGTTCAGCACCAAAAGCACCTCGGTGCGTTCCTTGCGGGCAAGATCGAGGGTCGCCGCCGTCGCCCACAGGTCCATCGGACTGGGCTGGATCGGCACCAGCACGATATCGCCGGCGCGCACGGCGGTGCGGGCCTCGGTTTCGGCATGGGGGGGCGTATCAACGATGACGATGTCATAGGAATTGCGCAGGCGGTCAAGCTCGGTGCCCAGGCGCCAGCCGGCGACATCGGACAGATGCAGGCCGCCGGCCCCGGCGTCCAGGGTTTCGCCGCGCAGGCGGTGCCAGGCGGCAAGGCTGCCCTGGGGATCGATATCGACCAGGGCGACCGTCCGTCCGAGGGCGGCATAGGCCACGGCCAATTGGGCGACCAGGGTGGTCTTTCCCGCCCCCCCCTTTTGTTGGGCGATGGTGATGATGCGCGCGGCCATGGCTTGCGATCTCCCCGGAGCGATCGGGCCGGACGGTGGAGGTCCGGCGGATAACGCGAGGCTAAAGCAAGGCCAGAGCCGAACACAAAGTATTTGTGCGCCGCGGGGAAAGGACAAGCGGGGGTATGCCCCGTCTTGTCACGGCCAGCCCCGCGTTGCATCGCGCCCGGGGCTGGGTTACAAAGGCCCACCGCGCCCTTGTGTCCGTGCGCTGCGGCGACGACGGACGCTTGCTTTGGAAGGATCAGGCCCCTCTCGGGTCGGCCCTGTCTTTTGCTGAAGTCCAGTCCACTGGGCGCTCCCTCTTTCTCCAGCAATGCGGAGCGGCCCATGGCCTCCTATCAGTATGTCTATGTGATGAAGAACCTGAGCAAGGTCTATCCCGGCGGGAAGGAGATCTTGAAGGGGCTTTCGCTCTCGTTCTTGCCCGGGGCCAAGATCGGCGTGCTCGGTCCCAACGGGGCGGGCAAGTCCACCGTTCTGCGCATCATGGCCGGCATCGACAAGGAGTTCGGCGGCGAGGCCTGGGCCGCCGATGGCGTGAAGATCGGCTATCTGGCCCAGGAGCCCGATCTCGATCCGGCCAAGGACGTGATGGGCAACGTGATGGACGGCGTCGGCCCGATGAAGGCCCTGCTCGATCGCTTCGAAGAGGTCAGCGCCAAGTTCGGCGAAGTCGTCGATGACGACGAGATGAACGCCCTGATCGCCGAACAGGCCGAAATCCAGGAAAAGATCGACGCCGCCGACGGCTGGGACCTGCAGCGTCAGGTCGAAATCGCCATGGACGCCCTGCGCTGCCCGCCCGGCGAGGCGGATGTGACCAAGCTGTCGGGCGGTGAACGCCGCCGGGTGGCCCTCTGCCGCCTGCTGCTGTCCAAGCCCGACATGCTGCTGCTTGACGAACCGACCAACCATCTGGACGCGGAATCGGTGGGCTGGCTGGAACACTTCCTTCAGCAATATCCGGGCACCGTCGTGGCGATCACCCATGATCGCTACTTCCTGGACAATGCCGCCAATTGGATCTTGGAAGTCGACCGCGGGCGCGGCATTCCCTATGAGGGGAATTATTCGACCTATCTGGAGAACAAGCAAAAGCGCCTGGAGCAGGAATCCCGCGAGGAGGGGGCGCGCGACAAGACCATTTCGCGCGAACTGGAATGGATCCGCCAGTCGCCCAAGGCCCGTCAGGCCAAAAGCAAGGCGCGTATCACCGCTTATGAAAACCTGGTGGCCTCGGCCGGAAGCCAGAAGGTGGAAAGCGCCCAGATCGTCATTCCCATCGCCGAACGCCTGGGCGGCGTGGTGATCGAGGCCGAAGGGCTGACCAAGGGCTTTGGCGACCGTCTGCTGATCGACGATCTGACCTTCCGCCTGCCGCCGGGCGGCATCGTCGGCGTCATCGGCGCCAATGGCGCGGGCAAGACGACGCTGTTCAAGATGATCACCGGCAAGGACCAGCCCGACAGCGGCGCCATCCGCATCGGCGAAACGGTGCGCCTGGGCTATGTCGACCAGAGCCGCGACGCCCTCGACCCCAACAAGACCGTGTGGCAGGAAATCTCCGACGGTCAGGACGAGCTGGATCTGGGCAAGCGCAAGATCCCCAGCCGCGCCTATGTCGGCCAGTTCAACTTCAAGGGCAGCGATCAGCAAAAGAAGGTCGGTCAGCTCTCAGGGGGCGAGCGCAACCGGGTGCATCTGGCCAAGATGCTGAAGTCGCATGCCAATGTGCTGCTGCTTGACGAACCGACCAACGACCTGGACGTCGAGACCCTGCGCGCCCTGGAAGACGCCCTGCTGGAATTCGCCGGCTGCGCCGTGGTCATCTCCCATGATCGCTGGTTCCTTGACCGCATCGCCACCCACATCCTGTCCTTCGAGGGCGACTCCCATGTGGAATGGTTCGAGGGCAACTTCGAGGCTTACGAGGCCGACAAGAAGCGCCGCCTGGGCGCCGACGCCGACCAGCCCCATCGCCTGAAGTACAAGCCTCTCAGCCGCTAAAACTTGCGGCTTGGCCAAAGAAAAGGGGGGCGCCGACGATCAGGTCGGCGCCCCCCTTTTTTGACGTGATCACCTTAGCCGGCGCGGGCGCGCAGCTCGGCGATCTTCTTTTCCAAAACGGCGTTGAGGCCGGTCATCGACCCGCTGTTTTTGAGCACCGAGCGGTATTCGCTCTGGAAGGTCAGGGCCATGCTGACGCCTTCGACCTTGAGGTCGATCACGCCCAACTGGCCGCTCGGGGCGGCGCGCAGCACCCAGATCACCTGCATCGGCTTGTCATTGGCCTTGCCGATCGCGGTGGTGACCTCGTGAATGGTGCCGCCGCGCGAGTCCCGGCTTACCGAATTGACGACCACGATCTTCTGGCCGCCGTAATCACCGAAGCGGCTGCCCCAGTTGATGACGTTCAGGTCGCGGAACAGGCTGAGGAATTTGGCGCGCTCGTCCTCGGTGGCCTGCTTCCAATAGCCGCCGACGACGAAACGGGCGATGAACGGCATGTCGAAGGCGGTGTCGAGCAGGGTCTCGAAGCGCTTGATACGCTCGCTGGGCTCGACATCGGCCTTTAGAATATCCTCGATGGCGTAACGGCTCAGTTCCTGCACGAAGGCCGACGGGTCGGTGGGCAGGGGTTGCATGGCACGGGCCGACGACGGGGCCATCGCTCCAAAAACCAATACCAGCACCGCAAGCGGCGCCAAGATGCGTCGAAGCATGGACATTGCCCCTCTCATTTGCGCATTGTCGAAAAATAAGATCAAAACCAAACTGTTCCCGTCGCGCGCCGACTGTCGGGCGCCCGGCGACGGTCTGGCGGAACCTGGGCAGTGCCTAGCACAGCCGCCCCCATAACTCCACCCCACCAATATCGGTTCGTCGGCGCGGTTCCACACCCCGTGGCGTCGGCGCAGGGATTTTCCTTGATATAAAGATATCTTTATATAAACATACGTCCTCCAAGGGGGACGCGGCGGATCAACGCCGCCGTCTTGACGCGGCGGGAGGATCGGTGTGGAGGTGGTCTTATCAGGGTTGCGGGCGGCTGCGGAATCGACCCGCTTGCGCCTGCTCGCCCTTTGCGCCCATGGCGACCTGACCGTTTCGGATCTGGTGCGCATCCTTGGCATCAGCCAGCCCAGGGTGTCGCGTCATCTGAAGGTCATGTGCGAGTCCGGTTTGCTCGAGCGCATTCGCGAGGGGGCTTGGGTGTTCTATCGTCTCGCTCCCCAGGGCGTGGGGGCCGAGGTCGCCCGCTCGATCGTTGGCATGTTGCCCGAATCCGATCCCGAATTGGCCCTGGACCGCGAAAGGCTGGCGACCATCCGCGCCGCCCGCGCCGTCGAGGCGGCGGCCTATTTTCGCGCCAATGCCGCCCATTGGGACGATCTGCGCGGCCTGTTCGGTTCGGACCGCCCGGTCGAAGAAGCCCTGCGCGGCTATTTCATCGACCGGCCGCTCGAGGATTTCCTTGATATCGGCACCGGAACCGGGCGCATCCTCGACGTGATGTCCCCCCATGCCGAGCGCTGCGTCGGCATCGACCAGTCGCGCGAGATGCTGGCCGTCGCCCGAGCCAATCTGGAGCGGGCCGGCGTGCGCAACGGTCATGTGCGCCAGGGCGACATGTATGCGCTGCCCTTTGCGGCGGCCAGTTTCGACGGCATCGTCATCCATCAGGTTCTGCATTTCGCCGAGGATCCGGCCGCGGTGATCGCCGAGGCCGCCCGCGTTCTGCGTCCGGGCGGCCGGCTGGCCATCGCCGATCTCGCCCCCCACCAGCGCGAGGAATTGCGCGAGGAGCATAATCACCGCCGTTTGGGCTTTTCGGCCGGCGAGATCACCGGGTGGTGCGCCGGCGTTGGTCTGGTGGCGCGCGACTGCCTGGATCTGGCCGGCCGCGAACTGGTGGTGCGCCTGTGGGTGGCCGACCGTCCGCCGGTGGCCACCCCCGCTCTCCGCTCCGAGTCCGCCCCGTCCGTCTCTTCGTCCCACGCCGCTTTCGATCAAGGGAGTTCCCCATCGTGACCGTGACGGCTTCGCCGCTGATCGCCCGTCCGCGCGCCCCTCGCGCCCTCTCGGTGTCGTTCGAATTCTTTCCGCCCAAAACCGACCGCATGCGCGACCAACTGTGGGACTGCCTGCGCCAGCTCGAGCCGCTGGAGCCGTCCTTTGTGTCGGTGACCTATGGGGCGGGGGGATCGACGCGCGAGCGCACCCATGAGACGGTGGCGAGGATCGCCGCCGACACCACCATGAAGCCGGCCGCCCATCTGACCTGCGTCGAGGCGACGCGGGCCGAGGTCAACGCGGTGGCGCAAGCCTATTGGCAGGCCGGCGTGCGCCATGTTGTGGCGCTGCGTGGCGATCCGCCGACGCTTGGCGGCGCCTATGTTCCCCATCCCGGCGGCTACGCCTATGCCCTGGATCTGGTCAAGGGCTTGCGCGACGTCGCCGATTTCGAGATTAGCGTGGCGGCCTATCCCGAGGTTCATCCCCAGGCGCGCAGCGCCGCCGAGGATCTTGATAACCTCAAGCGCAAGATCGATGCCGGGGCGACGCGGGCGATCAGCCAGTATTTCTTCGATGTCGACAGCTATCGCCGGTTCATGGACCGGGTGTTGGCGGCGGGAATCAGCGTGCCGGTGGTGCCCGGCATCTTGCCGGTGGGCAATTTCCAAACGGTGCTGAAGTTCTCCAACGCCTGCGGCACCCGGGTGCCGAAATGGATGCACGAGCTGTTCGCCGGCCTTGAGAACGACCCGGAAACCCACCGCATGGTGGCGGCGACCCTGGCGGCCGAACAGTGCCTGTCGCTGTTCGAAGACGGGGTCGACTGTTTCCACTTTTATACCCTGAACCGTGCCGATCTGGTTCGCGCCGTCTGTCACATGCTGGGCCTGCGCCCGGCCGCCATTCCCACCGCCTCGCGTCTCGCGCCCGATCAGGGCGCGGGGACCATCGCCCTTGGAGCTTCCGTATGAGCCGTTTTCTCGACCACCTGCGCAATCGGGTCTTGCTGTGCGACGGCGGCATGGGAAGTTTGGTCCAGGCCATGGACCTGTCGGTGGACGGCGACTTCATGGGGCGGGAGAACTGCACCGAGGTTCTGAACCTGTCGCGTCCCGATGTGGTCCGCGACATCCATACCCGTTATTTTGCCGCCGGCGCCGATTGCGTCGAGACCAACACCTTCGGCGGATCGACGCTGACCCTGGCCGAATTCGACTTGGCCGATCGCACCCGCGAGATCAATCGCCGGGCCGCCGAGATCGCCCGCGAGGCCGCCGAAAGCTTCGCCGATGGCCGTGACCGCTTCGTTCTGGGTTCGATCGGCCCGGGCACCAAGCTGCCAAGCCTCGGCCATATCGATTACGACACCCTGAAGGACGCCATCACCGTTCAATGCGAGGGGCTGATCGAAGGTGGCGCCGACGCCATTCTGGTCGAGACCTGCCAGGATCCTTTGCAGTTCAAGGCGGCGATCAATGCCGCCAAGGCGGCGCGGTTGGCCCTGGGCAGCGATACGGCGATCTTGTTGCAGGTCACCGTCGAAACCACGGGAACCCTGCTGGTCGGCGCCGATATCGCCGCCGCCGCCACGGTGGCCCACGCCCTGGGCGTTGACAGCCTGGGGCTGAACTGCGCCACCGGCCCCCAGGAAATGAGCGAGCATGTGCGCTGGCTCAAGGAGAACTGGCCGGGGCTGATCAGCCTGCAGCCCAATGCCGGTTTGCCCGAATTGCTCGACGGCAAGACCCATTACCCGCTGACTCCGGCGGAACTGGCCGATTGGCATGGCCGCTTCATCCGCGAGGACGGGGTCAATCTGATCGGCGGCTGCTGCGGCACGACGCCCGATCACATCGCCGCCGTCAACGCCATGCTCGAAACCCTGGGCCAGGGCCGGCGGCCGGCGCCGGTCAAGCGATCGGTCCATTGGGTGCCCTCGGTCGCCTCGCTCTATGGGGCGGTGCCGATGCGCCAGGAGAACGCCTTTCTGTCGATCGGCGAGCGCTGCAACGCCAATGGCTCGAAGAAATTCCGCACCTTCCAGGATAACGAGGACTGGGACGCCATCGTCGGCATGGCCCGCGAGCAGGTCAAGGAGGGTAGCCATACCCTGGATGTCTGCACCGCCTTCGTCGGCCGCAAGGAAGGGGCCGATATGACCGAGGTGGTCAGCCGCCTGCGCGGCGGGGTCAACGCGCCGCTGGTGATCGACAGCACCGAGACCCCGGTGCTGACCCAGGCGCTGAAGCTTTACGGCGGCAAGGCGATCATCAATTCCATCAACTTCGAAGATGGCGAGGAAAGTGCGGCGCAGCGCCTTGCCCTGGCCCGCGAGTTCGGCGCCGCCGTCATCGCCCTGACCATCGACGAAGAGGGCATGGCCAAGGATGCCGAGGCCAAGCTGCGCATCGCCCACCGGCTTTATGACTTCGCCGTCACCCAGCACGGCCTGCCGGCCAGCGACCTGATGTTCGATCCGCTGACCTTCACCATCTGCACCGGCAATACGGACGACCGCCGGCTGGGCCTGGAAACCCTCGACGCCATCCGCCGCATCCGCACGGAGCTGCCCGAGTGCCAGATCATCCTCGGGCTGTCGAATATCTCCTTCGGGCTGAAGCCGGTCGCCCGCCATGTGCTGAACTCGGTGTTCCTTGACAAGGCGGTCGAGGCCGGGATGACCGGGGCGATCGTTCATATCTCGAAGATCCTGCCGCTGCACAAGATTCCCGCCGACGAGGTCAAGGCGGCCGAGGATCTGATCTTTGACCGCCGGGCGCCCGGCTATGATCCGCTGCACGCCTTCATCGCCCTGTTCGAGGACCGCTCGGAAACCAAGGTGGCGGTCAAGCGCGCCGAGACCGTGGAAGAGCGCCTGAAACAGCGCATCGTCGATGGCGACCGCCTGGGCCTTGATGCCGATCTGACCGAGGCGATGGGCAAATATCCGCCGCTCGAGATCATCAATTCGCTGCTGCTTGACGGCATGAAGGTGGTCGGCGAGCTGTTTGGCGCGGGCAAGATGCAGTTGCCCTTCGTCTTGCAATCGGCCGAGACGATGAAGGCGGCGGTCGCCTTCCTCGAGCCGCATATGGAAAAGATCGAGGGCCAGGAAAAGGGCATCATCGTTCTGGCCACCGTGAAGGGCGACGTTCACGACATCGGCAAGAATCTGGTCGATATCATCCTGTCCAACAACGGCTATAAGGTCATCAACATCGGCATCAAGCAGCCGATCGCCGCCATCTTGGCCTCGGCCCGGGAAAACCGCGCCGACGCCATCGGCATGTCGGGGCTGCTGGTCAAATCGACCGTCATCATGAAGGACAATCTGGAGGAGATGGCCCGCGAGGGTTGGAATACGCCGGTGCTGCTGGGCGGCGCCGCCCTGACCCGGGCCTTTGTCGAGGAGGATTGCGTCAGCGCCTATGCCGGCAGTGGCCGGGTGGCCTATGCCCGCGACGCCTTCGACGGCCTCGACCTGATGGCTAAGGTGGCCGAGGGGCGCTTTGATACGCATCTGAGCGCGGTTCAGCAAAAACGCGCCGGCCGGCCCTCGCGCCGGCCCAAGGCGCCGCCGCTGTGGCCGGCCAATGATCCGTCCTCCAAAATCGCCCCGCGAACCTTGGACGATCAGGACACCGCCATCCACAAGATCTCCGAACGTCCGGTCGACGCCGAAGAGATCTTGCTGCGCCGGGCCGAACTGGCCCGCGACCATGTGGTGCCGACGCCGCCCTTCTGGGGGGCCAAGGTGCTGGAATCGATCTCGCTGAAATCGCTGGTGCCCTATATCAACGAAGCCACGCTGTTCCAATTCCAATGGGGCTTCCGCAAGGGCGGGCGGACGCGCGAGGAATGGAAGGACTGGGCGGCCAGCGAGATCCGGCCGATCATGTTCGACATGCTCAAGACCTGCGCCCAGGAGGAAATCCTCAAGCCGCGCGCCGTCTACGGCTTCTGGAAGGCGGCCAGCCAGGGTGACGCCATCGTGCTGTTCGCCGAGGATGGAACCACCGAGGTCGGGCGCTTCGATCTGCCGCGCCAGACCATTGAGGGCGGCATTTGCCTTGCCGATTTCGTGCGCGATATCGACAGCGGCGAGCGCGATGTCATCGCCTTGCAGGCGGTGACGGTGGGGGCGCGGGCCAGCGATGTCTGCCGCGATTGGTTCGCCGCCAATCGCTACAAGGATTACCTCTACCTCCACGGCATTTCGGTCGAGGTGGCGGAGGCCATGGCCGAATATGTGCACAAACGCATCCGCGCCGAACTGGGCTTCGCCGCCGAGGAGGCCCGCGATATCGAGCGGATGATCAAACAGGAATACCGGGGCTCGCGCTATTCCTTCGGCTATCCGGCCTGCCCCAATCTGGGCGATCAGCGCCAGTTGCTTGATCTTCTGGGCGCCGAGCGCATCGAGCTCGACCTGTCGGACGAAGACGAACTGGTGCCCGAGCAATCAACCTCGGCCCTTGTCCTGCTCCATCCCCAGGCCAAGTATTTCCGCATTTGATCCAAGGGCGGGGATGATCCCCGCCTTTTGCTGGCGGAGCGGCTCTTTAGGCTTAGGGAGTGTCTTTGAGCGCGGCCTGATCGAGGCGGGCGATTTCGCTGGCGGCCTGGGTCTGAAGGCTGGGGATGCCGCTGCGCGCGGCCAGGGCGCGCGCCTGATGAAGCATCTTCAGCGCCGCCTTGGGGGCTTTGGCCGCTTCCAGCCGGGCGAGATCGATCAGGGCTTCGGCCTGACCGCCAAGGTGGCCGTTGGCGCCAAACAGCTTGGCGCAAAGCGTCAGATCGCGCAGGGCGGTTTCCTTGTCGCCCAGATCGCGCAACAACCGGGCCAGGGTCAGGCGGGTTCGCCCCTCGTCGAGGGTGTCGCCATTGACACGGAACAAGTCGGCGGCGCGTTCCAGGGCGTCATGGGCGAGATCGGCCCGGCCCTGGGCGCGGTGAAGCTGGCCGATTTCAAGCAGGATCATCGCCTCGTGGAAGGAATGCCCCAAGTCGGCGTACAGGCGATGGGCCCGGCTGAACAGGTCAAAGGCCAGATCGTCCTTGCCCGTGGCCTTGGCCACCTGGGCCTGATCGCGCAAGACCCGGGCCTCGCCGGCCTTATTGCCGTGGTCGCGGTGGGCCGACACCGCCTCCGCCCACAGGCGGTCGCGTTCGGGGGCGTTTTTTTCGGCGTTTTTGAGCGATCCCATCAGATGCAGGGCATCGGCCCGGGCGCTGGGGTCGGTTTCATGGGACAACAGCGCCAGCGCGTCCGATAGCGCTTCCTTGGCCGAAGCAAGGTGGCCGGCGGCCAGTTCGGCCTCGCCCAGGCGGACCAGGACGATGGCCTCGCCATCGGTATCGGCGCAGCGATGGAAGAACAGGCGGGCGCGGCGGAAGGCCTCGCGGGCTTGCTGGGAGCGGCCGGCCGCAAGATGGCGTTCGGCTTCGGCCAGGGCGCTGTCGGCTTGGGATCTTGGCATCCGTCACCTCCTCTTGCGGGATCGGTCCGTGGTGGCCATGATCGGGGAGCCATTGGGGACTTAATCGACCGTAAGGCCTTATTATTATTTTATCTGTGCCAGACTACCCTTTGCGGGGACTCGGCGCAATCGCCTTCCTCTCGCCGTCCGGGCCGCCGTCCGGGCCCCCGCCCCGACGCTTACCGGAGATGCTGATGACTGGACCAACCGCGCCTTTACCCCCGGGTTTTCGTTCCGCCTCCCTGCGCCGCCTGTCGTTTTCAATGGGGATTTTGCTGGGACTGGCGATCGGCGGTCCGGCCTTCGCCGGCTGTACCGACGAAGCCGCCGCCGGGGTCGACTGGACGCGCTGTTACATGGACGAGCGGATTTTTGTGGGCGTGGATCTGACCGGGGCCCGTCTGCGCGATGTCACCTTCCAGCGCAGCGATCTGTCGGAGGCCAAGCTGGTGCGGGCGGCGGCCTATCGGGCGAAATTCGTCAGCGCCCGGCTGTCGCGGGCGGTGCTCGACGAGGGGAATTTCGGCGAGGCCGACTTCTCGCGCGCCCGGCTTGACGGCGCGTCGCTGCGTGGCGCCGATCTGCGCCGCGCCCGCTTTTATGGCGCCGATCTGCGCAAGGCCGATTTATCCGGGGCGCGGCTTCAGGGGGCGGATTTCCTCGAGGCCAATCTGTCGGGTGCGGTGTGGACCGAGGGCGGCCGGATCTGCGCCGAGGGATCGATCGGGCAATGCAACTAAACTCGCCGGGCGTTCTTTTTCGCCTGCGCCGTCTGCTGCGCACCCAGTCGCTGGTGCTGGGCGCCCTGGCCGTTGGCATCGGTCTGCTGGTCGGGGCGGGCACCGTGGCCTTTCGCGAGGCCATCGATCTGGTGCAGACGCTGTTTTATGGCGGCGATGATCTTTACCTTGCCCGTCTCGCCCGGAGTCTGCCCGGCTGGCTGGTGGTTCTTGGGCCCACGGCCGGCGGTCTGCTGGTCGGGCTTTATTACGCCAAGGTGATGCCGGGCGGCAAACCCCAGGGCGTGGCCCAGGTGATCGGCGCGGTGGCGCGGACGGGGGGACGGATGCGGGCCGGCGACGGCGTTCTCGCCGCTTGTGGCAGCGCCTTGTCCCTGGGCTGCGGCGCCTCGGTCGGGCGCGAGGGCCCGGCCGTCCACTTGGGGGCGGCCTTGGCCGCCGGGCTGGCGGGCCGGCTGCGCCTTGGCCCCGGTCTGGCGCGTACCGTGCTGGGCTGCGGCGTGGCAGCGGCGGTGGCGGCGTCGTTCAATGCGCCGATCGCCGGGGCGCTGTTCGCCGGCGAGGTGGTGATCGGCCATTACGCCCTGTCGGCCTTCGCGCCGATCGTCGTCTCCAGCGTGGTGGCGACGGTGCTGTCGCGCGGTTGGTTTGGCGATTTTCCCGCGTTCATCCTGCCGCATCTGACCCTGGCCTCGGCCTGGGAGTTCCCGGCCTTCGTCGTGCTGGGCGGCTTGTGCGGATTGGTCGCCGTGGCCTTCATGCGCGGGGTTTTCCTGGCCGGCGGTTTGGCCTCCGCCCTGCGCCTACCGGTGGTGTTGCGGCCGATGGTGGCGGGGGCGCTGGTCGGTCTGCTCGCCCTGGTCCTGCCCGAAGTTCTGGGGGTTGGCTATGAGGCGACCGATCAGGTGCTGAAGGGGGCCTATCATCTTGATCTGCTGCTTCCCCTGATCCTCGCCAAGCTGGCGGCTTCGGTGATCTGCCTGGGCTTTGGCTTCGGCGGCGGGGTTTTTAGCCCCTCCTTGACCCTGGGCGCCTTGGTTGGCGGCGCCTTCGGGCTGGCGATCGCCCTGGTGGCCCCGGTTTCGGCGTCGGGCGCCTATGCCCTGATCGGCATGGGCGCCCTGTCTGCGGCGGTGCTGGGCGCGCCGATTTCCACCACCTTGATCGTTTTCGAGCTGACCGGAGACTACGCCTTGTCGGTGGGAACCATGGTCGCCGCCGTGGTCGCCGGGGCGCTCAGCCGGCAGATCTGCGGCCATCTGTCGTTCTTTCGCTGGCAATTGGCCAAGCAGGGGATCGATCTCGAGGTGCCCAAGGCCGAGGGGGTGTTGCGGGTATTGCGCATCGGCGATCTGACGTGGTCGGCGCCGCCACAGCGGCCGGCGGGTGGGGCGGCCCTGGTCAGCGTCACCGCCGAGGAAACCCTGGCCGTTGCCCTGGCCCGGCTCAGGCAGAGTGGAGCCGAGGGGCTGGTGGTGGTCGATGACCAGGGGCGGCCGATCGGCGGTTTGCGCGAAACGGATCTGGCCTGGGCCTGCGTGCGGGCCCTCGACGAGGCGGAGGGCGACCGATAAACCGGCATCGGCAGAAGAGGGGCGCAAATCGTCGTCGCGCTTTGGTCCAGAGTGCCCGGGATTTGCTAAGGCGCCTGTTCGGAAAGGGGCGGGGGGGCGGTTTCGGCCACCGGGGAATTATCCAAAGGCGTGCGTTGGTGGTCCTTCAGGGTGGACAGCGTGGTACGCAATTCCTCGCCCAGGACCTGCTGGGTCAGCGCCAGATCATAGCGCGCCTGCAGGTTCATCCAATAAAGCGCTGTGGTGTCGAAAAACCGGGCCAGCCGCAAGGCCGTATCGGCGGTGATCGAGCGCTGCCCCGATAAAATGGCGCTGATGCGATTGGGCGGCACCGCCAGGGCCCGGGCAAGCTGATTGATGCCAAGGCGGTTGGGCTCCATGAACCGCCGCGCCAGGGTTTCCCCCGGATGATGTGGTTTGTCGTCCGGCGCGGACATCGGCTCCTCCGGTTCCTAAGGTAGGGGTAGAATAGCCGAGCCGGCCTTTCGCGCAAGCTCGCTTGCGGTCTTCCCGGCGCAATCGGTGGCGCGACGGGCCGTGGGGCTTTCGTTGGGCGCCCCGCCTGCCTATTGTGGGGGAAACCCCGCTCCCCCTGTTTTCATGATTACGGTGCCATGGACGATCCCTTCGAGCTTGACGAGCCGTCGCCTCCCGCCCCCCGTTTCCAGGGAGCCGAGCCGCCGTGGCTTGCCGGCCTTAATCCCGAGCAGCGCGCTGCCGTCACCACCACCGATGGCCCGGTGCTGGTGCTGTCGGGGGCGGGGACCGGCAAGACCCGGGTGCTGACGGCCCGCCTCGCCCAGATCCTGGCCACCCGGCCGGTGCGGCCCTGGCAGGTGCTGGCGGTGACCTTCACCAACCGCGCCGCCCGCGAGATGCGCGAGCGCGCCGGGGCGATGATCGGCCCCATGGCCGAACAGGTGTGGCTTGGCACTTTCCATGCCCTGGGCGTGCGCATGCTGCGCCGTCACGGCGATTTGGTCGGCTTGCGCTCGGGTTTCACCATTCTTGATGCCGACGATCAACTGCGCCTGCTCAAGCAGATCCTGGAAGCCGAGGGGATCGATACCAAGAAATGGACGCCCCAGGCGGGGATGGGGCTGATCCAGCGCTGGAAGGACAAGGGGCTGCTGCCCGAGGCGGTTCCCGCCGGCGACGGCGGGCGGGAGTATGCGGGCGGACGGGCGGTTGATCTGTACAAGCAGTATCAACAACGGCTGGCGGTGGTGAACGCCGCCGATTTCGGCGATCTGCTGCTGCACTGCCTGACCATCTTCACCAAGCATCCCGATGTTCTGGCCGATTATTCCAAGATGTTTCACTACATCCTGGTCGATGAGTATCAAGATACCAACGTCGCCCAATACCTGTGGCTGCGCCTGCTGGCGCGCGGCCATGGCAATATCTGCTGCGTTGGCGATGACGATCAGTCGATCTATTCCTGGCGCGGCGCCGAGGTTGGCAACATCTTGCGCTTCGAGGCCGATTTCCCCGGGGCGACGGTGGTGCGCCTGGAACGCAATTATCGCTCGACGCCGACCATTCTGGCCGCCGCCAGCGGCCTGATCCGCCATAACAAGGGGCGGCTGGGCAAGGATCTGCGGGCGGGGGAGGGCGACGAGGCCGGCGACGCGGTGATCGTGCGCGGGCTGTGGGATGGCGAGGAGGAGGCGCGCCGGGTCGTCGATGACATCGAGACCCGCCAACGCGCCGGCGATCGCCTGAACGGCATGGCGGTGCTGGTGCGTGCCGGCTTTCAGACCCGCGCCTTCGAAGAGCGGTTGATCCTGGCCGGCGTCCCCTATCGGGTGGTCGGCGGCGCGCGTTTCTACGAGCGCCAGGAAATCCGCGACGCCATCGCCTATCTGCGTCTGGTCGCCCAACCCGACGACAGCCTGGCCTTCGAGCGCATTATCAATCTGCCGCGCCGCGGCCTTGGCGATGCCAGTCTGCAGACGCTGATGCGGGCATCGCGGATGGCCTCGATCAGCCTGATGCGCGCCGCCCGCGAGGCGATCGAGACCGACGAGTTGCGGCCCCAGGCCCGCAAGGCCTTGCGCGCTTTCCTCGACGACATGGGGCGCTGGCGGTCCCTGGCCGATGCCATGGCGCCCGACGAACTCTGCGGGACGGTGCTTGATGAAAGCGGCTATCTGGAGATGTGGCGCAAGGATAAATCGCCCGATGCCCAAGGCCGGGTGGAAAACCTCAAGGAACTGGTTTCGGCGCTGAAGGAATTCGAAAGCCTGGGCGCCTTCCTGGAGCATGTGTCGCTGGTCATGGACAACGAGGCCCGCGCCACCGAGGACGCGGTGACCCTGATGACGCTGCATGCGGCCAAGGGCCTGGAATTCGATACGGTCTTCCTGCCCGGCTGGGAGGAGGAGATTTTCCCCCACCGCCGCGCCCTCGACGAAAACGGCGCCGAGGCCCTGGAGGAGGAGCGGCGCTTGGCCTATGTCGGGCTGACCCGGGCGCGCAAACGGGCGATCATCAGCTTCGTCGCCAACCGCCGGGTCTATAACGAATGGCGGGCCTGCCTGCCCAGCCGCTTCATCGACGAACTGCCGCCTGAGGTGGTCGAACGCGACAGCGCCAGCGGCGTTTACGGCTCGGGCGCTCAAGGCTATGCCGACGCGCCCGGCGGCTGGGGGCGGCTGGGCGGTCCGGGAAGCTGGGGCGGTGGCTGGGGCAACGCCGCGCCGGCCCGCGTGCCGGCGGCGGGCGACACCCCGTGGCAAACCCGCGACCGCAGCGGCGACGACCAGCCGAGCCTTCGCCCCGGGGACCGGGTGTTCCACGATAAATTCGGTGGGGGAACCGTTCTGGCCGCCGATCAGGGCCGGCTGGAGATCGATTTCGATAAGGCTGGCATCAAGAAGGTGATGGGGGGATTCGTCCGCAAAGCCGAGGGCACGTAAGGATCGCCCGCCCTTTTGGGGCGTTTGAGCCAAAGCCAACACCCCGCCGCCCGGCAATCAGGCGGCGGATGACCATGGCTGGACGCGCGACGGTTTTCCTGCCGGCGAGCGTAAGAGAGGGGCCCTCTGAAGAAAGGTGCCCTCTGCGGTCTTTGGGTCTTTCTTTGCGGGGACGTGACCCGCTTAGGCCGTGCGCAACCGCGGCGGTGGTCGGCGCGCTTCTTCAAACAGGCGCTCGGCCCATTCGGTCAGTCCCAGCAGTTCCCGGTCTTCCGGTGTCTGGCCGGTGGCGGTGGCGCGTTCGGCGGCATCAAGGAAATCGAGCAGGCCCGGCGGCGACGCGCTTTCGGGGTTTGCCGGGTCGTTTTCTTGCAAGGCCACCTCGCGCAGCATTTCCACCAATTGACGGGAATGATCCAGGTGATAGGAAAAATCTCCGCTATCAGCCGATCGGTCGGCGGAAACATAGGTTCCGATCAACTGGGAGAGAAGCCAGGAGATTCGGTTTCTTGGACTGAGGACCTCCATGGGAGGCTCCACCATTTCGCTGTTTAGTCGGGGCTTTTCACGAAACTCGGATGCGTTGTCCTCGATCATGTCCGGTAGCCTTTTTCTTAGACGGTTTGACGAGTCTTTCCGGAGATTACACCATAAACTTATAAGTGAATAAATGGTTCCTTGATCTTCACAAAAAAGATCGGGTTTCCCAGTGGGGCAGGGGGTCTTCTATTCCCCTTGAGCGCGAAGTGTCTTTTCGCCGCATCCGGACAGCAGGGCGTCCCCCGTAGTTCGCGACAGGGGAATAAAGGGTCCGCTTTACTTCTGTAAAGAGAAGCTTTTCTGAAGTTTTTCAGGACTTGTCTTGGATCGGCGAAGCGATCGCTTCATCTTGGGCGAGCGACGCCGTGGCGTCGGTCTGGCCGAGCGACGCGGTCGCTTCGGTATGGGTGAGCGAAGCGGTTGCTTCGACTAGATCGTCCTGGGCCCGGCGGCGGGCGTGTTTTTCACGGATGCGCAGCCAGCGGCTGGCTTGGCACCGGCAACGATCGCGCAGGCAATCCAGGGCCTCGGCGATCGGTTGGCCGGCATGGGAGAGCAGGGGCACGCAATCGATGCGCGCCAGATGGGCGGCGCTTTGGGGGTCGACGCTGGCGGCGAAGATGAACTGGCAGCCGGCGAGCAGGGTCAGCGAGGTATCGGGATCGGCTTTGCTCAGGCTATGGACGGCGAGGGGCACGCTGCCTTCCTCGGAAACCTCGTAGATCATCAGGTGGCCGGCGCGAAGCGGCGGACGGTCGATCCGCGCCAGATCGGAGGTGGCGAAGGCGACCCGCATGGCTCGATCTGCTCCCCCTGCGCCGATAAGGACAGTCCCGCTTCCCGATCCCTCCGGCCCCGCGCCCTGAAGGGGGGGGCCGGAAAGCGGGAAGCGGGGGTGATCAGGCTCTTACTTGCCGATCAGAACATCGGTGGCCTTGACGATGATGGTGACGGCATCGCCCGTGGTCAGACCAAGGTCGCTCACGGCTTCATTGGTGATCGACGAGGTGATGGTCTGGCCGCCGACATCGACTTTGACCGTGGCGTTGACGGCGCCTTCCTTGACGGAAATGACCTTGCCGGAAAGCTGGTTGCGAGCGCTGATTTTCATGGAACGATCCTGCTTCGGTGAAAAATAGGAACACGACGAACCACCGGGAGAGATCCCCGGGGCTCGCCTCAAAGTAGACGCCTCGGCCAGCAAGAGCCTATGAAAAAGTGCTTCGCTTTCGGGCGTCTGTCAATCCACTGATGCAATTTCATGCATAAGAGGCCGCTTACGGCGCGGATCCCTCGCCAAAAAGCAAGCCGAGAAAGGTTTCCAATACCAGATTGGGGTGGCCACCCTTGCGGGTTATGGCGACGAATTCCACGCTGTAGTGATGGGTTTGGGGCAAAAGCGCGCGCATGACCCCGCGTTCGACCCACTGGCGGGCGTAATGGGTGGGAAGAAAGCCAAGGTAGCATCCCGTCAGCACCAGAAAGGCTACGCCTTCGCGGTCGGTGGCGGTGGCGGTGACCTTCAGGCCGCGGTGCAGGGTTTCGGCGGCGCCGTGGCGCTCCAGAGTCGGGGCGACCGCATCGGCCGCCGCCACCTGGGCGGCCGAGACCGCCGCCTCGGGCAGGGCGAACAACGGATGCCCCTCGCCGCAAAACAACCGCGAGTCCTCGTCATAGAGCGCGACCTCGCTCAGCCCGGGCAGGCGCCGTCCGCGCGGCACCACCCCGACCTGAAGCCGGCCGTCAAGCACGCCGCGCTCGATCTCGTTGGGCGGGATCATGCGAATGCTCACCCGCACCTCGGGGGCGCGGTGCTTGAGGGCGCGCAGGGCGTCGGTCACCCGCATGCGCGGCAGGGTCACCAGATTATCGGTGATGCCGATGGCCAGATCGCCGCGCAGACTGGAATGCAGGGCGTTGATTTCGGCGCGGAAGCTCTCCAGGGCGGCGAGCAGGCGCAAGGTGGCGTCAAGAACCCGTTTGCCCTCGTCGGTCAGCAGGAAACCGGCGCGGCCGCGCCGACAGAGCCGCAGGCCAAGCCGGCGTTCCAGATCGGCCATATGCAGGCTGATCGCCGCCCGGCCGATGTTCAATTCAACCTCGGCCGCCGAGAAGCCGCCGCATTCGGCCACGGTGCGGAAAACCTTGAGCAGGCGGATATCGATATCCGAAAGCGGCGGCGGCGGCCGGGACGGGAGCGGCATAGGTAAGCGTTTCCTTGAGTGAAGATTGAAAACTCTGAATTTAACCCAGGGTATCCCCGCGTGCAGTCTGCTGTCCATCCCGCGCCGCCCCGGCCTTTGGCGCCCACTCCGGCGGAAGACCCCTTTTTTGAGGATAGCCTTGATGAGCGATTTCGATCCGGCCCTGGCCGGTGGCCTGAGCCGCGCCGAGCTTGAGGCCCATTGGATGCCGTTTACCGCCAACCGCGAGTTCAAGGCCAATCCGCGCATGGTCGTTGGCGCCGAGGGGGTGCATTACATCGATGCCCGTGGCCGCAAGCTTTATGACAGCCTGTCGGGCCTGTGGTGCTGCGGCGCCGGTCATGGGCGGCGCGAGATCATTGAGGCGGTGAGCGCCCAGATCGCCGCGCTTGATTACGCGCCGGCCTTCCAGTTCGGTCATCCCAGCTCGTTCAAACTAGCCAATAAGGTGGCGTCGCTGACCCCGAAGGGGCTCGATCATGTCTTTTTCACCAATTCCGGGTCGGAATCGGTCGATACGGCGCTGAAGATGGCGCGGGCCTATTGGCGGCTGAAGGGCGAGCCGGCGCGGACCAAGCTGATCGGCCGGGCCAAGGGCTATCACGGGGTGAACTTCGGCGGTCTGGGCGTTGGCGGCATCGGCGGCAATCGCAAGCTGTTTGGCGTCGGCATCGATGCCGATCATCTGCCCCATACCATGCTGCCCGAAAACGCCTTCACCAAGGGCTGTCCCGAGACCGGCGCCGAGCTGGCCGATGCCCTGGAGGATCTGGTGGCGCTCCATGACGCCTCCAATATCGCCGCGGTGATCGTCGAACCTTTGGCCGGATCGACCGGGGTACTGCCGCCGCCCAAGGGCTATCTGCAACGCCTGCGCGCCATCTGCGACAAATACGGCATCTTGCTGATTTTCGACGAGGTCATCACCGGCTTTGGCCGCATGGGCGCGGCCTTCGGCGCCGACGCCTTCGGCGTGGTTCCCGATATCATGACCATCGCCAAGGGGCTGACCAACGGCGCGGTGCCGATGGGCGCCGTGGTCGCCAGCGGCGAGATCTATCGGACCTTCATGGAAAACTCCGGCCCCGATCATCTGGTGGAGTTTCCCCACGGCTATACCTATTCGGCCCATCCGGTGGCCTGCGCCGCCGGCCTCGCCGCGCTTGAGATCTTTGAAAAGGACCAATTGGCCGCCCGGGCGGCGGCGCTGGCGCCCTATTTCGAAAACAGCCTGCATGGCCTGCGCGGCCTCAAGCACATCGTCGATATCCGCAATTATGGTTTGGCCGGGGCGGTGCAGATCGAAAACGCCCCCGGTCAGCCGGCCAAAAGACCCCTGGAGATCGGCCGCAAATGTTGGGAGGCGGGCTATTACGTGCGCTTTGGCGGCGACAGCCTGCAATTCGGCCTGCCGTTCTTCAGCGAACCCGCGCAGATCGACGGCCTGATGAACGCCGTCGCCGATGCCGTTTCCTCTGTCGCCTGACCGGTTTGGATCGCTTTCATGACCCTTGTGACTCATTTCATCAACGGCGCCGCCACCGCGCCGGCCGCCGGCCGTTGCCAGGATATCGTCAACCCGGCGAGCGGCGCGGTGATCGGCCGCGTCGAACTTGCCGCCAAGGCGACCGTTGAAGCCGCCATCGCCGCCGCCGAAGCCGCCTTTCCGGCTTGGCGGGCGACGCCGCCGGCCAAACGCGCCCGGGTGATGGTGCGCTTCCGCCAGCTTCTCGAAGACAACGCCGATGCGCTGTGCGCCCTGATCACCGCCGAGCATGGCAAGGCCCTGGACGATGCCCGGGGCGAGCTTGGCCGGGGGATGGAGAACGTCGATTACGCCTGCGGCATCGCCGATCTGCTCAAGGGCGAGCGCTCGGCCAATGCCGGTCCGGGCATCGATTGCTGGTCGGAGTTCCAGCCCTTGGGGGTGGTCGCCGGCATCACGCCGTTTAACTTCCCGGCCATGGTGCCCCTGTGGATGATCCCGCTGGCCATCGCCTGCGGCAACACCTTTGTCCTTAAGCCTTCCGAGCGCGATCCCAGCGCGGCGTTTCTGTTGGCCGAAATCGCCCTGCGGGCCGGGGTGCCGCCGGGGGTGTTCAATGTGGTCAATGGCGATAAGGAGGCGGTTGACACCTTGCTGACCGATCCCCGGGTTCAAGCCGTGGGCTTCGTCGGCTCGACGCCGATCGCCGAATACGTCTATGCCACCGGCACGGCGCATGGCAAACGCGTGCAGGCCCTGGGCGGGGCCAAGAACCACGCCCTGGTGCTGGCCGATGCCGATCTCGATTTCACGGTGAACGCCCTGATGGGGGCGGCCTTCGGCTCGGCCGGCGAGCGCTGCATGGCGATCTCGGTGGTGCTGGCCGTCGGCGATCAATTGGCCGACGCCCTGGTCGCCAAGCTTGCGGCCCAGCTTGCCGGGCTGAAAGTGGCGCCGGGCACCGAGGCCGGATGCGAAATGGGGCCGCTGGTCAGCCGCGCCCATGCCGATAAGGTCGCGGGCTATGTGGCAAAGGGCGTGGCCGAGGGGGCGGAGCTGGTGGTCGATGGCCGGGGGCTGTCGATCCCCGGCCATGAACAGGGCTTCTTCCTGGGCGGCTGCCTGTTCGACCGCGTCACCCCGGCGATGACCATCTACCGCGAGGAGATCTTCGGGCCGGTGCTCTGCGTCGTGCGGGTCGCCAGCATGGAAGACGGCATGGCGCTGATCGACGCCCATGAATTCGGCAATGGTACCTGCCTGTTCACCCGCGACGGCGAGGCGGCCCGCTATTTCGCCGATCACGTCAAGGTCGGCATGGTCGGCATCAACGTGCCGCTGCCCGTGCCGGTGGCGACCCACAGCTTCGGCGGCTGGAAGCGCTCGCTGTTTGGCGATCTCGCCGCTTACGGCCCCGATGGGGTGCGCTTTTATACCCGGCGCAAGACCGTCAGCCAGCGCTGGCCCTCGAGCACGGTGCGCGAGGGCGCGCAGTTCGCCTTTCCGTCGATGAAGTAACCACGCCCTCAAAGGGCGGGCAGGGCTTCGATAACCACCTTGATGTCCTTGGGCTTGGCGAAATAGGGGGCGCTGGTGACCAGAACCCGGGCGCCGGCCCGCACATAGGCCCCGGCGTTTTCGGGCGTCACGCCGCCGGCCGCCGCCAGGGTCACCCCGGCGGCGGCCGGGGTGGCGGCCAGCCAGGCGGCGAGGGCGGCGACATCGGCGGGCGAGAAGCGTTCCAACTGAAGCACCTCGGCCCCGGCCAGGGCGGCGGCGCGGGCTTCCTCGTCCCCACAAACCTCGACGACCAACCGTCTTTCCGGGCAGCGCGCCCGCAAAGCGGCCAGATGGCCGGCCCGTTCGCCGGGATCGAGGAAGGCCCGGTGCTCGGCGAAGACCAGCAGGGTTTCCGACAGGCCCAGGCGGTGGGGGATCGCCCCGCCGGCCTGGGCGGCGCGCATGGCCAGAGCCCGGGTGCCGGGAAAGGCCTTGCGCGTTGTCGCGACCATCGCGGCGGGATTTTCCGCCCGCGCCGCGTCGACCATCAGCCGGGCGGCGCTGGCGATGCCCGAGGCGTATTCCATCAAGGTCTGGGCGACCTTCCAGGCGAGATGCAGGCTGGCGGCCGATCCTTCGGCGCTCAGCACGACAGTGTCGGCGGCGATCCTATCGCCGCTGGCGTGATGGGCGCGGGCCTCGGCGCCGGTCAACTGGCACAGCCGGACCGCCTCTTCAACCCCGCATAGAACCATCGGCGCCCGCGCCCGCATGACGAGCCGCCCCGGGCGGGCGCCGATATCAAGGCTGTCGGTGGTCAAATCGCCAAAGGGCGTGTCTTCGGCGAGCAGGGCGAGCAGGGCGGAATCGGCAAGGCGGGGCACCATCGGGGACTCTCCGGCAAGGGAAGGGGGTGTTCCACCAATACCCCCAATCACCCCGTGCCGTCATTCACCCAAACAGGGGCTTGACCGCAAGGTATACCAAAATAACGTTATCGAAAGGACCGTTCGTCTCCTATGCTCAAAGGCAAGGGAGAACCCACGATGATGGTACCGACGAGGCCAGTCCGGCAGCATGCCCCGGAGCGCTCCGTCGATCGCTACGGCGGTCGCGGCGATCCGGCCGCAGGGTGAGGGCGCGGGATGGCTGCGGATGTCGTCTTTCCCGGGCTCTGCGTTTTTCTCTCGGCCGGTCTGCTGCTGGCCCTTGTTCATGGCCGGCGGGTCGGCCGGCGGGCCGATCGCCAGTGCCGTCATCTGGCGGCGATCACCGATACGATGTCGGAAGGCTTTTATGTGGTTGATGGCGACGACCGCATCGTCATGGCCAATGCCGCCGCCGGACGCATTCTTGGCTATACCCAAGACGATCTGATCGGCGCTTGCGCCCACGCGCTATTCCATGCCCGCTCCGCCGATGATCCCGATCCGGTGCCGCTTGAGGAGTGCCGGCTCAATCGCGCCGTGCGCGAGCGCCGCGCCGCCTTTCTGGACGTCGGGCATTTCCGCCATCGTTCGGGCAAGATCATCGCCGTCGAGGTGTCATGTAACCCGGTGGCCGACACCCTGGCCGAAGAGGGGCGCCGAGGCGGCCTGCTCGGCTGGTTGCTTGATGGCGATGACGCCGAGGGGGCGCCGGGCGCCCTCTTGTCGATGGTGACCTTCGTTGATATCACCGCGCGGCGCGAGTCCGAGGCGGCGGTGATCAAGCTATCCCACGCTGTGGAGCAAAGCTCGGCCAGCATCGTCATCACCGATGCCGATGGCCGTATCGAATACGCCAACCCGGCTTTCACCAAGATCAGCGGCTATACGGCGCAAGAGGCCATCGGTCGGCGGCCGAGCATCCTGAAATCGGGCCTTGTTCCGGCTGAAACCTATCGCGCCCTGTGGCAGACCATCACCAATGGCGGCGAATGGCGCGGCGAGTTTCATAACCGGCGCAAGGACGGCACGCTTTATTGGGAAATGGCCAGCATCTCGCCCATTCGCGACGCCCGGGGCAAGATCACCAATTTCGTCGCCGTCAAGGATGACGTCACCGAACGCAAGGCGATCGAAAGCGAGCTCTACCACCGGGCCAATTACGATGCCCTGACCGGCCTGCCCAATCGACAACTGCTGCTTGACCGGGTGAGCACCGCCCTTGATCTCGCCCGTCGCCATGACCGGCGGGTCGCCGTGATGTTCATGGATATCGACCGCTTCAAGCAGATCAACGACAGCATGGGCCATGCGGCCGGCGACGTGCTGCTCAAACAGGCGGCCTCGCGGTTGGCGGCGGTGTTGCGGCCCCAGGATACCCTGGGGCGTTTGGGGGGCGATGAATTCCTGGTGGTCGCCCCGGGCCTGCGCTGGGAGAGCGAGGCGACGGCGCTGGCGTCGCGGTTGCTTGAAGTCGCCCGCCGGCCGTTCACCATCGATGGGCGCGAGGTTTATGTCTCGGTCAGCATCGGCGTCAGCCTGGGGCCGGTCGATGGCACCACCGCCCAGGCCCTGATGCGCAACGCCGATGCGGCGATGTATCTGGCCAAGGGTGGCGGCCGCGACGCGGCGCATTTCTTCACCCCCGATATCGAAGCGGCGGCGCGGCGGCGGATGCTGATCGAAAACGGCCTGCGCACCGCCGTTAGCGATGGCAGCCTTTATCTGGCCCTTCAGCCCATCATCGCCTGCGCCGATCACACGATGATCAAGGCCGAGGCGCTGTTGCGCTGGACCCATCCCCAATTGGGCGGCGTTCCCCCCAGCGAGTTCATTCCGATCGCCGAGGAAAGCGGCCTGATCCGCGCCATCGGCGCCTGGGTGATCGAAGAGGCGGCCCGGCTTCTGGTCTCTCTTGATCCGCCCCGCGACGGCGCCTTCCGCCTGGGGATCAATATCGCCAGCAGCCAGTTCACCGGCGGCCTGCATCACCATGTCGCCGGGATGCTCGCCCGCTATGACCTGGATCCGCGCATGCTGGAAATCGAAATCACCGAACGCATGTTGCTTGATCCCTCGCCGGCCATCCTGGAACAGGTCGACGCCCTGCGGGCGATGGGGGTCAGCATCGCCATCGACGATTTCGGCACCGGCTATTCGGCGCTGAGTTATCTCAGCGTCTTTCACGTCGATACCCTCAAGATCGACCGCGCCTTCGTTTCGGTGATGACCGACGAGGCGCGCTCGCAGGCGCTGATCGGCGCGATCGTCGCCTTGGGCCACGAACTGGGCTGCGCCGTCGTGGCCGAAGGCGTGGAAACCGCCGATCAGGCGCGGCTGCTGGGCGAATTGGCCGTCGATGCCCTGCAGGGATATTTCCTGGGCCGGCCGACCACCGCCGAGGCGATCAGCGATCGTCTGAACCCAGGGACTGGGCGCCCTTATGACAAGGCCGCGCTGGGGACGGAGTTCGCCGAGGGCGGCGATCTTGGTCTTTCGGTGGGGGCCCTTTAAGCGGCGGCCGGAAGCGGTCTTGGGGCTGATCGCCGATCAGAACTCGGCCTCAATCTGATTGGCCCCCAGATAAAGGGTGCGGTTGCCGCCGGCGGCATGGGCGCGTTCCATCGCCTGATCGACGCGTTGAACCACCGTATCGAAAATCACGTCTTCGCGAACGAAATGGGTGGCGCCGATGCTGACCGTGGGCAGGGGCGTCGTATTGCCAACCTCGGCGGCGGCGGCGCGGGCAAGGTCGGCGACCAAACGTTCGGCCAGACTCATGCAGCCCTCGTGCTCGGTTTCGGGCAGCATCACGGTGAATTCCGATCCGGCGGTGCGGCCGACGAAATCGGTGGCGCGCAGGCTGCGCAGAACGGCCGCGCCGACCGCGACCAATACCGCATCGCCGCGCTCGGTTCCGTGGACTTCGTTGATCGCCTTGATGTTATCGAGTTCGATGGCGAGAACGGCAAGCGGCCGCTTGTAACGACGGGCCCGGCTAATTTCCTGATCGGCGATATCCATGAAATGACGGCGGCTCAACACCGAGGTCAGGGGGTCGATGGTCGACAGGCGCAACACCTCGTTCTGGCTGGCCCGCAGATTGTCTTCCGTGATGCTGAGGATTTCCCGAAGGCGGGCGAGGTCGGCCTTGAGGCCTTCGATGGTTTTGGCTTCCTGTGAAGTCATCGACGTTTATAGCTCCTGCCCACTGCGGCGCGGGGCCACAACCGGACCCGCATGACAAAAAAGCGACCTTCTGGGAAAAGGTCGGCGCAGTGTATAGGCTCGGCTAGAAGCGGTCTAGCCCGAGTCCTGTGGTATCGATGTCCGTGGCCCGTCCCGATATCAGATCGGCGATCAGTTTGCCAGAGCCGCAGGCCATGGTCCAGCCCAGGGTGCCGTGGCCGGTATTGAGAAAAAGGTTATCGATTCCCGGCGCCTTACCGATGATCGGCACGGAATCCGGGGTGGTCGGGCGCAGGCCGCACCAGTCCCGCGCCCGGGCGTAATCGCCGGCCTTGGGGAACAGCCTCGCCGCCTCGCGGCGGATGAGGGCGGCGCGGGCGGGGTTGGGCGTCAGGCTCCAGCCGGCCAGTTCGGCGGTGCCCGCCGCCCGCAGGCGCTGGCCCAGGCGCGAATAGACCATCTTGCTGGCTTCATCGGTGATCGACAGGGTGGGCGCCCCTTGCCCCGCCCCGTCGACATCAAGGGTGATCGAATAGCCCTTGGCCGGATAGACCGGCAGGCGCAGGCCGATGGTGCGGGCGAGGCCGGGCGAGAAACTGCCCGCCGCCAGCACGATGGTATCGGCGCGCAAGGGACCCCGGCTGGTCAGCACCTCGGCGACCCGTCGGCCCTCTAGGCGCAGCCCGGTGATCGTCGTCTCGCCAAGAAAGCGCACGCCTTTGGCCGCCGAGAGCGCGGCCAGACCCTGGGTGAAGAGATGGGCGTCGCCGCTTTCGTCCTCGGCGGCGAGAATCCCCCCGGCCAGCCGGACGCCGCCGGTCGCCAGGGCCGGTTCCAGCTCCAGGCATCGCGCGGCCGGGCAGGCGCTTTGGCGCAGGCCCCAGGCCGCGGTTTTCTCCATGGCCCGCAAGCCTTTGTCGAAATCGCCCTGATCGCGATAGATCTTGAGGATGCCGCGCGTGCGTTCGTCATACCGCAAGCCGGTTTCGGCCCGTAACTCTTTGAGAACACTCCGACTATAAAGGGCGACGCGGACGGCGCGCTCCATATTGCGGTCATAGGCCGACAGCGTGCAATTGGCTAGGAAGCGCAGGCCCCAAACCCAGAGCGCCGGGTCCCAGCGCGCCCAGTCGAACACCAGCGGCGCATCGGCGCGCCCCAGCCAGCGCAGGGCCATCAGCGGCGTTTCGGGATGGGCCCAGGGTTGGGTGTGACAGGCCGAGATCTGGCCGCCATTGGCGAAACTGGTTTCCAGTCCGGGGCCGGGCTGACGATCGATCACCGTTACGTCATGGCCAGCCCGGGCAAGGAAATGGGCCGAGGTCGTTCCGATCAACCCCGCCCCCAGCACAAGAACATCCACCGCCGCCGTCTCCTCTTTGCGCCGACCATCGCGTTCGGCCTTGGGGTATCCTACATGAGATCAAGGGTATCGGTCCGCGGGGTGGACCGAAAGGGGGAAGGAGCCCGACCAGCCATGCCGCTTACGCAATCCGGGCCGAGGTTTTGGCAAAGCGCTCTCCCCTTGCCCGGGGAGCTGGGGGGGCGGGCGCGTCCGGTGCTTGGCGTTGCCGAGATGGCGGCGGCCGATCAGGCGGCGGCCGCCGCCGGCCGGCCGGGGCTTGTCCTGATGGAGGCCGCCGGCGCGGCGGTGGTCCGCGAGATCGCCGCGCGCTGGTCGAAGCGGCCGGTCCGCGTGTTGTGTGGCCCCGGCAATAACGGCGGCGATGGCTATGTCATCGCCCGGCTTCTGGCGGCGCGCGGCTGGCCGGTGCGGGTGATGGCCCTTGAGGGGGCGCCGCCCCCGGGCGGTGACGCGGCGGGGATGGCCCACCTGTGGCGGGGGCGGGTAGACCCCATGACGGCGGAGGACTTGCGGCCCGGCGATCTGGTGGTAGACGCCCTGTTTGGCGCCGGGCTGTCGCGGCCTTTGGCCGGGGCGGCGGCCGAGGCCGTGGCGCGGATCAACGCCCTTGGCCTGACCTGCGTCGGCGTTGATGTGCCAAGCGGCGTCGATGGCGACAGCGGACGGATTTTGGGTGCGGCGCCCTTTTGCGCCCTTACGGTCACCTTCTTCCATCCCAAGCCCGGTCATCTGCTGGTTCCGGCGCGCGAGCGGATCGGCGAGTTGGTGATCGCCGATATCGGCCTTCCCGAAACGGTTCTAGACGCCGCGCCACCGCGCGCCTTCGTCAATGGCCCGGGGCTGTGGACCTTGCCGCGCCCGGCGGTCGAGGGCCATAAATTCGCCCGCGGTCACGCGGTGGTGATCGGCGGCGCCCGGATGACCGGGGCGGCGCGGCTGGCGGCGCGGGCCTGTCGGCGGGTTGGCGCCGGCTTGCTGACCATCGCCTGCGCCGAGGAAGCGCGGCTGATCTACGCCCTTGACCAACCCGGGGCGATGGTTTGGGGGATCGGGGGCGAGGGGCCGATCGCCCGCCTGCTGGACGATCCCCGGCGCAACGCCTTTTTGCTGGGGCCGGGCTATGGACGCGGAGCCGAAACCGCTGCCCTGGCGTTGATGCTGGCCAAAGGCGGACGCGCCCTGGTTTTGGATGCCGATGCCCTGACCAGTCTTTCGGGGAAACTTGAGGAGTTTTCAAGAACGCTTTGTTATGATTGTGTTCTTACGCCCCACGAGGGAGAATTCAGGGCGCTGTTCGCCGCCGCCTTGGGGGCGGAGGCCGCCCCGGAACGCGGGCGCTTGGCGCGGGCGCGGGCGGCGGCGCGGGCCAGTGGCGCCGTGGTGGTGCTCAAGGGGCCCGATACCGTGATCGCCGCCGCCGATGGCCGGGCGGCGATCAGCGTCGGCGCGCCGGCCGATCTGGCGACGGCGGGCAGCGGCGATGTTCTGGCCGGGCTGGTGCTTGGCTTGCTGGCCCAGGGATTGCCCGGCTTCGAAGCGGCGGCGGCGGCGGTTTGGCTGCATGGCGCCGCCGGCCGCGCCGCCGGTCCGGGGCTGATCGCCGAGGATCTGCCCGAAGCCCTGCCCGCGCTCCTCGCCGCGCTCCGCTCCGCTCCCTCGCCGAACCGCCGACCCACCGATCGAACCGTCTGAAAGGTGACCGATGATGACCGATCCGCTTTCCGCCAATCCGGGGTTCTTCCTGCGGCTTTCCGCCCTGTGGCGCGACATCGCCGGCGGTCGTGGCACGGGGGCGATGCCGCCGCTGTCACCGGGGTTGGACGACGATGACATGGGCGTTGTCCGCCAACAGTTGAACGCCTGCCTGGAGGGCAAGGGCGGCGTGGTGTCCGCCCATGCCCGCGCCGCCTCGCTGGGGCGGGCCTATCTCAGCTTGAACGAGGAGGGGCGCATCCGCTTTCTTGGCATTCTCGCCCGCGAGTTCTCGACCGACCATCAGGCGGTGATCGCCGCCGCCCGCGCCCTGATCGAGGCCTCGTCGGGCGGCGACACGGGCGCCATCCTGGCGGCCGAGACCGAGCTGGGGCGGACGCTGACGGCGCCCAGGCGCATTCTTCTCACCCAGTTCAACGCCTTGCCCGAAGGGGTGAAGTTTCTGGTCGATTTGCGCGGCGAACTGCTGACCCACATCAAAACCCATCCCGAACTGCGGCCGCTGGAACGGGATTTGCGCGATCTGCTGACCGCTTGGTTCGATGTCGGCTTCCTTGATCTGGAACGCATCACCTGGGAGTCGTCGGCCTCCTTCCTGGAAAAGATCATCACCTATGAGGCCGTCCACGCCATCCAAAGCTGGGACGACCTGAAAAACCGCCTTGATCATGACCGCCGGCTTTACGCCTTCGTCCATCCGCGAATGCCCCACGAGCCGCTGATCTTCGTCGAGGTCGCCCTGGTCAACGGCATCTCGGGCACCATCGGCGATCTGCTTGATCTTGAAGCGCCGCTGCTTGATCCGGCCCAGGCCGACACCGCGATCTTTTATTCGATCTCCAACGCCCAAAGCGGTCTGGCGGGGATCAGTTTTGGCAATTTCCTGATCAAGCGGGTGGTTGAAACCCTGCGCCGTGAATTTCCCGGCCTCAAGACCTTCTCGACCCTGTCGCCGATCCCCGGCTTCCGCCGCTGGCTCGACGGGGTCTTCGCCGAGGGGGATATCGGACCGATGTCGAGCGCCGAGCGCAAGGCCCTGCGCGCCGTCGATGATCGCGGCGCCAAGGGGGCGCTCAAACGCCTGATCGAAACCGACGGTTGGTTGACCGAAGAGGGCGGGGAAGAGGCGGTGAAGGGCCCCCTGATGCGCCTGCGCGCGCGCTATCTGGCGGTCGAGCGCCGCCTGGGCAGTGGCGAGGGCGTTGAGCGGGCCTATGATCCGGTCGCCCATTTCCATCTGACCAACGGGGCGCGCGTCGAGCGCATCAATTGGCGCGGCGATTTGTCGGCCAACGGCCTGCGCCAGTCGATGGGCATGATGGTGAACTATCTCTATAAGCTCGACGAGATCGAGAAGAATCACGAAGCCTATCAGGGCAATGCCGTCGCCGCGGTCAGCGGCACGGTGAAGACTCTGCTCAAGGCCTAGGGGTCGCCCGGCCGTTTGGCGGGGAGGGGTGTCAAGCCTTTTCCTTGCCAGGGCCGGTTTGCTGTGGGATAACCCGCGCTTGCCGTCGGGGACGTCGGGCGGGCGTGGTGGAACTGGTAGACACGCTGGATTTAGGTTCCAGTGGCTTCGGCCGTGGGGGTTCAAATCCCTTCGCCCGCACCATGTCCCAAGGCTTTCAGACCGCCAGGGGTCGCCTTGTCCCGACGGTATTCGTCGCGTTCGCGCGCCCCGTTTCCGCCCCGCTCCGCTGTCCCGATATAGCGGATGGCGGGTTTCCGATTATCCACTCGCAAGGTCGTTAGAGAACAGCCGATGCAGGTCACCGAAACCGTCAACGAGTCCCTCAAGCGGGAATACAAGATCGTCATCCCGGCCGCCGACATCGCCGAGCGGTCCGCCCGGCGGCTGGAGGAGCTGAAGGGTCAGATGCGCCTGCCCGGCTTCCGCCCCGGCAAGGTCCCGATGTCGATGCTGCGCCAGCGTTTTGGCAAAAGCGTCCTGGGCGAAGTCCTGGAAAAGGCCGTTCAGGAGTCGATCCGCGAGGTCATGACCAGCCATGAGCTGAAGCCGGCGACCCAGCCCGATATCGACCTGATTTCCGAGGTCGAGGAAGGCAAGGACGTCGAATTCACCCTGGCCCTGGAAGTGCTTCCCGAAATCGGCGAAACCGATTTCTCGGCCCTCGCCCTGGAGCGGGAAGTCGCCGAGGTCGCCGCCGAGAAAATCGAAGAGGCGCTGGAAACCCTGCGTCAGCAGTCCAAGACCCACGAGCCGGTGACCGATGGTCGCGCCGCGGCCGGTGGCGATCTGGTGGTCATCGATTTCATCGGCAAGCTTGACGGCGAGGCCTTCGAAGGCGGCAGCGCCGAGGCCTATGATCTGGAACTGGGATCGAATTCGTTCATTCCCGGCTTCGAAGACCAGCTGATCGGGGCGACGGCCGGCGAGGCCCGCACCGTGACCGTGAGCTTCCCCGAGGATTATCCCGCCGCCCATCTGGCCGGCAAGGAAACCGTCTTCGACGTCACGGTCAAAGAGGTCAAGCAGGCGGTCGTTCCCGAACTGGACGACGATCTGGCCAAGGCCTTTGGCAAGGAGAGCGCCGAGGCCCTGCGCGAGGCGGTCAAGGCCGACCTTCAGGGCGAGCTTGACGAGGTCTCCAAGACCAAGCTCAAGCGCAAGCTGCTCGACGCCCTGGCCGATGGCCACGACTTCCCCGTTCCCCAGACCCTGGTGGACGCCGAGTTCGAGGGGATCTGGGCCCAGATCGAGAAGGCCAAGACCGATGGCCAGCTTGACGAGGAAGACGCCGCCAAAAGCGACGAGGATCTGCGCGCCGATTACCGCAAGATCGCCGAGCGCCGGGTGCGTCTGGGTCTGTTGCTCGCCGATGTCGGTCAGCGCGCCCAGGTCACCGTCGCCCAGGAGGACCTCAACAAGGCCCTGATGCGCGAGTTGCGTCGCTTCCCCGGCCAGGAGGCCGCGGTGATCAACTACTACCGCAACAACCAGCAGGCGATGGACAATCTCCGCGCCCCGGTCTTCGAGGACAAGGTCTGCGCCCATATCCTGGCTCTGGCCACCGTCACCGACAAGCCGGTCAGCGTCGAGGATCTGATGAAGGATCCCGACGAGGACGCCACGCCGACCGCCTAAGCCGCCCGCGGGCGAGAAGGCTTAAAGCCCTTCGTCGCCTCCGGCCTCTGGACAGAGACGGGGCCCAGGTCCTATGTATGGACCGGGCCCCGTTTTCTTGCCCGCCTCCCGGAATTTTCGCCTCTGTTTCCTCGGCAGATCCCGGGAGCGTGGATGAGTGCTCCCCGGCCCCTCTCTCCGCCGGCCGTTCCGGCCACCCAATCCGCTTGCCTAGGGATAGTGAGACCTGGCCATGATCGACCGTGATCCGATCGACGTATTCAATAATACCCTTGTCCCCATGGTGGTGGAGCAGACCAACCGGGGCGAGCGGTCCTATGACATTTATTCGCGCCTGCTCAAGGAGCGGATCATTTTCCTGACCGGGCAGGTCCATGATGGCGTCGCCAGCCTGATCTGCGCCCAGTTGCTGTTCCTTGAGTCGGAAAATCCGTCGAAGGATATTTCGTTCTACATCAACTCGCCCGGGGGCGTGGTGACCAGCGGCATGGCGATCTATGACACCATGCAATACATCCGCAGCCCGGTTTCGACCGTGTGCATCGGTCAGGCGGCGTCGATGGGCTCGCTGCTGCTCTGCGCCGGCGAGGCGGGTAAGCGCTACGCCACCCCCAATGCCCGGATCATGATTCACCAGCCCTCCGGCGGCTTCCAGGGACAGGCGGCCGATATCGAGATCCAGGCCCGCGAAATCCTGGCCTTGCGCGAAAGGCTGAACCGTATCTATGTCAAGCATACCGGTCAGCCGCTCGAAACCATCGAACGGGCCATGGATCGCGATAATTACATGACGGCCGAGGAATCCCGCGCCTTTGGTCTGACCGATTCCGTCATCGAACGCCGTGCGCTGTCCGACGACGGCGACACCAAGTCTTCAAGCTAAGCGACGGGACTTTAAAGGGGAAGGGGGCCAAGGTCCGCTTCCCCGGCCCGGCCAAAGGGCGGTCTCTTGGCCGGGGTCAATGCCGGCGCACGCGTTGCGCGATGCCGACAAGGCCAAAAGCGCCCATCGCGGGTCCCAGTGGGGACAGGGCGATCGGCGGACCGGGGCGGGATCGATCCTTCCCGGAAACGATCGGTCGCCGGGGCCGTTTTGGCATTGTGTGGAGCTTGCGGGACCGGCTAACATACTACGGATGAATGACCGGGTCTGGTCCACTGGACGGGGAACCTGGGCTCCCGGCGGAACGGACGGTCAGGTGGACACCCTGGCCCGCGGGTCTGTCGTGGACGACGAAGGAGTGCTTTCGAGATGTCGAAGTCTTCAGGCGGTGATTCGAAGAACACCCTCTACTGCTCATTCTGCGGAAAGAGCCAGCATGAGGTCCGTAAGCTCATCGCCGGACCGACGGTGTTCATCTGCGACGAATGCGTCGAACTGTGCATGGACATCATCCGCGAGGAGCACAAGACCAGTCTGGTGAAGTCCCGCGACGGGGTTCCCTCGCCTAAGGACATCCTCAAGGTTCTCGATGATTATGTGATCGGCCAGCAGCACGCCAAAAAGGTGCTGTCCGTCGCCGTCCACAATCACTACAAACGGCTGTCCCAGGCCGGCAAGAACAGCGACGTGGAACTGGCGAAGTCGAACATCTTGCTGATCGGTCCGACCGGTTGCGGCAAGACCCTGCTCGCCCAGACCCTGGCGCGCATTCTCGACGTGCCCTTCACCATGGCCGACGCCACGACGCTGACCGAGGCCGGCTATGTCGGCGAGGATGTGGAGAACATCATCCTCAAGCTGCTTCAGGCCTCGGATTACAACGTCGAACGCGCCCAGCGCGGCATCGTCTATATCGACGAGATCGACAAGATCAGCCGCAAGTCCGACAACCCGTCGATCACCCGCGACGTGTCGGGCGAGGGCGTGCAGCAGGCCCTGCTCAAGATCATGGAGGGCACCGTCGCCTCGGTGCCGCCCCAGGGCGGGCGCAAGCATCCCCAGCAGGAATTCCTGCAGGTCGACACCACCAATATCTTGTTCATCTGCGGCGGCGCCTTCGCCGGCCTTGATCGCATCATCTCGGCGCGGGGCAAGGGGTCGTCGATCGGCTTTGGCGCCGATGTCCGCGATCCCGAAGCCCGGCGCACCGGCGAGGTTCTGCGCGCCGTCGAGCCCGAGGATCTGCTGAAATACGGCCTGATCCCCGAATTCGTCGGCCGTCTGCCGGTTCTGGCGACCCTGGACGATCTGGACGAAGACGCCCTGGTCGATATCTTGACCACGCCTAAGAACGCCCTGGTCAAGCAGTATCAGCGCCTGTTCGAGATGGAGAGCACCCAGCTTTCCTTCAAGGAAGACGCGCTGCGCTGCATCGCGCTGAAGGCCATCGCCCGCAAGACCGGCGCCCGCGGCCTGCGCTCGATCATGGAGGGCATCTTGCTTGACACCATGTTCGATCTGCCGGGCATGGAAGGCGTCGAGGAGGTGGTGGTCAACAAGGAGGTGGTCGAAGGCCGGGCCAAGCCTTTGTTCATCTATTCCGACCAGCGCACCTCGGCCGACGGCGCCAGCGCCTGATATCAGCCACCGGGGCAAAGGGCTCTTCGCCCCGGTGTTCGATTTTGCCCGGCGGTCACGCCAGATCGCCGTGCCAAGGCCGGCGCCGGTGATCGGCGGCCCGGTGATCGAAATGGATCACCGGTGCGCTTCGGGCCCAGGGTCGTTAGTCTCAACTCCTTTCGCGCGGTGGTTTCAGTCTTGGGGGCGGCGGGCGTCGATCCTTCCGTCACGGCACCGATGGTGTGCTTGGATCCCCTTGACGCTTCTTTGAAATAGCCCCAGCTTAAGGCCTTAGGTGGCCATTGTCCTTTGAAGGTCCTCGGGTGCTGACCAACGGCCCGCCCGACCGGGGCTTGGTCGACCGCTCCCGACGCGCCGCGCCTGACCATCGGGCGGCCGTCCGCGAACCAGAAAGGAAGGCCGGTGAACGCTATTCCCACACAAGTCTTTCCCGTCCTGCCGCTGCGGGATATCGTCGTCTTCCCGCATATGATCGTGCCGCTGTTCGTAGGGCGCGAGAAATCCGTGCGCGCCCTTGAAGACGTGATGCGCGAGGACAAGCAGATCCTGCTTGTCGCGCAGAAGAACGCCACGCAAGACGACCCCGGTCCCGACGATATCTATACGGTCGGCACCGTCAGCACCGTGCTTCAGTTGCTGCGCCTGCCCGACGGCACGGTGAAGGTCCTGGTCGAGGGCAGCCATCGCGCCCGCATCGGCGCCTATACCGCGCGCGAGGACTTCTTCGAGGCCGAGGCGACGATCCTGGCCGACGACGAGGGCGATCACCAGGAGATCGAGGCGCTGGGCCGCTCGGTGATCAACCAGTTCGAACAGTACATCAAGCTCAACAAGAAGATTCCGCCCGAGGTTCTGGTCTCGATCAACCAGATCGAGGACGCGGCCAAACTGGCCGATACGGTGGCGTCGCATCTGGTGCTCAAGATCGCCGACAAGCAGGAACTGCTTGAGATCGAGACGATCGCCGAGCGGCTGGAGCGGGTCTATTCCTTCATGGAGTCCGAAATCGGCGTGCTCCAGGTGGAAAAGAAGATCCGCAACCGCGTGAAGCGCCAGATGGAGAAGACCCAGCGCGAGTACTATCTGAACGAGCAGCTCAAGGCCATTCAGAAGGAGCTGGGCGAGGGCGAGGACGGCCGCGACGAGCTTCAAGAGCTGGAAGACCGCATCGCCGAGACCAAGCTGACCAAGGAGGCCAAGGAAAAGGCCCTGGGCGAGCTGAAGAAGCTGCGCAACATGAGCCCGATGTCGGCCGAGGCCACGGTGGTGCGCAACTACCTTGACTGGATGCTGGCCATTCCCTGGCAGAAGCGCACCCGGGTCAAGAAGGACCTGAAGATCGCCCATAACGTTCTCAACACCGATCACTACGGCCTTGATAAGGTCAAGGACCGCATCCTTGAATATCTGGCCGTTCAGCTGCGCACCCAGAAGATCAAGGGGCCGATCCTCTGCCTCGTCGGTCCGCCGGGCGTCGGCAAGACCTCGCTTGGCAAGTCGATCGCCCGGGCGACGGGGCGGAATTTCGTGCGGGTGTCGCTGGGCGGCGTGCGCGACGAGTCCGAGATCCGTGGCCACCGGCGCACCTATATCGGCTCGATGCCCGGCAAGATCATTCAGGGGATGCGCAAGGCCAAGTCGTCCAACCCGTTCTTCCTGCTCGACGAGATCGACAAGCTGGGCAACGACTGGCGCGGCGATCCGTCCTCGGCCCTGCTCGAGGTGCTCGACCCCGAACAGAACAACACCTTCAATGATCACTACCTCGAGGTTGATTATGACCTCTCGGACGTGATGTTCATGACCACGGCCAATTCGCTGCGCATGCCCCAGCCGCTGCTTGACCGCATGGAGATCATTCGCCTCTCGGGCTATACCGAGGACGAGAAGATCGAAATCGCCAAGCGCCACCTGATCGACAAGCAGGTGAAGGCCAATGGCTTGCGTCGCGGCGAATGGTCGATTTCCGACGACGCCCTGCGCGACCTGATCCGCTATTACACCCGGGAAGCCGGCGTGCGCAGCTTGGAACGCGAACTGGCCAATCTGACCCGTAAGGCGACCAAGGAAATCCTGCTGCGCAAGGGCGCCAAGGTCGGGGTCAAGGTGACCCGCGCCAATCTCGAAAAATACTCGGGCGTTCGCAAATACCGTTATGGCGAGGCCGAGCGCGAGGATCTGGTGGGGGTGACCACCGGTCTAGCCTGGACCGAGGTCGGCGGCGAATTGCTGTCGATCGAGGCGGTGATGATGCCGGGTAAGGGTCAGGTCACCCTGACCGGCCAGCTTGGCGACGTGATGAAGGAATCCGTTCAGGCGGCCCGCTCGTTCGTCCGCTCGCGCGCCGTGACCTATGGCATCAAGCCGACCCAATTCGAGAAGGGCGACATCCACGTTCACGTTCCCGAAGGGGCCACCCCGAAGGACGGCCCCTCGGCCGGTGTCGCCATGTGCACCTCGATCGTTTCGGCGATGACCGGCATCGCCGTGCGCAAGGACATCGCCATGACCGGCGAGATCACCCTGCGCGGGCGGGTTCTGCCGATCGGCGGCTTGAAGGAAAAGCTGCTGGCGGCCTTGCGCGGCGGCATCAAGACGGTTCTGATCCCCAAGGATAACGAAAAGGATCTGGCCGAGATTCCCGATAACGTCAAACGCGGCCTGACCATCATTCCGGTCGGGCATGCCGATGAGGTTCTGGAATTGGCCCTGGTGCGTAAGCTGACGCCGATCGAATGGATCTCGCCCGATGAGGCTGAGGAAGCCCGGCTGAAGTCGAAGGCGGCCGAGGCTCCGGCGGAGGGCGACGTCGTTACCCATTAAGATCATCCCGCGCCCAAGGGATCGTCCCTTACCGCAAAGGATTTGATCTAAATCCCCATCCTCCTATTGGGATAGGGACTTTCCTTGAATTGATTTCGGGGGTCAGGGGCCCGCCACGCAAGCGGCGGGCCCCGAACTTTGGGGGGCTTGGCGCGCTTGGTCGGTTGAAACCGTCGAATGCTTCGCCAGGAACCTTTTTGGGTGGTTTTATAGTACCGCTAGACGCCCTGAAACTGGCGCAAACCAAGGATTTTTGCTGTTTGGGCGATTGACGGGATGGTTTCCCGCTTCTAGACTCCGCACCCATCCAAACGGCTGGTTCTTTTCAGATTATCGCACTGGCCTATTAACGCAAAAAGGGGGTTGTCCCGTGAATAAGAATGATCTGATTGCCGCCGTCGCCGATAGCGCCGGCCTTTCCAAGGCCGATGCCGCGAAGGCCGTCGACGGGGTCTTTGACGCAATCACCGGCGCCCTGAAGGACGATCAAGAGGTTCGCCTCGTCGGGTTCGGAACCTTTGCCGTGACCAAGCGGGCCGCCACCGAGGGTCGCAATCCCCGCACCGGCGAAACCATCGCCATCCCGGCGTCCAAGCAGCCGAAGTTCAAGCCCGGCAAGGGCCTGAAGGATGCGGTGAACGCTTGAGGGCCTTTGCCTTTTAGGGCAAATCCCCTGGATCAAACCGCGTTAAAGGAGCCCCCTTTAACGCGGAAATGCTGATCTGGAGTCACTATTTTAGAGTGGCCATGGCGCGGGAAGCCGGTGTTTGCTTTTCCGCTCGCCGCTCTAGATCTCGTGGGAGGCGGGAGGGATCGTTTGGTCGATCCCGTCTCCCGGGATTTTTTCTTGCAAAGATCGGATCTGCGCTGTTGATCGGCGGGGAGCTTTTCGTTTAGAACCGCCACGCGATCGGCGATCGCGTGGTCTGCGGGCGGTTAGCTCAGCTGGGAGAGCATCTGGTTTACACCCAGAGGGTCGGCGGTTCGAACCCGTCACCGCCCACCAGATAGAAAAACCCGGCGCGGCCTTGGAGGGCGGCGCCGGGTTTTTTCATAAACCCGCCTCGAAAGCCGGCTTACAGGCGATAGCCCATGCGAAAGCCCCCCCAATGGCGACCCTTGACGAAGATCGGCGCGCTGGCGTCCTTCATCATGATGAAGGAGCCGCCGCCCATGTCGCGGCGGTAGGTTTGGACCAGAAAGGGCCGGGTATTGCGCCCGGCGGCCAAACCGGTGCGGTCATTGAAGATGCGGCGATTGCGGCTGTTGGCGTTGTTCCAGACCGGATCGGGGCCCTGGGGCTTTGAGAACTTTTGGTTGTGGGTGGGCAGATAGCCATTGCGATCGACGGCGGCGCAGAACACCACCTTTTCGTTGAGGGTCAACAAAGGCTCTTGGATCGGTGGAAACAGCCGGTCGACCAGATCGGTGAAGGCGGTGGTGACCTGGGCGGGGTCGCTGCCGGGGATCGGGGTATAGACCTCGCTAAACAGCGCGGCCAAGCTGATCTGGCCGCGATCGATGGCGCCTTCAAGCGCCGCGGCCACCTGTTCGGCCGCGTCGCGCACGGCGGCGATGAAGGGGGTATCGGGGGTTTCGACGCCGCTTTCCAAGATGGTGGCGATCAGCGCCTCGCCCACGCTCACGATCGACGAGACCCGCTGGTCGGCGCTGGCCAGATTGCGGCTGGTCGCCGAAACGCCTTCGGCCGCCTGATGGATTTCGCGGACGATATCGGCGCAGCGGTCCTTGGTGGTGGCGGTGGCGCCGGCGATTTCGTCGACATGGCGGTCAACGATGGAAATCGAGCCGCTGAAGCCCGAGACCGCCTCGTTGATCACGGCGATGCCATTGTTGGCCTCCTGGGCGTTGGCGACGATCGTGCCGCTAGTCTCGATCAGTTCGCCGAGGCTCGAGCTAAGGGAATTGACCGTCTTCTGGATGCCGGTGGCCGCCCCCTGGGACTGGCCGGCCAGGGTTTTCACCTCCTTGGCGACGATGGCGAAGCCCCGCCCGGCATCGCCGGCATGGGCGGCTTCGATGGTGGCGTTCAGCGCCAGAAGATTGGTCTGCTGGGCGACGGTACGGATGATCGCCGAGGATTGGTTGACGCCGTCAAGGGATTGTTCGACCGTGGACAGCCGACCGGCGATGCCGCTGACGGCGCGGGTCAAGCCTTCGATGTTCTCGATGGCGGCGCGAATGGCCTCCCCCGAGCGCCGCATGCTGTCCGAGGCGTCCTTGGTGACCGCGTTGGTCGATTGCCCGGCGTTGTCGATCCGGTCGATGGCGCCTTGGACATCCTGGGCCAGGACGACGAGGTGGGAGAACAACTCCTCCTGGCGTTTGACGAAGCGGGCGATGGTGTCGATATCGCCGGCGACATCGGCGAGATCGATCGACAGGGTTTCCACCCGGTGCAGCACATCGTTGATCAGGGCGGTCAGGGTTTCCGAGGTCGGCCCGGCGGCGCCCGGGGCACCGGAGTCCCCAAGGGGAGGGCAGGCCGGTTGGACCGGAGTCTCCGGCGATGGTTGGGCGATGGCGACGCGAAATATCCTCACCAGTTATTTCCTCCCTTTAAGTCTCTACCGGCTTACCCGGCGCCTTGTCCTGCGCCGCTAGAACGCGACGGGCGGCCTTTTTCGCTTCCTAAAACTGTGCCTGCCTTGGCCGGGCATTTCAAGCCCGCGAGTCGGAGCCGACCGGTCATCGTCCTGGCGGATAGACGCAAGGACCCGCCAGGAGACGGGCCGCTTCCAGACAGAGACCTTGGCGATGTATTGTATTTGGAAGCATTCCATTTTTCGCCCGAATCCAGCCCTGTCTTAAGCGGCGAGGGACAGTTCGCGGTCTTTCGTCACGGCTCAAGGTCGATCCCCTCAAAATGATCTTGGCTGTCCCCGACCCGCTGTGAAGGGATCGGGGCGTTTCTTGACGAAGACTTACGGGTTTGCCAGCCAACCCTGTCCTTGTTGCCGATCCATCGGCATCCCGTCGGCGCGGCGAGATCCGGGGGGGCGGGTTCTTAGCAAAAAAGATACAGCATTAAGGATTCATTATCCATCTCCGCGCAAAAGACGCTAAGCTTGTTTGGTCCTTGGGTATCGGGCTGGTCCCAAGGGGCCGGTCGCCCGCCTTTTTCCGCTCGGGGTCCGGGCGATGGCGGTGGCCGTTTCGGTAAATTATTTTTGGAATCAGGATCTTAAGGATCTTGGCTGACGGTTGGTCGAGATCGGCTCCCCCGCCGGCGCGGGGCGGATCGCCGGGGGTGTCAAAACCCTGCGCATCGCTCTGGAACCGGGGTATGCTTGGGCAGGCGACTTGACTTGGCGATGAAGCGTGGGCTACATGACCGCCATCCCTGGCGTTGGTTCGGGCACTTTCGGCAACCGGAAGCCTTCCTGACCCCTTCAGTTCTTTCAGGAGCGAAACGCATGCAGGACCTGCTCCTCGAATACCTGCCGATCCTGATCTTCATCGGCATCGCCACGCTGGTCGCCGTCGCCGCCATCGGCACGTCCTATCTTGTCGTGCGGCAGAATCCCGACAGCGAGAAAGACTCCGCTTACGAATGCGGGTTCGAGGCCTTTGATGACGCCCGCTCCAAGTTTCAGGTGCGGTTCTATCTGGTCGCCATTTTGTTCATCATCTTCGATCTGGAAGTCGCCTTCCTGTTCCCCTGGGCGGTCAGCCTGGGCGCGATCGGCGTCTTCGGCTTCTGGTCGATGGTCGTGTTTCTTGGCGTGCTGACCGTGGGCTTCGTCTACGAATGGAAGAAGGGAGCTTTGGAATGGGAGTGAGCACGCCCGTGATCGTTCCGCGGGGCGGGGCGCCGGTGCCGCCGGGCCCCGATCAGGATCTGATCCTTGGTCAGGTCGCCCGCGAGATCGAGGAAAAGGGCTTCGTTCTGTCCAATGTCGACAGTCTGGTCAACTGGGCGCGCGCCGGATCGCTATGGCCGATGACCTTCGGGCTCGCCTGCTGCGCCCTGGAAATGATCCATTGCGCCTGCGCCCGCTATGATCTTGACCGCTTCGGCACGGTTTTCCGGCCCAGTCCGCGCCAGTCCGACGTGATGATTGTCGCCGGCACCCTGACGAACAAGATGGCCCCGGCGCTGCGCAAGGTTTACGACCAGATGGCGGAGCCGCGCTGGGTGATCTCGATGGGCAGTTGCGCCAATGGCGGCGGCTATTATCACTACTCCTATTCGGTGGTGCGCGGCTGCGACCGCATCGTGCCGGTCGACATCTATGTGCCGGGCTGCCCGCCGACCTCGGAGGCCCTGCTGTACGGGGTGTTGCAGCTGCAAAAGAAGATCAAGCGGACCGGCGCGCTTTACCGGTGACCGGTCGGCAACGCCTTAGAGTGGGGAACGGCGCGGAATGACGAGTGTTTTCGAAGAACGGGTCGAGAGCCTCAAGGAACTTGGGGCCCGCATCGAAGCCGCCCTGCCGACCGACGTGGTCCGCGTCGAGATGGCCAAGGACGAGCTTCAGGTGATCGCCCAGCGGCCATCGATCGCCAAGGTCCTGACGTTCCTGCGCGATGACAGCGCCTGTCGCTTCAGTCAGCTGGTCGATATCGCCGGCGTCGACTACCCCAGCCGCGAAGAGCGGTTCGAGGTGGTCTATAACATGCTGTCGATGCACCATAATCAGCGGATCCGGGTGAAGATCTCGGCAAGCGAGGACACCCCCGTTCCGTCGGTGACCCGGGTGTTCTCCTCGGCTAATTGGTTCGAGCGCGAAGCCTGGGACATGTACGGGATCTTCTTTTCCGAGCATCCCGACCTGCGGCGGCTGTTGTCGGACTACGGCTTTGAGGGCCATGCCCAGCGCAAGGACTTCCCGCTGACCGGCTATAAAGAGGTGCGCTACGACGAGGAGCTCAAGCGGGTGGTCTACGAGCCCGTGCGCCTGAGCCAGGATTTCCGCACCTTCGATTTCCTCAGCCCCTGGGAGGGGATGGACCGCCAGATCCGGCGGGTGCTGCCCGGCGACGAGAAGGCCGAGGGGAACGCGTGATGGCCCAGACCGAGATCAAATCCTATACCCTGAACTTCGGCCCCCAGCATCCGGCCGCCCATGGCGTGCTGCGCCTGGTGCTCGAGCTGTCGGGCGAGGTGATCGAGCGCGCCGATCCCCATATCGGCCTGTTGCACCGGGGCACCGAGAAGCTGATCGAATACAAGACCTATCTCCAGGCCTTGCCCTATTTCGATCGCCTCGATTACGCCTGTCCGATGAACCAGGAGCACGCCTATGTGCTCGCCGTCGAAAAGCTGCTGGGCATCACCGTGCCGCCCAGGGCCCAGTATCTGCGCACCTTGTTCAACGAGGTGACGCGGCTGATCAATCACATCATGAACACCACCTCGATGGCGCTCGACATCGGGGCGATGACGCCGCTGCTCTATGGCTTCGAGGAACGCGAGCATCTGCTGGAGTTTTCCGAGCGCGCCTCGGGGGCGCGCATGCATGCGGCGTGGTTCCGCCCCGGCGGCGTCGCCCGCGATGTGCCGCCCGATCTGCTCGAAGACATCCTGAAATTCTGCGACAGCTTCCCCAAATACCTCGACGACGTCGAGCATCTGCTTGATGAAAACCGCATCTTCAAGCAGCGCACCGTCGATATCGGCAAGGTGACGGCCCAGCAGGCCCTGGATTGGGGCTTCACCGGGCCGGTGTTGCGCGGCTGCGGCGTGCCCTGGGACCTGCGCAAATCCCAGCCCTATGACGCCTATGCCGCCATGGATTTCGATATCCCGACGGGCGCCAACGGCGATTGCTATGACCGCTATCTGGTGCGCATGGCCGAGCAGCGCCAAAGCATCCGCATCATGCGCCAATGCATCGAGAAGATGCCCGATGGTCCGGTCAAGGCGGTCGATCACAAGGTCACGCCGCCGTCGCGCGGCGAGATGAAGTCGTCGATGGAAGCCTTGATCCATCACTTCAAGCTGTTTACCGAAGGCTTCAAGGTGCCCGAGGGCGAGACCTATACGGCGGTCGAGGCCGCCACCGGCGAATTCGGCGTCTATCTGGTGTCCGATGGCACCAACCGGCCCTATCGCTGCAAGATCCGCTCGCCGGGCTATGTCCATCTGCAGGGTCTCGATTTGATGAGCCGGGGCCATATGCTGGCCGACGTGGTGGCCAACATCGGGTCCATCGACGTGGTGTTTGGAGAAATCGATCGATGAGCGGCAACGGCGCTGCCGGCGAGCAGCCGGCGACCTTCGCGTTCACCCCCGAGAACCTGGAAAAGGCCCAGGCCATCTTGGCCAAATATCCCAAGGGCCGGGAAAGAAGCGGCGTTTTGCCGTTGCTCGATCTCGCCCAGCGTCAGCAGGGCTGGGTCAGCCACGCCGCCATCGAAGAGGTCGGCCGTTTAACCGGAACGCCGCGCATGCGGGTGCTCGAGGTCGCCACCTTCTATACCATGTACAAGCTGTCGCCGAAGGGCCGCCACCACATCGAGGTCTGCACCAATCTGCCGTGCTGGCTGCGCGGATCCGACGAGATCCTGCGCGCCGTGCGCGACGAACTGGGCATCGAGGTTGGCGGCGAGACCGATGACGGGCTGTTCTCGCTGGCCGAGGCGGAATGCCTGGGCGCCTGCGTCAACGCTCCCATGCTCCAGATCGGCGATGATTACTATGAAGACCTGACCTATGAGAGCGTGCGCGAACTGGTGCGCAAGCTCAAGGTCGGCGAGCCGGTGACGCCGGGCTCGCAATCGGGTCGCCAGGGGGCTTGCCCCGAGGGTGGGCCGACGACCCTGAAAAGTTTCTGTACCGCCGATAAGGCCGGGGGGAGCGTGTGATGCTGAACGATAAGGACCGCATCTTCACCAACCTCTACGGCTTTCAGGACTGGCGTCTGGCCGGGGCGCGCAAGCGCGGCGATTGGGATGGCACCGGCGCCATCCTCGCCAAGGGCCGCGATGGCATCATCAATGAAATGAAGGCCTCGGGGTTGCGGGGCCGTGGCGGCGCCGGCTTCCCCACCGGTCTCAAATGGTCGTTCATGCCCAAGGATATCGGCGAGCGGCCGCATTATCTGGTGGTCAATGCCGACGAGGGCGAGCCCGGCACCTGCAAAGACCGCGACATGATGCGCTTTGATCCGCATAAGCTGATCGAAGGCTGCCTGATCGCCGGTTTCGCCATGGGCGCCCATGTCGCCTATATCTATATCCGCGGCGAATTCTTCCGCGAGGCCGAGCATCTGGAATTCGCCATCGCCGAGGCCCGCGAGGCCGGGCTGCTTGGCCCCAACGCCTGCGGCTCGGGCTGGGACATGGAGGTTTATGTCCATCGCGGCGCCGGCGCCTATATCTGCGGCGAGGAAACCGCCCTGATCCAGTCGCTGGAGGGCAAGAAGGGCCAGCCGCGCCTCAAGCCGCCATTTCCCGCCGGTGTCGGCCTTTATGGCTGCCCGACCACGGTCAACAACGTCGAAAGCATCGCCGTCGCCCCCACCATCCTGCGCCGGGGCGGCGCCTGGTTCGCCGGGTTGGGCCGCGAGAACAATACGGGAACCAAGGTCTTTTGCATTTCCGGCCATGTCAACAAGCCGTGCAATGTCGAAGAGGAAATGGGCATCCCCTTGCGCGAGCTGATCGACAAGCACGCCGGCGGGGTGCGCGGCGGCTGGGACAATCTGCTGGGCGTCATCCCCGGCGGTGCCTCGGTGCCGGTGCTGCCGCGCGAGTTGTGCGACGATGTCTTGATGGATTTCGACAGCCTGAAGGCGGTGAAATCCGGTCTGGGCACGGCGGCGGTGATGGTCATGGACAAATCGACCGACATCGTCCGCGCCATCGCCCGGCTGTCGGCGTTCTATACCCATGAAAGCTGCGGCCAGTGCACGCCGTGCCGCGAGGGAACGGGCTGGCTGTCGCGGGTGATGACCCGCTTGGTCAATGGCGACGCGGCGATCGAGGAGATCGACGTGCTTGAGCAGGTGACCCGCCAGATCGAGGGGCATACCATCTGCGCCCTGGGGGATGCCGCCGCCTGGCCGATCCAGGGGTTGATCCGTCATTTCCGACCCGAGATCGAACGCCGCATCATCGAGAAGCGCGGCGGCCGGTCCGTCGCCGCCGAATAGACCTTCCAGGGGGTGAAGCAAACCATGCCCAAGCTGACGATCGACGGCATCGCGGTGGAGGTCCCCGCCGGCACCACGATCTTGCAGGCGGCCGAAAGCATCGGTATCGAAATCCCGCGCTTTTGTTATCACGAGCGCCTTTCGATCGCCGGTAACTGTCGCATGTGTCTGGTCGAGGTGAAGCCCGGACCGCCCAAGCCGGCCGCATCCTGCGCCATGCCCGTCGCCGAGGGCATGGAGGTCCGCACCGATTCCGAGATGGCCCGCAAGGCCCGTCGCGGGGTGATGGAATTCCTGCTGATCAACCATCCTTTGGATTGCCCGATCTGCGATCAGGGCGGCGAATGCGATCTGCAAGATCAGGCGATGACCTTCGGGTCGGATCATTCGCGCTATCTTGAGCCCAAGCGGGCGGTGACCGAGAAGTATCTGGGTCCGCTGATCAAAACGGCGATGACCCGCTGCATCCATTGTACGCGCTGCGTGCGCTTCGCCACCGAGGTGGCCGGCGTTCCCGAGCTCGGCATGGTCGGCCGGGGCGAACACGCCGAGATCACCAGCTATCTGGAAAGCGCCATCGCCAGCGAATTGTCGGGCAATGTCGTGGATCTGTGCCCGGTCGGCGCCCTGACCAGCGCGCCCTATGCCTTCCTCGCCCGGCCCTGGGAACTGCGCAAGACCGAAAGCATCGACGTGCTCGATGCGGTGGGCAGCAATATCCGTATCGATACCCGCAGCGGTCAGGTGATGCGCGTTCTGCCCCGCCTCAACGAGGCGGTGAACGAGGAATGGCTGGCCGACAAATCGCGCCACGCCGTTGACGGTTTGCGCTATCAGCGCCTGGACACCCCCTATGTCCGGCGGGACGGCAAGCTGGTGGCGGCGCGCTGGGACGAGGCCTTCGCCGCCATCGCCGAACGGCTGGCCGGGGTTGACGGCGGGCGCATCGCCGCCCTGGCCGGCGATCAGGCCGATGTCGAGGCGATGACGGCGCTCAAAGATTTGATGGCCGCCCTTGGCTCGCCCCACCTCGATTGTCGCCAGGATGGGGCCAAGCTCGATCCGACGGCGCGCGCGGGCTATCTGTTCAACACCACCATCGCCGGGATCGAGAGCGCCGACGCCCTGCTGATCATCGGCTCGGATATCCGCTGGGAAGCCCCGATCATCAACGCCCGCATCCGCAAGCGTTCGCTGATGGGCGGCTTCCCGGTCGGTCGCATCGGCGCACCGCGCGATCTGACCTATCCGGTGACGGAGCTTGGCGAGGATCTTGGCGTTCTGACCGGCTTGATCGAAGGCGGTCATGCCTTCGCCCAGCGGCTCAAGGACGCCAAGCGGCCGATGGTGATCGTCGGCCAGGGGGCTTTGACCGGGGCCGATGGCGCGGCCGTTCTCGCCGCCGCGCGCGCCTTGGCCGAGGCGGTCGGCGCCGTGGACGGCGAGGGCTGGAACGGCTTTAACGTTCTGCATACCGCCGCCGCCCGCGTCGGCGGTCTTGACCTTGGCTTCGTTCCCGGGGCTGGCGGGCGCGATACCGCCGCCATCCTCGAGGGCTGCGGCTCGGGGGCGATCGAAGTGCTCTATCTGCTGGGCGCCGACGAGATCGACACCACGGCCCTGGGCAAGGCCTTCGTCATCTATCAGGGCCACCACGGCGATGCCGGGGCCCAGCGCGCCGATGTCATCTTGCCCGGCAGCGCCTATACGGAAAAAGACGCCACCTACGTCAATACCGAGGGCCGCGTTCAGCGCACCCGTCGCGCGGTATTCCCGCCCGGCGAGGCCAAGGAGGACTGGGCGATCGTGCGCGCCTTGTCGGCGGTTTTGGGCAAGACCCTGCCGTTTGACAGCCTGGAGGCGGTTCGGGCGCGGATGAACGCCCTCAACCCGCTGTTCGCCCGCCCCGGCGAGGTGAAGCCGGCGCCGTGGACCGCCTTTGGCGCCCCGGGGGCTTTGGGCGGCGGCGTTTCGCGTTCCCCCATCGCCAATTACTATATGACCTGCCCGATCAGCCGAGCGTCGCCGACCATGGCCGAATGCACGCGGGTCTTCCTCAATGGCTCTTTGAAGCGGACGGGAACCGATGGCTGACTTCTGGGGGGGCTATCTCTGGCCCGCGATCATCATCGTTCTGCAGTGTCTGGCCATCATCTTGCCGATGCTGGGCGCCATCGCCTATTTGACCTATGCCGAGCGCAAGGTCATCGGCGCCATGCAAATGCGCAAGGGGCCCAATGTCGTCGGCCCCTTCGGCCTGCTCCAGCCGCTGGCCGATGGCGTCAAGCTGTTCCTCAAGGAAACCATCATCCCCACCGGGGCCAACCGCGCGGTGTTCATCATCGCGCCGCTGATGACCTTCATTCTGGCTTTGATCGCCTGGGCGGTGATCCCGTTCGACGCCGGCTGGGTGGTCGCCGATATCAATGTCGGCGTGCTCTACCTGTTCGCCGTCTCGGGGCTGGGCGTCTATGGCATCATCATGGCCGGCTGGGCGTCGAACTCGAAATACGCCTTCTTGGGCGGTCTGCGCTCGGCGGCGCAGATGGTGTCTTATGAAGTGGCGATGGGGCTGATCATCATCGCCGTCATCTTGTCGGCGGGATCGATGAACCTGTCCGATATCGTCGAGGCCCAGCGCCAGGGGGTGTGGTACTTCATTCCCCACTTCCCGATGTTCGTGATGTTCCTGGTGTCGATCCTGGCCGAGACCAACCGCGCCCCCTTCGACCTTCCCGAAGCGGAAGCCGAACTGGTTTCGGGCTATAACGTCGAATATTCGGCCATGCCCTTCGCCCTGTTCTTCCTGGGCGAATACGGCAACATGATCCTGATGAGCGGCATCACCGCCATCTTGTTCCTGGGTGGCTGGTTGCCGCCGGTCGATATCGCGCCGTTCAACTGGATCCCGGGGATTATCTGGTTCTTCCTCAAGATCGCCCTGATCCTGTTCGTCTTCCTGTGGGTTCGCGCCACCTTCCCGCGCTACCGCTACGATCAGCTGATGCGCCTGGGGTGGAAGGTCTTCCTGCCCGGTTCGTTGATCTGGGTGGTGCTGACGGCCGGGTTCCTGGTCACTTTCGACATGCTTCCCCGGTAACCCTAGGAGTTCCGCACCGATGACCTCCATCGTCCGCACGCTCCGCTCCCTGACGCTCTGGGAGCTGGTCTCCGGCATGGCCTTGACCTTCCGCTACATGTTGAAGCCGAAGGTGACCATCAATTACCCCTTCGAAAAGGGCTATCTGTCGCCGCGGTTTCGCGGCGAGCATGCCCTGCGGCGCTATGCCAATGGCGAGGAACGCTGTATCGCCTGCAAGCTGTGCGAGGCGATCTGCCCGGCCCAGGCGATCACCATCGAAGCCGAACCGCGCACGGATGGCAGCCGGCGGACCACCCGCTATGACATCGACATGACCAAATGCATCTACTGCGGCTTCTGCGAGGAGGCCTGTCCGGTCGATGCCATCGTCGAGGGACCGAATTTCGAGTTCGCGGCGGAAACCCGCGAGGAACTTCTGTACAACAAGGCGAAGTTGCTGGCGAACGGCGATCGCTGGGAGCCCGAACTGGCCTTGCGCCTGCGCAAGGACGCCGCCTACCGCTGATCTTGGCGGCGCGGTGGTGAACCAACCATGGTGCGGCTCCCCGCTTCGGGGGCCGGTTTTTCGGGAACTCAAACGATAAGCCGCACGCAAGCCAGCGCTCCCAGTCTGGCCGTGAGGGGGGACGAATGATCATACAGGCCCTGATCTTCTACATGCTCGCCGCCATCATGGTGGCTTCGGCCTTCATGGTCGTCATCTCCAGGAACCCCGTGCATTCGGTGCTGTGGCTGATACTGACCTTCGTCAATTCGGCGGGATTGTTCTTGCTGATGGGGGCGGAGTTCGTCGCCATGGTCGTCGTCGTCGTCTATGTCGGCGCCGTGGCGGTGCTGTTCCTCTTCGTCGTCATGATGCTCGATATCAATTACCTGCGCCTGCGCGAGGGCTTCCTCAGCTATATGCCGCTGGGGGCGGCGATGGGCGTGGTGCTGCTGGCCGAGATCGCCGTGCTGGCGGGGGGCTGGGCGATGGCGCCCGACGCCATGGGCCTGCGTCGGGTGCCGATGGTCGATCCGGCGGCCTTGACCAATACCCAGGCGATCGGTCAGGTGCTCTATACGGATTACATCTATTTGTTCCAGGCCGCCGGTCTGGTGCTGCTGGTGGCGATGATCGGGTCGATCATGCTGACCCACCGCGCCAATCCCTTGGTCAAGCGCCAGAATGTCGCCGATCAGATCGCCCGGCGTAAAGAACGCACGCTCAAGCTCAACAAAGTGCCTACCGGCAGGGGGATTTCGTGATGGAAATCACGCTCGCCCACTATCTTACCGTCGCGGCGATCCTGTTCACGCTGGGCGTGTTCGGGATCTTCGCCAACCGCAAGAACGTGGTGACGATTCTGATGTCCGTCGAGCTGATGCTGCTCGCCGTCAACATCAACATGGTGGCCTTCTCGACCTATTTGCAGGACATGGTGGGGCAGATCTTCTCCATGTTCATCCTGACCGTCGCCGCCGCCGAGGCGGGCATCGGTTTGGCGATCGTCGTGGTCTTCTTCCGGAACCGCGGCTCGATCGAGGTCGAAGACATCAATCAGATGAAGGGGTGACGGGGCAATGCTGTATTTTCTCGCCGTCTTCCTGCCGCTTCTGACCGCCATCGCCACCGGCTTCTTCGGCCGGGCGCTTGGCGACAAGGGGGCTCAGCGCCTGACCTGCCTGGGAATGGCGATTTCCGCCCTGTTCAGCTGGTTCATCTTTTTCGATACCGCCCTTGGCGGCAACAATACCACCGTCACCTTGTTCACCTGGGTGATCTCCGGTGACCTGCACTTCGACTGGGCCTTGAAAATCGATACCCTGTCGGCGGTGATGCTGATGGTGGTGACGACGATCTCGTTCATGGTCCACATCTATTCCGTGGGCTACATGCACCATGACGCCAGCGTGCCGCGCTTCATGGCCTATCTGTCGCTGTTCACCTTCTTCATGCTGATGCTGGTGACCGCCGATAATCTGGTGCAGATGTTCTTCGGTTGGGAGGGCGTCGGGCTCGCCTCTTATCTGCTGATCGGTTTCTGGTACGAGAAACCCAGCGCCAACGCGGCGGCGATCAAGGCTTTCGTCGTCAACCGTGTCGGCGATTTCGGCTTCACCCTGGGCATCTTCGGCGTCTTCTTCGTTTTCGGCACCGTCGGCCTCGACGCCATTTTCGCCGGCGCCGCCCAGCATGCCAATGATGTCGTGACCTTCTTCGGCATCGAATGGCACGCCATGACCATCTTGTGCCTGCTGCTGTTCATCGGTGCCATGGGCAAATCGGCCCAGCTTGGCCTGCATACTTGGCTGCCCGACGCCATGGAGGGTCCGACCCCGGTTTCGGCGCTGATCCACGCCGCGACCATGGTCACCGCCGGCGTCTTCATGGTAGCGCGGATGTCGCCGCTGTTCGTGCTGTCGGATACGGCGATGACCGTGGTCACCATCGTCGGCGCCTCGACGGCGATCTTCGCCGCCACCGTCGGCTGCGTTCAGAACGACATCAAGCGGGTGATCGCCTATTCGACCTGCTCGCAGCTTGGCTATATGTTCTTCGCGCTTGGTGTTGGCGCCTTCGGCGCGGGCATCTTCCATCTGATGACCCACGCCTTCTTCAAGGCGCTGCTGTTCCTTGGCGCCGGCTCGGTCATCCACGCCATGTCCGACGAACAGGACATGCGCCGCATGGGCGGCATCTGGCGGATGGTGCCGCTGACCTACGCCTTGATGTGGATCGGCTCGCTGGCCCTGATGGGCGTGCCGCCCTTCGCCGGCTTCTTCTCCAAGGACATGATCCTTGAGGTCGCCTATGCCGCCCATGGCGGGGCGGGGGCCTATGCCTTCTGGCTGGGCATTCTGGCGGCGACCCTGACGGCGTTTTATTCGACCCGCCTGATCATCATGACCTTCCATGGGGCGCCGCGGGCCGATGAGCATGTGATGGCCCATGTCCACGAAAGCCCGCGGGTGATGACCCTGCCGCTGATCGTTCTGGCGATCGGCGCGGTGGTCGCCGGAGGGCTGGGCGCCGACGCCTTCATCGGCGACGGACGCTTCGCCTTCTGGGGGACGGCGATCGCCCAGAGCGCCGAGGATGTCACCCACCACGCCCACGACGTTCCGGGCTGGGTGAAGCTGTTGCCCCTGGTGGTGACGGCGCTGGGCGTCGGCCTGGGCGTGTTCCTCTACGGTGTGCGGCCGAAACTGCCGGCCAAACTGGCCGCCTCGGCCCCCGGGCTTTACCGCTTCCTGCTCAACAAGTGGTATTTCGACGAACTTTACGACCGCATCTTCATCAAGCCCGCCTTCCTGCTTGGGCGCGGCTTCTGGAAGGACGGTGACGGCGCCATCATCGACGGTGTCGGCCCCGACGGCGTGGCCTCGGCCACCCGGTCGCTGGCCCGGTGGTTCGGCAGGATGCAGACCGGCTATCTTTACCACTATGCCTTCGCGATGATCACCGGCATTGCCGGGGTCGTCACCTGGGTCATGGTCACCTCCGCCCACTGAAAGAGGCCGTGATGAACGCCCTTCCGTTGCTTTCGATCATCACCTTCCTGCCGCTTGTCGGCGCGGTCTTCATCTTGACGGTGAAGGGCGAGGAGGCGGTGGTGGCCCGCAATGCCCGTAACGTGGCGCTGCTGACCACGGGCTTCACTTTCCTGGTCTCGCTGGGGCTCTGGTTCGGCTTCGATCCGGCACAGAGCGGCTTCCAGTTCGTCGAGAAAGTGTCGTGGCTGCCCGATTACGGCATCAATTACCAGATGGGGGTGGATGGCATTTCGGTGCTGTTCGTCCTGCTCTCCACCTTCCTCACCCCGCTGTGCATCCTCGCCTCGTGGACGTCGATCACCAAGCGGGTCAAGGAATACATGGTCGCCTTCCTCGTTCTTGAAACGATGATGGTTGGCATGTTCTGCGCCCTTGATTTCGTCGTCTTCTACGTTTTCTTCGAAGGCGTGCTGATCCCGATGTTCCTGATCATCGGCATCTGGGGTGGCGGTCGGCGGGTCTATGCCTCGTTCAAGTTCTTCCTCTATACCCTGGCCGGCTCGGTGCTGATGATGGTGGCGATGCTCGCCATGTACATCGAGGCCGGCACCACCGACATTCCGACGCTGATGAGCCACGGCTTCCCGGCGGCGATGCAAACCTGGTTGTGGCTGGCGATGTTCGCCAGCTTCGCCGTCAAGGTGCCGATGTGGCCGGTCCATACCTGGCTGCCCGACGCCCACGTCGAGGCGCCGACGGCGGGATCGGTGATCCTGGCCGGCGTCTTGCTGAAAATGGGCGCCTATGGCTTCCTGCGCTTCTCCATTCCCATGCTGCCCCTGGCCTCGGCCGATTTCGCGCCCTTCATCTTCGCGCTTTCGGTCATCGGCGTGATCTACACCTCGCTGGTCGCCCTGGTGCAGGAGGACATGAAGAAGCTGATCGCCTATTCGTCGATCGCCCATATGGCTTTCGTCACCGCCGGCATCTTCGCCGTCAATCAGATGTCGGTGGAAGGCGCGCTCTATCAGATGCTGTCCCACGGCGTGGTTTCGGGGGCTTTGTTCCTCTGCGTCGGCGTCGTCTATGACCGCCTGCATACCCGCGAGATCAGCCGCTACGGCGGTCTGGCCAAGAACATGCCGCGCTACGCCCTGGTCTTCATGGTCTTCATGATGGCGTCAATCGGCCTGCCCGGCACCGGCGGCTTCATCGGCGAATTCCTGATCATGATGGGCGTTTTCCAAATCAGCACTTGGGTCGCGCTGTTCATCGCCACCGGGGTGATCCTGGGCGCGGCCTATATGCTCTATCTCTATCGCCGGGTGATCTTCGGCAAGCTGGAGAAGGAGGACCTCAAGGGCCTTCTCGATCTTAACCGCCGCGAGGTGGCGATCTTCGCCCCGCTGCTGGTTCTGGTCTTGTGGATGGGGGTCTATCCCTCGACCTTCCTCGACTTCATGCACACCTCGGTCGCCGACCTCGTTTCCACCTACGAGACAGCGCTCACCGCCGCCGGGACCCCCGGTCCCGACGCGGCGGCGTCGCTGGCCCAGCGCTAAAGGCCAAAGGGGTAGTCGCAATGACGTTCCAATCACTGATCCTTGGGCCCGCCCTGCCGGAAATCCTGCTGGCCGTCCTTGGTCTGGTTCTTTTGATGGTCGGGGTGTTCCGTAAAACCGACAGCACCGGTCTGGTGGGGCTGCTGGCGGTTTACGGCCTGTTGATGGCTTTGGCCGTGGTCGGCCTGGGGGCGGCGCCGGAAACGCCGCAACTGGCCTTTGGCGGGCTGTTCATCGATGACGGCTTCGCCCGCTATGCCAAGGCGCTGACCCTGCTCGGCGCGGTGCTGACCCTGCTGCTGTCGATGGTGTGGCTCAAGCGCGAGAACGAGGGGCGCTTCGAGTTCCCGATTCTGGTGCTGTTCGCCACCATCGGCATGATGATGATGATCTCGGCCAACGATCTGATCGCCCTTTACATGGGGTTGGAGCTTCAGTCGCTGGCGCTTTACGTGATCGCCGCCTATCAGCGCGACAATCTGAAATCCACCGAGGCCGGCCTTAAGTATTTCGTCCTTGGCGCCCTGGCCTCGGGCCTGCTGCTCTATGGCATGTCGCTGGTTTACGGCTTCGCCGGCACCACCCGCTTCGACGGTCTGGCCCAGGTGGCGGCCGCCGAGGGCGGCATTTCGACCGGGTTGCTGATCGGCATCGTCTTCATCATCGCCGGTCTCGCCTTCAAGGTCTCGGCCGTGCCCTTCCATATGTGGGCGCCCGATGTCTATGAGGGCGCGCCGACCCCGGTGACCGCCTTCTTCGCCGTCGCCCCCAAGATCGCCGCCCTGACCCTGTTCGCCCGGGTGATGATGGGGCCCTTCGCCGCCTATGCCGACCAGTGGCAGCAGGTGATCATCCTGATCTCCATCCTGTCGATGCTGCTCGGCGGCTTCGCCGCCATCGTCCAGACCAATATCAAGCGGCTGATGGCCTATAGCTCGATCGGTCACGTCGGCTATGCCCTGATCGGCATCGCCGCCGGCACCACCGAGGGCGTTCGCGGCGTTCTGGTCTATCTGGCGATCTATCTGTTCATGAACGTCGGCACCTTCACCGTCATCCTGGCGATGCGCCAGAAGGGGCGGGCGGTCGAAGGCATCAACGATCTGGCCGGTCTGTCCAAGCAGCATCCGATGATGGCCGCCGCCATGGCCGTCTTCATGTTCTCGATGGCCGGCGTACCGCCTTTGGCCGGTTTCTTCGGCAAGTTCTATGTCTTCATGGCGGCGGTGAATTCCGGCCTGTTCGCCCTGGCGGTGATCGGCGTTCTGTCGAGCGTGGTGGCCGCCTTCTACTATCTGCGCATCATCAAGCTGATGTATTTCGATGAGGCGACCGAACCGCTGGATGCGCTTTCGGGCACGACGATGAAGGTGATCTTGATCGGCACCGCCGCCGTGGTCGCCTTGTTCTTCCTGGCGCCGTCCGTGGTGGTCGATGGCGCCCAGGCGGCGGCCGAGGCGCTGACCTTCGCCTCCGCCCGCTGATCGGTCCGTCTTGGATCCGTCCGCCGTATCCCTCCCCGACGGGTGGCGCCTGATGGCGCTGCCCGTCGTCGAAAGCACCAATCTTACGGCCCGCACCCTGTTTGGCGGCGCCGCGGCCAAGGATCTGGCCGCTCTTGACCGCACCGTCGTTTGGGCGGGGGAGCAAAGCGGCGGCCGGGGGCGTCAGGCCCGAGTGTGGCATAGCCCGCCGGGCAATCTCTATCATTCCTATCTGCTGCGCGCGCCCAAGCCGGTCGGCCAATGCGCCCAGCTGTCGTTCGTCGCGGCGGTGGCCTTGGCCGAGGCGGTCGAGCGGCTGTGTCCGCTGGCCGATCCGCGCTGCAAATGGCCCAATGACATCGTCTGTCACGGCGGCAAGATCTCCGGGATGCTGCTGGAACTGATCGAGGAGGGCGAGGGCGGCAATCCCTGGCTGGTGCTGGGCATCGGCGTCAATATCATCACCGCGCCGGTGACCGGTGCGCTGTTTCCCGCCCTGGCCCTGGCCGATCTCGGCTGTGCCGTCACGGTCGAGGACATGCTGGGCGCCATCGCCGCCCGGCTTGATCACTGGCTGGCGCGCTGGCAGGCCGAAGGCTTCGCCGGCATCCGCGCCGCCTGGATCGCCCGGGCCTTGGGGATCGGATTCCCGATCGAGGTCCGCTTGAGCGAGGAAACGCGCCTGCCCGGGATCTTCCAGGGGCTGGACGCCGAGGGTCATCTTCTGCTCGAAGAGCCTTCCGGGCGGGTGCGGCGGATCTCGGCCGGTGACGTTTTTTTCCCCGGCCGTCACGGCGGTTCCGAGGGCTGTTCTTTGCAATCGACCGCGTAAGAGCGGTTTCGGTGAAATCGGATCGGCCAAGGCCGCTTTAAGAGATTGAGAATGAAGCAAATCGTCGTTGCGATCGCTTTTGGATCGCTTGAGGGTTTGCTCTGGAACAAAGGACAATCATGCTTCTGGCGATTGATTCGGGCAACACCAATACGGTTTTCGCCGTCTATGACGGCGATGCCAAGCGCGGCGAATGGCGGGCGGCGACCAACGCCAATCGCACCGCCGACGAGATGGGCGTATGGCTGTTGCAGTTGATGACGCTTGAGGGGCTTTCCCAGGGCGATATCGATGCCACCATCATCGCCTCGGTCGTCCCCGCCACCGTGTTCAATCTGCGCATGCTCTGTCACCGCTATTTCCATAGCCCGCCGATGGTGGTGGGCGAGCCCGACGTCGATCTCGGCATCGGAATCCTGCTCGAACGCCCCGACGAGGTCGGCGCCGACCGGCTGGTCAACGCCGTTGCCGCCCATGAAACCTATCGCGGACCGTTGATCGTCATCGATTTTGGCACGGCGACGACCTTCGATGTGGTAGATGAAGAGGGCAATTATTGTGGTGGGGCCATCGCCCCGGGTGTGAATCTGTCGCTGGAGGCCCTGCATATGGCCTCGGCACAGCTTCCCCGCGTGGCGATCGGCCGTCCGCGCACGGTCATCGGCAAGGCCACGATCCCGGCGATGAAGTCGGGGATCTATCTGGGCTACGTCGGCTTGATCGAGGGACTGGTCAAACGTATATCGGAGGAGTTCGGCGCGCCGATGCGGGTCATCGCCACCGGGGGGCTGGCGCCGCTATTCGCCGAAGCCACCGACGCCATCCAGACCATCGATGACGATTTGACCCTGCGCGGCCTACTCATCATTCACCGGCGTAACCAGCCGGACTGACTTTCACTGGCCGCATCCGGCCCCTTTTCTCTCAGTAGACCGATCGGACCTTCCCCACCTATGGCTGACAATTCCCCGCCCGTGCCGCCCCGTTTCGAAAAAAACGCCCTTTATTTCGTGCCTTTGGGCGGCGCCGGCGAGATCGGGATGAACCTCAATCTCTATGCTCATCAGGGTAAATGGCTGATGGTCGACCTTGGGGTGACCTTCGGCAACGAAACCACCCCGGGCGTCGACATCATCCTGCCCGATCCGTCGTTCATCGAGGAACGCAAGGGCGATCTGGTCGGCCTGGTGCTGACCCATGCCCATGAGGACCACGTCGGCGCCGTGGCCTATCTGTGGCCCTATCTGGAATGCCCGGTCTACGCCACGCCCTTTACCGCCGAGTTCCTGCGCCACAAGCTGCGCGAGGAGGGCATCGAGCCCGACGTGAAATTGATCGAGATTCCGCTGGGCGGCCGCTTCACCGTCGGCCCCTTCGATATCGAGATGATCACCACCACCCATTCGATCCCCGAACCCAACCATCTGGCGATCCGCACCACGGCCGGAACGGTGCTGCACACCGCCGATTGGAAGTTCGATCCCGAGCCGCTGGTCGGCCCGCCGGCCGACGAGGCGGCCTTGCGGCGCCTGGGCGACGAGGGCGTGCTGGCCATGGTCGGCGACAGCACCAATATCTTCACCGAAGGCCATTCCGCTTCCGAAGGCGATGTCCGGCGCTCGATGATCGATCTGTTCGCCCGCTTCCAGGGCCGCATCGCCGTTGGCTGCTTCGCCTCGAACATCGCGCGCATGGAAACCATCGCCCTGGCCGCCAAGGCCAATGGCCGCGAGGTCGCCCTGGTCGGGCGGTCGCTGTGGCGGATGATGGAGACGGCGCGGACCTGCGGTTATCTCAAGGGCTGCCCGGCCTTCCTCGGCGACGAGGAGGCGGCCAAGCTGCCGCGAGACAAGGTGGTGTACATCTGCACCGGCAGCCAGGGCGAACCGCGGGCGGCGCTCAAGCGTATCGCCAGCGGTAGCCACCCCTATGTCAGCCTGTCGGCCGGCGATGTGGTGATCTTCTCCAGCCGGGTCATTCCCGGCAATGAGCGCTCGATCCTGCAGCTGCAAAACCAGTTGGTCGAGATGGGCGTCAAGCTCATCACCTCGCGCGACGCCATGGTCCATGTCTCGGGCCACCCGGGCGCGGAAGAGGTGCGCAGCCTGTATGGCATGGTGCGTCCGAGCATCGCCCTGCCGGTTCACGGCGAGTTCCTGCATCTTGATCACCATGCCGATGTCGCCCGCGATCTGGGCGTCGCCCATGTGGTGCGGATCACCAATGGCGCCGTCGTCCGCCTTGACGGCGCGGAACCCACCGTGGTCGGCAAGGTGCCCTTTGGCCGTTTGGCGCTGGATGGCGATCGGCTTTTGCAGATCGATTGCGAGATCATCCGCGATCGCAAGCGCATGGGCTATAACGGCTCCGTCGCCGTTTCGCTGGCGATCGACGACAAGGGCAAGCTGCTGGGAACCCCCAAGATCAGCGCCCGTGGTCTGCTTGACCCCGAAGACGACGCCGATGAGGTCGCCGATCTGACCAACCGGGTGCGCGGCGCCGTCAACGCCGTCCGCCCCGCCGACCGCAAGGACGACGCCGCCGTGGCCGAGGCGGTGCGGCTGGCGGTGCGCCGGGTCTTCCGTCAGGGGCAGAACCGCCGCCCGGTGACCGATATTCACGTTTTGCGGGTATGAGGCAAAGCGGCGAAGGCGTTATACTCCCCGCTGCCGGCGGGGGGTCCGCCGCTGCCGATGTCGAGGAGAGCACAAGACCATGATCGGACGTCTTAATCACGTTGCCATCGCGGTCCCCGATCTCGAGGCGGCCTGCGCCGTTTATCGTGACGCGCTGGGGGCGACCGTTTCGGCGCCGCTGCCCCAGCCCGATCATGGCGTGACCGTGGTCTTCGTGGAACTGCCCAATACCAAGATCGAACTCCTCCATCCGCTGGGGGAGGCCTCGCCGATCGCCGCCTTCCTTAGCAAAAGTCCCGCCGGCGGCATCCATCACATCTGCTACGAGGTCGAGGATATCCTGGCCGCCCGCGACCATATGAAGGCCGAGGGCAAGCGGGTTCTTGGCGATGGCGAGCCGCGCCTTGGCGCCCATGGCAAGCCGGTGCTGTTCCTTCATCCCAAGGACTTCAACGGCACGCTGGTTGAACTCGAGCAGGCCTGAAGTCTTCTTGAACAGGCCTGAGGCCTTGCTGGCCTAAACAAGGAGCGGGGAGGGGAGATGTCGGGCTATTGCGATGCCGCGCCGGGCCATCCCCTCCACGGCCCCTATCATGATACCGAATATGGCTTCCCGCAGACCGACGAACGGGTGTTGTTCGAACGTCTGGCCCTGGAGATCTTCCAGGCCGGGCTGTCGTGGGAACTGATCTTGCGCCGCCGCCCGGGGATTAACGACGCCTTCGACGGCTTCGAGGTCGACCGGGTCGCCGCCTATGACGAGGCCGATATCGCCCGTCTGCTCGCCGATGCCCGCATCATCCGCAATCGGCTGAAGGTGGTGGCGCTGATCGCCAACGCCCGCCAGATCCAGGCCCTGCGCGCCAGCCACGGCGGGTTCGCCGCTTGGCTCGCCGCCCAGCCACCCCAGGACCTAAGCCAATGGGTCAAGCTGTTTCGCAAGACCTTCCGCTTCACCGGCCCCGAGGTGGTCAATGAATTCCTGATGAGCCTTGGCATCCTGGAAGGCGCCCACCGCCCCGATTGTCCGGTCGCCCTTCACTTGGCCGAGATGAGGCGGAGCGCCACGGTTTAGGGAGGTCTGCGAGGTCTCTACCCGTGCTCGGAGTGGATTCGACGGGGATGGGATGGCCTTCGCCCCCTCTCGCTCTAGAATTCAATCACGACGGAGGGCGTGTTGCGCCGTGCCTCGCCTTGATAAACCGCCTCGATGTTGTTCCCATCGGGGTCGAGGACGAAAGCGGCATAGTATCCCGGGTGATAGGCCCGCAGGCCGGGAGCGCCATTGTCGCGCCCGCCGTTGGCCAAGGCGACGCTGTGGAAAGCATCCACCGTGCCGCGATCTTTGGCCTGAAAAGCCAAGTGGTGCCGCCCGGTTAACGCGCCCAAAGCCGTCGGGCTTTCCGCCGAGGATACGAGAAGTTCATCGGCTAGGAAGTAACCCTTGTCCGTGCTGAGAACCGGGATATCCAACACGGACAGAATGGCCCGGTAGAAGCTTTCGCTCGCCTGGAGATCGCGCACCACAAGCTGAATGTGATCGATCAGGCGGCCTCAGTGCAGTCGGTTGGTTTCCATGGCCCTTTTCCGGTGCGGTCGGCGGGGCGCCGCGCATCACCATACTTTTGCCTGTTTGGTTGGCATACTATGGCGTCAGTGCCGTCGCCCATAAGGAAAGGGCGGGTCTCTTGAAAGATCCCGCCCAGCCCCTCGTGCCTCGATACCCGGCCTTTGGCCGGGAAGCGTGGTATGAACCGGATCCTGTCCCCGGGACCGGTTACCCCTATCCGGTCCACCCCAAAGGGGGGACCCGACGTTCTTGACACCGGCATGCCGGTGTACTGATGTGTGCCCGGCGAGCATTTTCGCTCTTGTCGGGACTTCGCCTCGCACCGTCGTTAAACGACGGTTGCCTCCCTAAACCCAGGCCGTAGTGAACATGAACACTGTTTCACATTGGCCCCCTTTTTTGCAAAAGTGTTTAGCACCATACGCACAGGCGGTGACCGTGTCACGCAAAATTTGCGGCGTAATCACGGCGGAAACCCGGGTTTATTGGCGCCTTCAAAATGGTCATTCGGGGTGTCATGCTCAAAAAATGGGTAGTCGTTCGCCCGGCTTCCAGCAAAGGGGAGGTGACATGAATAACGCAACCGAATGTGGCGCGGTTGTACATGCGGAAGGATGGGGTGATTGGCTCCAAGGTCTTGCCCTCGCCCTGGCAATGCTGCTTTGCGGTGGATTGTTTTTCCCCGCCCAGGCCCAGGACCCGACCAACCCCTGGCTGACCCCGAGCCGGCCCAGCCCGGAGGAGCCGCCCTTGCGCAAGGTGCTCAATATCACCGAGAGCGACTGCCGGCGGCTAACCGCCCATTACCCCGAACCGGGGGTGGCCTATGAGGCGGGCCACGATGTCAACGGCCGGCCGGTGGTCGGCGCCGATCTCGAGGATTATTCGGCCCTGACCGGCGGGGTGGAGCGGGGGTTCTCGTTCCAGATCGCCATCGATCCCTTCGCCCAGGCGGGGATGACGCCGCCGGCCGCCTTTCAGTCGCCCTCGATCTATATCGGCCGGCTTGATTACGATGTCGCCTCCGGTCAGGCGATGATGAATGGCCGCCCCTTGGACAACGGCGCCGGCGCCGTCATCGCCCAGGCCTGCCGCGAGCATGGGCGGGGTCGTTCCCGCTGATGCTTTGAGCGCCTTGGAAACCGCACGATCAAGGACTAGAGTGCGCCTTCCTTTCGCCCCGCCGTTTTTGTGACGACCCCTCTCGGATAGAAATCAACCATGCGCCTGTCCCGCTTTTTGCTGCCCACCCTCAAGGAAACCCCTTCCGAGGCGGAAATCGTCTCCCATCGGCTGATGCTGCGCGCCGGCATGATCCGCCAGCACGCCTCGGGCATCTATAACTGGCTGCCGCTGGGTCTGCGCGTGCTGCGCAAGATCGAACAGGTGGTGCGCGAGGAACAGGATGCGACCGGCGCCCAGGAAATCCTGATGCCGACCATCCAGTCGGCCGATCTGTGGCGCGAAAGCGGGCGCTATGACGATTACGGCAAGGAAATGCTGCGCATCGTCGACCGCCACGAGCGCGACATGCTCTATGGCCCCACCCACGAAGAGGTGGCGACCGATGTCTTCCGCAAGAATGTCAAAAGCTACCGCGCCCTGCCGCAGAACCTCTATCAGATCCAGTGGAAGTTCCGCGACGAGGTGCGCCCGCGCTTTGGCGTGATGCGCGGCCGCGAATTCCTGATGAAGGACAATTACTCCTTCGATCTGACCTATGAGGGCGCCCGGCACTCCTACAACAAGATGTTCGTGGCCTATCTGCGCACCTTCGCCCGCCTGGGGCTGAAGGCGATCCCGATGGCGGCCGATACCGGCCCGATCGGCGGCAAGCTCAGCCATGAATTCATCATCCTGGCCGATACGGGCGAAAGCGCCGTGTTCTGCCATCGCGACCTGCTCGACAAGCCCGCCCCCGAGAATGTCGATTACGACTCCGACCTTCAGCCGCTGGTCGATTCCTGGACCAGCCTCTATGCCGCCACCGACGAGATGCACCGTCCCGACCATGGCGTGCCCGAAGGCGATCTGGTCAGCGCCCGGGGTATCGAGGTCGGCCATATCTTCCATTTCGGCACCAAATATTCGGCGCCGATGGGCGCCACCGTCACCGCGCCCGATGGCTCGAGCCAAGCGGTGTTCATGGGGTCTTACGGCATCGGCGTGTCGCGTCTGGTCGCCGGCATCATCGAAGCCAGCCACGATGACAACGGCATCATCTGGCCCGATGGTGTCGCCCCCTTCGATATCGGCGTGATCAACCTCAAGGTCGGCGACGCCGCCACCGATGGCGTCTGCGCCGATCTTTATGGCCGTCTGCGCGCGGCCGGCAAGGACGTGCTGTTTGACGATACCGACGACCGCGCCGGCGCCAAATTCGCCACCATGGATCTGATCGGCCTGCCCTGGCAGGTGATCGCCGGACCCAAGGGCGTGGCCAAGGGCATGGTCGAGTTGAAGGAACGGGCCACCGGCGAACGCCACGAACTGTCGATCGACAGCGCCCTGGCCAAGCTTCTCGGCTGATCGTTCAAGGGGCGCGGCGCGCGACACCGGCGAGCCCGGTTTTTCGAAAGTGTGCCGCCCCCTGTTTGCGACTTGTGGATCAAACCAACGGGACGAAGGCGATGGATGTCGCGATCCTGCTATACGACGGGCTGACGCCGCTTGATGCGATCGGTCCCTTCGATGTGCTGGGCAAACTGCCGCGCGCCCGGGTGCGCACGGTGGGTATCGAGCGCGGCAATGTGCATTCGCGCGGGGTCTCGCTGACCCTGCACGCCGATAACGCCCTGACCGAGGTCAACGCCCCCGATGTGGTGGTGGTGCCGGGCGGGGCGGGGGCCGATGAACTGGCCCATGATCCGATGATCCGCGCTTGGTTGCGCAAGGTGGTGCCAACCAGCCGGGCGGTGTTGTCGGTCTCCACCGGATCGCTGATCCTGGCCGGGGCCGGGGTGCTGGAGGGCCGCGAGGCGACCACCCATTGGCGGGCCCTTGACCTGCTGGCCGGGTTTGGCGTGCGCACCAAGCCCGAACGCATCGTGACCGATGGCACGATCACCACGGCGGCCACGGCCGCCGCCGGCCTCGATGCCTCCTTCCTGATCGCCGAACGGCTTTGCGGCCGGGCGGTGGCCGAGGCCATTCAGCTTTTGATCGGCTATGATCCCGAACCGCCGCTAGCCGCCGGAGACCTGTTCAAGGCCCCGGCGGAGCGCATCACCCTGGCTCGCACCGGATTGGCCCACCCATGATCTTCAACGCCTTTGAACGGATGATGGCCGGCCGCTACCTGCGGGCCCGGCGCAAGGAAGGCTTCGTTTCGGTGATCGCCGGATTTTCCCTGGCCGGCATCGGCCTGGGGGTGGCGACGCTGATCATCGTCATGGCGGTGATGAACGGCTTCCGCGAGGATCTGATGGGCCGGATCTTCGGCCTGAACGGCCATCTCACCGTTCTTGGGCAATACGACGTGATGATGGATTACGACCGCGCCACCGATATCATTCGCGGCATTCCCGGGGTGCGGGCGGTGACGCCGACGGTTGAAGGGCAGGTGATGCTGACCGACAACGGCCGCTCGGTCGGCGGGCTGGTGCGCGGCGTGCGCCCCGAAGACCTGCGCCAGCGGCCGATGCTGGCCAATGCGGTGATCGCCGGCTCGCTCGATGATCTGCGCGGCCAGGATTCGATCATGATCGGCAATCGTCTGGCCGAGAATTTCGGGCTGCGGGTTGGCGACAAGCTGACCCTGGTTTCGCCCAAGGGCAAGGTGACGGCCATGGGCACCGTGCCCCGGGTGCGCGCCTATACGGTGCGCGTTATCTTTTCCATCGGCATGAGCGAATACGACAGCAGCTTCGTCTTCCTGCCCCTTGAGGCCGCCCAAACCTATTTCCAGGTGCCGACCGAAGGCGTCAACCATCTGGAGGTGGTGGTCGACCATCCCGACCGGGTGGGCGAGGTGGCGGGCACCATCGCCTCGACCAATGGCCTGGGCGGCATCCGCCTGCGCGACTGGCGCCAGACCAACGCCACCTTCTTCAATGCGCTGCAGGTCGAGCGCAACGTGATGTTCCTGATCCTGACCCTGATCATCGTCGTCGCCGCCTTCAATATCATCAGCGGCCTGATCATGCTGGTGAAGGACAAGGGCCGCGATATCGCCATCTTGCGCACCATGGGCGCCTCGCGCGGGGCGATCATGCGCATCTTCTTCCTGGCCGGCGCCGCCGTCGGCGTGACCGGCACCCTGGCCGGCCTGCTGCTTGGCGTGCTGTTTTGCCAGAACATCGAAGCCATTCGTCAGGGCCTGCAAAGCCTGCTTGGCGTCGAATTGTTCAATGCCGAGATCTATTTCCTGGCGACGATGCCAGCGACCATGGACCCCCATGAGGTGATGAACGTCGTGCTGATGGCTTTGGGCCTGTCGTTCGCCGCCACCCTCTATCCAGCATGGCGGGCGGCGCGCACCGATCCCGTGGAGGCCCTGCGCAATGAGTAAGTCCCCTTCCGTCTCCAGTCCGCAGACCGCCCCCGGTCCGCAGACCGCGCCCGGTCCGCAGGCCAGCAAGGTGCCGCAGGCGGCCTTGCGCTTGGATAAGGTCACCCGCTCGTTCAGCCAGGGCCGCGAGGTCCTCAACGTGCTGACCGGGGCCGATCTGGCCGTCAACCCGGGCGAGATCGTCGCCCTGGTCGGGCCCTCGGGGGCGGGAAAATCCACGCTTTTGCAGATTTGCGGGCTTTTGGAAAAACCCACGGCTGGCGAGGTGCGGATCGGCGGCATCAGCTGCGGCCAATTGTCCGAGGATCGCCGCACCCTGTTGCGCCGCGATCACTTGGGCTTCGTCTATCAGTACCACCACCTGCTGCCCGAGTTCTCGGCGGCCGAGAATATCGTCGTGCCGCAGATGATCGCCGGGATCGGCCGCAAGCCGGCCCTGGCGCGGGCGGCCGAGCTTCTGGCCAAGATGGGGCTTTCTGAGCGCCAGGACCACCGGCCGGGCCAGCTTTCGGGCGGCGAGCAACAGCGGGTGGCGATTTGCCGGGCTTTGGCCAACCGCCCCAAGCTGCTGCTGGCCGACGAGCCGACCGGCAACCTTGACCCCAATACGGCCGAGCGGGTATTCCAGGCCCTGCTCGATCTGGTGCGGGGCGAGGGGTTGGCGGCCCTGATCGCCACCCATAATCCCGATCTGGCGCGGCGCATGGACCGCATCGTCACCTTGCGCGAGGGCAAGGTGGTGGCCGCCTGATTATTGGTTTGGGAGCATGGGGTGACATTAAGGATCAGAGCGGCCGAGCCGGCCGATGTCGGGGCCATCTTTCAGGTGCGGACCGCGGTTACCGAGAATAGTCTGACGATCGCCCAACTCACCGAAATGGGGATCACGACCGCCTCGATCACCGCGATGATCATCGAAAGCCCCTGTGCCTGGGTGGCGGTGGAGGGCGAGCGCGTCGTTGGCTTTTCCATGGCCGATCTGGAGGACGGGTCGCTGTTCGCCGCCTTCGTCCTGCCGTCCTACGAAGGCAGAGGCCTTGGCAAGCGGCTGGTCCAAGCCGCCGAGGCCGCCCTGTTCGCACGCCACCGCGTCGTTTGGCTTGAAACGGGCAAAACAACCCGCGCGGCGGGTTTTTATCGCCACCTGGGCTGGGCGAACGAAACCGATCATGGGGACGGCGATATCCGCTTGGAAAAATCGCGCCCCTGATGTCCGCCTCGGCGGCCTGTTCGTCGCCCTGATCCCCGGGTGAGTCATGAATAATCCCAGTCTCTCGATCCGCGCCTATGACGGGGCGGCCGATCTGTCCAGGCTCTCGACCATTTGGTTCGAGGCCTCGCTTCAGGCCCATGCCTTCATTGGCGAAAAGCGCCTGCGCGAGCAACGGCGCCTTATCGAGGAAATCTACCTGCCAAAGGCGGAAACCTGGGTGGCCTGTTCGGGGGGGAGCGCCGTGGGCTTCATCAGTCTGCTCGATACGTTCATCGGCGGCCTGTTCGTCGCCCCGGACCAGCAGGGGCGGGGCATCGGCAAAGCCCTTGTCGCCCATGCCTTGGCGCGGACAGGAGAGCTGCGGCTGGAGGTTTATACGGCCAACCAGCAGGCGTTTTCCTTCTACACCAGCCTCGGATTTAAGGAACTCTCGCGCAGGGCCGAGGATGACGAGGGCATGCCGTTCGAGAATGCCGCTTTGCGCCTGACGCTCTGACACGGCCGCCTAAGGCGGGCGTGTTCGCCAAGCGTTCCCGCTGACAAAGGCCGCCGATCCGTGGCATGGTTGGCCCATGCCCGATCCATCCCCCGCTTCGTCCGCCCTCGCCGGCGGCTCCCCCGCGAATGGCTTTGTCCATCTGCGGGTTCACACCGCGCTCTCGATGTCCGAGGGGGCGATCCAGGTCAAGGCGCTGGTTAAGCTCTGCGCCAAGATGGGAATGCCCGCCGTCGCCATCACCGACAGCGGCAATCTGTTCGGCGCCCTTGAGCTTTCGGTTACGGCCTGCGACATGGGCGTTCAGCCGATCATCGGCTGCCAGATCGCCGTGCGCAACGAAGAGGTGCGCGAGCGCGGATTTGGCGCCGGGCGCGATCTGCGTGCGCCCGATCCCGATGCCGTGGTGCTGCTGGCCAAGAACGCCAGCGGCTATGCCAATCTGATGAAGATCGTCTCGCGCTCCTTCATCGAAGGCGACGGCAGCGAGGCGCCCCAGGTGCGGCTGGCCGATATCGAGGCCCTGAACGACGGGCTGATCTTGCTGACCGGCGGCGTTGGCGGGCCCTTGGGGCGGCTGCTGCGCGAGGGCCGGCGCGACGAGGCCGCCGCCATCCTCGCCCGCCACAAGGAGCATTTCGGCGACCGCGTCTATGTCGAGATCCAGCGCCATGGCATGGCCGATGAAGACCGCATCGAAGCCGATCTGATCGATCTGGCCTATGCCCAAAACGTCGCGCTGGTCGCCACCAACGAGCCCTATTACCCCGACCGCGCCATGTTCGAAGCCCATGACGTGCTGATCTGCATGCAGCAGAAAACCGTCATCGGCGATGAGACCCGGCGGCGGCTGACCCCTGAGCATTATTTCAAGCCGGCCAACGAGATGCGGGCCTTGTTCGCCGATCTGCCCGAGGCGGTGGACAACACCCTGGTGATCGCCAAACGCTGCGCGGTGATGAGCGAGAAGCGCAAGCCGATCCTGCCCCACAGCCCGGCGGTCAAGGGGCGGACCGAAGCCGAGGCGCTTTGCGCCATGGCCGAGGAAGGCCTGGATAAGCGCCTGGAAAAGCACGTTTATCGCGAAGGCATGAGCGAGGCCGAGCGGATCGAGATCGCCAAGCCCTATCGCGAGCGCCTAGCCTATGAGCTTGATGTCATCATCAAGATGGGCTTCCCCGGCTATTTCCTGATCGTGGCCGATTTCATCCAATGGGCCAAGGACGCCGATATCCCGGTGGGTCCGGGGCGTGGGTCGGGGGCGGGATCGTGCGTGGCCTGGGCCCTGACCATCACCGACCTTGACCCCTTGCGCTTCAGCTTGCTGTTCGAGCGGTTCTTGAACCCCGAACGCGTGTCGATGCCCGACTTCGATATCGACTTCTGCCAGGACCGCCGCGAAGAGGTCATCCGCTATGTTCAGCGGGAATACGGCTATGAGCGCGTCGCCCAGATCATCACCTTCGGCAAGCTGCAGGCCCGCGCCGTGCTGCGCTCGGTCGGCCGTGTCTTGCAGATGCCGCTCGGCTATGTCGATAAGATCTGCAAGATGGTGCCCAATAATCCGGCCGCGCCCGTCACCCTCAAGGAAGCCATCGAGGCCGAGCCCCAGCTGCGCGATCTGCAGAAAAACGACGAGATGGTCGCCCGCCTGCTTGATATCGGCATGAAGCTGGAGGGGCTCTATTCCCACGCCTCGACCCATGCGGCGGGTGTGGTGATCGGCGATCGTCCCCTTGATAATCTGGTCGCGCTCTACCGCGATCCCCATTCCGATATGCCCGTCACCCAGTTCAACATGAAATGGGTGGAGCAGGCCGGTCTGGTGAAATTCGACTTCCTCGGCCTGAAAACGCTGACGGTCTTGCAGCATGCGGTGCGCCACATCGCCAAGCGCGGCATCACCGTCGATCTGCTTGACCTGCCTTTGGATGACCGCCGGAGCTACGACATGCTGGGGCGCGGCGAGACCAGCGGCGTCTTCCAGCTTGAAAGTACGGGGATGCGCGACGTTCTGCGCAATATGAAGCCCGATACCCTGGAAGACATCGTCGCCATTGTCGCCCTCTACCGCCCGGGGCCGATGGACAATATCCCCAGCTACATCAAGCGCAAGAAGGGCGAGGAAGAGGTTGTCTATCTTCATGATTCCCTAGAGCCGATCCTCAAGGAAACCTATGGCATCCTGATTTATCAGGAACAGGTGATGCAGGCGGCCCAGATCATGGCCGGCTATTCCCTGGGCGGCGCCGATCTGCTGCGCCGGGCCATGGGCAAGAAGATCAAGGCCGAGATGGATACCCAGCGCGCCCTGTTCGTCGAAGGGGCGGGCAAGCGCGGCACCTCGGAGGCCAAGGCCTCGGAGGTTTTCGACCAGATCGCCAAATTCGCCGGCTATGGCTTCAATAAATCCCATGCCGCCGCCTATGGGCTGGTCGCCTATCAAACCGCCTATCTGAAGGCCAACTACCCCGTCGAGTTCATGGCCGCCACCATGACCTATGACATGCACAACACCGACAAGCTGGCTGTTTTTAAAGGGGAATTGCGCCGCCTTGATATCCCCTTGCTGCCGCCGGACGTCAATCGCTCCTTTGCCGTTTTCGGCGTCGAGGACGGCGCGGTGCGCTATGCCCTGGGCGCGGTCAAGAACGTCGGCGCCGCGGCGATGGACGCCCTGGTCGCCGAACGCGAGGCCCGGGGACCGTTCAAGGATCTGGCCGATTTCGCCCGTCGCCTGGATGGCAAGGTCATCAACAAGCGTCTGCTCGAAAACCTGATCAAGGCCGGGGCGCTTGATAGCCTTGATGGCGATCGCGCCAAGCTGCTGGCCAATGCCGATGTGCTGATGCGCCACGCCCAGGCCGCCGCCGAGGATCGGGCGTCCAACCAGTCGAGCCTGTTCGGAGGGGCCGGGGCGACCTCGGAACCGCCGATGAAATTCCGCGCTTGCGCCGCCTGGACCATCACCGAGACCCTGGCCCATGAACGCGACGCCATGGGCTTCTATTTGTCGGCCCATCCCTTGGACATCTATGGCGACAGCCTGGAGCGCCTGGATGTGGTGCCGATCGAGATGCTGCCCGGCCATCTGCGCGGCGGCGGCAGCGGCGCGGTCAAGCTGGCGGTCACCCCCGGCGCGCGCAAGGAGCGCATCGGCAAAAGCGGCAGCCGCTACGCCTTCGTCGAATTATCCGACGCCACCGGCTCGTGCGAGACCATGGTGTTTTCCGAGGTTTTGGGGGCCAGCCGCGAGTTGCTCGATTCCGGCCGGCCGTTGCTGGTCCGCGCCGACGCCCGGCTCGAGGGCGAAGAGGTGCGGTTGCTCGCCCAAGCGATCGAACTGCTCGACGACGCCGTCGCCCGCGCCGCCCGCCGCATCAAGGTGTCGTTTAGCGACAGCGGACCGATCCCGCGGCTGGCCGAGATCATCCGCGCCGATGGCCCGGGCAATCGCAATATCCTGTTGGTCGCCGATCTTGGCGATCGCGAGGTGGAGTTCCGCTTGGACGGTGGCTTCGCCCTGCGCTCGGAAACCCTGGCCGCCTTGCGCAATGTGCCCGGCGTGGGCGAGGTGCGCGAGGTTTAGGCGGGGAAGGCGGGGGGGTAAGATCATGATCAGGATCACACCTCCCGTGTCTTCATGTTTAGGTTGCATCCTCGGGGAAAACGGCAGAGATTCGTTGAGTGGATTAAAAGACGTAAGAAGACTGCGGATACCCCGATGCTTCGCAACAAACGTGTTGTCGTCAAGATTTCGGTTATCGTCGCCATCATGGGACTCGCGCTGTGCGTGACCGTCGGCTGGCTGCTTAAGTCTCAATACGACGCCCTTCTCGATGAGCGGGTGACTCAGACGCGGGTGCTGACCGAGGCCGCCGTCGGGGTCGCGACCAAGCTGCAGGCCGAGGTTTCCGCCGGGAGGCTCACCCGCGATCAGGCGATCGAGACCTGGAAGACCGCGCTCAATGGCATGACCTATGGGGACAATGGCTATCTCTTCGCCTATGCCGTGGACGGTATCAATCTGGTTCTGCCGCCGCGTCCCGATCTGGTCGGCAAGCCCGTCGTCGATCGGGGGGCCTTTCTCGCCCTTCAGGCGGCGGCGACGCGGGGGCCGGGCGGCGGGCGGCTTGATTATGTCTGGCCCCGGGTCAAAGGGGGGCCGCCCATCCCCAAGGTGAGTTGGGCGATGGAGATTAAAGCCTGGGGCGCCCTGGTGGGGACGGGGATCTTTGTCGACGATGTCCAGGCGATTTTCTGGGCGAAACTGCGCGAGGCGATGCTGATCGGCGGCCTGTTGAGCGCGGTCGCCATCGTGCTGGTCTCGCTAATTTCCCGCGACCTTTCGGCGGTTCTCGGCGATATCGCCCAGCGCATGGCGCTGATTTCCGGCGGACAGGTCGATATCGCCGTGCCCAACCAGGATCGGCGCGACGAGGCCGGAGCCATGGCGCGCTCCCTTGAGGTCTTTCGCGGCAAAGTCGCCGAGACCGAGCACCTGCGCGGCGATCAGGAACGCCTCAAGGCCTCGGCCGAAGCGGCGCGCAAGGCCAGTCTGGTCGAGTTGGCCAAGCGCTTCGAGGACTCGGTCAATAGCGTGGCCCAGGCGGTCGCCAAAGGGGCGCGGACGATGGACGAAAACGCCAGGACGATGTTCGGCTTGGCCAATGTCACCCGCGAGAAGGCCAGCGATTCTTCGGTGATGAGCGAGCGCACCAACGCCAACTTCCAAACGGTGGCCTCGGCGTCGGAACAACTCTCGGCCTCGATCCGCGAAATCGCCAACCAGACCGACAAGGCGCGGGTCACCAGCCAGCAGGCGGTGGAAACCGCCGATCAATCGGCCGATCGCATGGCCGGGCTGGTCAGCGACGCCGAAAAGATCGGCGCGGTGATCACCCTGATCGAGGCTATCGCCAGCCAGACCAACCTGCTGGCGCTAAACGCCACGATCGAAGCGGCGCGGGCCGGCGACGCCGGCAAGGGTTTCGCCGTGGTCGCCCATGAGGTCAAGAACCTGTCGACCCAGACCCGCAAGGCGACCGAGGACATTCGGGGCCAGATCGAACGGGTCCGCGCCTCGGTTTCGGCCGCGGCCAGCGATATCGCCACGATCAGCCACGTCATCCACGATATCGCCGAGGCGGCCGGGGCGATCAGCGCCGCCGTCGAGGAACAAGGGGCGGCGACCAAGGAGATCTCGCGCAGCGTGCAAGAGGTCTTGTCGACTTCGGAAAGCGTCTCGCACGATATCCGCACCCTGGCCGAGGCGGCCCGGGAAACCGAAACCACCGCCGGCGCCTTGCGCGACACCGCCGGCGGGCTTGGTCAGGCGGCGACCACCTTGCAAGAAAAGGTCGACGGCTTCCTGGGCGATCTGCGGCACGGATAGGGTCGTAACGGTTTGACCGCGAGGTGGATTCCACTGGGACGGCGGGAGGTAAGCTTATAACCAAGCCCCTGCCTCCCCGCCCTTGTGTTTCGGTTGCGCCAATGGGGAAAACGGCACAAATTCGTCGGGCGGATCAGGGGAAGTGCGAAGCCCACGGATAACGCGATGCTTCGCAACAAAAGAGTCGTCGTCAAGATTTCGGTCATCGTCGCCATCATGGGACTCGCGTTGTGCGTGACCGTCGGCTGGCTGCTTAAGTCTCAATATGACGCCCTTCTCGATGAGCGGGTGGCCCAGACGCGCGGGCTGACCGAGGCCGCCGCCGGGGTGGCGACCAAGCTGCAGGCCGAGGTCTCCGCCGGTAAAATCAGCCGCGATCAGGCGATTGGGACCTGGAAGACGGCGCTCAACGGCATGATTTACGGCGGCAATGGCTATCTCTTCGCCTATGCCATGGACGGCATCAATCTGGTTCTGCCGCCACGTCCCGATCTGGTCGGCAAGCCGGCGGCCGATAGGGGAGTCTTCCTCGCCCTTCAAGCGGCGGCGAGGCGGGGACCGGGGGGCGGGCGGGTTGATTATGTCTGGCCCCGGGTCAAGGACGGGCCGCCCATCCCCAAGGTGAGTTGGGCGATGGAGGTTCCGTCCTGGGACTTGCTGGTGGGGACGGGGGTCTATGTCGACGATGTCCAGGCGATTTTCTGGGCGAAACTGCGCGAAGCGATGCTGATCGGTGGCCTGCTGAGCGCGGTCGCCCTCTTGCTGGTCTCGCTGATCTCCCGCGACCTTTCGGCGGTTCTGGGTGATATCGCCAAGCGCATGGCGTTGATTTCCGGCGGCAAGATCGATATCGCCGTGCCCCATCAGGATCGGCGCGACGAGGCCGGAGCCATGGCGCGCTCCCTTGAGGTCTTTCGCGGCACGGTGGCCGAGACCGAGAAATTGCGCGGCGATCAGGAACGCCTCAAGGCCTCGGCCGAAGCGGCGCGCAAGGCCAATCTGGTCGAGTTGGCCAAGCGCTTCGAGGATTCGGTCAATAGCGTGGCCCAGGCGGTCGCCAAGGGGGCGCGGACGATGGACGAAAACGCCAGGACGATGTTCAGCCTGGCCAATGTCACCCGGGAGAAGGCCGGCCAGTCCTCGGCGATGAGCGAGCGCACCAACGCCACCTTCCAAACGGTGGCCTCGGCGTCGGAACAACTCTCGGCCTCGATCCGCGAAATCGCCAACCAGACCGACAAGGCGCGGGTCACCAGCCAGCAGGCGGTGGAAACCGCCGATCAATCGGCCGATCGCATGGCCGGGCTGGTCGATGACGCCGAAAAGATCGGCGCGGTGATTACCTTGATCGAGACCATCGCCAGCCAGACCAATCTGCTGGCGTTGAACGCCACGATCGAGGCGGCGCGGGCCGGCGACGCCGGCAAGGGCTTCGCCGTGGTCGCCCATGAGGTCAAGAACCTGTCGACCCAGACCCGCAAGGCGACCGAGGACATTCGGGGTCAGATCGAACGGGTCCGCGCCTCGGTTTCGGCCGCCGCCAGCGATATCGCCACGATCAGCGACGTCATCCACGATATCGCCAAGGCGGCCGGGGCGATCAGCATCGCCGTCGAGGAACAGGGCGCGGCGACGACCGAGATTTCGCGCAGCGTGCAAGAGGTTTTGTCGACTTCGGCCGACGCCTCGCGCGATATCCACACCCTGGCCGAAGCGGCCCGGGAAACCGAAAGCACCGCCGGCGCCTTGCGCGACACCGCCGGCGAGCTTGGTCAGGCGGCGGCCAGCTTGCAAGAAAAGGTCGACGGCTTCCTGGGTGATCTGCGGCAAGGATAAGGGAAAGGGGCCCTTTCAGCGCGATCGGTCTTTTTCTTGCGCTCTTTGCGTGCTGGGGTAAACTGGTCAGGCAAGCGGAGGAGGGGGCGATGAGGGCATTCTGTCGGTTTGTCGGGGCCGCTTTGTTGCTGGTGGGATTGGCCGGGCCGGCCTGGGCCGATTCCTTGCCCAAGCTGGCCATCGATGCCGATCATGTGACGGTGTCGGGGATCTCCTCGGGCGCCTATATGGCCAATCAGTTCCATGTCGCCCATTCGGCGCGGGTGGATGGCGCCGGGTTGGTCGCCGGTGGTCTGTATGGCTGCGCCGTTTCCACGGTCGTCAACGACAAGGTGATGGCGACGGCCTCGCGCGCCCTTGCCCACTGCATGCGTCAAAGCGCGTTTCTGGAAAGCGCCGACCGCTTTGTCGGTATCGCCCGCCAGCTTGAGCGGGCCGGGGCGATCGACGCCCTGGCCGGATTGCGCGGCGATCGGGTTTATCTGTTCACCGGCGAGGCCGATACGGTCGTCGGCGCCAAGGTGGTGAGGACGGCGGCCGAAGCCCTGGGGACGCTGGGGGTGACCACCACCCTGGTGAGTTCGCTTCAGGGAACCCCGGGCGCCGGGGCCAAGGCCGGTCACGCCTTTCTGACCCCCGATCGCGGCAATGCCGCCTGTTCGGCCGAAAAGAGCCCCTTTTTCAACGCCTGCCGCTACGATCAGGCCGAAGCCATCCTCAAGGTTCTCTATGGGCCGTCTCTGGCTCCGCCGGCCCCGGTCCTGTCCGGGCGGCTTTCGCGCTTTGACCAGTCGGCCTATGTACGGGGGGGGAATGCCATCAAGGCGTCGCTGTGGGACGAGGGGCTTGTTTATGTGCCCGCCGACTGCGCCGCGGGCGCGGCCTGCCGGCTGCATATCGCCTTCCATGGCTGCAAGCAGTCCGATCAGGTGCTGGGGTCGGCGGAGAAGTTCTGGGATCTGGCGGGCTATAATGGCTGGGCCGATACCAACCACATCGTCGTGCTCTATCCCCAGGCCCGGGCCATCGGCGCCACCGAGGGCTTTCCTTTGACGGCGATCAACCCCGAGGGCTGCTGGAACTGGTGGGGCTATGGCCTTGATGGAAAATTCCTGGGCCGCGAGGGGCTGCAGATCAGCGCGGTGAACGCGATGATCAACGCCCTGGCCGGGCGCTAGGGGGCGGCAAGGCGCCATTCCCTCCTTGCCAACGGCGAGCGGGAAGGTTAAATACCGGCCACACCACGCACGCGGGATTCGCGGCCGTCCGGAAAATATCCGGCGCGGCCGTTCCGGTGTCGAAGGGCTTTCTGGCCTTTTGACTCAACTGTCCCGCGGAGGTTCAACCGGAAAAGGAAAGACGCCACCATGGCTCTCCCCACATTCTCCATGCGCCAGCTCATCGAAGCGGGCTGTCACTTCGGCCACAACACCCGTCGTTGGAACCCGAAGATGGCGCCCTACCTTTATGGTCAGCGCGATAACGTTCACATCATCGATCTGCAGCAGACCGTGCCGATGCTCTATCGCGCCATGCAGGCCGTGCGCGATGTCACCGCCGGCGGCGGTCGCGTGCTGTTCGTCGGCACCAAGCGTCAGGCCCAGGATGTGGTCGCCGAGCACGCCCGTCGTTGCGGTCAGTATTATGTGAACCACCGTTGGCTTGGCGGCATGCTGACCAACTGGAAGACCATTTCCCATTCGATCAAGCGTCTGCGCGATCTGGAAGAGCGTTTCGGCGGTGGCGACCTGTTGGGTCTGACCAAGAAGGAGCAGCTCAACCTCGGCCGCGAGAAGGACAAGCTCGATATGGCTCTGGGCGGCATCAAGGAAATGGGCGGTCTGCCCGACATGCTGTTCATCATCGATACCGTCAAGGAGAGCCTGGCGGTCAACGAAGCCAACAAGCTGGGTCTGCCGGTCGTCGCCGTGATCGATTCGAATTCCGATCCGCGTGGCATCACCTATCCGATCCCCGGCAATGATGACGCCATTCGCGCCATCCAGACCTATTGCGAGCTGATCAGTGGCGCCGCCATCGACGGCATCCAGGCTCAGCTCGGCGCCGCCGGCGTCGACGTCGGTGCCGCCGAGATCGTGCCGGCCGAGACCCTTGCCGCCGAAGCCCCCGCCGCCGAGCAGCAGCCGACCGCCTGATAAGCAAGGCCGACCGCCAGGGCAGGGCCCCCCCGAGACCAGATGGCGGCGTGCAGACGCCGCCATCTTTTTGGTTCGGCTCCCGTGCCCGGAGCCGCCCGCCGATCCGATACGCTCATCGTCGCCCTCCTTCCAGCCGTTCCCGGCCCCTGCGCCGTACCCGAGGGAAGGGCGTCCGCCCTAACGAAGCACTGATTTCCAAGAGAGGACTCCCCATGGCCGAGATCACCGCCGCCCTCGTCAAGAGCCTGCGCGAGCAGACCGGCGCAGGCATGATGGATTGCAAGAAGGCCCTGACCGAAACCGCGGGTGACGTGGAAGCCGCCATCGACTGGCTGCGCAAGAAGGGCCTCGCCGCCGCCGCCAAGAAGGCCGGGCGCACCGCCTCGGAAGGTCTGGTCGGCATCGCCACCGCCGGCACCGCCGGCGCCGTCGTCGAAGTCAACGCCGAGACCGATTTCGTCGCCCGCAACGATACCTTCCAGGGCTTCGTCGAAACCGTCGCCTCGCTGACCCTGGCGGCCAAGGGCGATATCGAAGCGCTGAAGTCCGCCGCCTATCCCGGTGGCGAAGGGCGCACCGTCGAGGCCCAGGTGACCCATCTGATCGCCACCATCGGCGAGAACATGCAGCTGCGCCGCAGCGCCGCGCTTGAGGTCGAGCAGGGCGTCGTCACCAGCTACATGCACACCGCCGTCAAGCCCGGTCTGGGCAAGATCGGCGTGCTCGTCGCCCTCAAGTCGGCGGCCGATCCGGCCAAGCTCGACGAATTGGGCCGTCAGATCGCCATGCATGTCGCCGCCGCCCAGCCGCGCTACGCCTTCATTTCCGAAGTCGACGCCGAAGCCCTCGATCGCGAGCGCTCGGTGCTGAGCGAGCAGGCCAAGGCCTCGGGCAAGCCCGACGCCATCATCGAGAAGATGGTCGAAGGCCGCCTGCGCAAGTTCTACGAGGAAGTGGTCCTGACCGAGCAGATCTTCGTTATCGATGGCGAGACCAAGATCGCCAAGGTCCTGGAGAAGGCCGGCAAGGATCTGGGCGCGCCGATCGAGCTGGGTGGCTTCGTCCGCTTCCAGCTTGGCGAGGGCATCGAGAAGGAAGAGAGCGATTTCGCCGCCGAGGTCGCCGCTCAGCTGAAGAAGTAAGGCACTTTCGCCCATAAAGCGTCAAACGCCTGTTGGCCGCCGGGTTCGGGTCTCTTATGATCCGGCCCGGCGGTCGTCTGTTCCCGCCTGGGGTCTCGTAGCCGGGGCGCGGAGCTTAAAAATCACCAATCGACCAGGACGACATCGCCGGCCGACCGCGCGGCGACAAGGGAGCTAACCGAATGTCCGAGGATCAACCCCACGCCAATGGCGCCTACTACCGCCGGGTCCTGCTCAAGCTTTCCGGGGAGGGCCTGCTGGGGAACAAGGAATTCGGTCTGGATCTGGAAATGGTCGACCGCGTGGCCGGCGAGGTCAAGGCCGCCCATGATCGCGGCATTCAGGTTTGTCTGGTGATCGGCGGCGGCAATATCTTCCGCGGCATCTCGACCGCCGCCAAGGGCATGGACCGCACCAGCGCCGATTACATGGGCATGCTGGCCACGGTGATGAACGCCCTGGCCGTGCAGAACGCCCTGGAAAAACGCGGCGTGCAAACCCGCGTCCAGTCGGCGATCCCGATGTCGATGGTCTGCGAGCCCTATATCCGCCGCCGGGCGATCCGCCATATGGAAAAGGGCCGGGTGGTGATTTTCGCCGCCGGCACCGGCAATCCCTTCTTCACCACCGATACCGCCGCCGCCCTGCGCGCCGTCGAGATGAATTGCGACGCCATCCTCAAGGCGACCCAGGTCGATGGGGTCTATTCCGCCGATCCCAACAAGGTGCCCGACGCCGTGCGCTTCGAGAGCCTGACCTTCACCGACGTGCTGACGCGCGATCTGCGGGTGATGGATACCTCGGCCATCGCCTTGGCGCGCGACAACAACATCCCTATAGTGGTGTTTTCCCTGCACACCCCTGGCGCTCTGGCCGATGTCCTTGATCGCCGGGGCCGTTTCACCGAGATCCTCTGCGACAGTCACCAGGAGTAAGAACAGTGTCCGATGGCGCTTCCAGTTTCGACACCTTGAAAGCCGACCTCAGGCACCGCATGGATACGGCGGTCGAAGTCTTGCGCAAGGATTTCGCGGGGCTGCGGACCGGCCGGGCGTCGACGAGCCTGCTCGATTCCGTGATGGTCGAGGCCTATGGTCAGGCCATGCCCTTGGCCCAGGTGGCGACGGTCAGCGTTCCCGAGCCGCGCATGATTAGCGTTCAGGTCTGGGACCGCGGAATGGCCAAGGCCGTCGACAAGGCGATCCGCGACGCCGGCCTCGGCCTCAATCCGGCCTCCGACGGCCAGCTTATCCGCGTGCCCATTCCGCCGCTGAACGAAGAGCGCCGCACCGAGCTGACCAAGGTCGCGGGCAAATATGCCGAGCAGACCCGTGTCGCCGTGCGCAACGTCCGTCGCGATGGCATGGACCAGCTCAAGAAGATGGAAAAGGATAGCGCCATCAGCCAGGACGAACACAAGAAGTTCGGCGCCGAGGTTCAGGCCTTGACCGATGAGACGATCCGTCGTCTCGACGAGGCCCTGGCCCATAAGGAACAGGAGATCATGCAAGTCTGATGCAGGCCGATCCCGTGCCTTTGTTCGACGGCTCAGCCCCGTCGTCTTTCCATGTCGCCATTATCATGGATGGCAACGGGCGCTGGGCCCATGCGCGTGGCCTGCCAAGGACGGCGGGGCACAAGCGCGGGGCCGAATCCGTCCGTCGGGTGGTCGAGGCCGCTCCCGAACTGGGCATCAGCCATCTGACGCTTTTCGGTTTCTCCTCGGAGAACTGGAAGCGGCCGGAGGGCGAGATCAGCGACCTGATGGGGCTGCTGCGACTTTACCTGCGCAACGAGATCCGCGATCTCAAGCGCAACGGCGTGCGTCTGCGGGTGATCGGCCGGCGGGAACGCTTCTCGCGCGATATCGTCGCCCTGATCGAGGACGGCGAGAGCGATACCCGCGACAACGATCGCCTGCATCTGACCATCGCCCTGAATTATGGCGGGCGTCAGGAGATCGCCGACGCGGCGCGGGCCCTGGCCCGCGAGGTGGCGGCGGGCCGCCTTGATCCCGAAGCGATCGACGAGGAGGTGCTGGGCCAGCGCCTGCTCACCGATGATCTGCCCGATCCCGACGTTTTGGTGCGAACCAGCGGCGAACAGCGGATCAGCAATTTTCTGTTGTGGCAAATCGCCTATTCCGAACTGGTCTTCTCCCCCGTACTCTGGCCCGAGTTCTCGCGCGATGATCTTGCCGCCGCGGTGGCCGACTTCCATCAGCGCGAACGCCGCTTCGGCGGAGTATAAGGAAGGGCCCGGCGGTCGAAGGTCCCCGGGATCATCAGGGAGAGGTCCTTGCTCAAGACGCGTATCCTGTCGGCCCTGGTGCTGGCTCCGCCGGTGCTCGCCGCCGCTTTCTTCGGATCACCCTGGTTCGACGCCCTGGCCGCCCTGGCCGGCGCGCTGATGGCCTGGGAATGGATCCGGCTTTGCCGGGGTGGTTTCGGTCTGACGGGCTGGACCATGGCCGCGCTGATGGCCTTGACCGGCGCCCTGGCCACCCGGTTCCCCCTTGATGTCCTGCTTGGCCTCGCCCTGGCCACGCCGATGATCCGTCTGGCGATGGCCGGCGAGGATCGCCTGCGCGGCGGCATGGAGGAGGAGGGGCCGTGGTGGATCACCGCCGGCGTGCCTTATCTGGGGCTGCCTTTGGTCGCCCTGGTGTGGATCCGTGGCGAGGGCGGCTGGGAAACCCTGTTCTGGCTGCTGGCCGTGGTCTGGGCCACCGATATCGGCGCCTATGCCTGCGGGCGCACCCTGGGCGGACCTTTGCTCGCCCCGCGCATCAGCCCGAAAAAGACATGGTCGGGCCTGCTGGGCGGCATGGGTAGCGCCGCCCTGGCCGGTTGGGGGCTGGCTTTGGCCTTTGGCTATGCGCCGCCGCTGTGGGTCATCCTTTTCGCGCCGGGTCTGGCGGTCATCGCCCAGGCCGGCGACTTGTTCGAATCCTCGATGAAGCGGCGCTTCAACGTCAAGGATTCGAGTAATCTCATCCCCGGTCACGGGGGACTCCTCGACAGGGTCGACGGACTGCTGGCGGCGGCGCCGCCGGTGGCCTGCGTCGTCGCCCTGCAAGGCGGCGGCATAGGACTTTGGCAATGAGCGGCACGGCGAACGGCACCCCCCGGCGGGTCAGCATCCTCGGGTCCACCGGTTCCATCGGCAAGAACACCCTTGATCTCATCGGCCGCTCTCCCGAGCGCTATCAGGTGGTCGCCCTGACCGCCAATGGCAATGCCGAGGCCCTGGCCGCCCAGGCCAAGGCGACGCGGGCCGAGATCGCCGTGGTCGCCGACGAGGCGGCCTATGGCCGGCTGAAAGAGGCCCTGGCCGGCAGTGGCATCGAAGCCGCCGCCGGGCCGCAAGCGGTGTGCGAGGCCGCCGCGCGGGATGCCGATTGGGTGATGGCCGCCATCGTCGGCGCCGCCGGTCTGGCCCCGACCCTGGCCGCCGTGGAACGGGGCGCCACCATCGCCCTGGCCAATAAGGAATGCCTGGTCTGCGCCGGCGATCTGTTCATGGCCGAGATCCGCCGCGCCGGGGCGACCTTCCTGCCCGTTGATTCCGAACACAACGCCATCTTCCAAGTCTTTGATTTTGAGAAGAAAGAGCGCATCGAGCGCATCATTTTGACCGCTTCGGGCGGTCCCTTCCGCGACTGGACGCGCGAGGCGATGGCCAAGGCCACGCCCGAGCAGGCGGTCGCCCATCCCAATTGGTCGATGGGCGCCAAGATCAGCGTCGATTCGGCCTCGATGTTCAACAAGGGCCTGGAATTCATTGAGGCCTATCACATTTTCGGCATCGCGCCCGAGCGCATCGAGATCCTGGTCCACCCGCAATCGGTGATCCATTCGATGGTCGGCTATGTCGATGGCTCGGTGCTCGCCCAATTGGGCTCGCCCGATATGCGCACGCCGATCGCCTATTGTCTGGCTTGGCCCGATCGCATGGTGGCCCCGGTGCCCCATCTCGATTTCCCCAAGCTGGGCCACATGGATTTCCGCGCGCCCGATCCCGATCGCTTCCCGGCGATCCGCATCGTCCGCGAGACCCTGCGCCGGGGCGGCGTGGCGCCGACGGCGATGAACGCCGCCAACGAGGTGGCGGTGGCCGGCTTCCTTGGCCGCCAGATCGGCTTCCTCGATATCCCCGCCGTGGTCGAGGCGACGATCAACGATGTCATGGCCGGGCCCCTGGGCAATCAGGCGGTGGACCATCTTGACGCCGTGATGGCCGTCGATGGCGAAGCCCGGCGGATCGCCGCCGGTCACGCCCTGGCCCACGCCGCGGCCGCCTGACCGGGGATTGCGTCGGTCGGTTTCTTATCTTTTCCCCCTTGGCCTCGGTCTGGGGCCCCCTTGCGCGACATCGCCGGGTCGCGCGGGGCGGGTCCGCCGTCTGTCGTCTCGCCTTGCCCGGTGTTCGATGATAGAACAAGGGTTCTGCTAGGGGTGATCGTTTCCTTTTGATTGGGTCCGTCCATGCTCGATCTGCTGCATACCGTCTTGTCTTTTCTGGTGGTTTTGACCGCCGTCGTCTTCGTTCACGAGTTCGGCCATTTTCTGGTCGCCCGCTTGAACGGCGTTCGGGTCGAGGTGTTCTCGATCGGCTTCGGCCGCGAGCTGTTTGGCTTCAACGATCGCTACGGCACGCGCTGGCGTCTCAGCCTGCTGCCGCTGGGCGGCTATGTGCGGTTCTTTGGCGATGCCGATGAGACCAGCGGCACGGCCGAGACTACCCGGCCATTGTCCAAGGCCGAAGAGGCGGTTTCCTTCCATCACAAGCGGGTTGGTCAGCGTTTCGCTATCGTCCTGGCCGGACCGATGGCCAATTTCCTGTTTTCCATCGTGGTGTTCGCCGGCCTCTATATGACCATCGGCCAGCCCCATTCGGCGCCGGTGGTCGGCGAGGTGATCGCCGGCAGCGCCGCCGCCGAGGCCGGACTGTTGGCCGGCGATCGCATCGTGGCCATCGACGGCACGCCGATAGACCGCTTCCAGGATGTGCGCCGGGTGGTGCCGCTGTCGAACGGCGCGCCGTTGCATATCGATATCCTGCGCGACAACGCCCCGCTGGCCGTGATCGCCCTGCCGCGGATGGTCGAGACCGACGACGGTCTGGGCAATAAGGTCCAGGTCGCCCAACTCGGGGTCAAGGTCAGCCTGTCCCAGGCCGATGTCCAGCGCCTTGGTCCGCTTGACGCCCTTGGTCAGGCCGTGGGCCAGACGTGGCAGCTTTCGGCCGACACCCTGACCTACCTGGGGCAGGTGGTGCGCGGCAACCGCTCCGCCGAGGAATTGGGCGGGCCGGTGCGCATCGCCCAATTCTCGGGCAAGGCGGCCGAGCGTGGGGTCCTCGATCTGGTGACGTTTATCGCCCTGCTTTCGGTTAACCTCGGATTGATCAACCTTTTTCCCATTCCGATGCTCGACGGCGGACACCTGATGTTTTACACCATAGAGGCCCTGCGGGGTCGGCCGCTGGGCGCGCGCGCCCAGGAATACGGTCTGCGGTTTGGTTTGGCTTTGGTTCTTGCCATGATGGTGTTCGCCACGTGGAACGATCTCAGCTTGATCAATTGGTGATGCATTGAACGGATCGGCGTGGTTTACTGCGCGGCGTGCCGAAATCGGCGGATCTGGACGGAAGAGAAGCGTGGGAAATACCGTGAATAAGATCGCCGGATTTATGGGTGCTTTCGCGCTTCTCTTGACAGCCCTTTCAAGCACCCAACCCGCCGCCGCCCAATCGGCCGGCGGCCAAAGGGCAGCGGCGCAACGGGGCGGCGCCTTCACCGCTCCCGGCCTTGGTGGCACCATCGATCGCATCGTCATCGAGGGAACCCAGCGCATCGATCCCGAAACCGTGCTCACCTATATGACGGTGCGCGAGGGCGATGTTTATGACGCGGGCAAGGTCGATCGCTCGCTGAAGAACCTGTTCGAGACCGGGCTGTTCGCCGATGTCAGCATGCGCCACGAGGGCGGCCGGCTGGTGGTGAGCGTGGCCGAGAACCCGATCATCAACCGCATCGCCTTCGAGGGGAACCGGCGGATCAAGGATCCGCAGTTGGAGACCGAGATCCAGCTGCGCCCGCGCGTCGTCTATACCCGGGCCAAGGTCCAAGAAGACGTGCAGCGCATCCTCGAGCTTTATCGCCGCTCGGGCCGCTATGCGGTGTCGGTTGAACCCAAGGTCATCGCCCTGGATCAGAACCGGGTCGATCTCGCCTTCGAGATCAACGAGGGCCCCTCGACCACGGTTCGCCGTATCTCCTTCGTCGGCAACAAGGTTTACGACGATTCCGCCCTACGCGAGGTCGTCGAGACCTCCGAGGAGGCCTGGTATCGCTTCTTGTCGTCGACCGACACCTATGATCCCGACCGCCTGACCTATGACCGCGAATTGCTGCGCCGTCATTACTTGAAGAACGGCTATGCGGATTTCCAGGTGAAGTCGGCCATCGCCGAACTGTCGACCGACCGCCAAGCTTTTTTCATGACCTTCACGGTGAGCGAGGGCGAGCGCTATCGCTTCGGCCCGGTCGGTTTGGAAACGACGCTGGCCGAACTTGATCCCGAAGCCCTGCGCGGCGTCATCACCTTCAAGGACGGCGATTGGTATTCGGCCGACAAGGTGGAGGCCGCCGTCCAGAAGCTGACCGACGAGGTCGGTAATCGCGGCTTCGCCTTTGTCGATGTCAAGCCGCGGGTGACCCGTGATGCCGACAAGCGCACCATCGCCATCACCTTCCAGATCGACGAGGGCCCGCGCGCCTTCGTGGAACGCATCGATATCAACGGCAATGTCCGCACCCTTGACGAGGTCGTGCGCCGCGAGATGATGCTGTCGGAAGGCGACGCCTTCAATTCCGCCAAGCTGCGCCGCTCGCGTCAGCGCATCCAGGATCTTGGCTTCTTCGAAAAGGTCGAGGTCAACAACGAGCCCTCTCCGACCGCGCCCGACCGCACCGTGGTCAAAGTGGACGTGACCGAGAAATCGACGGGCGAGGTCTCGTTCGGCGTCGGTTGGTCAAGCTCGGTCGGCGCCATCATCGAAGTGGGCCTGCGCGAGCGCAATCTTCTGGGCCGGGGTCAGGATCTCAAGGCCAGCGTCAGCTGGGCTCAGCGTCGCAGCCAGGTCGATATCAGCTTCACCGAGCCCTATTTCCTGGACCGCCGCCTGCGCGCCGGCGTCGATCTTTACGCCATCGAACGCGACCTGAAGAAAGAAAGCTCTTACGATTACCGGACCTATGGCACGGCCTTGCGTCTGGGCTATAACTACAACGAAAATCTCGGCCATACCTTCAAGTACACGGCCGAGTTCAACGAGATCACCGACGTCAAAAGCGACGCCTCGCGGTTCATCAAGAACCAGGACGACAAGACCTATCTGTCGATGATCGGCCATGTCCTGACCTATGATCGCCGGGACAGCAAGCTTGATCCCAAGGACGGCTATGTCCTGTCGCTTGGCAATGACATGGCCGGCTTGGGCGGCAGCGAGTATTTCTTGCGCAGCGATGCCAAGGCGGCCTATTACGCCCCGATCGGCGATTGGTTCGACTGGAACCCCACCTGGGGGCTGACCGTCAAGGGCGGGGCTGGCTATATGTTCGGCCTGGGCAAGGACGTGAACATCAACCAGCGCTATAATCTGGGTGGCACCAATCTGCGCGGCTTCGCCAACGCCGGTGCCAGCCCGCGCGATGCCGACACCGATGATGCCCTGGGCGGCAACTGGGTCACCACCGGCAGCGTCGAAGTCGCCGTTCCCCTGGGTCTGCCGGCCGAACTGGGCCTGAGCGGCCGTCTGTTCAGCGACTTCGGCATGATCGGCAAGCCCGATGATTTCGACGAGGCCTTGATGGATGGCGCGGTCTCGCCCAGGCTGTCGGCCGGCGCCGGTGTCACCTGGGTCTCTCCGGTCGGACCGATTTCGGTCGACCTGGGCTACCCGCTTGTCAAAGAGAAATTTGACAAGACCGAAGTCTTCCGTCTCTCCTTTGGATCGAGGTTCTAAGAAAATGCGTTTCCTGAAAGGCGCACGGCTGCTCGTCGTGGCGGCGTCGGTCGCCCTGAGCATTCCGGCCGTCCAGGCGGCCGAGGGTGACTCCTTTCCCAATGCGAGCATGGGCGTCATCGACGTTCAGCAGATCCTGAGCGAGGCCACCTCGGCGCAAGGCGCGCGGGCGGCCCGCGACAAGTATCTGGAAAGCTATTCCGAGCAGGCGCGCAAGGAAGAGCAGGCCCTCCACGACGCCCAGGCCAAGCTGGCCCGGGAAGCCGATCAGGGAAGCGACGCTTTCAAGAAGAAGCGCCAGGATTTCGAAAAAAAGGTTAACGCCTTCCAGACCAAATTCTCGGCGCTGCGCCAGAACCTGGATCGCGCCATGGCCCAGGCCCTGGGGCAGGTCCAGGACGCGATCATCAACAAGTCCAACGAGGTCGCCGGCGAGCGCGGCATCAATCTGGTGCTTTATCGCAATCAGGTCTTGCTGTTTGATCCGCGCATGAGCATGACCGACGAGGTCTTGAAGCGGGTGAATGCCGAATTGCCGTCGGTGACCTTCCCCGATCCGGAAAGCTTGGCCAAGAAGCAGCCGGCGAAGGCAAGCAAGTAAAGCCCGCACGGCGGTCGCCGGGGCGGAATGGGTTTCCGCCCGGCGAAGGTGTCGCGGCGGGTGGGGGGAGGCCCGGCGGCAAAGCCGGGGCTCCCAACGACTTTGGGAAGGCGTCGGCATTGGGGGCACCAAGCGAACGCGCCGCTTCCGTGGAATGGGACGATTGGGCATGACAGAGACGGTGCAGGCGGATCCGCAGGAAAACCAGGTTCGGACGACGGTCGATATCGCACGGATTATCGATATGATTCCGCACCGTTATCCCTTCTTGATGGTCGACAAGTTGATCGACATGGTGCGCGGTGAAAGCGCCATCGGCATCAAGAACGTGACGATCAACGAGCCCTTCTTCCAGGGCCATTTCCCCAATCGACCCGTGATGCCCGGCGTGCTGATCGTCGAGGCGATGGCGCAGACCGCCGCCGTTCTGGTGGTTGAAACCCTTGGGGTGCGGGCCGAGGGCAAGATCGTCTATTTCATGATCGTCGAGAACGCCCGCTTCCGCAAACCGGTGATTCCGGGGGATCAGCTGCGCCTGCATGTCGCGAAGGAACGTCATCGCGGCAATGTGTGGAAGTTCCGCGGCGTGGCCAAGGTCGACGAGGTCGTTGTCGCCGAGGCGACCTTCGCGGCGATGATCATGGACGAAGAGCCCCAGCCCTAATCCCCCCTATCCTTGAGAGCCTGCCCCATTATGCCGAGCATTCATCCGACCGCGATCGTCGACCCCAAGGCCGACCTTGGCCACTCCGTTTCCATCGGCCCCTATTGCCTTGTCGGTCCCGAGGTCGTCCTTGGTGACGGCGTCGAACTGGTCAGTCATGTCGTCGTCGCCGGAAACACCACCATCGGCGCCTCTACCCGCGTCTTCCCCTTCGCGTCTTTGGGCACCGTTCCCCAGGATCTGAAGTACCACGGCGAGGCGACCCGCCTGGTCATCGGCGCCAACAACACCATCCGCGAACACGTCACCATGAACCCGGGAACCGAGGGCGGTGGCGGGTTGACCGAGGTGGGCAGCAACAGCTTGTTCATGATCGGCACCCATGTCGCCCATGACTGCAAGATCGGCGACGGCATCGTCGCCGCCAACAGCGTGCTGATGGGCGGTCATGTGGTGGTGGGCGATTGCGCCGTTCTGGGCGGCGGTTCGGCCATCCATCAGTTCGTGCGGATCGGCAAGCATGCCATGGTCGGCGGGCTGTCGGCCGTTGAATCCGATGTCATTCCCTTTGGCTCGGTCATCGGCAATCGGGCCAAGCTGGCCGGTTTGAACATCGTTGGCATGAAGCGCCGGGGCTTTGCCCGCGAAGAGATCCACGCCCTGCGCAACGCCTATAAGCTGCTGTTCGCCGAGAACGTCGTGGCCGAGCAGCTTGAAACCATCGAGAAGACCTTTCCCGACTCCACGGTCGTGCGCGAGGTTGTCGCCTTCATCCGCGCGGACTCGTCGCGCGGGCTGTGCCGCCCCATCGACGGCGACGCGGCCTAGGAGAGGCGGGGATGACGCCCGCCAGCGCCCGCCAGGAGCAATCGGTTCTGGCGATCATCGCCGGCGGTGGCGATCTGCCCAAGCGGGTGGTCGAAGCCTGTCAGGCCCAGGGGCGGCCCTTCGTGGTCGTCGGCCTGAACGGTCAGGCCGAAACCACCGGCTGGCCGCCCGGGGTTCCCCATCAGTGGACCCGCCTTGGCAAATGCGGCGGCATGGCCGAGGATTTGCGCGATCGCGGCATCCTGCATTTGTGCATGGCCGGCCGGGTCAAGCGCCCCAGCCTCGTCAGCCTGCTGCCCGATTGGCGGACGGCGGCCTTCCTGGCCAAGGTCGGCGCCGCAGCTTTGGGCGATGACGGCCTGCTTTCGGCCATTGTCCGCGAGTTGGAAAGCAACGGCTTCACCATCGAAGCCCCCGATCAGGTGATCGGCGCCCGTCCGCTGGGGGCCGGGGTGATCGGCCGCATCGTTCCCGATGATCAGGCGCGGCGCGATCTCGCCCATGCCTTCCGCATGGCCAAGGCGCTTGGCGCCCTGGATATCGGCCAGGGGGTGGTGGTCCAGCAGGGGTTGGTGCTGGCCGTCGAGGCCATCGAGGGCACCGACGCCATGCTTGAACGCTGCGCTTGTCTGTTGCGCGACGGTCCCGGAGCTGTTCTGGTCAAGGCCTGCAAGCCCCAGCAGGATCGCCGTGTCGATCTGCCGGCCCTGGGCGCGCGCACGCTGGAGGTCGCCGCCCGCGCCGGCTTGCGCGGTGTCGGCTTCGAGGCCGGCGCGGTGGTGCTGCTTGATCCGGCGGGCCTGGGCAAGCGCGCCGATGACCTTGGCCTGTTCTTTGTGGGGCTGAGCGCCGAAGGGGAGGTGCCGTCATGACCACGACAGACCAGGATCAGGGACCGCTGATCTATATCATCGCCGGCGAGCCCTCGGGGGATCAACTGGGCGCCCAGATCATGCGCGGGCTCAAGATCGAGACCGCCGGCCGGGTCCGCTTCGCCGGCATCGGCGGTGAACAGATGGCCGAAGAGGGGCTGAACAGTCTGGTTCCGCTGACGGAACTGGCGGTGATGGGCTTTTTGGAAGTCATCCCCAGCGCGCTGCGCATTCTGCGGCGCCTTCGCCAGACCCTTGCCGATATCGCCCTCAAGCGCCCCGATGCGGTGGTGACCATCGATTCCTGGGGCTTTACCGGGCGCATTCATGCTGGCCTGAAAAAGGCCGGCAACCCGGCGGTGCGCCTCCATTATGTCGCGCCGATGGTCTGGGCCTGGAACGCCGGCCGTGTGCATCATGTCGCCGCCCGGGTTGACCATCTGATGTGCCTGTGGCCATTCGAGCCGCCTTTGTTTGAGGCCGCCGGTCTGGCCAGCAGCCATGTCGGTCATCCGGTGATCGAAACCCCGGCCGGGGCGGGCAATGGCCCGGCCTTTCGCCAAGCCCATGATATCGCCGCCGAGGCCCCCCTGCTTGTCGTTCTGCCGGGCAGCCGGCGCGGCGAGGTGCGGCGCCTGCTGCCGGTCTTCGCCGCCGCTGTCGAGAAACTGGCCGACCGCCACCCCGATCTGCGGGTGGTTATTCCGACCCTGACCTATCTGCGCAGCTATTTGCTCGATGAAACCGCCTCCTGGCCGGTCGAGGTCAGCGTGGTCACCGGGCAAAGCGGCAAGTTCGACGCCTTCGCCGCCGCCAACGCGGCGATCGCCGCCTCGGGAACCGTCAGCCTGGAACTGGCGATGGCCGGAACCCCCCATCTCATCGCCTATCGGGTGAACGGATTGACGGCCGAGATCGCCAAGCGGCTGGTGACGGTGCGCTTCGCCGATATGGTCAACATCCTGTTGGACCGCCCGGCGATCCCCGAATTGCTCCAGACCGAATGCACCCCGGCCAAACTGGCCGAGACCGCCGAAAGGCTGATGACCGACGAAACCACGCGCCGCGACCAGCGCGCCGCCATGGCCGAAGCGGTCAGTCAGCTGGGCGGACGGGATGATCCCCCCTCGCGCCGCGCCGCCCGCCTGATCTTGTCCAAGATCGCCCTAGAGCGGGATGGCGAAAAGTGTGCGCGGTTTTCGCCTAAGATCCCGCTCTAACATTTAGATTTAGATCAGGATTCAGATTTCAGGTCGATCAGACCTGAAATCTGAATCCTGATCTAAGGCGGTGAGCCGCCGGAGAGCGGGACGATAAAAAGGCGGTCTCCTTTGTGGAGGCCGCCTTTTTTTGATCGGGAGCGAAAAGCCTTGGGTTTAGCGCTTGTCCATCGGCAGGAAGTCGCGTTTGGTGGCGCCATTGTACAGCTGGCGCGGCCGGCCGATCTTCTGGTCGGGGTCCTCGATCATTTCCTTCCACTGGCTGATCCAGCCAACGGTGCGCGCCAGGGCGAACAGGCAGGTGAACATCGAGGTCGGGATGCCGATGGCGCGGAAGATGATGCCGGAATAGAAATCGACGTTGGGATAGAGCTTCTTTTCGATGAAGTATTCGTCTTCCAGCGCGATCTTTTCCAGCCGCATGGCGATTTCAAGCAGCGGCTCGTCGACGATGCCAAGCTCGTCGAGCACTTCGTGGCAGGTCGCGGCCATGATCTTGGCGCGCGGGTCGTAATTTTTGTAAACGCGGTGACCAAAGCCCATCAGACGGAACGGATCGTTCTTGTCCTTGGCTTTCTTGACGAAGTCGTCAACGCGATCGGGGCTGCCGATCTCGGTCAGCATCTTCAGCACGGCCTCATTGGCGCCGCCATGGGCGGGGCCCCACAGCGAGGCGATGCCGGCGGCGATACAGGCGAAGGGATTGGCCCCCGACGATCCGGCCAGCCGCACGGTCGAGGTCGAGGCGTTCTGCTCGTGGTCGGCATGCAAGATCAGGATGCGGTCCATGGCGCGGGCCAGAACCGGGCTGACCTTGTATTCCTCGCACGGGGTGGCGAACATCATGTGCAGGAAGTTTTCCGCGTAGGTCAGGTTGTTGCGCGGATACATGAAGGGCTGGCCCTGGGAGTACTTATAGGCCCAGGCGGCGATCGTCGGCATCTTCGCCACCAGCCGGTGCTGGGCGATCATGCGCTGGATCGGATCGGTGATGTCGATGCTGTCGTGATAGAAGGCCGAGAGCGCCCCGACCACGCCGCACATGACGGCCATCGGATGGGCATCGCGGCGGAAGCCGTCATAGAACTTGTGCAGCTGTTCGTGGACCATCGTGTGATAGGTGATGATCTTCTCGAACTCGGTCTTCTTGGGCGCCGTCGGCAATTCGCCGCGCAGCAAAAGATAGGCGACTTCGGTAAAGTCGCAGTGCATGGCAAGGTCTTCGATGGCATAGCCACGGTGGAGCAGGATGCCGGCGTCGCCGTCGATATAGGTCACGGCGGAGGAACAGCTGCCCGTCGAGGTATAGCCCGGATCGTAGGTGAACATCCCCGTTTCCGTGTAGAACTTGCGAATATCTACCACATCGGGCCCGGTCGAACCGCTCAGGATGGGAAATTCGTAACTTTTTCCTGAGCGGTTGTCGACAAGGGTCACGGTTTGCTTGGAGTCCGTCATAGGTCATTCCCCCATGCTAGAGTGATTCTAGAAATTCGGCGGGCATCTGCGAACCCATCGGCGTGGCGCACAATACACCAAGCCCCATCACCGCGATCAATTTTTTGTTGCCCGGCGGACCTTGCTATTAGGAGTGGCTTTGGGCGTCGCGAAGACGCCCGAGAGTCTCGTCGGGGCCAAGGATTTCCATGACCTCGAAGATCGGCGGCGAGACCGTGCTGCCGGTCAGCGCCGCGCGGATGGGCTGGGCGACCTTGCCCAATTTCACCCCGCGTTCCTCGGACATTACGCGCGCGAGATTTTCCAAGGAGTCGCGCGTCCACGGGGAGAAGTCATCAAGCTTGTCGATCAGGGCGGCCAGGATCGTCCGCCCCTCGTCATCAAGGGCCTTTTCGGCCTTGGCGTCGATCGCCAAAGGGCGCGGCCGGACATAGAAGGCGGCGAGGTCGGCCAGTTCGACCAGGGTCTTGGCCCGCTCCTTCAGCCCGGCCATTCCCGCCCGCAACAGGGCATGGCCGGCGGCCGGGATGTCGAGGCCCAAGGTGGATTCGAGTCGGGGAACGAGCAGGGCGGTCAGGCGGTCGTCATCGGTTTCGCGCATATACGACCCGTTGAGCGCCGTGAGCTTCTGCATATCGAAGCGCGAGGGCGAGCGGCCGATGCTTTCCAGGCTGAACCATTCGACGGCCTGTTCGGTGGTGAACACCTCGTCGTCGCCATGGGCCCAGCCCAGGCGGACCAGATAATTGCGCAAGGCCTCGGGCAGGAAGCCCATGTCGCGATAGGCCTCGGCGCCCAGCGCGCCATGGCGCTTGGACAGCTTGGCGCCATCGGCGCCGTGGATCAGCGGAATATGGGCGAAGACCGGCGTCTCCCATCCCAGGGCCCAGTAGAGCTGGGTCTGGCGGAAGGCGTTGGTCAGGTGATCGTCGCCGCGAATGACATGGGTTACCCCCATGTCGTGGTCATCGACCACCACCGAGAGCATATAGGTCGGCGTGCCGTCGCTGCGCAGCAAGATCATGTCGTCAAGCTGGTTGTTGGCGACCGTCACCGCCCCTTGAACGGAATCGGTGATCGTCGTCTCGCCGTCCTGGGGCGCCTTGAGGCGGATCACCGGGGCGACGCCAGCGGGGGCCTCGGAGGGATCGCGATCGCGCCACAGGCCGTTATAGCGCGGCGGCAGGCCCTTGGCTTTCTGCTCCTCGCGCATCGCCGTCAACTCGTCGGGGGTGCAATAGCAGCGATAGGCCAGACCCTTGGCCACCAGCTCGTGGGCGGCTTCGGCATGGCGGGCGGCGCGGGCGAACTGGAAGGTCGGCTCTTCGTCCCAATCCAGCCCCAGCCATTCCAAACCATCGAAAATCGCCGCCACCGCCTCGGGGGTGGATCGCACGCGGTCCGTGTCTTCGATGCGCAACAGGAAGCGGCCACCGTGATGGCGGGCGAACAACCAGTTGAACAGGGCGGTACGGGCGCCGCCGATATGCAGGAAACCGGTGGGCGAGGGCGCAAAACGGGTGACGACGGTCATGATCGTGTCCGGAATGGGAAAGCCAGGAATGGGAAAGCCAGGAATGGGAAAGCCAGAAAGGGTACGGGCAGGCGGGAAGACAAGGTGCGCGGGGCACACGGGGATGTCCGCCGATTGACGGCGGGTTCACCCGCGTGTGTACCATAGATAGGGGCTTGGGCACCAGACGCGAGGGGGAATGCGCAAGCAAAGTGAGGACGATGGCCAAAAAGAAGCCGGCGGGGTGGCGTCTTTTGACGAGGAGGAGGACATCGATCCGGGGCCAAGGATCGGCCCTCTGGCCCGTCTCCTCGTCGCCGAGCGGGCGGTCTGGGCGCTCTGGCTGCCCGTCGCCCTGGGGCTGGGCATCGCCCTTTATTTCTCCCTGAAAACCGAGCCGCCGGCCTGGGTGGCGCCCGCCGTGTTGGCGCTTCTCGCCCTGGCTTCGCCCCATGTCCGCGCCCGCGATGGCCTGACCGCCGCCAGCCGGGGGGTGATGGCTTTGGTGATCGGGTTTTGTGTCGCCCAGGCCTGGGCCTTGGGCGTCGCCGCCCCGGTGATCGAGCGCGAGGGCCGCCCCGGTCTAATCGAGGGCCGGGTGGTGGCGAACGAGCCGCTTGATCGCGGCTGGCGGATGATCCTTGACGATCTGACCATCGAGGGTCTGGAGGCGGCGAAAACCCCGCGCCGGATCCGCCTGCGCCTCCATCCCGGGCAGACCGGCGGGGTGGCGCCGCTCCCGGGCAGCCGGATCGCCGTGCTTGGCCAACTCGCCCCGCCGCCGACCCCGGTGGCCCCGGGCGTCTTCGATTTCGCTCGGGGGCTGTGGTTCGAGCGCATCGGCGGCGTCGGCTTCGCCCTTGGCCCGCTGCGCGGCCGCGGCAGTCTGGCCGAGGGGCCGGTTCCACGGATCCGCGCCGCCATCCAGGGCTGGCGCCAGGGGGTGACGGCGCGGATCATCGCCGCCGAACCAACCCTGCACGGGCCCTTGACCGCCGCCCTGATCACCGGCGAACAGCGGGCGATCGATCCCGAGATCCAAGAGGCGATGCGGGCTTCGGGATTGTCCCATCTGCTGGCGATTTCCGGCCTCAATATGTCGCTGGCCGCCGGTTTGATGTTCGTGCTGGTGCGCGGCGGGCTGGCGCTGTGGCCGCGCGCCGCCTTGCTGTGGCCGATCAAGAAGCTGGCCGCCGCCGCCGCCCTGGCCGGTTGCGCCGCCTATCTGGTGCTGTCGGGGGCGGGGGTGCCGGCCGAACGGGCCTTCATCATGACCGGTTTGGTCTTGCTGGCGGTGCTGGTCGATCGCACGGCGCTGTCGATGCGCACCCTGGCCCTGGCCGGGGTGGCGGTGTTGCTGATCGCGCCCGAAAGCCTGATGGGGGCGAGTTTCCAGATGTCGTTCGCCGCCGTCATCGCCCTGATCGCCACCTATGGCGCTCTGGGGCCGCAAGCCGGCCGTTGGCGGGCCGGCGGCGGCGGCGGGATGGGGCGGGCCGCGGCGCTTTATCTGGGCGGCGTCGCCCTGTCGACGGTGGTCGCCACCGTGGCGACCCTGCCCTATGGCGCCTATCATTTCCATCGGGTGGCGCTTTACGGGGTGGTCGCCAATATGATCGCCGTGCCGCTGACCGGTTTTTGGGTGATGCCCTGGTGTTTGGTGCTGCTGGCCCTGATGCCCTTCGGGCTGGAAGGCTTGGCGATGGCGCCTTTGGGCTGGGGGCTGGACGGCATCGTCGCCGTCGCCCGCTGGGTGGGCGGCTGGCCCGGAGCCCTGCTGGCGATTCCCGATGGACCGGGTTGGGCGCTGGGGCTGGTTAGCCTGGGCGGCTTGTGGCTCTGCCTGTGGACGCGGCCCTGGCGGCTGGCCGGGGTGGTGCCGATCCTGGTTGGCATGACCGTGCCGTGGCTGACGCCGCCCCCCGATGTGCTGATCAACGACGAGGGCACCCTGATCGCCGTGCGGGCGGCCGGCGGTCAGCTGGTCTTCAGCGATTTCCGCAAGGCGCGCTTCACCCGCGAGGTCTGGGGGGAGGCCTTTGGCGGAGCGGCGGGCGAGGGGCGCTTTCCGGTGGCCGGCGCCTCGGCCGATGGCCGGCTGGTTTGTGATGGCGAAGGCTGCCTGTACCGGCGCCCGGGGCTCGTTATCGCCCTGCCGCGCACCCTGGGCGCGGCCTTTGAAGACAGGGCCCTGGCCGATCTGGTGATCGTACCCTTCGCCCGCTTCGCGTCCCCCCCGCCCCCCCTTGCCCCCGGGCGCGGGCCGGGGTGGATCATCGATCGCGGCGATCTGATCGGCGGCGGCGCCCATGCCCTGTGGATCGCCGATGACGGCCAAGTGACCCTGCGCACGGTCGCCGGCGAGCGCGGACACCGCCCCTGGACCGGGAAACCGGGTCCAGGCGACGGGGCGCGTTAGGGGCTGGGGGTCAGGCCAGCAGCGGCATCATCGCCGCGACCAAGGGATGGCGGACGATATCCTCGGCCCCCAGGCGGACGATGGCGACGTCTTCCAGGGGTTCAAGCCGGCGCACCGCGTCATCCAGGCCGGAAACCCCGGGCAGCAAATCGGATTGGTCGGGATCGCCGGTCACCACCATGGTCGAATGCCAGCCCAGGCGGGTCAGCAGCATCTTGATCTGCATGAAGGTCATGTTCTGGGCTTCATCGACCACCAGGAAGCTGCGCGAGATGGTGCGCCCGCGCATATAGGCCAAGGGCGCGACCTCGACCGTGCCGTCCTTAACCATCTGGCGCACCTGTTTGGCGCCCAGGCGATCCGACAGCGCGTCATAGATCGGGCGCATCCACGGGTCCATCTTCTCGTTGATGTCGCCGGGCAGGAAGCCAAGGCTTTCCCCGGCCTCGACCACCGGGCGGGTGATGACGATGCGGGCGATCTGCCCGGAGGTAAGCGCCTCCACCGCCTTGGCCACCGCCAGATAGGTTTTTCCGGTGCCCGCCGGCCCCAGCGCCATGGTCAGCGGATGGCTGTCGATGGCCCGCATCAACAGGTCTTGATTGGTGGTGCGGGGCTTGACGGTCTTCAGATAGCTCTGGTCGCGGCGACCCTCGTCGAGGGGATCCCAGGCGGAGCTTGGAAGGCTCTGCACGACGGCGGCGGTACGCTTGGCCATGGCTGTCTCTCCTTTGATTCCCTTTAGGCTCCCCGGCGCGGACCGGGGCGGTCCTTCGCGGGGAAGGGCGACCATGAAAAAACGCCTCCCTCAGGGGAAGCGTTGGCGGAGCGGGCGCGAGGATGACGGGGACGAGAGGGGAACGGGGTGGGGGGGCTTGGGCGTGGTCGCGCCCGGGTGGCGCGGGCGCCGACCCGAAGAACGGGAAGACGCCTGAGAGCAAAACTGAGAACCGGCAGAGGCCATCCCCGTCATTCTCCCCGAACCCGCTTGGCAAGGGCAAGAAACCACCCCTGATCCTTGAAAAACCCTAGCAGGTTTTTCCCGTCTGTCATGGGGTTTTCGTGTGACCCCTTCGTGACATCCACCAGATGTTGAGTGTGGTAGCCCGATCTTCCTGGGGTCTGGTTGGCTAAGCTTGGCCTTCCGTCACACCCTGATCTGCAACTCTTTCCCCCCTGCGGACGTTCCATTGAGGATTCCCGGCTTCAAAAGGTCCCGGCTCTCCGGGGCTCCTCGAGAAGGAACGAATGATCGATGTCTTCCGCCCTCCCGCCTTTTCGCCCCTCTCTCGTCTCCGACCCGTTGTCGGCAAGGCAAGACCCCTCCCTTCCCGGCATTCTCCCGGTCAGCGCGCCGATCCTGATCGAGGATATCGGGCCGCGGGTGAGCGACGGCCGCTATCCGATCAAGCGGGTCTTGGGCGAGGGCGTGGTGGTCAGCGCGGCGGTTTTTCGCGATGGCCATGTGCCGCTGGCCGCCGCCCTGCTGTGGCGCCGCTCCCCCCGGCCCGGGGAGCCCGCCGGGGGGCGGGGGGCGTGGCACGAGGTGCCCCTGACCCAGATCGAACCGGGGCTGGCGCGCTGGCGGGCCCGCTTCGATCCTCCCGCCATCGGTCGCTTTGATTACCTCATCGAGGCCTGGAGCGATGACTGGGCGGGCTGGCGCCACGATACCCTGATCAAACGCGACGCCGGGCTTGATCTTTCGCTGGAGGTCCTGGAGGGCATGGCCTTGATCGAGGCGACGATCGCCCGCATCGACGGCACGGACCAAGCCGCCGATCAAGGCTTGCTGAGCTCTTGGCTGGCCGATGCCCAAGGGCTGGAAACGGCCGGCGGCCGGGCGACCCTGATGCTGTCGGAGACCCTTGACGCGGTGATGGCCCGCCATCCCGATCGCTCCGGGGCGGTGCGCTCGGGCCCGCCCTTGTCGGTGGTCGTCGATCCGCCGCGCGCCGGCTTCGCCGCTTGGTATGAGATGGCGCCGCGCTCCCAGGCCAGCGAGCCCGGGCGCTGGGGGACCTTCGCCGATTGCGCCGCCCGCCTGCCCGATATTCGCGCCATGGGCTTTGACACCTTGTATCTGATGCCCATCCATCCGATCGGTCGCATCCACCGCAAGGGCCCCAACAACAGCCTGAAGGCGGGGCCCGACGATCCGGGCAGTCCCTATGCCATCGGCGCGGCCGAGGGCGGCCATACCGCCATCCACCCCGAATTGGGAACGCTCGATGAGTTTCGCGCCCTGGTCGCCCAGGCCGGGGAAATGGGCATGGATGTGGCCCTTGATATCGCCATCCAATGCGCCCCCGACCACCCCTGGGTGAGCGAGCATCCCGAGTGGTTCGAATTTCGGCCCGACGGCACCATCAAATATGCCGAAAACCCGCCCAAGAAATATCAAGACATCGTCAATCTCGCCTTCTGGGGACCCCACCGCCAAGAGCTGTGGCTGGCCCTGCTTGAGGTTTTCACCTTCTGGGCCGAGCAGGGCGTGCGCGTCTTCCGCGTCGACAATCCCCACACCAAACCGGTGCCGTTCTGGGAATGGCTGATCGCCACGGTGAAGGCCCGCTATCCCGACTGCATTTTTCTGGCCGAGGCCTTTACCCGGCCGCCGATGATGAAAATGCTGGCCAAGATCGGCTTCACCCAATCCTACAGCTATTTCACCTGGAGGACGACCAAGGCCGAGCTGACCAGCTATATGGAAGAGCTGGTCGAGGATGATCCCGCCGATTACATGCGGGTCAATTTCTTCGCCAATACCCCCGATATCTTGCCCTTTCACCTGCAGACCGGCGGTCGGCCGGCCTTCATGCAGCGCCTTGTTCTCGCCGCCACGCTGTCAAGCGTCTATGGCATCCATAACGGCTTCGAGCTGTGCGAGAACGCGGCGATCCCGGGCAAGGAGGAATACGCCGACAGCGAGAAGTATGACTTCAAGCCCCGCGACTGGAACGCCGAGGGCAACATCAAGGATCTGATCGCCAAGGTGAACTGGATCCGCAACGAAAACCCGGCCCTGCAAGCCTTTCGGACCCTGCGGTTTTTCCGCGCCGACAACGACCAGATCCTGTTCTACGGCAAGATGACCGGGGATCGGGCCAATATCATCCTCGTGGCCGTCAATCTTGATCCCCATGCCGGCCAGGGCGGGCTGCTGTGGTTGCCGCTGGCCGAAATGGGCCTCAGCGATGGACAGCCCTTCATTGTCGAAGAGTTGCTGTCGGGAACCCGGCTGGAATGGACGGGCAGCCCCCATCACTACTGGTTCGATCCGGCGACCAACCCCGCCGCCATCTTTCGCATCACCCCCTGAGTCCCGTTTCGCCGGCAACCGGAGCCTTCCATGAGCGACTTCCTATGGTACAAGGACGCCATCGTCTATCAGCTTCATGTAAAAGCCTTTTTTGATTCGAACGGTGACGGGTTCGGCGATTTCAAGGGGCTGACCGAAAAGCTGGATTACCTCTCCGATCTTGGGGTGACGGCGGTGTGGATCTTGCCGTTCTATCCCTCGCCGCTGCGCGATGACGGCTATGACATCGCCGATTACAAGGCCATCCACCGCGCCTATGGCACCATGGGCGATTTCCGCCGCTTCGTGCGCGAGGCCCATGAGCGCGGGTTGAAGGTCATCACCGAACTGGTGATCAATCACACCAGCGATCAGCACGCCTGGTTCCAGCGCGCCCGCGAAGCCAAGCCCGGCAGCAAGGCCCGCGACATGTACGTGTGGTCCGACACCGACCAGCGCTATTTGGATACGCGCATCATTTTCACCGATACCGAAACCTCGAACTGGGCCTGGGATCCGCTGGCCAAGGCCTATTACTGGCACCGCTTCTTCGCCCATCAGCCCGATCTCAACTGGGACAATCCGCGAATTTTCGAGGAGATCACCCGGGTGATGAAGTTCTGGCTTGATTGCGGCGTCGATGGCATGCGCCTGGACGCCATTCCTTATTTGGTCGAACGCGACGGCACGAATAACGAAAACCTGCCCGAAACCCATGTCGTCCTCAAGCGGCTGCGCGCTTGGCTTGATGCCCATTATGAAGACCGGATGTTCCTGGCCGAGGCCAATCAATGGCCCGAGGACGTGCGCGAGTATTTCGGCGAAGCCGGCGACGAATGCCACATGGCCTTCCACTTTCCGGTGATGCCGCGCATCTATATGGCCGTGGCCCAGGAAGACCGCCATCCGATCACCGATATCATGCGCCAGACCCCGGAGATCCCAGCGGCTTGCCAATGGGCGATCTTCCTGCGCAATCACGATGAACTGACGCTCGAAATGGTCACCGACCGCGAGCGCGACTATATGAACACCTTCTATGCCAATGATTCGCGGGCCCGAATCAACGTCGGCATCCGTCGGCGCCTGGCGCCTTTGCTTGATAACGATCGCCGCAAGATCGAATTGCTCAACAGCCTTTTGATGTCGATGCCGGGTACGCCGATCATCTATTACGGCGACGAGATCGGCATGGGCGACAATATTTTCCTGGGCGATCGCGATGGCGTGCGCACGCCCATGCAATGGTCGCCCGACCGCAACGGCGGCTTTTCGCGGGCCGATCCCGCCTCGCTTTATCTGCCGACGATCATGGATGCGGTCTATGGCTTCTTCGCCGTCAATGTCGAGGCCCAGTCGCGCTCGCCATCCTCGCTGCTCAACTGGATGCGCCGGCTGATCGCCGTGCGCAAGCGCCACCCCTCCTTCGGGCGCGGCACCTTGCGCTTTCTCTATCCCGGCAACCGCAAGATCCTGGCTTACTTGCGGGAATTCGAGGGCGAGGTGATCTTGTGCGTGGCCAATCTGTCGCGTGCCCCGCAGCCGGCCGAATTGGGGCTGGCCGAGTTTTCCGGGCGGGTTCCGGTCGAGATGCTGGGCAACAGCGTCTTTCCGCCGATCGGCGAGTTGCACTATTTCATCACCCTGCCGGCCTATGGCTTCTATTGGTTCCGCCTGTCGAAGGGCGAGGGGCCGAGCTGGCATGAACCGCCGGTCGAGCCCTTGCCCGATCTTTCGACCCTGGTTCTTCCCCGTATCTGGGACAGCCTGGGCAGCGATGGGCCCTTGCGCCAGATCCAGGGGGATATCCTGCCGGCCTTCCTGCCCAAGCAACGCTGGTTCTCTGGCAAGGAGCATTCCCTGCGCGGCGTCGAGATGACCGACCACGCGGTGATTTCGGCCCCCGGCGCCGCTTCGGGCTGGATGCTCGCCCTGTGGCGCGCCGATTACAAGGATGGCGCCCCGGGGCAAACCTTCCAATTGCCCCTTGATATCGCCTGGGAAAGTCGCGAGGACGATCCCTTGTCCCGGCTGCTGCCCTTTACCTTGGCCCGGGTGCGGCGGGTCAACCGCGTTGGCGCCCTCTATGACGCCATGGCCGGCCCGGCTTTCCCGCTCGCCTTGGTGCAGGCGATGGCCGAAGGCGCGAACGTGACGACGGCCAAGGGCGGCGGTTTGCGCTTCACCCGGACCCAGGCCTTCCCCGCCGGCCCGCTTCCCGGCCCCGAAGCGGTGGCCCGCCTGGGGCGTGAGCAATCCAACACCTCGATCAAACTTGGCGAGGATATGGTTCTCAAGCTCTATCGCCGGGTCGAGGCCGGGATTCATCCAGAAATCGAAATCGGCCGCTTCCTGACCGATGTCGCCGGCTTCGCCAACGCCCCGCCGCTGCTTGGCGCGCTCGAGCATATCGATGCTAAGGGCGCCATCTCGGCCCTGGCGGTGCTGCAGGGCTTCGTGCGCAATCAGGGCGATGGCTGGGACTACATGCTGGCCTATCTCGACCGCTTCCTCGACGACAGGGCCCAGGCGCCGGCCGAGGTCGGCGAGGGCGGCGGGCCGGCCGGCTCGCCCCATGGCATCATCCACGCCCAGGCCGATATCCTTGGCCAGCGCGTCGCCGAGCTTCACCACGCCTTCGCCACCCCGACCGAGGACCCGGCCTTTTCCGCCGAAGCCGTCGGGCCGGAGGATCTGGCGAGCTGGCGCGAGCAAGTGCGCACCCAGGCGGCCCAGGCCCGTCAGGCCCTTGACACCGCCTTGCCCGGGCTGTCCGCAGAGGTGGCGGGGCTGGTCACCCGACTGCTGGACTGCTGGGAGCGGATCGACGCCCGCGTCGACGCGCCGATTTCTTTGGCCGAGGGGCTGGTCAAAACCCGCATCCATGGCGACCTTCATCTGGGGCAGGTGGTGGTGGTGCGCGATGACTTCCATATTCTCGATTTCGAGGGCGAGCCGGTGAAGGGACTGAGTGAGCGGCGCGACAAACACTGCCCGTTGAAAGACGTGGCCGGCATGCTTCGCTCGTTCGATTACGCGGCGTGGTCGGCGGCGCTGAGCTTCCGCCAAACCCATGCCGAGGTGCGGATCGACGTACTGCCCGCGCTTGGCGTTTGGCAGGAGGAAATCCGCGAGGCTTTCCTCGCCGGCTATGACCGGGCCATCGCCGGATGTCCCTCGGTTCCGGCCCTTGAGGAGGGGCGAAGGGACCTCCTTTCACTATTCATGCTGGAAAAAGCCCTCTATGAGGTATCTTACGAAGCCGCCAATCGTCCGGACTGGTTACGAATTCCCATCGGCGGCGTTTTGCGCCTGCTTGGAGAGGGGCCATCGGACGAGATCAAACCGCGTTGAACCAGAGTCCTTTGACGCAGATATTTTGATCTGAATTCAATAAGATAGGGTGGCTAAAGCGCGGATTGGCCGGTGACCGGTCGTCCGCTTGCCGCCCTAAGGAGGACGTCCCAGCATGCCGCTTACGCGACCGCGAGTCTGGCCCGGCCGCCCCTATCCCCTTGGCGGGACCTGGGATGGCCGGGGGGTCAATTTTGCGTTGTTTTCCGAGCATGCGGAAAAGGTGGAACTTTGCCTTTTCGACGGGGATGACGGCCGGGAACTCTCGCGCGTTCCTCTTCCCGAATACACCGATGAGATTTGGCATGGCTATCTGCCCGACGTTCGCCCGGGCCAGCGCTACGGCTATCGGGTTTACGGCCCCTATGCCCCCCATGCCGGCCATCGTTTCAATCCCAACAAGCTGGTGCTCGACCCTTACGCCCGTTCGTGGGGCGGGCGCCTGCAGTGGACCGATGCCCATTTCGGCTATCGCTTCGGCGCGGCGTCGGAAGATCTGACCTTCGACACCCGCGACAATTCCGCCTTCATGCCCAAATGCGTCATCGTCGAAACCGCCTTCACCTGGGATGACGACCGCGCCCCGCGCCGGCCCTGGCACGACAGCGTGTTGTACGAGCTTCACGTCAAGGGCTTCACCATCCGCCATCCCGAGGTGCCGCGCGCCATTCGCGGCACCTTCGCCGGCATGTCGACCCAGGCGGTGGTGTCCTATCTGAAATCCCTGGGCATCACGGCGATCGAGCTTTTGCCGGTTCAGGCCTTTGTCGATGAGCGCCATCTGGTCAAGAACAACTTGACCAATTATTGGGGTTACGCCTCGCTGGGTTATTTCGCCCCCCAGCCGTCCTATCTGGCCAGCGGCAAGCTGGGCGAGTTCAAGACCTTCGTGCAGGTCATGCATGACGCCGGCATCGAGGTTATCCTTGATGTCGTTTACAACCATACGGCCGAGGGCAATCACCTTGGCCCGACCTTCAGTTTCAAAGGCATCGACAACGCCAGCTATTACCGGCTGGTGCCGGGCAACGAGCGTTTCTACGCCGACAGCACGGGCTGCGGCAACGCGCTCAACCTGCGCCACCCCCGGGTTTTGCAGATGGTCATGGACTCGCTGCGCTATTGGGTGCGCGAGATGCATGTCGATGGTTTCCGCTTCGATCTGGCGACGACCCTGGCCCGCGACCACGGCCGCTTCGATCCCCATTCCGCCTTTATCGAGGCCCTGCGCCAGGATCCGGTGCTCTCCACCGTCAAGCTGATCGCCGAGCCCTGGGACGTCGGCGATGGCGGCTACCGGCTGGGCGGCTTCCCCCCGGGCTTCGCCGAATGGAATGACCGTTACCGCGATACCGTGCGGCGCTTTTGGAAGGGCGATCGCGGGCAGGTGGCCGATCTGGCGACCCGGCTGACCGGGTCTTCGGACCTGTTCGCCAATCGCGGCCGCTGCCCCTGGGCCAGCATCAATTTCGTCACCGCCCATGACGGGTTCACCCTGGCCGATCTTGTCTCCTACAACGGCAAGCACAACGAGGCCAATGGCGAGAACAACCGGGACGGCACGGATAACAACAATTCGTGGAACCACGGGATTGAAGGGCCGACCTCGGATCCGTCGATCCAGGCCTTGCGCCGTCGGCAGGTGCGGAACTTCCTTGCCACCTTGCTGTTGTCGCAAGGGGTGCCGATGCTGGTGGCCGGCGATGAATTCGGGCGCAGCCAGCGCGGCAACAACAATCCCTACTGCCAGGACAACGAGATTTCCTGGATCAATTGGGCGGCGATCGATGCCGAGGGCCAGTCCCTCGCCCGCATGGTGCGCTGGCTGATACGCTTGCGCCGGCGCCATATCGTCTTTCATCGCAACCGCTTCTTTCACGGAACGACCCTGCGCGGCACCGATGTCAAGGACATCACCTGGCTTGAGCCCGACGGCCGCGAGCGCTCCGATGCCCGCGATTGGACCGACCCGGAAGAGCGTTTCCTGGCCTTTCTCATCCGCGGCGAGGCCGGCGAGTACTTTGTGACCGAAATGGGCGATCCCGAGCCCGATCATAGCTTTTTGGTAGCCCTGAACGCCGATTCCCGCCCGGTGCCGATGCTTCTGCCCGTGCTGACGGCGGGCACGCGCTGGGTCTTGCTGTTCGACACGGCGCGGCCGGGGGCGGAACGGCGCCCGGCCCCGGCCGACGGCAAGATGTATTCGGTGGAGGGGCGATCGCTGACGGTGTTCCGGCGCGAGCCGGGACTGCGGGATGGGGATGGGGATGGTCCCTGGGAATTGGATGGCTTCCCCGAGGTATGAAGGGGGGGCCCAAGGGTGGAGAGAGGGACGGATGACGGACGGCACCCCCGGAGTATTGAGGGTTCTTGCGGAACGGGCAGGGGTTATCGACCGCTGTTATGATGCTTTCGGATCGTTGATGGTCGCCCCCGACGCGGCGCTGAAGGCGGCTTTGGCGGCTTTGGGCTGGCCGGCGGAGGACGAGGCGCAGGCGGCGCGGTCGCTGGCCGCCCTTGAGGCCGCCCCCTGGGCCGAGGCGCTGCCGCCTTGCGTCATCCATCGCCTGGGTGACACGCCCGCCGTCCTGACGGTGCCGGTGGTGACGACGGGCGACTCGTTTGGCCCCGGCCGCTGGAGTCTGACCCCCGAGGAGGGAGCGCAAGCCCTACCGGCGACCGGGACCTTCGATCCACAAAGCCTGACGGTCGAGGAGTCGGGGCCGGAGGGTAAGACACGGCGCCGCCTTGACCTCGGCCTCGATCTGCCGATGGGGTATCATCGCCTGCGCGTCGAGGGACTTGCCCCGACGGCGCTGGAGACCGTGCTGATCGTCGCGCCCAGGCGCTGTTGGCTGCCCGAGGGCTGGGAAGACCGCGAGGGGCCGCGTTTGTGGGGCGTGGCGACCCAGGTTCATGGCCTGCGCAGTCTCAACGACTGGGGAATGGGCGATTTCGACTCGTTGGCCGTGCTGGCGCGGCTGACCGGCCGCCAGGGCGGTGATCTGTTGGGCGTCAGCCCGCTTCACGCGCTGTTTCCGGCCCGCCCGCTTCATGCCAGCCCCTATTCGCCCAACTCCCGGCTGTTCCTCAATCCGCTCTATATCTCGATCCCCAGCGTTCCGGAATACGACCTCAGCCCCGAGCTTGCCGCCTTCACCAACGATCTCGGCGCCCTTCAGCAGCCCGAACTGATCGATCTCGCGGCGGTCGCCGAGGGCAAATGGTCGGCTTTGGCCATTCTTCACCGGCGTTTTGTCGCCCAGCACCTCGGACGGCGGACGCCGCGCGGCCAAGCCTTTACCGCCTTCCTGAAAGAGGGCGGGGAGCACCTTGAAAAATTTGCCATTTTCCAGACCCTGTCCGAGCACTTCAAGGAGAGGGGGTGGTCGTGGCGCGACTGGCCGGCTGAGTTTCACGATCCGGCGGCGCCGGCGGTGGCCGCGTTCGCCGGCGAGCAGGCGGCCCGGGTGCTGTTCCATCAATGGTGCCAGTTCGAGGCCGATCGCCAATTGGCGCTGGTGGCCAAGGCTGCGGCCGATGCCGGTCAGCGCGTCGGGCTGTACCGCGACCTCGCCCTGGGGTCCGATCCCACCGGCGCCGATTGCTGGGCCCTGCGCGGGGTCATGGCCGAGGGGTTGTCGGTGGGCGCCCCCCCCGATCCGTGGAACGCCAAGGGCCAGAACTGGGGATTCCCGCCCTTTCACCCCGGCCACCTGCGCCAAGCCGCCTATCAGCCCTTCGCCCGGATGATCCGCGCCAATATGCGCGAGGCCGGGGCCCTGCGCATGGATCATGTGCTGGGGCTGATGCGGCTGTTTTGCATTCCCTGGGGGATGGAGGGCCGCGAGGGCTTCTATCTGAGGATGCCCTTCGAGGATCTTCTGGCCGTTCTCGCCCTGGAAAGCCACCGGGCGCGCTGCATCGTCGTTGGCGAAGATCTGGGCACCGTGCCCGACGGCTTCCGCGATCGCATGCGCGAGGCGGCGGTGCTGTCTTATCGGTTGTTCTTCTTTGAACGGGGCCACGATCAGGCGCTGACCCCCCCGGAAGCCTATCCCCGCTTGGCCACCGTCGCCGCGTCGACCCATGATCTGCCGACCCTGGCCGGGTTCTGGGCCGGGCGCGATCTGGCGTGGAAAAACGACCTCGATCTGTTTCCCTCCGAGCAGGCGCGCAACGCCGAAAGCATGGATCGCCACAACGATCGGCCGCGAATCCGCGCGACTCTGGCGGCGGCGGGAACGCCGCTGTCTGACCCCGGGACCTTCACGCCCCCCCCCGAACTGGTGCCGGCGGTGACGGCGTGGCTGGCCCGCACCCCCAGCCTTATTCTCATGCTTCAAATTGAAGACGTGCTGGAAATGCCCGAACAGGCCAATATGCCGGGAACCATCGATCAGCATCCCAACTGGCGCCGACGAATTCCGCTGGCGGTGGAGGCTTTGGAGGTGGACGGAAGGCTGGGCCGTCTGGCATGTATCCTGGCGTCCCACGGACGGGGGGCGGCAGCAAAAAGGTAAAGAAGACCATGCGGTGCGTATGGGCGGCGGTAGCCGCCGTGTTCTGTCTTGTCGCCGTGGCCTTGCCGGTCTCGGCGCAGACCTCCCCGGGCCCGGCGGCGACCACGGCCGCCGCCGCTCCGGAAGTCCCGGTGCTCGACCGCCTCAAAAAGGCGGCGGCGACCTGGGAACCGACGCTCAATGACGTCGACAAGCGGCTGAATCGGCCGCTCTCGGGACGGGACGCCGAAACCCTTGACGCTCTGGCGTCCCGGCTGCGCGCCGTGCGCGACGAGGCGGTGCTGTTTCGGCAGGCCGCCACCGATCGCTTGGCCGAGACCGAAAAGCTGATCGAGGCCCTGGGGCCGCCGCCGAAAGACGGCGAGGGCGAAGAAGCCAAGGATATGAAGGCCCGCCGCCAGTCCTATACGGATTTGCTGGGGACGTGGAAATCCCGTCAGGCCGATATCGAGGTCAGCGCCGCCCGCGCCGAGACCCTGCTCAACCGCATCTCGGAAATCCGGCGCCGCACCCTGGTGACCAGCCTCTTCGATCCGACTCCGCTGCCCTGGATGCCCGATGTTCTGGCCCAGGGGGGGCCGGAGTTGATCGACGGGCTGGTGGCCATCGCCGCTTCGCCGGTGAATTGGTACCAGTCGGGGGACGAAGCCGATCGCCGCAAGGCGGCCTTCAACGCCATCGGCGTCTGGATCATCCTGGCCGGTGGAACCGGCTGGGTGGTGCGTTGGTGGGTGCAACGGCGCTTCGGCCGCCGCCCCGATATCGAAAATCCGCCCTATGGCCGGCGGCTGATCGCCGCCCTGGCCGAAGCCACCGCCGAGGGCATCATTCCCGCCCTGGTGCTGGGCGGCATGATCGCCTGGATCACCAAGACCTGGACCGACGATCAGGGCTTGTTCACCCGCGTCATGCTCGGCGGCCTGTTCAATGTCTTGCTTGTTCTCATCACCCGGGCGGTGACGCGGGCGGCGCTATCCCCGGGTCTGCCGTCCTGGCGGCTGACCGACCACGGCGATCAGCAGGCCTCGAAGCTCGCCCATATCGTCGTCGTCCTGGCGATGGTGGTGGCGGTCGACCGCTTCATGACCGGCCTCGCCGGTGACATGCCGCCCTCCGACGCCTCGACCTGGATCGTCTCGGCGCTGTTCAAGCTGTTTGAGGGACTGATCCTCATCCGGCTGAGCAATGCCGATCTGTGGGCGCGGCCCAAGCCCGAGGACGGGGCCGAAGACGGCGCTCCCAAGGTCCAGCCGCTGGCCACGCCCTCCCAGGAGGACGACGAGGCCAAGGCGGGCGAGGGGGCTTTCCGCCTGTTGCTGCTGCTGGTGCGTCTGGCCGTCATGCTGGTCACCGTGGTCGGCATGATGGCCGGTCTGGTCGGTTATGGCCGTTTGGGCATCTTCCTGATCGACGGCCTGCTGGCCACCTGCGCCATTCTTGGCGCCGCCCTGGTGCTGCGCGGCCTTCTTCATGAACTGATCGGCGTCGCCGTCACTTGGTCGTGGCTGCGTGACCGGGCTGGGTATGAAGGTCCGTCGCTCAACAAGATGAAGTTCTGGCTGCAGGCGCTGTTCGATCCGCTGCTCATCGTGGGCGTGGTGATGGTGGCCTCGCCCAGTTGGGGGGTGCCCTGGCGCGATGTTCTGGACGGCACGGTGACCTTGCTCACCGGCGTCACCATCGGCAGCGTCCGCATCTCCATCGTCGATATCGCCGTTGGCATCCTGGTCTTCCTGGTCGCCATGGCGATCACCCGGGTGGCCCAGGGCACCTTGCAGCGCAAGGTGTTGAGCCAAACCGGCATGGACGCCGGGGTGCGCCACTCGCTGACGGCGGTGCTCGGCTATATCGGATTGGTCGCCGCCGCCGCCCTGGCGGTGGGAACCATGGGCATCGACCTGACCAACATCGCCCTGATCGCCGGCGCGTTGTCGGTGGGTATCGGTTTTGGTTTGCAAAACATCGTCAACAACTTCGTCTCGGGTTTGATCATTTTGGTCGAGCGCCCGGTGAAGGTTGGCGACTGGGTGATCATCGGCTCGCATGAGGGTCTGGTGAAGCGCATCAGTTTCCGCGCGACCGAGCTTGAGACCTTTACCCAGGCCTCGGTGGTTATCCCCAACGCCGAAATCCTGTCCTCGCCGTTCACCAACCTCACCTTGCGCAATCGCCTGGGACGCATCGACGTCAGCGTCCTGGTGATTATGAACAGCGATACCCGCAAGGTCCGCGACCTGTTGCTCGAGATCGCCCGGGCCCATCCCCAGGTGCTGACCCTGCCCGCGCCCTGGGTGGTGCTCAAGGCTTTCGCCGATACCGGGCTCGAATTCGAGGTGCGGAGCTATACCTCGAACGTGATGAACCGGGGCACGATCGCCAGCGACATGCGCCTTGAGATCGATCGCCGCTTCCGCGAGGAGGGGGTGATCATGCCCGCTCCGCTGCGGCCGATCATCACCCCGGGCACCGGCTCCGTCGAACAGACGGCGGCCGACCATGATCTGCCCGCCGGCGCGCGGCCGGTCGAGGAAAAGCCGGTGGCCGAAAGCAAGCCGGTCGAGGTGAAAAAGCCCGCGGCTGGCGGCCGACCGGCCACGACCGGCGACAGCCGTTGAGTCTGTCCGATCAGGGGGGTAGTCTCTTGCTATCCCCCTGGCGGCGGGGCATTCGGGCCTCGCCCCGGTTCTAAAGAGGATCGGACATGCCCTTTATCGCCTATGGCCTTGCCGGTCTTGTCGTCGTCATCGGTGTTTGGCTGGGCCTTGGCGCCCTGGTGACGCCGCTTCCGGCCGATAGCATGACCGCCGCTGCCGGTGGCGCGGCCGGGATGGCTGCGGCCGGGCAGGACGCGGTGCTGTGGATCGGCGGGGCGCTGTGCATCGCGGTGACGCTGATCCTGCTGGGCCGCATCGTCGCCCTGCTTGGCCGGCTGAACCACCTGAGCGAAGAGGCGATGGGCCAGATCGACGCCGCCGGCGATGATCTTCCCCGCCCGCTGTTTTAACCAGGGCGGATTCCAAGCGGTCTGGAACAGGGGGCCCTTCGCTCCCCTGACAAGGACCTCTTGTCCAGTTCCCAATCAGAGGTCCCATGGCAAAATCCCCCGCCGCCGGCCAAGGGCGTGGTGTCGGCGATATCGATCCCATCCGTCTTGCCCATCTCAATGCCGGAGGGGGGGCGACGACGACGCTGACGGAAAGCCTTGCCGTTGATTTCGCCGCCGTGATGCGCGCCACCCTGCCCGATCTTGGCGAGGCGGCGGCGGTTCTCGACGGCGCCGCCACCCTGGGCATTACCAAACGCATGGCGCTGGCCGCCGGTCTGATCCTTGAGCGCCTGGGTCCAGGCGCGGTCGAGCGGTTGGCGGAGAGCCCGTCCGATACCCTGCGCGGCTGGGCCTGTTTCGTGATCGGTCAGGGCGCCTACGACAGCCTTGCCCAGCGCCTGCGCGCGATCCGCCCCTTTGCCGACGATGGCCATTTCGGGGTGCGGGAATGGTCGTGGCTGGCCTTGCGCCCCCATATCGCCGCCGATCCCCAGGCCGCCATCGCCGCCCTTGTCCCATGGACGGCCGAACCCTCGGACAACGTGCGGCGCTTCGCCTGCGAGGCGACGCGGCCGCGCGGCGTGTGGTGCGCCCATATCGCCGCCTTGAAAAAAGCCCCGGAGCAAGGCTTGCCGATTCTGGAGCCCCTGCGCGCCGATGCCGCCCGCTATGTTCAGGACTCGGTGGGCAATTGGCTGAACGACGCCGGCAAGGATCAGCCGGCGTGGCTGCGCGCCCTGTGCGACCGTTGGCGGGCAGAAAGCCCCGAAGCCTCAACCCTGAGGATTTGCGCCCGCGCCTCGCGCTCCCTAGATCAAACTGCGTGAAATGGCCCCCATTCAACGCAGTTTGATCTAAATTCAATAGATTAGAGCGGCGCGCAAGGCTGACAAGCAAGCGCGAGGGGCGGTATTTTTTAGTCGAGTAGAACCTCCTGGCCGCCGAGGGCGGCGCGCAGCAGCCCCTCGACGGTGGCGCGGTCGAGATCGCGGGTGATGAAGACCAGCTTCGAGGTTTTCGGTTCGCCGGCCGGCCAAGCGGGCAAAGGAACGGGCGGGTGAAAGACGTGTTGGACGCCATGAACGGCGATCGGCCGGTCCTGGCCGATGACATCCAAGATCCCCTTGATCCGCAACAGATCTTCGCCCTTGCTTGAAATCAGCATCTCGAGGGCGGAGACGAAAAGCTCCCAATCGAGCGGTTCGTCGAAGGTCAGGCAGAACGAGGAAATCCGCGCATCATGGCGGTTCACGTCATGAGGGTGGTGGTCATGGTGGTGATCGTGACCATGATCATGGTCGTGGTGATCGTGATCGTGATGGTGTCCATGCCCATGGTGCTGCTCGTCGCGGTCGCGATAGGCCTCGTCGCGCAGCCATTGCGCCACGTCGGGGGCCTTGCCGCTGCTGGAGAACAGGCCGCAGTCAAGCAGGGCGTCGGGATGGATATCGCCCTCGATGGCTTCCAGCACGATGGCCGCCGGGTTGAGCGCCTTCAGCCGGGCCTTGAGCGCCGCGCTATCTTCGACAAGATCGGTCTTGCTCAGCACCAGCCTATCGGCGACGGCGGCCTGCTTGACCGCTTCGATATGCTCATCAAGCTCTTTCTCGCCGTTGACGGCGTCGATCACCGTGACCACCCCGTCAAGACGGAAGCGCCCGCCAATCAGTGGGTCGGTCATCAGGGTGTGGATGATCGGCGCCGGATCGGCAAGGCCGGTGGTTTCGATGGCTAGCCGCTGGAACTCGGGCACATCGCCGCGCACCCGCTTCAAGAACAGATCGTGCAGCGCCGTGACCATGTCGCCGCGCACGGTGCAGCACAGGCACCCGGCGTTGAGCAAAACGATGTCCTCGTCGACCTGACGCACCAGCAGGTGGTCCAGGCCGACCTCGCCGAATTCATTGATGACCACGGCGGTTTCGCCCATCGCCGGATGGCGCAGCAGACGATTAAGCAAGGTGCTTTTGCCGCTGCCCAAAAAACCGGTCAGGATGGTTACGGGAATGGTCATCATGGGTGGGAGTGTCCTTCCGCGCCGTACAGGGCTTCGGGGGTGACCAGCGGCGCGCTGACCACGGTGATCTCGCCTGTCGGCCCGACCTCGTTGAAAAAGCAACTGCGCCGCCCGGTATGGCAGGCCACGCCCGTCTGGTCGACAAGCAGCAAGATGGTGTCGCCGTCGCAATCGAGGCGGAGCGCCAGGACCTTCTGGGTCTGGCCCGAGCTTTCGCCCTTGCGCCACAGCCGTCCGCGCGAGCGCGACCAGTAACAGGCCTTGCCAGTCACCAGGGTTTCCTCAAGGGCCTCGCGGTTCATCCAGGCCATCATCAGAACCTCGCCGCTGTCATGCTGCTGGGCGATGACCGGCACCAATCCATCGGCGGTGAACCTCACCGCCGCCCATAGGGCGGCGGTTTCGGCGAGGGCGGAGGTGTTCTTCATTGATCCAGGGCCTTTTCACCCAGGCGGTCGAGGCCGGCGCGCAGATCGGCGATCAGATCGGCCGGGTCTTCCAGGCCGATATGCAGGCGCAGCGACGGGCCCTGATGGGTCCATTGGGTGGCGGTGCGCTCGATGGCGCCGCGGGTCGGGATGACCAAGCTTTCATAGCCACCCCAGGAATAGCCCATGGCGAACAGCGTCATATGGTCGAGCATATGGGCGACCTGCTCTTCCGTTCCCGCCTTCAGCAGCACGCCAAACAGCCCCGAGGCGCCGGTGAAATCACGCGTCCACAAGGCATGGCCGGGATCATCGGGCAGGGCGGGGTAAAGCACGCGCTCGACCTCGGGCTGGCTTTGCAGCCAAGTGGCGACCGCCAGGGCCGAGCGCTGATGGCGCTCCAGCCGGGCCGAGAGCGTGCGCAGGCCGCGCAGGCCAAGGAAGGCCTCCTCCGATCCGGTGGCATAGCCAAAGGAGCCCAAGGTGTCCTTGATCGCCAGGAACCAATCGCGCTGGCGCACGGAAATGGTGCCGAGCATGGCGTCGGAATGGCCGACGATATATTTCGTCGCCGCCTGGATCGACACGTCGACGCCCTTGGAAAAGGGCTCGAAGAAAAGCGGCGAGGCCCAGGTGTTATCGAGCAGCACCAGGGCGCCCTTGGCGTGGGCCTCGCCCGCGATGGCGGGAATATCCTGGACCTGGAAGGTATGGCTGCCCGGCGATTCGCAATAGACGATCTTGGTGTTGGGCCGGATCAAGGCGGCGATGCCCGCGCCGATCAGCGGATCGTAATAGGTGGTCTCGACGCCGAAATTCTTGAGGAAAACATCGCAGAACTTGCGGGTCGGCCAATAGACCGTATCGACCATCAACAGGTGGTCGCCCTGCTTGAGGAAGGTGAGCAGGGCTCCGGCCACCGCGCCCATGCCCGACGAGGTGGCGGCGCAATGGGTCGCGCCTTCGAGGGCGGCCACGGCCTCTTCCAGCGCGGCCGTCGTCGGCGTGCCGTAGCGGCCGTAATAGGTGGTCTCGAAACGGATGGCGTGCTTGCGCTTGAGGTCGGCCACGGTCGGGAAGGTGACGGTCGAGGCGCGATAGGCCGGAACATTGACGACGCCATCGAACCGCTGGGGGTCGCGGCCGCTATGGACGACGGTGGTATCTTGTTTCATGGGAACTCCAGGGGGTAGGACGTCAAACCGCAGGGGTCCCCTACATTAACGCCGCTTCGTCGCCGCGCCATCCCCTTCCCTTGGGCGGCGATGGTTCGCGGCCGCTAACCGGTCAAAGACTTCACAAGTCATTTGCGTAAAGGTCGGTGATCCACCAAAGAGCGCAAGGATACTTCCGCGTAATCATTTGATTAAAAAGCACGTCTTTGGCGAAAAGAAGGTGTTGCGGAAATACAACGAGAGCAAAAAGCGTCCGGAGCGGCGGCCAGGGGAAAGATTTTTTATGGAACCCCCCGATGCTTTTGGCTATTGTGCAGCGCAACAGAACATTCGGACGAGGGGTGTCACGTCAAGACCCCCCGCCATCGACCCTTGAGGAGGCGTCTGAATTTTTTTGAGCTTTTCTCGAAGGATTCGGACGATGAGCGCTATGCCGACCGCCTACCATGCCCGCAACCTGTTCTCCCTGACCATGGAGACCCGGTTCGGCGCCCATTGGCACAAGACCCTGGCCCCGGAAACGGTGGCGGCCCTGGCCGATGAGATCGCCCTTGGCTTCAACGGCCAGATCGAAGGCCCGGCCTATACCCTGTCGGGTGGGGCGGCGCCGACCCAATGGCGTTTTCCCGATGGGTCGGTTGCCCGCACCGGCCAGTTCGGCCTGGATATGGACGATGACGAGGCCGATCACGGGCTGGCCCGTGGCGAAGCCGCCCAATAAACCGCCGTCGCGGCGCTGGGCGGGCCGTTAGGGAGCGGTCGGATAATCGGCTAGACCGCTCCATTCGAACCACGATCCGTCATAGACCGCGACGGTCTCGTGCCCAAGCTGGGCGGCGGCCAGGGCGATGACGCAGGCGCTGACCCCGCTGCCGCAGGTGGCGATCAGCGGTTTGCCAAGATCGACTCCGGCTTTGGCGAAGGCCTGGGTCAGGATCTCGCGGTCGGCCAGCCGGCCATGCTCGCTGGCCACCACCAGATCGGTGTAAGGCAGGTTGATCGATCCCGGAATATGCCCGACCCGGGCGACCGGCCAGGGTTCGGGGGCGGTGGCGGTGAAACGGCCGCTTGAGCGGGCGTCGACCACCTGGGCCCGGCCGCTTTCCACCGCCTCGCGCACCTGGGACGCCGTGCGCATCAGGGTATTGTCCAGGCGGGCGGTGAAATGGCGTCGCCCATGCAGGCGGGGCAGATCGTCGGTCGGGCGGCCCTCGGCCTGCCAGGCTCCCAGGCCGCCATCAAGAACCGAGACCTCGGTCTGACCAAACAGCCGGAACATCCACCACACCCGGGCCGCGGCCATGGCCCCGCCGTTGCGGTCATAGACGACGAGTCGCTGACCATCGCCGATCCCCAATCCCCGGCAGGCCGACGAGAAAACCTCGGGGGCCGGCAGGCTATGCGGCTTGGGTTGGCTGGTGTCGGCTACGGCGTTGATATCAAAGAAGATCGCCCCGGGAATATGGGCGGCCTCGTACTCCTGGTGGGCGTCGCGGCCGCTGGCCGGCATGAAATAGCTGGCATCGATGATGCGCAGATCGGGGGCGTCGAGATGATCGTGGAGCCACTGGGGGGTGACCAGGGCTTCGGTGCGCGAACGGGTCATGAACGTCGGCTCCTTTCGTGAACTATCATGGTCTGTTGGCCGGTGGACCGGGATCGCCGGCTCAGGCCAGCCAGTCGGGAACCGGCAGGGCTTTCGAGCGCAGGAAATCGGGGTTGAACAGCTTGCTTTGGTAGCGTTGGGCGCCGTCGCACAGAATGGTGACCACCCGGCTGCCCTTGGGCAGGGTAAGGGCGACCTTCATCGCCGCCGCGACGTTGACGCCACTCGATCCGCCTAGCATCAGGCCGTCTTCACGGACCATGGCGAAGATCGCCTCCAGCGCTTCGGCGTCGCCTATCCGCACCGCCTCGTCAAGCGGAGCGTCGCGCAGATTGGCGGTCACCCGTCCCTGGCCGATGCCCTCGGTCACCGATCCGCCCTCGGCCTTCAACTCGCCGCTGGTGATCCAGCTATAAAGGGCCGAGCCGAAAGGGTCGGCCAGCACCACTTTGATGGCCGGGTCATGGGCCTTGAGGGCGAGGGCGACGCCGGCCAGGGTGCCGCCGGTGCCGACGGCGCAGGTGAAGGCATCCAGCCGCCCTTCGCATTGCTCGATGATTTCCCGTCCCGTCGTGGCGCGGTGCCCGTCGCGATTGGCCGTATTGTCGAATTGATTGGCCCAAAAGCCGCCCAATTCCTTGGCCAGGGTTTCGGAGTAGCGCACGTAATTGCCGGGATCCTTATAGGGCCGGGCGGCAACCAGCCGCAGATCGGCCCCGCACAGGCGCAGGGCGTCCTTTTTTTCCTGGCTTTGGGTTTCGGGCATGACGATCACCGTCTTGCAGCCGATGGCGTTGCCGACCAGGGTCAGGCCGATTCCCGTATTGCCGGCCGTGCCTTCGACGATGGTGCCGCCGGGCGCGAGGGCGCCGCGCTCCAGGGCGTCGGTGATGATGGCCAGGGCGGCGCGGTCCTTGACCGAACCGCCGGGATTGAGAAACTCGGCCTTGCCTAAAATTTCCCGACCGGTGATCCGCGAGGCCCAGGGCAGACGAATAAGCGGGGTTCCACCGATGGTGCCCAGAAAGCCGTCGCGAATGGTCATGGAATCCTGATCCCAGAAAGAAAGGGGTGAACGAAGGACGCTCTTTCAAATTGAAAGGGTGTCACGTCGCTCTCGCCGATCAAGGGAAAACAGCGTCCGGCCAGGATGTTTCCGTCATGTTCTTCTCCCCAGGCGGGCGCGACCGATCATTCCGGGACAGCTCGATCATCGCTAGGATGGCCGATAGGATTTGCATTGATACCCGGGCGGTTCTATCACGGGCGCGCGTGTGCGGTGGGCGGGCGCCACCGCGCGGGCGAGCCCCGGACTGAAGGGGCGCCAAGGCGCGCCTTTCCATGTTTTTTTATCCTGTCGCCTGAACAAGGACCTTGCCGATGATCGGTGCCATGCCTTCGCCTTGTATCGGAATTTGCAAGATGACGGACGACGGATCGCTCTGCGTCGGCTGCGCCCGCACCGCCGAGGAGATCGCCCAGTGGTCGGCCCTTGAGGGCGACGCCAAGTTGACGGTCTTTCGCGATCTTCCCCGCCGGCGCGCGGAGAGCGGCCTGGGCTTTCCGGTTCTTGGCCATCCGGTGGCGGCCCTCGATCGCCTGATCCTCGGGTCGCTCGACAAGCGCGGGGCGGTTTGGCGAATCGGCGTGCCCGCCGCCTTTGGCGAGTTCAATCTCGGCGATGGCTCGGTGGTGACCGCCCGGCTTTGGGAATACGGCGGCGACGCCGTCAGTGGCTGCGGCGGTGTGCGGGTGGTGCTTGATCACACCTCGCAGAAGATCAAAATGATCGGCCAGACCAACGACTCGGGCGTCGTCGAGCGCATCGATCTCTGTCTCTATACCCGCAAGGCCGCGATGTCGCACCGCAGCCAGATCTGTGAGATCGGCCTCGATACCGAAGCCTTGCGCACCGGCGATCGCCGAGGAACCCTGTTCGACCTCGGGCTGGGCCTGCCCCATGTCGATTTCTGCGTGCGCGTCGAGGAGGCCTCGCTGCTTGAGCTGCTGCGCGCCCATTGCGGCACCAGCCTGCTTGACCCGGCCTCGCCGGTGCTGGAGGCCATTCGCCAAGCCTCGCCCCAGCGCGTGCTGCTGACGCGCATGGGCCGGGTCGAGGCCTGGACGCCGCTGCCGGGCCCCGGCGAGCCGCCGCTTGATGGTCCCCATACCCATCTCGACCTTCAGGCCCTGGCCGAGGGCGCGACCCGTGCGGCCGATTCGCCGGTGCCGGCCACCCTTTACCCGGTCATCTCGCTGTTTCCCGGACAGCGGGTGGCCCTGGCCGCCTGACGGCTAGCCAAACGCCAAAAGGCCACGCTTGCGCCTTGTGCCGCCCGGGCCCCGGGGGGGATGGGTCAGTTGGGCATTGGCCGGGGCGGCACCCGCCGGTAAAAGGCGGTGTCGCGCAGGGCCGAGAGCGATATCGTGCGATAGCTGCCCGCGCCCTCGCCTTGGCGGACAAGCCGGGCGTGGGGCGGACCATCGGTTCTTTCGACGATTTGCTGGACGACCCAGACGGTTTGATAGTTTTCGTCGCTCTTGGTGAAGCAGTCATTCAATTGAACACTCTCTCCGCCGAGAGACGGCCAGCGCGATCCCAAGATCCACACTTTCTATCCCTTTTCTTTTAGAGGTTTCCCCGCGATCCACAGTCCTTTGATGACGGTGACGTTTTTTTGGCCGATGTCTGGAGCGACGATGGGGGCTTCGATCAGAGGAAAGGCTCGTTCCTTGACGCGCAGTGATCGAAAGCCCGCAGACCTTCCATTATCGGCTTTTTTTTCAGAAATGGGCGATTTTGTTATCATTGATCGAAAATTCGGCTTTTTCAATCGGCCCGAAATCAGTATCCCAAGCCGGCATTCTGTCTTATGCAAGACCGGAGACATCCGGGGCGCCCCCGGCGGCGCTCCATACTTGTCTCTGTTTCGGAGGCGCCATGATCGACGCGTCCTCCTTGCCCAAGGATATCTGGCTATGAGCGCGCCGTCCGACCCGCCCTTTGATTCCAAAACCGCCGCCGCCGTGGTGCTGGCCGGCAAGCGCGCCCAGGGGGGCGAGCGTCCGCCGCTGCGCCCCGGCGACCGCCGCTGCCAGCGCTGCGGCGCGACCTTTCGCTGGGATCGCTCCAGCCATGGCGACGGCTGGGTGATGCGTCTGGTCGGGGGATCGCAGCGCTGCGATTGCGGGTATGGCAAGCGCGGCGGTCCCGATGCCGATTAGGCCGACTTCTTTGGCGATCCGCGGCCAAATGCGGAAGATATTTTTCAATATCAATTGCTTAGGGATGAATATGTAAAGTTTTGTTTACGCGTGCCGCTTTCAACTTCGGCGCGGGGGCGACCTTGCGAGAGGGCGGGGGCGATGTTAAGTAAGGATTAAGTCCTTCCTTAATAAGGAAAACTTGGAAAGAGATCGAGGATTTCGTTTTGATGGGGCCTTACGGTATCTGGTCAACCTTGACGGCGGTGGTCACGCTTGTCGTGATGAATGGATCGCCAACCTGGGCGGAAGAGGCCATGGCGTTCTCGCCGGCCGAGCAATCGCAGGCGGTCGGCGCTCCGGCTTCGGCCCCCCGGCTGGGCTCTCTCACCCTGTCGATTTCCGGGCTGCGCTCGGATAAGGGAACGGTTCATGTGGCGCTTTATGATAGTCCCGACCATTTTCCGGCCAATGACGGAATGGTCAGCGTGCTGTCGATCCACCCCGCGAACCAGCGGGCCGAGGCGATCTTTGACGCCCTGCCGGCCGGGCATTATGCCATCGCCTTTTACCATGACGAAAACGCCAATGGCGTCTTCGATCGCGGCCTGCTGGGTGTTCCCTTGGAGGGCTTCGGGTTTTCGCGCGATGCCCGGGTGACCCTGAAGCCCCCCAGTTTTTCCGACGCCGCCCTGGGGTTGGAGGCCGGCCAGCAGCGGGCCATCGAAGCCAAGATGCGGTATTAGATTAGGGCAAGTCCCGACCGGTCTTCAGCTCTCGGCCTCGTCAAGGGCGGGGATATGGGCCAGGGCGTCGATCAGCACCTGGGCCGTGGCATCGGGGCGGACCCCGGCCTCGCCCAGGTGGCGGCGATAGGCCCGGGCCCCCGGTTGCCCGTGGAACAATCCCAGGATATGGCGGGTCAGCCGCTTCACCGGTTCGCCGCGCGCGGTCATGGCGTCTAGATAGGGCAGCAAGGCCAGGGCAACCTCGTGGCGCGAGGGCGCGGGCGTGGCCTCGCCAAAGATCAGGCCATCGGCCTGGGCCAGCATATAGGGCGTCTCATAGGCGGCGCGGCCGATCATCACCCCATCGACCGCCGGCGCCGCAGGGTCCCCTGACCCCAGATGGTCAAGCGCCTGGGTCAGCGTGGTGATGCCGCCGTTGAGAATAACCTCCAGCCCGGGAAAATCCGCCTTCAGCCGGTGGACGACATCGTGGCGCAAGGGCGGAATCTCGCGGTTTTCCTTGGGGCTGAGGCCCTTTAGCCACGCTTTGCGGGCATGGACGATGATCGTGGCGATGCCGCTTCGCGCCACCTGATCGACAAAGCCGACAAGCTGGTCATAGCTGTCGAGATCATCGATGCCGATGCGATGTTTGATCGTTACCGGCGCGTTTGACGCCTCGGCCATCGCCGACAGGCACTCGGCGACCAGGGCGGGATCGGCCATCAGGCAGGCGCCGAAGCGGCCGCTGCTCACCCGATCGGACGGACAGCCGACGTTGAGGTTGATCTCGGCGAAGCCAAAGGGCGCGGCTAGGCGCGTGGCCTCGGCCAGGGCCCGGGGATCGCTGCCGCCAAGCTGCAGGGCCAAAGGATGCTCGTCGGGGTGATGGTCCAGAAAGCGCCCGGGATCGGCGTGCAACAGGGCCTGGGCCGTGATCATTTCCGTATAGAGCAAGGTGCGCTTGGTGATCTGGCGCAAGAACCAGCGATCATGACGGTCGGTCCAGTCCATCATCGGGGCGACGGACAGCCGGCGGTCGGGCTGGGATCGGTCGGGCTGGGATCGGGGAGCGGGCGCGGAGACCATCACGGGCAGCCTTGGTCCTTGCGAAAAAACCGGCCCGACGGCCGTGTGGGGGAGGAGTCCCGGGGTCCACCTTTGGTCTGATGGCGCAGCCGATGGATCGGAAAAATATCGAGCTCGCTGCCGGCAGGCAAGGGCCTTGGCCGGGTGGGCCGGGGGGCGGTGGGCCTTCTCGGGCCACTTTCCGCGCCGTTCCAGGCGAAGACTCGGCGGCGGCGGCGGCCCTTGACGAATTGTTCCTGTTTTGTTCTTATCATGGATGTGGATCGGCCGTTTGGACTTTGGAGGATCGGGCATGGGATATGGTCGGATGGTGCGCGAACTTTGTGCCCTTGCCGCCTTGTTTTTCACCCTCTATGCCTGGACCGTGCTCGGTTCGGCGACCATCGTCTGACCCCTTGGCGGGGTCCAAGGCGCCTGACCCCTTGGCGGGGTCCCCGGCCTGACGGGGCCGGGGGAGTCGCAGGGCAGGGTTGCGGCGTGAAAGGGCTGAAGGGGTTTGACCTTTTCCCCGGCCTTCGCCACGATCGCCTCTTGGATCAAAACGATCCACCGGAGCGTTTTTCCGTTGGCCCGCCCGAGCGCTATCCGGGCGGGGTCTGGCGGCGAAGTGTGGGACCCGATGAGGACGATGGCGGAGAATGAACGATCCGGCTCCACGGCTGAGGATGACGAAGGGGGCGCGGTCGTGAGGGGCAGTCGGATCGATGCCGCCTGGAAAGGCCTTCCCGAGTGTCGGGCCTGCGGTATTCGCGATCTGGCGCTGTTCGCCGATCTCGAAGAGGCCGACTTCAAGCTTATCCACCTGCCGATCGAAGAACTGTCCTATGGCGCCGGGGCGGTTCTCTACAACGCCGGCGATCCGGCGCGGGCGGTGATGAGCCTGCGTGGCGGCTTGGTCAAGCTGGTGCAATATCTGGGGGATGGCTCGCAGCGCATCGTGCGGCTGGTGCGGCCGGGCGATTCCATCGGCCTGGAAGCCACCCTTCAGGACAGCTATGAACATACGGCGGTCTTCCTGCAGCCCGGAATGGTCTGCCGTATCCCGGTCGAGGTGGTGCGCCGCCTCAACGACGAGACCCCCCGGCTGCACCATCAGTTGATCACCCGCTGGCACCGCAGTCTGAAACAGGCCGATGACTGGTTGACCGGCCTGTCGACCGGCAACGCCCGCGCCCGGGTCGCCCGGCTTTTGCTCCATCTCCCCCGCGAGGCCACCGCCGACGGGACGCCGATCTGTGTGCTTTTCAGCCGCGAGGATCTGGGGGCCATGCTGGGGGTGACCACCGAGACGGCCAGTCGCATCATCGCCGAAATGAAGCGCAGCGGCGTGATAAATGAGCGCAAATTCAACCAGTTCGCTTGCGATGACGACGCATTACGCAGTTTGTCTGGTGAATAATCGGGCATTTCGCCTCTTTTTTTTGCACGGCAGGCATGATTTCGCTGCGGGAACGGTCATGCGCTGTGTCAATGCACAGACCCCGGTACCCTCCTAAGCTGTGGTCATCCGTAGTTGACCAGCCTTCAGGTAGGTCGCGCTGCGGGGGGCGGTGGGCGGCAATTCAACGGGGCGCGTCCGTCCGCCGCCCCTTAAGTAAGGAAATGTCCTTGAATCGTCGGTCCCAGGGCCGGGGTGCGGCCTTTTTGGCAAGGATATCAGTGTTTTTTTTGGGGTACGCCTAACCCATCACTCTTCAGAAGGAGGTCAGGGTCAAAGGAAGTCGGGTCCCATCATAGGGGATCCCCATGTGTCGAGCGCCCCACAGTGTGGTTTCTTCGTCACAAGTCCTTTCAAGGAGTCCTTTGTTTCTGCTTCGCTTTGGAGCGCCGTTCGGATCCATTCAGGGATCGGAGCGGCGCTCCCCATATCAGGGCCCCCTATGTCGGGGCCTTTTTCACAGGCGCTCGAAAGAGCACGACAGGCCGAGTTCCTCGGTGGTGTTCTTCACCGTTGCCAGACAGGCGATCTCGCGGTCATCGGCGATCCGCACCTCGAAGCGCATGGCATAGCGCAGGCCTGTGGCCTCGCTCAGGCGCTGGCTGTCAAGGCGAACGATCGAGGCGCCGTAATCGCCGAAGGCCTCGGCCAAACGGGTCAGCAGGCCCGGGCGATCCCCCCCCGACACGATCACCCTGTGGGTGATGGCATTGGCGCCGTCGCCCTCCTCGGGCAGACGGAAGCGGTCGATCCACAGATCGGCGCCCTCGAGTTCGGGCAGGGCGACCAGCGCCTCGCGCAGATCGGCTTCGGACAGGCTGTCGGGGGCGTCGCAAACGATGGTGAACTCGGCGGCCTTGCCCAGGGTGGCGAAACTGGTGTCGGCGAGATCGACCCCGAGGTCGAACAGCCGCCCGGCGACGGCGGCGACAAGGCCGGTGCGGTCGGGGCAGGACAGGGCGATACGCAAGGTGGTGGCCATAATCGGAAGCTCTCCTCGGGTTCGTCGGTGGCGGGGGCGCCGGTTCGCGGATTCGCGGGCGGGGAACCAGGGCGGCCCAGGGACGTTTTCCCCCATTGCCCGGGTTGAGCGCAAGAAGAAGACCCGGGAGGCGTTTTGGAAGGGCGACCGGGAGCGGGAAAAACGGCTCGGCCGACACCGGGGACGGCGAAGGGAGCGGGAATGCCCGCCCTGCTTGCCGGCAGTAATCTCCTTGTGACACCCGAAAGGAAAACGGTGGGTTTTTCGTCAAGCCTCTCCTATAGTCGGTATGTGGATAAAGTCATCGTCAGAGACCATCGGGCAAGTGGCAAGGGAGACTAGGGATGTCGGTCACCAACAAGGTGACAGGCGCGTCAAGCGCCTTCTCGGCGGCCGCCAATACCCGGCTGGGCGAGGGGATTCGCGCCGCCACGGCTTCCCAGTCCTTTGCGCCGGTCCTGGAAATCGCCGCGAGCGCCCAATCGGGCCCCGAGGAAAGCAGCCTGCGCAATAATGACTGGGGCGGAACGGGGGCCGAAGGCGATGTCGGCAAGGATACGTCCTCTCCGCTGCCCAATCTGCCGGTGCGCATGGGCTCGGTGTTGGCCTCCAACAGCTTTGCCCAGATCCTCTTCGACTTTCGCGTGCGCGAGCCCTCGCGCTCGGCCCTGCCGATACGAACCGCCAGCCGCGAGGGGACCGATGTCTATCAGTCCAATATCCGCGTGTTGGCCGCCCGTTTTTCCGGCGAAAAGACGACCGGAACCGTGGTCAACCGGTTCTATTGAGGCCGGACTGTCGACAAAGTCCAGGCGCGCCGCTCTGACAGGGTGAGAGGGGAACCAATCATCGTGTCCCACTCCGCTTCGCAGCGTGAGGGCGATTTGGCCTGTCGATGTTTTGGGCGCTGGTCCTGTCCCCCGTATTGCGGTATTGTCACTGTTTTTAGAGCAGTAAGGGGCGGGAAAGGACCGTCGCGGTCAATGATTGCAAGTTATATTATTTGCACGACCCCTAGAAGCGGCAGCACGCTTCTATGTAGGATTTTAGCCGCCACAGGAAAAACCGGCAATCCAGACTCTTTTTATCATAAAGCTGACTTCATGCACGAGTGGGCGGTCGAATGGGGGCTGCCTGATCGTGATACCCTGTCCAAGACGGAGTTCGCGCGCGCCTATTTGGCTGCGGCGCTAAAGGCGGGCAAAGCCGGAACGGACCTATTCGGCCTGCGGCTGCAAGCGCAGTATTTAGGGCTGTTGTCGGAAACGCTCGATCACCTTTATCCCGGCTTGCCTTCCGATGCCCATCGTTTCGAGCGGGCCTTTGGAAAAACTCTATACCTTCACCTCTCGCGTGCCGACAAGGTGGCGCAGGCTGTCTCCCTGCAAAAGGCGCAGCAGAGCGGGCTTTGGCATCTCCATGCCGATGGGACGGAGCTTGAGCGACTGACCCCCTCACAAACACCGCGTTATGATTTTCAGTCCCTGGATCGCCAAGTCAGGGCCCTTGAACGCGATGATGAGGCCTGGACCACGTGGTTCGACCGTCATCAAATCAATCCCCTTCGTGTCTCTTACGAGACTTTCGTCGATCAACCCGTTGAAACGGTGAGTGATATCTGTCGGGCGCTCGGCAAGGAGCCGCCGCAGGCGACGGCTGTCAGGATCGATCTCAAGAAGCTCTCTGATGAGGTTAATCTTGAGTGGATCGGCCGCTACAAAGAGGATTTGCTGGAATTTAGTCGAATCTAGCGTGAGGACGAAGGGATCATGACCGGCCGTCCTGAAGACTCGGTGATCGATATTTACCAGCGTCACGGCGCCGCGTGGGCCAAACTGCGTGGCGACCGCTTGGCGGAGGGGGGATGGCTCGATCGCTTTTGCGAACTGCTTCCCGCCACCGCAAGCGTGCTCGACATCGGCTGCGGTTCCGGCCTGCCGATCGCCCGCGAACTGGTTCGACGCGGCTTTGACGTGACGGGGGTGGACGGCGCTTCGACCATGCTCGCGCTGTTCCGGCGCAATCTGCCGGGGACACCGGCCCATCTCGCCGATATGCGAGAGCTCGCCTTAGGCCGCCGTTTCGACGGCTTGCTCGCGTGGGATAGCTTTTTCCACCTCTCGCCCGCTGATCAGCGGGCCATGTTCCGCCGTTTCCAAGCTCATGCCGCGGCCGGTGCTGCGCTGATGTTCACCAGTGGACCGGCCGAAGGGAGCGCGATTGGTGAATTGGCGGGCGATCGGCTTTACCACGGCAGCCTCGGCTCGGATGACTATCGCGCTTTGCTCGACGCCAGCGGCTTTGAGGGTGTCGATCACATCGTGGAAGACCCGACCTGCGGCTATCGCACCATCTGGCTGGCTCGCCAACGCCGGTGATCGGCTCGTGAGAGCGGCGTGCGTGAAATTGGGTCTCCGAACGCCGCTCTAAGATCTTGATAGTCAAGAAAATCGTCATCGCACTCTGGTTCAGAGTGCTCGGATTTACCCTAGCGGCAACTGCCGTGGCGTTCGCGCAGCTTCACGCCGCTGACCGCCTGCATCTCCAGCAGCGTCACCCCTTCCTTGCGGGCGGCCTCCTGATAGAGCCGCAGCCTTTGGCTGTTGGTGCTGTCGACCAGGGCCTTGACCTCGGGGGTGGGGGTGACGGCCTTGAGCAGGCCGTCGGCGCCCTCGCACACCTGACCGGCCGAGCGCGCCTGGTCAAGGCCGAGCGCCAGGGCCGGGGAGGCGCCAAGGATCCCCAGGCCGAGGACCAGGGTCACTCCGGCCAGGGCCTTGGACAGGGGGGGCAGCGACATGATCCGTTTCTTGACGGTGGTCATCAGAAGACTCCCGGATTCTGCTGGTGAAGATCTTCGACCTCGCGTTCAAGCCGGATCCGCACGTTCTGTTCGATCGTGACATTGAGATCGATGCGGATCGGCTTGTCCGGCGCCTCGATTTTGACCGTTGGCTGACAGGCGGCCAATCCGGCGACCAGGGCGCCGCAGAGCGCCAGCAGGGGAAACAGTCCTTGGGGGGGAAGGGGTCCGAGTCGTCGGGCCTTGATCATGCCGTCTCCATTTTTTGGGCCGATGAGCGCAACGCCGGCCGCCTAAGCCTACCCCCGATCCGCCGATGAGGACAAGCCGGGCGCTTCGATCAGCCGTCGCCCTCGATCTGGCGCAGGCTGTCCATGAACTGATCCATGTTCTCGCGGATGCGATCGGGGATGGCGTAGGTTTGCAGATTGCTGCGAACGAGCTGGGCCAGGGCGCCATTCAAAGTGACATTGAGATCAACGGGATAGCCGCCGTAAAGATCGGGATTGGCGCCCTGGACCCGCAGGCCCAACGTCAGCTTCGCCGAGGAGGCGCCGTTCACCGTCAGCCCTAGCGACTGGTAGTGAAAGTTATCCAGGGCCAGCAGCAGCAAGGCCACCCCCTGGTTGCCCTGGGCCAGGGTGGTCGGCGGCGAGGGCGGGCGGTAGCGCAGCAGCCCGGGGGCGTCGGAGGTGAGGGAGGCGTTGTCGATCCACACCCCGCCATCGGGTTCTAGACGCAGCGGCACTGTGCCGCTCAGGCTGCCTTCGGCGGTCAAGCCATCGAGTTTGACCAGGGCCGCCAGATCGGCCAGCCCAACCCGCTCGATGGTCAGCGGGATCGTCATCCTGCCCCCGGCCAACGGCACCCGCAAGGCCCCGGTCGAAACCCGGCCGCCGGCCAGGGTCAGGCTGGCGGTTTCCACCCGCAAGGCGCCCTTGCCATCGGGACGGTAGCGTACCGTCAACGCGGTCAAGGGCACGCCAAGATCGATGGCGGCGACGCTGGCGTCCTGGAGCGGCCCGGAGGGTGGCCAAAGCTGGTCCAGGCGCAGCACGCCGTTCAGGCCGCTAAGGGGAATTCCCTGAACGACGGCGTCGATATCCTTGAAAAGGATCTGAACATTTTCCGACACCCCTTTGTCATCCCAGGAAAGATCGCCTTTCGCCGCCAGGGTTCCGGCCACAGTGCCCAGGCCGTTCAAGACGCCATGAAGATCGCCCGGCTGCAGGGCCCCGGCCTTGAAGGTCATCGGCTTGGCCGCCAGTTTGATCTGGCCGGCGCTCGTATCGGGGGTCATCTCGCCCTTGACGACGACCGCCAGCCGCCCGCTTTTATCGTCCAGGCGGGCGGTGATCGGCAAACGCCCACCCTCGCCGGCCTGGGCATCGACGCTGAGGGCGAGCGTCAACGGCGCGCGGGGTTTTTCATCGCCGGGTAGGCGGGTGAGGCGGGCGGTCAGGGCGCCGCTTGGCCCCTGATCGGAAACCACCAAAGGCCCGCTCAGGCCATCGGCCTTGATATCGAGGCCCTCGATCTGGCCCGCCGTCAGCGCCAGGGTAAGCGGGACGGTGGCGCTTGGCGGGATCTGGCCGCTGACCATCCCCTCCACGCCGGTCAGGATCACCGGTCCGCCGGCGGTCAGGAGGCGGGCCTCGCTGAGCGTCGTCGCCAAGCCGTCGCCAACCACCGCGCCGCTGAGGCGATTCCAGCTCAGCGGACCCGAGACCTTCAGCCCGATGTCTTCGACCACCAGCCCGCCGGCCGCCCTGGGGAGCGCGTCTCCCTCGGCCGGGGGGGCGTCATCGCTACCGAAGACAAGGCGATCAAGGTGGAGGTCGGCGGCCACCCGGGCGGTGATCTGGCCGCCGCTCCAGCCAAGGTCCTCGGCCCGCGCCGATCCGCGCAGCGGCCCAACCCCGGCCGTGGGCCAGCCAAGGCTGGTCACGTCGTCCAGGGTCAGGCTGTCGATCCGCCCGCCGATCAGCCCCTGGGGAGTGAAGGCGGCTTCAAGCGTGGCGATGGTGGTCTGGCCACCCTCAAGGCGGACCCCGCTGGCGGTCAGGCCGGTCGCGCCGAGATGAAGGCTTTGGGCTTCGATCAGCGGCAGGCCGAAAGCGGGCAGGCGATCGCGCAGGATCCACAGCGCCAATTGGTCGCGCCCGGCCAGAACGCCGGTCACCGCGCCCAGGCCGATCAGGCCGAGGCCGGCGAGCGGAAGAAGCAGGCGCCTTCGTGACATCTTTGGGAGATCCTTTCTCGTGCGCTATGATGGATCCCTTCCGGGGGCGGCGCCGCCCGCCGGGCTTCTCCCACTTTCGCATAGGATTGGGCGCTTTCCATGGCTTCGACGCGGCCGCCTTTGGTGGAAACCACGTTCGATGTGGCCAATTGGTTCATCGATCGGGCGCTGAACGATAACGAATATCTGCAGCCCCAGAAGCTGCATCGGCTGATGTTTCTGGCCCAGGCCTATTTCGCCGTGGCCAATAATGGTCAACGGCTGATGCCGGCGATTTTCATCGCCGATGCGGTGGGGCCGCTCGAGCCCAATATCTATCGGGCCTTTGAAACCCAGAAGGCCTGGATCACCCAGGAGAAGATGCCCGAAAAGGCCACCTTGTTCCTGGATAATATCTGGCGGCGCTTTGGCGGGCATTCGGCCGAGCATCTAAGCAAGGTCATCCGCAAGCATCCGCCCTATGCCGAGGCCTTCGCCGAGCATCCGCGCAGCGTCATCACCGAGGAGGCGATGGTGGCCTTCTATGGCAATATCCGCGTTGACGGCCCGGCCGGCCAGCGCACCGCCGGCGGCGTGGCCCATAGCGCCGATGCACCGGCCCTGGAAACCGTTTTGCGCCCCCGGGTCATGCGCTCGCATAAGGGTAAGCCGGTCAACGTCATGCCCTGGATGCCGCGCAAGGGCCCGCCGCGCGATGACAACCAATAGGCCAAAGCCGAACGGCTAAGCCAAAAGGATTGCTTTGGCCTGCGAACAGGCTTGCGCCGGCCCCGGCCTTGGCCCACCCTTGGTTTTCCCTTCTGACAGGATGCCCGCCCGATGTGCGCCGCCCCTTCTCCCAGGCCCCCGCGTCACGCCCAGGCGCTCCTGGTTCTGGTCTGCTGCCTTGTCGGCGGCCCGGCGGCCCTGGCCGCCGACAGCCTGGAAACCACCCGGCGCTATGGCACGGGAACGGCGCCTTACCGGCAGGTTGGCGATTTGCGCAAGGACCTTTCGGTGCTGTGTCGGCGCGGCCAATTCAATCAGGTCAAGATCGATGGGCTTTATATCGGCTATCGCGGCAAGGACGCGGCGGGCAAGCCGATCGAAGGCGGCAAGACGATCACCGGCATCGCCAAGAAGGGCTATAACCTTTTCGATCCGCAGAACAAGGCCGAAGACAACGTGACCTACCACTTCCACAACGACACGCTGTCGAATTGCCTGGTTTTCGAGGCCAAGCCGCCGCCGCCCGGCCCCTGATCCTTATCGGGTTCAGGGGTGGCCGAGGGCGGCGAAGATCAGATAGGCGCCCAGCAGACCGAGGATGACCGCCACCGAGCGTCCGGTCGGCCAGGGTCGGCCGAACGACCCGTCGGGGCCATGGCTGCGCGCCACCACGCCCGTCACCGCCTTGACCCCGGCCAGGGCCTGGGCGGTGAGCGCCGCGCCAAGGCGGTTGGCCGGCGGGGCGAGGGCGCGCAGCAGATCGGGCAGCAGCCGGCGATAGAGCCAGTCGATATCCAGGCTGAGCGTGCGGGTGCGCTTCATCAACGGCAGCAGCACGAAAAACGCCAGACCGGCGAACAGCAGCAATTGGAATTGGCTGACCAGATGGTCGGCCGTATAGGGCTGATAGTCTGTCGGCGCCGGCAGCAGGGCATAGAGGGCTCCGGGGAAAACGCCAAGGCCGATGCAGGCCGCCGCCAGCAAGATCATCGCCGCGCGCATGGAGGCCGGCGGATCGGCCGGGCGCAGGCCGCTGTCTTTCTGGAAGAAGACGAACCACGGAAACTTGATGCCAGCATGCAGGAACACCCCGGCGCTCGCCGCCTGCAGCAGGGCCCAGACCCAGACCAGATGCTGGTCGGCCGCCCCTTGAGCGATCATCGATTTGCTGACGAAGCCGCTGGTGAAGGGAAAGGCCGAGATCGCCAGGGCGCCGATGATGCCGCAGACCGTGGTGATCGGCATCGAGCGGTAGAGCCCGCCAAGTTCGGTGCATTTGCGTTTGCCGCCGGTCATCATCAGCACTGATCCGGCACTCATCAGCAACAGGGCCTTGTAAAGGATATGGGCGAAGGCATGGGCGGCGGCGCCGTTCAGGGCCATATCGGTGCCGATGCCGACGGCGCAGACCATGAACCCCACCTGATTGACGATGGAATAGCTGAGGATGCGCCGCATGTCGTTTTCAAGCAGGGCGTAAAGGATGCCGTAGAACACCATCGCCAGCCCGATCCAGATCAGCAGCTCGGTGCCCGGAAAGCCCTTGATCAGCACCATCACCGCCGTTTTGGTGGTGAAGGCCGACAGGAAAACGCTGCCCGAGAACGAGCCTTCGGGATAGGCGTCGGCGATCCAGGCCGAGAACGGCGGGGCGCCGGCATTGACCAGAACGCCGATCAGGATCAGCCAATTGGCCGGGCTGTCGAGCGTCATCGCCGTGACATCGAGACTGCCGCCGCCGATCGCGTGACCGGCGATCCCGGCCATCAGCACCGCCCCGCCAAACAGATGCATCAGGGCGTAGCGCATCCCGGCCTTGGCCGCCGCCGGCTGGTCCGACGACCAGATGACCAGGGTCGAGGCGACGGCCATGATCTCCCAAAACACGAACAGGCTGATCAGATCGCCGGCCAGGGCGCAGCCGACGGCGCCTCCGGCATAGACCAGGGCGGCGGCGCGTTCGAGGACGCGGGGCTGCTTGAGGGCGAAGAGGCCGCCGGCGAAGGCCATCAGTGAAAACACGCTGGCAAACAGCCGGCCCACCGCATCGCCGCGGACGGGTTCAAGCACCAGATCCAGGAAGCGCACCAGCATCATCGGCCCATCGGCGATCTGCCAGACCGCCCACAGGGTGGCCAGCGGCAGGAAGACCATCAGGGGGTCCTGGGCGCGCTTGGGCAGCAGGGGCAGCATCAGCCCGCCCAGGATCATCAGCAGGGCCGGCGGCAGGGCCTCAATCGCCATAGTACTCTTCCCCGCGCTTAAGAACGCTGCCCAAAAGCTTGGCGATGGCCACCAGCACGACGCAGGCGAGGAAGCCGAACCAAGCGTTGAAGGCGAAAAGGCCATCGAAGCCGAAATGGCCGGCGTGGCCGACCGGCACCTCGGCCAGAACGCTCAGCGCCAGGGCGATCAGGCCGAGGATCCACAGGCGGGTCATCGGACGGGTCATCGGACGGCGGGGGGGGATCATGGGCCGACTCCGGCAAGCTGGCGGGCAAGGGTGAAGGGCAGCCCGGGCAGGAAGAACAGCGCCAGCGTGCCAAAGGCCGTCAAACACAGCGCCGCCACCATCAGCGGCGGAGCCTCGGCGATCTTGGCTCCGGCTTCGCCCGGCGGGGGCTTGAGAAAGGCCGTATGCAGGATCGGCAGGAAATAGGCGGCGTTAAGCACCGTCGAGGCGATCAGCACGGCGACCACCCCCCAGGTCTGCCCCTGGAAGGCGGCCGAGAAGATCCCCCATTTCGACAGGAAACCGGCGGTCGGCGGCAGGCCGATCATCGACAGGCTGGCGACGGCGAAGGCGCCCATGGTCCAGGGCATGGCGCGGCCGATGCCGGCGAACTGGCTAACGCTGTCCTTATGGGTGGCGGTGTGGATGGCCCCGGCGGCGAAGAACAAGGTGATCTTGCCAAAGGCGTGGACGACGATATGCAGGCCAGCGGCCAGCACGCCGAGCGGCGAGAACAGCGACAGCGCCATCACCACATAGGCCAATTGGCTGATCGTCGAATAGGCCAGCCGCCGTTTCAGATTGTCCTGACGCAGGGCGATGAGCGACGCCAGGATGACGCTGATCCCGGCCACCCAGGTCAGCCAGCCGGTCCAGGAACTGGCCGCCAGCAGGTCGATGCCGAAGATCGAGATCACTACCTTGGCGATGGTGAAAACCCCGGCCTTGACCACCGCCACCGCGTGCAGCAGGGCGCTGACCGGGGTGGGGGCCACCATGGCGGCGGGCAGCCAGCGGTGGAACGGCATCAGGGCGGCCTTGGCCGTGCCGAAAACGAACAAGGCCAACAACAGGCCGACCAGCGGGCCATCGATCCGCCCGGCCAGGATGCCGCCGGGCTGGAAATCCATCCGTCCGGCCAAGCTATGGGTCAGGATGATGGCAACCAGCAGCAGACCGATCGAGGGGACGAGCAGCATTCCCATATAGATCCGCCCGGCGCGCACGGCCTGGGCCGTGCCCTGATGGGTGATCAGCGGATAGGTCGAAAGCGTCAGCGCCTCGTAAAACAAGAACAGCGTGAACAGGTTGCCCGCCAGGGCGATGCCCAGGGTGCAGGCGATGGCCAAGGCGAAATAGGCATGGAAGCGCGGTTGATGGGCCTCGTGGTTGGCCCGCAGATAAGCGATGGAATAGAGCCCGGCGGGAATCCACAGGGCGGCGGCGACCAGGGCGAACAGCAGGCCGAGCGGATCAAGGGTGAAGACAAGGGGAATGGTGTCCATCACCGAAAGCATCACCAGCGTCGGGCGCCCGCCGGCCAGAACCGTCGGGGTCAAGGCGGCGACCTGGGCAAAGGTAAGCAGGGCGGCGATCACGCCGATGGCCTCGCCCAGGCGCGGGCGCTTGGCGTTCAAGGCGATCACCAGGGTGGCGGCCAGCGGCGTGGCAAGGATCCAGGCCAGCGACAGGGCGGGGGCGGCGCTCATGAGGGGAGTCCCATCAGGGCCGACGCCGCGCGTTTGGCCAGCCCCAGGGTCCAGGTGGTGTTCAGGCCAAAGCCGATATTGGCCAGGGCGGCGATCCACAGGGGCGCCAGCATCATGGCCGGCGCCTCTTGGGGGGCAGAGGGGGCGCCAGAGGGGGACTCGGCGGGCGAGGGGCGGAAATAGGCGGCCTCGATCACCTTGCCGACATAGACGACCGCCAGCAGGGAACTGGCGATCAGGGCGGCGACCGCCAGCCACCAGCCCTCGGCGATGGCGCTCTGCGCCAGCTGCCATTTGCTGATGAAGCCGGCGGTGCCGGGGATGCCGATCAGCGACAGCCCGCCGATGACGAAGGCGGCCATCGTCCACGGCATGCGCCGGCCGATGCCGGCCATATCGGCGATCTCGACCGAGCCGATGCGCAGGAAGACGCAGCCCAGGGCCATGAACAAGCTGGCCTTGATCAGGGCGTGGTTGAGCATATGAACAAGGCCGCCGGCGACGCCATCAAGGCTGAACAGGCTAAGGCCAAGCACCATGACGCCAATTTGCGAGACCGAGGAATAGGCCAGCAAACGTTTGGCGTCGCTTTGGAAAATGGCGCTGAACGACCCGCTGAGGATGGCTGCCAGCGCCAGAACCATCACCATCTCGCGCGCACTGACCGGGCCGGGCAGCAGGTTGGCCGAAAAAGCCGGGGCCAGCACGCCCAGAAACAGCCGGACCATGACATAAAAGGCGACCTTGGTCGACGTCGCCGCCAGAAAGGCGCCAACGGCGCTTGGCGCATAGCTGTAGGCGGCGGGAAGCCATTTATGCAGCGGAAACAGCGCCAACTTCAGCGACAGCCCGACCCCTAAGAACACCACCCCGGCCACCGCCGTGCGGCTATGGGCGACGGCGGGCAATCTTTGGGCGAGATCGTTCATGTTGAGCGTGCCGGTCATCATGTACAAAAAGCCGATGCCGATGACGTAGAAGGTCGCCCCCACCGTGCCCAGGATCAGATAATGATAGGCAGCGTAAAGGGCCCGGCGATCGCGGCCGAGGGCGACCAGGGCATAGGACGACAGGCTTGATATCTCAAGGAAAACGAACAAGTTGAAGGCGTCGCCGGTGATCGCCATGCCCAAAAGCCCGGTCAGGCAGAGCAAGAACAGGCAATAGGCCAGGGTATGGTGGCCGGGGTCGATTTCCGCGGCGAAACTGGCGCGGGCATAAACGATCACCAAACTGGCGGTGGCGGTGACCAGAACCAGAACCAGTGCGCTCAGCAGATCGACATGCAGTTCGATCCCCCAGGGCGGCGACCAATCGCCAAGGTGATAGGCGCTGGGCCCGTGGGTCAAAACCCCGGCCAGCAGGCCAACCGCCATCGTCAAGGTGGTCAAGGCGATCAGCAGCGCCCAGGCCCAGCACAAACCGGGGCGGCGCAGCAGGATGCACACCGGCGCCGCCATCAGCGGCACGACGACCTGCAAGATCGGCAGATGGGTGGGTATCATCGGCCCATCCCGGTGAGGCTCTGGCCGATCTCGTCTTCCTCGATGGTGCCGAAGGCTTCCTTGATGCGCACCACCAGGGCCAGCCCGAGGGCGGTGGTGGCGACGCCGACGACGATGGCCGTCAGCATCAGCACGCTTGGCAAGGGATTGGAATAAAGCGAGAAATCCGCATCGAGGATCGGCGCCGTACCACCTTCGATCTTGCCCATCGAGACATAGAGCATGATCGTCGAGGCCTGGAAGATGTTCAGCCCGATGATCTTCTTGACCAGATTGCCCCGGGCGATGACCCCATAGAGGCCGATCATCATCAAAACAATAAAAAGCCAATAGTTATAGTGGCTTGCGATCTCATTCCACATTATCGGCCGCGCCCCGCGAAACTAAGGAAAAGGGCGACCATCACCGAACAGACGGTCATCCCCACGCCCAGTTCGACCAGCAAGATCCCCAGATGCTGGCCATGGACCCGGTCGTGGGCGAGCACCCCGTAATCAAGGAAGGAGCCGCCGGCCAGCAAGGCGGCGACGCCCACCCCGGCATAGATCAAAACGCCGAGGGCAGCCAGCGACAGCACCAGGGCCGGCGGCACGACGGCGCGCAGGGCCTCCAGCCCATAAATCAGGCCATAGAGGATGAGGGCGACGGCGAACAGCACGCCGGCCTGGAAGCCGCCGCCGGGGCCGTAATCCCCATGGAACTGGACATACAGCGCAAACAGCAGGATCGGCGGGATAAGGATCTTGGCCGTGGTCCGCAGAATGGAATTCCGGCGCATCATTCGCCTCCCGGAGCGGTCTTGGGCGGGGGGGCTTCCTTGCGCTTGCGGCGGAAGGGGGCGAGCAGCGGCGCCCCGCCAAGAAGGACGACGACCGCCATGCCGGCGGTGAAGATCACCGTGGTTTCCCCCAGGGTATCAAAGCCGCGGTAGCTGGCCAGAACGCTGGTGACAATATTGGGCATGCCGATTTCGCGGCCGCTTTCGGCGATGTAATGGTCGGCGACATGGTGATGGATGGGCGCCGCCGGATCGCCGAAGGCCGGCATGTCGAGGGTCGCCCAGATCAGCATGGCGCCCGTCAGAAGAACCGTGACCAGGGCCGGCCAATTGGCCCGGCGGACCGGCTTTTCCCGATTGCCGACCAGCGAGATCGTTCCCAGAAACAAGACGGTGGTGATCCCCGCGCCGACCGAGGCCTCGGTGAAGGCGACATCCACGGCGTCGAGCAGGGTGAAGATCCCCGCCGACAACAGGCTGAAAATCCCCGAGAGCATGGCGACGGGAAACAGATCGCGGCCCTTGAGCATGGCCAGCGCCGTGGCGGCCAAACAGGCGAACATCGCGATATCGATCCATAACCCCGGGTCGTCGATCATGGCCGATCCTGCTCCAGCCGGCTGGCCCATAGCCCCGAGCGGTCGTCGCAGCCCAGCGGCCACAACCCGCCGCGCAGGGCCGATCCGGCCAGGGCATGGCTGGAAACCGGCCCGGTCAGCGCCAGAAAGACCATTACCAAAGCCAATTTGACCGTGCCCAGGGTCAAACCCGATTGCACCATCATGGCGCCGATCATCATGCCCGCCCCCAGGGTGTCGACCAAGCTGGCGGCGTGCAGGCGGGTGTAAAGGTCGGGCATGCGCAGCACGCCGATGGCGCCGATGATCAAAAAGGCGCCGCCGATGGTAAAGCCCAGCCAGCTGATCAGATCAAAAACAAGGCTCATGGCCGGCGATCCCCCTCGTCCGTGGTGGCCGAAGGACCGGCGAGATTGCCGAATTTGTGGAATTTCACGATGGCGATCAGGCCTGCGAAATTGATCAGGGCATAGACCAGAGCGATGTCGATGAAATCGGGCCGTCCGCTGAGGAAGCCGAGAACCCCGATCAACAGCACGGTCTTGGTGCCGATCATATTGGCCGCCAGGATGCGGTCATAGACCGTCGGCCCACGAAAGGCGCGCACCAGCACCAGGGCGATGGCGACCAGAATGGCAAGGGTTGCGGCAATGAACATCAGGGCGCCCCGCGGCCATCAAGGGCGGCGACCCGGCGCCCCATCTCGCCGGTCATCAGATCATCGATGCCGGCGGCGCAGAGCCCGTGGACCAGCACCGCGCCATCGTCGAGATCAAGCGACAGGGTGCCCGGGGTCAGGGTGATGGAATTGGCCAAGATCACCTGACCGATGGCGGTTTTCGGCGCGGCGGGAATGGCGGCCAGGGTGGGGCTGATAGACAGCTTGGGTGACAGCACGATCCGCGCCACGGTTATCGCCGACAGCACGACCTGCCACGCCAGCCAGGGCAGATAGGTGATCAGGCCGGGGATCTGGCGAAGGGGAACCCCTTCGGCATCAACAATACCCATGCGCAATGAAAGAGCGACAACAGCCCCAACCGAAAGCAAACCAAACCCCAGAAGGAGCGGATCATGCCAATAGCCGGAAAGTAGAAGCCACAATAGGGAAAGGCTCGCGGCGAGCGCGACAGTCCTTTTCACATCCGATCCCCCTCATCGACTTATCTCTTTGGTACGGCTTTGCGCCGCTCCGTCGATTTTGGCGACACTATAGGCGCGGGTCGCTCGGGCCGACAACCCCTAAAGGAAGGGGGGGACCCGAAAGGATCGAGTCCCCCGGAACGGGCTCAGAGGCCGGGTTCGATGGCGTAGGAGGCCAAAGGCGGCACGGTCTTGATCAGGCCGCGGGACTGAAGAAAGCCGGCGAAGCGGGCATAGCGCCGCTCGTCCAGGGCGCCCGGGGTCATCGAGAACCGGGCGACCGTATCGATCCAGGCGCGGTGGTTCAGCTCGTCGTCAAGATCGGGGGAATGGGCCTTGAACAGGGTCCAGGCCTCTTCGGGGTGATTGACGATGTAATGGGTGCCCCGTTCCACCGCGTCGAGGAAGGCGACCAGGCGGGGATCGCCTTTGAGGGCGATATTGGTGACGAACACCAGTTCGTCATAAAGCGGCACCCCATGTTCTTCGGGATAGAAGGCGGTGCCGGGATGGCCGGCCAGATCCATCTGATTAAGCTCGAAATTGCGGAAGGGGCCGATCACCGCGTCGACCTGCCCCGAGATCACCGCCGGCGACAGCGAGAAATTGACATTGACCAGGGTCACCTCGTCGGCCTTGACCCCGGCGTTGTCGAGCATGGCGCCAAGCAGGGCGTCTTCGAAGCCGCCAACGGAAAAGCCCACCTTGCGGCCCTTGAGATCGGCCACGGATTTGATCGGCCCGTCCTTGAGCACGACAAGGCAGTTGAGCGGCGTGGCGACCAGCGTGCCAAAGCGCATCAGCGGCAAGCCTTCGGCCACCTGCATCACCAATTGCGGCTGATAGCCGACGGCGATATCGGCCTTGCCGGCGGCGACCAGCTTGGGCGGATCATTGGGGTCGGCCGGGGCCACCAGATCGACCTCGAGGCCGGCGTCCTTGAAGTAGCCCAGGTCCTGGGCGACGATCAGCGGCCCGTGGTCGGGATTGATGAACCAGTCGAGCAGGACCGACACCTTGGCCGGGGCCGGCTTATCCTCGGCCCGCGCCGCGGCGATCGGGCCGGCGAGGGTATGAACGAGGGCGCAAACCAGGGCGATGACGAGACCGCGAGAAACCCGCGAAGGGAAGGCCGCTTGGCGAAGGCAAGGCATGATCGCGTGAACCTCATCCTGAGTTCGGAAAGCGCGAAAGGTTAGATCCTGACACCGCCGGTGGCGAGTCCTTATCGACAAAAGGCCCGCATCCTCGGCTTAGTCGCCATCAAGGGTTTCGCGTTGCCAGGGCAGGGCGGCGCGCAGCGTGCGGTCGACCAGGGCGTATAAGCCGAGCGAAAAGACGGTCAGCACGAACAGCGCGGCGAACATCAGATCGATCTGCATGCGGGCATTGGCATGGAGCATCAGATAGCCCAGCCCGGCGCTCGATCCCACCCATTCGCCAACCACGGCGCCGATCGGGGCGACGGCGGTGGCCACCCGCAGGCCCGAGGCCAGGGCCGGCAGGGCGGCGGGCAGGCGGATGCGCAGCAGGGTCGACAGGGGCGAGGCGCCCATGGTGCGCGCCAGATCGAGCCAGCCCGGCTCGGTGCGCCGCAGGCCGTCAAGAAACGCCGTCGTCACCGGGAAATAGATGACCAGCGTCGCCATCGCCACCTTGCTGGCCAGACCATAGCCCAACCACAGCACCAGCAGCGGCGCGATGGCGAAAACCGGAATCGCCTGACTGATCACCAGCAGCGGCAACAGCATCCGGCGCATCAGCGGCGACAGGGCGATGGTCAGGGCCGACAGCGCGCCAAGCAGCGTTCCCAGCCCCAACCCCAGCACGATCTCCAGCGCCGTGGTTCCGGCATGGGGAAGAATGGTCGGCCAACGCCCGATCAGCGCCTGGGCGGTCTGCCAGGGCGAGGGCAGCAGATAGGGGCGGGCGCCGGCCAGAACGAAGGCCAGATGCCACAGCCCGATCAGGGCGCCCAGGCTGAGCGCGATGCCGGCGAGGCGCAGGGGCAGGCCGCGGCGGCAGGGACGGGCGGTCATGGCGCGGGGTCCTCCTCGCTGTCCACCGCCTCGGCCAAACGGGTGAGCAACGCCGCGTAATGGCGGGTGACATCGCCGGCGGTCGGCGGGCGCGGCGGGGCGCCCGCCGGTTCGATCACCGCGCCCGGTCGGGCCGGGCGGCCGCCAAGCACCAGCACGCGGTGGCCCAGGCGCAGCGCCTCCATCGGGTCATGGGTGACCAGAACCACCGTGCGCCCGGCCAGCAGCCGCGCCGCCAGATCGCCCAGGCGCAGCCGGGTGGGCGGATCAAGGGCGCTGAAGGGTTCGTCCATCAGCACCACCGGGCGATCCTCGACCAGGGTGCGCACCAGGGCGACGCGCTGGCGCATGCCGCCCGACAACGCGGCCGGGCGGGCGCCGGCGCGGCCGGCCAATCCCGCCTCGCTCAGCAGAGCGAGCGCCCGGGCGCGGATGGCCGCCGGAACGCCGCCGCGCAGGCGATAGCCGATCAAGACGTTATCAAGAACGCTTAGCCAGGGCATCAGGGCGTCGCTTTGGCCCATGTGAACGAAACGACCGGTCAAAGGCGTGCCGTCGCCGGCGTTTGCCCGGGTTCCCGGCCCAAGGACGCCGCCGGTATCGAGCCCGGCGGCTAGGCGCAACAGCGTGCTTTTGCCAACGCCGCTCGGCCCGAGGATGCAGGTCCATTGTCCGGCGGGAAAGGTCATGTCCAGATCGGAGAACAGCCGCGTCGCGCCGTAATCCAGGCGATCGACGACGAGATGGACGGCCGGGGGGGGCAGGGAAGGGCGAGGGGGCATGGAACCGCCGGAAAGGGGAAAGGGTCGGAAAGGGGAAAGGGCCGGAAAGGAGAAAGGGAAGGAGGCCGAACCCTTTCAACTAGGCGTAAGCGATGCCCCGGCCAAGCGAAAAAGCGCCATCCGCCCTTGGTTCCGCCACCTTTTCGCGGCAGGGTAAGCCGGTGGACGACGATCGGGGACGATCGTGGACGATGGGGGTAGGCCCCCTGCCGGGACGGAAAGGAAGCAAGATGATGCGACGGTGGCCAAAACTGGGGCGACGCGATCTGGCCCTGTGGCTGGGCGGCGCGGTCTGTCTGGCGCTGACCGTGCCAGCGCCCTCGGCCGCCTGGGCGCAACCCCAGCCGTCGGTGGTCCGGCCGAACCTTGGTCTGGACGCCCCCCCCGACACCCGGGGGCGGTTCGCTAAATCGAAGCTGACCATCGTGACCGACGACGGCCGCAGCCTGCCCTTTTTCGTGGAACTGGCGACCACGGCCAATCAACGGGCCCTGGGCCTGATGTTCCGCAAGGATCTGGCTGCCGATGCCGGCATGCTGTTCGTCTGGGACGAGCCGGGGCAGCGGGCGATGTGGATGAAGAACACGCTGATCGGCCTTGATATGCTGTTTCTTGACGCCGAGGGGCTGGTGGTCGGCATCGCCGAGAACGCCGAGCCGGGCAGCCTGCGCCATATCGAAGCCCCCGAACCCTGCGTCGGCGTGCTGGAACTCAACGCCGGAACCACCCGGCTGCTGTCGATCGACCCCGGGGATCGGGTGGTTCATCCGCTGTTGGGCGGCCCGGCCGAGGGGGCGATGGGCGCCGCCCGCCCCAGCCGCTGACGGCGGTTTGGGCGCGATCGTGAAAATCGGCCTTGCCCCTGGGCGACGGCCGCCATACTTTGCGGCTGATCCGGGTCATCGCCGTCGGGGCGTAGCTCAGCCTGGTAGAGCGTCGGCTTTGGGAGCCGAAAGCCGGAGGTTCGAATCCTCTCGCCCCGACCAGCCCCCCCAAAAGGGCCTTTGGCGCCCCCGACCCGGAGACCGTCGACAGGGAGACGAGCGGTAATGGCAACCAAGGTGCGCATCTTTCAGCCGGCCAAAACGGCCATGCAATCGGGCCGCGCCAATACCAAACGCTGGGTCCTGGAGTTTGAACCGACCGAAAAGAAGGTCCATGACGATCTGATGGGCTGGGTCGGCTCGGGCGACATGAACGGCCAGCTGCGGCTGTTCTTCGCCACCCGCAAGGACGCCGAAAGCTACGCCAAGCGCAAGGGCTTCACCTATACCGCCCAGGACGCCAACCCCCGCGTGATCAAGCCGAAGTCCTATTCCGACAACTTCGCCTATCACAAGATCTCCTAATCGGCTTTTCAAGCGCCCTTAGCTCAGTTGGATAGAGCACTCGCCTTCTAAGCGAGATGTCGCTGGTTCGAATCCAGCAGGGCGCGCCATTTCCCTACAGAACTTGAACGCCGAAAACCGCCGATTGCCCTCCGCTGTACGCTATTGGCCGCCGAACGTACGCCCTTGTATCTGGCAGAGGCTGGCCCGCGCGCAAAAGAGCGTAGAAACAGCGGCGTTCGACGGCGGAAAAATTCGAATCGCATTTGGTAAAGTGATTGCCACAAGAATACGTTGCGGCGCGCTATGGCGGGAATGCGCGCCCATTTCAGTCATAATAGCTATAGCTTGATTGAAGGCGAGACTGCCGTTCGACTTTCTGATCATGCAGCCCGAAAAGATTCGCTTGAGCAACGGTGCGGAGTGGTCGCTTCGTGTGGCGGCCACAGGTGGCATTAGGGCTTCGGAACACGTGGGATCGATCAGTTTCCAGGCAGTGCGCACCGTCACGCGTCAACGCGGATGTCTTTGCCCTCGTCATCGCTCTCGTCGTCGTCATCGTCGGGCAGACCTTCGACACTTTGCGCGAACAAAATTGCGCGTTGCCGCGGCGACGGCTTGTCGAACGTTTCGAACCGGTCCAGCGCCTCGAGCGCGCCGCCGTCCGAGACGAACAGGCGGGTGAAGGCGCGCCGGCCGCCGAAGCCGTCGCTGTGGATCACGCCGAACACACTTTTTTCGCCAGCCACCGCCCAGACGGCGACTAGCCCCTCGCGCTTGAGCAGATCGAGGAACGCGCTGCGCTCGACGAGCGCCACGCTGTGTCCTGCCCGATCAATCGACGGGTCGATGAAAACGACGTCGCCTGCCGTGTTGCGAAATTCGATCGACCGGCCATCAGAGAGGCGAAGGTCGAGCGCTGCCATCAGCCAGCCGGCGGGCAGGTTGAGCGTAATATTCTGCGAGATCGAGTAATCGTAGCCGCCGGCTTCGGCCATATATTCGGCGGTCGGGGGACGTACATCGACGCCGGGTGCCTGCCAGTCGCCGCCATTAGGCCTCCAATCCTCGATCCAGCCATCGTCGGTACGATCGGGCCAGGCCCAGGCGTGTTCACCGAGATGCATGTGATAGCCGTCGCCGCCGATCGGCATGTCGTGGTTTCCGGTCATATGGATGCCTCTCAACCGATCGAGCAGCGCTTGGCGGTCGCAGGCGCGAACGATCGTGCAGCCAATCCTCCGCCAAGCGTCCGAGCGCACCACGTCCCGGTTTTCCTCCCAGATCTCGAACCCTGTCAGCACGAGCCATTGACGGCCGTCCGGATCCGCGACTTCGACATTATCCGGATCATCGAGCATCGCTGTTTCGGAATTCAGCCAGGCAAGCGCCTCGCTTGGCGTCGCCGCTTCGATGCTCGGCCGATGGGGTGCCCAGAAGCTGCCTTCACGGGGGCTACGCCAGCCATCTTCCTCGGCGCGCTCTCGGAGCATCGATGGATCTAGGTTGCGCAGGCGGCTTGGGCCGATTTCCTCTTCGTTGGGCAATATTGCGAGATTGTCCTCCATCCGCGCCGCCAGCTCAAACGTGGCGAGCCACTGATATTTCTTGCCGACGCGCTCGATCTCATGGCTATTGCGCCCGGTGCGGATTTTGCGGTCGAACGGCTGATGCAGTGCTTCCGACCAGCCGAGATCGTGTGCGCGCCACGTCACCCAGCGCCGCGCCCAGGCGAGATTGAACATCGCCGGCCCGTCGTGCGTTGCGAAGCTTTGGTACATGCCCTCGTCGCGCCAGCTTTCAGCTCGAGCCCGCCAATCCTCATAACGTTCTGGGCCGATCGCCTCGCGAAATCTTTGCTTCGCTGCCCGCAGATCGTCGCGGCGATCCGCAGGCACAGGGCTTGCCCGTGATCCTTTGATTGCGTCGATCTCGGCCTGAAGCGCCGTGTAGGCGGCCAGTTCCGGTTCGCCCGCATTCGCCTCGAACTCGGCGAGCCACTGGTCGCGCAGATCCTGGGCGGTCGGCAGCGGATCGGTCCCGCGCGGCGCTGGACTGTACCGCCTCGCCACCGTATCAAGGACATAGCGTGCAAAGTCGCCATCCTTGAGCGAACTGACGATATCGTCCCAAAAGCGCTCGCCGTCCTCGCCAAAGGCGACAGTGAACCCGGCCATCTGTTCGTCCGAGATCCGCTCGATTGGCCATGGGCTGGAATAGGGCGGTCTGGTCGATGCGAGATCGAACCCCACGGGCAGCGCGCCGTGCGCCTCGGCATAGCCGATCAACCCAGTGGCATGATCGCGCAGCAGCAGATTGGTGGGCGGCGTGCCGCCCGCGAACAGATCCGCTTGCAGCGTTTCGGCAGCCTCGCGCAGCGCGCCGCTGCTCCAGCGGCCCTGCATCGCCGCACCAAACAGAGCGGCGGCAAGGCGCTCGACCACATACAGATCGTCAAGACCGGAAAAGGCCCGCCATAGCTTGTGCGCCAGTCCGGCACGGTCGGCTAACAGCAGGACCAGCGCCTTGGTCGCCTTGTCCCGCAATTTCCGCTGGGTGGTGGTGAGGAACCAGCTAAGCTGGATCGCGGTGAGTTCGGCACGCTCGGGCGCGATACCGTCGGAGTCGGCGGCGTAGACCCAGTCGATCAGGTGGAATGCCGCATCGGGCGTTACCGCAAGATGGACCGACCAGCGGGCATCGCGCTCGGGCATCGGCAGTGCGCGCAGCTCCGCGTCAAGGTGACGGACATTGTTGGGGTGGCCTGGCTCCGTCGATAGCGCGATGAGCGTGTCGTAGCGAAGAGTCGCACCGCCGATGGTATCGACCAGCTCCCACGTCCGTGCCGTGATCGCGTCGAGACGCCGAACCTGAAGGCTCTGCATGAAGGCCTGATCTGGCTTCAATCCGGCCGGCAGGCCAACCAGGTCGGGAAGCTCTATGCCGAAATTCTCGGGGAGTTGGACGGCCAAAGCTTCGAGCAGTCCTGGGATGATCCAGCTATCGGGGTTGTCGAGCGCGTTATGCAACGGTGTTCCGGGAGTGCACAGTCCCGCAGCGCCGCCGGCGCTGCTGCGCGCGAGCAGATCCGCCACGACCGCATGGTCGCCCATGCGCTCGAAGGTGAACCGCACCGCCTGTGCGTTCGCGCGCGACGGGCCGATCACTGACTCGACCGCAAGCATGCCCTCGGTCTCGAGCTGGAACAGCAGGTCGTCGTCGGTCGACCGGCCCGGCAGCACCGCGTGGACGATCTCCTCGGCGCGGTCGAGCGTGACGTCAGCGCGTCCGGCGTCGGCCATTTCACGCGCCAGCGCGGCGAGTGCCTGGTGTGCCGGGTCGCGACCGGGCGGAATCTTGAGCTGGCGATGGACACGTCGCGCCACTGTGGCGCCATAGGCACGGAAGACATCGGTCACGCCTCCCAGATGGCGTGCGAGCAGGGCTTCCCCCTCAAAGGCGAGTGCGTCGCAATAGAGGCGCAGAAACAAAGGAGTCCGGAACTCGGCGACCTGGAGCGGTGTCTCCGGCAAGGTCATGCCGCGCTGTCGCAGATAGTCGCGCACTTCCGCGACTGAGAAGCCGCGATGCGTGATCCGCGGCAGCTTGGTGTCGTCGAGCGTGTCGGGGACGATGAGTTCGAGATAGGTCGTCCGGCAGGAAAGGACCACCGCGACCCACGGATAGTCCTTGATGTCATGGAGCAGCCCAGTCAGGCGCTCGGGCCAGATTGCCTGGCCGCTTTTCTCGTTGAGCGCATCAATGGCGATGAGGGCACGGACACCGGCAGCCTCGCCCGCGGCGTTCAGTACGCCGAGGAACTGGCCGACTTCGAGGTGGCGGGGAAGATCAAGGGCTCGCAGGATTTGATCCCAAGGCTCCGCGTCGACCAGCGTGCCGCCGAGAACCATAAGCGCCGGACGCCCGGCCGCGAGCTGGCGCGCGCAGGCGTCGGCGAGAAGGTGTGACTTGCCGCTGCCGGCGGCGCCGGAGATGAGCAGAGACTGGCTGTTCAGCAATGTCCAGTGCGGTTGACGAAGCTCGATCATGACAGCACGAAGTCGCGACGCGAGATCGGATACGGCAACCATGCTGGCACTTGGATCTTGATCGCCATTTGTCGTACCAAGTGCATCATGCAACTGAAAGGCTGCGTCCGTTGCAGCGTGAACCAGGTCGAGGAGCTTCGAGGCTGGAACCATGCGCGAGCGCGCCGCATCATGTAGCGCCGCCGCAGCGGCGTCGCACGCGCGCTCGACCGGGGTGCCGGAAATCGGGAAAGCGAGATCCGCTGCGGTGCCCACCGCTTCCCCGAGTGTTTCAAGCTCGGCAAAGAGGTCGGGGTCGCCGGTGACGGCGCGAAGCGCCCGACCGATCGGCAGGTCGATATGAACCACGGGATTGTAGCGCTCGCCGAGGTCGGCCTTTACGCGGGCGAATTTGGCGTCGAACCAATCTTTCGTGAGCAGGCGCTGGTCGAACCAGAACGCGACACGGCCTGCAGCACGGGGATTGCTGGCGGTCAACCGCTGCCGCAGCGCATGGGCATCCCAGCGCTCGATCTCGATTGTGCGGCCAGCCGTTGCCTCCTTCGTTATCTGATCTGCGCGCCAGCTCTGCCATTTGTCGAACGCCGTGGTCGTATCCTCGACGCGAGCATCGGCCAGATCGAAGGGAAAGCAAGCGATGAACTTGGCCATCTTCGGATGCTTAACCAGCGCTGTGTCGAGCGACTTGCTGAGCGAGCGCAGCATCGAGTCAGTGTCCCAGTAGAATTTGACCTGCCAGCCGATCTCGGACCCGTCCGTCAGCGTCTCGTAGCATTCGACGCCGGCATCGCCACCGCGGCCTTTGCGATCGAAGCGAATGCGGATTGTCGATGCTTCGTCGGCGGCCAGTTGGCAGCAGAGTTCTTCAAAGGCATCAGCCTGAGTATTGCCGCGGAGGCGGATCTGTTTGAAATCGATGTCGGGCAGGGGCATGACGGCTCCTTGGTAAGGTCCTGATCTAGGGATCCAACTACTCACAACGATGGCGCTAGGTGAGATGCCCTATGCGTGAGCTCACGCTGCACAGACCTCGGTTGGCCGGGCCATCCTAACAGCCTCGGCGTAGCTATGCACATCCTTGACGGTCAGAACTTGAGTTTTGCAATTTTTTTGAAAAACTCAAAAGGGTAGGAAGAGGCCATTGCGGCGAGCGACAGATCAATGTCAGCTATTTGAGATTTTTATCTAAATGCAGACAGTCGGCTATAGCCCCTATCAGGCCTTCAAAGATTGGCAGGTGGCGGGAGAACTTACGGTTCGCCATATCGCTTCGTGCCATTCGGTGCCGGCACGTGTTGGTATTGTAAAATACGCTACCAATGCGTATCTCCGTTGGTCCGTCCTGAGGAGTCAGCGCCATGCCCGCACCAGCCAACCGCAAGGATCATCCTCTCTCCATGCGTCTGCCCGATGCCGATCTCGCCTTGATCGACCGGGCCGCCACTCTGCGTGGTCGATCGCGGACGGATTTCGTGCGCGAGGCGGCGGTGCGGGCCGCCGAAGAGGTGGTGGATGGGTGCGGTCTTGATCCGCATGTCGGAAGGGGGCTTGGCCGACTTCAAAGCGGCGCTATCGGCACCCGCCGCGTCCGTTCCGGGGATGGTCGAGATTCTAAGCCGATCGGCCCTTTGGGAAGGCGGGGACGACCGGACCTGATGGACCATGTCGCTCTCGTCGCCAGAACCCTTGAATGCCGCCCATGATCTTTCCGGCTTCGCCTGCGGCAAGCCCGCCCTTGATCCTTGGCTGAAAACCCGGGCCCTCTCCAAGCAGGAAAAGGGCTTCACCGTTGTGATGGTCGTTCACGATGCGCAGCGGGTTATCGGCTATTACGGGGTGGCGCCAACCGCGGTGGTATCGACCGTCCCACCCAGATCGATCAAAACCGGTCAGCCGCCCAATCCGATACCCTGTTTGCTGTTGGGTCAAGAAGCGGCGGGCCTGGAAGCGGCGGGCCATCCTACCCCATCTCCGCCAGCAACAGCCTGACCATGTCGCGGTAAAGGCGGTCGTCGTATTTCGATTGGGAGCAGAAGCTCCACAGCGCGGCGTCGGGCGGGTTCTCATACAGGCGATAGAGCCGGTCGGGCCAGTCGCCCAGGCGGAAGGCGGGGCTTTGGGTTTGGCGGGCGGCGATCGCCACCGCCAGGGCGAACTGGTCGATCATCCAGCCCAATCCGTTGACCGTCAGCGCCTGGCGGGCCAGCAGCGTCGCCACATGGGCGGCGAAGGCCCGGGCCTCGTCGGTGGGGGCGAGGCCGACGCAGCTGGCCGAATACCGCCAGAGCGGCCCCAGGGGAAACAGGCCGGAATCCTTGAGCGCCACGTCCCACCCAGCCCGCCAACCGCCCTCCGGGCCCGGGGGGCGCCAATCGTCGGGGCCGAGCAACGGCTTGCACATCAGGCTGTCGGCATCAAGAACGACGACGGGAACGCGTCCGGCGCGCGCCTGCTGCTCATCCAAAATCGCCGGCAGGCGCATGAAGCGCAGGCAGGCCAGATAGGTGCGCTGGGCCTCGGGCGCGCGGAGGGCGGGGGGCAGGTGCTCCAGGGAAAACGACAGGGTGATCGCCCGCAGCCCGCCGATCAGCCGTTCGAGCAGATCAAGGGCGGGGGTCGTCGGGGCGATCAGGTGAAGGTGCAGGCCCCAACCCGGCGCCGCCTTGTCCATCGACAGCGCCAGGGCGGCGCCGAAATCCAGGAAATAGGCGCTGTCGCAGCCAACCACCGCCAGCGGACCGCTATGGGCTGGCGGGATAATCATGCTCATCTCGGGCAATTGGCCAAGGAAGGGGGCGGGATCGAGGGCGGTTTCCACGTCGCCCGGGCGCAGCAAGCCGCCCAGGGTATAGGCCCGGTCGATGGCGGCGGCCCGGGCATAGGCCGCGCGGGTCTCTTCCCAGCGCTGGGCGAAGAACAAGGCCGAGCCTAGGGCGAACCAGCCCAGAGCATCGTCGGGGCTGGCGGCCAGATGACCGCGAAAGGCGGTGATCGCCCCGGCGATATCGCCGGCCCGCAACAAGGCCTCGCCGGTGCGATACCCGGAGCCCGGTATTTCTGGTGTCTCGCTCATGGCGCCTATACGACGTCCCTCGCCCCTCAAACCGAATCCCTCAAGGCTGTCCCTTTTCTACACGCTCCGCAGCGCCCGCGTCACGGCCGGCGCGATGGGGGCGCCGTGCCGCCGCGGCGCAGGCAGAAGGTGGCCGCCACGACCAAGGCCAGGGCGGCGATGATCAACGGCGTGTCAAAGGAGGCCGTGCGCCGGTAAAGCGCGTTTGCCATCAACGGACCGATGATCTGACCGACGCCATAGGACGCGGTCATGATCGCCAGCATGTTGAAACGGACCTTCCCCGCCAGTTTGCGGGCGGCAGGCATGGCGATGGTCACCGTGCCCATGAAGGTTCCGCCAACCAGGATGGCGCTGAAAATGAAGCTGGCGGGCGTGTGGAGGACGGGCAAGGTGACGCCGATGGCCTGAACCCCCAAGTTGGCCAGCAGGCTGCGGCGCGTGCCCCAGCGGTCATGCAAGGCGTGCCAGAGGAAGCACGACGGCACGGCGCCCAGCCCGAACACCGCCCAGATATGGGCGGGATCGATCGCGGCGAAAGCGGTCCGCACCAGCAACGGCAGATAAGTCGCGGTGATGATGTAACCAAGACCGGCAAGGCCATAGATCACGATCAACCGTGTCGCGCCAAGCGATGGCCTGGGCCGGGCGTCGGCGGCGCGGGGGGAGGGCGGCTCTTGGTGCGTCTGTGCGCCCTCGGCGCGACGCTGCAGGGCGATCGAGACGCCGCCGAGGGCCAGAGCAGCGATCGCCAGCATCAGCCAGATCGCCCGGCTCGACAACAAGCCCTGATGGCCGGCCGCGATCATCTCCGCCGAAAGAAAAATGCCGATGCCGACGCCGGAGAAGAGGAACGGCGCGCCGTGGTGATGCCCCTGGTCATGGATCAGCCAGTGGGAGGCGGCGACGATGGCGAAGGCGCTCGACAGGCCGGCGACGCCGCGAAGGGCGACGATCAGTCCTTCCGTCAGCGGCAGGGCCAGCAGGCCGAGCAGGGCAACCGTCGTGACCACGGCCAAGGTACAAAGCTTGCGGCTTGGCATGCCCAACGGCAGCGCCGCCAGAAGCGCACCGAGAAGATAGCCGGCATAATTGGCCGAGGCGGCATAGGAGCCGCCCGCGACCGAGATCTGCTGGTCGGCCACCATCAGCGGGTACAGACCGGTGAAGGCGAAGCGACCAAAGCCCATGCCGATGACCAACACCAGGGCCGCGGCGATTGTCGCCGTTTGGTCAGCCCGCTCCATCGCCTTCCTCCTTGAAGTCCGAGAATTCGCCCAGCGTCTCGCGGAAGGCGGCGAAAGCGGACGTCGCGAAGCCGGGGCGGGAGGCGAGGTACGTGTCGACCGTCCTCAGCGGCTTTTCCTCGACCGCTTCCCGATGATCCATGAGCTCGACCAAGCCGCGCGGCATGACGCTGACGCAAGATCCCGCCGCCGTGCAGGCGAACATCGCGTGGTAGGACCGAACCTCCTGGATGGCGAACGCCATCTGCCGCCGGCCCTGGTCGGTCAGCCAGTCTTCGGCGAGCCCGCGGTAGGTGCACCCCGGCGCGAAGGTCGCCAGGGTTCGGGGCTTGATATCTTCGGCTGTGTGGACTTCGGGATGGCCGTGCGGCAGCAGCAAAACCAAGTCCTCGCGGAATACCGGCACCGTGTCGAGGGGGGTAGGCCCGAGCCACCCCTCGCCCGAGGGCAGGGCGATCAGCGCGCAATCGATCCGCCGCGCCAGAACCGCCTCGATCAGGGGACGGGTCGGCGCGGTCGTCAGCTCGATCCTCACCTGCGGCCAAGCGGCGCTGTAGCGGGCGAGCGGGGCGGGGAGCCGGCTGGCGACCGCGCATTCCATTGAGCCGACGCGCAAGGTTCCAAACGGAGCGAGCGGCTTGACACGCTGTTGCGCCTCCTCGGCCAAATTCAGAATGCGCTCGGCATAGTCGAGATAGGTCTCGCCTGCCGCCGTCAACACCATGCGCTTCTTGTCGCGTTGAAACAGCGCCACGCCGATTTCCGCCTCGAGCTGCTGAACGCGGGTCGTGACATTCGAGGGAACCCGGCCAAGCAGTTCGGCGGCGCGGGTGACGCTCTGTTCGCGGGCCACCGTGCGAAAGACCGCTAGCGCGGCGAGGTCCATGGATAAATTCTCCATTGGCGAATTAGAAAGTTCATTAATTCTCTAAAAAAGAATAACTGTCCATTGAAATCCCCGGATCGGGAACCGGCACATGACGGTGCCGGCGAAAGCACGGGCTTTGCGATTGGCTGTTGACGGCGACCTGTGGCTGGGCTTGCTTAGCCTAAGGCTCCGTTTCCCCCGCCGCCCCGGGGGCCGCCTTTTGTCCCATTCATGACGCTTAAAAGAAGTTTTTACTAGGAACCAACGGCGCTGGGGTTGACCCGGTTCCAGGTTTACGGCATCCCCATATCCTTACGGACTAGATCCGTCCGCTTCGACGCCTGGCAGACCAGATCATCTTGCGCCCAATGAGATTGATTTGGCGCGCACACCCTGATCCGAAGGCAAGAAAAGCAGAGCGGCGAGAGCCGGGAAACCGGTCTTCCTTCGCGCTGGCCACCCCAGGGGGATGCATGCTGTTTGACAGGACCATCGATGTCCTTCTTGTCGAAGACAATCCCGGTGACAGCCGGCTGATTCAGATCAACCTGTCCGAACAGCATGAGGTGCGCTTCCGCGTGCGGGTCTGCGAGGATCTGGCCAGCGCCTGCGCGTGCCTTGCCTCCGCCCGCTTCGATGTCGTGCTTCTCGATCTTTTTTTGCCCGATAGCCAGGGGCTGCGCACGCTTGAGCGGCTGATGGTCGCCACCAACGAGATCCCGGTGGTGGTGATGTCGGGGCTTGATGATTTCACCACCGCCATGCAGGCGGTTCAGCAGGGCGCCCAGGACTATCTGGTCAAGGGCAAGGGCGATGGCGAACTGGTCCGCCGGGCGATCTTGCACGCCATCGAACGCCAGCGCTTTCGCCGCCAGTTGCTGATGGCGGAAGCGGCCTTTCGTCATACGGACACCGGGATGATGGTGACCGATGCCCATGGCGTGGTCGTCCGCGTCAATCCGGCCTTCCTCGATGTGACCGGCTATGGCGCCGACGAGGTGGTCGGCCGGATGGCGCCGTTCCTGCGTTCGGATGTTCACGACGGCGATTTTTACCGCGACATCTGGAAGCGCCTGGGCGAGACCTCGACCTGGGAGGGCGAGATCTGGACGCGCCGCCGCAATGGCGAGATCGCCCCGGACTGGTTGCGGATCAATGGCGTCACCGATCCGAGCGGCGGGGTCGTCGGCTATGTCGTGGTCTTTTCCGACATCACCTTCCGCCGCCGGGCCGAGGAGGAGCTGGTCCGTCAGGCGACCACCGATCCGCTGACCGGCCTGCCCAATCGCGCCCTTTTCCAGAAGCTTCTGGTCTCGGGCCTCGAACGGGCCCGGCGTTATGACCGCCATCTTGGTTTGTTGTTCGTCGATATCGACGGCTTCAAACAGGTCAACGACCGCTTCGGACACGAGGGCGGCGACGAGGTGCTGCGCGAGGTCGCCCGCCGCTTGCGCCGCGCCGTGCGGGTATCGGACGAGGTCGCCCGCCTGGGGGGCGACGAGTTCACCTTGCTGCTAAGCGAGGTCAAGGCGGAAAGCGATGTCGAAACCGTCGCGGCCAAGGTGGTCCAGGTTCTGGGCGAGGCCTTTTCGATCGAGGATCAGCCGCTGGTCCTGTCGGCGAGCGTCGGGGTCGCCCTTTCGCCCGCCGACGGCCGCGACGCCGAAAGCCTGCTGCGCGCCGCCGACGAGGCCATGTACCGGGCCAAGCGCGGCGGCAAGAACCGCTATGCCCTGGCCTCGGCCGCCCCGGGTCAAACGCCGCCGCCCCGATAACCCCCCGCCTTACAAGGGAGTTGCGGTGTGGACGAAAAGCGAGGTAAGACGGGGCGTTGGCTCATGGCTTTGCCCGATGGGTAAAAAAGGACCCGCTAATGGATATCCTTTTGGTCGAAGATAATCCCGGTGATGCGCGCTTGGCGTCCGAGGCGTTCAAGGAGGGAGGGCTGCCGACCAACCTGCATGTGGTTCAAGACGGTATCGAGGCGATGGCCTTTTTGCGCCGTGAACGGCTTTATGCCGGCGTTCCACGGCCCGACCTGATCTTGCTCGACCTCAATCTTCCGCGTAAGGATGGTCGGGAAGTTCTTGAAGAACTTAAGGAAGATCCGAACCTTAAGCGTATTCCGGTGATCGTTCTGACCACCTCGCAAGCCGAGGTCGATATCATCCGCAGCTACGACCTGCACGCCAATTGCTATATCGTGAAGCCGGTCGACTTCGATCAGTTCATCGACGTGGTGCGCGGGATCGAGCAGTTCTGGTGCACCCTGGTGAAACTGCCGCCGCGCTGACCGACTCGCCACGCGCCGCCCGTCACGATGAACTCGTCGAGGGGGCGGAGCGGCGGGTGATGGTCTTGGCGACCGATTGCAGAACCTCGCCCATCTTCATGTCCTCGCGCAGGATATGGCGCACCAGCCAGTCCGACAGGAAATCGGCCATCGCCGTGAAATTGAACCGCTCGGGCGCCTCAAGGTATTGGCTTTGAAAAGCCAGAAGGCGGCTGACCAGGGCGGCGTGCATCTCCTTGTGCTTGTCAAGCTCGGCATAGCCGGCCAACCGCATCAGCCGTTCCTCGATCTGGAAATGATATTCCGTATACCGCACCAACTCGGTGAAGAGGGCGGGGACCTCCGAGGGGTTGACCTGCCCGGCGGCCACACCGTGAAAGCGGTTGAGTAAATCGAGAAGGGTTTTGTGATCCCAATCCAGGGCGCTGTTGCCCACGCTCATCTTTTCGGACCACGTAATCTCGACCATGCGGGTTCACCTTGGAGGGATACCCCTCCTTTTTGAGGCCGGATCAAGGGAGGCGATCCAGACGGTTGGCATCAAAATGGTACATTGGATCGTCTCAAACAAGCCAAATGGCGCAAGGATCAGAGGGAGGCGAAAAAGCTCTTTACAAGCTTCCCTCCCCTGGGGCATATTTTGCAGCGCAGCATGACGGTCCATGCGTTTTTCGCAGTTATGCTGTCTTTCTTGGACGTTTCCTCCCTGAACTTGGGCCGTAGGTAACTACGGCCCCTTTTTTTCGGCGGTTTCGCCGCGGGCTAAAAGCCCGCCGATTCGCGCCGCTTTTTCCACCGGTTTTGCGGAAATCAGCTATGATCCCCAGATCCCACCGGATCGCTCCGGTCGGGCGGAGCGTGGTCATGCCGCAACGGCTAGCCGTGTCGGGGCGAGGGGGTGGTTTCCTTTCGTGGTGACCGGCTTTCCCGGGCGGTTGGTTGGCTGGGGGCACGTCGCGGCAACGCGGCACCAGCCGATGGTGGAAGGACGCGAATTCAATGGTTTGGAACGACGAGAAGATCGACCGGCTGAAAAAGCTATGGGCTGACGGCCTGACCACCGGCGAAATCGGCAAAGAGATCGGGGTCTCCAAGAACGCCGTGGTTGGCAAGGCCCACCGGCTGGGTTTGAAAGGGCGGCCCTCGCCGATCAAACGTACGCAAAAGGAGGCCAAACCCGAACCCAAGATCCGTTCGGTCGTCGATCTGTCGGCCCATACCTGTCGATGGCCGATCGGCGATCCGCGGGAACCGGGCTTCCATTTCTGCGGCAAGCCGACGACGCCGGGCAAACCCTATTGCGCCGAGCACGCCTCGATCGCCTATGTCAGTTCCAACCGCTCCTCCAAGGATGAAGACGCCGCCTAATCCCGGCTGATCGGGCCCGGGTAGGGGCCCGGACCCCGGCCCGGCGGTTACGCCCGCCGGCGGGTCGCCCCGTCACGGCGAGCGATCAGCGCCAGCAGTCCGATCCCCAGTCCCCCCAGGGCGCACCATAAGGCATCGACCAGGAAGGCCCGCCCTCCCAGCGCCGCATAGGCGGGACCGGCCAGGGTCATCGCCGCCCCCATGATCATCCCGGCGCAGACCGCCGAATACAGCGCTTGTGCCCGCGCCGCCCGGTCGGTGGGGATGCTGCGGGTGATGTGGTGCATGGAACCGAGATGGGCGGCGGCGAAGGTCAGGCCGTGCAGGGGCTGGATCAGCGCCAGGATCGCCGGATCGGTGGTCCAGGCGGTGATCGACCAGCGCGCCACCCCGGCCGCCGCCGCCAGACCCAGCAGGCCGAAGGGCCCGCAAAGCCGGACCAGCGGCGCGCCAAAGGCGAACAGCAAAACCTCGGCGACCACCCCTTCGGCCCACAGCAGCCCGACCTGGGTTTCGCCCAGGCCGGCCTTGTGCCAATGCACGCTGCCCAGGGCGTAATAGGTGGCGTGGCCGGCCTGGATCAGGCCGTCGGAGATCAGGAACAGCACGAAGCGGCCATTGGTCAGCAGCCCGAGCATGCCGCCATCCCTTGGCAAGCGCCCCCCGCCCAAGCGCGCCCCGCCGGTCGCGCCGCGCCGCCCTTCCGGCGGATCGGGCATGCCCGGCAGCACGGCGAGGACGACGCCGAGCAAGGCGACGATCGTCCAGGAAATCACCCCGGCGCCAAAGGCGGCGATCACCGGGCCCAACCCCATGGCCAGGGCGATGAAGCTGACCGATCCCCACAGCCGCACCCGGCCGTAATCCAGCCCGCCGAAGCGCAGGGCGGCCAGGGTGACGGTTTCGGTCAGCGGCATCAGGGCGGTGAACAGGCTGGAGGCGGCGACGGCCAGGATCAGGATCGGCCAGAACCCCTGGACCAGGGCGAGGGCGCCATAGAGCGCCAGACTGGCCGCAGCCAGCCCGAGCATGACGGCGCGCCGCCGTCCCAAGGCGTCGGCCAGGCTGCCGGCGAGGGGGTTGACCAGGATCTTCGACCAGATCGCCGCTCCGGCGACGATGGCGATCTCGGTGGGGGCCAGCCCGCGATCGGCCAGCCACAGCGGCCAAAAGGGCAAGGTGACGCCGACGATGGCGAAAAGGGCCGCATAAAGCAGCGAAAGGCGCAGGGCCATCGGCCAGGAACTCCCGGATGCCAGAAGGCGAAAGGCGTGGGGGGTGGGCGGCGCTATCAAGACTTGCGCGCCACCGTTGATTGCCCGACGCCGGCGGTATACGACTCTTTATCGCTCGGGAAAACCGTCGCCGCCGAACCATGCCGGCGAGAACAAGGCGGAGGCCCGTCCAACAGGCAGGAAAGGTCCCAGCCCAGATGCCGTCTCCCTACAGCACCGGACTTGATCGCACACCCGCCAACCATGTTCCCCTGACGCCGCTGGCCTTCCTTGACAGGGCGGCGCAGGTTTTCCCAGACCGTCCTTCCCTTGTCCACGGCAAACGCCGCTATACCTGGGCCGAAACGGCCCAGCGCGCCCGCCGGCTGGCTTCGGCCCTGCGGGCGCGCGGCATCGGCCCCGAGGATACGGTGGCGGTGATGGGCGCCAATACCCCCGAGCTTTACGAGGCCCATTTCGGCGTGCCGATGGCCGGGGCGGTGCTCAACGCCCTTAACGTTCGCCTCAACGCCGAGGAGATCGCCTTTATCCTGGAGCATGGCGAGGCGCGCGTTCTGCTGACCGATACCGAGTTTTCGCCGATCATCGCCGACGCCCTCGCCCGCATCGATCGGCCGATCACGGTGATCGACATCGTCGATCCCGAATACGACGGCCCCGGCGCTTGCGTCGGCGAGATGGAGTACGAGGCCTTTCTGGCCGAGGGCGATCCAACCGCCGATTGGCGCTGGCCGGCCGACGAATGGGAATCGATCACGCTCAACTATACCTCGGGAACCACCGGCAATCCCAAGGGCGTGGTTTACCACCACCGCGGCGCCTATTTGAACGCGCTTTCGAACATCATCACCTGGGGGATGCCCCACCATGCCGTTTATCTGTGGACCTTGCCGATGTTCCACTGCAACGGTTGGTGTTTCCCCTGGACGATGGCGGCCAATGCGGGAACCAACGTCTGCCTGCGCCGGGTGACGGCGGCGGGCATCTTCCAGGCCATCGCCGAGGAAAAGGTCAGCCACTTCTGCGGCGCGCCGATCGTGCTGAGCTTTCTGATCAACGCCCGCCCCGAAGAACGGCGGTCCTTTGATCATCAGGTCAACGTGATGACCGCCGCCGCCCCGCCGCCGGCCTCGGTCCTGGAAAAAATGCAGCGCGAGGGCTTCTGCGTGACCCATGTGTACGGTCTGACGGAAACCTATGGCCCGGCCACCGTTTGCGCCTGGAAGGAACCGTGGAACGACCTGCCGATGGACGAACAGGCGCGGCTGAAATCGCGCCAAGGAGTGCGCTATCTGGTTCAGGAAGGCTTGATGGTCGGCGATCCGGAAACCATGGAGGCGGTTCCCGCCGACGGCGAAAGCATGGGCGAGGTGTTTTTCCGCGGCAATATCACCATGAAAGGCTATCTGAAGAATCCCGAGGCCACCGCCGAGGCCTTTCGCGGCGGCTGGTTCCACACCGGGGATCTTGGGGTTCTTCATCCCGATGGCTATCTTCAGCTCAAGGATCGCTCCAAGGACATCATCATCTCGGGGGGCGAGAATATCTCGTCGATCGAGGTCGAGGGCGTGCTCCATCGTCACCCTGACGTTGTCGCCGCCGCCGTTGTCGCCAAACCCGATGAGAAATGGGGAGAAACCCCTAAAGCTTATGTGGAGTTACGCGACGGCGCTACGGTAACAGAGGATGAACTTGTGGCCTTTTGTCGGCTCCATCTGGCACATTATAAATGCCCTCGGGATGTTGAGGTGGGGCCGCTGCCAAAAACATCGACGGGTAAGATCCAGAAGTTCGTTCTGCGCCGGCAGGTGCGAGCGGAAGGATAACCCTCTCTCTGGTCACGCGGTGTGAGCGACGGTATCAGCGGGGGGCGGGCGGCGTCGTGCGGTTGAACCGGCAGACAACTGGAAACGGATCTGGGAGCCACGGAACGAGCGCGACCGCTATGCCGCCCTGGCGTTTTGTTGGGCCGATCTCATTATGCAGATCGACAGCCGCGATCGCATCGTTTTTGCCGCCGGTCCTTTCGAGGCGTTCATCGATCGCCGGCAAGACGACCTGCGCGGCGAGGAGGTCGCGACCCTGATGGTGCCCGAGGACCGGGTGCTGATGGGCCAGTGTCTGAAGTTGGTGCGGCGCAAAGGGCGGGCCTCCGGCGAGGTGGTCCGCCTTTACCGTCCCCGGGGGGCGCCGCTCTCCATGGACTTCGCCGGCTACACCCTTGATCAACAAAGCTTCATCGCCTTGCGCCTCACCTCTCACCGTGGGTATGGCGCGCGGGACGGGATCCCCCGCGACCCGCAATCGGGGCTGCTTCCCCCCCAGGCCTTCAGCGAGCTTGCCAGCGGCAAGATCAAGCAGAGCCAGGAGACGGGGCAGGATTTTGGCGTCACCGTCATCGATCTGCCCGGCCTGGGCGGGCTGTGTGACCGTCTGCCCTCTCCGGGCGCCCTTGGCCTTTTGCGTTCGGTGGGGGCGAGTTTGCGGGCCTGCGCCTTCGATGACAACAGCGCCACCGAAATCGCCCAGGGACGCTATGGGCTGGTTCACGATGGCGCCGCCGATCTCGAGGCCCTGCGCCACGATCTGTCTGAAATCGTCCGCCAGCATGATCCCGACGGCGAGGAGGGGCGGGTTGAAACCTCGGCCATCGATCTTGAGGGGATCGACCAGATCGACGAAGGCGATCTGGCCAAGGGCTTGATCTACGCCATCAATCAGTGCCAGCGCGCCGACGGCGCGGCGATCAGCCTGCGCATGCTGTCAACGAGCATCCCCCAACTGGTCCACCAGGGGATCAACGAGGTCGCGCTGTTTCGCCGGGTGGTCGCCAACCGCAGCTTCGATATTGTCCTTCAACCGATCGTCAGCCTATCGACGGGCGATATCCACCATTACGAGGCGCTGTGCCGCTTCGACTCCAGCCGCCCCGATCTGTCGCCCTATCGCGCTATTACCTTCGCCGAGGAAACCGGCCTGATCCACGATTTCGATCTGGCGATGGCCGAAAAGGTGCTGGGCTGGCTGTCGGGCAAGCCGCGCAATTCCGACGCCTATCGGGTGGCGGTCAATATCTCGGGGTTTTCCATCGGCGTGGACAGCTATGTGAAGGGGTTGCTCGATCTGCTGCGCGCCGAGCCGTGGACCAAGGGCAAGATGCTGTTCGAGATCACCGAATCCTCGAAGATGACCGATCTCGATTCCGCTAACAGCTTTATCGGCAGCCTGCGCGACAGCGGCTATCAGGTCTGTCTGGATGATTTCGGCGCCGGAGCGGCCAGTTTCCAGTATCTGAGCGCCCTTGAGGTCGATGTGGTCAAGATCGACGGCAGCGCCGTTCGCAACGCCATGCGCGGCCCCAAGGGACTGGCCTTTCTCAGCGCCCTGACCGAATTATGTCGGCGCCTGGGGGTGACGACCATCGCCGAAATGATCGACACCAAGGAAAGTCTTGATTTCGTGCGCAGTTGCGGCTGCGATTTCGTTCAAGGCTATCTGTTCGGCCGTCCCTCGGCCGATCTCAAGTCGTTCCAGCCGTTACCCAATCTCGGGCTGTTGCGCGGCTCGCCCGACCGCTTGCGCGGCCGCGCCGGTCTGTCGTAAGGGGGATCGGATGGCGGAGCGTTACAAGGGCGGGCGCGGCGCGTCCCGGCATCGGCTGGCGATGGGGGTTTGGGCGGTCTTGGCCGGGGCGTTGATCGTCGTGGGCTGGCCTTGGTCCGCCCTGGCCGACGGACCGCCCCGGCTTGGGCTGCCCATCGACTGCAGCCCCGGGCGGACCTGCTGGATCACCAGTTATGTCGATACCGATCCCGGCCCCGAGGCCCGCGATCAGGCCTGCGGCATCGTGACCTATAACGGCCACGACGGCACCGATTTCGGCATCGGCACGATGACCGAGCAGACCGATGTCGCCGTGCTCGCCGCCGCGGCTGGAACCGTCTTGCGCATCCGCGACGGCATGGCCGATATCAACCGCCGGCTTCCCGAGGCGGCGTCCGTCGAAGGGCGGGAATGCGGCAATGGCGTGGTTCTTGATCATGGCGATGGCTGGACGACCCAATACTGCCATCTGCGCAAAGGCTCCATCGCCGTGAAGGCGGGACAAAAGATCCCGGTCGGCCAACGCCTGGGGGCGGTGGGCCTATCGGGGAATACGGAACACCCCCATCTCCATATGACGGTGCGCCGCGGCACCACCGTTTTCGATCCCTTCAAGGGCCGGTCGGCCGCCCAGGGGTGCAAGGGCGGCGCCCTGCCGCTGTGGTCGCCGGTGGCGATGGCGGCTTTGCACTATCAGCCGATCGTTCTTTACAATGTCGGCTTCGCCGGCGAAGAGCCCGATCGCCTGCGGGTGCGGGCCGGCGGCTATGGCCAGACCATCGCCGCCAAGGCGCCGATGCTGGTCGCCTATGCCGATATCATCGGCGTGGCCAAGAACGATCGCCTGCGCCTGGAGATCATCGGCCCCGACGGCCGACCCTTCGCCCGATCGGACCGGGTTTTCGATGAAAAGGGCTGGGTGCAGTGGTTCGGTTACGCCGGCAAGCGTCTGGCCTCGGGCGAATGGGCCAAGGGAGTTTATACGGCGATCGTCACCGTCGACCGTCCGGGCAAGGGGGTGATCGGTCTGCGCGACAGCCGGGCCACCGTGCGCTGAGCCTGTCCCCGGAGAGGACCGGGCATTCCGAACCGGATTGCGACGGAGCTGGGCTTCACGCATACCGCTCTAGCGGCATACGCGGAAGCGGCCGAGATCAAGGTGGAAGTGATCGGCGTGGGCGGCGTTATAGGCGGGGCCGAGGACGGCGTTGAACAAGCCGCAGGCGGCATCGCGGGCCTCGGCAAGGAACAGTCCCTTGGCGGTTGGCTTGCCCCAATCGCGGCGGATCACGATGCTTTCGCCGTTCTCCAGATGGAAGGCGGCGATGTCGATGGCATTGGCGGTGGCATGCTGGCTGCGGCGGCCCTCGGGCCGGCTGTTGATATTGCGGCAGGCATAGGTGCCCAGATGGTCGATGCGGACCAGCGGGCTGGCGAAATGGCGCAGGGCCAGGGTGCGCAAGACGCCCTCGTACCAATATTGGGCGGCCATCAGGGCGCAGGTCGCCTGGAACGAGCCGTTATAGGTGACCTGGGAGCGCAGGGGGCGGACCCCGGTTTCCAGTCCGCAGCCGGCGTTGAGCGGCCGCTCGGCCAGCCGGCGATAGGACAGGTCCGAGCGATCAAGGGCGTTAAGGCAGGCCGGCCCATCGGTGGTGAGGGCGTTGATGTGAAAGCGGGCGAGGGGGCCCGGCGGCGCATCGAGGGTGATCGGCGCCCAGGGCAGAATATTCGGCGGCAGCCGGATCCACGACTGATGGAGGGGAACCACCGTGCCGATCAGCGCCAAGACCCCCAGCAAAACCGCGTACCCTGCCCGCATCGGCGACCTCCCAAAGGCCGCCGGCGGCCAAAAAGGGGGTCAGTCCACCGTCTTGGGAGCGAAGCGGCCGATATTGCCAAACAATTCCTGAACGATGGAGGAGTCGTTGCCCCGCGTTGGCGTTTCGCGGCCGACGATATCCACCTGCTGGCCGTCGTCCTTGGACAGATGGTCTATGCCCTTGACCCGGCCGTTGTCGTCGAAATGCACGGCGATGATGGTCCGTTCCAATTCCTTGGGCTTGAAGAAGGCGACCTGGGTGGTTTCATTGCTGATATAAAACCACGTCTCGCCGCCAAACATCGAGGTGGCCGAGGGGGTGCCGAGCAGGGCCTGGATATCGGTGCGCGTATGCACCCCTTCCTGAATCTGCCCCAAAGCCTCGGTGGTCGGCAAATTGCCGTGGGGATTGATATCGTTGGAACATCCGGCGCAGAGCAGAAGAGTCCCCAACAAGGCGCCCGTCAGCCTGGTGCTTCGCCGTATGACGGGAACGAATGTCTGCATGAACGGCCTCTCCTTGGCGCCCGATTGGTGACGGACCGCCCCGCGCGGGCGGGACGGCCGGGCGCATCCTACAGCCTGAGGCCGAGGAACGGAAGGGATCGCCGGCCGGCTCTTTCACCGCCGACCGCCTCCGGTGTTGCCAAGCGCCGCCGACCGGGCCATCTTTGCCGCTTTCGGGCAAATCCCCCAAACGCCAAAGGGCCAGGGGCAAGCCCGCGCCCATTATTCGTCGCCGAAGGTCACCCGATCCATGCCCTTGCCGTTCTTTCAGCGTCGCCGACGCTATGAAGATGCCGCTCATGCGCTTTATGGCCTGCTTGTCGCCAAGGCGCGCGATGGGGCCTTCTATGAGCGCCTGGGCGTTCCCGACACCCTGGATGGCCGCTATGACATGATCATCATTCATGTCGCGCTGCTGCTGCGGCGGTTGTCGCTGGTCAGCCCGGGGGCGCCCACCGATCGCAAGTCGCCCGGCGCCCGCCTTGCGCAGGAGGTTTTCGACCTCATGTTTAAGGACATGGATCGGAACCTTCGCGAGATGGGGGTTTCCGATTATAAGCTGGGCAAGGAAATCAAGAAAATGGCCCGGGCCTTCTATGGCCGGGCCATGGCTTACGAAGCGGGATTGCGCGACGGGTCGCTGGAAACCAGCCTGCGCGAAACGGTTTATCGCACGGTGGAGGCCGATCCGGCTCAGGTCGCGGGATTGGCGGCCTATATGCGCCGCGAGGCCCTGTCCCTGTCCAAGATCTCCGAGGACCGTTTGTTCGCCGGCGGATTGGCCTTTGGCCCGGTCGTCTCGGCCGATCCCGACCCGGCCGTCGCCCCGGCTTTCGCATCGCCCCCGAAGGAGGCCTGACATGACCACTGCCCCGTCCGCCACCAGCCCCGAGGCGGTCTTCGACCCCGATTTTTCCCGGCCGGTCGATGTGCTGAACCTGCCGCCCAATGGCCGCGTCCTTGTTGTCGAGGCCAGTCCCGAGGAGCGCACCGCCCTTGCCGACCGCCTCGAGGTGCTCGAGGTGGCCTCGCTGCGCGCCGAGGTGCGGCTGCGCCCCTTGGCCGGCGGGCCGATCGTCCGCGTCGAAGGTCATCTCGAGGCCGATCTGCGCCAGTCTTGCGTGGTCACCCTGGCTCCGCTCGCCATCACGGTCAAAGAACCCTTCGCCCTGACCTTCGGTCCCGGCGAGGCCGAGGTCGAGCCCGGCGGCAAGGAGATCGAGCTTGATATCGAGGCCGACGACCCGCCCGAGCCGATCATCGGCGGGCGGATCGACCTGGGCGCGGTGATCGCCGAGCATCTGGCTTTGGGGATCGACCCCTTTCCCCGCGCCCCCGACGCCCGCTTTCAGCCGCCCCCGGATGTGGCCGAACCGGCGGAAACGCACGAGGTGCGGGGAGCCACTCCCTTCGCCGCCTTGGGGGCCCTGAAGAAAAAGTAGGGGTGCCCTGTCCGCAAGGCTTGCCCGCGCGTGGGATTTTCGCTAAACAACCACGCTGTCCCGGGCCCGGCGCAGAGCCGGGCCCGTCCCATTGAAGAGACATTGAATCATGGCTGTTCCTAAGAAGAAGACGTCCAAGTCCCGCCGCGACATGCGCCGGTCCCATCATGCGCTGAAGCCGTCGGCTTATGGCGAATGCCCGAACTGTGGTGAGCTGAAGCGGCCCCACCACGTTTGCACGTCCTGCGGCCATTATGATGGTCGTGAGGTCGTGTCCGAAGACGTAGCCGCCTGATCATCGCCGGATTATTCCCGATGGCTGAAACGGGATGGTGCAGGTGAGCAACTCCCTGGTCATATCGGTTGACGCCATGGGCGGGGACGATGCCCCCGACATGGTGGTCGATGGCGTGAAGTTGGCGCGCAAGCGCTTCCCTGACGTCCGGTTTTTGCTGTTTGGAGACGAGGCTCGGATTGGGCCGCTGGTCGCGGGCGATAGCGCCCTGTCAGCGGTATGCACCATACGCCACACCGCTTCGGCGGTATCGGGGGACGCCAAGCCCTCGCAAGCCGTGCGCAGCGGCCGCCAGTCCAGTCTTTGGCTGTCCATCGAGGCGGTCAAGAAGGGCGAGGCGGCCGGCGTGGTGTCGGCGGGCAACACGGGCGCCTTCATGGCGATGGCCAAACTGATCTTGCGCACGCTGCCGGGAATCGACCGGCCGGCGATCGCCACCTTGCTGCCTACCCTGCGGGGTGAGAGCGTGGTGCTTGATCTGGGCGCCAATGCCGAATGCAATGCCAATAATCTGGTGGAATTCGCCATCATGGGCGAGGTTTTCGCCCGAACGGTATTGTCTTTGGATCGGCCGACCGTGGGCATCATGAACATCGGCTCGGAGTCCGGCAAGGGCACCGATACGGTGCGCGATGCCAGCGCTCGGCTGCAAGACAGCGCCTTGCCGATCCGCTTCATGGGCTTCGTCGAAGGCGATGACCTGGGCAAGGGCACGGTCGATGTCATCGTGACCGATGGCTTTACCGGCAATGTGATGCTGAAGACCGCCGAAGGCACGGCCAAGCTGTATTCGCAGTTCTTGCGCAACGCCTTCCTCAGCTCGCTTTTGGCCCGCCTGGGGTATCTGCTGTCGCGGTCGGCCTTGCAAAAGGTCAAAGCCCGGACCGATCCCCGTCGCTATAACGGGGCGATGTTCCTCGGACTCGACGGAGTCGCGGTCAAAAGCCACGGCGGTACGGATGCCTTGGGCTTTTCCAATGCTTTGGCGGTGGCCATCGATTTGGTGAGGCAGGGCTTTAACGAGTCGATCAAGGACGAGATCGCCAAGGTTCAGGTTTTGCCCAGTACCGTCAGTGTGAGCCACGCCGTCTGATCCGACCCCCGCCCGCTAAGGCCGCGTGATAGCGGCCGACCGGACGGGGTCCTCAGGATATCAAAAGGCTGTTTGACAAGGATATTTCCCCATGTGGCGTTCCGTGATCGCGGGATGCGGGTCCTACCTGCCCGCGAACAAGGTGACCAACGCCAATTTGGCGGAGCGGGTGGAGACCACCGATGCTTGGATCCGCGAAAGGACCGGCATTCTGGTGCGCCACTTCGCCGCCGAGGGGGAAAAGACCTCTGATCTGGCGATGGCCGCCGCTAGGGCCGCCCTGGCCGATGCCGGGGTCGACGCCGCCGAGGTCGATCTGATCGTTCTGGCGACCGCCACCCCCGACCAGACCTTCCCGGCCACCGCCACCCGGGTTCAGGCCGGACTGGGCTGTCGGCCCGGCGCGCCGGCCTTCGATATCCAGGCGGTCTGTTCGGGTTTTCTCTATGCCCTCAGCGTCGCCGACGCCCTGATCAAGGCCGGTCAGGCGCGTACCGCGCTGGTTATCGGCGCCGAAACCTTCTCGCGCATTCTTGATTTCACCGACCGCACCACCTGCGTGCTGTTTGGCGATGGCGCCGGGGCGGTGGTTTTGCGGGCGACGCCCTCGACCGGCGACGGCGGCGAGCGCGGCATCTTGTCGACCCATCTGCATGCCGATGGCCGCCACCATGATCTGCTCTATGTCGATGGCGGGCCGTCGTCGACCGGCACCGTGGGCCATCTGCGGATGCAGGGCCGCGAGGTTTTCCGCCATGCGGTGACCAATCTTTACGAGGTCGTCCTTGAAGCCCTGGCGGCCAATGGCCTTCAGGCCGACGCCATCGACTGGGTGGTTCCCCATCAGGCCAATCAGCGCATCCTCGATGGCACCGCCAAGAAGCTGGGCATCGATCCGGCCAAGGTGATCAGCACCATCGCCCTTCACGCCAACACCTCGGCCGCCTCGGTGCCGCTGGCGCTTTGCGAGGCCCGGCGCGATGGCCGCATTCAGCCCGGTCAGTTGATTTTGCTCGAAGCCATGGGCGGCGGTTTCACCTGGGGCTCGGCCCTGGTCCGGCTGTAAAAAGGCCAAAAACCCGACGGGGTCGATCGGATTTAGTTTTTTCATCGGCCCGTATGGTTTCCACCCCCCTGCGCAACGCTTAAGGCCCAGTCTCGGGACCTCTCGGCAACGCTTTGATATTGACGGATTTATCCCCCTCTTTTACCGTTACGTCGGAAAGGACGTCCGGCCCCATGCCGTGACGCCACGGAAGGGGGACCGCCAGATGTCCGGCAAGACCATTACGCGTGCCCAGTTGAGCGAGGCCGTCTATCAGGAAGTCGGCCTGTCGCGCAACGAGTCGGCCGATCTTCTCGAGATGGTTTTAAACGAAATGTCCGAGGCGCTGGTTGAGGGCGACACGGTAAAGATTTCCAGTTTCGGTAGTTTTTCGGTGCGCGAAAAGGGCGAGCGCGTCGGCCGCAACCCGAAGACCGGCGAGGAGGTTCCCATCCTGCCCCGGCGGGTTCTGGTATTCCGCCCCTCGCAACTGCTTAAGGCGCGCATTAACGACGGCGCGGTAGGCAGCCAGATCAACGGATAACAGGTTGTGATCCCTCCCAGCCCGACACTCGAGCCAGCGGACGATGGCGATGGGGCGCGCCGCGGCAAGTCCGAGTCCGCCTTTCGCACGATCAGCGAGGTTTCGGCCGATCTGGGCGTTCCTCAGCATGTTCTGCGGTTCTGGGAAACCAAGTTTTCGCAGATCAGGCCGATGAAACGGGGCGGTGGCCGGCGCTATTACCGACCCGAAGACGTCATCCTGCTCGCCGCGATTCGCGACCTTCTTTACAATGATGGCTATACCATCAAGGGGGCGCAGAAGCTGCTGCGCGAAAACGGCGTCAAAAGCGTCATCTCGCAAACCCTGGGCATCGGTGCCGAGACCACCGCCGCGATCGGGGCGGAGGACGACGAGGCGGACAGGCCGGATGCGTCCGAACCCGAGGAGGCCCTCGCCGGGCACGACGCCCCCTTCGACGACGCGGCGGAGGGCGAGGGCGATGAGGATCGCTCCCCCTATCCCGACCCGCTCGAGGCCGACGGCGACCTGCTGGACGGCGACGATGAGGACGATTCCCTTGGCGAGCTCGACGATCCGGCCGACGAGGGGGGCGAAGAGGCTCCGTCCGTGCCACCGCTTGCGCAGGCCGCCGAGCCGGTCGCTCCGGTGGTGGTGGTGGCGGGATTGAGCCCGAGCCAGCGTCGTGAGCTTTTGGCCGTGCTGGCCGAACTGGAGGATCTGCGGCGGATTTTGCAGCAGGCCGAGCTGTAAAAGCGCCGCGGGGCGGGCGACAGAAGGTCTGCTGAAATAATTTGGTTTTCTTCTTGCAGAGCCGATGAGGCATGGCTATATTGCCGCCTCTTCGCGGGGCCCGGGCAACCGGGCACCGTCCCCCACCGCCGGAGACCCAAAGATTAATCCTTTGGTTTTCCGAGTGGAAATCGGTCGGAGCGTGGCGCAGCCTGGTAGCGCACTTGACTGGGGGTCAAGGGGTCGCAGGTTCGAATCCTGTCGCTCCGACCAATTCCACCATCAGCCTAAACGGTTCCAACGGCCCCCTCGTGGGGCCGTTTCCGCGTCTGGGGACCGGCGGGGAAGCGGGAAACGGTTCCTGATGACTGGCGATTTGCTTCCCGGGTCGTGAAGCGCCCAGAACGACCAATTGATTGAAAATAAGATCAGCGATACGATTTTTGCGGGGATTTGACCTCGCCTCTGAAATCGCATCGAGGATCTGATTGCTTCCTGCTCAGCTTGAAATGGCTCTTGCCACCCTTGGGAGGGGAACTCGCGATCTTTCAAAGAAAGCCGGGGGTTCCGTTGATACCATTGGACGGTTCAAGCGCGCTAAAGCCCCTCGGCGCAAGGCCCCGGCACCGTGAGCCTTAAATTCCCCCGGACGCCCGGCACGATCGTGATCTGCGACTACAACACCGGCTTCAAGGCGCCAGAGATGGTCAAAGAACGCCTTGCCGTTGTCGTCTCGCCCCGTCTTCCTTACCGGGATGGTCTGTGCACTGTCGTGCCGTTGAGTACGAGCCCGCCGCGTGCGGGAATTCGCTATCAATGCAAAGTCGCTTTGCCTTTTGATGCGCCCCACCCCTATGAGGGCGCTCTCAAATGGGCGAAGGCGGACATGCTGGCGACCGTTTCCTATAATCGACTGAGCTTGCCATACACTGGCCGCGACCCGGTGACGAGCAAACGAAAATATCTTAAGATCATTCTGGCAGCGGATGACTTGACGAAAGTACGCAAGGCCATGCTTTGCGCGCTTGGGCTTGATCTCTTGACGATCCACTTCTGAAAGCCGATATTAATCGACGATTGCGCTCGTGGCTTGCTGCGGTGCGCCTCAAGTCCACCGAAAGGTGGCGAACCTGTATAGGACGATACCAAGTCCGAATGGTTGACAGCCCTGCCTTCCGAGGCAGGGCTTTTTTATTATGTTGTGCCGTCATCGGGCTCTGTCGGTGGAGTGCCGCGGGCGATGATCCTATCGATTGCGAAACTGATTCAGGCTTTCTTCAGGGTTACGGTTTAGTCTCTTTCCCAACAAAAAAAGGTGGGACGGAGAGGGGTGTCATGGAAGCGCCGCAGGTGACGGATCTTTTTCATAAGGCGCTGGCCCGCATGGGCGTTTCGGCCGAGGGTCAGAGGTCGTCTTCCGCCGCGCCGGGGCAATCCCGGGCCCTGACCGCCCTGCGGGTGGTGCGGCCCGATCTCAGTTTGCGTCAGGCCGAGGCGATGCTGCGGGCCGATCTTCCCCGCCGGCCGTGATCGCCCCTGCCTCCCTTCGCCTGTATCTGGCGATTACCCCGCACGGCTATGGGCATTTCTCCCTGGCCGATAGCGTGCTTGGCGCGCTTGTCGATCTGGTCGCCGCCTCCGGGGAGCCCGTCACCCTGGATGTGACCGTTGAATCGGCCAAGGATCCCGCTCCCTTTCTGTCCGGCTGCCGGCACGAGCCGCGCAGCGAGGACTTCGGCCTGCTGATGCGCTCGGCCCGTGAAATCGATCTGGAGGCCAGTGCCGCCCGCCTGCTGGACCTGCACCGCGACTGGCCGGCGGCGGTGGCGCGGGCGGCGGCCGTGATGGCCGCGCACCGTCCCGATGTGGTGGTCACCAGCCTGTCCTATCTGGCCTGCGCCGCCGCCACCCGCCTGGGGGTGCCGGTGATCGGCCTCTCGCCGCTCAACTGGTTGGGGATCGGCCGCTATCTGTTTGCCAAAAGGCCGGGGATGGACCGGGTTTTCGCCGAGATGGCCGAGGCCTACGGCGGATTGGAGCGCATGCTGCTGCCCACCCCGGCCATGCCGCAAAGCGAGTTGCCCAACCGTCTGGTGATCGGCCCGGTGTCACGCCCCGGCCGGTGGCGGCGCCCGGAGATCGCCGCCGCCCTGGGGATCACGGAGGCGACAGGGCTGGCTTTGTTGAATTTCGGCGGGATGAGCGGCGCATTGGATCTGGCGGCCTGGCCGGCCGATCTTGGGGGCTGGCGGGTGATCGTTTATGGCGCGGTTCCTCCGGGCCACCCGGCGCTGATCGATGGCCGGGCGCTTGCCCAACCGTTTCGTGACCAACTGGCCTCGGTCGACGCGGTGATCGGCAAGCCCGGTTATGGCATGGTCGCCGATTGCGCCTGCGCCGGAACGCCCTTCCTGTATGTCGATCGCCCCGATTGGCCCGAGGCCCCCCATCTGATCGACTGGCTGGCGCAAGCCGGCCGCTGCGCCGAGGTGGCGGCCGATGATCTGGCCGCCGGCCGTATCGCCGCGGGCCTTGACCGCCTGACGGCTTTGCCCCGGCCGGCGCCGGTGGCGCCAAGCGGCGCTCTTCAGGCCGCCCGGCTGATCTTCGACGTCTGGCGCCGCGGCTCCGCCACCCCCGCAAGGCCGGAGGTCAGGCGGTCCTTGGCGTGACGGCGGCTTTGCCGGAGCGGGCGAGGGCGGCGCGTCCGGCGTCGGTCAATTTGCAGACCAGCCAATTCGGCTTCAACGGATTGGCAAACCACGGCTCGACCCATCCGCGCTCCAGGCAGATGCGGATGATGCGGCCGTCAACTCGCCGCCCCTGATCGTCAAACAGCGGCAATTTTCCCCCCGCCTGGGTCAACCCGCGTTCCAGCCAGCGCCGCTGCGGGGCGCTTGGTCGGCCAAGGCCGGGTTGTTTGGCCGTCTTTCGCTTCGAAGTCGCCGCGCCCGCCATGCTTGCCCCCGTCATCGTGTTCCCCCAAAGTCGGGCCTTGCGAAGGGTTCCCTGGAAAAATGGTTTTTCTCCCGGGAAAGGACGAAGAGCGCGAGGAAGCCCCCATGCCCCAATCCCTGATCTATATGACGGCGCCCAGCGATGACGAGGCCCTGCGCATCGGCCGGGTTCTGGTCGAAGAGCATCTGGCCGCCTGCGTCAATATCCTGGGGCCGATCCGCAGTCTTTATCACTGGCAGGGGGCGTTTCATGACGACGCCGAAGTCGCCTTTCTGGCGAAAACCGCCGATGACCGGGTCGCGGCGCTGATCGCCCGGGTGCGCGCCCTGTATCCCTATGAGCTACCCTGCATCGTCGCCTTGCCGGTGCAAGCCGGCGATGGCGGGTTTCTCGACTGGATCACCGCGAACAGCCGGCCCGGGTGACGCGGGCCGGCTGGAGGTTTGTTTTTAGAAGGGCAGGGTGATCAGCGCCGTGGCCTGGGCGGCGATGCCTTCGCCACGGCCGGTGAAGCCCAGTTCCTCGGTGGTGGTGGCCTTGACGGCGACGCGGGTCGCCGAGATTTCGAGGATTTCGGCCAGCCGCGCCGACATGCGGGCGCGGTGCGGGCCGATCTTGGGCTGCTCGCACAAGATCGTGATATCGACATTGAGGATGCGCCCGCCCAGGGCGGTGATCAGCGCCGCCGCATGGCGCAGGAAAATCGCCGAATCCGCCCCCTTCCAGCGCATGTCCGAGGGTGGGAAATGCCGGCCGATGTCGCCGGCGTTCAGGCAGCCGAGCAGGGCGTCGGTCAGGGCGTGCATCGGCGCGTCCGCATCGGAATGGCCAACCAACCCATGGCTATGGGGAATGCGGATGCCGTTGAGGGTAACGAAATCCCCCGGCCCCAGGCGATGGACATCGAAGCCCGAGCCGATCCGCTGCTCGCCCTCGCCGCGAAACAGCCGTTCGGCCCGCTCCAGATCGGCGAAGGTCGTGATCTTGGCGTTGTCCTCGGCGCCGTCGACCAGGGCGACGGCGCCGCCGGCGGCTTCGAGAACGGCGGCGTCATCGGTGAGCATGGTGCCGGCCTGGGCCCGGTGGGCGGCGAGGATGGCGTCGTAGCGGAAGCCCTGGGGGGTCTGCGCCCGCCACAGACCGGCGCGATCGACGGTTTGGCCGATCATGCCGCCGGCCCCGCGCTTCAGGGTGTCGGCCACGGCCAGGGCGGGAATGGCGCCGGGGTGATCGGCCAGGGCGGCGATCACCCGGTCGATCAGCGCGCCATCGACCAGCGGCCGGGCGCCATCGTGGATCAGCACGTAATCGGGGGCGACATCGGTCAGGCTTTCCAGCCCGAGGCGCACCGAATCCTGGCGCTCGGCCCCGCCCTCGACCGCGTCGAGCAGGGTGGCGAGGCCATGGGCGGCGGCGCCATAGAGGTCGCGATCCTCGGGATGGATGATGGCGCGGACCAGGGCGACATCGGGGTGGGCGGCGAAACGGGCCAGGGTGTGGCGGAGGATCGGTCGCCCGCCAAGGGTTTGATACTGCTTGGGCAGGTCGCCGCCAAAGCGCTTTCCGCGCCCGGCGGCCACGATCAGCGCCGCGACTTTCGCCATGGATGGGTTCCTTGACTACCTAAAGGAGGGGAATAAACGCGAAAATGGCCCCAACCCTAGCAGGGCCGAACGTGGCGGGCGATTGTTTTCCGGGCGCATCGGGCTGTATAGTCCTTCCCATGTCCGGGTCATTATCGCTTCATATCGCCGCTTTCCTGGCCTTGCTGCCGGCGGCCTTCACCCCGCTCCGTCAAACGCCGGGGCGCGATGGTCTATTCTGGGGCACGCTGGGGGTCGCCATCATCGGCGCCCTGGTGGTCAGCATCGTGCCCTCGCTGCGCCAGGGGATGTGGAGCACCAGTTTCTCCAGCGCCCTGTGGGTCAGCATCGCCGCCACCTTGCTGCTGTTTTCCGAACTATGCTTCCGCCACCAGGCGGCTTGGCGGCTGACCCCCGTTCTCATGCCCTATCTGATCGCGCTTGGCGCCATGGCGACGATATGGGAGGGGGCCGAGGGGGCGCCGCTGGCCGACCATGCCCCGGCCTTCTGGACGGTGCTCCATATCGTCATCGCCGTGCTCACCTATGGCATGCTGACCCTGGGGGCGGTGGCGGCCCTGGCCGGCTTCCTGCAGGAACGCGCCCTCAAGGCGCGGCGCCCGACCAGCCTGACCAGACGGCTGCCGGCGGCGGCCGAGGCCGATCGCCTGTCGTGGATCTTGCTCTATACCAGCGAATGGGTTCTCGGCGCCGGGCTGTTGACCGGCATGGCCGTCGAATACCTGGAAACCGGGGCGATCTTGCAGCCCGATCACAAGTCGATGCTGTCGTCGCTCGCCTTCCTGGTCATCGGCGGGCTGATCCTGGCGCGTTCGCGCTGGGGGGTGCGGGGACGGGTCGGCGCCCGCGTGGTGCTGCTGGCCTATCTGCTGCTCACCCTGGCCTTCCCTGGCGTCAAATTCGTCAGCGACGTGCTGCTCTGAGGGCCCCGGCATCGGCTGGATGCGCGACGTGCTCAGAAAGGTTGCTGTTTCTCCACGCATATGCCTAATATTTAACCAAGCCGATCGCCCGCTGCGGCCTACCAGGGGCGTCGAGCGATCCAGATAAGCCAAGTCCTTGAAGGACTTGGTTTTTTGCTTTTGTCCCGCCGATGATGACCGCGGGGATCCACAAGCCGCTCGCCTTTCGAGGATTCGCTTTCGCATGACGCCGTCCCCCGCGTTCCCCGTTTCCGATCCGCTGATCATGCTGGCGCCGATGGCTGGGGTAACCGATTCCCCCTTCCGGCGACTGGCCCACGACTATGGGTGTCCGCTATCGTGGACCGAGATGGTCGCCAGCCGCGAGCTGCTGCGCGAGCGGGCGCGGGGCGTCGATCCCCGGCTGGGCGGCGGAGCGGAGGCCGGGCGGGCGGGCCCCTTCGCCGTGCAACTGGCCGGCTGCGATCCGCTGATCATGGCCGAGGCGGCGCGGCGGGTTGAAGGCGCCGGAGCCGAGCTGATCGATATCAACATGGGCTGCCCGGTGCGCAAGGTGGTGGGCGGCTTGGGCGGGTCGGCGCTGATGCGCGATCTGCCTTTGGCCGCGCGTATTCTCGAAGCCGTGGTCGGTGCCGTGACCCTGCCCGTGAGCCTGAAGATGCGCCTGGGCTGGGATGACGCCAGCCGCAACGCGGTCGAGCTGGCCCGGCTGGCCGAAAGCGCGGGGATCAGCCGGCTGACCGTCCATGGCCGCACCCGGGCCCAGATGTATGACGGTCGCGCCGACTGGCCGGCCATCGGTCTGGTCAAACGGGCCGTCTCGCTGCCGGTCATCGCCAATGGCGATGTGACGAACCTGTCCGAGGCCCGCGAGATCCTGGCCGTTACCGGCGCCGATGGCGTGATGATCGGCCGGGCGGCCCTCGGCGCGCCCTGGTTGCCCGGCGCCATCGCCCGGGCCATCGCCGCCGGGACGCGGGAAACGCCGCCGCCGGCTTTGGCCGAGAGGGCGGCGGTGATGGCCGCCCACCTCGAAGGCCTGTTGGCCTGCCATGGTCTGGAGCGTGGCCTTAAGACCTCGCGCAAGCATATGGGCTGGTATGCGCGGACGATGCCGCAAGGCGCCGACTTCCGCGCCGCCTATATGGCCGCCGCCGATGCCGGGGCGGCGCGCCGAGTTCTCAACCATTTCACGGCGCTGTGGCAGTCGGCCCCGCCGTCCGCATCCCAAGAAAGCCGCCAAAGAGCGGTCTTGAAAAACCCCACCCCGGAGGACACGTCACCCGACCGCCCGCGAGAAGAGGCCGCTTGAAGATGGTGAAGATTTCTGCCCTGACCCGGCGCGCGCCGGTTCCCTCGATCGACCCGGCGACGGTGCTGAGCGCCATCGCTTCGGCGGTGATCTGTGTCGACGAGGCCGACCGGGTGCAATTCGTCAATGCCGCCGGCGAGCAGATGTTCGAAAGCACCTGGGCGCTGTTGCGCGGCATGGCGCTCTCGGACCTGATTCCGCCCGATTGTCCGATCTTTGGATTGATGGAAAAGGTTCGGCGCAATCATTCGACTTTTTCGGAATACGGGGTGCAGCTTGATACCCCGCGCACCGGCCAGCGCACCATCACCGTGCGCGTGTCGCCTTTGGCCGAATACGAGAACTGGGTGGTGATCTCGCTCCATGAACTGTCGATGGCCTTGAAGATCGGCCAGCAGATGAGCCACCGCAACGCCGCCCGCTCGGTGACGGCAATGGCCGCCCTGCTTGCCCATGAGGTCAAGAACCCGCTGTCGGGGATTCGCGGGGCGGCCCAGCTTCTGGAAGCCAATCTGCCCGAAGAGGACCACCAGCTGGTCCGGCTGATCATCGACGAGACCGACCGCATCGTTGCCCTGGTCGACCGCATGGAGGTTTTCTCCGACAACATGCCGCTGGCCCGCGAGGCGGTGAACATCCACCGGGTTCTCGAGCATGTGCGCATGGTCGCCGAAAACGGCTTCGCCCGCGGTGTCCGCTTCGTCGAGACCTATGATCCGTCCTTGCCCGCCGTTTTGGGCAGCCGCGACCAGTTGATCCAGGTGTTCCTCAATCTGATCAAGAACGCCGCCGAGGCGATCGGCCCGGGCGGCGGCGAGATCGTGCTGTCGACCGCCTATCAGCAGGGCCTGAGATTACGGGTGCCGGGCGGCGAGGTGACCGATTTGCCGCTGGTCATCAGCGTGCGCGACAATGGTACCACCGGTATCTCGGAAGATCTGCGCGGCAATCTGTTCGATCCCTTCGTCACCACCAAGCCCAAGGGCAGTGGTCTGGGGCTGCCGCTGGTGGCCAAGATCGTCAACGATCACGGCGGCATCATCGAATTCGACAGCGTTCCCGGCCGCACGGTGTTCACCGTCATGCTGCCGATGGTCCGCTGACGCCCAAGATCCCCGCCGACGCCGGCCAGCTCCGCGTCGGGCGCCCCCTTTGACATGTCTTCGGGCATGGGTTGAAATGAGTAAAGGAACCTTTTGAGATGTCGACGATTCTGGTGGCCGATGACGATCGCGGAATCCGCACGGTTCTCAGTCAGGCTCTGACCCGGGCCGGCCACGAGGTGCGCAGCACCGGTACGGCCTCGACCCTGTGGAGCTGGGTCACCGATGGTCAGGGCGATCTGGTGATCACCGATGTCATCATGCCCGACGAGAACGGCCTCGACCTGATTCCGCGGATCAAGAAGATCCGCCCCGACCTGCGCATCGTCGTCATGAGCGCCCAGAACACCTTGCTGACGGCGGTCAAGGCCACCGAGCGCGGCGCCTTTGAATATCTGCCCAAGCCCTTCGATTTGACCGAGGTGGTCAATGTCGTGCGCCGGGCCTTGTCGCTGCCCAGGGGCAATCCGACCGAGGGCGACCATGCTAGCGAGGAAGACGAGCGCCTGCCGCTGATCGGCCGCTCGCCGGCGATGCAGGAGATCTACCGCACCCTGGCCCGGCTGATGAACACCGATCTGACGGTGATGATCAACGGCGAATCGGGAACGGGCAAGGAACTGGTCGCCCGCGCCCTGCATGATTACGGCAAGCGCCGCAACGGCTCGTTCGTCGCCGTCAACATGGGGGCGATCCCGCGCGAACTGATCGAAAGCGAATTGTTCGGCCACGAGAAGGGCGCCTTCACCGGCGCCCATGCCCGCTCGGCCGGACGCTTCGAACAGGCCGATGGCGGCACCTTGTTCCTAGACGAGATCGGCGACATGCCGCTGGAAGCGCAAACCCGGTTGCTGCGCGTGCTTCAGGAAAGCGAATACACCACCGTTGGCGGCCGCCAGACCCTGCGGGCCAATGTGCGCATCATCGCCGCCACCCACCGCGACCTGCGCCAGCTTATTCATCAAGGATTGTTCCGCGAGGATTTGTTCTATCGGCTCAACGTCGTGCCGCTGCGCCTGCCGCCTTTGCGCGAGCGCGTCGAGGACATCCCCGAACTGACCCGCCATTTCCTGCATGCGGTGGCCGAGCATGACGGCCTGCCGCCCAAGGTGCTGGAGGCCCCGGCGATGGAACGGCTGAAAAAACACCGCTGGTCGGGCAATGTCCGCGAACTGGAAAATCTGGTGCGCCGTCTGGCCGCGCTCTATTCCCAGGAAGTCATCGGCGTCGAGGTCATCGAGGCCGAATTGTCGTCTTCGGCGCCGCCGATCCTTGACGAGGGCGATGAATCGGCCGAGGGGCTGTCGACCAAGGTCGAACGCCATCTTCGCCATTATTTCGAAGCCCATGGCGAGGCCCTGCCGCCGGCCGGCCTGCACGAGCGGATCAGCCGCGAGGTCGAGCGGCCGCTGATTTCCCTGTGTCTGGAGGCGACGCGCGGCAATCAGATCAAGGCCGCCCAATTGCTCGGCCTCAACCGCAATACCCTGCGCAAGAAGATCCGGGATCTCGATATCCAGGTCGTGCGCGGCGTCAAGGGCTAGGCCGCCTTGTCCCCCACCAGCCAGCGGCGCGGCGGCCGTCCCGCCCTCAACCGCACCATCTTGCGCCTGGGTCTGTGGGCGCGGCGGGTCAAGCTGTCGCGCCGCCTGGCCGTCGCCCTGGCCGTCGCCTCGTTGATCAGCGGCGGCGTCACCTTCTTTCTGCTGTCAAGCCCCGAGCCCAGTTCGCGGGCGATCTGGATCCTGCTCAACGTCGATCTGGTGATCTTGCTGGCCCTGGGCGGGCTGATCACCCGTTCGGTGGTGCGCATGTGGTCAAGCCGGCGCTCCGGGGGGGCGGGGTCGCGGCTGCAGGTGCGGTTGGCCGTGCTGTTTAGCGCCGTCGCCATCACCCCGGCGATCTTGCTCGCCATCTTCTCGACCATCGCCTTTCAGGTCAGCTTCCAAAGCTGGTTCGACGAAAAGGTCTCGACCGCCGTTCGCGAATCCCAAGAGGTCGCCGAGGCCTATCTGCAGGCCCATATGAACGCCATCGCCGGCGATGCCGCCTTGACGGCCAATGACCTGAACCGGGAATGGCGGCGCATGCCCAATTCCCAGGTCCTCAACCAGTTTCTCACCACCCAATCCCTGGTGCGCAATCTGTCGGAGGTGGTGGTCTTCACCCGCGAGGGCAATGTTCTGGGCCGGGCGGGCTATACCTTCTCGCTGCAGTTCGAGCAGGTTCCCAATTATCTGATCGATCAGGCCGATCTGGGCGAGGTGGTGGTCATCCCCGGGCAGGGGAACGACCGGGTGCGCGCCCTGGTCGAACTGGGCACGCCGGGCACCTATCTTTACGTCGGGCGCTTCGTCGATGCCGCCGTGCGCGACCATATCGAGAAGGCCCATGCGGCGGTCTCGGAGTATCTGGCCTTCCAGGCGCAAAGCTCCAAGCTGCAGATCCTTTATTTCCTGACCTATATCGTCGTGTCGCTTTTGCTGCTGCTGGCGGCCATCTGGGTGGGCATCACCATCGCCAACCGGCTGGCCCAGCCGATCATGGATCTGATCGAAGCCGCCGGAAAGGTCAGCGAGGGCAATCTGTCGGTCCGGGTTTCCGAACTGGTGGCCAGCGACGAGGTTGCCCTGCTTGGCCGCGCCTTCAATCGCATGACCATCCGCTTGGAAAGCCAGCAAAAAAGCCTGTTGGCCGCCAATCTCGAACTCGACGAACGGCGGCGTTTCACCGAAACCGTGCTGGCCGGGGTGTCCGCCGGGGTGATCGGCGTTGACGCCGAGGGCAAGATCAACCTGCCCAATCCCTCGGCCTGCGCGCTGTTTGATCGCGACCTGACCCTGTGGCAGGGCCAGCCGATCGGCGCCCTTCTGGCCGAATTCGGCGAGGTGTTGACGGCGGTGCGCCAGCGTCCCGACCGGCCGGTCGAACGCGAGATGGAGATCCGCATCGATCGCCGCCCGGTGACCTTGCTGGTGCGGGTGGCGGCGGAATGCTCGGCCCAGGGGATCACTGGCTTCGTCTTCACCTTCGATGACATCACCGAATTGCAATCGGCCCAGCGCAAGGCGGCCTGGGCCGATGTCGCCCGGCGCATCGCCCATGAGATCAAGAACCCGCTGACGCCGATCCAGCTTTCGGCCGAGCGCCTGAAACGCAAATATCTCAAGCAGATCACCGACGATCCCGAGACCTTCGCCCGCTGCACGGAAACCATCATCCGCCATGTCGGCGATATCGGCCAGATGGTCGACGAGTTCAGCGCCTTCGCCCGCATGCCCGCCCCGGAGATCCGCCCTTGCGATCTGGGCGAATTGGTCCTTCAATCGGTGGTTCTTCAGCGCACGGCCTATGGCCAGATCGGCTTTTCCACCGAGCTGCCCGAGGGCAAGGTGATCGTGGCCGCCGATGGCCGCCAGATCACCCAGGCCCTGACCAATCTTCTGAAGAACGCCGTCGAGGCCATTCAAGGCCGCGATCGCCCGGCCGAGGGAGCGCCGCCCTTGCCAGCCGGGCGAATTGCCGTCAGCCTGACCCTGACAAACGATCAGGCGGTGGTTCGCATCGTTGACAATGGCCGGGGGCTTCCCGACATGGAGACCAAGCGGCTGACCGAACCCTATGTTACCACGCGGGCCAAAGGGACCGGCCTTGGACTGGCCATCGTCAAGAAAATTCTGGAAGATCATGGCGGGGATCTGGTACTTGAAAACGCTTCGGGCGGGGGGGCCGCCATTTCGCTGACACTCCCCCTCACTCCCGTGGTTCGCGCCGCCGACCCCGGGTTCGCATCCCAACCGCCCCTTCAGGCCGATCCAATCCATGGCGCATGACATTCTCATCGTCGATGACGAAGAAGACATCCGCATGATGCTCGCCGGCATCCTGGAGGACGAGGGCTACGACACCCGCGTCGCCGTCGATGCCGACAGCTGTTTCAAGGCCATCGACGAGCGCACGCCCGCCGTGGTCATCCTTGATATCTGGATGCAGGGCAGCCGGCTTGACGGCCTGCAGGTCCTTGAGGAACTGGCCCGCGATCATCCCTATCTGCCGGTGGTGATGATCAGCGGTCATGGCACCATCGAAACCGCCGTCAGCGCCATCAAGCAGGGCGCCTTCGACTTCATCGAAAAGCCCTTCAAGGCCGACCGCCTGCTGCTGATCATCCAACGCGCCATCGAAACCGCCCAGCTCAAGCTTGAAAACGCCGAACTGCGCATGCGCGCCGGCCCCGAGACCCAGATGATCGGAGACTCGGCGCTGATCGGCCATGTGGCGCAAACCATCGCCAAGGTCGCACCCACCGGCTCGCGGGTGCTGATCTCCGGGCCGCCGGGAACGGGCAAGGAAGTGGTGGCGCGGATGATCCACGCCCATTCGCCGCGCGCCCAGAACCGGCTGGTGGTGGTCAATTGCGCCGCCATGCATCCTGACCGCATGGAGATCGAACTGCTCGGCGCCGAGCCGGGCAGTGGCGACGGCGCCGATTCCTATCGTAAGATCGGCCTGTTCGAACAGGCCGACGGCGGCACCTTGCTGCTTGACGAGGTCGCCGACATGCCCCTGGAAACCCAGGGCAAGATCGTGCGCATCCTGCAGGACCAAAGCTTCGAGCGGGTCGGCGGCGGGCGGCGGATCCGTGTCGATGTCCGGGTGATCGCCAGCACCAACCGCGATCTGGCCCAGGAGATCGCCCTTGGCCGCTTCCGCGAGGATCTCTACTACCGGCTGAACGTCGTGCCGATCCGCCTGCCGGCCCTGCGCGAGCGCCGCGAGGACATCACGCCCTTGGCCCTGCATTTCATGGACCGCGCCGCCTCCAGCGCCGGCCTGCCGCCCCGGCCCTTCGGCGAGGACGCCCTGGCCGCCTTGCAAAGCTATGACTGGCCGGGCAATGTCCGCCAGCTGCGCAATGTCGTTGACTGGTTGCTGATCATGGCGCCCGGCGAGGCACGCGAGGCGATCCGCGCCGATATGCTGCCCGCCGAGATCGGTTCGGTCACCCCCGATTCCCTGCGCCTCGATCGCTCGGGCGAGATCATGACCCTGCCCCTGCGCGAGGCCCGGGAAATGTTCGAGCGCGATTATCTGATCGCCCAGGTCACGCGCTTTGGCGGCAATGTGTCGAAAACCGCCGAATTCGTTGGCATGGAGCGCTCGGCCCTGCACCGCAAGCTTAAAAGCCTGGGGGTGGGCGGATCCGATCGCCAGAAGGTATGACCCATTTTGTTCCCTTAAGGACCCTCCGGCCATGAAAGTCATCGTTTGCGGCGCCGGACAGGTCGGCTTTTCCATCGCCCGCTATCTCGCCGCCGAGAACAACGACGTGACGGTGGTCGATCAGCGCCCCGAGCTGATCCGCTCGATCTCCGACACCCTCGATGTCCAGGCGCTGGTCGGCTATGCCTCCCATCCCGGGGTGCTGGAAAAGGCCGGGGCCGAGGACGCCGACATGCTGATCGCCGTGACCCATGCCGATGAGGTCAATATGGTGGCCTGTCAGGTCGCCCATTCGCTGTTCAACGTGCCGACCAAGATCGCCCGCGTGCGCAACCAGAATTATCTTCAGCCCCATTGGGCCAATCTGTTCTCGCGCGAGAACATGCCGATCGACGTCATCATCAGCCCGGAGATCGAGGTGGCGCGCGCCATCATCCGCCGTCTCCAGGTGCCCGGGGCCATGGATATCATTCCGCTGGCCGGCGACCGGGTGCGGCTGATCGGCGTGCGCTGCACCGAGAACACCCCGGTCGTTCATACGCCGCTGCGCCAGCTCACCCAGTTGTTCCCCGAGCTCAACATCGTCGTCGTCGGCATCGTGCGCAACGACCGGGCGATCGTGCCGAGCGCCGAGGATCAGATGCTGCCCGGCGACGAGGTCTATTTCGTCGTTTCCACCGACCGCACCCAACGCGCCCTGTCGGCCTTTGGCCACGAGGAGACGGCGGCGCGCCGCGTGCTGATTTTCGGTGGCGGCAATGTCGGGCTGTTCCTGGCCCAGGCGCTGGAACGCGATTTTCCCCAGGTCAGCGCCAAGATCATCGAGAACAACAAGGAACGCGCCCAGCATGTCGCCAAGACCCTGGACCGCACCATGGTGCTGCTGGGCGACGCCCTCAATCCCGAGATGCTGGAAGAGGCCGGGGTGGCCCAGGCCGAGACCGTGGTCGCCGTCAGCAATGACGACGAGACCAATATCCTGGCCTCGCTGCTGGCCAAGCGCTATGGCTGCCAGCGGGCGATCACGCTGATCAATAAATCCACCTATAATTCCCTGGTCGGCACCGTCGGCGTCGATGTGGTGGTCAATCCGCGCACCATCACCGTGTCCAAGATCCTCCAGCATGTCCGGCGCGGCCGCATCCACAGCGTCCATTCCCTGCACGAGGGCTTTGGCGAGTTGATCGAGGCCGATGCCCTTGACACCTCGCCGCTGGTCGGCAAGCCGCTCAAGGATGTCAATCTTCCCGCCGGCGTGCTGCTGGGCGCCATCGTGCGCGGCACCCAGGTGATCAGCCCGCGCGGCACCACGGTGATCCAGGGCGGCGACCGCATCATCCTGTTCGCCTCGACCGCGGCGATCAAAAAGGTTGAAAAGATGTTTTCCGTTCGCATCGAGTTCTTCTGAACCCGATAGGCGGGCAAATCGCCGTTACGATCCGTTCCCGATTGCGAGGGGATTTGCTCTGGGCGTATTTTTCGGCAAAGAGGGTACCCGCCCTTCGCCGAAGGTGCTTAAATCCGCTGTCCCGATCGATCCTGGGCCCGGCGCGTGTAGCGCATCGGGTTCTCCCACACATTCGCTCCCGGAGTGCGCGCAGTCATGTCCCGCATCGCCTATGTCAACGGTCAGTATGTGCTTCATCGCGACGCCGCGGTCCATATCGAGGATCGCGGCTACCAGTTTTCCGACGGTATCTACGAGGTGACGGCCATCTATAAGGGCCGGCCCGTGGATAACGACGGCCATTGGGACCGCCTGGAGCGCTCGCTGCGCGAACTGAGGATCGACATGCCGATGACCCGGGGCGGCCTTGATCTGGTCGCGCGCGAGGTGGTTCGCCGCAACCGCGTGCGCAACGGCATCATCTATATCCAGATCACCCGGGGCGTCTCGCCGCGCAACCATCCCTTTCCCAAGGACACCCCGCCGTCGATCGTCATGACGGCGCGCCACGGCCTGGGCTCGAAGCCCGAAGTCGCCGCCAAGGGCGTCAGCCTGATCAGCCATCCCGATATCCGCTGGGGCCGGCGCGACATCAAGACCGTTTCGCTGCTGCCCAACGTGCTGGCCAAGCAGGCCGCCTATGAGCAGCACGCCTATGAGGCGATCCTGGTCGGACCCGATGGCATGGTCAGCGAATGCTCGTCGTCCAACGCCTGGATCGTCACCAAGGATGGCGCCCTGGTCACCCGGCCGCTGTCCAACGACATTCTCGGCGGCATCACCCGCAAGCGGCTGATCGATCTGGCCGACGCCGAGGGGCTGCGGGTCGAGGAGCGGTCGTTCTCCCTCGACGAGGCCAAGGCCGCCCGCGAGGTCTTCGTTTCCTCGACCAGTTCCTTCGCCATGCCGGTGGTCCGCATCGACGACAGCGTCATCGGCAATGGCCACCCCGGCAGCATCGTGACCAATCTGCGCGCCCGCTATTTCGACTTCCTCGAGTCGGCAAGCGGTCCGCTGTGGTATGGCCACTGATCCCGTGAGCATGGGTCTTTCCCTGGAAACGGCGCGCCCCCCGCGCGCCGTTCTCTTCGACTGGGATAATACCCTGGTCGATTCCTGGCCGGTCATCCATCAGGCGATGAACACCACGCTGGTGGCGATGGGCCACGACCCCTGGCGCATCGAGGAAACCCGGACGCGCATCGGATTGTCGTTGCGCGATGGCTTTCCCCAGCTTTTCGGCGCGCGCTGGGAAGAGGCGCGCGACATCTATTACGCGGCCTTCCGCGCCGTTCACCTCGACCTGCTGCGCGAGCTTGACGGGGCGCGCGATCTGCTGGCCGCCCTGGCGGCGCGCGGCGTGTTCCTTGGGGTGGTCTCCAATAAGACCGGCGCCTTCCTGCGCGAGGAGGTCTCGGCGCTTGGCCTGGACACCCTGTTTGGCGCGGTGATAGGGGCTGGCGACGCGGCCCGCGATAAGCCGGCCGCCGATCCGGCGCTAATGGCCCTGGACATCGGCGGCGTGGCGCCTGGACCCGACCTGTGGTTCGTCGGCGATGCTTCTGTCGATCTGGCCTGCGCCGCCCAGATTGGTTGCCTGGGGGTGCTGCTGCGCCCCGAGCCGCCGGCGCCCGGCGAATTCGCCGACCATCCCCCCGCCCTTTATCGGGCGGGATGCCGGGATCTGCTGGCTTTGCTGGAGCGGGTGGGCGCCTGACGCGCCGGCTGCGCAAAAAAGCGCCACACCTTTTCCGCGTCTCCTTTACGGGCGCAGTCTGGGTTTGCCAAGCCCCTGGGAAGAATGATACCAAGGAAGCACCGGTTTTTGCCGCGCTGCGGAATCTTCGCCCCGCGAAGGATATCCTGTCGGCAAAACCGGTTATAAAAAGTGGGGCAGCCGGATAAGGCGCGGCGTCACTATAACAATGCGGGCGTCCAATCCCCTCGGGGACAAGAACGATTGAAAAAAGGGGCATGTAATGCCGGCCGAAAAGACTCAAAATGTTCAGGATGTCTTTCTGAACTATATTCGCAAAAACAAGGCTCCGGTTACGATCTTTCTGGTGAATGGTGTTAAGCTTCAGGGAATCGTGACGTGGTTTGATAATTTTTCGTTGTTGCTGCGTCGCGATGGACATACGCAGCTTGTTTATAAGCATGCCATTTCGACGATCATGCCGGCGTCGCCGGTGCAACTGTTCGAACCCACCAAGGAAGAAGTCGAGGCCTGAGACACCCTTTGTCCGCTGATCACGATCAGGAAGGCCCGCCGTCCGCATCCCGGGCGGCGGTGCTTCATCCTTTTCTCCGCAAGGGCCGTCCGGCCGCGCGGAGCCCCGAGGCTCGACTGGCCGAAGCCAACGGTCTGGCCGAAGCGATTTCCCTGGATGTGGCCCTGTCGGAAACCGTGCCGATGGCCCGGGTGGTGCCGGCCACCTATATCGGTGGCGGCGCGGTCGAACGCATGGCCGGGATCATCGCCGCCGAGGCGATTTCCCTGGTGGTCGTCGACACCCAGCTTTCCCCCATTCAACAGCGCAACCTGGAACGGGCCTGGGCCTGCAAGGTCATCGACCGCACCGGCCTGATCCTCGAGATTTTCGGCGAGCGCGCCCGCACGGCCGAAGGCCAGATGCAGGTTGAACTGGCCCATCTGACCTATCAGCGCTCGCGTCTGGTGCGCAGTTGGACCCATCTTGAGCGCCAGCGCGGCGGCGTCGGCTTTCTGGGCGGTCCGGGCGAAACCCAGATCGAGCTTGACCGCCGGCTGATCGGCGATCGCATCACCCGCCTGCGCAAGGACCTGGAAGAGGTGCGCCGCACCCGGGGATTGCACCGCGAAGCCCGCGCCCGCGTGCCCTATCCGGTGGTGGCGCTGGTCGGCTATACCAATTCGGGCAAATCGACCCTGTTCAACCGCCTGACCGCCGGCGGCGTTCTCGCCAAGGACATGCTGTTTGCCACCTTGGATCCGACGATGCGGTCCCTTGACCTGCCTTCGGGGCGCAAGGTGATCTTGTCCGATACCGTCGGCTTCGTCTCCGACCTTCCCCACGAGTTGGTCGCGGCCTTCCGCGCCACCCTTGAAGAGGTCAAGGCCGCCGATGTCATCGTTCATGTCCGCGATATCGCCGGCATCGACAGCGACGCCCAGAAGGCCGATGTCGAGGTGGTCTTGCGCGAGATGGAGCTTGATGAACGGGTCGAAAGCGGCCTGATCGAGGCGCTGAACAAGATCGATCTGCTCGATTCGGAACGGCAGGCCCAGCTGGTCGAAGACACCGCGGGCCGCGACACCCTGGTGCCGGTCTCGGCGGTGACCGGGGCGGGGACCGACGCGCTGTTGGCCCGCATCGACGCCCGTCTGGCCGAAAGCCGCATCGTTCTTGGCCTGTCCATTCCGCTGAGCGACGGCGCCACCCTGGCCTGGGTCTATCGCAAGGGCGAGGTTCTCGAGCGTCACGACGACGAGGAGCAGGCCCATCTCACCGTTCGCCTCGATCCGGCCGATATCGGCCGCCTCGATCCGCGCCTGCGCACCCCCTGACCACCGAAAAAAAGCCCCCTCCGCGCCCCGCCAAAACCGGGCGGGGAGGGGGCTTTTTCGTGCGAAAAACCACAGGATGTGTGTTACGTCGCGCGGAATACCAGGCCATGGTATTCGTGACTGGGTAAGTGACACGGAATGGCGGGGGGAAAGGGCAGGGGGCGCGGCACTCGGCGCCGGGAGCAAGGGGGCTTGATCGCTTCGCCAGCCGTTGATCGGTGGAGAGTACCGATCGGTCAGATCTTCCTCGGATCCGTAAGCACGGCGACGTGCCCTTCGATCCTTTTGCCCGCCAAGGAGCTTTTCAACTTGCGCGGTGGGATACCCGTCTGACGGGCGGGCGAGGCCGGAAAAACCCCTTGTCGGCCGGCTCGAATCCCTGGACCCTTCTATCCTGCGCCGCCCGTCGGGGGATGTCTACTAGCAAAATCCCGTTTGATGGACTCCCCGGGGTCGCGGCGGCGGTGGAGAGGGTCCGTTAACCCGCCAATGCTATGCCAAGGGGGAGGACCAGCCGTTCAGAGCAAATCGCCGAGCCCTCTGAGCCAGGGGGCGCCTATGATTTGCTTGACTGTCAAAGTCTTGGGGCGGGGGGCGGCGAGCGGAGTTCGCGCTCCCCGCTCTAGTAGACGGGAAACGCCAAGGGTTCGGGGGGACGGGCGATGTCGACAGCCGAGGGACAGAATCGCTGGCGCCAGAAGAACAAGCTGGTCAAGCGCCAACTCAACGTCATGGCCCGCACCTTCGTCCATGACACCCTGGAGCGGGTGGCGGCGGAAAACGCCCTGCGCGGCAAGGCCGAGGCGGTGACCTATGCGGCCTTCATCGTCATGGCGCTGGAGCAGCACGCCACCTTGAACCCCGAGGCCAGACGGCTGCTCGACATCTACCGCGAGGCCTATCATCGCGACCGCGATATCTATGCCCCCTGACCCTGGCGGTTTTTCTTGCGCGGCCGGCGATTGGGCCCAATCATGGGGGCATGCTAGTCGATCCCGATGCCGTTACGGCGCTGATCCGCGCGGTGGTGGATGCGGAGGTTCTTCCCCGTTTCCGCAATCTTTCCGCCAAGGACATTCACACCAAAAGCGGTCCCCTTGATCTGGTGACCGAAGCCGATCTGCGCGCCGAGGCGGTGCTGAGCGAAAAGCTCTGCGCCCTGCTGCCCGGCTCGCAGGTGGTCGGCGAGGAGGCGGTTCATACCGACCCCGGGGTTCTCAGGCGGCTTGGCGGCGATGCCCCGGTGTGGATCATCGATCCGGTCGATGGCACCGGCAATTTCGCCCGGGGCGACGACTTGTTCGGCTGCATCGTCGCCCTGGCGCTGCGCGGCGAAACCGTCATGGGCTGGATCGATCATTGCGTCGAGCGGCGGACGGTTTGCGCGGTCAAGGGGCGGGGGGTCCGCCAGGGCGGCCAGATCCGCCATCTGCCCGAGGCGCCGGCGGCCGATCCCGCCCATCCTTTGGCTGCCCTGCGCGGCCATATCGGCGGGCGGGCGCTGATGACGGCGCTGCGTCCGCGCGTCGCCACCATCACCCGGGCGAGCAGCGCCGCCCATGCCTATCTTGCTTTATTATCCGGGCAAATTGATTTCGCTGTTTTTACCCGGATGAAAGTTTGGGATCACGCCGCTGGCATTCTGATCCACCGCGAGGCCGGCGGCTGCGCCCGGCTGATTTCCGGCGAGGACTACGCCCCGACCCAAACCCAGGGCATGCCCCTGATGGCGCGCAATGAGGAGCGCTGGGGGCAATTGGCCGGGATCATTCGCCAGACGGATGCGGTGGCGGTGCCATGAATTATTCACCCGGGCAATAAAGACGAGTCATTATAATCCTGGTATAAATCCCGCTCCCGACGTCTGGAGTCCGCGATGACCCAGGATCTTTCGACCCCCTGCACGGCGTTCGATGGCCCGCGCCGGCTGCTCTCCGGTCCGTTGATCGAGGTGGCCCTGGCGGTGAAAACCGCCGCCGATGGTGGCGCTCCCGGGCCGCTGCGGATGTTTGACGATACCAGCGGGCGGGCGGTAGCCCTTGACCTGCGCGGCGGCAAAAGCGATCTGGTCTCGCGTCTGGTCGCCGCCGCCCCGCTTCCTTCTCCCCAAGCCACGTCCTCTTCGCCCGCAGCCGCCTCCCCCCGGGGACGGGGCCGGCCGAAGCTGGGGGTGGTCGCCCGCGAGGTCACCTTGTTGCCCCGGCATTGGGACTGGCTGGCCGCCCAGCCCGGCGGCACTTCGGCGGTTTTGCGCGATCTGGTCGAAGAGGCGGCCTCCCGGGACGGCCTTCGCCAGCGGGCGCTTTTATCGCGGGAGGCGGCCCATCGCTTTGTGCTGGCGATGGCCGGCGATCTGCCCGGCCATGAGGAGGCGGCGCGGGCGCTCTTAGTCGGCGAGGACGCCCTGTTCGCCGAGCGAAGCCAAGCTTGGCCGGCCGACATCCGCCAGCACGCCCAGGCCCTGGCCTTCGCCGGCCCGCCCCCCGAAAGCGATCCCCTTTAACGCGGGTTAGTCTTTGCCGAGAGGCGCCGCCTCTCGGCGCTCTCCGCGAAGGGCCAAAGGCCCTTCGAACCCCGGGAAAGGTCGCGGTTGACGTTCCTTCCGGGCGACGCGCCGCCAAAACAGGGGGGTGGAGGGCCCGTGGCCCTCCGCGGGATTGCCAAGGGGCGCGCCCCTTGGCGTGCATCCCTCGTTACAAGGGCGGGCTCTTAGCGGGCGGGTTGGGCGGGGATTTGCAAGCGGGGGACGGCGGCCGGCGAGCGGGTTAGATCGATCTCGATGAAGGGCGGCGGGCTGGCCAGGGTGGCGATCGTCCAGTCATAGATCATGAAGCGGCCGACATCCCGGGCGGCGGTGGCCATCGGATTGCCCTTGAGTGGCAGGCCGTCGCTGACGACGCGAAAGCGTCCCTGCATGCCCAGGCCGGCGCTGGCGATGCGATCGCGGTCTTCGGTTTTCAGCGACCGGGCGCGGATGATCGCCCGGCCATCGTCAAAGGTTTCCAGGGAAATCAGCGCGTCGCTGCGCCGGGGGAAGGCGAAGATATCGCGCGCTCCCAAATGGCCGAGCCGCTCATAGCTGACCTTGAAACGGCCGCCGCCCAGCGGAACGATGGTTTTGAAGGCCTCGTCCCGGCTGAGGTCGCGGATCAGGATATCGGTTTTCTCGGTGATTTCGGCCGGGGTCAGCTTGCGGGCGCGGATGTCGTCGGCCAAAGGCACCCAAACCAGATCCCCCTGATACACCAGGGCGTAATCGCCATTGCGCGACAGCCGGACCTCGGCCAGGAAGCGATCGGGCAGCCAGCAGGACGCCAGCAGCAGGCAAGCCGCGACCGTGATGATCGCCGCTTTTAGGCGGCGATCAAAAGTTTGCGCCGCCCAGCGGGGACGCGAATCGGGGGAGGGGGCCGTCAGGTCGGTTCCCCGCGTTCCCGGCGTTTGGCGTCGCGCCATAGCTCTTCCATTTCCTCCAGGGTCGAGTCCGCCGGGCCGCGACCGCTTTCCGCCAGACGGGATTCCACATGGCGAAAGCGCCGATCGAATTTGGCGTTCGCCCGTCGCAGCGCCGTTTCGGAATCGACGTCGAGACTGCGGGCAAGCTGGACGACCACGAACAAAAGATCGCCCATTTCCTCGATGATACGCTCCTGATCGCGGCCCGCCAATTCTTCCTGAAGTTCCCCCAATTCCTCGTGGAGCTTTTCCACCACGGCGCCGATATCGGGCCAGTCAAAACCGACGCGGGCGACCCGGTTCCCCAGCTTATGGGCGCGGGCCAGGGCGGGCAGGGTGGCGGTCACGCCATCGAGCACGCTGGCGACCCGCCCCTCGGCGGCGGCCTGGGCCTGACGGTCGCGGGCCTTGCCCTCCTCCCAGGCGGTGGTCTGGGCGGCGGCGTCGGTGGGGGGCGAAAGGCTGCTTTCTCCAAAGATATGGGGATGGCGGTGTTCGAGCTTGTCGGCGATGGCAGTGGCGACGGCGTCGAAATCGAAGGCGCCCTCTTCCTCGGCCAAGCGGGCATGGAAAACGACCTGCAGCAGCAGATCGCCCAATTCGTCGCGCAGATCGCTCCTCGCCCCGCGTTCGATGGCGTCAACCACCTCATAGGCCTCTTCCAGGGTATGGGGGGCGAGGCTGGCGAAGGTCTGGGCACGGTCCCAGGGGCATCCGCGCAAGGGGTCGCGCAGCCGGGCCATCAGGGCGAGCAAGCGATCGATCGGCGACGGGGGCGGCGGCGAAGGCGAGGTCACGGGCGAGATCTCCTTGTAGAGCGGCGGCGGTTTTTTCAGCGGGCGCGCTCAGCCTCGGGCGGCGGCGCGGATATGGGGGGGCAGGGCGAAGGCGCCGGCATGGCCCTCGGGCGAGTAATAGCCGAACGCAAGGCCGCTGGCCGCCACCCGCGCGGCCAGAACCGCCGGATCGGGAACCTTCTTGCCGGCATCCTCGCTCGCCCAGCCCAGGGTCATCAAGCCGCCGACATAGGTGGGAACGGCGATGGCATAGAAGGCCACCTCGGGGAAGGCCGCCGACAGGGCGGCGTTGACATGGGCGATCTCGCGCGGCTGCAGGAAGGGCACGCCGGCCTGCACCACCAGCACGCCGCCCGGGGTCAGCAACTGGCGGCAGGCGCCATAGAAGGCCGGGGTGAACAGCCCCTCGGCCGGACCGAAGGGATCGGTGGAATCGATGATGATCACGTCATAGGGCTGATGGGCGCCGGCGACGAAGGCGATGCCGTCGGCGATGATCAGCTCGGCGCGCGGATCGTCGAAGGCGCCATCGCTGACCATCGGCATATGGTCGCGCGCCATCTCGACGACGGTGGCGTCGATTTCGACCATGGTCGCCCGCTCGACGGTTTTATGGCGCAGGACTTCGCGCAGCGTGCCGCCATCGCCGCCGCCGATGATTAGCACCCGCCGCGCCGCGCCGTGGCCGAACAACGGCACATGGGCGATCATCTCGTGATAGACGAATTCGTCGCGCTCGGTCAGCTGCACCATGCCGTCAAGCACCATCACCCGGCCGAAGGTCTGATTCTCGAGGATCACCAGATCCTGATGGGCGGTCTGTTCGCGCAAGAGCACGCGGTCGGCGGCGAAGCTCTGGCGCCAATGGGGGTGAAGGGTCTCGCTGAACCATTCGGTCATGAAAAAACGTCCTTTGGCAACGGAAGGGACTTGAAGAACCGCCCTAGAGAAACCCACCTTGTGGTCCTTGCGCAACGGTTGCGTCCGAAAAAGAGCGGCGAAGCGCTTATACCCAAGAAATTCACTTGCGTCCCCGGCGGGAAGGGGTATTTTCCCGTCCACCGCACCAGTCCCGGCAAGGGGGGTGCGTTTGTTTTATGGTAATCCACTAGAGGCTTGTTCACTGAGTAACAAGGCCCTTCGGGTTCAACGCTGGTTTGAGGGAGATGACCAATGCGTCTCGCGTCCCCCCAATTGGCGGTGAATACTGAAGCGGAGGCCCGCGAAGCCCGAGCAGAGGTAAGATCCGTTCCGTCCGTCACCCTGAAAGCCCTTCCGGGAAAAACCATTCCCGACAGCGCGCTGGCAGGCAATCGCCTTGACCATTTCATTAAGGAAAATGGTCTGACCTTCGCGGGTAGGCACCTGATCCTTGACCTTTGGGAAGCCAAGGGCCTGGACGATATCGACCTGATCGAACGCGCCATGCGTGCGGCGGTCGACGCGTCGGGCGCCACCCTTTTGCACATCCACCTCCATCACTTCTCGCCCAATGGCGGAGTGTCCGGGGTGGCCGTGCTTGCTGAATCCCATATCAGCATCCACACATGGCCCGAATGCGGCTATGCGGCCCTGGATATCTTCATGTGCGGCGACGCCGAACCTCTGAAGGCCGTTCCGGTGTTCCGCGACGCCTTCGGCGCCGGCCATGCGACCCTGACCGAACATAAACGCGGCGTGGTCTAAAGGACTGAGGAAGAAGCGTCTTTCGCTTTCTTCCTTAATCCCTTGGCCTATCCGTCTTGTCCGCCTTCGGTGCCTGTCCACCGAACGTTCGCTCGCGCGAGAAATCCTGCGCCAGGGCAGGATTTCCCATTGTGGAGAAGCTGATGCACAATCAAGCCATCCGGGCCAACCAGCCCGAAGAGCCGCCCGACGCCTTCATCGCCGCGGAATCCCGCCCGCCGGGCGGCGCCCCGACCCTTGCCCTCGTCGCCGAACCCCCGCGCTGGGTGGCGACCGGCATCACCGAAAAGATGGCGGCGTTCCTGGCCGAAGAGCCCGAAACCCCCTGTCTCGTCGTCGACCTTGACGTGGTCGAAGGCAATTACCGCGCCCTGCGCGGCGCTCTGCCCCAGGCGGAGGTCTACTATGCGGTGAAATCGAACCCGGCGCCGCCGCTTGTCGCCCGGCTGATCGCCCTGGGATCGAGTTTCGATACCGCCAGCCTTCCCGAGATCGACCTGTGCCTCGGCCTGGGGGCCGATCCGGCCAAGCTGTCGTTCGGGAACACCATCAAGAAATCAAAAGACATCGCCGCGGCCTATGAACGCGGTGTTCGGCTATTCGCCTTCGATGCGGAGGAGGAGCTGGAAAAGCTCGCCGAACACGCGCCCGGTTCGCAGGTGTTCTGCCGCTTGTTCGTTGACAATGTCGGGGCCGAATGGCCGCTGTCGCGCAAGTTCGGCTGTTCCGTCGCCATGGCCGGCGATCTGCTGATCAAGGCCCAGGCCCTGGGCCTTGAAGCCCACGGCGTGTCGTTCCACGTCGGCTCGCAGCAAAAAGACCTTGGCCAGTGGGATGTCGCCCTGGAAAAGGCCGCCGAGCTGTTCCGCGATCTGGCCGCCGTCGGCATCACCCTCAAGATGGTCAATCTTGGCGGTGGCCTGCCGACGTCTTATGGCAACCGCTTGCCCTATGGCGTCGATGAATACGGCGCCCATGTCCTGGGCGCGGTCGACCGCTTGTTCGATGGCCCGCGTCCGCGGCTGATCGTCGAGCCCGGCCGCTATATGGGCGGCAACGCCGGCGTGCTGGAGACCGAGGTGGTTCTGGTGTCGCGCAAGGACGCCGCCGACGATCGGCGCTGGGTCTATATCGACGCCGGCCGCTTCAACGGCCTGGCCGAGACCGAGGGCGAGGCCATCCGCTACCCGATCATCAGCGACAAGGACGACGGCGAGACCGGTCCGGTCATCATCGCCGGCCCGACCTGCGACAGCGTCGATATCCTGTATGACAAGGCCGGTTACACCCTGCCGCTGTCGCTCAAGGCGGGAGACCGTCTTCGCCTGCTGTCGACGGGCGCCTATACCACGTCCTATGCCTCGGTCGGCTTCAACGGCTTCCTGCCGCTCAAGGCCCACTACCTGTAAGATCGCCTTTGGTGATTGACCGGCCCGGACCGCCTTGGCGCAGTCCGGGCCGTTTTTGTTGCGCCGGTCCCAAGCCGACGCCAGATAACAGGGCAGGTGGGCCGGCCGTGGCCCGCCAGACAAGGGAAAGGGACGGGAAGGTGGCGATCGGTGATCTTCTGAACTGGAACAAACCGCCAACACCGGTACCCGCCCGCAAGCCGGCGGCCGAACCGGCCGAGGAGGAGGGGGGCAGGGCGCTGGCCCTGCTCACCTCGCTGTATCGCCCGGTGATCGGCGGCTTTGGCGGCCGGGGCGCCGTCTCGGTGGCGGCGGCCGAGGGGCTGCTGCGCGCCGAGGGCGATGTGGAACGCGCCGTGCGCGAGACCGTCCGCCGCACCGCCCTTCAGGCCGGCGCCGCCGGCTTCATGACCGGCCTGGGCGGCCTTGTCACCTTGCCCGTCGCCTTGCCGGCCAATGTGGTTTCGGTGCTGGCCCTGCAAACCCGGCTGGTCGCCACCATCGCCTGCCTGCATGGCCATGACCCGGAAAGCGAGGGCGTGCGCCGGGCGGTGATGCTGGCGGTCGTTGGCCTGTCGCTAGCCGATTTTGGCCGGGGATCGGGCGTGCGCTTGGGAACGCGGATGAGCCTGCGTCTGCTGGACCGGCTACCGGCGACCAGCGCCCGGGCGCTTAACAAAATGATCGGCCAGCAATTAGCCAACCGCTTGGCCAGTTTGACCCTGGGCAAGGCGGCGCCGGTGGTCGGCTGCGCCATCGGCGGCGGCATGGATTGGGCCGGAACCCGCGCCGTCGGTCTGCTCGCCGATAAAACCTTTAGAGCCGTCCCAACGGACAACGCGACGGACGGCGAGGGCGCGATGATGGCCGACGACCCGAGGCGGGATACGATCCGTATGGCCGAAGATGTCTTCACCCGCTCGGCGCCGCCCGACAGCGTCATCTTGCTGGGATCCCCAGACCGCGAGCGGTGAACCGTCGCGGTCTTTTCTCTCCTAGGAGAGAAAAGGGACTCAAAAGCAAACGGTCCGGTCGAATAAGGGTGCCGAACCCAACTGATCTAATTGTCGCATAATGTATATTATGGATAGAAAGATCCAGCCAGACCGGAGGAGGGTGCTTTTGACCCAAATCGTCTAACGGCGGGCGGTTAGGAAAAGGTTAAGAATTGTTAAGAGTCGTTAAGGACCATTAAGGATCATTAAGAATGGTTAAGATCCTAACGACCGTGGCTTAAGGCCGGACCCGGCCCCCGATGGGATCGGGTAATGGGATCGGGTCCGGCCGTCGCTTAGTCGATCTTTTGGAACGGCAAGATGCCGGCCGGGCCGAAGCTCATCACCATAAAGGGTTCGCGCTCGCCCGCCATGCCGGGCGAGCCCTGGGGCATGCCCGGCGCGGCGATACCGCTCACCCGGGGTTTCTCGGCCAACAGCCGGCCGATGGTGGCGGCGGGCACATGGCCCTCGATGACATAGCCGCCGATCTCGGCGGTATGGCACGATCCCAGGCTGTCGGGAACGCCTAGGCGGTGCTTGACCGGGGTTAGATCCTCGGTTTCGATCACCCTCACCTCATAGCCGTTGTCGATCATGTGATCGACCCAGCCCTGGCAGCAGCCGCAGCTTGGTGATTTGGTGACGGTGACGCTGGTTTCCCCGGCGACGGCCGGCGCCTTGGCCAAGGTCAGCACGGCCAGGGCGAGCAACCCGATGCGTTTGTCGTGTTTCATGGTTTGGTCCCTTCCCTGCCTAATGCGCCGTCCCATGGCCCATATCCCCGTGGTCCATCGGCATCTCCATCGGCATATCGGTGGCCGGAGCCTGCCAGGCGCCGCCCAGGGTCGGGTCGAGCATGCCGAAGATCATGGCGATATGGGCGACGATCAGGAACAGACCGACCAGGGCGGCGTGGATCATCATCCGCCCATGCTCGTCGCGGCGGCCGCCGATCACCTTGAATTCCAGCAAGGCGATGCCGCCCAGCGGCACGATGCCCAGCAGATAGAAGCCGACGGCCACGGCGTCGATCCAGCCGCGCCAACCGCCCGAGGTGGTCAGCGGCAGCACGGCGCTGGCCAGCAGATAGAAGAAGACGCCGGTGAAATAGACGCCGACCACCATGCCGGCAAGGCGGTTGATCTGGCGAACCCAGCCATCGTAGCGGCGGGTGTAGAGCAGGTAAAGTTCGGTGACGGCGATGGTTTCGGCCAAAATCACCGGAATCGCCATGAACAGCAGCAGGTTCCACGGCTGATTGGTGGCAAGAAGCTCCATGTAATGGGTCATGGACATCAAAACGCACTCCTTTGAACGGCAACGAGTCTTCCGACAGGGCGCGAAGGCCCTGCCCTGGTCTTACGGGGAAGAAAACGAACCGATCAAAGGCGCGGCGGCTTCAGCGGCGGCGGCCAAGTCAGGCGGTGCGGGCTTCGAACCGCGGCGGGGCGAAGCCGCGCCGCCGCTTGCCCGATCGCCGGCGTAAGACCTTCGGGTCCCGACAACGCCAGGACCAGCGGGGCGCAACAGGGCGGCGGCCCCACGGGAAGAACCGGGGCGGCCGGGGCCGATGAGGGCGCAGGCCCCTGCCCCGCCAGCCCCTTCCCGGCCAGATCGTGACAGCCCTGCCCCATGCCGGCCGCCATGGCGCCCCCCATGGCAATCGGTGCCGCGCCCGCCGGAGCGAGGCTGGCAAGGATCGGCAAAAGCACAAGCAGAACGACGGCCAGAACGGCTTTCATGAAACCCCGTTTTATGGCGCTCCCCTTCGCAATGCGGCTTGTTCGAGGGCAAGCAGAGCGCTACTAAGTCTCATTCAACACCGTCCGGCGGTCGACGGCAAGGAGGACTCCATGCATACCCATGATCTTTCTCCCTGGACCCATGATCACGTCTATGCCACCGGCGGCGAGGCGGCGGCGGAACGGCGAACGCGGCTCGTCGTCGCCCTCACCGTGGCGATGATGGGGCTGGAAATCGTTGTCGGCACCCTGACCAATTCGATGGCGCTGCTGGCCGATGGTTTTCACATGGCCACCCATGCGGCGGCCCTTGGCATCGCCGCCTTCGCCTATGCCCATGCCCGCCGCCACGCCTTTGATCGCCGCTACAGCTTTGGCACCGGCAAGGTCGGCGCCTTGGCGGCTTTCACCAGCGCCATCATCCTCGGCGTTGTCGCCCTGGGGATGGTCTGGGAATCGGCCAGCCGCTTTTTCAGCGTGCAGACCATCGCCTTTGAACAGGCCCTGATCGTCGCCACGCTCGGCCTTGTCGTCAATCTGCTGTCGGTGCTGATCCTCGGCGGCCCCGGTCAGGCCCCTCACCATGACCATGGGCACGATCATGGGCATGGGCATGGGCACGACCACGGGCACGGCGCCCATGAGGATCACAACATCCGCGCCGCCTATCTGCATGTGATGGCCGATGCCGTCACCTCGGTTCTGGCGATCGTCGCCTTGCTCTTTGGCAAATATATGGGCTGGTGGTGGCTTGATCCGCTGATCGGCATCGTCGGTGCCGCGGTCATCGGGCGTTGGGCCTGGGGGCTGATGATGCGCTCGGGCGCGGTGCTGCTGGATCATAGCGCCGACAAGGGCTTGGAAGACGAAGTGCGCATGGCGATCGAGGGCGACGGCACGGCGATCAACCGGGTGGCCGATCTTCATCTGTGGCAGGTCGGCCCCGGCCATTGGGCGGCGATCGTCTCGGTGGTCAGCGATATCGTCCAGCCGATCGCCCACTACCGCGCCCTGTTGGCCGAGGTCCATGAACTCAGCCATGTGACCATCGAGGTCCAGGCCTGCGCCGGATGCGAGGGCGATTGCGGCTGCGCCTGCGGCGCTGCGACCGCTTCCGCCGTATAAGCGAAAAGCGTTTTCGCTCAAACGGATGGCTCGTGAACCTCGATGATCATCCCATCATGGGCCGGCACGACCCCGGGCGGCAGGCGGTCCAGGGTCGCCCGGTAATCCAGGCCGGGGCCCATATGGGTCAAGATCGCCTGACGGGGTTTCAGCCGCTCGATCCACGCCAGGGTCTTGTCGAGATGGGCGTGGGTCGGATGGGGCTGCAGGGCGAAACAATCGACGATCCAGGTGTCGATGCCGGCCAGGGCGGCGAAGGCCGCCTCGTCCAAGGCCACCACATCGGTCGAATAGGCGAAGGCGCCGATGCGTAACCCCAGGGTCTCGCCCCAGCCATGGGACTGGGGGAAAGTGCGCAGAGGAAACGCCCCGATGGTGAAGCTTGGCGTGGTGATTTCCCGGGGCACGATCATCGGCTTGTAGATGCTGGTCGCCTCGGCGGCCAGGGCGGTGAAGCAGTAATCGAAGCGCTGGCACAGATCACCCAGCACCTCGGCCGTCGCCCAGAGGTCAAGGGAGCGGCCCATCGCCCGGTTGATTTCGCGCAGATCATCGATGCCATGGGTATGGTCGGCATGGGCATGGGTGATGACCACGCCATCGAGCGCCCGCACCCCGGCGCCCAGCAACTGCTGGCGCAGATCGGGCGAGGCGTCGACCAGCAGGCGGTGCGGCGGCGCCCCGCCCTCCCCGTCCTCTTCGATGAGGATCGAGGGCCGCAGGCGGCGGTTGCGCGGCTCGCCCGGGTCACAGGCCCCCCATCCGGCGGCGATGGCGGGAACTCCCGCCGCGCCGCCGCAGCCCAAAATCCTGATCCGCATCTAGACGGTTCCGTCGGTCTGCGGGGCGGATCCGGTCGGGCGGGCGCATTTGTCAAAGAGGGTGAAGAAGTTATCGGTGGTCGCCGCCCACAACGCCTCAACGGCCACGCCCTTGACCTCGGCCAGTTTCGCCGCCGTATGAACGACCAGGGCCGGTTCATTGCGCTTGCCGCGCTTAGGCGTCGGCGCCAGGAAGGGCGCGTCGGTTTCGACCAGCAGACGGTCAAGCGGCACATCGGCGATGGCCGTGCGCACGTCCTCCGCCTTGGGGAAGGTAAGGATCCCCGACATCGAGACATAAAGACCCATTTCCACCGCCAGATCAGCCAGATCCTTACCGGAGCTGAAGCAGTGGAGCAGGGCCTTGAACGGCCCCTTCTCGCGCTCCTCGCGCAAGATCGCCGCCGTATCGGCATCGGCGTCGCGGGTATGGATGACCACCGGCAGACCGCTCAGGCGGCCCGCCGCCAGATGGGCGCGGAAACTGCGCCGCTGGGCCTCGCGCGGGCTGTTGTCATAGAAATAATCCAGCCCGGTTTCCCCCAGGCCGACGACCCGGGGGTTCTCGGTCAGCCGCACCAGGGTCTCGGCGTCGACCTCGGCCTCATTGGCGGCTTCATGGGGATGGATGCCCACCGTGCACCAGACATCGGGAAAGCGCTCGGCCATCGCCAGCACCCCGGGAAAGCGCGAGACATGGGTGCAGATGGTCAGCATGGTGCCAACCCCGGCCGTCCGCGCCCGCTCGACCACGGCGTCGATATCGGGGGCGAAATCGGGGAAGTCGAGGTGGCAATGGCTATCGACGATCATCGGTGACCACCATGGGACATGGCTATCCATTACTCTACTAGGAGAAAACAAGGGTGGAAGGGGGCGCTCACGCCGCCCCCTCGTCGTCCACCACGTGGCGGGGGAAGATGCCTTCGGGCTTGGGCAGGACGGTGCCCGGCGCCAGCAGCGGCCGATCGCCCAGCGCCGTCGTATCGCGGGCCTCGGGCCCCTGCCCCAACTGGTCGAGCATGCGGGCGGCCGAGGCGGGAACGAAGGGCTGCATCAGCAGGGCGACGCGGCGGATGACCTCGGCCAGCACATAAAGCACGGTGGCCATGCGCGGCGGATCGTTTTTGCGCAAGGCCCAGGGCGCCTGACGGTCGACATAGCCGTTGGCGGCGCGGATCACCACCCAGATCGCCTCCAAGGCCTCGTGGAAGGCCTGACGGTCCATCGCCTGACGGACCTTGTCGAGCAGGGCGACGGCGGCGGCCAACAGGGCGTCGTCGTCTTCGCTGAAGGGCCCGGGTTCGGGTACGGCGCCGGCGCAGTTCTTGGCGATCATCGACAGCACGCGCTGGGCGAGATTGCCCAGGTCATTGGCCAATTCGCCGTTCATGCGGTTGATCATGGCGCGATGGCTGAAATCGCCATCATTGCCGAAGGGAACCTCACGCAGCAGGAAATAGCGGACCGGATCAAGGCCATAGGTCTCGATCAGCGCCCGCGGATCGATGACGTTGCCCACCGATTTGGAGATCTTCTGCCCCTCGTTGGTCCACCAGCCATGGGCGAAAACCCGGCCCGGAACCTCCAGGCCGGCGGCCATCAGGAAGGCCGGCCAATAGACGGTATGGAAGCGCAAGATGTCCTTGCCGACCATATGCAAGTTGGCCGGCCAATAGCGGGCATAGTCGCCGGTCTGATCGGGGAAGCCGACGGCGGTGATGTAATTGGTCAGGGCGTCAAGCCAGACATACATCACATGGTCTTCGTCGCCGGGCACCGGCACGCCCCAGGAAAAGGTGGTGCGCGAGATCGACAAATCGGTCAGCCCGCCCTTGACGAAGCTGATGACCTCGTTGCGCCGGCTGTCGGGGGCGATGAAATCGGGGCGGGCGGCGTAAAGATCAAGCAGCGGCTGCTGCCATTTCGACAGCCGGAAGAAATAGCTCGGCTCCTCCACCCACTCCACCGGCGCGCCGGTGGGGGCTAGGCGGCTGCCATCGGCGGCCGTGGTCAGTTCGTCTTCGCCATAGAAGGCCTCGTCGCGCACCGCGTACCAGCCGCGATAGGCGTCAAGATAAATCTCGCCGCGCTCGACCAGCAGGGTCCACAGGGCCTTGCAGGCCTCCTTATGGCGGGGCTCGGTGGTGCGAATGAAGGCGTCGTTGGAGAAATTCATCGCCGCGGCCAGATCGCGGAAATTGGCCGAGACCCGGTCGGTGAAGGTCTGCGGATCGATGCCGGCCGCCGTGGCCGATTTCTGCACCTTCTGGCCGTGCTCGTCGGTTCCGGTCAGGAATTTGACATCGAAGCCGTCCAGGCGCTTGAACCGCGCCAGCACGTCGCAGGCAAGGGTGGTATAGGCATGGCCGATATGGGGCTTGTCGTTCACATAGTAGATCGGCGTCGTTAGATAAAACGGGGGCTTGGGCCCGGCCATGATCGGAAACTCCGCAAGGCGACGTGGGGGGACGTTCGGGATGATAACCCCGAACCCTGACCGGGGGATCCCCCGGGAATGGCAAGGCCCCTCCGCTCAGGAACGACCCGCGACCAAGGCGACCGCGTGAAAGGCGGCGAGAACCGTCTGTTTGCGATCAAGGTGAACCGCCTCGGCCCGGGCGAAAAGGGTTGTGACCTTTTCCCATACCTCGACCCAGCGATCAAGGGTGGCCGCCGCCAGCAGACGGCCCGAGGCCGCGCTTTCCCCGGGGATGGTCCACATCTCCTCTGCCGTCCCGGCCGAACCGGCCACCGCCCCCCGGCGGATCATGCGGGCCAGCCACCAGGGGAACAAGCCGGCGGTGGCGGTGAAGGCGCGGTCGTCGCGCGCCGCCTGATCGGCGAACCCATGCAGGCGGGCGACATCAAAGGCCGGCGCGGTGGCCAGCAATCCGATCATCTCGCGGCACAAAGCCAGCCCGCCCATCGCCGCCAGATCCATGGCGCGGCCGATGCTGCCTTCGGCCAGACCGATCAACCCGGGACGCTCCGTTTCGGCAAGCTCGGGCAAAGACCGTTCGATCAGGGTTGCCAGCACCGCCGGCTCCAGCGGGCGCAGGGCCAGCCGGCGGCAGCGCGAGCGGATGGTCGGCAGCAGGCGGGCCGGATTATGGCTGACCAGCAGCAGCAGGGCCCGCCCCGGCGGCTCTTCCAGGCCTTTGAGCAAGGCGTTGGCGGCGTTGCGGTTCATATCCTCGGCGCCATCGACGATGACCACCCGCCAGCCGCCTTCCGAGGGCGTCATGCGCATGAAGCCGCCCAGATCGCGCACATCGCCGATGACGATCTCGCCGCGCCGCCGGCCGCCGGTCCCTTCGGCCAGACCGCGCTCGATCACCCGCAGGTCACCGTGCGACCCGGCGGCCACCCGGCGAAACACCGGATGGGCCGGATCCATGGCCAGCGAGGCCGGCGCCAGAGCGCCAAACAATCCGCCCTCCCCGCCCTCTAGGCCGCCGGCCAGGGCGAAGCGGGCGAAACGAAAGGCCAGGGTGGCCTTGCCGATGCCGCGCGGCCCGCTGATCAGCCAGGCATGGGCGGCGCGGCCCGAGGCGCAGGTCTCCAGGATCTCGCGCTCGGCCGCCTCGTGACCCAGCAGGTCGGCGGTCAGGCGCGGGCCAGGATCGCCAGCGGCCTCGTCTTCGCTCGCGCTGGCCATCACCGGCGCTCCGTCAACTCGGGGAAGCGCTCCAGCACCACCGCCCAGAGCCGGGCGTGAACCGCCTCGATCGCGCCATCGGCCTCGATCAGCCGGCAGCGTTCGGGGAAAGCGCTGGCGATGGCGTGGTAGCGGTCGAACAGCCGTTGATGGAAGGCCGGGTCCATGCGTTCATAGCGGTCTTCGCCGCCGCCGCGTCGGCCGGCGCGGGCCAATCCCACGGCCACCGGCAGGTCGAAGATCACGGTCAAGTCGGGCTGGAAGCCGCCGCAAACAAAGGCGTGCAGGGCGTCGAGCTCGTCCTGGGGCAGGCCATGGCCGCCGCCCTGATAGGCCGAGGTTGAATCGGCGAAGCGGTCGCAGACCACCCAGGCGCCCCGGGCCAGCGCCGGCCAGACCGTGCGCAGCAGGTGATCGCGACGGGCGGCGGCATGGAGCAGGGCTTCGCCCCGGGGATCCCAGCGCTCCGCCCCCCCCGCCACCAGAAGGCCGCGGATGGCCTCGGCGCCGGGCGATCCCCCGGGCTCGCGGGTGGTCACCACCTCGGGCACCAGGGGGGCGAGGGCTTGGGCGAGACGGCTGAGTTGGGTGGTCTTGCCCGCGCCCTCGCCGCCTTCCAAGGTGATGAACCGTCCGCCGGTCACCGGCGTTTCCCGCTTCATCGGCCTAGTGGGCGGCGGGCTGGGCGGTGCCGAACACCGCATTGCGCGCCGAGGCCAGGATGCGCCCGAAGAACGACAGCTGTTCCACCGCCCGTCCGGCGACCAGCGGGTATTCCAGCTTGGCCATATCCGGCCCGGTCAGCACCAGGGTGGCGATGCGGTCGCCGGCCTGGATCGGCGCCGGGATCGGCGTCTCGAACACCGCCTTGGCCACCATGTCGCGGCGCGCCGCCCGTGGCAGGGTGATCTTGAGGTCGTTCACCGAAACCAGCGGCACGGTTTCCTCCTCGCCCATCCAGACATCGGCGTCGCTGATCGGCTGGCCGGCCTTGAGTAGGGTCACCGTCTCGAAATTGCGGAAGCCCCACGACATCAGCCGTTCGGCTTCTTCCGAGCGTTCCTTGTTGCTTTGCAGGCCGTTGATCACCATCAGCAGCCGCCGTCCATCCTGGACGGCCGAGGCGGTCAGGCCGAAGCCGGCGATATTGGTATGGCCGGTTTTCAGGCCATCGGCGCCCATGTTCATATACAACAAAGGATTTCGGTTGTGCTGAACGATGCCGTTATAGGTGAATTTGGTCTCGCCGTAGATCTCGTAGAATTCCGGGAAATCCCGGATGATATGTTCGGCCAAAAGCACCAGATCATGGGCCGTCATATAATGCTCGGGATCGGGCAGGCCGGTGGCATTGACGAAATGGCTGTTGGTCAGCCCCAGTTCCTTCGCCCGACGGTTCATCGCCGCGGCGAAAGTCGCCTCGTCGCCGGCGAGATTCTCGGCCACCACCACGCAGGCGTCATTGCCCGATTGGATGATGATGCCGCGCATCAGGTCATGGACCTTCACCTGGGCGCCGGGATTGAGGAACATCGTCGAGCCGCCGCTGGCCGCCCCGCCCTTGCGCCAAGCGTTTTCGCTGACGCTGAAGGTGTCATCAAGCGACAGCGAGCCGCTTTTCAGCCGCTCGAACAGCATATAGGCGGTCATCAGCTTGCTCATCGACGACGGCGGCATCGGCACATCGGCGTCTTTATCAAGCAGAACCGTATCGGTATCCAGGTCGATGACCAGGGCATGGCGCGCCTTGGTTTCGAAAGCCTGGGCGGGCATGGCGGTCAGCAGGCCGGCGGCCAGCACGAATGGCGTAAGATGGCGGGCGAGCGCAATCACGACCTTATCGCTCCATCGAAAAAGTGACGGTCAACTCGCCTGGGGAATGGGTCCGTGGCATACGGCCCAGCGCCGAGTCGACCCGCGTCCCGGCGGCGGGCATCCCTGGAACACCGTGCCCAGACCGCAAGGGACGACAAGAAATGAGGACAAAAATGTCGGATTGGAGGCAATCCGTCAGTCCTCGATGAGTCGAGCCTCTGGATAACCTGAAGTCTGGGTGGTCCGCAAGGTGTTGAAAGCCTGGGTGCCGTCGGCGAAGGGCCCCAGGCGCACCCGGTACAAAACATGATCGCCCATGGTCACCGGCATGACGACGGTGGGGCCGATGGATTTCAGGCGGCTTTCCAGGGTTTTGGCATTGCCGAGATCGGCGAAGGCGCCAACCTGGACATAGGCGTCGCCGCCGGCGGGGCCCCGGACGGCGGCTGGCGCCTTCGTGGCCGGCCCCAGGGTGAAGGCGCCGGTGGCGGGCGCGGCGCGCGGGGGTGCTGCGGGGATGACGATGCGCCCTCCCCCGCCGCCGCCACCGCCGCTCTCGCCCCAGCCCTCGGCCCCGGTCGGCGTGGCTTGGCGCACGCTGGATCCCGGGGCGACCACCACCGATCGGCGCGACCCGCCCGAGGCGGCGTAAGAAGATCCGCCCGAGGCGGGAAGATCGCTCATCGCCACGCTTTCAACGGCGCCGCGCGGCGCCGAGACCGGGGCGTCGCCGGCATAGAGCATTTCGCCGCCCATCGCCTCGCGCTTGGCGACCTGACTTTCCTGGGCCAGGATCTGCACGCGGACGCGGGCGGTGCCCTGGGCCTCGAAGCCAAGCGCCCGGGCCGAGGCCCGCGACATGTCGATCAACCGCTCGCCGACAAAGGGGCCGCGATCATTGACGCGGACGGTGACCGAGCGGCCATTGCCAAGATTGGTCACCCGCACGATGCTGGGCAGCGGCAAGGTGGTATGGGCGGCGGTCAGCCGGTTCATATCGAAGGTTTCGCCGTTGGCCGTGCGTTTGCCGTGGAAATCCTGGCCGTACCACGAGGCGGTTCCCGTTTGGGAATAGCTGTAGTCCTCTTTCGGGTAATACCACTTGCCGCCGATCTGATAGGGCTCGCCGATCTTGTAGCTGCCCTTGCCGCTGTCGCCGCGCCCGCCGACCTGCTTGGCGGTATTAAAGGCCAGCCCGGTTTCGGCGCAGCCCGACAGGGCGAGGGCGGCGGCGCTGATCAGCAAGAGACCAAGCGGCGCCCGCCAGCTTCGCCCGCCGCGCCAACTCTTCACGCTCATCGGCCACTCCGCCGGCGCAGATCGGCGAGCAGGGCGTCATTGGCATAGCCATCGGCCGGGGCGCCGATCGAAGCTTGATAGGCGCGGATGGCGACCCGGGTCTGGGCGCCGATCACGCCATCGGCCGTGCCGGCGTCATAGCCCAGGGCGGACAGGCGGCTTTGGATCTCGGCGACATCGGCGCTGCGCAGTGGCGCCTCGTCGGCCGGCGGCGGATGGACCAGCGGCCCGCCGCCCGCCGCCCGATCGGCCAAGAGCCCGACGGCCAGGGCATAGAGCATCGAGCGGTTCCATTTGAGGATAGAGAAATAGTTGTCGGTGACCAGGAAGGCCGGGCCGCGATAGCCCGCCGGCAGCAGCAGGGCGGCCGTCACCCCGGCTCTGGCCCCCGCCCCCAGCGCCCGGCCATCGGCGCCGCGCAAGCCGAGCGCCGCCCAATCGGCCAAAGGCCGGCGTTCTTCCAGGCCGACCCGCGCCAGATCCAGCCCGGCGGGCAGCACCACCTCCCACCCCCAGGGCTCGGCGCCCTTCCAGCCCAGATCGGACAGGTATTTCGCCGCCGAGGCCAGGGCGTCGGGCAGGCTGCCCCAGATGTCGATGCGGCCGTCGCCATCGTAATCGACCGCATGGGCGCGGAAGGTCGAGGGCATGAACTGGGTTTGGCCCATCGCCCCGGCCCACGAGCCGATCATGGCGTCGGCGCTGACATGGCCGGCGTCGATGATGCGCAAGGCGTCAAGCAACTGGGCCCGGAAGAAGGCGCCGCGCCGGCCCTCGAAGGCCAGGGTGGACAGCGCGTCGACGACGCGGAACGAGCCGAGCGTGCCGCCGAAATTGGTTTCCAACCCCCAGAAAGCGACCAGGAAGCGCCCCGGCACGCCATAGCGTTGTTCAAGCGAGCGCAGCAACGGCGCGTGCAGCGCCATCATCTCGCGGGCTTTGGCGATGCGGCTGTCGGGCAGGGTCGAGGCGAAATAGCCCGCCAGGGTCTTGTTGAATTCGGGCTGCTTGCGATCAAGCTCGACGATGCGCGGCTCGATCCGCGCCCGGCCCAAGGCGCTGTCGACGGTGGCGCGGCTGATGCCCGCCGCCAGGGCCTCGGCCCGCATGCCGACCAGCCATTGGGCGAAGGCGGCCTGTTCGGCGGCCGGACTGAGCGCCGCCGCTGGGGCGATGGGCGACACCGGCGCCATCCCCGGCGCCGATCGCCCGCCGCCGGTCCCGCCCGAGCGCTGGCTTTGGTCGGCGCCGGCGCAACTGGACAGGGCGAGAAGAACCACCGGCAGGGCGGCCAGGGCGAAGGGGCGACGGGCCATGGGGACACTCTTTTGCTTTTTATAAGGGGATCCAAGACGTGCCATAAACCACCGGCAATGTCCAACCCATGGGCAAGGAAACCGCGATCCCGCCCAAAGCCCCCTCCCCCAAGAACCCCCCGTTGACACCCCTCCCCGTCCCCCTTAAGACAGGCCGGTAAGCCGGAGGGGTGGCCGAGTGGTTTAAGGCAGCGGTCTTGAAAACCGCCGTGGGAGCAATCTCACCGTGGGTTCGAATCCCACCCCCTCCGCCAAATCCCCGCCGATGGCACGTGATGATGCGATAATTCCATTTTGGAAGAGCGCCGACTGTACACTGACAGGCTTATTGGGTGTTGGTTGAAAGCCGCCTCGCATTGGTTACTATACAATGCTTGATCTATTGAGTAACAAAAATGATCAAAAGAAACCGCAAGAAAGCAGCGACTTAAATATAATAATCGGGCACCGCCACATATCACGAGGTAAAGTGACCTAAGCCTTGCAGGCTCGCAGTAGCGGTAAGGGAATCATACGTGGCGAAGAAAGCAAAAAGTGTAGAGCGGCGCCGCGAGCCAAAGCCGCCTTCTAAACCAACCAAGGTCGCGTCTAGGGCAGGATCAAACGCCGGTCGAGGCTTTCGTTACCAGGATGCCGTGTCCGCTTGGTTAGCTGTGGAAATATGGGCTGGTCAACGAGCGCCCGCCATTATGATCCCGGAAGGTGGCGACGATATTGAACTGCGCGGCGAAGCAACGAGCTTTGTCCAGGTTAAGAGTCGGCGTGAGCACCTTGGGGGCTATACAGAAGGGGAGATAACCGGGCACATAGAAGATCTATGGAACCGGTCGCTTGGCTCCGCAAAGCGGCCGGAGCGACTGGAACTCGTTCTTGAACGGGAGGGGTCGGGCCTCAGTCCCCTCGAAGGTCAACCCACAGCCCGCTCAATCGAAGGTCAAATCAGCGCCAGACTTTCAAAATTTAATGGGGTTTCAGATATTCTCCCGAGAACGTCGATCATCGTGGCGACCTCACCGAAGGAATGGGCGATCAGCCTGATCGAGAACCGGCTACGTTGCGCCCCTACCGCGGCCCAGATGTGCTTTGCCGAACTTCTTATTCGCGTAGGCACCTTGGCCGACGCCAACGGCCGGTTGGCGTCCGAGAACTATCGTGGCCTTTCGATCTCTGACACGGAAATCTCAATCCGCGATGTCTTGGCCGCTATCGACGTTGACGCGATCGAACACGCCCTCAGGGATGGTGTCTGCGAACCGGTCGATTTCCTCACCCCCCTCAATGACCCGAACTTCTATCTCGGGGTTGATGTAGAACCCGGCCACATTGCGGCGGGACTGGTATCCGAGCGGCCCCGAAGCAGATCGGCATTGATGGAAGGCATTGAACAACGTCGGGCCGCGTTGATCGTCGGCCCGTCTGGGGCCGGCAAATCCGCTTTGATGTGGGAAACCGCTAATATATTGCGCCATACGGTGCGGTGGTTTCGAATTCGTCGTCTGAGCGCGGCGGATATTCCATCTCTGCGCCAGTTGATCCGCACGTTCCGCGCCTCGGAAGACAGTCCCTTGGGCTTCGTCATGGATGACATTGGCCGAAATGGACCGGAAAGCTGGGGTGTCTTGCTTAAAGAAGCGATGTCGGTACCCGGCGTCGTCCTGCTCGGTTCGATCCGGGAAGAAGATGTAACGTTGATTGCTGAGCGTGCTCGTGCCGCCGAAATATGCGCCGATCCCGATGATGAACTCGCGGAGCGACTCTGGCGGGAACTGCGCGAAGCGGGAAAGACAAACTGGGCGGGGTGGCGCGAGCCGTGGAAGACGAGCGATGGTCTCCTTCTCGAATACGTCCATATCTTAACACGCGGACAACGAATGCACGAACTCCTCGCCGATCAGGTTGCGGCCAGGATTTCGGATCCGAAGCGTTCCCTTGAACTCGATATTTTGCGATCCGGCGCTTGGGCAGGCGCAGCAAATGCTGAAGTCGATGCGCAGCGACTGGCGCGCACGCTCTCGGTCAGTCAGGCCGATCTGTCACGCGCATTACAACGCCTCATCCAGGAACATCTGGTGCGTTCGCCTGCTCCGGGCGCGGTCACTGGCCTACACCAGCTTCGATCTGAAGAATTGTTGCGGCTCACACATCAGACAACGGTGCCGACCCTCCAAACGAGTTTCGAAAGGACAGTCGCAAGCGTTACCGCTACCGATCTCGAACCCTTGGTCGCAGACACACTATCTGCGCGGCGCCTACCTGTCCCGGCAGTGCTCGATGGCTTGATTGCCCGCTTGGATGGCGAGCAGGATGCGCGGGCGTTGGCTTCAGCGCTTCGGGGCCTAGGTTTGGGCCGTGTTTCCTCGGGCGTGGACGAATGGCTGGACACTCCTGAAGCACGTGCGCTGCCGCGAACGCAAGTCGGGAGCGCCGCAATGTTCGGGATCGCCGGTATTGATCTGAGTAGTCTCAGCATAATCCCGGAGGTCCAGGCTGCGGCGGATCTACTTTCGCAGATCAAAGGCTCGCCGAAAGATGACCCACGTCGTCTGTTGATGGAGCGTATGTCACCTTCTGCCTTGTCCGCCCTGATTGAGGCAGCGGATCTGGCGAGCCTCGATGAGATTCTCGCAGCCCTGGTCGGAATACCTTTGCCCGATGCAATACGGACCAGCCTGACGCAGGTTCCAGAAGGCCTCTTGAATGCCGATCTTAATCTCGTCGGGTCGGTGATGGGCACCCTGTCCGCTCTGGATCGTGAGATCGCCTGTCACTGGGTCGCGGAGGTCGGGCAAGAGGCGTTGTTCGTACGGGTTCAGGCAGAGACGGCTTGGGCCGGGCCTGTAACAATCGAAGATACCGATGAGGGAGTGATCGTCCGTTGCGATCTTTGGTACGTCGCCGGCTCTGTACAGAAAAATCCGCACGACTCGGTTGTGAGTTTGTGCGAGCGGATATTGGCACTGTGTCCTTCGGCTGAAATTGCGGTGTCCAACGCTATTACCGCAAGTGGCGAATTGGCGAACCTTACCCAGGTGCCGCGCGTGACAAAGCGGATTCCCCGAGAGAATCTTCCTCCACTGTCGGTTCCTCAATGGAACAGACGGTGGAGGGATCTAATCTCCCGCCGCGTCGCCGCCCCGAGCTATAGCGATTATCTCGCAAGAGGCGTTGCAATTCTCGAGGCTCTTGTGCCGACGTTGGAGAAGGTCTTCGATGCGCATTTGCGAGGAAAGGATGCACTCGGGAGCCTCGCCGACAGGCTGAATTCACTCAATGCGGATACTGAAGCGCTGACACCCCCCGCTGTTTCGTCATTGGAAGCGGCGGGCGCGGGAAGCGGAGAGACCAACACCGCTGTCACCAAGTTTCAGAACCTTTTGCACAGCGCAAGCGTCAATCTCGTCAAGAAGTTCGCGATACTGCCCGATCAAGCTGGCGCATACATTGCTTGGTTGAGCAATCTCATCGTCGATGTCGACATTACCGTTACTGAAGAGCCTTGGCCGCTCATTGGCGAGGGGGCTCCGTTAATGCTCGTGCGACTCAAGTCGCTCTTGGAGGCGCTGCGACTGCTGGCCGGGGAAGCGCACGAGCGAAAGGAGCCGCCAGCGGTAACTTGGGCGGTGCGCGGCAAAGATTCACGAGCGGGCAACGCTCTTCGGCTCGTATCCCTCTCTGCCAAGGCTGCGGGGGAAACACGATTAGCACAACGTAAGGTTGAAATTGAACGCTCGGCAGAGAAAGCCGGGATCGTCGCGGATTTCCATCTCCGTGCTAATGCTACAGGTAGTCTCCCGTGGCCACCAGCAGACGTTCTCGCGCTGTTGCCTGCGCTCGATATTGCGGATGCGGTGGTCGCGTTCGCTGAACAAGCGGAGCTCATAAGGTCATTGGTGGACTGGCAGGTCCACCTGACGATCATGCCTTTCATTGAGGGTATCGCATTTCCGGCACTGGCGAGGTCTGGTTACCAAACTCTTCTTCCTGACGTCCAAAGCGCCGCCGGTTGGGCTGAAGAACTCGGATTGCCCCAAGCTTCGTCTGCTATAGCGGTCTTGTTTGGGGAGGTGGTGCATCTGGCCAGCGAACTTGGCGCGATGGATCAAAAAGGCCTTGGAACTGAGACACGTCCCGAAGAAGAAATCACTGCCCGCCGAAATTTGGATATCGACTTTTCCAGCAAGCGCGATGAACTGACCAGGAAAATTCATAATTTTGACGTGGATCTGCAAACGGCTGTGTCGGAACTGATTGAGCACCTACGGACCGGGGATATTGATCTCGCCGCGAAAGCGCAAGCTGCGATTGGCGGAACCTCCAGCGATATCGTCGAGGTGATGGGGTGTTTATCTTTGCTTTTTATGTCAGCCGACTTCGGGAGCATTTAGTCGAAGGGCAACTTTCAGAAAGTGTCCACAAACTACGAACCAAACAAGGAATCACAAAAAAAACTGAAATCGCTCAACTCTTTTAGGATCAGGTTTTGAGACCGTCGATGCGGTCCTTGAGCGCCGGGTTGTCCAGATCGGCCACGCCCGCCTCAATGGCATCATAGAGCCGCTTGAGGCGCAATTCCGATTCCGTGGCCCGCTTATTGACTTCGGCGAATATGTATGCTCGCCGCGGCGCTCGGCGTGTTCTTCCCTGCGGTCGCGCCCGCCCTTGCCGGTGCGGATGGTCATGGGGAGAGGGCGGCGCGTAGCGGAATTGCGCAAGAGGAAGCGGTCATGCCGGGCCCCCCTTGGTAGCGGCCTCGTCAGGCGACAACACGGCGATACCGAACGGCAGAAAGTGCTTCGTGTTGCGGGTGACAACGACGAGTTCATGCGCTGCAGCGATGCCGGCGATAACGGCATCGGCCATGCCGGGATCATGGCCGGCCGCGAGCGCCTTCGCTTCCAACTGCCCCCCGATCGCGGCAGCCTGCGCATCGAAGCTAATGATCTTGTCGTCGTACATGGAGACAAGGCCACTGAGCCATGCCTTCAGGCTCGCGACCTTTGCCGTTGCCCCCTTGTGCTCAAGGAGCGCGATTCCCTTCTCGATCTCATGGATGGAGACGACCGACAGAAATATCCGGCCATCGGCATCCATGCGGTCCAGCCAGGTGAGGAAGTCAGCGGATGCTTCCAACTTCGACGGCGCCAGCCCGGAGACGATGTTGGTGTCGAGAAGGAAGCCGCTCAAAGCTCGATATCCCGCGCGCTCAAAGCTCGACATCCCGCGATGGTTTGCGGTTGCGCGGGAACTCTTCGCTTGGAAACGTCCTGAGATAGCTGACAAGGCCCGCCCGTTTGCGTGTCAGCGCCTTGCGCGCGATCTCGGCCGCCTCGACCGAAACCAGGGCCGCAACGGGCTTGCCGTGACGGGTGATGGTCACGATCTCTCCTTTGACAGCTTCATCAACGAGGCTGGAAAAGCCAGCCTTGGCCTCTCTGAGGTTGATAGTCAGCATGGTGCGCCCTCCATATGTAGGCATATGTGACTACATTTAATCTATCGAAGGACGGATTTCAACGCCGATTTCAAATCCCTAACGCGTCAGCCCTCGGGATCGAACAGGTCATCGAACAGGTTGCCGAACCATTGCTCGAACACCTCGATCTCTGCTTGCGTGACCGGAACGGGGCGCGGTCAATCGTCCAGGCACGATGTATATCCGCTACGCGGCAGGCGCGATGCCCTTGATACTCCCTTTTCCAGTCCGTCCGGTCGCGCGGCGGAGGGTTCCGAAGGATCCTGTGTCATGACCAAAGCCACCGCCGTTTTTCCCGAGACCCGTCACGCCCTTTACGAGGCGCATGGCTATTCGGCCGCGATCCGCTCGGGCGATCTGTTGTTCGTCTCCGGTCAGGTGGGCAGCCGGGCCGACGGTTCGCCGGAACCGGACTTCGTCGAGCAGGTCCGGCGGGCGTTCTCCAATCTGAAGGCGACGCTGGCGGCGGGGGGATGCACCTTCGACGACCTCGTCGATGTCACGACCTTTCATACCAACCCCGAGCAGCAAATCGCCGCCGTCATGACGGTGAAGAACGAAGTCTTCCCAAAGCCTCCCTATCCGAACTGGACGGCCGTCGGCGTGACCTGGCTCGCCGGCTTCGACTTCGAGATCAAGGTCATCGCCCGCATCCCGGTCGCCAACGGACGCCCGTGAGCGACCTCACATCGATCGAACCTTGCGCAGGAACGCGTCGACGCGGGTTTCCAGGTCGTCGGCTTGGTGGGACATCGATTGGGCGACGCTGAGAAGCTCGGTGGAGGAGCGGCCGGTTTGCGCCGCCGCCTGTTCGACGCCGTTGATGTTTTGCGAGACTTCGCGGGTGGCGGCGGCCTGTTCCTCCGCCGCGCCGGAAATCGAGGCGCTGATTTCGCTGACCTGGGCGATCACCAAGCCGATCTGGCGGATGGCGCTTGCCGTCGCCCGGCTTGAGTCCTGAATGCCGCTGACCTGCTGTTCGATCTCTTCCGTCGCCTTGGCGGTTTGATTGGCCAGGGATTTCACTTCCGAGGCGACGACGGCGAAGCCCTTGCCGGCGTCACCGGCCCTGGCGGCCTCGATGGTGGCGTTGAGCGCCAGAAGATTGGTCTGGCTGGCGATGTCGGCGATCAATTGGGATACCGCGCCGATCTTGTCGGCGGCGGTGACCAACTCGCCCACCAGCTTTTCCGAGGCCTTGGTCTCGGCCACCGCGTCGTCGGTCACCCGCGTCGCCTGAGCGATCTGGCGAGCGATCTCGCTGACCGAGGTGCCAAGTTCCTCGGCCGCCGTCGAAACGATCGAGGATTGCTGCGAGGTTTGCTCGGCCGCCGCCGCCATGGCCTGCGCCGTGTTTTGCATTTTTCCCGCCGATGAGGCCACCGTTTCAACCGTGGCCTTCACCCCGGTCTCGAATTGCTTGGCCAGGGCGGCGTTTTCCTCTTTGCGCCCGGAAATATCGGTGGCGAACTTCACCACCTTATAGGGTTTGCCATCAAGGTTGAGGATCGGATTATACGAGGCTTCAAGCCAGACCACCCTGCCCCCCTTGCCGATGCGCATGAATTGTCTGGCCTGGAATTCGCCGCGGCGCAGGATATCCCAGAACTGACGATACTCGGCGCTGTCGCGCTCGCCGGGGGCGATGAACAGGCTGTGGTTCTTGCCTTGGATGTCCTCAAGGCGATAGCCCATGGTTTTCAAGAAGTTTTCGTTGGCGGTGAGGATCGTGCCGTCCATGGCGAATTCGATGACGGCTTGGGAGCGGCTGATCGCCGCCACTTTTTCCTGCAGCTCGACGGCCTCGGCCTTTTTTCGGGTGATATCCGTGGCGATCTTGAGAACGCCAGTGGGCTTTCCGCCGAGGCCCAGGATGGGATTGTAAGACGCCTCCAGCCAGATTTCCTTGCCGCCTTTGCCGACGCGCTTAAATTCCCTGGCCAGAAACGTCCCCCGCCGCAACTGATCCCAGAAGGCGCGATACTCGGCGCTGTCGCGTTCGGCGGGTTCGACGAACAGGCTGTGCTTTTTGCCCCTCACCTCGTCAAGTCGATACCCCATCACTGTAAGAAAGTTTGTATTCGCCGCAAGAATGGTGCCGTCCAGGTCAAATTCGATCAAAGCCATTGATGTGCTGAGCGCGGTCAATCGGTTAGCCGCCCCCCCACCAAAAATGCTAAAAGCCATTCTCGAACCCCATACCTCAAGTTGAGCATACATCGCGATAGATGCTGCTTATTTAGTATATAGCCCAACAAGACGAGGTTCAATGTTTGCCGACCCTGGAGGTAGGGTATAGGCGGACTATCGCTTCGACCTTTATCGAGCTTTATCAACATGATCACCGTCTTCTTGATGCAGCGCGAAGCCCATCGCCCCCGCCGCGCCTAGGTCCGGGCGCAATTCCAGGCTCGGGATGGCATACTCGCCGCCGTTTTGCCGTCGGAACGGGATGGGGGGCGTGGTGGAAAGGCCGCGCAGGCGTTGGCGCAAGCGCTCGGCCAGGGCGTCGAAGCCGGGGCCGTCTAGGCGATCGACCCGATAGGCGACGAAGGACGGCAGCACCGCATAGCCCGGATAAAAAAGGATGCCATGGGTGATGGGGAACAGCAGGTCGTCGATCGGGCCATTGATCCCGCGCGCCGAATAATGCTCTTCCCAGCCGCCGGTGGTCACGATCAGCATGGCGCGTTTCCCGGCAAGCCGACCTTCGCCGAAACGCTCGCCCCACCGCCTGTCGCTGTGCTCGCCAACGCCATAGGCGAAGCCGTAGGCATAGACACGGTCGACCCAGCCCTTGAGAATGGCTGGCATCGCATACCACCACAAAGGAAACTGCAAGATCAGGAGATCGGCCCACAGCAGCTTGTCCTGCTCGGCCGTCACATCCCCGGTCAGGGCCTGGGCGGCAAGGGCTTCGCCCGAGGCGGCGGCGACTTGCAAACGCGCCTTTGGGGGCAAAGCCGGAAAGTCGTCGCGGTCGATCGCCGCCTTCCAGCCCATCGCGTAAAGGTCTGAAACCCGCACCTCGTGACCTTGGGCGCGAAGCTCGGTCACGGCGACATCGCGCAAGGCGCCATTGAGCGAGCGCGGTTCGGGGTGGGCGAAAACCAGCAAAATCTTCATGACGGCACCGATGCGATCCAGAGAAAAACCGATCCCCAACCTAGATCCGGGCGCATTCATCCGCTATCCATGGAAAATGGATTTCATTGAGCCGAAAAATGGATAAATCAGAGGTCACGCTTGAACGCCTGCGCAGCTTCGTGCGCGTCGCCGAACGGGGCAATCTGTCGGCGGTCGCCCGCGAATTGGGGCTTGGGCAATCGACCATCACCCGCCACTTGCGCGAGTTGGAAGAGGCCGTCGGCGTGGCGTTGCTCAGCCGCACCACGCGCAGGGTCGTCCTGACCGACGAGGGAAGCCGTTATTATGCCGACAGCCTGCAGATCCTGCGCCTAGTCGATCAGGCGGGCGAAGAAGCCCGCGCGGCGCGGGGCGCCCCGGCGGGAACGATCCGCCTGTCCTGCACGGCGGCCTTGGGTGTTCTTCATATCAGCGGGCTGATCTTCGCCTTTCAGGATCGCTACCCGGATATCCGCGTCGATCTTGGCCTGACCGACGAGCGCATCGATCTTGTGCGCGAGGGCGTCGATATCGCCCTGCGCCTTGGGCCGCTGACCGACAGCGGGCTGAAGCTTCGCCCCCTTGGTCTCAGCCGCCGCGTGCTTGTCGCCGCGCCCGCCTATCTGGCGGCGCGCGGCCGACCGGCCGCCCCCGGGGACCTCGCCGGCCATGACGCCATCACCATGGCGAATGTGGCGGGAAGCGATGTTCTAGAGCTGCGTGGGCCCGATGGTCAGCGCCACCGCGTGCCGGTTGGCGGGCGGTTGCGCGTCGATCAGGGGCTTGCGGCCCGCGAGGCCTTTCGCGCCGGTCGCGGCTTTGGCCCCACCCACCGCTGGCTGGTGGACGATCTGGTGGCGGCGGGCGGGCTCGAAGTTATCTTGCCCGGTTACACGCCGCCCGCCGTGCCCTTGAACATGCTGATCGTTCCCGAGCGGGCGGCGATCGCCCGCGTTCGCTTGCTGGTTGATTTCCTGGTCGAAAGGATCGGCCAGATCCCTGGACTGGAGACAAGCTAAAGCATCGCTTATCGCCGGGCGAAAAAGCGGTCGTGAACGATCATGCCAATCGCCATCGCCCCGACGAAAATGGCGACGGGCGCCAAACCCAGGCTCAGCCCGGCGATCGCCGGACCGGGGCAGAAACCGGCCAGCCCCCAGCCGATGCCAAACAGCGCCGCGCCAAGCAGCAGCCGGCGGGTTATGCCGGTTGTCGGCGGCAGGGCGAAGTGATCGTCAAAGGCCGGACGGCTCAGGCGCCGCCCTACCCCCACGCCCAAGGTCGCCACGCCGACCGCGCCGCCCAGAACGAACATCAAGCTGGGGTCCCAGGCGCCGCTTCCCAGGGTGAGGAAGCCGAGAACCCGGGCCGGATCGATCATGCCCGAAAGCGCCAGGCCGAAGCCGAACAGGCCGCCGGCCAGCAGGCCAAGCGCCAGACGGAGCAAAGCGGTTCTGGTGCTCATCGCAAGATCCCCATCAGCGAGGCGGTCAAAACGCCGCAGACCAGGAAGGTCGCGGTGGCGGCCAGGGAGCGCCGCGACAGGCGGGCCAGACCGACAATCCCGTGGCCCGAGGTGCAGCCCGAGCCCATCCGCGTGCCAAAGCCCACCAAAAGGCCGGCGATGACGATGACCGGCCAGGAGGCGACGATCGTCACCGCCGGCCAAGCCCCGACGATCAGGGCGTAAAGCGCCGGTCCAAGCAGCAGACCGATCAGGAAAACCGCGCTTTCGACCCGGCTCTGGCCCTGCAGCAGCCGTCCGGCCATGCCGCTGATTCCGGCGACCTTGCCATTGCCGATCAGCAGCAGCGCCGCCGACAAGCCAAGCAGCATCCCCCCCAGCAAAGGGGGCCAAAAAACGCTCATGGCGTTCCCTCCTCGACGCAGAAGATCGTGTAAAGGGCTTCGACAAGCCGTGCCGCCTTGGCGTCGGTCAGGCGATAGAAGACCTGCTTGGCCTCGCGCCGCGTCTCGACGAGGCCCGCCGCCCGCAACACGCCCAGATGCTGGGACAGGGCCGGCTGGCCGATGCCGAGCCGCTCTTCCAGGGCGCCCACGCCATATTCCCCCTCGACCAGGGCGCAGACCAGCATCAGGCGCAAGGGGTGGGACAGGGTTTTAAGCAGGCCCGCCACCTCGGCGGCTCGCCTCTCCATCTCGGCGCGCGCCATGCGCGCCGGATCGGCATCGGGGTCATCGACCCGGGCGTTATCGTTCACAACGGCTGGCATCGCCGGCCCCCTCCTTCTTTATTCAAACATTATATAATTAAATAGAATGAATAATGATAGAGGTCAAGGACCGGCTTGCCGGCCCCCTTCCGCCCCGAGGAGCGCTGCGAAGCGCCGTGGATAAGGCCCTGGATCGGCGAGACGTCTGATGACATCAGGATATAAAGATATCTTCATATCTCCGTTGACGACCTTTGGCGGCACGCGTAAGCTTTGAGGATCGTGGTTCTTTGGCACCGTTTTGTCGGGTGCCGGAGCTAAGAGGGAATCCGGTGAGCCGCGTTTTGGCGATGCCGGAGCTGCCCCCGCAACTGTAAGCGGCGAGCCGCTGTCAAGACGTGCCACTGCCCCCGGCAAGGGGGGTGGGAAGGCCAGACAGCGGCGACGACCCGTAAGCCAGGAGACCTGCCGCGATGTCATAACCTCCCTGGGCGGGGTGTCCCGGTGGTGCGCCTGCGATCCACGGGGTTTGCCACCGTCCGGATTCCGCCGGCCTCCGCTCGGCCTTTGCCCCCAACGTCGATTGGGGTAAGCCGGTGTCTCTTCTCTCTTTGCCTATCAGCACTTTAGGGGTGCCGCGGATCGGTCCGCGTCGCGAACTCAAAACCGCGCTCGAAGCCTATTGGTCGGGTCAATCCGACGCCAAGGCGCTTCTGGAAACCGCGGCCGCCTTGCGCGTGGCCAATTGGGCCCGCCAGCACGCCCAGGGCGTCAGCGTCATTCCCTCGAATGATTTCTCGCTTTATGACCATGTGCTTGATACCAGCGTCATGGTCGGCGCCATTCCCCGAGCCTATGGCTGGACGGGCGGACCCGTGCCGCTTGATACCTATTTCGCCATGGCGCGGGGCAGCCAGGGCGCGGCCTGCGCCCATGGCGCGGCGGAAGACACCCACGGCGTTCCGGCCCTTGAAATGACCAAGTGGTTTGACACGAATTACCACTATATGGTTCCGGAATTCACCAAAGACCAAACCTTCACCCTGGCCTCGCGCAAGCCAGTCGAAGAATTCAACGAAGCCAAGGCCCTTGGCTATAAAACCCGTCCGGTTCTTCTCGGGCCGGTCACCTTCCTAAAGCTTGGAAAAAGCAAGGACCTCTCCCTTAATCCGCTTTCCTTGCTGGACAGCCTGCTTCCCGTATATGGTGACATTCTGCGCCAGCTTCACGAAGCGGGCGCTGAGTGGGTGCAGATCGACGAGCCCTGCCTTGTCCTTGATCTCGACGAGCCGACGCGCGAGGCGCTGCGCCAAACTTATTGCCGCTTCGCCGATGCCCTGCCGGGCCTGAAGATCATGCTGACCTCCTATTTCGGCGGGCTGGGCGATAATCTCGAGACCGCCCTGACCCTGCCGGTCGCCGGCCTTCATCTCGACCTTGTCCGCGCCCCCGACCAACTCGACGCCGTGATCGCCAAGGCGCCGCGCCGGCTGGTCTTGTCCCTTGGCGTCATCAACGGCCGTAACGTTTGGCGGGCGCCCTTGTCGGGGATCGTGACGTGGCTGGAACCGGTGCTGGCCCGCATCGGCGCCGAGCGGATCGAACTGGCGCCGTCGTGCTCCTTGCTGCATGTGCCGATCGATCTCGAACTGGAAACCGATCTCGCCCCCGACCTGAAGGACTGGCTGGCCTTTTCGGTGCAGAAAATGGCCGAACTGGCCGTGCTCGGCCAGGCCTTGGCGCGGGGCCGGGCCTGTGTGAGCGACCAGCTCGCGGCCTCCGATCTTGCCGCCAAGCGCCGCGCCACATCGACCAGCGTCCATGACAAGGCGGTTGCCGCCCGCCTTGCGGCGATCACCCCCGAGAGCGCCAAGCGCTCCCACGCCTTTGCCCAGCGCGCGCCGGCGCAACGCGCTGCCCTTGGCCTGCCGCCCTTCCCGACGACGACGATCGGCTCCTTTCCCCAAACCGCCGCGGTGCGCCAAGCCCGTTCGGCCCATGCCAAGGGCACGCTCAGCGACGCCGATTACGAGGCCTTCCTGCGCCAAGAGACCGAGGCGGCCATTCGCTGGCAGGAGGACATCGGGCTCGATGTGCTGGTCCACGGCGAATTCGAACGCAACGACATGGTGCAGTATTTTGGCGAACGGCTTGCGGGCTTCGCCTTCACCCGCCACGGCTGGGTGCAAAGCTATGGCTCGCGCTATGTGCGCCCGCCGATTTTGTTTGGCGATGTGTCGCGGCCCCAGCCGATGACGGTGTCATGGTGGCGTTACGCCCAATCGCTCACCGCCAAGCCGGTCAAGGGCATGGTGACCGGCCCGGTGACCATCCTCACCTGGTCCTTCGTGCGTGATGATGTGCCGCGCGCCGTGGCCTGCCGCCAGATCGCCCTGGCCATCGGCGACGAGGTACGCGATCTGGAAGCCGCCGGCGCCCAGATGATCCAGATCGACGAAGCGGCGCTGCGCGAAGGATTGCCGCTGCGCAAGGCCGAATGGGGGGCGTATCTTGACTGGGCCATCGGTTGCTTCCGGCTTTGCGCCTCGGGCCTTGCCGATGTGACCCAGATCCACACCCATATGTGCTATTCCGAATTCAACGACATCATCGCCGCCATCGGCGCGATGGACGCCGATGTCATTTCCATCGAGACCTCGCGCTCGAAGATGGAGCTGCTCGACGCCTTTCGCCTCTATAAATACCCCAATGAGATCGGTCCGGGCGTTTACGACATCCACTCGCCCCGCGTGCCCGAGGTTGGGGAAATGGTTGATTTGCTCAGGCTCGCCCGCCAGCGCCTCGCCGATGATCAGATCTGGGTCAATCCCGATTGCGGGCTGAAGACCCGCCACTGGGACGAGGTGCGGCCGGCGCTGGTCAATATGGTGGCGGCGGCCCGCGCCCTGCGGGCGGTGCTGCTGACGGGAGAGGATCAATGACCGACCGATCCGCGGGGACGGCGGCCGCGACCCGGCTGGTCGATATCGTCTTCCCCGAGCACACCAACCACCATGGCACGCTGTTTGGCGGCATCGGCCTTGCCCATATGGACAAGGTCGCCTTCATCGCCGCCTCGCGCCATGCCCATGTCGAATTCGTCACCGCGTCGTGCGAGCAGGTCGATTTCGCCGCCCCCACCCATCTCGGCGAGATCGTCGAACTGGTCGGATCGGTCACCCGCGTCGGCCGGCGATCCTTGGGCGTCGAGGTCGAATTGATCGCCGAGGTGCCGCTTTCGGGCGAACGCCGACACTGCGGCCGGGGGCTCTTCACCCTGGTCGCGCTCGGCGAGGGACTGGAGGCCCGGGGTGGCGCCTTGCCACCGCTGCGCCCCGGGGCCGAAGCCGCCGTGCCGCCGCCACCGACCGACGACGCCCTGCGCATGGTCGAGATGGTCTTTCCCGAACACACTAGCCACTACGGCAGTCTTTATGGCGGCAATGCCCTGGCCGCCATGGGCAAGGCGGCCTTCATCGCCGCCACCCGCCATTGCCGCAAAACCATCGTCATGGCCTCGTCGCGTCGGGTCGATTTCAAAAGCCAGATCCACAAGGGCGAAATCGTCGAACTGATCCCCCGCGTCACCGGGGTCGGGCGGACCTCGCTGACCGTCGAGGTCGAACTGTGGGCCGAAGACCTGCTCTCGGGCGACCGCCGTCTGTGCGGATTGGGCCATTTCATCATGGTCGCGGTGGACGCCCTCCACCGCCCCACCGTCGCCGCCTGATCGAAGCGCCGCTCGGGGAGGCCTAGGCGCCTCCCCGGGACTGTTCGTCAACCATCACGCATTGATATCAATCTCCGCAGCAAGATCCTTCTTGCTCTTGGAACTCGGCGCAGGGCGCCAATCAACGTGCTGTCATAGGGACAGTCGCATCGGCGCTAACCAGTCAACCAGTGAAAGTCGTCCGCATCGGTCCTAGCTCGACCAAGGTAAAGGCAATATCAAAAAAGGATGCGACCTCATGGCGAATGGCTTCGATGAATCCTTAGATGCCTTGTTTGGCGTCAAATGACGTATTTTTATACAGAAAGTTCCGTATTTCCTGGCGCGGTTTGTGTTTTTTCAGAGAAAAATTCCCATGAGATATCCTATGGTTGCAAAATTTTGTTTTCTATGATATTTAAGAAAATTGTGCACTTGGTATGATAAGTTTCCATAGTTATTAAATATTTTAAAATTTAATACTGAACGGAGGTTCAAAATTGGATGTAGAATCAAAAAATGAAAGCTTTTCAAAAAAAATCATTCTGATTAAAAAAAAAGATATTCCTAAAGAGAAAGTTTATTTAAAATATTTAATGAGTTTCTTTACAATGTTAGTTGCTATTATGACAGCCATTTTGACTTTGTTTGAATTTGCTGATCGGATATCGGATAAATGCCATAATTACGAATGGTGCAAAAATAATATATATCCATTTTTTAATGAAATATCTAAAAAAGGAGAGGATTCAATTGAAACAATCGAAATAGTTGAAGATACACAAAAAGAAAACAGTATAAATGAATGTGATTTGCTTGCTGGGGCAGATCATGATAAAGATAGACCAAAGGGCTATCCTTTTGTCCCTATTAAAAAGATAAAATGGAAAGAGTCTATAAAGTTTTGTGAAAGTGCATTTTTTAATGAAAAAAAGCCGCGATTTGCTTTTCTCGCGGGAAGAAGTTATCATGCTGCATCGCAATATGAAAAAGCACTTGACTGGTATATCATTGGGGCGAGAAAAGGATACGCTGCGGCCCAAGACAATCTTGGCTATATTCTAGCAGGTCACGCTACTAAATATTATTTTTGTCCGGATCAAGCAGAGTATTGGTTAGAAAATGCCAAAAAAAATGGAGATCCTGATGCGGAAGGGCATCTTCTTTTTCTACATAAAGCATTTTCAAACTCGCGTTGGGCGACGACAGACCCACTTATCTGTGGCAAATATTCGCAATAGATTTGATATTTTTGATACCTACGCGAAAAATTTAGAAAATTGATCTCGTATTTTTCAATGATCGTATTGATATCTCCTAAGCTCTGACTCTTCCCTCAATTTTCGCTAAGCTCGTTGGATCGATCGTCCGTGGCGCCAGAGAAACGACGGTGCTCGGACCCAATCCGTCTTGCGGGGAATATCATGGCGGTTTCAAAGGCTTTCGAGAGGTTTTTCGCCGAGGCGCCCGGCCATGCCAAGGCCTGGATGGCGGCGGTTCAGGGGCTTGATCAGGCGAGCGGGCTTGATAAGAAGACCGAGGAACTGGCCTATCTTGGCGTTCTGGCGGCGGCGCGCCTGCCCTCGGGCATCGCTTTTCATGTCCAATCGGCCAAGGCGGCCGGGGCGACCCGGGAAGAGATCATCGGCGCCGTGCTGATCGGCCTGCCCGCCGTTGGCGCCGGCGTGATCGAAGCCCTGCCGATCGCTTTGGACGCCTATGACCAGAGCGGACAATGACCACCGCCCTGCTGATCATCGACGTGCAATGTGCGATCCTCGCCGGCCTCGCCCCGCCCGAGCGCCAGCCGGTGATCGACCTGGCCCTGGACGACACCGTCTGGCGCCTTCAGGCGCTCGGCCGCAAGGCCCATGCCGGCGGGGTGCCCGTTGTCCTGGTTCAGCACGATGGCGCGGCCGGACACCGTCTGGCGGTCGGATCGCCGGGTTGGGCCCTGCGCCCGGAGATCGCGGCGCGGGGCGGCGATATCGTGGTTCGCAAGCGCAGCTGTGACGCGTTTTTCCAGACCGATCTCCAAGATCGCCTAGCCACCCTGGGGATCGACCATCTGGTGATCGGCGGCTGCATGACGCAGTTTTGCGTCGATACCACCGTGCGCCGCGCCGTATCGCTTGGCTATGATGTCAGCTTGATCGCCGATGGTCATACGACGGCGGACCAGGGCGATCTCGGCTTTGCCCAGATCATCGCCCACCATAACACGACCCTTGATGGCTTCGATGCCGGAGCCCGCTCCACCCGGGTTTTGCCGGCGGCGGCCCTTTTCCTCTGACCGCACAGCCTGCCGACCGGGGACCCCATGCGGGATCGGACGGGGGACGTCGGCCGGGCCACCCTGAGGGAAGGATGCGAGGACAATGGCGATCTCACGGATTTTCTATGCGCGGGTGCGGCTGGTGGTCTCGGCGGCGGCCGGTGGGCTGGCCTTGGCGCTGATGCCGCCATCCTGGTCGTTGACCGGGCGGCTGCTTGCCGCCTGGGATACGGCGGCTTTTCTTTTCCTTGGGCTGGCCTGGGCGATGATGGCCGGCTCGAGTCTGGAGAGCATGCAATCGCGGGCCCGCCAGGATGAAGGGGCCTATGTGTTCTTGGGCCTCACCGTGATCGGCGCCGTCGCCAGTCTTGGGGCGATCGCGGCGGAACTCGCCGGCATCCATGCCCAGGGACAAGGGGCTCCGGGCTTGCGCCTCGCCCTGGTCGGCGCGACCATCCTTGGCTCGTGGTTCTTCCTGCACACGGTCTTTGCCATCCATTACGCCCATGATTTCTATAAAACAAAATCCGGCCTGGTCTTCCCGGGGGAGACCAGACCGGATTACTGGGACTTCATGTATTTTTCTTTTACCATCGGCACCGCGGCGCAGACGTCCGATGTGACGGTCAATTCCCGCCTTCTGCGCCGCCTTGTCCTATCCCATTCGATCTTATCATTTTTGTTTAATACGACGATTCTCGCCCTGGTCATCAACGTCGGAGCCGGATTTCTGTAATCCTCTGCCGACCCTCGCTTATCTGGCTTTGAGGAAGTCGCTGACTTTCAGCAAGATCATCTCGTTATCGTCGTTGCGGCCGATGGCCCGCCCCGTCGAATAGGGAAGATTGTTGTCATTGCCGACGATGATGTGATCGGCATCGACGATGTCGACGTTCTCGATGGTGACGAAGGGGAAGGTCAGCTTGCCATCGTGGCCGCCCTGGTGGGCGAGGCCCTTGGGATCGTCGATATCGAGCAGATCGATATAGCCGATCTTCTTGACGACGCCTTCGCCATCGGCTTGCGACAAATCGATCTTATAGACGCGCTTGAAACGGGCCGGGATGTTGAAGCACTCGGGCTTAGGCTCGGCCGGACAGGCCTGGGCGGCCTCGCCCTCGCCGTTGTCGCGTTCGATGATCAGGCCGGTTTCGCCGTCGATCATATTGAAATCGCCGATGTTATTGCCGTTGGCCTCCAGGGCGTATTTCCAGCTGCGCCCGCTCCAGGCCTGCTTTTGCACATCGAATTCCAAGATGCGCAGGACTTCCTTGCCGTCCTTGGTTTCCCAGGTCTGGGTGGCGTCGATCCACAACGGCCCTTCAAGCAGCGGATAAAGGAAGCGGCCATCGGGCGAGGCGGCCATGCCTTCGAAACCGCGCGAGCGGCGGATCTCGAAGCTCACCTTGCCCGGAACCGCCGGGGTCGCCACCGCCAGATGGTCGGGCGAATGAACGACCTTGCCGTCAACCTCGGTCTGGAAGAAGCCCGTCACCTTGCCCGCTCGATCGGTGCGCAGCAGATAGGGGCCGAATTCCTCGCCGAACCACAAATCCTCGCCGATCTGCTGGACGGATTCGATATCGAGATCGGCACCGGTCAGATAGCGCGTTTCGGTCCCTTCATTGACGATGACGAAGGGCAGCTTGCGGTCGGGATCGGCGAGGAAGGTCGTCGAAAGCCGGCTGAGAACGCCGCTCGCCCAATCGGGGCGCAGGGTGTGGACCATCAGCATGGCGTCGGCGGAATTGGCCTTGGCGCCGAAGCCGTTATCGGTAATCACCCGGAAGGTGCCATCCTTGAGGGTTTCGATGCCGGAGAACCCCTGAACCGGCTGCCCGGCGAAGGGCAGCGACAAGCCGGTCGGCCGCGGCGCCGTCTTATCCGACAGGAACGAGGTGCCGGCGACCGTTCCCACCGCGTCGATCCTTTGCCCGGGCAGGGTGAATTTGCCCGAGACCGCAAGGGCGGCCGGGGCGTCGGCCGGCGGCTGAACCAGGGTCATCGCCGGCAGCATGGCCTGACCGGCCAATTCGGCGGGGAATTTTTCCTGGGCCAGGGCCGGCAAGGCCGCCCCCAAGGCCAGGGTAGCGGCCCCGGCGTGCATAAGAACCTTGTGAACCACCTCGCGCTCTCCCCCTCGAAGCATGGCGACTTTCGGCCGGAGAATAAGAGGCCGGGGGGAGCGCGACGAGTGAACAGTCGGTGACGATATGGCAAAGCTTCGATGACAGGCCTTGGGGACCAGGGGGCAATCCCGCCCCCTTCCCTTCTCCCAGCCCAGCCCCCAAATCAAGGCGCGACACCGCGCGCAAAAAGGGTTGGGAGAGACCAATGAAGATCCTGATGGTACTGACGTCCCACGATCAATTGGGCGACAGCGAGCATAAGACCGGCTTCTGGCTTGAAGAAGTCGCCGCGCCTTATTACGCCTTCCTTGATGCCGGGGCCGAAGTCACCTTGGCCTCGCCCAAAGGGGGGCAGCCGCCGCTTGATCCGCGCAGCGATGACGCCGGTGCCCAGACCGCCAGCACCGCCCGCTTCAAGGCCGATGTCGCCGCCACCGCCGCCCTGGCCCATACCCAGCTTCTGGCCGAGGTCTCGGCGCAGGACTACGACGGCGTGTTTTATCCCGGCGGGCACGGCCCCTTATGGGATCTGGCCGAGGATCCGACCTCGATCGCCCTGATCGAAGCCTTCGTCGCCGCCGACAAGCCGGTGGCGGCGGTCTGCCACGGTCCGGCCGCCCTGCGCCACGTCAAGGTCGGGGGAACCGTGCCTTTGGTCGAAGGCAAGCGGGTGACCGGCTTTTCCAACAGCGAGGAGGATCAGGTCGGGCTGGCCAAGGTGGTGCCCTTCCTGATCGAAGACGAGTTCAAACGCCTGGGCGGCCATTATGAAAAGGCCGACGACTGGCAAAGCTTCGTCCTGACCGACGGCCTGCTGGTCACCGGGCAGAACCCCGCCTCGTCGGAGGAGTCCGCCCGGGCCTTGTTGTCCCTGCTGGCTTAGGGCCGCCGTCTCGTCTGGAGGCCCGTCCGCCTCTCTGGTTATTGGTCCTGGCTCTCGAGAATGATCCGGCGATGAAGGGCCTGGGGCGGCCGGGCGTTCATCGGGAACAGGGCGGCAAAGCGGGCGATCTGATCCTCCGACACGGTGACCGGCGTCTTCAGATTGATCCAATTGACGACTTCCGAGCAGGGCGGCGTCGTCAGCGAGCCTTCATAGAAGGTGTAGGATTTGCTTTCGGGCAAAAGCTTGCCCAGGTCGGGGCCGGGATCCCCCAGCGTCGCCTCGCCGCCTTCCTTGGCCGGCGCCACCTTCCAGATCGCCTCGATCGCCGGATTGGCCGCCCCGGGCACCAGCATGACGCCGATCACCGTCAGGGCGGTCGGCCCCTTGTGAACCAGATGCAGTTCCAAAGGCGCCGCCTTGCCGTTCACCAAATGTTCGCTGGGGTGATGGAAGTGGTATTGCAGCAGCTCATAGCGCTGGCCCCGGAAGTCCAGGGACGACCCGGGGGATACGTTGACCTGCAGCGTATGGCCATTATTGACGACAACGGCCGACTGCGCCTGATAGGCCGGAGCGATCGCCGGCAGCTTGGCCGGAATGGCATCGCGGATATCGACCGGAGATTGTTCCTTGCCGGCGGCGCAGGCATGGTAGTCCTCGCTCAGGGCGCCCCAGTCAACCGGGCCGCCCTTGCCTTCATAGGCCCAATGGGGCGGATGGGCGGTCTCCGCGGCGACGGCCGGAGCCCCTGAAAAACCGACAAGACCAAAAGCGACCGCCATCGCGGCGTGGGAAAAAGCGCGCTGCATGACCATTAAGTCCTCCGTCGATTGGATAGGGCTGCGATCAGCCCACAACCGGAAGACTACATCCTATCAGATCCAACCAAAAGGACAATGCGTCCGCGCCTTTTGCTTTTCCCTGCCGCCCGATCAGCGGCCCGGCCGCTCCTCGTCGGCGATATCGGCCAAGGTGCGCATCAATTTGCCCAGCCCCTGGATCCGCTCGCGCGCAACCTCCCAGTCACGGCGATAGACCAGCTTGTGATCGGGACGCAGCTTGACGGTGGCGACGTTCTGACCGATGAAGCGCACCAGACCGCCCGGATTGGGAAACAGGTTGTCGCGGAAGGACAGCACCGCCCCCTTGGGGCCGGCATCGACCTTTTCCGCATTGGCGCGGCGGCACAGAACCTTGATGGTCACCACCTTCAGCAGGTTCTCCACCTCGTCGGGCAGCGGGCCGAAGCGATCGACCATCTCGGCGGCCATCTCGTCGATCTCCGCTTCGTCGGTGACTCCGGCGATACGGCGATAGAGGCCAAGGCGCAGCCCGAGGTCCTTGACGTAGGAATCGGGGATGAGGATCGGCGTGCCGAGCTGGATCTGCGGCGACCAGGCGCCGCTGGCCTCTTCCACCCCCGGCCCCTCGCGGGCGGCGGCCACCGCCTCTTCCAGAAGCTGCTGATAAAGCTCGATGCCGACTTCCTTGATATGGCCCGATTGTTCATCGCCGAGCAGGTTACCGGCGCCGCGAATATCAAGATCATGGCTGGCCAGGGTGAAGCCGGCCCCCAGGGTGTCGAGGGTCTGCATTACATCCAGCCGCTTGGCGGCGGTTTTCGAGACCGTGCGGCCGGGCGGCAGGGTCAAATAGGCATAGCCACGCGCCCGCGCCCGGCCAACCCGGCCGCGCAGCTGATAAAGCTGGGCAAGGCCGAACATATCGGCGCGGTGGATGATGATGGTATTGGCCCTGGGGATGTCGAGGCCGCTTTCGACGATATTGGTGGCGACCAGCACGTCGTACTGACCATCGGCGAAGGCGGTCATCACCTCTTCCAAGCGCGAGGGCGCCATCTGGCCATGGGCGACCACCGCCCGAATATCGGGAACCAGGGTGGTCAGGCGTTCCATCACCTTGTCGATATCGGTCAGCCTGGGGCAGACATAGAAGCACTGACCGCCGCGGAAGCGTTCGCGCAGGATGGCCTCGCGGACCACCACCGGATCGAAGGGCAGCACGAAGGTCCGCACCGCCAGCCGGTCGACCGGCGGGGTGGCGATGATGCTCATTTCGCGCACGCCGGTCAGGGCCAGTTGCAAGGTGCGCGGGATCGGCGTCGCCGTCAGGGTCAGCACATGGACATCGGCGCGCATCTGCTTCAGGCGTTCCTTATGGGCGACGCCAAAATGCTGCTCCTCGTCGACGATCAGCAGGCCCAGGTCGCGGAAGCGCACCGTCTTGGCCAAAAGCGCATGGGTGCCGACGACGATATCGAGCGTGCCGGCCGCCATCTCCTCCTTGACCGCCTTGGTGTCCCTGGCCGTGACCAGCCGCGACAACTGGCCGATGCGCACCGGCAGGCCGGCGAAGCGTTCCTTGAAGGTCAGATGATGCTGGCGGGCGAGCAAGGTGGTGGGCACCACCACCGCCACCTGCCGGCCGCTCATCGCCGTGGCGAAGGCGGCGCGGAGCGCCACCTCGGTCTTGCCAAAGCCGACATCGCCGCAAATCAGGCGGTCCATCGGCCGGCCGGCGGCCAGATCATCCAGGGTATCGGCAATCGCCCGCAGCTGATCGTCGGTTTCGGCATAGGGGAAGCGGGCGGCGAATTCGTCATACAGGCCCTCGGGCGGGCTGATGACCTCGCCAACCTTGAGCTGGCGGGCGGCGGCGACGCCGATCAGCTGTTCGGCCATATCGCGGATGCGCTGCTTGAGCTTGGCCTTGCGCGCCTGCCAGGCGACGCCGCCCAGCTTGTCAAGCTGGACCCCGGCCTGCTCCGAGCCATAGCGGCTGAGGACTTCGATATTCTCGACGGGCACATAGAGGCGGTTGTTGTCGGCATAGACCACGCGCAGGCAGTCATGGGGGGCGCCGCCGGCGGTCAGGGTTTCCAGGCCCTCGTATTGGCCGATGCCGTGGTCGACATGGACCACCAGATCGCCTTCCGACAGGGCCGAGATATCGGGGATGAACTTATCGCCCAGCTTCTTCTTGCGTACCGGCCGCGACAGGCGGTCCCCCAGCACGTCGGCTTCGGAAATCACCGCCAGATCAGGGGTTTCAAAGCCCCGGTCAAGGATCAAGGTCAGAACGACCGTCGCCTTCTTGGCCCGCTCCAACGCCTCGGCCCAGGTTTCGGCGGTGACGATCGGGCTCAGGCCATGCTCGCGCAGCACGCCGGTCATGCGCTCGCGCGCCCCCATCGTCGCCGCCGTCAGAACAACCCGCTTGCCCGCGGCGCGCAGGGCCTGGGCGTGATCGCGCAGGGCGTCGAAGACATTGCCGCCGGCGCGGGCGCGGATATCGGCGAATTCATGGCCCGGGCGGCCAAGGAAATCGCCGACAACGCCCTTTTCGGTCGCCACGTCGGGGGCGGCATAGGCACTGAAGGCGGCGCCGGGCCGCCCCGCGCAATGGCGGAGGAATTCGTCCTCCTCCAGGAACATCCGGGGCGGCGGCAGGGCGTGATAGATCATGCCGCCGCCGGGCTTTTCGCTGGCCTTGGCGCCATCGCCAACGCTTTCCATCAGCCGGCGGGCTTCGAAATACTCGAAAATCTGGTCCTGGCGCGACCGCAAGGCGCCATCAAGGCCGGGGTCGAGGGTGACCGGTCCGTCGGGCACATAGGCGAACAGCGTATCCATGCCCTCATGGAACAGCGGCAGCCAATGCTCCATGCCCATGAAGGGCAGACCGGCCGAGATCGCCTCATAGAGCGCATCGGCGGCCGAGGGCGTGCCAAACAGCTCGCGGTAGCCCGAACGGAAGCGGCTGATCGATTCCTTATCGAGCACCACCTCGCTCATCGGCCGCAAGATCAGGGCGTCGCGCTGGCCGGTGGTGCGCTGGCTGACCGGATCGAAGCTGCGCAGCGAATCAAGCTCGTCGCCAAACAGATCCAGGCGCAAAGGTTCGGGGGCGCCGGGGGGGAAGATATCGACGATGCCGCCGCGCACGGCGTATTCGCCGGGCTCCATCACCTGCTCGGAGCGGCCATAGCCATGGCGGGCCAGATGATCAAGGAGCTTGCCAAGATCAAGCCGGCCGCCGACCCGGGCGCTGAACACTCCGCGCTCGAGGATCTGGCGCGGCGGAACGCGCTGCAAGATCGCCGAAGCCGTGGTCAGCACCAGCCGGCCGCCGGGCTGGCGCGTCGGCTCCTCGCTCAGGCGGCTCAGCGTTTCAAGCCGGCGGGCGACGATTTCCACATTGGGCGAGACCCGGTCATAGGGCACGCAATCCCAGGCGGGAAATTCCAGAATCTCGACGGCGGGATGGAAGAAGGCGATCGTTTCGGCCAGCCGGGCCAGCCGCACGTCATCGCGCGCCACATGCAAAACGGCCGGAACCCCGGGGCGGGCGGCAAGCTCGCCCAAGACCAGGGCATCGAAGCCTTCAGGCAGGCCGGCGGCTTCGATTCGGCGGCCGACCGCCAGGGACTCAAGAAGGTTTTTCAAGGGATCAGGGGTGCAGTTTGAAGGTTCGGAGCATGTCCATGACATCGGTGCGATAGGCCACGGGGGGCTCGGCGCGGCCCATGATCCAGTCCATGATATCGGCGTCGTGCTCTTCGAGCAGGGCCTCGAAGCGATCATGCTGGTCGTCGGTCATCGTCTCGAGCCGGTCGACGGCGAAGGCGCCGATGAAAATATCGGCTTCCTTCATTCCGCGGTGCTGGGCCCGGTAGAGCGTGCGCTTGCGGCGCGGAGGCAGGGCGGCGAGATCCATGGCGGGAACCGTGGCAAGGGAAAGGGACAGGCGCCCAGACCGTGGCCGGCCGGGCGTGGCCCTGATATATAGGCGTTCTCGGGCGGACTGTCAGCCACCATGGCGGACCCCACCCCCGCCCCCGGGATTTCCCCCTTCCCCTTTTCCTGGACCCCCGCCCGGCCATGCGTCCCAGCCTTCTTGATCCTTTGTTCCGGCCGCTGACCTCGCTCAAGGGCGCGGGCAAAACCATGGCGCCGCTGATCGCCCGGCTGATCGGCGGCGACAAGGTGGTCGATCTGTTGTGGCATCTGCCCAGCGGTCTGGTCGATCGCCGGTTCTCGCCGTTGATCGCCGAGGCCCCCGATGGCGTCGTCGTTACCCTGACGGTGGTGGTCGAGGCCCATCAGGAACCGCCGCCGCGCTCGCCCTCGCCCTATCGGGTGGTCTGCCGCGACGCCAGCGGCTTCGTGACCCTGGTATTCTTCCATGGCCGGGCGCGCTATCTGAACGATTTGCTACCGGTCGGCGAAACCCGGGTGATCAGCGGCAAGGTCGAACGCTTCGGCGGCGCGCCGCAGATTGTCCATCCCACCCATGTCGTGCCCTTGGCCGAGGCCGAGGCGGTGTGCCGGGTTGAACCGGTCTATCCCTTGAGTGGCGGCGTGGCCGGCAAGGTTCTGGCCCGGTTGATCGCCCAGGCCCTTGATGACATCCCCGATCCCGCCGCCTGGCCCGATGAATGGATCGACGCCCCCCTGAAAGCCCGCGAAGGCTGGCCGGGCTGGATCGACGCCCTGCGCGCCGTTCACGCCCCCGAGGAGGCCGAAGACCTGCGCCCCGACCACCCGGCGCGGCGGCGGCTGGCCTATGACGAATTGCTGGCCACCCAACTCGCCCTGTTGCTGGTGCGGCGGGCGGCGCGCACGGTGCGCGGTCGGCCGATCGTCGGCACCGGCGCCCTGCGCGCCAAGGTGCTGGCGGCGCTGCCCTTCGCCCTGACCGGGGCGCAAAGCCGCTCGCTGGCCGAGATCGACGGCGACATGGCCTCGCCGGCCCGCATGTTGCGCCTGCTGCAGGGCGATGTCGGCAGCGGCAAGACGGTGGTGGCGCTGCTGACCATGCTGACGGCGGTGGAGGCTGGCGCCCAGGCCGCCCTGATGGCGCCGACCGAAATCCTCGCCCGCCAGCACATCGAAACCCTGGCGCCGCTCTGCGCCAGCGCCGGGGTGCGCCTGGGCTTGCTGACCGGGCGCGACAAGGGGCGGGCGCGCGCCGCCCTGCTCGAGGCCCTGGCGGCGGGCGAGATCGATATCCTGGTCGGCACCCACGCCCTGTTCCAAGACGACGTGGTCTTCGCCGCCCTCGCCGTGGTGGTGGTCGATGAACAGCATCGCTTTGGCGTTCACCAGCGTCTGGCGCTGTCGGACAAGGGCCGGGCGGTCGACGTGTTGGTGATGACCGCCACGCCGATCCCGCGCACCCTGACGCTCACCCATTACGGCGACATGGATATCTCGCGGCTTGATGAAAAGCCGCCGGGGCGGCTTCCCGCCGATACCCGGGTGCTGCCGATCGACCGCCTGGACGACGTGATCGCCGCCGTCGCCCGCGCCATCGACGGCGGGGCCAAGGTCTATTGGGTCTGCCCGCTGATCGAGGACTCGGAAACCGGCGACATGGCCGCCGCCGTCGATCGCCAAGCCCTGCTTGCCGACAGGCTGGGGCCACGCCTCGGCCCCCGGGTCGGCCTTGTCCACGGCCGGATGAAGCCCGGCGAAAAAGACGCGGTGATGGAGGCCTTTTCCGGGAACGGGCTTGATCTGTTGGTGGCGACGACGGTGATCGAGGTCGGCGTCAATGTGCCAAGCGCCACGGTGATGGTGATCGAACACGCCGAGCGCTTCGGCCTTGCCCAGCTACACCAGTTGCGCGGCCGCATCGGCCGGGGCGGCGGGCGTTCGACCTGCCTGTTGCTCTATGCCCCGCCCTTGGGGGAAACCGCCCGCGCCCGCCTGGAGACCATGCGCCGCACCGACGACGGCTTCGAGATCGCCGAAGAGGATCTGCGGCTGCGCGGCGCCGGCGAGGTTCTGGGCACCCGCCAAAGCGGCCTGCCGGTCTTCCGGCTGATCGATCCGCTGCTCGCCGAAGACCTGCTCGCCATCGCCCGCAAGCAGGCCGAGGTGATCGTCGAGACCGACCCCGATCTGGCCGGCCCCCATGGCGCGGCGCTGCGCGTTCTGCTGTATCTGTTCGAACGCGACGCCGCGGTGCGCACGCTGCGCTCTGGTTAAACCTCTGTTGGCACAGGATTTTTTTTGACGGAGAGGCTTCCTTGGATTGGATCGTCCTCGGGCGAGGCGGTGACCAGGGGAACCTTGCGCACCTCCTTGGGCCGGCGGTCGGCGGGCGTGAAGATGCCGCCCGAGATGATCATCTTGATGCCGTCCTCGACCGACATGTCGAGGACCACCAGATCCTGGCGTGGGACGAACAGCAAAAAGCCGCTGGTCGGATTGGGGGTGGTCGGCAAAAAGACGTTGATCACCTCGTCCTCGGTCAGGTTCTGCACCTCGCCTTCCGTCACCCCGGTGATGAAACCAAGCGCCCACATTCCGCGTCGCGGATATTCCACCAGCACGACTTGACGGAAGGCCGAGGACTGCTGGGCGAGGATGGTCTCGATGATCTGCTTGAGGGCGCCATGGATGCTGCGGACCACGGGCACCCTTTGCACCAGCCCCTCGCCGAAGCGAACCAGCAGCCGCCCCAGATATCCGGCGGTGAAGGCGCCGATGATGGTGAGCAACACCACCAGCAACAGCAGGCCGATCCCGGGAACCGGCAGATCGACCTGATAGGCCTGGGGCAGATTGCCCACCACCTTGCGATCGACGAATTCGATGAAGGTCCAGGCGACGAAGAAGGTGATGGCGATCGGCGCCGTAACCAGAACGCCGGCGAAGAAATACGTGCGTAGGCGGGCGCCAAAGGTCATGCGTCTGGCTTTCTCCGCCCGCTTTTTGCTGGTTTTGCCGGTGGGGGGGCGCGCGGGAGAGGCGGTCATCGGTCTTCCTCGGGATCGGGGGGCGGGTGGACGGGCGCGAACCAGGGCGGTTCGCACCGGGATATGATAAACTACTCTTCCCGGCCGCCGAGGGAAAAGGCGCCGGGACGGTTCGCGGAAGGAAAACGCATGGCGGCATGGCGACTGGGCGGACGGACTCTGGGCCTGCTGGGAGGGGTCATTTTATTGGCGAGCCTGCCGGCGACGGCGCGGGCGGACGTGATCGGCGAGGCCTGCGTCATCGATGCCGGGCATCTGACCATCGGCGGCAAAAGGGCCTATGGCCGCTGTCAGGGGGGAACGGCGATCACCCTGGCGGCGATCGACGCGCCCAGTTCGGCGCAGACCTGCACGACGCCGGCGGGAAAACCCTGGGATTGCGGGCGTTGGGCGGCCTATGTCCTGGTCGAGCTTTCCAAGAACAAGAAGGTTATCTGCCAAGGGACGGAAAAAGACGACAAAGGGGGGCTGGTGGCCCTGTGCTACGCCGGCGGGCGGCAGATCAACCGCACCCTGGTCGAATTGGGCTGGGCCTTGCCAGCGACTACGGATCCCAGCTTCGCGGCGGCCGTGGCCAAGGCCCGTTCGGCCGCCGTCGGCCTGTGGCAGGGCACCTTCGATCCCCCGGCCGAATGGCGCGCCCGTCACAAGCCGTGATCAAGGCCGGGCGTTGATCTTCAGGGCTGGGCTTCGACGACGTTGATATAGCCGCGTTCGATGGCGTGCTGCAGGGCCTCGAAGCCGGCCTTGGCCTCTTCGTAAAGGGCGCGGCGCGCCTTGACCTTGGCCAGCCCTTCGGAACAACCGTCCCAATCGACATGCAGCACCGCATCCAGATAGGCCGCGCGCAGCTTGGCCACGGTGATCGCCATCCGATAAAAGCTTTTGCGATCAAGCCCAGGAATCTTCGCCCCGATGATTTCCCGATTGGAGGCGCGGATCGCCTGCTCGACGTCCTCGATAAAATGGCGGTAGTTCAGAAGATGTTCGCGATCGGTGGAATCCGCCATCAGGGCCTCCCAATTAGACCAAATCCCGAGCGATCCGGATCAGATCGCGACGATGAAGGATAGCATGAAGAAACCAAAGAGGTATTAACATCAGCGCCGGATCGGCAGCCAAAGCGTTTGATAGTGTTGAAGCGGTTTCGCCTCGTCGAGCCAGGGATTGAGCGCCTTCAAAACACTCACCGATGTTTTCTCGCGTTTTGCGAAGTCGGAAACGCTTTCGCCTGGGCGGGCCATGCCGCGTTCTACCGGAAAATCGGCTTTACTGCCGATTTCACGCGGAACCATGCTTTCCTCGATGGTGGTTTGCTGAGCGGCGCGCGCCTGTTTTTCGCTGGCGAGATCGGCGCGCAGCGTTTCAAGATCACGGGCCAACTGGCTGTTTTCTTCGGCAAGGCGGGACGAGGACTGGCGCAGGCGTTCGACATCGGCCAGCAGATAATCGACCAGACGGTCTTTTTCAGCCAGGGTGTGGCGGGCCCACAGCGCCCCGCCCCCCAGTCCCGCCCCCAGGATGACGACTAGAAAAACCAGAACGAAAACACTCGAACGCATGGCGCCAACTCCGCGGGCCGAAAGGTTATTCCGCCGGGCTGATCGCACAGTGTCCGGCCAGTTCGGGAAGGGCCCGGCATAGACTGCGCGCCCGGTCGGGCTCGAGCGGGCCGGCGAACAGCCGATGGTAGGTTCCCTTTCCCGGAATCTCGATCTGGCGGATCACCGGGGTCAGATCCCCGATCAGCGCGCCATGATCGGCGCGCATCTTGTCCCAACCATGGCGAGCCAAGGCTTCGCTGCGATAAGCCGCCAGCTGCAGCAAGACGGCGCCAGTCGTCGGCGGCGGACCGGGATGGGTGGCGCTGGAGATCACCAGGGTCTCATAGGGCTCATCCGTCGCGCTCACCGCCGGGGAGTGGGACGGGATATCGGGGGGCGCCGGCGGGGCGGGCGGCGGGCTGAGCGGCATGGCCTCGATGTCGCCCAGCCCCTGGCCTTGCCCCGCGCCCCGGGTCGCGGGGCGCGGGGCGGAGGATGGCGGGGGGGCTGGCGACGGGGTGGTCACATAGGCGATCAGCGAGCGGGTTTCCGGGGGCTGACCTTCAAGCAACAGATCCCGGCGCACCACATAGCCAACGGCCGGCGCATAGGATGACACCACCCGCAGGCGGTCGTCGCGGTCGCAGACGACGCGGAAGGTATCGAAGGTGCCGGCGGGAACGGTGACCCTCTCCTCGGCCGGGACGGTGCACGACCACAGGAAGGACCGGCTGTAGGGCGGCTCGTCAAGCCCGGCGGCTTCGGTGAAGCCGTTGCTCACCCCGCGCTTGAGCGGGAAAAGCCCGTCGGCTTTGTCGATGAAGCGGGTGATGCTGCGGCCATCGGCCGAGCGGTGGAATAAGCTGGGAAGCAGCGGGTTGGCCGACGACAGCCGCTCGGCGCCCTGGCTGCTCCGCCATGTCAGCCGCCCCTTTTCATCGATGGCGCTGACCGTCCAGACTTCCTCGGGATTGTCGAAGGTGAAGCTGTCGCCCACCCCGTGGTGGGGAAGCGGGGCCGGGGGGAGGATTTCCGGCGAGGTGGCATCAAGGGCCGGCGGCGGCAACGCCGCGCCCTGTCCGGGCCGGGTGGCGCAAGCCGCCAGCAGCGGCACCACCAGCAGGGACAGCCCCCACGCCGCCCGCCGCGCTCTGCTTGCGATGGTCGGCGCCTTGCCCATGGCCTTCCCTCCCCTTCCCCGCACCCTTCCCTTTAGCGGGCCGGACATTCCAGGGCCGTCAGCCGGGCTTCCAGCCGCCGCGCCTCGCGGGGATCGATGGCATTGATCATCGCCTCGCGCATCCGCGCGCAATCGGCGCGGTGGGCCTTCTCGTCGGCCGAGTCCTTGGCCGCATCCTTGGCGGCGTGGAATACGCTGACATAGGAGCAGGCCCCCAAACCGCCAAGGGCAAGGCCAAGCATCAGCCCCCAGGCGACCACGCGCCCGGTTTTGCCGACGCGCCGCCGAATATCCCCCACCATATCCATCCCTCTTGGTTTCCTTATCCCCGCGACGCCGGTTTCCCGAGATTCACCAGATCGGAAGACGAGAGCAAATCCCGGGCATTGCCAAGCGAAGCGCCAGACCGACTTACTTGCCTGTTCCCCTGTTGGAGCGGTATGCGGGGACCGGGGGTCCCGCCCGCCGCCCTAGCCGAACAACGAGTCGATATCGTCCTGGCTCAGCGCCTCGTTCTCCAACTGGGGACCATCGACCAGATCATCGCTGGAATGGATGGTGTCGAGCTTGGGCAGCGGCAGATCGGCGAAAGCCTCGGCGCCCCAGTCGGCGATGATCTTCTTGACCCGTTCCTCGATGAATTCCAGCGTCTTGACGACACGGGTGATGCGTTGGCCGGTGATATCCTGGAAATTACAGGCTTCGATGATGACGAAGACTTCGTTGGAGATGGCGTGGAACTGGGGAGCGAGTTCGTCTTCCTCGCCCAGAACCTTCAACATGCGTTCGGCATGCTCATTGATGGTTTCGGCGGCATCAAGGATCAGATGGGTGGCGCGTTCGGTGGCGCCGACGATGGCGTCGAGTTCCGAGGTGGCGCGCTGCACCCGGTCCTCATCGGCCAAGGGGTGCTTGATCTCGGCGATCTCGCGCTTGGCCGCGGCCAGCGAGCGGATCATCCGGGCGATCTCGATACGCAGAAGATGGGCCTCATCGGCATCGCCGAAGGCGGCGACCGGATTGCGCTCCACCCCCTTCATGCCTTTGATTTCCTGGCGCAGGGCTTTGACTTCCTTGAGAAGCTCGGCGATCAGCGGCGACGGGAGAGCGGCTTGCGTCGAGGGATCATCGACCGCCCCCTCGGTAATGGGCAACCCAAGGGCCTGATTCATCGCCTGCCGCTGCATGGTGCGCTCGATGGCGAACGTTCTGCGGGGGCGCTCTGGTACGGCCATGCCTGTCGATCCTCGAAAGAAGCGGTTTGGGGGCACGCTCCCCCTTCCCCTACAATTGCCCATGCCCGCAGGGAACGCAAGGCCACGACATATCGGAAAGTCTTGGTCGCCGGGACAAGCGGCCCTCACCGGACTACCGGAACCCGATGATGGCCTCGCTATCGTTTACAAACGATAAACCGCCAATCATAGCGTGTTGCTGGAAGGAAGAAGTCCCGATGATCGGCCTTCTTGCCCACTCCGGCGAAAAAATCCTGGGCGAAGAATTCCCGATGCCCCCAGGTTGACGTTTACCCGGCGGTCAAGGCCGTGCGTAGGTCCCGCGCCCGCGCGATCGGTTGCCCGATCAAGGAGGCAACCCCGGTGACCACACCATCCTGTCGCGCTGGCGATGTAAGGGGCCCAGACGACAACGACCGCTTTGCCAATGATCTGGCCCTCCAGCCCGCCGAGGCCGCCGATCTGGCCCGGTTCCTGACCGATGAATTCGACCTCGACCAGCCCCCCTTCATCGTCGATCCGCATGCCGATAGCGGTGGTCTGCCCGAACTGGGCTTCGACACCGTCGGATCCCTGATCGCTTTTCTGGAAAAGCGGGTGGCCCACAGTCCGAAAGCAGCGGAGTAACCGCCATGTCCGACCGTACCTTGCTGAATCGCGCCCAGGTCGCCATCCGTTTGGGCATCACCGTCGAATGCTTCTATCGCAAGCGCCGCGACCTGGAAGCCCAGGGCTTTCCCCCTCCGGCCTTCGGCCGCATGAGCGGCGAACGCTGGGACCCGGCGGCGATCGACCACTGGCTGGACGCCATGTTGCCCCCCGCCGCCTTGTCCCGGGATGCCGCCGGAGAAGACAAATGGGCCGCCCAGCTTGACAACCGCGTCGCCCTGGTCGCGTTAGGGGGCAGATAGGTGAACACCAAGCGGTGGCGGCCGACGACGGAAAAGGTGCTACCGATTGCTTCGCAACGCGCGCAAGGCGGCATCGGCCAGCCAGGCGCTTCGGTTGGATGTCACGCCATCAATGGCGGCCACGAGTGTTGCATCCATGGTGATGTTCACACGCATCGTCCGCCCCGTTACGGGAACCGAAGCCAACAGAATAGCCGCCACCTGAATATCGGGATCGACTTCGACATCAGACAAAGGGGTGGGGGCGGGCAGGCTGTCACCATCTTCGATCATACCTGCAAGATGCAGTGCAAGTGCGTCCAGAGCATCTTGAAAGCACGCTTCCACGCTATCCCCCGCTCCGACGCAGCCGGGAAGATCGGGGAAAAAGGCGCTAAACCCGCCAAGGTCATCGGTTTCGATTACAACGGCGTAAGTATAGTTCATGATATATATCCTCTATGGTACCTTTACCGAATACCTTTCAGGGGAATCGGTAGAGTTTACAGTACCTTTATTTTAGGTTTTTCTCATAGAGACCCCGCTTTGCTTCTCGATAGAACGGAGAGTTCCAGGCTTTAGATCCTTTTCGGGGTGGGGGACAGTGACGCGGCCGCGTTTGATGGGATGCTTCAGTTGCAGGTGGCTCCCCGGCTGATCAACCACCCTCCATCCATCGGCCTTCAACCGCTTGACGACTTCTCGACTGTCCATACCAACTCTCCTTTGGAACGCTCATTTTATACGCACGATAGCACACCCAGTCAAGCGGAGATGTGTAATCGTGCGCATTATTTGCCGGGTCCAAAATCCCCAACGTCCGTCCACCCGGAGGTTTAATCATGAACGCCATCACTACCTTTCTGTTCGAAGGCGAAAGCTTGATCCGTGTCATCGGCGCGCCGGCTCTGCTTATCTTCACCGCCGCCCAAGGTCGATGGGATGACAACGTCGACCGCCGATTTCGCCGAGTCACTGCATGCCGAAGGCCGCCTGCACCACCATCGCCGATCTGATCGCCCTGCCCGGCACCCGCAACTCTCCTGGCTGTATATACACTTCAACACCACCACTCGCGCCGTCCGGCTACCCTTGAGCATCATCGATCGGCAAACCCCGTCAGCGGCGGCAAGCACCGCTTATTGCACCGCCTTCCCACGCGCAAAAAGGATGTCCCCATGGCCAAGCTCAAGGTCCGCTATTTCGTCGAGAAGCCGGGGGCGCGGTATTTCTGGCAGCCGTCGGCGACGGTGCGGGCCCTGGGCTGGCGATCGGAACGCCTGCCAGATGATCTGTCGGCCGCGATCACCCGGGCCGAACAGCTCAATGCCGAGCTGGATACATGGCGCAGTGGCGCCCCTCCCTCGCCGGCGGCGATCCGCTTGGGAGTGAAGTGCCCGCCGCACGGTCCCCAGCCGGGCACGATCGGCGATTTGATCGTGCGTTATCGCCGCTCGCGTTTCTACCCCACGCATCCGAAAACCCGCATCGGCTATGAAAAGCACATCAGGTGATCGAAGCCTGGGCTGGTGACGCGCCGGTGGGCGCCATCGGCGCCCAGCGCGTTCAGAAGCTTTACGATGGCATGCGGGTCAAAACCCCCGCTAAGGCCAACGCCGTAATAACCATGTTGCGAATCTTGCTAACCCATGCGGTCCGCGAACAGATGGTTGCGACGAATGTCGCCAAGAACCCCGGGCTGATCAGCCTCCCCTTCTCCGGCAAGCTCTGGCCGGTCGATGCCGTATCGCTGTTCGTTGAAGTCGCCGACCGCATGGGATGGCATTCGGTGGGCACGGCCGTCGCCATCAATCACTGGATAGGCCAGCGCCAGGGCGACATCCTGGCCATGAAGCGCGGCGCTTATCGCGATGGCGTCTTCTACGTCACCCAAAACAAAACGTCGGCCCGGGTCGCCGTGCCGCATTCGCCCTGGGTCCAACGCCGCGTCGACGCCGAACTCGATCGCCAGAAGGCCCGCAAGATCGGAAGCACCACCACCGCAACCCTGTTGCTGTGCGACTCCACCAACCAGCCGTGGCGGGAAGATCACTTCCGCCACGTCTTCGCCGAGATCCGCAGCAAGGCGGCCGACCTGTGGCACACCTTCTTCCTCGATGACGGATCCAGCGTCGCCATGCTCGACCTTCAATTCATGCATTTGCGCCATACGGCGGTGACCGAACTGGCCATCGCTGGCTGTACGGTCTTGCAGATCGCCGGCATCACCGGACACACCCCCAAAAGCGTGACCACGATCATCAACCGCTATCTGGTGGCCAGTTCGGATCTGGCCGCCGCAGCCGCCCATAAGCGTCTGGCAATGGGCAACGACATCGCCGCCTTGGCGACTTTGGAGACGTTCCAAAGACTTTAAGAGAACGCGCTAAGAACGAATGAGTTGGATGTCCAACTTTTTCAAAGTTGGACAGAGCGGAAATGTTCTCTGTTCGTTCAATTAAGAAGCCCCCGATATGGGTTTCATATCAGGGGCTTAGAGTGGTGAGCCCGACGCGATTCGAACGCGTGACCCGTTGATTAAAAGTCAACTGCTCTACCAGCTGAGCTACGGGCTCGAAAGTCTTGTTATATAACGTCAACTCTAATCCGCGGTCCGTCTGGTGCCGGCGCGGGCAGGCGGCATGTATTTCCGTTTTCGGCGCTCTTGTCAACCTTGATAGCGACAAGACCCGAAAAGGCTGGTTTCCCAAGGGGGCCTCCCATGGCGCGACCGCGCCCGGGACGCCCTCCGTGGGGAAATCCTACTTCACGTCGGCGGCGACCTGAACCTTGACGATGCGGTCGGGATCGCTCACCGAGCCATTGGCCCGCGAATCGCCCTTCTTGATCATGTCCACGAAGTCCATGCCCTTGGTCACCTGGCCCCAGATGGTGTACTGGCCATCCAGATGCGACGACGGGGCCAGCATGATGAAGAACTGGCTGTTGGCGCTGTCGGGATCGGCGGTGCGGGCCATCGAGGTCACGCCGCGCAGATGGCGGGCCTTCGACGGCGGGCTGAACTCGGCGGGCAGATCGGGCAGATCGGAGCCGCCACGGCCGGTCCCGGTCGGGTCGCCGCCCTGGACCATGAAGCCATCGATCACCCGATGGAACGGCGTGCCATCGTAAAAGCCCTTGCGGACCAGCAGCTTGATGCGCTCCACATGCTTGGGCGCAAGATCGGGCCGCAGCTCGATCACCACGCGACCATCTTTGAGGTCCATGTAGAGGGTGTTTTCAGGGTCGGCGGCCTTGGTGTCGGTCATGACAGTTCCCATGCAGGCGAGTAGAGCGAATAAACTGATCAGGATGCGGCGCATATGGCGTTTCCTTGACCTCTTGAGGGAGGGAGGGGGCTTGGCTCAGGCGGATTCGGCGTCTTCCTCGAAGCGGTCGAGCAAGCGATCGCGGACATGGGCGGGGACGAAGCCGCCGATATCCCCGCCAAGACGGCCGATTTCCTTGACGAAGCGCGACGAGATGAACTGGCTGCGTTCCGAGGCCATCAAAAAAACCGTCTCCACCTTGGAATTAAGGCGGGAATTCATGCCGCACATCTGAAATTCGTATTCAAAATCGGAAATCGCCCGCAGCCCGCGAAAGATCATCGAGGCTCCCTGGGCACAGGCGAAATCCATCAGCAGATTGGCAAACGGGACGACGGTGATCGTCGCCCCGTTGGTCGGCAGCTTGTCAACCGCCACCCGCACCATCTCCACCCGTTCCTCGAGCGAAAACAGCGGGCCCTTGCCGGCATTGACGGCGACGCCAACGGTCAGACGATCAACCAGCCGCGCCGCCCGGCTGATGATGTCGAGATGACCGTTGGTGACCGGGTCGAAGGTCCCCGGATAAACCGCGATGCGTTCAGTCGGCATCATCCCCGTTCCGTTCGGGGGATTGGCCCGCGGGCGGGAGGCCGGACGCTTCCCCGCTCTCGTCCCTCCCCCCGTTGGCATCCTCGGCCAAGGACTCGTCAGGCGTTTCGTCGTCGCCTTCGCCGTCATCGCCATTGCCGTTCATTTCGGGAAGCCGGGCGACCGAGACCACGTGCTCGCCGTCGTCGGACAGGCGGAACAGGGTCACGCCCTGGGTCTTGCGGCCGGCGATGCGCACGTCGTTCACCGGCATGCGGATCAACTGCCCGCCGTCGGTGATCATCATCACCTGATCCTCATTGGCGATCGGGAAGGCGGCGACCACGGTGCCGTTGCGCTCGCTCATCTCGATATTGGCGATACCCTGGCCGCCGCGTCCGGTCACCCGGTACTCATAGGCCGAGGTGCGTTTGCCAAAGCCGCGCGAGGTGACGGTCAGCAGGAATTCCTCGCGCTGGCGCAGATCCTCGAACTCCTCGGCCGACAGAACGCCGGGTTCGGCGTCCAGGGTGCTGTCATCCTCGCCCTCGGTCTCGCCACTGGCCCGGCGCAGGGCGCTGGCCTGTTTGAGATAGGCGGCGCGGGTCTCGGCCGAGGCCTCGACATGGCCCAGGATCGACAGGCGGTTAACCCGGTCGTCCTCGGCCAGACGGATGCCGCGCACGCCCGTCGAGGTCCGTCCGGCGAACACCCGCACGTCGCCCACGGCAAAGCGGATGGCCTTGCCGAGATTGGTGGTCAGCAGCACGTCCTGCTCGTCGGTGCAGGTCGCCACCCCGATCAGATGGTCGCCCTCGTCCAGCTTCATGGCGATCTTGCCGTTGGACATCACATTGGTGAAGTCCGACAAGCGGTTGCGCCGGACATTGCCGGTTTCGGTGGCGAACATCACGTCGAGCTGGTCCCAGGCCCCCTCGTCCTCGGGCAGCGGCATCACCGTGGTGATCCGCTCGCCCTCGTTCAGCGGCATGATGTTGACCATGGCCTTGCCGCGCGCCTGGGGGGTGCCCAGCGGCAGGCGATAGACCTTCATCTTGTAAACCATGCCGTCCGACGAGAAGAACAGCAGCGGCGCGTGGGTATTGACGACGAAGATCGTCGTCACGAAATCCTCGTCGCGCATCGACATGCCCGCCCGCCCCCGGCCGCCGCGGCGCTGGGCGCGATAGGTGGTCAGCGGTACCCGCTTGATATAGCCGGTGTTGGTGACGGTGACGACCATCTCCTCGCGCTGGATCAGGTCCTCGATGTCATGCTCGAACTCGTTCTCCTCCAGCGTCGTCCGCCGGGGGGTGGCATAGGCCTCCTTCATCTCGACCAGCTCGGCGCGCATGATCTCGAACAGCCGGGCGCGCGAGCGCAGGATATGAAGGTATTCCTCGATCTGCTGGCCGATCTCGATCAATTCGCCATGGAGCTTGTCGCGCTCCAGGCCGGTCAGGCGATGCAGACGCAGATCAAGGATGGCGCGGGCCTGGATCTCCGACAGGCGATAAACCCCGTCGATCACCATCCGCCCCGGCTCGTCGATCAGTTTGATCAGCGGCTCGACATCCATGGCCGGCCAGTCGCGGGCCATCAGCCCTTCGCGGGCGGCCTGGGGATCGGGCGCCTCGCGGATCAGCTTGATCACCGGATCGAGATTGGCCACGGCGATGGCCAGACCGACCAGGGTGTGGGCCCGCTCGCGCGCCTTGCCCAGCTCGAAAATCGTACGGCGGCGGATCACCTCCTCGCGGAAGGTGATGAAGGCCTCGATGATCGGCCGCAAGGCCAGCAATTCGGGCTTGCCGCCATTGAGCGCCAGCATATTGACGCCGAAACTGGTCTGCAGCGGCGTGTAGCGGAACAGCTGGTTGAGCACGACCTCGGCCATGGCGTCGCGCTTGACCTCGATCACCACCCGCACGCCGCGACGATCGGACTCGTCGCGGATATCGGAGATGCCCTCAAGCTTCTTCTCGCGCACCAGCTCGGCGATCTTCTCCACCATCGAGGCCTTGTTGACCTGGTAGGGAACCTCGGTGACGATGATGGCCTGGCGGCCGCCCGAAATATCTTCGAAATGGGTGCGGCCGCGCATGATGACCGAGCCGCGCCCGGTCAGATGGGCGGCGCGCACGCCCGAGCGCCCGAGGATGGTGCCCCCCGTCGGGAAGTCCGGCCCGGGAACCAGTTCAAGCAGTTCCTCGGCGGTGACGGCGGGATTGTCGATCATGGCGCAACAGGCGTCGATCACCTCGCCCAGATTATGCGGCGGGATGTTGGTCGCCATGCCCACGGCGATGCCGCCCGCGCCGTTGACCAGCAGATTGGGGAAGCGCGCCGGCAGAACGATCGGCTCGCGGGTGGTTTCGTCGTAGTTGGGCTGGAAGTCGACGGTTTCCTTGTCGATATCGTCAAGCAGGCTGTGGGCGGCCTTGGCCATGCGGGCCTCGGTGTATCGCATGGCCGCGGCGCGGTCGCCGTCCATCGATCCGAAGTTGCCCTGGCCATCGATCAGCGGCAGGCGCATGGCGAAATTCTGCACCATGCGGACCATGGCGTCATAGATCGATTGGTCGCCGTGGGGGTGATATTTACCCATCACGTCACCGACGATGCGCGCCGATTTGCGATAGGGCTTGTTGAACTCGTAGCCGCTTTCCTTCATCGAATAGAGGATGCGCCGATGAACGGGCTTCAAGCCGTCGCGGACATCGGGAAGGGCGCGGCTGACGATCACGCTCATCGCGTAATCAAGATAGCTGCGCTTCATCTCGTCTTCGATGGAGACCGGCGAGATATCCAGGTCGATGGGTTTAGGCGTATTGGTGCTCAACGCTGAACGCTTCCATGAGGACCGGCCCTGACCCCGACCTTGGGGCGACCTGGGCGGGGCCGGAAATAGGGGGATGCCAGCGCCAGCCAGGGGCGGTCGGGCATCGGATAATCAGGCCGATCAGCCGGCTGCGAACGCAGCCGGCCGCGACCTTTTCGCGCTGCGGCACTCTACCAGAACACCCTGCCCCCGGCAATCGTCGAGTACCCGGCCCCATAAAGGGCAAGGCTTTGAAGAACCTTGTTTTTTCGAGAACAAGACCGGGCGTGGCCAAGGGAGAAGGCCTGGGGTGGAGCCGAGGAGCCTTAAAAGGGAATATCGTCGTCCATATCGACCGGGCCCCCGGCGGGCCCGCTCGCCGGCGCCGTATCCCAGCCCTGACGGCCGCCACCGGCCGCGCCGCCGCCATAACCGCCACCGGCGGCCGCCCCGGCGCCAGCGCCATAGCCGCCCCCGCCCTGGCCATAGCCGCCGCCCGCGCCAGCCCCGCCCTGGTAGTCGTCGCCGGCGCCGGGCTTGCCATCAAGCATGGTCATCTCGGCGCCCGGCCCCTGCAGCACGATCTCGGTGGTGTAGCGGTCCTGGCCCTGCTGGTCCTGCCATTTGCGGGTCTGCAGCGAGCCGCAGAGATAGACCTTCGAGCCCTTGCGCAAGTAGCGTTCGGCGATGTCGGCCAAAGGGCCGAAAACCGCCACCTGATGCCATTCGGTGCGTTCGCGGCGTTCGCCGCTCTGGCGGTCCTTCCAGGTTTCCGAGGTGGCGATGCGTAGGTTGGTGACCTTGCCGCCGTTTTGGAAGGTGCGGGTTTCGGGATCCTTGCCCAGATTGCCGATCAGAATGACCTTGTTGACCGAACCTGCCATGTGACCTTACCTCACCCGATTAACGCAAAAGAAAAGGCCGGAGCGCCAGAAGGCTCACCGGATCGAAGGCCCATTTAGCCCCATTCGCCGGTTTATTTCACCAGAAAAAAGTCAAAAACCCGGCGAGGGGGATGCCCCGCCGGGTCTTTGGCAACCAAACCAGAGAGCGGTTTAGTTCTTGAAGTAGTCGTAGTTGCCGCCCTTCCATTCGTACATGACGTAGCCCGGGGCCGACACGTCGCCCTGGGCGTCAAAGCCGATGGGGCCGAGAACGGTCGAGAACTGGCCGGACTTGAGCGCCTTGGCCACCTTGTCGACATCGGTCGACTTGGCCTTCTCCACGGCCTGGGCCCAGGCCTGGACGGCGCCGTAGGTGTAGAGGGTATAGCCTTCGGCGTTGTAACCGGCGTCGGTGAACGACTTCACCACGGCGGCGGCTTCCGGGTTCTTGCGCGGATCGGGCGAGAAGGTGAACAGCGTGCCGTCCCCGGCGGGACCGGCGATCGAGGCGAATTCCGAAGAGACCAGGGCGTCGCCGGAGACGATGCGGGCGTCAAGACCCTGCTCCTTGGCCTGGCGGATGATCAGCCCGGCCTCGGTGTGATAGCCACCAAGATAGATGATCTTTATGCCTTCGTTCTTCAGCTTGGTCACCAGGGCGGAATAGTCTTTTTCGCCGGCGGTGATCGCCTCGTACAGGGCCTCCTGCACGCCGGCCTTGTTGAGGGCCGATTTGGTCTCGTCGGCAAGGCCCTTACCATAGGCGGTCTTGTCGTGGATGATGGCGATCTTCTGGCCGGGGAAATGGGCCTTGAGGAAATCGCCGGCGGTCGGACCCTGCTGGTCGTCACGGCCGCAGGTGCGGAAGACGTTCTCGAAGCCCTGCTCGGTCAGCTTCGGATTGGTCGAAGCCGGAGAGATCTGCACGATGCCTTCTTCGTTGTAGACGGCCGAGGCCGGGATCGACGATCCCGAGCAGAAATGGCCGGCGACGAAGACCACCTTGTCGTTGACGAACTGGTTGGCGACGGCGACGGCCTGCTTGGGATCGCAGGCGTCATCGCCCTTCTTCAGCACCAGCTTCTCGCCAAGCACACCGCCCTTGGCGTTGATGTCCTTGACCGCCTGTTCGGCGCCCTTGGCAAGCTGCTCGCCGAAGGAGGCGTACTGACCCGTCATCGGCCCGGCGACACCCACGGTGATATCCGCCTGGGCGCTTCCCACGCCCATCGCGAACGCGGCGGTCGCCGCCAAAAGCCCGGTCTGGAACTTATTCATTTGAACCACTCTCCCTTCTCAGAAGTGGACGCATCGAGATCTTGGGGAAAAGCGGACCCACCCGGCCCGATCCCCAATCCGGGTATCCTTGCGATACCCGTTATGCCCCGGATCCCCCCCGCGCCCCTTGAGGACGCGCGGGAAAGCAGATCCGGGAGTCACCCGCGGTAGGGCGCGCTTTCCCAGGGCGCCCTAAGGCCTGGGGCTCCCGAACGGGATCCCCGGTAGGAGAATTCGCCCCCTTCATCGCCCGCATTACGGGAACCCCGCGTCGCGAGAAAGGAAACGGGCGTCTTCGGGCCCGCAGAAGAACCGCTGTCAGCCTAGGCTTTGTCCCGCCAGCTCAACAAACCGGTCCGTTCATACAGCCAGGGGTACTGGCTGATCATCTTGCGGACCAGGGTCATGCGATAGGCCAGGAAGCTGATCGCAGTCAAAAGGGTCGTCCCAATAAGGAAACCCGTCAAGGAAAGAAGATGGCCGTCGAACAACGCGAAGACGAAAAAGCGGTTGGCCATGCTGAGCAGAATACCGTAGGGCAACAGATGCCAGGATGGCTTCCAGGTTCCGCCCAGGGCCTGTCCGGTCATATAGGCGATCCAGCCGACCATGATCAGCGTGAACAGCAAGAAGACCTGCAGCGAGGAGCCAAGCAGGGTTTCCATCAGTGGCCTCCTTCCAGATAGGCGGCGCGGATCTCGGGATTGGCCAGCAGTTCCGCCCCGCTGCCGCTCAACGCCACCTGACCGGTCAGCAGGACATAGGCGCGGTGGGCAAGCTTCAGCGCATGGAAGGCGTTCTGCTCGACCAGGAAAATGGTCATGCCCTCGCGCTCGTTGACCTCCTTGATCGCGGCGAAGATCTGGCGCACGACCAAAGGCGCCAGCCCCAGCGAGGGTTCGTCAAGCAACAGCAGGCGCGGCCGGCTCATCAGCGCCCGGCCGATGGCCAGCATCTGCTGCTCGCCGCCCGACAGCGTGCCGCCGCGCTGGTCGCGCCGTTCCTTGAGCCGGGGGAACAGGTCATAGACCTTGCGGATATCCTCGTCGAAATGCTTGGGGTCGGCGGTCAGGGCGCCCATCTGCAGGTTTTCGAAGACCGACATCCGCCCGAAGATCCGCCGCCCTTCCGGCGAATGGGCGATGCCCAAGCGCACGATCTGGTCGGTGGGCATCGCCGTGATGTCGCGGCCTTCGAAGATCACCCGGCCCTGGCGGGCGCGCGGATCGCCGCAGACGGTCATCAGCAAGGTGGTCTTACCCGCGCCGTTCGAGCCGATCAGGGTGACGATCTCGCCGCGATTGACGACGACATCGACGCCCTTCAGGGCTTCGATCTTGCCGTAATAGGTGTGTACGCCTTCGATGCTTAGAATCGGTTCAGCCATCGGTCCGGCTCCCCTTCCCCTTGTCCGGTCCCAGGATATGGCCCAGATCGGCCGCCACTTCGGGCGGCAGATCCTCGTCCTCCTCCTCGCCCAGATAGGCCTTGATCACCGCCGGATCCTCGCGCACCGACTTCGGATCGCCATCGGCGATCTTGCGGCCGTGGTCGAGCACGACGATGTGGTCGGAGATGCCCATGACCACGCTCATGTCGTGTTCGATCAGCAAAAGCCCGATGCCGTGTTCGTCGCGGATCGCCCGCAGAAGGTCGTTGAGATCAAGGGATTCACGGGGATTAAGGCCGGCGGCGGGTTCGTCAAGGCAGAGAACCACCGGTTCTGTGCACATCGCCCGGGCGATTTCCAGGCGGCGCTGGTCGCCATAGGGCAGGTTCTGGGCGTCCCAATCGGCCCGCGCCGTCAGCCCGACCCGATCAAGCCAATAGGCCGCCCGCTCGATGGCGATGCGCTCGGCCCGGCGATAGACCGGCAGATTGAGCAGCCCGGCCAGCGAGAACTTCGACGCCGACATCAGGGCGTTATGCTGGGCGACGATCAGGTTTTCCAGAACCGACATCTGGCCAAACAACCGGATATTCTGGAAGGTGCGCCCGACATGGGCCTGTTGGGCGACGCGGAAGCCCTCCATCCGTTCCAGATAGAACGTCCGCTGCTTTTGCGGATGATGCAGGGTCAGGCGGCCGACCGTCGGCTTGTAAAAACCGGTCAGGCAATTGAACACGGTGGTCTTGCCCGCGCCGTTCGGCCCGATGATCGAGGTGATTTCCCGGTTATGGGCGACGAAGGACAGATCGTCGATCGCCACCAGCCCGCCAAAGCGCATGGTCAGATGGTCGACTTCAAGCAGAACACTGCGATCGGTCGTCGCCGGCAGGGCGGTCGAGCCCTCGACCCCCGGAATCATGGTGGCGATGCTCATGCCTTGCCCCCCTGCTTGGCAAGCCTGTGCTTGATCTTCTCAAAGAGGATGGTCGGATCGCGGTACGACAGCAGGCCGCGCGGCCGCCAAACCATCACCGCGACCATCGCCGCGCCGAAGAAGAACATGCGGAACTGATCGAACTCGCGGAACACCTCGGGCAACACCACCAGGAAGAAGGCGGCGATGACCACGCCGATCTGGCTTCCCATGCCGCCGAGAACGACGATCGCCAGGATCACCGCGCTTTCCATGAAGGTGAAGCTTTCCGGGCTGATGAAGCCCTGGCGGGTAGCGAAGAACGATCCGGCGAAACCGCCGAACATGGCGCCGAGGGCGAAGGCCGACAGCTTGACGTTGGTCGGGTTGATGCCCAGCGAACGGCAGGCGATCTCGTCTTCGCGCAGGGCTTCCCAGGCCCGGCCGACCGGCAGCCGGCGGATGCGCCCGGTGAAGATGTTGGTCAGAACCGCCAGGGCCAGGATCAGATAGAACAGGAAGATCACCCGGTGGTCGGGCGAATAGGAGATGCCGAAGAACTGGTGGAAGGTCTCGCCGCCCTCGGGCGCGGTCCGGGCGAAATCCAGGCCGAAGAAGCTGGGACGCTCGATGCCGCTGATGCCGTCGGGACCGTTGGTCACCGCGTACCAATTCAGCAAGACGACGCGGATGATCTCGCCAAAGCCCAAGGTGACGATGGCCAGATAATCGCCGCGCAACCGCAAGACCGGGAAGCCGAGGACGACGCCGAAGAAGGCGGCGAAAACGCCGGCCAGCGGCAGGCAGACCCAGAACGACCAGCCGAAGGTCTGCGACAGCAGGGCGTAGGAATAGGCGCCGACCGCATAGAAGGCGACATAGCCGAGATCGAGAAGCCCGGCCAGACCGACAACGATATTCAGCCCCCAGCCCAGCATGATGTAGATCATCCAGGTGGTGGCGACATCGACATAATAGCGATTGCTAAACGGCGTGATCGGAAAAACGATGGCCAGAACCAGGGCGGCCAGACCGATGAAGGCCATGTTGCGGCGGAAGAAGCCGCCAACGGGCATGACCACGCTCTTGAGCAGGGCGTCGTGCAGGCGGTTGGACGGATTGTCGCGCCAGATGACCAGGGCGATGCGGCCGATAAACACCGTCAGCACCGACCAGCCCCAGGTCTCCCAGCGCTGCTCGATGAACAGCCCGGCGCCCGAGCTGGTGGCGTGAAGGGCGATGAAGGGCAGGAACAAGACCGCGGCCAGGGCGGCGGTGATCAGGGATTCCTTGATCAGCTTGGGAACGTTCACCCAGCCGATCTGCAACCCGCCGGCGCCAGCGCCGGCTTTGGCGTTGAGGGGAGCTTGCGCCATCACACCTTCTCCACTTCGGGTTTGCCAAGGAAGCCGGTGGGTTTGAAGATGAGCACCAGAACCAGAATGCCAAAGGTAGCCACATCTTTGTATTCAATGGTGAAATAGGCCGACCAGAAGGCCTCGATCAGGCCGATCAGCAAGCCGCCCAGCATGGCCCCGGGCAGCGATCCGATCCCCCCCAGCACCGCCGCGGTGAAGGCCTTCATGCCGGCCAGGAAGCCGATATAGAAGTCGATCACGCCGTAATAAAGCGTGGTGATCAAGCCGGCGACGGCGGCCAAAAGGGCGCCGATGACGAAGGTCAGCGAAATGGTGCGGTCGACGTTGACGCCGATCAGCGAGGCCATCTTGCGGTCCTGCTCGCAGGCTCTTTGCTGGCGGCCCATCGAGGTCTGGGTGATCACATAGGTGAAGCCCATCATCAGACCGATGGTCAAAATCCAGATGAAGATCTGCAAGTAGCTGATTTGAACGGCGAACCCGCCCTGATTGAACACCTCGAACCCGCCGCGGATCACCGGTTGGATCGGCTTGACGCGGGCGCCCTGGGTGATCTGGACATAATTCTGCAGGGCGATGGACATGCCGATCGCCGAAATCAGCGGCGCGAGGCGGAAGGATCCGCGCAAGGGCCGGTAGGCCAGGCGCTCCACCGTCCAGCCATAGGCGGCGGTGAAGACCATCGAGACCACGAGGATCAGCAGCAGGGCCAAGGGAACGCTGGCGAACTCCGGCCCCCCCAGCAACACAAAGCAGATCACCGTGAGGAAGGCACCGATCATGTAGATTTCGCCATGGGCGAAGTTGATCATGCCGATAATGCCGTACACCATTGTATAGCCAATGGCGATCAGGCCGTAGATCGCTCCGAGCGTAAGCCCGTTGATCAATTGCTGTAGAAAGTAAGCCACCCTACCCCCTTTTTTAGCGCCCCCCAAACTCCCTGGCGCTTTTTCATCGGTTTCGTGTGGGTTGATAGTTCCGGGACGGGCGCCTCTCTCAGGCGACTACGGCCAAGGTCGGCCGGTCCCGGTCCCGCACTGCTGATCATGCTTGTTACAATAGGTCCATCCCTTTGCGCAATTCTTAGAATTCCCGAAGTTTTGTTTGCAACCGGCGACCATAAAAAAGGCAATCCGCCTTCTTGATGGGCAGCCTATCGAGAAATGACCTATTACACATTTTAGGCGAAATTTCGTTTCGAATAATAGGGCGAAAATGGCGCAAAATTACAGGTGTTTGCGGGAGGTGCAAACCGCCTAGTCAGACGTTAAGTATCAGCCGATGGTTTATTCATTCCATATTCTTCGAAGGCAGCCATGAGCACCCAGGAAATCCGCGTGCGCGGTGCGCGCGAACACAACCTTCGCAATGTCGATGTGACCTTGCCCCGCGACAAACTGGTCGTGATCACCGGGCTGTCGGGTTCGGGGAAATCGAGTCTCGCTTTTGACACGATCTATGCCGAAGGCCAGCGGCGCTATGTGGAATCCCTGTCGGCCTATGCCCGCCAGTTCCTGGAGATGATGCAAAAGTCCGATGTGGATTCGATCGAGGGGCTGTCGCCAGCGATTTCCATCGAGCAGAAGACCACCTCGCGCAATCCGCGCTCGACCGTCGGCACCGTGACCGAGATCCACGACTACATGCGCCTGCTGTGGGCGCGCATCGGCGTTCCCCATTCCCCGGCCACCGGCCTGCCGATCGAAAGCCAGACGGTCAGCCAGATGGTCGATCGCACCCTGGCCCTGCCCGAAGGCACCCGGCTTTATCTGCTGGCCCCGGTGGCGCGCGGCCGCAAGGGCGAGTTCAAGAAGGAACTGGCCGAGCTGCAGAAAAAGGGCTTCAGCCGGGTCAAGGTCGATGGCACGATCTATGAGATCCCCGAGGTGCCCGCCCTCAACAAAAAGATCAAGCACGATATCGAGGTGGTGGTCGACCGTCTGGTGGTCCGCGCCGATATCGCCAGCCGGCTGGCCGATTCCTTTGAAACCGCCCTTGAGCTCTCCGATGGACTGGTCTTCGCCGAAGACGCGGTCTCGGGCGAGCGCCACACCTTTTCCGCCCGCTTCGCCTGCCCGGTCAGCGGCTTCACCATCGACGAGATCGAACCCCGGCTGTTCTCGTTCAACAATCCCTTCGGCGCCTGTCCGACCTGTGACGGCCTGGGGGTGACGCTGTATTTCGACCCCGAGCTGGTGGTGCCCGATCCCAGCCGCACCCTCAATCGCGGCGCCGTCGCCCCGTGGTCGGGACAAACCCCGCCCTCGCCCTATTACGCCCAGGCGCTGGCGAGCATCGCCGCCCATTTCGGCGCCGATATGGACACGCCGTGGAAGGATCTGCCCGAGGAGATGCGCCGGATCATCCTTGAAGGCTCGGGCAAGGAGATCATCCCGCTCAGCTTCGATGACGGCACGCGCAGCTATCGCACCCAGAAGCCCTTCGAAGGCGTCATCCCCAATATCGCCCGGCGCTGGCGCGAGACCGAAAGCAACTGGATCCGCGACGAATTATCGCGCTACCAGGGTTCGGCCCCCTGCCCGGCCTGCGGCGGCTATCGCCTGAAGCCCCAGGCCCTGGCGGTCAAGATCAACGGCCGCCATATCGGCGAGGCCTCCGAGGTTTCGATCGCCGAGGCCCGGGCCTGGTTCGCCGGGCTCGAGGCCAAACTCAGCCCCAAGCACCGCGAGATCGCCGACCGCATCTTGCGCGAGATCAACGAGCGCCTGGGCTTTCTCGGCAATGTCGGCCTTGATTATCTCAGCTTGTCGCGCAATTCGGGCACACTCTCGGGCGGCGAAAGCCAGCGCATCCGCTTGGCCAGCCAGATCGGTTCGGGGTTGACCGGGGTTCTTTATGTGCTCGACGAGCCGTCGATCGGCCTGCACCAGCGCGATAACGACCGCCTGCTGATCACGCTCAAGCGCCTGCGCGACATCGGCAATACGGTGATCGTCGTCGAGCACGACGAGGACGCCATTCGCAACGCCGATTATCTGGTCGACATGGGGCCCGGGGCGGGCGTCCACGGCGGCACCATCGTCGCCCAGGGCACGCCCGAACAGGTGATGGCCAATCCCGCCAGCCTGACCGGCCAGTATCTGACCGGCAAGCGCAGCGTGCCGGTGCCCACGGTTCGCCGCCAGGGCAATGGCAAAGTCCTGACCCTGCGCGGGGCGCGGGCCAATAATCTGCAAAACGTCGATGTGTCCATTCCGCTTGGCACCTTCACCTGCATCACCGGCGTCTCGGGCGGCGGCAAATCGACCCTGGTTTTGGAAACCCTTTACAAGGCGTTGGCCCGTCAGCTTCACGGGGCGCGCGATCTGCCCGGCGAGCATGACGCCATCGAAGGCGCCGAGCAGATCGACAAGATCGTCGATATCGACCAATCGCCGATCGGCCGCACGCCGCGCTCCAACCCCGCCACCTATACGGGCGCCTTCACCCCCATCCGCGACTGGTTCTCGGGCCTGCCCGAGGCCAAGGCCCGGGGCTATAAGCCCGGCCGCTTCTCGTTCAACGTCAAGGGCGGACGCTGCGAAGCCTGCCAGGGCGACGGGCTGATCAAGATCGAGATGCACTTCCTGCCCGATGTCTATGTCACCTGCGATGTCTGCAAGGGCAAGCGCTACAACCGCGAAACCCTGGATGTCACCTTCAAGGGCAAATCGATCGCCGATGTGTTGGATATGACGATCGAAGAGGCCGGTGACTTCTTCAAGGCGGTGCCGGCGGTGCGCGACAAGATGGAGATGCTCCAGCAGGTCGGGCTTGATTATATCCGCCTCGGCCAACAGGCGACGACCCTGTCGGGTGGCGAGGCCCAGCGCGTCAAGCTGGCCAAGGAACTGTCACGCCGGGCGACCGGGCGAACGCTTTATATCCTGGATGAGCCGACCACCGGCCTGCATTTCGAGGATGTGCGTAAGCTGATGGAGGTGCTGCAGGCCCTGGTCGATACGGGCAATACGGTGGTGGTGATCGAGCATAACCTGGAAGTGATCAAAACCGCCGACCATATCATCGACATGGGGCCAGAAGGCGGATCGGGCGGCGGCCGGGTGGTGGCCCAAGGCACTCCCGAGGAGGTCGCGGCCAATCCGGCCAGCCATACCGGCAGCTATCTCAAGCCCTATCTCTCGGCCCTCGCCCGGCGCAGCGCGTAAGGCGGCTTGCCGACGATGGGGCGGGCTTTCAGCCGAGCAGGGGGTGGACCGGGGCGAGCAGGCTGGCGCGCAACAGCAGGCCGGCCAGAACCACCAAGATCAGGCCGGCCAGGGTGCCGGCCAAGCCCCCCAGCAAGGCCGGTGACAGCGGCAGGCGGCGGGCCAGTCCGGCGATGGGCAGGCGCGAGGCCCGCGCCCCGACCGCCAGCAGGGCGACGGTCGCCGCCGTGCCCAGGGCCATGACATAGGCGGCGAGGATGCCCGCCGCCCATAGCCCCAGACCATTGGCCACCACCAGCACCAGGATCGCCCCGCTGCAGGGGCGAATGCCCACCGCCAGGGCGATCATCGCCGCCGACCGCCACTCGGTGGCCTTGGCGACCTGATCGGCGGTCGGACCATGGGCGTGACCGCAGTGGGCACAGGCCTCCTCGTCGCGCGCCTGTCCGGGGTGGGTGGGCCGATGGTCCCCGCCGGGGGAGGGTCGGCCCGCCCGGACGATCGCCAGCAGCCCCCGCCCGCCCAGATAAAGCCCAAGGCCGAGGATGGCGGCGTAGCTGGCCGGTTCCAACCAGCGCTCGGCGGTGCGATTGGCCCAATGGGCGCCGCCCCGCATCACCAGAAAGGCCCCATCGACCAGAACCACCGCCGTCGTCGCCTGGATCAGCGCGGCGGCGAGCGAGAGCAGGGCGGCCCGGCGAAATCCGGTCGCCGTGGTCGCCGCGTAAGCGCCGATCACCGCCTTGCCATGCCCCGGACCCAGGGCATGGAACACGCCATAGCCCAGGCTGGCGATCAGCAGGCCAACCCCCGCCGCTCCGCCCCCCTCGCCGGCCAGATCGCGCACCGCCTGCCCCAGTTCGCGGTGAAAGCCGGCCTGACGGCTGGTGATTGCCCGGGTCCAGTCGCTCAGCCAGTCGCCCGCGCCGGGCAGGCCGATCCCCCCAAGGACGATCACCCCCCCGCCGATGGCCACCACGGCGGCCCAGGCCAGGATCGGATGGTGGCGCCCGATCATTGGCAGACGACGCCGATGGTTTCGGCGAAGGGGGCGCCCAGGCCTTCCTGGCCCGGTTCGATGGTCTCGGCCAGGGCGACGGCGTCATCGATCATCGCCTCGCGCAGGCCCATCGGCGGGCGGATGTGCACGACGCAGGGCGGCAGGGCCGGGGTGATCTGGGCGGCGCCCGGTTTGTCCTCGAGCAAGATGGCGATGTAATAGCTTGGATCATAAACCCGAAGCGACAGGGTGGGGGCGACCGCCCGCAAGGAGGTTGGCGCCGCCAGGGCCAGGGTGAAGCGATAGATCAGGCGCCCCGCCTCCCACTTCGCCTCATGGGCGCGCACCTCGCCCCAGGTCTGGCGCTGGCCGCCGATTTTCAGTTCGGTGAAATAGTCCCAGTCGCGCAGATCAATCATTGCCTGGGCGATCATCGCCTCCAGCGCCGCCGGATCGGGGTGGCCGGCCTTGTCGCGCTTATAACCCTCGACGCTATAGGCGGAATAGATCTCGTCAAAGATCCAGGTGAGGGCGACGGTTTCCAGCCGTCCCTCGCCGTCGACCCCCAGGGCGACGCGGGCGTCGATCGACACATGGGGATGGGCGCGGGCCGGAAGCGTGCCACACAGGATCAAAAACAGAACAACGGATAGAAGACGAACCATCGCTATCTCCGGCGGCACACCAAGGATCGCAAAAAGCGCGACCGCTCTTCCCGACAAAAGGGAAGCCCGCGCCCTGTGGCCGAACTATGGCCTTATCATCCCCCGGGTCGGGCCCGCCCCGCAACCACGACCACCCGGCCGGCGTTTGATCGGCGCCCCCGGCGGTCGCCCGGGAGTGCCCGGGCCGGGAGCATCCGGCCCAAAGCCTTTGTGAAAGGGTAGCCCATGGTCCTCCCGCCCCGCTTCGCCGCCTCGCGCCCATGGCCGCCCTTATCGCGATGGGCCCTGGGGCTCGCCATCCTGGCCGTCGGCGTCCCCTTGTCCGCCGGCGCCCAATCCGGGCCGTTGCCTCCGGGATCGGTGGTCGCCGGCGGCTGGCTGGCCGAAGCCCAGGGCGTTGCCATGCGCTTGCATGCCGATGGCTCCTATGAGATCGAGGAACCGGGCCGCCCGCCGGCGGGCGGGCAATACGGCGTCGCTGGCGACACGGCGACTTTCAGCGCCGCCGCCGGCCTTTGCGCCGGCGACATCGGCCGCTATGGGGTGGTCCAGGAGGGCACGACCGATCTGCGCTTCGTGCTGATCGAAGACCCCTGCTTGCCCCGCCGCCTCGCCCTGGCCCAACCCTTCCACGCCATCGGCGAGACGACGCCGCCGTGACGGCGGCTCCGGCCGGGTCAGCCGGCCGCAAAGCGTCCTAAAAAGTCGTCGATCTCGCGATCGCTGACGATGTCATAGCGGTGCAGGGCGCTATCGACGGTTTGGCTGGTGATGCCGCGCCAGAAGATCATCGCCTCCTGCTTCTCGAAGGGGCCATAGCGTTCGACGGAATGGCCCTCGGCCATGGTCTTGAAATCGGTGCCGGCATATTCGCCGCCAACGACGAAAAACGCCTTGCCCTGGCGGTCATCCTCGTTGCGCACGAAATAGCGCACCATGGCGTTATCAACGGTTTTTCCCGTCAGCGCCCGCCAGCATTCATGGGCGCCGCTCTCGGTGAAGGGGCCGAAGCGTTCCTCGGGCGTTCCCTCGACCAGGGCGCTGAACGACGTATCGGCATATTCGCCGCCGACAACCCAATAGCTGCGTTTATCCATGATCGACATGTCCCCTGAACGGTTGGCGTCTATGGTTCGCGTCCTGCAGCCGGGCGGGATCGAGTATCCGATCGTTCCCGTCGGGGATGTTGTGTTGCCCAGGCGGGGCTTCCTGTCAAGGCCCGCCGCCAAGGGAACAGGCGCGGCTATTTCTAGACAGCCGGCTCGCGCCGCATTATGGGAGAAGCCATGACACAGCACCCTCCCCTCACCATCGTCGGCGGCGGTCTTGCCGGATGCGAAGCCGCTTGGCAGGCCGCCCGTGCCGGGCTGCGCGTGATCCTGATCGAGATGCGGCCGCTCCGCACTACCGAGGCCCATCTCGGCGACGGACTGGCCGAACTGGTCTGTTCGAATTCGCTGCGCTCGGATGATCCCCTTTATAACGCCGTCGGCCTCCTCCACGAGGAGATGCGCCGCGCCGGATCGTTGATCCTGGCGATGGCCGAGGCCCACCGGGTTCCCGCCGGCGGCGCCTTGGCTGTTGATCGCCAGGGCTTTTCCGACGCCATCACCCGCGCCCTGGCCGAGCATCCGCTGATCGAGATCCGCCGCGGCGAGGTCGACCGTCTGCCCGCAGTCGAGGACGGACCGGCGATCATCGCCAGCGGGCCGCTGACCTCGGCGGCTTTGGCCGCCGCCATCGCCGAGGCGACCGGCGAGACCAGTCTGGCCTTTTTCGACGCCATCGCCCCGATCGTCCATAAGGACAGCATCGATTTCGACCGCGCCTGGTTCCAGTCGCGCTACGACAAGGGCGACGGCCGCGACTACATCAATTGCCCGCTGACCCGCGACCAATACGACGCCTTCGTCGACGCCCTGCTGGCCGGCGAGAAAACCATGTTCAAGGAATGGGAAGGCACGCCCTATTTCGACGGCTGCCTGCCCATCGAGGTGATGGCCGAGCGCGGCCGCGAAACCCTGGCCTTCGGACCGATGAAGCCGGTGGGTCTGACCGACCCGCGCAATCCCGGTCTGCGCCCCCATGCGGTGGTGCAGCTGCGCCAGGATAACGCCCTGGGAACCCTCTACAACATGGTCGGCTTCCAAACCAAGCTGAAGCATGGCGAACAGGCGCGGATCTTCCGCATGATCCCCGGGCTGGAAAACGCCGAATTCGCCCGACTCGGCGGCATTCACCGCAATACCTTTCTCAACAGCCCGCGCCTTCTCGATCCGACGCTGCGCCTCAAGGCCCGCCCCCATCTGCGCTTCGCCGGCCAGATCACCGGCTGCGAGGGCTATGTGGAAAGCGCCGCCATCGGGCTGCTCGCCGGTCGTTTCGCCAGCGCCGAGATCCTCGACGCCGCCTCGTTTGCGCCGCCGCCGCCGACAACCGCCCTGGGCGGGCTGCTTGGCCATATCACCGGCGGCGCCAATGCCGAAACCTTCCAGCCGATGAATGTCAATTTCGGCCTGTTGCCGCCGCTTGAAGCCCGCCCCGTGCGCCCCGGCGCCAAGCCCCGGGTGCCCAAGGGCCGCGAGCGCAAGCTGGAATCCGCCCGCCGGGCTTTGGTCGATCTCGGCGATTGGCTGCGCCAGCCCTCGCCCTGGTCGGCCGAGGATTCCCCGCGCGCCGCCCTTCCCATCCCCGAGCCCACCCCGCTGGGCCCAGCGAGCGGCTCAAGCGAGTAAAGCAAAGTCCAACAAGGGGTTATGCGTCATTCCTCACAAAAAAACAGGCCCGGAAACGGGCCTGTTGAGAGGGATAGGGATGGGGAGGACGGACCAGCAAGGCGGACGATTGAGCGCGCGGCGCAAGGCGGAATCACCCCGCCTCAAGCTGGCGCGGCTTGGGGTCGCACGGCGCCGCCTCTCTTTGGCTGAACGGCATACGCCCCTTCCTTCCCCGATAGGCGAGCGCCTTCCGGGGGGAAATCGGGCGTCCACGACGGGGGCGCCCGAAAGCGGCAGTGGATAAGAACGCCCGCAGGCGACGGTGTATGATGACGCCCGCGGGCGGTCAGTGCATGCCCGACAGGGCAAGCACGGTGCGGCCCCATTCGGCGGAGGCCGGGGCACCGATGCCACCGACATCTTCGATCTGCGGGGATTGAACGCCGGCAAGCAGCCCAAGGGCGGTGGTGCCGACATCGATCGCGCCGGCAAAAACGATGCTGAGAGCGACGACACTAAAAGCGGCGGCCATATGCTGGCCGAGAGTGCAGCGAATGAAGGGCATCGCCTGCCTCCTTTTCCTCGACCCCCCGGACCCGGGGGAGGGGTGGATACCGAAGCATCCGAGGTTCTGTTCAACGTCAGGATCTTAGAATACGCTTTTTAAGAAAAAACTTCAAGTCTTTGAATCCCCAATCTTTTCCGGGTCTTGATAGAAAGTCGCCGCCCCCCTCCCCTTTTCGGTCGGAGCGGACCGGAGGCGGTTTCGCGGCCGTCAGATACGGCCCCTTATCCCGGTCCAGAACAGCGAGAACGGCCGGCGGACGATGGTCCACAGGCCGGGATCGGCCGGGTCGCCGCCGCTTTGGCGCAACAGGGCCAGATAGGGGCGGGCCAGCGGGGCGAGCAGAAACGGCGAGAGATGGCGGCGGTCGATGCGCCGGCGCAGGGCCCGGGCCTCGGCCAACAGGTCCTCGACCTCGCCCACCAGATCCAAGCATAGGGCCTTTGCCGCCTCCGTGACCGGTGGCGCCGATAAATCCTCGCGGGTGACGCCGCGCTCGTCGGCTAACTGCGATGGCAGGTAAAGGCGACCCTGGGCGGCCATCGGGCACAGCGTCCGCACCACGCCGAGCAGTCCCCAGGCCGTTCCCACATGGCCGGCGGCGGCGATCGTCGACGGATCGGCGCCCAGCAGGGCGGCGGCCATCCTCGACAGCCCGCCGGCGGTGTCCTCGGCATAGCCGCGAAGATCGGCCGGGGTGGCGAAGGGCTCGGCGGCGAGATCAAGCCGCCGCGCCGCGATGGCGGCGCTCAACGTCGGGCGGTCAAGCCGGCCGCCGGCGATCAACCGCTCCATCGCCTCGCCAACCGGATGGCCGCGGGCGATCACCGCGCCGCTGAAGGCCCCCTCGCACAGGTCATGCCACCATTGCAGACGCATCTCGCCGATCAAAGCCTCGCTGACCGTTTCGGCGATGCGGGCGATTTCGACGTTAAAGGCATAAAGCGCCATCAGATTTTCCCGTTGTTCAGCCGGAGCGAACAGCGCGGTCTGAAAGCGGTTGGGATCAAAGTCGCGCACCGCGCCGGCCAGCGGCGAGAGGTCTTCGGCTTGGGCCATCGGAACGTCCTTCTTCGTGGTCCGTTGGGCGTAAAGAGGGGGCGCCCCAGGTGATTTTGCCCGATACCCCTTCAAATTCGTCGGGAACCCCCATAAATGGCGTATATCGCCTGCGAACCCGCCATCGGTTTTCCCGACGATCGGGAGAGCGGCGACACAAACAATCTAGGAGAGATCGACATGGCTTTCGAACTGCCGCCCCTGCCCTTCGCCAAGGAGGCCCTGGAGCCGCATATTTCAGCCAAGACTTTCGAATTTCATCATGGCAAGCATCATAACGCCTATGTCACCACCCTCAATTCGTTGATCAAAGATACCCCCCTGGCCGATAAGTCGCTTGAGGATATCATTACCACCGTGGCCGGCGACGCCGCCAAGACCCCGGTCTTCAACAATGCCGCCCAGGTGTGGAACCACACGTTTTTCTGGAACAGCCTGTCGCCGACCGGCGGCGGCCAGCCGACCGGCGCGGCCAAAGAGGCGATCGACGGCGCCTTCGGCTCGCTCGACGCCTTCAAGGAGCAGTTCAAGCAGGCCGGCGTCACCCAATTCGGCAGTGGCTGGGCTTGGCTGGTGGTGGACGGCGGCAAGCTGTCGATCGCCAAGACGCCCAATGCCGAATTGCCCCTGACCAAGGGCCAGACCGCCGTTCTGACCTGCGATGTCTGGGAGCATGCCTATTATCTGGATTACCAGAATCGCCGCCCCGACTTCCTGCAGACCTTCCTGGATCACCTCGTGAACTGGGACTTCCTGGCGGCCAATCTGGCCAAGGCCTGATCGGCGCCGGGCGCGCGGCGGCGAAACGGCTGTTTGGCCCCCGCAAAGGGGCCGGCGCGTCGCCGTCGCCGCCCGCCACGGTTGCCCCGGCTGCCCGGTTATGGCACCGTCCCCCCCAGTCGACGAAACCGATGGGAGGTATGTCAGGGTATGAACGAAGTCATCACGGTCCGGGATGCGGCGGAAAGCGACGCCCCGTCCATCGCCCGGCTTTTCGTTCAGGCCGGGGAAGGCCTTTACGAATTTCTTCTTGGCGGCCTGATCCCCGACATGGAATCTTGGCAGATGGTCAGCCATCTGGTGGAGGCCGGCGACAGCCCGATCGGCTGGCCCGAATGCCGCGTCGCCGTGATGGAGGACACCGTTGTCGGCATGGTCAACGCCTTCCCGGTCGAGCGCCTCGATGAATTGTCCCTGGATCTGATCCCGGCCGACCGCACCAACCATTTGGCGCCTCTGTTCGCCCTGCGCGATGCCGGAAGCATGCTGATCAACGCCATGGCGGTCAGCCCGACCCAGCGCGGCGCCGGTATCGGCCGCAAGCTGGTCGGCGAGGCCCTGGGCATGGCCGGGGCCGAGGGCCGCAAGCGGGTCAGCCTGCAGGTCTGGTCGACCAACACCCGGGCGATCGCCCTTTACGAGGATTTCGGCTTCCAGGTGACCGGCGAGATCACCTTGCCCTTCACCCCCCGCCTGTCCGCCCGCCGCACGCTGTTGATGGCCCGCGAGATCTAACAAGGCCCCTCTTTCCGCCGCTCGCCGGATCGCTTCGGCGGGCGACGGTCGCTTTTATAGGGCGATCAGCGCCGCCGCCACCCGGCGATCCTCCTGGATCAGCACGTTGTAGGTCCGGCAGGCGGCCCCCGTGTCCATGGTCTCGGGGGCGATCCCGGCCGCGCTCAGGGCCTCGCGCAGCGGGCGCGGCAACAAGGTCATGCGCGGCCCACAGCCGATGAGCACGATATCGAGATCCTCGGCCATGGCCAGCAGCGGCGCCAGACTGGCGAGGTCCATCTCGTCGATGCGGGTGGCCACCCAGGGAAAAACCCGTTCGGGGGTGACAAGAAGCGAGCCCAGATGGCGCTCGCCGCTCACCCGGAAGCCGCCATCGCCATAGGCTTCGACCACCCGCCGGCTGGCGGGAATTTCCATCTTCAATTCCATGGATCTGCGTCCCTTTTTTGTCCCAGATCAGGGAGTTAGCGGCGTTCCTTGCGGGACGGCGGAGCGGCGGCGGGCTTGGCCTGGGCGGGTTTCCCGGCGGCGACGGCGGGGGCGTTTTTGGCTTTGCCCGGGGCGGCGCGGGGCGGAGGAGTATCCTCCCCGTCGTCCTCGCCCTCCCGACCGTCGTCCGCCGTCTTGGAGCGGCCGCGAAAGGCCATCAGCGCCGGAACGGCGACATAGATCGACGACAGCGTGCCGACCACCGTTCCCCAGATAAGCGCCAGGGCGAAGCCGCGCAACTGCGGCCCGCCGAGCAGGGCGAGGCAGGCCATGGTGACCAGGGTGCTGCCCGACAGCACGATGGTGCGGGCCAGGGTGCGATTGATCGACTTGTTGACCACCGTGGCCAGCGGGGCGTCGGGGGTAAGGGCCAGTTCCTCGCGCACCCGATCAAAGATCACCACCGTGTCGTTGATCGAATAGCAGGCCACCGTCAGCAAGGCGGCGATGCTGGTCAGATCGAAGGGGATCTGAAACAGGGCGTAAAGGCCAAGCACGGCGACCACGTCATGGCTCAGGGCAAGGACGACGCCCAGGGCGTAATGCCAGTCGAAGCGCAGCCACACATAGGCCGCGATCAGCACCAGGGCGAGGGCGACGGTCAGCAGCCCGGCGATCGTCGCCTCGCCGCCCACGGTCGGGCCGACCAGATTGGTCCTGCGATAGGTCGCCCCCTCTCCCAAAGCCGTCTTGACCCCCTCCAGGGCCTGCAGCATGGCCTGATCGCCGCCGGTCTGGCGGCCGACCCGCACGGTGACGCTACGGCCATCCTCGCCATAGGTGGTCACGTCGACCTCGCCGACGACGCTCGCCCGCAAGCTCTGGCGCAGGTCGACCGGGTCCATCGCCGTCGCCGTCCGCGCCTCGACCACCAGCCCGCCGGTGAAATCGATGCCCAGATCCAGGCCGCGCAGGCCAAGGGCGAGCAGGCAGACGAGGAGCAGCGCCGCCGAAGCCGCCATCACCCGCGCGCGGCTGACAAGGAAATCATAGTGGAAGTCGGCGGTCAGTCGGGCGAAGGGACGCGGCATGATGGGGCGGACCCTTTAAAGGGGAATGGTTTTCGGCCGCGCCAGACGCAGCCAGAGCGCGACGATCAGTCGGTTGAGCAGCATCGCCGTGAACAGGGCGCTCACGGCCCCCAGCGTCAGGGTGACGGCAAATCCCCGCACCGGTCCGCCGCCCAGCCAAAATAGCAAGGCGCCAACGCCCAGCGTCAGGATATTGGCGTCCAGCACGGCCGAAAAGGCCTTGCCGAAGCCCGCCCGCAGCGCCTCGTCCACCGCCAGCCCGGCGCGGGCCTCCTCGCCGATGCGCTCGAAGATCAGCACGCTGGCGTCCACCGCCATGCCGATGGTCAGGGCGATGCCGGCGATGCCGGGCAAGGTCAGCGTCGCCCCCAGCCCCGATAGCATGCCAAACAGCAGGCAGAAATTAAGACCAAGGGCGATGGTGGCGAAAACCCCGAACAAACCATAGACGGCGATCAGGAAGACGGTCACCGCCAAAGCCCCCGCCGCGCTGGCCAAGGCGCCGGCGGCGACGCGATCGGCGCCCAGGCTGGGGCCGACGGTGCGTTCCTCGACGATCCGAAAGGGCGTGGGCAGGGCGCCAACGCGCAGCATCAGGGCCAGATCCTGGGCGGCGCGGGTGGAAAAGGCGCCATCGAGCAAAAGGCCGATGCCCCCCGATCCGGGCTGGCGCAGAAGGCGGACGGCCACCGCCTCGCCGTCAATCGTCGCCTCAAGTCCGCGCTCGCCGCCCTCGCCGCCGCGCATCTGGATGATGCGTCGCTCGCCGACGCCATCAAAGCGCAGGCTGATCAAAGGTTTGCCGTTCTGAACCGTCGCCTGGGCGCTCGTCAGCCGATCGCCGTCGATCGTTCCCCCCTCGCCATTCGCCGCCCGGATCGACAACCGCGCCGGCCGCCATAGCAGGTCCCTCACCCGCTCCGAGTCGTCCAATCCGGGCAAGGCGACCAGGATGCGGCGGTCGGAGCGCCGTTCCAGACGGATTTCGCTGAGGCCCGCCTCACGCAGACGCTGGCGCAGCACTCCCAGGCCGCGGGCGACCATGCGGTCGGTGCGCTCGGCCTGGGCGATGGCGGTAAAGGTCAGGCGGATGGCCCCGGCGGGGGTGATCTCCGCCTCGGTTCCGGCTTCAAGCCCGCGCAACAGCCGCAGCGCCGCGGCGCGCTGGCCCGCATCGGCGATATCGACGACCACCGCCCCGTCCTCGCCCAGATTGGCCGCTCCACCGATGCGTTCGCCGCGCAGGGCGGCGCCGGCGCTGGCGGCCAGCGCCACCTGGGTCTCATGGACCAGGGCCGGCGCGTCAAGGTCGATCAGGAAGGTGCTGCCGCCCTTGAGGTCAAGCCCCAGGGAAAGCGGTCGCCACCAGCGCAAGCCACCCTCGCCCGCCCCGGGAACCACATTGGCTAAAGAAAAGGTGATCCCGGCCAGAACGACCAGGATCACCGGAATGGCTTTCCACAGACTGAACAAGGCGGGCATCCCAGGTCTCCGACAAACGGAAAAACCAACCCGCTAGATCAAACCGCGCGCGACGAAACGCCGGTGGCGCGGATCCTTCGATCTAGAGTGGAAAAGGCGGAGGGGCGCGCCGAAGCCGAACTCCGCCCGGTCACCCCGTTGGCGGCTCCGGTTCCTGGTGATCGAACCGGTATCGCCCCAACGGACCGACGTGTGCTTGATATATACTTACTTCTTGCCGCCGAAGAAGCCCTTCAGGCGCGAGGCCGGGGCATCCTTGGGGGCGGCGGGATCGACGGTATCGTTCGACGCTTCGCCGGGCACCGGCTCGGTCTTGGACAACACATTGCCGATCATATCGCGCATGACCCGAACCTTCACGTTCTCGGCGATCTCCAGGCTCAGTTCCTGTTCGTTGATCACCTTGACCACCGTGCCGATCAGGCCGCCGTTGGTAACGACCTTGTCGCCGCGCCGAACCGCGCTCAGCATCGCCTTGTGTTCCTTCATCCGGCGCTGCTGCGGGCGAATGAGCAGGAAGTAGAAGATGACAAAGATCAGAATGAGCGGCAGGAAGGCCTCCAGGCCGCCCAGCGCGCCTCCGGGAGCCGATTGGGCATAAGCCGGGGAGATAAGCATCAGGTCCTCGTTCCATTTCATGGGTGGTCTTGGCGGGAAGCCGCCATGGCTCCACCCGCCGGGGGAGAGCGGACTATACCCAGCCCGGTCGCCGCTTGCAAACACCCAGGGCCGGGGATTATCCAGGCCGCTGGCTTTCTTTTATGAACACCCGCGCCCGCGCGGCTTTTTCCCCGGAGTACCTCGCCGATGACTCAAGTCCCGCCATCCGCCTCCCCCGCCGATCTTCTCGCCGTGCTCGAACGCATCGCCACGGCGCTTGAACGTCAGGGGGCGCCCGCCGTCCCGGCCAACAGCCTCGACGGCGCCGACGCCTTCGTCTGGCATGCGGCGGAAAGCTGGCTCGAGCCGGTTTGCCGGGTCAATCGGGTCGATATCGCCCTGCTCCAGGGAATCGAGCGCCAGCGCCAGACCCTTTATGACAACACCCTGCGCTTCGCCCACGGCCTGCCCGCCAATAACGCCCTGCTGTGGGGGGCGCGCGGAACGGGCAAGTCGTCGCTGGTCAAGGCCGTCCACGCCAGCGTCAATCAGGCCCTGACCGCCAAGGGCGCCGCCCCGGTCGCCCTGGTCGAGATCCACCGCGAGGATATCCCGACCCTGCCCCGGCTTCTGCGCATCCTGGCGGCCTCGGGCCGGCCCTGCCTGTTGTTTTGCGATGATCTGTCTTTTGATGGAAACGACAGCAGTTACAAGTCGTTGAAGGCCGTTCTCGAAGGCGGCATCGAAGGGCGACCCGATACGGTCATCTTCTATGCGACCTCGAACCGCCGCCACCTTCTGGCCCGCGAGATGGTCGAGAACGAGCAATCCACCGCCCTTCACGCCGGCGAGGCGGTCGAGGAAAAGGTCAGCCTGTCCGATCGCTTCGGCCTGTGGCTGGGCTTCCACAATGTCGACCAGCCGACCTATTTCGACATCGTCGACGGCTATGCCCGGGCCTATGGCCTGGACATCGAAACCGAAGACCTCCATCGCGAGGCGCGGGAATGGTCGATGGCGCGCGGCAGCCGCTCGGGCCGCACCGCCTGGCAGTTCATCCAGGATCTCGCCGGCCGCCTGGGCAAGACCCTGGAGTAGGACAGTCCACCCCCATCTTACCGGCTCGCCACTTTCTGGCCGGTAAGATAGGGGGTGGGATCGATGGGCTTGCCGTTGCGGCGGATCTCGAAATGGATCTGCGGCGCGCCGACCCCGCCCGAGGACCCGACGCGGGCGATGGTCTGGCCCCGGCTGACGGTTTCGCCGCGCTTGACCAGCAGCGCGTCGTTATGGGCATAGGCGGTCATGAAACCGCCCTCGTGCTTGATCAACAGAAGATTGCCAAAGCCCCTGATTTCATTGCCGGCATAGGCGACGACGCCGGTTTCGGCGGCGGTGACCGGCGTGCCCCGGGGGGCGGCGATATTGATGCCGTCGTTATGCTGGCCCTTGGGCGTCGCGCCAAATCCCGACAGCACCGTTCCGCGCACCGGCCAGGCGAAGGCGCCCGAGCGTTCGGGCGGCGTTGGAACCGGGCCGTGGGCGGTGGCCGGAGTCGGGCTGACCGGAGCCGGGGCGGCCATCGGCGGCGCCGGCTGGGTGGTGAGCGGTGGCGCGGCCGATGGCGGCGGCCGCAAGACTCCGGTCGCGCCTTGAGCCGGCGACGAGGCGGTCGCGCCCTGGGCGGGCGAGGACCCGGTTACGCCCTGGGCGGGCGAGGCCCCGTTTGCGCCCTGTGCGGGCGACGGTGAGCCCGCCGGAGCCTGGGTCGCGGGGGACGGGGCGGCGGCGGGACCGCCGGGCGCCACCCAGACGCTGGTGGGCGCGGCATGGGGACTGGCCGGTGGCGCGGCCTGGGCGGTCTGGCTTCCCGGATAGGCGGCCGTACCCGGATAGGCCGCCGCCCCGGGATAAGCCGAGGGCGGCGGCAGGGATTCGCGGGCGACGGGGATCGAGGTGGCGGCCAAGGCCTCGTCGCCGTCGCTTGGCGGCGCCTCTTCGCCGGGGATGCTCAGCGCCTGACCGACCTTGATCAGATTGGTATCGTCGATGGCGTTGAGCCGGGCCAGCCGGTTCATGTCGATCGAATAGCGCTTGGCGATGGAATACAGGGTATCGCCGCGCGCCACCGTATGGATCTTCTGGCCGGGCAGCCGCAGCACCTGACCGATATGCAAGATGAACGGCGGCGACAGGGCGTTTTCCTTGATGATCGCCGGCACCGGAATGCCGAAGCGGCGCGACACCGCATACACCGTATCGCCCTGGGCCACCGTATAGGAGCGCGCTTGGCGCTCGCTATCGGGGGTGGGGCCGAAATCGGAGGACCCGCCGCCGCAGGACGCGACGGCCAATCCTAGGGCGACCGTAAGCGCCGCCGCCCGAACGGATGGGAGACGGGGGCTTGGCCGGGATATATTCTGCGCGGACGAGGTCATGGCCCCACTATAGGGGTGCTGGTCCGCCCCCACAATGGGGCGCCAGGGCATCAGAGGTGGTAAGGGGGCGCTCATGCCCCGGGCGCGTCGCGCGGCGGCAGGCCATCGACCAGCGGAACGAAGCGCACGGGGAACAGGCGTTCGGTCACCAGGGCGTCCTCGGCGGTGCGGCGCACGCGAACCACCTCCTGGGCGCCGCTCTCCTTGCCCACGGGCAAAACCATCACCCCGCCGATGGCCAACTGGGCGACCAGCACCTTGGGGATATCCAGGGCGGCGGCGGTGACCAGGATGCGTTCAAAGGGGGCTTGTTCGGGCCAGCCGCGTCCGCCATCGCCCTCGCGGGTGACCACGGTGCGATGCAGGCCCAGGGCGGTCAGCCGGGCCTCGGCCTCGCGCAGCAGCGCGCCATGGCGTTCGATCGTATAAACCCGCCGGCACAAGCGGGCGAGAACGGCGGTCTGGTATCCCGATCCGGTGCCGATTTCCAGCACCTTGTGGCGGTCGTTCAAATCCAGGGCCTGGGTCATCAAGCCGACCACCAGCGGTTGGCTGATCGTTTGGCCGCAGCCGATGGGCAGGGCGGTGTTCTCATAGGCCTGATCGGAGAAGGGCGCCGAAACGAAGGCGTCGCGTGGCACCCGCTCGATGGCGGCGAGAACGGGAGTGGCCGATACGCCGTTCTGGCGCAACTCCATGATCAGCCGGATCTTGCGCGATGGAACGCTCACGGGGCCGCTCTCCCTGGATTGGATGTCAAAAGGCCCCCGTCAACGCCTCGATCGTCGGCAGATCGGTCATATCGACACACAGCGGGGTCACGGTGATGGCGCCGCGAGAGATCGCCTCCATATCGGTCCCCGCCGTCTTGCGGTCTTCCTTGCGCTGGGCGCCGATCCACAGATAGGGGCGATCGCGCGGATCGCGGCGCTCTTCGATATCATCGCCCATCTTGCGCCGCCCCTGGCGCTTCAGTTCGATCCCCGTCACCGCGTCGAGCGGACAATCGGGGAAATTGACGTTGATCAGCACCTGACGGTTCCACGGCCGCCCGCAGACCCGGCGGATCACGTCGCTGGCATGGGTCGCCGCCACCTGGAAGGGATCGGCGATGCCCGTGCCGTTGGTTTCAAACACCTGCGACAGGGCGATGGCGCGCAGGCCAAGCAAGGTCCCCTCCATCGCCGCGGCGACGGTGCCCGAGTAATGGACATCCTCGCCCAGATTGCCGCCGCGATTGATCCCCGACACCACCAGATCGGGCGGCCGGTCCATCAGGTGGTTGACCGCCACCAGCACGCAGTCGGTGGGGGTGCCGCGCACCGAAAAGCGCTTCTCGCCGCGCGCCCGGAAGCGCAAGGGATCATGGATGGTCAGGGCGTGGCCGGCGCCGCTTTGTTCGGTTTCCGGGGCGACGATCCACACGTCGTCGGACAAGGTGCGCGCCACCCGTTCGAGCACGGCCAGACCTTCGGCTTCGAAGCCGTCGTCATTGGACAGCAGGATGCGCGCGCGGGAAAGATCGGTCAGCGGCGAAAACATCAGTCCCCCAACCGCTCAAGTCCGCCCATATAGCCGCGCAGGGCCTCGGGGACGCTCACCGTGCCATCGGCGTTCTGATAATTCTCCAGCACCGCCACCAGACAGCGGCCCACGGCCACGCCCGAGCCATTGAGCGTGTGAACGAAGCGCGTGCCCTTCTCGCCCTCGACCTTGAAGCGGCCATTCATCCGCCGCGCCTGGAAGTCGCCCGTGTTGGAGCACGACGAGATTTCCCGGTAGCGGTCCTGGCCGGGCAGCCAGACCTCCAGGTCATAGGTCTGGCGGGCGCTGAACCCGACATCGCCCGCGCAGAGCGCCATCACCCGATAAGGCAGCTCCAGGCGCTTGAGCACATCCTCGGCGCAAGCGGTCATCCGCTCCAGTTCGGCCGCCGAGTCGTCGGGATGGACGATCGACACCATCTCGACCTTCTCGAACTGGTGCTGGCGGATCATGCCCCGGGTATCCTTGCCCGCCGCCCCGGCTTCCGAGCGGAAGCACTGGGTGAAGGCGGTCATGCGCAACGGCAGGGCCGTGGCGGCGAGCACCTGCCCGGCGACCAGATTGGTCACGGTGACCTCGGCCGTCGGGATCAAGAAGAAATCCCCCTCGACGCGGAACAGATCCTCGGCGAATTTGGGCAGCTGGCCGGTTCCCTGCAGGGCCGGGGCGCGGACCAGAACCGGGGTCTGCACCTCCTGATAGCCATGCTCGGTGATGTGCAGATCCAGCATGAACTGGCCAAGGGCGCGTTCCAAGCGGGCGATCTGCCCCTTGAGCACGACGAAGCGCGCCCCCGACAGCCGGGCGGCGGCCTCGAAATCCATGCCGCCCAGGCTCTCGCCGATCTCGAAATGCTGACGCGGGGTGAACTCGAAGGCGCGCGGCGTTCCCCAGCGGCGCACCTCGACATTGGCGCTTTCGTCGGGGCCTTCGGGAACGCCGTCGTCCAGGATATTGGGCAGGCCCATCAGATGGCCGTCGAGGTCGCGATCGAGGTCCCCCAGACGCGCCTCCAACGCGGCCATCGTCGCCTTGATGCCGGCGACCTCATCGACCAACGCCTGGGCGTCGCCGCCCTCCTTCTTGACCAGGCCGATGCGCTTGGACGCCTCGTTGCGTCGCGCCTGCAGATCGTTCAACTCGGTCTGAACGGCGCGACGCTGGCTATCGAGATCAAGGACCAGGGCCGAGCGCGGCTCCAGCCGCCGACGGGCCAGGGCGAGGTCGAAGGCCTCGGGAGTTTCGCGAATGGCTTTTAGGTCGTGCATCTCGGTTCGTCCGTCGGCTGGCGTGTGGGGGTCTGCGAGGCGGCAAGAGGTGTGGCGGAAAAAAGGCGCAGGGTCGTCTTTATAGCGGGCTAATGCCCATGATTCCAGTCGGTCTCTTCGAAGCGCCCCGGATCGCCGTCGGCCCCGGCCTCTTCATCGCGGGCAAGCGGAGCGGCCAAGGCCGTGGTCCCGCCCCGCTTATGGGCGGTCGACGGCGCTGCGGCCGCCGGAGGGGGCTCGTCGTCGTCGAGATTCTCAAGATCGTCGTCTTCGATCCCCTTGCTCTTTTCCACCATCCGCGCCGCGACGATCGAAAGCTCGTAGAGGACCAGCAGCGGAATGGCCAGCATCACCTGGCTCATGATGTCGGGGGGGGTGATGACGGCGGCGCCGGCGAAAACGGCGACGATGGCGTATTTGCGCGCCTTGGCCAGCCCGCGCGAGGTGACCAGCCCAACCCGGGCCATCAGCGTCAGGGCGACGGGCATCTGGAAGCTGAAGCCGAAAGCCAGGATCAGCTTCATCACCAAGCCAAGATATTCGCCGACCTTGGCTTCCAGCTGGATCGGCAAAACGGTTTGCTCGCGCGTCGTCTGAAAGCCGAGCAAGAACGACCAAGCCATTGGCATAACAAGATAATAAACCATCGCCGCCCCAAGGATGAACAACATCGGGCTGACGATGAGGAACGGCAGAAAGGCGCGCTTCTCGTGGCGGTACAATCCGGGAGCCACGAACATCCAGATCTGGGTGGCGATCAGCGGAAAGCTGAGCACGATCGCGCCAAAGGCGCCAACCTTGACATAGGTGAAAAACGCCTCGGTCAGCGCGGTATAGATCATGCGCTGCGACCCGCCCACCCGCTCCATCACCCGGGCAAGCGGCAAGACCAGAATATTATAGATTTCCTGGGCATAGGCGAAACAGGCGAAAAAGGCGACAAGGAAGAACACCGTCGACCATAAAAGACGGCTGCGCAGTTCGATCAGATGATCGATCAGCGGCATTTTCTTGTCTTCAAGGTCGGAATCTTCGTCGCGCGTCGCGTCCGCCGGAGCCATATTTTTCCTCGATAAACGACCGCCCCGGGGAAACCGGGGCCGGTTTTAGTCTTGCGGCGGAAGGGAGCCGTCGGTCCGTCGATCAGGCCCGGCCGACGGGGACGGCGGCGCGGCGCCGGTGGCCGGCGGAACCGGCTGCGCGGGCGCCTGCGGGGGAAGCGACGGCGGGGCCGCCGGGGACGTCCCGAAGGGACCGGCCGGGGACGGCGGCGGGACAGACGACAGGCTGGCGGCCAGCTTGCCATCGGGATCGATCGCTTGATCGATCTTGCGGCCGACATCGGTGCGCGCCAAGGTCGTGACCTGACGGCGCACGTCCTCGGCGCCGGTCTCGCGCATCACGTCATCCATCTGCCGCTGGAATTCCGATCCCAACGAACGGATCTTGCGCACCCATTTTCCGGCGGTGCGCAGCACATTGGGCAGATCCTTGGGGCCGATGACGATAAGCGCCACGACACCGACAAGGGCTATTTCCGACCAACTGAGATCGAACATGGTCTACCGCCACTGCAAAACGACCGTCTCCTCCCACACGCGGGCGCGGCGGGAAGAGACTGGGAAGCGAAAGGCTTTAGCCCCGCGGAGCGTCGTCGCGGTGGACCGGCGGCTGCTGGGGCGGCTGCTGCGGCTGTTGGGGCTGCTGGGGCGGATAAATGGTCTGGGCGGGCTTGCCATCCTCGATCCCCCGACGCTCGGCGCTAACCGAGGCCGCCTCGTCGTCCTCATCGTCCGCCATGCCTTTCTTGAAGGCCTTGACGCCCTTGGCGACATCGCCCATCAGCCGCGGAATCTTGCCCGCTCCGAACAGCAGCAGAACCACGACCAGAACGATGATCCAATGCCAGATGCTTGAAAAACCCATAAGTCCTCCACCAAGGCGAGAGCGACGAGCGGAACAGTGGAAACCGCGCTTTGGCGATTTCTCCGCTAAGAAAATCGATACCACGCTCCTCCCGGCACTGGGGGAAGCAAGCCCGGCATCTCCGGCCCGAAAAGCCGCCGGATCATCGCAGAAACCCCCCGGCCCCGCAACGCCAAGACCGGCGGCAAGGGGTTGTTTTTCGACTCCAAAGCCAACCGCCGACGATAGCACCCTTCGCTCGCTGGGATAGGGCTTTCCCAGATCGGCCGCCTTTTAGCCCCTCGGCCGTCGGGGCGGCGGGCGCAGCAGGTCGAGCTGGTCGGTTTCGCGCCGTCCGGGCTGTCCGGTCAGCGTGCCCTCGTCCTCGACATCGGCCAGGATATCATCGCCGTCGCGGGCATGGGTGCCATAGGCGGCCAGCGCCGGGCGGCGATCAAGCAGGCCGGCGGCCTTCAGATCCTCGACCCCGGGCAGATCATCGACCGAGCCCAGGCCGAAATGGTCGAGGAAGCCCTCCGTGGTGCCCCAGGTCAGCGGTCGTCCAGCGGTCTGGCGGCGGCCACAGGGGTGGATCCAGCCGGCCTCGAGCAAAAGATCAAGCGTGCCCTTGGACAGGGCGACGCCCCGGATCTCCTCGATATCGGCCCGGGTCACCGGCTGGTGATAGGCGATGATCGCCAAGGTCTCGATCGCCGCCCGCGACAGGCGACGCGGTTCGGTGGTTTCCAGGCGCAGCTGGCCGGCCAGATCGGCCGCCGTGCGAAAGGCCCAGCGTCCGCCGCTTTCAACCAGCACCACCCCGCGCTGGCGGTAATGATCGGCCAAGGCCCCAAGAAGCGCCGCGACATCGGCCCCCGCCGGCAGGCGCGAAGCCAGATCGGCCACGCTCAAGGGGGTGGGCGCGGCGAACAACAGGGCCTCGATCAGGCGGATCAGGGCGAAATCGGCTCCGTCCTCGGCAAAGGGGAGCGTCGTGTCGATATCCGGTTTCATGGCGCCACGCCTGTCCTGTTGCCCGCCGCCACCGGCCGCACGGTGATCGGCGCATAAACCCCACCGTCTTGGCGCAGGTCGAGAACGCCTTGCTTGGCCAGTTCCAAGGTGGCGACGAAGGTCGCCGCCACCGCCGAGCGGCGGACCAGCGGATCCTCCAACCCCGGGGGCAGAAAATTACGGATCGGCGTCCAATCGGCCAAGCCGCCGAGCAGGGCGCCAATACGGCGAATGGCGTTCTCGACGCTATACAGGGTGAAGGCCTCGATCGCCAGAACCGGGGGCGGCTCAAGGCTGAGGCGCACCTTGCCATAGGCGCGGAGCAGGTCATACAAACCCGCCTGATAGGCCGTGCGGGTGACCATTGCCACCCCTTCGGGCGCGCCGCGGGCGAAGACATCGCGCCCCAGGCGCGGCCGGGCCATCAGGGTGGTTCCGGCCCGTTGCATGGCCTCCAGGCGGCGCAGGTGGAACTGCAAGGCCGCCGCCATATCCTCGCCGCTCGGCTCCTGTTCGTTTTTGGGCGCGGGGATCAGCAGCCGCGACTTGAGATAGGCGAGCCATGCCGCCATCACCAGATAATCGCCGGCCAGTTCCAGGTGGATCTGGCGGGCGCGGGCGACGAAGGCCAGATATTGCTCGGCCAGACGCAGGATCGACAGCTTGGTCAGATCGACCTTCTGGCTGCGCGCCAGGGTCAACAGCACGTCGATCGGCCCCTCGAAGCCGTCGAGATCGAGGACCAGATCGTCGGCGCTCCGCCCCGCCGCCGGGGGCGCGGGGTCCTCTGGGAAGGCGTCGCTGGCCATGACGGCCCTGCCCCGCCCGCTCAGAACAGCGGGATGCCGGCCGTGGTGTAGACGGCGCCCAGCAGGGCGCGCACCACCGGGCCGATGATCCGCGAGAACGGATCGAAATCCACCCCGAACTGGCTCAAGGCCAGGGGAAGCAGGAAGATCACCCCGATCAGCGCCAGCATCCCCACCCGTTCCATGCGGGCGACCACCACCGCCGCCCGCATCGGCAAGATGCCGACCAGCACCCGGCCGCCATCCAAGGGCGGCACCGGGATCATGTTGAACACCGCCAGCACGCAGTTGATCAGCACCGATTTCTGCAAGGTGGTGATCAGCCAGTCGGCGGCCGGATCGGGCAGCAGCAACGCCCCATGCAAGGCGGCGGCGGAAACCACCGCCAGGAAGATATTCATCCCCGGGCCGGCCAGCGCCACCCAGGCCATATCGCGCTTAGGGTGGCGCAGATTGCGATAATCGACGGGAACCGGCTTGGCCCAGCCGAACAGGAAGGGGGCGCCGACCAGAAACAGCAGCCCCGGCAGCACCAGGGTGCCGAAGGGATCGACATGGCGGATGGGATTGAGCGTCACCCGCCCCAGCAGCCGCGCCGTCTGGTCGCCCAAAGCCGAGGCGACATAGCCATGCGCCGCCTCGTGCAGGGTGATGGCCAGGATCAGCCCGGGAAGCCAGGTCAGAATGCCAAAGATCATGTCACCCATCGGCGCGCTCAGCCCATCAGTTCGAGAAGGCGTGCCAGATCGGCCCCGGCATCGTAATCGGCGGTGGGATGGCCAAGGCGCTCCTTCGCCCCCTGCCAGCGCGCCAGACCGGCGAGGTCCATGGCCCGGGCGGCGCGGGCCACGCCGTCCATCTCCACCCGATCGCCGTTGCAATGAAGAACCAGATCGCAGCCGGCGGCGAACGAACGCCGGGTGCGGTCCTCCATCGGCCCCTCCAGGGCCTTCATCGACAGGTCATCGGTCATCAGCAGGCCCGTGAAGCCACAGACCCCGCGAATGACCTGGGACACCACCTCGGCCGACAGCGTCGCCGGAGCGCCGGCGTCGATCGCGGTGTAAAGGATATGGGCGGTCATGGCGAAGGGCGCATCGGCCAGGGCCTTGAACGGCAGGAAATCGCTGGCGTCAAGCTCGGCAAGCGGGTTGTCAACCACCGGCAGCCGCAGATGGCTATCGGCATGGGCGCGGCCATGGCCGGGAATATGCTTGATCACCGGGAAAACCCCGCCGGCCAGCAAGCCTTGCGCCACGGCGGCGCCCAGGGCGGCGACCACGCCCGGATCGTCGGAATAGGCCCGGTCGCCCACGATGTCATCGGCCGCCGATTGGCGGACATCAAGCACCGGCAGGCAATCCGTATCGATGCCCAGCCCCCGCAATTCGTGGGCGATCAGCCGGGCGTTCAGCCTCGCGGCCTCGACCCCGGCTTCGCGGTCCCGACCATAGAGGGCGCCGAAGTCTTCGGCCGGCGGGATCTTGCGCCAATGGGGCGGGCCCAGGCGCTGCACCCGGCCGCCTTCCTGATCGATGAGGATCGGCGCATCATCGCGCCCGACGCAGGCCCGCAGGGCCTCCGTCAGGGCGCGGACCTGATCGGGGCTTTCGACATTGCGCCCGAACAGGATGAAGCCGAAGGGATCGATCTCGCGGAAAAAAGCGACTTCACGCGGACTAAGGGCGGGGCCGGACACGCCGAGAATAACGGCCAGAGGGGGATTAACGGACAATGATACAACTCTGATTACGGCTTTTAAGGGCGTCACACAGGGATTTGGCTTCGGCCGCGCTCGATACCGGACCGGCGCGAAGGCGGAAGAACAGGCCCTTTTCCTTGAGATCGGCCTTCTGCACATCGTGGGTCAGCGAGCCCAACAGGTCGCGGTGCTTGGTGACCAGCCCCTTCCAGGCGACCTCGGCGGCTTCGGCCGAGCGCAGGGCGGCAAGCTGGACGACAACCCCCGTCCCGCCGGCGGCCGGACGGATGGTGGGCAGCGAGGCGGTCTGATTGGCCGCGGCCGCCGGGGCGCTGGCCGTCGGGCGGGCCGGCGCCGGCGTCGGCGCGGTCAAAGGTTGCGGCTGACCAGCCGCCGGGGCGCGCGGCTGGCTTGGCGCGGCGGCGACGGCGGGCGGCGGAGCCGGGCGCACCGGCGCGGCCTGAACCGGCGGGGTCGGCACCGGTTGAACCGGGACCGGTTGAACCGGGACCGGCTGGATGGGCACCGGCTGAACCGGAACCGGCTGCACCGATTGGACGGGCGCCGGGGATGGCACGGGCTCCATCGGCACCGGCTGCACGGGCACCGGCGAAACGGCCTGCGGCTGTGGCACGGGCTCGGGCTGAACCGCCACGGGCGGCGTCATCGGCTGCTCGGGATCGGGCAGCAGCTTTTCGGTGGTCGCGTCGGCGGTCTTCTGATCCTCGTCCTCGCTGATCCGGTTGTAGACCAGCTTGTCGCGGTTCTCGACCTGCATGCCGCCCGGCTCTTCCGGCCGCGCCTTATAGGGCGTCGGATCGGCGCTGACCAAAGGAAGATCGGCGGGGGTGCCGGCGGTATCGGACGATCCGCCGCCCAGCAGGTACCAGGCGGCGATACCGGCGACCAACACGCCAAAAGCAATGCCGCCGATGATGGCGAACATGCCGCCGCGCCCACGCGGGGGCTCATCCTCGTCCTCAAGGTAATAATCGTCGGAGTCCCGGAGTTCCTCAGGGAGAAGATTGAGCAGCTGCTCGTCAAGATCGATGTCGTCTTCCCCACCGTCAGGACGTCGGCGCCTAATCACCATCAGCGCATCTCCTTTACCGGTTCAACTCCGAAGATTTCGAGACCAGACGCTATCACCGACGCCACCGCCTGGACAAGCGCGAGTCGTGCCAAACTGCGGGCTTCATCCGTTGGCAGCAGGAATCTCAGTTCGGCGTTATCGTTGCCACGGTTCCACAAACCATGGAAGGCCGCCGCCACCTCGCCCAGATAGAACGCCACGCGATGGGGTTCATGGGCCTCGGCGGCGCTTTCAACCAGTCGCGGCCAGCCCGCCAGCAGGCGGACCATGGCCATTTCCTCGTCGGCGTCGAGCAGATCGAGATCGGCGGTCGCCGCCAGGGCCGCGGCCGACAGATCGCGCCCCGGAAAGGTCTGGGCGGCGTGGCGGGCCACCGAACAGGCCCGGGCATGGGCGTATTGAACATAGAACACCGGATTGTCGCGGGTCTTCTCGGTCACCCGGGCGTAATCGAAATCCAGCGCCGCGTCGTTCTTGCGGGTCAGCATGATGAAGCGGACGACATCCTTGCCGACCTCGTCAACGACCTCGCGCAGGGTGATGAAGGTGCCCGCGCGCTTGGACATCTTCACCGGCTCGCCGTTATCAAGCAGCTTCACCAACTGCACCAGCTTGACGTCGAGCTCGGCCTCGCCGTTGGACACCGCCTTGACGGCGGCCTTCAGCCGTTTGACATAACCGCCATGATCGGCGCCCAGCACGTTGATCATGCCCAGGAAACCGCGTTTGAACTTGTCGTGGTGATAGGCGATGTCGCTGGCGAAATAGGTCCAGCTGCCATCGGATTTCTTCAAGGGGCGATCGACCTCGTCGCCAAAGCCGGTGGCGCGGAACAGGGTCTGCGGGCGCGGCTCCCAATCATCGGGGGTCTTGCCCTTGGGCGGCTCCAGGGTGCCGACATAGACCAGATCGCGGCTTTCCAGATCGGTCATCATCTCGTCGACCCGACCGGCGCGCACCAGCGCCTGCTCGGAGGTGAAGACATCATGGACGACGCCCAGCGCCGCCAGATCCTCCTTGATCAGCGCCAACATGCGCTCGATGCCGATGGCGCGGAAGGCCGGCAGCCAGTCGCTCTCGGCGACCGTCGTCCAGCGCGTGCCATCGGCTTGGGCGATATCGGCGGCCACCGGCACCAGATAATCGCCGCCGTATTCGATCTCGCGGGCGGCCAGCATGGCGGCGAAGGCCGCCTCGTCGAGATCGCCGACCGCCACCCGGTAGCGGGCATAAAGGGCGCGTGCCAGGGAATCGACCTGGGCGCCGGCGTCATTGACATAATATTCCCGGGTCACCGCCCAGCCGGCCTTGACCAGCAGGGCGGCCAGGGCATCGCCGAACACCGCGCCCCGCCCATGGCCGACATGCATCGGGCCGGTCGGATTGGCCGAAACGAATTCGACATTGACCGCCGCGCCCCGCCCCATGGTGGACGCGCCAAAGGCCGTGCCCAGGGTGAGAACCGTCTTCAGGGTCTTGCGCCAAATCTTTGGATCGAGACGCAGATTGATGAACCCCGGGCCGGCCGTCTCGGCGGCGACGATGCCATCGACCCCGACCAGCTTTTCAACCAGCATCTCGGCGACGGCGCGCGGCGCCAGACCGGCGGGCTTGGCCAGAACCATCGCGGCATTGGTCGCCATGTCGCCATGGGCGGCCTCGCGCGGCGGCTCCACGGCCACCCGTCCGGTCTCCAGGCCTTCGGGCAGGCGCCCCTCGGCCTGGAGGGCGGCGACCTGCGCCAGGACGGTTTCTTTTATGTCGTGAAAAACGTTCATGGTTTCACCGAAGGATCAAACAGTCTGGCATGTTCGTCCAGCGCGAAGCGGTCGGTCATGCCGGCGATGTAGTCGCAAACAACACGGGCGGTTTTGTGGCTGTGCGGGCGGGTGGTGCGGGCGCGCCAGTCATCGGGCAACAGCATCGGCTCTTCGACCAGCAGGCCGAACATCTCGCGAACGACGCGCCGCGCCTTGCTGGTCATCCGATTCACCCGGTAGTGACGATAAAGGGTGGGGAAAAGGAAACCTTTCAATCCGGCGTCCTTTTGGGCCATTTCTTCGCTGAAGGCAATCACCGGCGCATCCAGCGCCCGCACTTCGGCCGCCGACCCGGGGTTTTGCCGCTCCAGCCGCCGGGCGCTTTCGGCGCAGACGTCATCGACCATGGCGGTGATCACCCGGCGCACCGTTTCATGGATCGCCCGCGACGGTTCGATGCCGGGATAGCGATCAAGCACGTGGCGCAACAAGGGGCCGACCAGCGGGACCTCGATCACCGCCTCCAAGGGAAACAGACCGGCGCGCAGGCCATCGTCCAGATCATGGGCGTTATAGGCGATATCATCGGACAATGCCGCCACCTGGGCCTCGGGTCCGGCGAAGGACGAAAGCTCCAGGTCATGGCGGTCGACATACTCGAGGATGGCCGCGGGCAGGTCCTGGAGCGTCGCCTCCCCCGGGCGGATCAGCGGCCCGTTGTGCTTGACCAGCCCCTCCAGGGTTTCCCAGGTCAGATTGAGGCCGTCGAATTCGGCATAGCGCCGCTCCAGCTTGGTGACGATGCGCAGCGATTGGGCGTTATGGTCAAAGCCGTCATAGGCCGCCATGCAGTCCTTCAGCGCATCCTCGCCGGCATGGCCAAAGCAGGTGTGGCCCAGGTCATGGGCCAGGGCCAGGGCCTCGGCCAGATCCTCGTTGAGACCAAGAACCCGGCTGACCGAGCGGGCGATCTGCGAGACTTCCAGGCTATGGGTCAGGCGGGTGCGGTAATTCTCGCCGACCGAATTGACGAAGACCTGGGTCTTGTATTTCAGGCGGCGGAAGGCCGCCGAATGCAGCACGCGATCGCGGTCGCGCTGATGGGGCGAGCGCGTCGGCGACGACGCTTCGGGGTAAAGCCGGCCCCGGCTGGTCGCCGGATCGCTGGCATAGGGCGCGAGACTCGGGGATTTTGGGGTCCAGATGCTCATGGGCGCGAAAGTAGCCTTCCCTCCTCCATCAGGCAACGACAGGCTTTCCAGCCTTGGGCAAAACACCAGACCACAGGGCGGACTTGCGGCCGGCGCCGTCGCGCGCCTATCTAACCCATATAAACAAACCAGTCCCCGCCTTCGCCACCAAAGGATGACCGATGACCGATCAGCCCCCCCCTGCCGCCCCGTCCCCGGGCGCCGAGACGGCCGACATCCGCATTTCCGCCGCCGCCGCCGCGCGGATCCACGCCTTGATGGAGGCCGAGAACGACAGCGCCCTGATGCTGCGGGTCACCGTCTCGGGCGGCGGCTGCTCGGGATTTTCCTATGGCTTCGACCTGGAGCGCACCACCGCCGAAGATGATCTGCTGTTTGAGCAGCATGGCGTAAGGGTGGTGATCGACGAAGCCTCCCTCGACCTGCTGCACGGGTCCGAGATCGACTATACCGACGATCTGATGGCCGCCGCCTTCACCGTTCGCAATCCCAACGCCACCAGCACCTGCGGCTGCGGGACCTCGTTCTCGATTTAAGCGGCGGCCCTTTTAAACGAGGGGGGCGCCTTCACCGTTCGCAATCCCAATGCCACCAGCACCTGCGGCTGCGGGACCTCGTTCTCGATTTAAGCGGCGGCCCGGATCAGGCTAAACACTAGGGTTTGGGCTGGGGCTTGAGGGCGACGTGGTGGACCAGCACGCCGCAGGCGACGCGGCTTCCGGCGTTGCCGGCGGGCTGGCTGATGTAATCATCGGGCCCGGAATGGATGACGAAGGACGACCCGTCGGCGTCGAACAGGCTGTTGGCGACCCCCGGACGCAGGGTCACGTCATGGGTCAGAACACCGGCCGTCGCCTTGCCCCGGCCATCGGCCAGGATATTGGGCAGGTCCCCGGCATGGGGGCCGGCGGCGTTGTTCCAGCCATGGGCCTTGCCCGTCGGGTTGAAATGCCCGCCGGCGGTCTCGAATGTCACCGCCCGATCACAGACGCCCTTGTCATGGATATGGAAGCTATGAACCCCCGGGGTCAGGCCGGTCGCCACCAAGCCGATGCCAACCCCGCCCGAAGCCATTTCCGTCACCTGAATATGGCCGATCGTCTCGCCCTTGGTGTTGATCAGCATGGCCACGGCCTGCGGTGCCGGCCTCGTCGAGGTGATCGGCGGTCCGCCAAGCGGTGAATAAGCGGGTGGTCCGCCCATCCCGGGAGGGGGCGGAGCCACCGGCGTTCCCGGTGCGGCTCCCATCATGGGGTCGGCCGGCGGTGGCGGGGGATGGCCCGCCCCTTTGCCCTGGGCGCAGGCGCTTAGGGCGAGCGCCCCGCAGACGGCCAGGGTGGCAAAGGGAACGCGCCTGGGGAAACGATGGTTGGGCATGGGAGTCGTATCCTTCCCTTGGGGTGTGGGGGCCCCTTGTGGCCACCACATCCCCAACGGCTGACACGCCATTGGGTTCAGTCGCCCTTACCAATCCGGGCATCGCGCCCGTTCCCGGGCGTAATTCTCCGGGGTGTCCAGATCAAGATTGCGCCGGCGTTGCTCGGCGTTGAAGGTTTCAAGCAAGGGGTCGAACACCGCCCGCAGGCGTTCGACATGGGCCTCGCGCGCCTGGGCCATCGAGGCGACGCGCAGGGGATTGTTAAGGGCGATGGCCTGCAGGGCGGCGGCTTTGATCACCGGCAAGAACCCCTCGTAGCCTTGGCGATAGCGCGCGACATGGCCGTATTCGTGCTCGAGCGCCGTGCGAAAGGGGCAGCTGTCGCGGCGATACTCGCGGGCGACATAGACGGTAATCAGCGGATAACGCAGGCGAATCGACAGCTCCAACAAATAGGCGCAGACGCCGCCTTCGGCGATCGGCACGGCGCGCACCCTGGTGCTGTATTGGTAATCGAGTCGCGTATCGGTCAGCCCCACCGTATGGCCGACCGGCCGGCCGGCGGCCCCCGCCCTTTGGCGCAGCAAGGCGGCCAGATCCTCGCCCGATCGGGTGAAATTCTGGCGAACGGGACCAAACCCCGACACTAAAACCACCTTGGGCTGCTCACTGGCCGGCGCGCAGTCGCCGGCGGCCAGGGCCTGCGGCGGGGCCAGGGCCCAGAAAACCGCCAGGACCGGCACGACCATCCGCAGCGCGCGCCGCCCCACCGTGGTAAGAAGGGCCATCCGCCGGTTTCCTTTGTTCATGGACTATGGTTCGGAGTCCGTCCGTATGGTGAGTATCGCCACCTTCAACGTCAACAGCGTCAAGGCCCGCCTGCCCAACCTGCTCGACTGGCTGGGAACACGCTCTCCCGACGTCGCCTTGCTCCAGGAGATCAAATGCCTGGACGAGGCCTTTCCCCGCGCCGAGATCGAGGCCCTGGGCTACCGACTCGCCGTCCATGGCCAGAAAGCCTATAATGGCGTGGCCATTCTGTCGCGCCTGCCGCTGAGCGAGGTCACCGCCCGCCTGCCGGGACTCGATGGCGCCCCGGCCGAGGACGATGATCAGGCCCGCTACCTGGAAGCCGTGGTCGATGGCCGCTTCCGGGTCTGCTGCCTGTATCTGCCCAATGGCAATCCGGTCGAGGAGGACCGCAAGTTCGGCTACAAGCTGGCCTGGATGGATCGGCTGATCGTCCGCGCGACACATCTTATGCGCGACTTCCCCGATACACCCGTTATACTCGGGGGCGATTTCAACGTCTGTCCGGACGATCTCGACGTTTATGACCCCGCCGGCTGGGCCAATGACGCCCTGTGCCGCCCGGAAACCCGGCAACGCTTCCGCGCCCTTGTCTTCCTTGGCTATACCGATGCCCTGCGCGCCCTGAACCCCGGGGCGCCGCTTTTCACCTTTTGGGATTATCAAGCCGGCGCTTGGCAAAAGGATCACGGCCTGCGCATCGATCATCTGCTGCTTAATCCGGCAGCGGCGGACCGTTTGAGCGCCGCTGGCGTCGATCGCGCCACCCGCGGACACGCTAAGTCGAGCGATCATGCACCGTCTTGGGTGACGCTCGAGCTATAACCGGTTAAGATATGTGGATTAGCAACCATGGGGACGTGACCATGACAGAGTTTCCCACTCCTAAAAACCCGACCGCCACCGTGAAGCCCGCTTCGGAGCAGACCCGCAAGGTCGTAAACCTCATTTACATCCTGTTCGCCCTCGGGATGTTCATCCTCAGCTTCCCCTTCGCGGTGATCGGCGCGATTCTCGCCTATCATCGGCGCGAGGAGTTTGTTGGAACGGTTTATGAGAGCCACATCGAATGGCTTCTCCGCACCTTCGTGTTCACCGCCGGTGCTCTGGCTTTCGGCATCATCATGATCGCCGTCAAGGTCGGTTCGTTCTTCATTATCGTCGCCGCCGCCTACTTCATCTACCGGGTGCTGAAGGGCTTCTTGCTCTTCAATGAAGACAAGGCGATCGATAAGCCGCGCGAGCTGTACTAAGGCATCACGCGAATTCTGCGCCGCCGGGACTGTTCGTGGGGGTGAAGCGGATAGTCCCGGTGTTTATGGCCACGATGCTATAGGCAAACCCGCCTCTTCGGGTTCTTTCTTCGATGACCAGAATAACAAAACGCCCTCCGAATCGCTTCGGAGGGCGTTTTTTGTGGGACGTTTTTTTAAGATTTAGCGCTCGACCTGCGACACGTCGCGGACGGCGCCGCGATCGGCGCTGGTGGTCAGGGCCGCATAGGCGCGCAGGGCCGGAGAGACCGCCCGCTTGCGCGGTTTGGCCGGCTTCCATCCCGCGCGTCCCCGCGCCTCCATGGCGCTTCGCCGCGCCGCCAGCTCCTCGTCGGACAGGTCGACGACAATGCTGCGCGCCGGGATATCGATGACGATGATATCCCCCTCCTCGACCAGACCGATCGGCCCGCCAGCGGCGGCTTCCGGCGAGACATGGCCGATCGACAGGCCCGAGCTGCCGCCCGAGAAACGGCCATCGGTGACCAGGGCGCAGACCTTGCCCAGGCCGCGCGACTTCAGATAGCTGGTGGGATAAAGCATTTCCTGCATGCCCGGGCCGCCCTTGGGACCCTCATAGCGCACCAGCACGACGTCGCCGGCCTGAATTTCGCCGCCGAGAATACGCGCCACCGCCTCGTCCTGGCTTTCGCAGAGGCGGACGGTGCCTGTGAAGGTGAGGATCGAGGCGTCGACTCCGGCGGTTTTCACGATGCAGCCGTTGGGCGCCAGATTGCCATAGAGCACGGCCAGCCCGCCATCGCGGGAATAGGCGTGGTCGAGATCGCGGATGCAGCCGGTCTCGCGGTCATCGTCCAGGCTGTCCCACAGGCGGTCGGTGGAAAACGGCACGACGGTGCGCACGCCGCCGGGCGCCGCCCGAAAGAAGGCGCGCACCGCGTCGTCGACCGGCCGCCGGATATCCCAGTGATCAAGCGCCGCCTTCAGCGTCGGCGTATGCACCGTCGGCAGGTCCTCATGGAGCAGGCCGGCCCGCGACAACTCGCCCATGATGCCCATGACGCCGCCGGCGCGGTGAACATCCTCCATATAGAAGTCGGCCGTGCTTGGCGAAACCTTGCACAGATGGGGAATGCGCCGCGACAGCCGGTCGATATCGGCCATGGTGAAGGGCACCTCGCCCTCCTGGGCGGCGGCGAGCAGGTGGAGCACCGTATTGGTCGACCCGCCCATGGCGATATCGACGCTCATGGCGTTTTCAAAGGCCTTGAACGAGGCGATGGCGCGCGGCAGGGTGCTTTCGTCGTCGTGCTCATAGCGTCGCTTGGCCAGATCGACGATGCGCCGTCCGGCCTCCTCGAACAGCCCGCGCCGCGCCACATGGGTGGCCAGGGCGCTGCCATTGCCCGGCAGCGACAGCCCCAGGGCCTCGGTCAGGCAGTTCATCGAATTGGCGGTGAACATTCCCGAACACGAGCCGCAGGTCGGACAGGCCGAGCGCTCGATGGTCTCGACATCGGCATCCGAAACCTTGGCATCGCCGGCGACCACCATGGCGTCGATCAGATCGACGCTGCGTTCCGTGCCGCCCAACACCACCTTGCCCGCTTCCATCGGCCCGCCGGAGACGAAGATGGTCGGGATGTTCAGGCGCATCGCCGCCATCAGCATGCCCGGGGTGATCTTGTCGCAATTGGAAATGCACACCAGGGCGTCGGCGCAATGGGCGTTGACCATGTATTCGACCGCATCGGCGATCAGTTCGCGCGACGGCAGGCTATAGAGCATGCCGTCATGGCCCATGGCGATGCCGTCATCGACGGCGATGGTGTTGAATTCCTTGGCCACGCCACCGGCGGCGGCAATCTCGGCGGCCACCAATTGGCCCATGTCCTTCAGGTGGACATGGCCGGGCACGAATTGGGTGAAGGAATTGGCGATGGCGATGATCGGCTTGCCGAAATCCTCGTCCTTCATGCCAGTGGCGCGCCAAAGGCCACGGGCACCGGCCATCGTGCGCCCGTGGGTTGATGTGCGGGAACGGTATGGGGTCATTTGCCTTGAGCCTGTCTTGATCACCCGAAAAAATCCCCGACCGTCGGGGAGGGCGACTCTACTCCGCCGACCCCGGGTGGTCAAAGTACGAAGACGCCCCGGCCGCCTTACAGGAACGGCCGTCTTTGCGGCCGGCGGCGCGGATAGCAGGCCAACTCGCGCAGGTCGGCGAGATTGACAAGGTGGATGGTGCCCTGGGTCCAGCGAACGAAGCCGCGGTCCACCAGCTTGCGCAGGGTCTTGTTGGTATGAACCAGCGACAACCCCAAGACATCGGCCAAAAGCTGCTGGCTGAACGGCGCTTCGAAGGCGCCGTCCCGCACCTTTTCCAGAAGGGCCAGACGGTCATGGAGATAAAGCAGCACATAGGCCACCCGTTCGAGGGCGGTGCGCTGGCCGACCGAAAGCAAGTGCTCGCTGATCGCCTGCTCCTCGCGCGCCGTCAACCAGATCACGTCGAAGGCCAGACCGGCGCCCTCCTGGGCAAGCTCAAGGAAGCGCTCACGGGGAAAACAGCACACGCCCACCGGCGTCAACGTTTCCACCGAATGCTCCATCTCGGAAAACAAGCTGGCCTGCAGGCCGATCAGATCGCCCGGCAGCACGAAATTGAGGACTTGCCGGCGACCATCCTCCAAAAGCTTATAGCGGATCGCCCAGCCGCTTCTCACCGTATAGACGAAAGCGCTGTTCTCGCCCTCGTGTAACAGGGTGGTGCCGGCGGAAAGTTCCTGATCGGCAACCTTGAAGCCCTTGATAAACGACATTTCCTCCTCGGAAAAGGCGCGAACCGAAGATAGCTTTCGCAAGGGGCACGTTTCGCAAGAAGTAGATACGAAAGATCGTATCGGCTTTTTTAGGGCGGTCTTCAGCTCCCCGTCTTCCGTGGGTGTCAACACCGGGCGTCCTCCTGGGAAATTCTTGATTTTTTATGTCTTAGTTTAATGTCGGCATCGAAAATTGGGCTCAGCATGGCTGACTTCTTCTTTGGATCCCTGTCGGCCTCCAAAGATTTTTCCAGTCTCCAGGCTCCAGGACGTCCATGTTTCCTTCGATCCCCCGTCCCCCTTCCAAACCGCCCGCCGTTCTGGTGGTCGAAGATGATCCTATCATCGGTCTCGACCTCTGCGAAACATTCACCGATCTTGGCTACGTGTCCATTCACAATGCCACAAGCGCTTCTCAAGCATTGAGCATTCTTGAGACCCAGCCGATCGCCCTGGCGGTGCTTGATTACGTCTTGGAACGCGGAGCGACCAGCTTGCCCGTTGCCGATACTCTTCTTGTCCGGTCAATTCCATATCTTTTTATTACCGGGGTATCGGATTACGACGGATTTGGTAAAGGCATTCCCTTCCGTCATGCGACGGCGCCGCGGATCGAAAAGCCCTTCGTCCCCACCACCTTGAAGGCCACCCTCCTGCTCTTGCTCCGGGGCCGTCCCCACCTGCTTCCGGCCGCCGGCACCACCTTGGAATAATGAAAAGACCGAGTCTCATCCCCTTATTTTGATTAAGGTCAAAGCGCTTCCTAGAGCAATTCCAATATTGTTGCGGGACCGCCTGAAGGCTCTGACGATGCTGTTTCGGGCGGTCCCAAAGCGCTCGAGGAGGAGCTTCCATTATGCAGCGTCTTTTAAGGATCACGGCGGCTTGCGCCCTGACCCTCGCCGTGGCCGGCCCGGCCTTCGCCGCCGATGATCTGCGGGCCAAGGCCAAAGAGGTCTTCGAGGTCATCCCGACGTCGGTTCCCGAAATCAAGGGGAACGCCATCACCCCGGCCCGCATCGAGCTTGGCCGCAAGCTTTTCTTCGATCCGCGCCTGTCGCGCAGCGGCCTCATCTCCTGCAACACCTGCCACAACCTGGGCATGGGCGGGGATGACAATCTTGAAACCTCGATCGGCCACGGCTGGCAAAAGGGACCGCGCAACGCGCCGACCGTTCTGAACGCCGTGTTCAACATCGCCCAGTTCTGGGACGGCCGCGCCGAAGACCTGCGCACCCAGGCCAAGGGCCCCGTGCAGGCCGGCGTCGAGATGGCCAGCACGCCCGAACGCGTCGTCGCCACCTTGAAGTCGATGCCCGAATACGTCGCCGACTTCAAAGCGGCCTTCCGCGACGATCCCGATCCGGTCAGCTTCGACAACATGGCCAAGGCGATCGAGATCTACGAAGCCACGCTGATCACCCCCGACAGCAAGTTCGACAAATGGCTCGCCGGCGACGACGCCAGCATGACCAAGCTGGAAACCGCCGGGCTGTCGCTGTTCCTCGATAAGGGCTGCGCGGCCTGTCACAACGGCGTCAACATTGGCGGCAACGGCTATTATCCGTTCGGCGTGGTCGAACAGCCGGGCGCCGATATCCTGCCCGTCGCCGACAAGGGCCGCTTCGCCGTGACCAAGACGGCCACCGAGGAATATGTCTTCCGCGCCGGCCCCTTGCGCAACATCGCCCTCACCGCCCCCTACTTCCATTCGGGCAAGGTGTGGGATCTCGAGCAGGCGGTGGCGGTGATGGGATCGTCCCAGCTTGGCGAAACCCTGAGCGAGTCCGACGTGAAGGCGATCACCGCCTTCCTGACCACCCTCACCGGCGTCATGCCCAAGGTGGAGTATCCGATCCTGCCCGTCAGCACCCGCGAAACGCCCAAGCCCGAAGGCATGTAAGACGCCATCCCGCTCTTAATCGACGGATAGCAAAGCAAGGCGGCCCCCGTGGGCCGCCTTCGCCTATTCCATCCGACGACGAAAGAGCCAGGCGGCGGCGCCCAGGGTGACCACGGCGATGGCCGCCAAAGGAACGACATTGGCGATCACCTCGGTCAAAGCCAGATCCTTTAAGAACAGCCCTTTGACGATCACCAGATAATAGCGCAGCGGATCAAGCCGGGTCAGCGGCTGGAGCCATTCGGGCATGTTGTCGATTGGCGAGGCGAACCCCGACAACAAGACCATCGGCACCATCAGCATAAAAGCCCCAAGGATCGCTTGCTGCTGGGTCATGGACAGCGCCGAGATGAACAGACCAAGCCCGACGACCGCCGCCAGATAGACAACCGAACTGCCATAAAGAACAAAAAGTGAACCGCGAAACGGAATCTCGAAAACGAAAATCGAAACCACCAGAAAAGCCGTGATATGGGCCAAACCGATGAGGATGGGCGGGATCATCTTCCCCGCCAGAATCTCGTGGGTCCGCAAGGGCGAGACCATAAGCTGATCGAAGGTGCCGAATTCCCGTTCGCGGGCGATCGAGAGCGCCGTGACCACCAGCCCGGTCAGCAGGGCGATAATGGCGACCAGCCCGGGCACCATCGCCCATTGGGAAAGCAGGTTGGGATTGAACCAACTGCGGGCGATAACGGTGGGCGCCTTCGCCTCCGTCCGTCGGCCGCGCGGGGTTTCGGCGGCGAGATCAGCCACGATCTGATTGAGATAGCCGGCCACGATCTGCGCGGCGTTCGAGCGCCGACCATCGAGAAGGATCTGCACCGTTGCCGGTCGACCGGCTTCGATATCGCGCGAGAACGCGGGTCCGATTTCAACGGCCGCCAGAACCCGTTGCCCATCGATCGCGGCGCGCACCTGCGCCGGATCCCCCGTGATGAGAATGCGCCCGATCGTCGGCGTTCCGTCGAGGCGCTGAACCAGCTCCCATCCCCAGCCGCCAGAATCCCGGTTCAGCAGAATGATATCGGCGTTCTTGACCTCCAAAGTCGTCGCATAGGAAAAGACGAAAAGCTGGAGCAGCGGCGGGACGATCAGGATCATCCGACCTTTCGGATCGCGCAAAATCGCCAGGAATTCCTTGACGATCAACGCTTTGAGCCGCGTTCCTCCGCCCATCTCAACCAATCCTCTTGCGGGTATTGACCAGGGCAAGGGCAAAAAACACCGCCCCGATCCCCAAGGTGATCGCGATATTTTGTAGAAACATCGGCCAGATATCCCCGGCGAGAAACACCGTCTGCAGGCTGGGAATCACATAGCGCGCGGCGACGATCGTAGTGATCGCCTGGATCAGTCGCGGCATGGAGTCGATTTCGAACAGAAATCCCGAAAGCATGAACGACGGCAGGAAAGCCGAGATCAGCGCCAACTGCGAGGCGAGAAACTGGTTCTTCGTCACCGCCGAAATCACCAACCCCTGGCCAAGGGCCGGCAGCAGAAAGATCGCCGAGATCATATAAAGCGCCAGCACCGAGCCGCGGAACGGCACACCGAAGGCGAAAACGGCCAGCAAGACGCAAAGCGTCATCGAAATCAGCCCCAGGAAAAAATAGGGCAGCACCTTTCCCACCAATAACTCCAAGGCGGTGACCGGCGTCGCCATCATCGCCTCCATTGTTCCGCGTTCCCACTCGCGGGCGACGACCAGGGAGGTCAACAAGGTGCCAACCAGGGTCATGACGATGACGATTGATCCCGGAACCAGGAAGTTGCGGCTTTCCAGTTCGGGATTGAACCAGTAGCGCTGTTCGATGGCGATGGCCGGAGCGGCGGCCTTGGCGTCGCCGGCGCTTATCCGGCTCCAGGTCTCGACGACGCCTTTGGCGTAGTTCTGAACGAAATTCGCCGTATTGGGATCGGAGCCGTCGACGATGACCTGAAGGGCGGGCCGCGCCTGCGTCGCCTGATCGGCCGCGAAGGTCGCCGGGATCACCACGATGCCCTTCAGCCGACCGGCGACCAGATCGTCTTCAAAGGGGCGGCGGTCATACCCCCGGGTGACCTCGAAATAGCGCGATCCTTGAAAACTGGCGGCCAGATCCTGGGTCAGAGGGGTCGGGCTTTCGACCACCAGCCCGATCTTCGTCCGCTTGGCATCAAGCGAAACGGCGAAGCCGAAGAGAAAGATCAGAATGAAAGGCAGGACGAAGGCGATCAGGATGCTGCTTGGATCGCGCAGGATCTGAAACACCTCCTTGCGCACCAGGGCAAGGAAGCGCCGGCGTCCCAGAGACCCGCGAAGGCTCATGATTGCCCCCCCGCCCCCGAGGCGCCGATCAGGGCGATGAAGGCGTCCTCCATCGTCGGGTCGGGCGCCTCGGGCGTGGCGACCCGCGCCTTCAATGCCCCCGGGGATCCAAGCGCGATGGAGCGGCCATGGTAGATCAAGGCGATGCGGTCGCAATACTCGGCCTCGTCCATGAAATGGGTGGTGACCAGCACGGTGATGCCCTTTTCGACCAAGGCGTTGATATGGGTCCAGAATTCCCGCCGGGTGATCGGATCGACCCCCGAGGTCGGCTCATCAAGGAACAGGGCGGCGGGTTCGTGGATCACCGCGCAGGCCAGGGCCAAGCGTTGCTTGATCCCCAAAGGAAGGTCCTTGGCCGACATCGCGCCATAAGGTCCGAAATCGAAGACCTCGCCCAAAAGGGCGATGCGCTCAGTCTTGTGGGCGCCGGCCAGACCATAGACCCCGGCGAAGAACTCCAGGTTCTGGGCAACGCTAAGATCGCCATAAAGCGAGAACTTCTGCGCCATATAGCCCAATTGATTGCGCGCCTGGGCGCTCTCGCGGCGCAAATCATAGCCCGAGACCCGGCCCTCCCCCGCCGTCGGCTTCAACAGGCCGCAGAGCATCTTGAACGTGGTCGATTTTCCCGCGCCATTGGGTCCAAGCAGTCCGAAAATCTGACCGCGCGGAATGGCGAAGGTGATGTCGTCGGCCGCCGTGAAATCGCCAAAGCGCTTGGTCAGGCCATGGGCCTCGATCACCGGCTTGGGGTCGGTGGTATCAAGGGTGCGCGCCACCTCGGCCAGCTTCGATCGCCCGCCCGGCCCACCGCCAAGCATGTCGACAAAGGCATCCTCGAAGCGGGGGCTGGTCGGCTTGGCGCTGAGGGCCCCGGCGTCAAGCCCGGCGATCGCCCTGTCGATCAGGGCCGCCGGCCTGTCTCCGGGGCCGACGACGATGCGCATCGCCTCGCCTTGAATAACACCATCCATCACCTCGGAGCGCTCGAGCAGCCGGGCGAGGATCGGCCGCCGCCGCCCGCTGATCCCGGTGATCTTGAACACCCGTCCCGTGACCCGCTCCCTCATGTCCGCGGGTGGTCCGGCAAACAACAGCTTTCCGCCGTTGAGCAGCAAAACCCGGTCGCAGGCTTCGGCCTCCTCAAGATAAGCCGTCGACCAGACCACGCCGGTGCCGTCCTTGGTGAGATCCCTGACCATCGCCCACAGATCGCGCCGTGAAATCGGATCGACGCCGACGCCCGGCTCATCAAGAAGCAGCAAGCGGGGCTTTTTCAGCAGCGCGCAGGCCAATCCAAGTTTTTGCTTCATCCCGCCCGACAATTTGCCCGCCAAGCGACCGGTAAAGCGCGCGAGATCGGTAAAGCGAAGAAGCTCGGCAAAGGCCGCCGGACGGTCGACCAAGGCAAGGCCGCGCATATCGGCGTAAAGATCGAGGTTTTCCTGGACGGACAAATCCTCGTAAAGCCCGAATCTTTGGGGCATATAGCCGATCTGGGCTTGGAGTCCGGCCGGCTCGCGTCGGGTATCGAAGCCTAAAACTTCGATCGACCCGGAATCGGGCACCATAAGGCCGGTCATCAGGCGCAGTAAGGTGGTTTTGCCCGCGCCATCGGGACCGACCAGACCGGTGATTTCGCCGCCGCCGACCCGGCCCGACAGGTGATCAAGCGCCGGCGCCGCCGACCCAAAGCGCTTGCTGACATCGGAAAGGCGAATGCAGTCCTCGGACATGGCACAGTCTCCGCCAACGGCATCGGGTAAAAAACGCGGATCACCGCGGGGACGGCGAGGAACTCGGCAAAGCCTGCGGGCTCCCCGGGGGAGCGAGGCGAAGAGTGACGGGCATTCCCTGACGCAAGCCGTCATCGGCCTGGGCGATGACCACGCGCAGGCGATAGACCAGATCCGTGCGCAGATCGGGGGTTTCAACGGTTTTCGGGGTGAACTCGGCGACCGGCGAGATGAAGCCGACGGTTCCCCGGTAGGGCTTGTGGGGAGCACCGTCGGTCAAGACCTCGACGGGCAAGCCCGGATAGACGCGGCCAAGATTGCTTTCGGACACATAGGCCCTGACCCAGACCGGAGCCTTCAGCGACATCACATAGACGATGTCACCCGAGGCGACGATCGCCCCGGGTTCGCGCACCCGCGACAGAATGACCCCATCGGCCGGAGCCTTGAGCTCGGTATCACGGCGGGCGGTTCTCGCCGAGGATAAATCGGCTTGGGCCGCCAGCAAGCTGGCGCGGGCGGCGGCGATATCCTCGGCCCGGGTTCCTTCCTCAAGCAGCCTCAAGGCCTCCCGGGCGGCATCGACACGGGCGAGGGCCACGCCTCTTTGCGCCTGGGCGTGATCAAACAGGCTGCGTGACACCGCGCCGCTTGGCAAAAGCTTGTCGGCCTTGTCGAAATCCTGGCGGGCATAGGTCAAATTGGCCAAGTGTTCCGCATAAACGGCTTTAGCCTGGGCGATTTCGGCCGGGCGCGGACCGGCGACACGCTTGTCCAAGCTGGCCTGTCGTTCGCCAACCCCCGCCTCGGCAGCGCGCACCGCGTCGTCATAAGGCGCGACGTCAAGGCGGGCGAGAACCGTTCCCTCCGTAACGAAATCGCCTTCATCGACCATCGCCTGATCGATGCGACCACTCACCCGAAAGCCCAGTTGCACCTGACGGATATCGACATTGCCATACAGGGTCAGCCGATCCTCGCCCTCCCCGCCCCAGCCCAGACGCCTAGGGATGTCCCCCCAAACGGCGAGCCCGCCGCCCAAGATCACCAGACCAAGAACGCCGCCCAGCAGTCGCTTTTTCATTCCCGCCTCTCCCTTGGCCCGATCGATGCGACAAGATCCCCGGCCAGATCGGCGACCACGGCGGCCTCGCGGGCGCCGATGGTCGGCCAGTCAAGGTGGGTCAGGGCGGCGGCATGGGCGACGCGGAACACGAGAACGCCGCCCATCAGCGATACCGTGCGCAGACGGACCGACTCCGATACCGGATCCTCGTCCAGCAGAACGCCGACCAATCGCCCCGCCAGATCGAGAACGGGCTTCATCACCGTGCCGTAAATCTGGCGAAAGGCTTCGGTTGGTTCCATCTGCTCGCGGATCAGGAAGCGCGCCCAAGGCTCGGACTCCTTGCTTACGAAAAGCCCGGCCATCGTCTGAACCACGTCGGTCAGCAGAACCCGGGCCTCCGCGGGATCGATCGGCCGCCCCATCGCGGTCGCCTCATCAAGGCGGGCGGCGATACGCGCCCGTCTGTCGGCCAGTCGGGCGGCGATGGCGTCGGCGATGGCGCCGGCGGTTTCGCGGTAAAGCCCCTCCTTGCCACCAAAATAATAGGGAATGGCCTGAAGATTGACCCCGGCGGCATCGGCCAAAGCCCGCGTCGAGGTGCCATCGAACCCCCGGCGGCCAAACAGGTCCAAAGCCGCCGTCAACAGCTTTTCGCGCGTCACCTCGCCTTGGTCGCCACGGGATTTCCGAAGGTCGGCCATCGTCAAACCACTCCCTTGCTGTCCTGGGGATCAATGTAATTCATTCGACCGAATGAATCAATCGACTGAATTTTTCGCCGCCAAAGCCAGAGGCGAAGCCGCCGGCAAACAGGCTCAGAGATGGGGGGCGATGAAATCGGGAAGGATGGCGCACTCCGCCAGCAGACGCCCGGTGTCGCGGCCGCGAAACAGGCCGCTCTCGACCAGAAGCGCCGCCATTCCAGCACTTCTCGCCCCCAGAACATCCGTATGCGGACTGTCGCCAACCGCAAGGATGCGCTCACGGGCGATGCCGGGGAAGCGCGCGGCCACGCGGTCATAGATGGCGCCATAGGGCTTGCCAAGGAAGCGCAGCGGCAGATCGGGGATCTCGGCCGCCAGACGAAAGGCGAAATAGCCCGGCTCGTAGCTCAGCTTGCCGAGGAAGGGACAGGTGACATCCGGGTTGCAGACGATCAGCGGCCGCGGATTGGCCCGCAGGCTGGCGCCCAAGCGGCTTTCGGGCTCGTCGTCCATCCAGCCGTTGGTGTCGATCAGCAAGAAGCCGCGCGCCCGATCCAAGGCCTCGGCCGTCCAATCCTGGGCGATGGCTTGGGGGAAGCGCTCCTGTACCGGGGCGGTGTGGCTGCCCAACACCATGATCCCGCTCCCCTGATCCTGTTCCCCGGCCAGCAGATCGGGCAGCAAGGACCGCCCCGAAACCACTTCGCCGGCATCAAGGGGAAAGCCCAGGGCAGTCAGCCGCGCCGCGACATCGCCCGGGGCATGGGTGACCGCATTGGTCACCACACAAACCGCCTTGCCGCGCGCGCGCAAGGCGGCAAAAGCCTCCAGCGCGGCGGGATAGGGCTCGGCTCCCTCGTGCAGAACGCCATAGGCGTCGAGCACGATCAGATCGAAGGCGTCGGCGACGGCGCCAACGCCTTCGATGCGACGACAGCCGCCAATGGGCGGAGCCGGCCGGGACGGAAGGAAGGGCGCGGCGGCCAGATAGACATCCCAGGCCGCCGCGAACTCAAGAAACAGCACCACGCGCTCCGATCAGGCGATGCGGGTCAGGGCGTCACGCACCTTGTCGCGCTGGCTTTCATACTCGGCCCGCCGCTCGCGCTGCTCTTCGACCACCTCGTCGGGGGCCTTGGCCATGAAGGCCGGATTGGACAGCTTCTTGTCGATCCGCGCCACTTCGCCATCCAGGCGGAGCAGTTCCTTGCCCAAGCGCGCCCGCTCCCGGTCAAGGTCGATCACCCCGGCCAAAGGCAGAACCAACGTCGCCTCGCCGACCACGACCTGGGCGGCGCCCTGGCTGGGAACCGTATCGCTGACCTCGATCGACTCGAGACGGGCAAGGCTGGCGAGCAGCGGACGGTGGGTCTCGATCCGGGCGAGGGTGACGGCCGTGGCGCCCTTGATCACCAGGGGAATGCGCGCGCCGGGCGGCACGTTCATTTCGGCGCGCACGCTGCGCACCGCCGAAACGACGCCGACCACCCAATCCATCTCGGCCTCGGCCTCGGGCGCGGCCAGCCCCTGCCCCTTCGGCCAGGCGGCGGTGATAAGCTGACCCTCGCGCGCGGCGATCTTCTCCCACAGCTCTTCGGTGATGAAGGGCATCATCGGGTGAAGAATGTGCAAGATGGTATCAAGAACCCAAGCCGCCATCGCCTGGGTTTCCGCCTTGGTCACCCCGTCCTCGCCCTGGAGGATCGGCTTGGCCATCTCCAGATACCAATCGCAGAAGGTGTTCCAGACGAAGCCATAGGCGACCTGGGCGGCGTCATTGAAGCGATAGGCCTCGATCGCCTCGGCGACCTTGGCGGCGCAATCCTCGGTCTTGGCGCCGATCCAGCGGTTCAGGGTATGGCGGGCGGTGGTCGGATCGAAGACCGGCTGCGGCAGGCAGTCGTTCATCTGGCAAAAGCGCGCCGCATTCCACAGCTTGGTGCAGAAATTGCGATATCCGGCAACGCGTTGCTCGCTCATCTTGATGTCGCGGCCCTGGGCGGCCATGGCGATCAGGGTGAAGCGCAGGGCATCGGTGCCGTATTGATCGGTCATATCCAGGGGGTCGATGACATTGCCCTTGGACTTCGACATCTTCTGGCCCTTCTCGTCGCGGACCAGGGCATGGATGTAAACGTCGCGGAAGGGCACGTCGCCCATGACGTAGTGGCCCATCATCATCATCCGGGCGACCCAGAAGAAGATGATGTCAAAGCCGGTCACCAGCACGTCGCCGGGATAATAGCGGGCGAGCTCGGGGGTCTGGTCGGGCCAGCCCAGGGTCGAGAACGGCCACAGGGCCGAGGAGAACCACGTGTCGAGCACGTCGGTGTCGCGGGTCAGTTCGGTGGCGACGCCGTAATGGTCGTGGGCGGCGGTGCGCGCCTCGTCCTCGGTCTCCTCGACGAAGATGGTGCCATCGGGGCCATACCACGCCGGAACCTGATGCCCCCACCAGATCTGGCGGCTGATGCACCAGGGCTGGATGTTGCGCATCCATTCGAAAAAGGTGTTTTCCCAATGCTTGGGAACGAAGCGGGTCCGTCCCTCTTCGACGGCGCGAATCGGCTCGACGGCCAGCTTGGCGGCATCGACGAACCATTGATCGGTCAGCCACGGCTCGATGATCACGCCCGAGCGATCGCCATAGGGCTGGGTCATCGGGTTGTCTTCGATCTTCTCGAGAAGGTCGAGGGCCTCAAACTCGGCGATCACCTTGTCACGGGCGACGAAGCGATCGAGCCCCTGATAGGCCTGGGGAACATTGCCGTTCAGCTTGGCATTCATATCAAGGATATTGATCATCGGCAGATTGTGCCGGCGACCGACCTCGAAGTCGTTGAAATCATGGGCCGGGGTGATCTTCACCGCGCCCGATCCCTTGGTCGGGTCGGCGTAATCATCGGCGATGATCGGGATGCGCCGATGGGCCAGCGGCAGCATGACGAACTGGCCGATCAGGTCCTTGAAACGCTCGTCCTCGGGATGGACGGCGACGGCGGTATCGCCCAGCATGGTCTCGGGGCGGGTGGTGGCGACGACGATGAAGCGGCCCTTCTGCCCGTCCACCGGATAGCGCAGGTGCCACAGCTTGCCCTTGGTCTCGCGCTGCTCGACCTCAAGGTCGGAAATCGCCGTGTGCAGCACCGGATCCCAATTGACCAGCCGCTTGTCGCGGTAGATCAGTCCGTCCTTATGCAGGCGAACGAAAACCTTGCGCACGGCCTTGGACAAGCCGTCGTCCATGGTGAAGCGTTCGCGCGGCCAGTCGGGCGAGGCGCCCAGGCGGCGCAGCTGGCGCTGGATGGTGCCGCCGGAATGGGCCTTCCATTCCCAGACCTTGGAAATGAAGGCCTCGCGGCCCAGGTCGTGGCGGGTGATCCCCTTGCCGGCGAGCTGGCGCTCCACCACCATCTGGGTGGCGATGCCGGCGTGATCGGACCCCGGCTGCCACAGGGCGTCGCGGCCGCTCATGCGATGATAACGGATCAGGGTGTCCTGAAGCGTGAAGGTCAGCGCGTGGCCCATATGCAGGCTGCCCGTCACATTGGGCGGCGGCATCATGATGGTATAGGGCTGGGCGGGGCTGTCGGGATGAGCGGCGAACCCGCCGGCGTTTTCCCAGCGGGTATACAGGCGCTCTTCGACGTCAGCGGCGCTGTAGGTCTTGTCCAGCATGGCGGGACCGTTCCTTCTTCACGTCAAAATATCATTGGACTCGGATCGACCGGCCCCGGAAACGGCAACCGGCCCCGAAGGGCCGGCAATCATAGGGGTTGATCGGGGGGAATCAAAGTTTTTCAGCGCGATCGACCAGTCGCTCGATTTCCTTCTGAACCAGCCGCTCGGTCATATAGGGCAGATTCTCGTCGAGCCAGTCCTTGAGCAATTGGCGCAGGATCTCGCGCACCATGTCCTCAAGGGTGACGCCGCCATGCCCAAGGCCGATGGTCCGTTCGCGGGCGACCGCCGAAGCCAGTTCGGCGAGCAGGCCGCCGGCGGCCACCTCGGTCGTCGCCGAAATCAGGCGCTCGTCCACCGGATCGTCCTCGATCTCGGAGACAAAGGGCGGCGGTTCCGGAGGGGGGGGTGGCGGGGGTGGCGGCGGCGGAGGGGGGGGTGGCGGAGGGGGCGGCGGCGGTTCGGGTTCGGGTTCGGGGATCGGTTCGTCATCGACGAACATATCCTCGGTCAACTCCAGCACCTCGTCTTTGGGTTCGAAGGCCGGCTGGTCGAGCACGAGGGGTTCCTCCTCGTCCTCCTCCAGGCCCCAGGCGCCGAGATCGGGTTCGGGCTCCGGTTCGGGCTCCGGCTCGGGAAAGACAAAGGGCTCGGGCTCCGGTTCCGGGGCCCGCTCCTCGGCCTTTTCCTCGTCTTCGGAGAGGATCTTCCGAATGGAGGCCAGGATGTCCTCCATGGACGGTTCCTGTTGCGCGTTCTCTTGGCTCATGGTGCTGGACTCGCCCGATCCGATCGGTTTGCGTTCGTAGGGTGCAGCTTAAAAGCCTGCGCGTAAACAATCCGTTACACTTAGGACTTCCTTGGAAACAAAAACACCGGAAGAGTCGATCGGCTCTTCCGGTGTCTGATGATCATCAGAACGGCCGTCCCCCCTAGCGGGTTCCGGTGGCGCTGTCGAGGGCGCGCACCGGACGGGTCATACTGTCGCCGTCGATCGGCGGCGCCGTTTTGACGATCAGATCCTCGTCCTGATTGGCCAGATCATTGCCGCCGATCCACTGCCCCTTCACGTCGTTGTAATGGGCGGTGGCGTCATAGAGCGGCGTGTTCAGCCCCAGATCCTCGGCGGTCATCGCGCCAAGGGCGGCCAACACCTCATAGGTGGAAATCGCCGAATCCCGCTCGGCGCGCACCAGATTGACCCGCGAGGTCAGCAGCTCCTGCTCGGCGTCGAGAACGTCGAGCACCGTGCGCGACCCGACCTGGGCCTCGCGCTGCACCCCATCAAGGGCGATCCCCGCCGCCTCGATCTGGCTTTTATAGGACGATACCCGGGCGCGGGCCGAGGTCAGGGTTTCCCAGGCCGAGGTCAAGGATTCGATCACCGCCTCGCGCTGCTCGTCAACCTGCAGCCGGCGCTGACCGGCGCGGTGCTTGGCGTCACGGATCTGCGAATAGACCGCCCCACCCTGGTAGAGTGGCACCGTCAGATTGAGGCCGGCCTGGAAGGTCTTGGTGTCGTATTCGGTGGTCGCCGACGGATTATGCGAAAAACTATAGGACACCTCGGCGTTCAGCGTCGGCAGAAGCTTGCCGCGCTGATCGCGGATGGCGGCCTGGGCCTGACGCCAGACGTACAGGGCGGCGATGACGTCGGGATTGGCCGAAAGCGCCGTGTTGAGGCCATCTTCCAGGGTTTGGGGAAGACGGGCATAGGGCGGCGGCGGCTGGATGTTCTCGGGCGGATGGCCGACCACCTGGGTGTAATTGGCCCGGCTGCTTTCCAGCGTGCCCTCGGCCTGGATGCGATCGGCGATGGCGCCGGCGAGCCGCGAATCGGCCTGGGCGACATCGGTGCGGGTGATCTCGCCGACCCGGAACCGGTCATTGGCCGCGTCGAGCTGGCGGCGCAGAACCTGTTCGTTGTTGATGTTCAATTCGAGAACCGCCTGATCGCGGATCACGTTGAAATAGGCCTGGGCGGCATTGAGCAGCACGGTCTGCTCGACCGAACGCAGCAACGCCCGCTCGGACTGGACCTGGGCCTTGGCCTGATCGGTCTGGGCCACCGTCCGCAAGCCGCGGAAGATGTTTTGCTGAAGGACCACGCCCAGGGTCGCGGGCCGGTTGTCGAGGTTCTTGCGGCCGGGCTCGTAATCCATTTGCTGATAGAAAGTCGAGCCCTGGACCGAGACCTGGGGGCGCCAGTCCGACAGCGCCTGGGGCACCTGTTCGTCGACGGCGCGCAGCAGGGCGCGGCGCGCCTGCAAGGTGGGATTGGCCTGATAGGCGGAAACCAAGGCCTCGTCGAAGGTTTCGGCCATGACCGGCGAGGACAGACCGAGCCCGGCGACCAGCAGGGAGGCAACGGCAATGGATACTGGCTTTATCATGAGTTTCTCTCGAAAGGCCTCGAAAACGGTCCGCTCGGGCGCCCGCTCCGCCCGCGCCCCAAAGGGGACGGCAAGACGGAGATCGTCGCAAAGGAAAGGCGTGGCCTCCCCTTTTGTAAGAATGCACGACCACCAGAGGGGTGCAACGCAAAACACCAACGCCGAGGCCCCCGACCGACGGCCGCCCGCCCCCGATCGGCGGCCCACCGGACGGGATGGGATGGACGGGATCAGAAAACGAAGGCGGGGGTTTCTTCGAAATCCTTGAGCAAAGGCGAGTTTCCATCAAAGGCGATGCGATGGCCAAAGACATCGCCATGACGCTCGGTGACGCTCACCCGGCCCGAACCCTTTTCATGGACCACCGCCACCAGCCGACCGCCATCGGCAAGCTGATGCTTCAGCGCCGCGGGAACGGCCGGAATCGCGCCATTGATGACGATGACGTCGTAAGGGGCCTGCTTGGCATAGCCGTCCCGCAGCGGTCCGCTGACCACCACGGCGTTGTCGAGCCCCAGCTCGGCGAGATTGGCCATCGCCTTGGCCGCCAATTCGCCGTCGCATTCCAGGGCGACGACGGTGCTGGCCATGCGGGCGAGCACGGCCGACGAATACCCGCTGGCGCAGCCGATATCGAGAACCACGTCGGATGTCTTGATCGCCGCCACCTGGAGCAGCCTTGCGGTATTAAGGGGTTCGAGCAGGAAGCGCCCTCCCCCGATCGCCAGATCCTCGTCGACATAGGCGACGCCGCGAAAGGCCTTGGGAACGAAGATCTCCCGCGGCACCGCCGCCATCGCCTCGATGACCAGCGGATCGGTGACCCGGTTGGTTCGTATCTGGTTCTCGATCATGTTCGTGCGTGCGACGCCGTAGTCCATGGTTACCCACCCTTCTGGAAATCAGGCCTTCACGAAACCCGCCTGTGGAAGTCGAGAACGACGGGTCGTTCGGGTTATAGCGATGCCGCCCCCCCATGACAATGGGAGCCCTCCCCCGGGGGTGTAAGGGGCGCGGACGGGGGCGTGAATTTTTTTGTTATTTGAGTGCTTGACCGCCGGAAACCCCAAGCGTATAAAGCCGCCCTCGCCGGACGGAACCCCAGGGTCCCCGGTCGGCGGGAGGCTCGGGCAGCGGATCCGAACACCGTATCGTGCGGTCCAAAGGTCAGGCCACGGCCGGATGGCAGAGTGGTTATGCAGCGGACTGCAAATCCGCGTACGTCGGTTCGATTCCGGCTCCGGCCTCCAGTCCTGACGCCTTGTTTGTTTGGTTTGTTGTATGTTTGGTTTTATCGTGTATATAAGCGCTTCTTAAGCGGCGCTGTCTGGTCCGGAGTAGCTCAGCGGTAGAGCAATCGGCTGTTAACCGATTGGTCGGGGGTTCGAATCCCTCCTCCGGAGCCAATAAAAACCCCTGAAACCGCAAGGTTTCAGGGGTTTTTTCGTTGAAAAACCCAATGCCGGACTTGATTGGGGAAAAATGCCGCGCCGCCCTCATGGGCAGAGGGGCTTGTGAAGGGATCGACCCTTTCCATATCCTACGGGAGATGCGGAATGGAGAATTTTATGTCCAGCACGGCTTCCTCGTCCGAGGTGCAGAAGGACTTCGGCGCCTACCATGACAAGGCGCTCAACGAGCCGGTCCGGGTTACCAAACATGGCCAGGAAACCGTCTATATCGTTTCGGCCAAGACCTTTCATGAGATGAAACAAGCTCAGCGTGACGCCATCGCCTCAGGAGACCTGAGCGAGAGCGAACTGGCGTTGATCGAGGCCGCCGAGGTTCCGCCGCCGCACCGCTACAGCCTCGACACGTAAGCCAATGACGCTGCCGGAGCCGGTGCCGGGCCTCGTCATCTCCTATTCTTATCTCTGGCATGATCAACACCGGCGGGGGGCGGAGGAAGGCCGCAAGACCCGCCCCTGCGCCATTGTTCTTGCCACGGCCGATAGGGACGGCGACACCAGGGTTTATCTGGCCCCGATCACCCACTCCCGGCCGAACGATCCCCATGCCGTGGACCTGTACCCTGGCGTCAAAAAGCACCTGGGATTGGACGATATGCCATCCTGGATCGTTACCAGCGAACTCAACCGTTTCATCTGGCCCGGCTATGACCTGCGACCAATCGCCCGTGACAAGCCCGATATCTTTGCCTGGGGATTCCTGCCGATTGAGATTTTCGCCGCGGTGAAGAAAGGAATAGCCGCCCATCAACGGGACCGACGCCTCCTCCTCACACCGCGGGAATAGTCTGACCGAGTGAGCAGAGCCGGGGTCGATCCTCAAAGCGCGCCCGGACGATCGAAGGCGTCAAGTCGTCGAACGAACCTCGGCCAGGAAGCGAGTCACCGCGTCGCGCAGGTTTTGCGACGACGTGGCAAGGCCGTCGGCCGAGGTCAGCACCTGCCCCGCTCCCTTCACCGCCTCCGTCGCGTTGTTGCTGATCGAGTCGATATTTTGGGAGACCTGCCGGGTGCCGGTCGCGGCTTGTTCGACGTTGCGGGCGATTTCCCGGGTCGCCGCCCCCTGTTGCTCGACCGCCGAGGCGATGCCGGAGGCATTCTCGCGAACCTGCTCGATCGTCGCGGCTATTCCCTTGATCGCCTCGACGGTCTTGCGGGTTTCCTCCTGAACGGCGGCGATCTGCAGGCCGATCTCATCGGTGGCGCGGCCGGTCTGATTGGCGAGGTTCTTGACCTCTCCGGCCACCACGGCGAAGCCCTTGCCCGCTTCGCCGGCCCGCGCCGCCTCGATCGTCGCGTTGAGCGCCAGAAGATTGGTCTGGCTGGCGATATCGTTGATCAGCTTGACCACCTCGCCGATCTTATTGGCGGCGGTGGCCAAGCCCTGGACCATGGCGTTGGTGCGCGCCGCCTCTTCCGAGGCCGCCGTCGAGATGCGGGCCGAATCCGCCATTTGACGCGAGATTTCCGAGACGGAGGCGGAAAGCTCTTCGGCGGCCGAGGCCACGGTCTCCACGTTCGAGGTCGCCTGTCCGGCGGCGGCGGCGACGGTTACCGCCTGATCGGCCGCTTCGGCCGCCCCCGAGGACAACCACCGCGCCGTCGTCTGCAAATCGCCCGACGCGCCGGAAACCGATTGAACCAACCCCATCACCTGGGCCTCGAAGCTATCGGCAAAACGCTGGGTATCCTCGCGGCGTCTGGCCTCGGACACCCGCTCGGCGTCGATATCGATCAGCGATCCGCACATCCGCGTCGCCTTGCCCGCGCCATCCCGGTTCACGCCGCCCATCGCCCGGAACCAGTGATAGGCGCCGTCCTTCCTTTTGAGACGATAGGAAACATCATAACTGTCTTTGACGGCGGACCGCCCGGAGAGGCAATTGGTGAAGGCGCCCAGGGCCGTGGCGACATCATCGGGGTGAAGCCGCTCGGACCAGGATTTCACGACATCGGGAAACTCGGCGGCGTCGGTGAAACCAAGCAGACGGCGCAGCTCGCTCGACCAATGCCAGACGCTGAGCGGATGCAGGGGATCGGACCCGTGCAATTTCACATCCCACAGCCCGACCCCGGCACGGGTCTTGAGCAAAGCCAGAACCTCCGCATCGTCTTTTTGCTGGGCCGAGGCGCCATTGAAAACCGCTGAGAAAAACGTCCCCATGATCAAGTCCCTTTGTGTGTTGCGGCAGGGTCGAGGGCAGGGGAGCGATGACTATTCCACAGGATTCGCAAGCCCTGCGGAGGGCGCCTCTGCGGGCGCCACCATCCGGAACCGATGCGGACTCCACCAAAAATTCAGGCCGATAAATAACACAAAAACTTGATTATTTCCAGACGGAGAGAAAACAAAATTCTATTTTTTCAGGAAAGCCAAAGAAATAAACTCTCTCTGAGAAACAAGAGTTAGACTTTCTACCATAGAGAGACAATTTAACGTTGAATAAAACCTTAAAAAAAGAAAAATACCAAAAATAAATTTTAAAATGACTCCGAAATCCCCAGGATCACCCGAGAGAAGTTCATTGCGCCTTGGTAAAACCGCCATGCAGGCCGTGAAATCCTCGTTCCGGGCGTCGGCGGGCGGGGACTTCTCGTCCCCGCCCCTTCCCTCACGCGCTCCACGACACCAGCCCGGACCAGGCGGTCGCCAAGACCACCAGACCAAAGGCGATGCGATACCAGGCAAAGACCGTGAAGTCGTGACGCGAGATGTAGCGGATCAGACCGCGCACGGCGACCAGGGCGCTGAGGAAGGAAACGACAAACCCCACCGCCATCAGGCCGCTCATATCGCCATCCAAGAGGGCGCGGTTCTTATAGAGGTCATAGAGCGAGGCCGCCGTCAGCGTCGGGATCGCCAGGAAGAACGAGAACTCGGTCGCCGCCTTGCGCGACAGGCCGAAGAACAAACCGCCGATGATCGTCGCCCCCGAGCGCGAGGTGCCCGGGATCAGGGCGAAGCATTGGGCGAGGCCGATCTTCAGGGCATCGACCCAGGTCATCTCGTCGACCTCGCGCACCCGGATCGGATGGCGCCGGCGCTCGGCCCACAGAATGACCAGACCACCGACGATGAAGGCCGTGGCCACGGGCACGGGCGAAAACAAATGGGCCTTGATCGCCTTGCCGAAGGTCAGCCCCAAAACCACGGCGGGCAGGAAGGCGATCAGCAGATTGGTGACGAATTTCCACGATTGGGGATCACTGCCCAGCCCGGCCACCACATCGGTCAGTCGCCGCCGGTATTCCCAGCACACCGCCAGGATGGCGCCGAGCTGGATGACGATGACGAAAACGTCGCGTTTTTGTTCATCAAGGAAATCGAGCAGGCTGCCGGCGATAATCAGATGGCCGGTGCTCGAAATCGGCAGGAACTCGGTTATCCCCTCGACAAGACCAAGGATGGCGGCCTTGATCAGCATTACGAGATCCATTCGATCGCGCCTTTCCGCTTGTGAAAAACGGCGCCCTCGCGGCCGCCGACGGCCGGCATTCTTCCCCCAAAACGCCGTTCTCTGCCACCCCCTTCTTGCGCGGGGCGGCGTTTCGGCCGGGGGTTGCACGGGGGGGCGAAACACGTCACCTTAGGCCGCCCAGGCGGACACCTTAGGCCACCCGGGCGGTCGGACGGGGGCGGCCAAGCCCGCGGGCGCGACGATAAGACGACCAAAAAAGTTAAGGCGGCGATCGGGGCGGACCGCCAATGGGCGCGGAACCGTCGGCCGGAGTGGGGAGACGACCGATGAGTGTGCGTAACCTGTCCGCATTGTTCGCCCCGCGTTCGGTGGCGGTGATCGGCGCGTCCAATCAGGCCAATACGGTGGGCCATCTGGTGATGCGCAACCTGCTGAGCGGCGGGTTCGGCGGACCGATCATGCCGGTCAATCCCAAGTATCAGGCCGTTGGCGGCGTTCTCGCCTATGCCGATGTCGCCAGCCTGCCCGTCGCCCCCGATCTGGCCATCGTCTGCTCGCCCCCTGACTCGGTGCCGATGGCGGTGGCGGAACTGGGCGATCGCGGCACTAAGGCTTGCATCGTCATGACCGAGGGCCTGTCGCGGGCCCGCGAGGCGGGGGGGCGATCGCTTCAGCAAGCCACCCTCGACGCGGCGCGGCGCCATATGGTGCGCGTGCTCGGCCCCAATAGCGTCGGGCTGCTGGTGCCGGCGCTCGGCCTCAACGCCAGCTTTTCCCACCAGCCCGCCCTGCCCGGCAAGGCGGCCTTCATCAGCCAGTCGGGCGCGCTGTGCACCGCCGTGCTCGATTGGGCCAAGGGCCGGGGCATCGGCTTTTCCCATTTCGTGTCGTTGGGCGACAAGGCCGATGTCGATTTCGGCGATGCGGTGGACTACCTGGGCGCCCAGCCCGACGTGCGGGCCGTGCTGCTCTATATCGAAACCCTGACCGACGCCCGCAAATTCATGTCGGCCGCCCGCTCGGCGGCGCGCAACAAGCCGGTCATCGTCATCAAATCGGGGCGTGGCGAGGAAGGGGCGCGGGCGGCGGCCTCGCATACGGGCAATCTGGCCGGCACCGACAGCATCCACGACATCGCCTTCAAACGCGCCGGCATGCTGCGGGTTTACAGCCTGGAAGAGCTGTTCAGCGCCGTGGAAACCATCGCCCATACCCGCCGGCCGATGCGCGGCGAACGCCTGGCCATCCTGACCAATGGCGGCGGCATCGGCGTGATGGCCGTCGACGAATTGAGCGATCGCGGCGGCACCCTGGCCAAGCTCTCCCCAGAAACCCTGGCCCGCCTGCATACGGTGGTTCCGGCCAGCACGGTGGTCGCCAATCCCCTCAACATCGGCGGCAGCGCCCCGGGCGAGCGTTATACCGCCGCCCTGGAGGTCCTGCTCGATTCCCATGATGTCGACGCGGTGCTGGTGATGCATGCGCCAAGCGCCTTCTCCTCGCCCAGCGACATCGCCCGCAAGGTCATCGACGTGGCCCGCGCCCGGCGCACCGCCAGCATCTTCACCTGCTGGGTCGGACAGGCGAGCGTGACCGAGGCGCGCGGTCTGTTCGCCGAGGCCCAGATCCCGACCTTCTCGACCCCCGACGAAGGGGTCCAGGGGTTCATGCATATGGTCGATTACCGGCGCAACCAGGACATGCTGATGGAAACGCCCCCCAGCCTGCCCAGCGAGTTCACCGCCAATACCAATTCGGCCCGCACCATCGTCGATCTCGCCATCGAGCGCGGCCATCTGATCATGAGCGAGCCCGAGGCCAAGGCGGTCTTCGCCGCCTATGGCATCCCCACCGTCGAAACCCATATCGCCCATACCGCCGAAGAGGCCGAGGATGTCGCCCGGCGGATGAACGGGCCGGTCGCCCTCAAGATCCTGTCGCGCGATATCACCCATAAGTCCGATGTCGGCGGCGTGGTGCTTGATCTCGACCACCCCGAGACCGTGCGCAAGGCCGCCGAGGACATGATCGGCCGCGTCACCGCCACCTTCCCCGGCGCCCGCCTGGAAGGCTTCACCGTGCAACGCATGGCCCGGCGCCCCGGCGCCCATGAATTGATCGTCGGCGCCACCACCGATCCGATCTTCGGCCCGGTCATCTTGTTCGGCCAGGGCGGCACGGCGGTGGAGATCATCCGCGACCGCTCGGTCGCCCTGCCGCCGCTCAATATGGCGCTGGCCCATGACATGCTTGAACGCACCCGGGTCTTCCGCTTGCTGGAAGGCTATCGCGACAAGCCCGCCGCCGATATCGAATCGATCTGCGTCACCCTGATCCAGGTCGCCCAGATGATGATCGACATCCCCGAAATCGTCGAACTCGAGATCAATCCGCTGTTCGCCGATTCCCGGGGCGTGCTGGCCGTCGATGCCCGGGTGAGGCTGGAACCGGGCAAGACCAAGGGCCCCCACCGTCTGGCCATCCGCCCCTACCCCAAGCAATTGGAGGAAACCTTCACCATGACCGATGGGCGCGCCGTTGTTTTGCGGCCGATCCGTCCGGAAGATGAACCCAAACACCATGAATTCGTCTCGCGGCTGACCGCCGAAGACGTGCGCTTTCGCTTCTTCGGGCTGGTCAAGGAACTGCCCCACGACCAGATGGCCCGCCTTACCCAGATCGATTACGCCCGCGAGATGGCCTTCGTCGCCCAGCTCGACGAGGGCGGCGCCCGCCAGACCCTGGGCGTGGTCCGCGCCGTGACCGATCCCGACAATGAAACCACCGAGTTCTCGGTGGTGGTGCGCTCCGATCTCAAGGGATCGGGCCTGGGCAAGGCCCTGATGAAAAAGATCATTCGCTACTGCCAGGAACGCCGCACCAAGGCGATGGTCGGTCAGGTGCTGCGCGACAACCGGCGGATGCTCAAATTCTGCGAGGGGTTGGGCTTCGAGCGGATCGGCATCGTCGATGACGATGTGGTCGAACTGAAGCTCGATCTCGCCAAGGTCAATCTGAACGCGACATGACGACGGCCGCCGGCGCCGCGCTTAAGGCGTCGAGGGCGAGAAGGCGCCGGGCCACCGTTTCGCCGGGCTCGGGGTAGGCCATCAGGTAGCCCTGAACCACATCGCAGCCCTCGCGCCGCAGATAGGCCATCTGCTCGGGCGTTTCCACCCCCTCGGCGATGACCTCGAGACCCAGGCTGTGGCCCAGGTTGATGATGGCGCGGGCGATCACCGCGTCGTTGCCGTCTTCGGTCACGTCGCGGACGAAGGATTGATCGACCTTTAATTTATCGACCCGGAACAGCTTCAGATAGCCCAGCGAGGAATAGCCGGTGCCGAAGTCGTCGATCGACAGGCGGATGCCGGCCTGCGACAGCGCCGTCAATTGGGCGACCGCCTGATCGGCGTCTTGCATCAGCATGCTTTCCGTCAGCTCCAGTTCCAGATCCTCGGGCGGCACGCCATGCTGGGCGAGCAGGTCGGTCACCCGCTCGACCAGCCCCTTCTGGCGGAACTGCACGGCCGACATATTGACGGCGATGGTCAGCCGGCCGCAGCCCGCCGCCCGCCAGCGGGCGTATTCGGCGAGCGCGGTTCCCAGCACCCAATCGCCCAAGGCCAGGATCAGCCCGCTGTCTTCGGCCACCGGAATGAAGCGGGTGGGCGGAATGGCGCCAAGCGTCGGATGGGTCCAGCGGGCCAGGGCTTCGGCCCCCACCGGCCGGCCGCTTTCGATGCAGAACTGCAGCTGGTAGTGCAAGAACAGCTGATCGCCCGAGTCGAGCGCCCGGCGCAGATCTTCTTCCAAACTGAGACGAACGGCGGCTTCGGCGTTCATTTCATTGGAGAAGAAGCAGCAGGAGTCATCGCCCGACTTGACCGCCCGATACATCGCCATATCGGCGTTCTTCATCAGATTATCGGGATCGGTGCCATCCTGGGGATAGATGGCGATGCCGACATTGGCGCCGATCACCACTTCGCGCCCCCCGAGATCAACGGGGGTGCGGATGACGTCGATCAGCCGGCGGGCCAGCGAGGCGGCGGAATCGGCGCTGGTCAGCGCCGTCTGGATCAGGGCGAATTCATCACCGCCGACCCGGGCCACCGTATCGGCCTCCTCGGCGGCGGCATTGATGCGCGAGGCGATGGTCATCAGCAGATGATCGCCGGCGGCATGGCCCAAGGTGTCGTTGACCAGACTGAACTGATCAAGATCGATGAACATCACCGCCAGACCGCCATGGCCGCGCCGGGCCTGGACGACGGCCTGATAAAGCCGGTCGCGAAACAGCACGCGGTTGGGCAACCGCGTCAGGGTATCGTAGTTCGATAGATAGCGGATGCGTTCCTCGGCCTTCTTGCGCGCCGTCACATCCTCATCGACGGCGACCAGATGGCTGAGGCGGCCGCTAGCGTCGACGATCGGCGTGATCGTCTTGTCAACGATATAGGTCCGCCCGTCACGGTGGGTTTCGTGGATTTCCCCGCGCCACACCTGACCGGCGCGCAGCGTCGGCCAGGCTTCGATCGCCGTCGGGTTCGCCGCCGATGGCCCGGCGAGAACGGCCGGGAGGGTGCCGATGATCTGATCGCGCTCGTAGCCCGACAGCAGATGATAGGCCTCGTTGACCCATTCCACCCGGCCTTCCCCATCGGTGATGACGATGGCGTTGGCCGCGGCGGCGATGGCGGCGCTTTGCAGGCGCATCAGGGATTGGCCGCGCTCGTAGACGATGGCCTCGCCCAGACGGGGGCCCAGGGCCTCCAGGGCGCGCGACAGGGCGGGAGAGGGCGCCTCGCCATGGCCGCGCAGGCACAAAACCGCCACCACCTCGCCGCGCGCGCGCAGCCCTACACAATAGGCCCGCCCCAAGGGAACGCCCGGCGCCCAGGTCGGGGCCGCCCAGCCTTCGCCGGCATCATCGCTCTGCGCCCGGCCCGAGCGCAGCGTGCGGCCGGCCACCCCCTGGGTTCCCTCGTCCCCCCTGCCCTCGGGATAGGCGCTCAAACGCGCCGCCTCGCTGCCGCCTTTGCCAACGACAAGAAGGCCTTCGGGGCGGGGCACGCCGATCCACAACAACGGCAATCCGAAAGCCCGGGCGACCCGCTCGCACAGATCATTGGCGAGATCGCCCAGCGACGTTCCGGCCAGAAGGTGGCCGTCGATGACCCGCAGCCAGTCGTCAACCTCGGTGAGGCGGATCTGTTCGCTGATGTCGCGCAGCACCAGAACCGTGCGCGTCCCCGCCGGCCCGGTGGTCTCGCTCAGTAGGGCGCCAAGGGTCGACGCCAAGGCCTCCTCGCGGCCGGTCGCTGGCAGCCGGCACCATAGGCCCAGCGAGGAGGCCAGACGGTCCTTGCCCTCGAGCACGCTCTCAAGACCGGGAAGCAACCGGCGGGCCGACTTACCGACGGCGGCCTCGCCCTCCTGGCCGGTCATCCGTTGGGCGGCGCGATTGAGGGCGCTGACCCGGCCGCCGTCGTCAAGCACGATCAACCCATCGGAGAGGCCCAAGAAAATCTCGGCGTCTTCCCTGGCCCGTCGGTCGGGGCCTTTCGCCTGATTGCGCCGCACCAGGGCGACCAGAATGGTAATCGCGCCCGCCGTCGTGGCGGCGGTCAACAGGGCGGCCCAGAAAGACGGGTCCTCGAAGGTCATTGCAATAACTCGTCAGGAACCGACTGCCAGGATAGCGCGAACTGCCAACCGAGAACCGGGGTCGAAGGAAAAACGTCGCCCATATTACGTGGCGACCGCGCCAACGCAATCCCCACGACGCAAACGGCGGCGCATTCCTTTTTCCAAATCCCCTGCCTATTTCCCGGGATCAATCACGAGTGCGGCGCAAAACGAGAAAGGGGGCGCTCGCGGCGCCCTCTCGTCTTTCCTCACGCTATGGCAATCCCTGGATCGACGAGCGCGACTATCGCGGGAAACGGTATCTTGAGCCGCTTGCCCTAGACGGAATTCCGTATAAACTGCCCTCAAGCGGCAAGCAGTCGCCCCGGTCTCCTGGAAGAATGTTTCCAGAGCGTGATAATCTCGAATTGGCTTTCGCCCATGTCACTCGCGACGATTCTCGGCGTACTCTTCGGCTTCGGTCTGTTCTGCCTCTCCGTCATCCTGTCCACCGATAATTATCTCTTATTCCTCAAGGGAGAGAGCTTTATCATGGTGGTCGGCGGAACGCTGGCCGCGGCGTTCGTCTCCTTCGAACCCCGCTATGTGGTCAGCGCGCTGCGCAGCATGGTGGCCATTCTTTTCAATCACGAGGTCTCGCGCTCGATCCTGACCCATGAAGTGGGCCGCGTCATCCGCTGGGGCTATATCATCCAGAAAAACGGCCTGCCCGGCCTCGAGGCCGATGCCCAGAAAGTTCGCAAGCAAGATCGATTCCTCAGCTATGGCCTTGATCTGGTGGTCACCGGCTATACGGGAACCGAAGTGCGCGAAATTCTGGCCAATACGGTTGAGAACACCTTCCAAAGGCAGGTGGTTCCGGCGGAAATCCTGCGCAACATGGGTGGAACCGCCCCGGCCTTCGGCATGATCGGCACCCTGGTCGGCCTGATCATCATGTTCGACAGCATGGGCAGCAATCCGGGCAGCATGGGCGCCGGCCTCGCCGTCGCCCTGACCGCCACGCTGTATGGCCTGTTGTCGGCCCGCCTGCTCTTCCTGCCCGCCGCCTCCAAGGTCAAGCAGCGCGAAGAGCTGATCCGCTATCGCAATTATCTTCTGGCCGAGGGCCTCGCCCTTCTCGCCGAGCGCAAAAGCCCGCGCTACATCCAAGACCGGATGAACAGCTACCTTGATCCGTCGATCCACTTCAGCATCGATCGGGTCCGCATCAAGGAGTAAGCGAAGATGATGGGTCAAAGCGGCGGCGGTCGCCACCATGACGCCCCGGAGCACGACGATACCGACGCCTGGCTGATCAGCTTCGCCGATATGTCGTGCCTGCTGCTTGGCTTCTTCGCCATGCTCGCCTCGATTTCCAGCGTCGATCTGGTTCAATACGAAAAGGTCAAGGCCGGCATCCAGGAAAGCATCGGCAGCCGCGAGGTGACCAAGCCGATCGAGGAGTTGCGCCAGCAAACCGGCGACGTCATCAAAAGCCTGCAGGTCGAAGACGTGGTCGGGCTTGGCCAGGACCAGCAGGGGCTGGTCATCGAATTCGCCTCCAGCGCCTTTTACGAACCGGGCTCGGCCGATATCCGCCCCACCGCCATCCCGGTGCTTGAACAGGTGATCGCCACCTTGAACGAGCCGCGCTATCAGGGGTTCCAGATCGAGATTCAGGGCCACACCGACGATATCCCGATCAACACCGCCCAATATCCATCGAATTGGGAGCTGTCGGGGGCGCGGGCGACCCGCGTGCTGCGCTTCATGCTTGACCAGGGGGTGGCCAAGGAACGGGTTCTGGCCATCGCCTATGCCGATGTGGCGCCCAAGGTGCCCAATCGCACCCCGGAGGGGCAGGCGATCCCGCTTAATCAGGAACTCAACCGCCGCATCGCCGTCCGCGTCTTCCCGCGGGCCATCCCCAAATAAGGACGGCCCGCGAGGCCCGGGGTATCAGGCCCGCCCGCCGCGCTTGGCCAGCACCTCGGCCAAGCCCATCGCCCCCAGCGCCACCACGACATGGGCGGTTTGAACCAGCCACAGGCCGCCCCCCAGGTCGACCTGAAGCTGGAGGATGCCCAGGACCGGCAGGAGCAGGCCGGCGATCGCCGCCAGCACGGCGGCCCGCGGCGCCCCCGTCCGGCCAAGGAAAGCCAGCACCCACAGGGCGAGGATCAGAAGGACGCCCAGCGTCATATGGGCATGGATCGGCACCAGACCGGGCGCGAAAACAAAGAGCGCCCCCAGGCAAAGCGCAAGAACGCCGCTGCCGCGAACAACATTTTTTGCAACTGAAACAACGCTCATCGTGACATCCTTAAAAGGTTAGGGGAATGCGGTGAGGCCGGCCGGCCCGGTTATCCACGCGATCGTTCGTCGCTCAAAAGCCGGCGCAGCGCGGTGGTCGCCCGACTTTTGCGGGCGAGTAAGGTGCCGATGGGCTGGCCCCAGGCTTCCGACAGGGCGCGGAAGGTCCAGCCCTCGACTTCAACGGCGATCCACACCGCCCGCTCGCCCGGACTGAGGCGTTCCAGCGCCCAGCCGATGCGCGCCAGCGCCTCGCGGGTAAGGACCTGGGCCTCGGGGTTGGGGGCCGGATCGACCAGGACTCCGGCGTCTGCGGATTCAAAGTCGCGCTCCGCCGCCGGCCGCGACCGTCGCCGACGGAACAGATCGATAATGGCATTGCCAAGCGCCCGGTAAAGATAAGCCGTCATGGTTTCAACCTGTTCGGGAAGATCGGCGCGTTCGACCAGCCGCAGCACCAGATCCGAGACCACGTCCTCGGCTTCTTCGGCCGCCGCGCCGCCCAGTTTGGCGCGCACGTAGCGAACGAAGCGGGCGCGGTCCTTTTCCAGCGCTTCGGCCAGAACCGGCGAGCCGCGCCTTTCGCGCCCGCTCATCGGCTTACCCGCGCTCCGCGTCATCGGTTCGGGCAAGATAGGCGTGATAGGCCCCTTCCCCCTCCGCCCGCCACCACGCCCCCCAGGCATCCTCGGCGGGCACCGGCAGCCGCGTTTCCGGGGCGGGCGCCGTGCGTTTGAAAGGGGCAAGGCGGCGGCCGGACTCGGCGTGGCGATAGCCGTGGGTCAGCCGGCCGGTCAGCAGGCGGGCGAACACCAACAGGGCGACGCCTTGGCCATAATCAAGGGCGGGCAGATTGAAGACGGCGGGGAAGATCTGATTCCAAGCCAGCATCACCACCCCGCCAAAAACCACGGCCAGGGTAAAAGTGACCAACAGCCCCAACCCCGCATGAGCAAGGATCAGCAGCAGAGGCGAGAGCTTGGGGCCTTCGCCGTCCTTGGGCGCGCCAGCAGGACATGACAAGCCGGTCCTCATATCATCACCCTCCCCCGCCCGGAAACTCTAACGCGGCGGGGCGACGACGGCCGCCACCGTGATGGGGTGGTGTCCTTGGGTTCCATGGAGGGATCTTTCCGCGAAGGGCGCGGCCGGGACTGGCCGTGCGGTCATCGGCAATGACGCGCGGGGAGCACGGTTTATTGCAAAAAAGCCGGATAAATTTCCCCCGCCCTAACGCCCGGCCTGGGTGACCACCCCGCTGTCGAGGGCGATGGTCATCCCCTCGCGGGCGACCAGCGTGCCGCCCCAGGCGGCGCGGGCCGCGGTTTCGATGGCGGCCATGGCGGCGTCGTCGTGATCGGGATCGTGGTGGAAGATCACCAGATGGCGGGCCCCCGCCTGTCGGCAAAGCCGTACCCCCTCCTCCCAGGTCGAATGTCCCCAGCCCCGGTGGGCGGCAAACTCGCGATCCGTATAGGTCGAGTCGTAAAGGACATAATCGGCCCCGGCGATCAGCTCAAGCAGCCCGGCATCGGGCTGACCCGGCCGATGTTCGGTATCGGTGACATAACATACGACCCGGCCGCCATGCTCGAAGCGATAGGCGGTGGCGCCGCCGGGATGGTTGAGCGCGGCGGTGCGCACCTTGATGCGCTCAAACAGCGTGAAGGCCGTCGCCGCCGGCAGGTCATGAAAAACTTTTTGCGCGCGCAACTGGTCCAGGGAAAGCGGAAACATCGGACGGGACATCAAGTTATCGAGCAACTGGCGGATGCTGGCGCCCTCGATCGGGCCGGCGAAGATATCCAGGCGCACCGCCCGATCATGGGCCGGGGCGAAAAACGGAAAGCCTTCGATATGGTCGCGGTGGACATGGCTAAACAGCAAGGCAAGGCGGCTAACGCCGCGCAGGGCCGCCGAGGCGCCGAGGGCGCGGATGCCGGTGCCGGCATCAAGGATCACCGTTTGCCCGCCCAGGCCAAGGGCGACGCAGCTGGTATTGCCGCCATAAGCCATATGGCCGGGAAACGGGCAAGCGATGGAGCCGCGCACGCCCCAGAAGGTGATGGTATCGCTCATGGCGCGGGGTCGTTTTCAAGGGCGGCGGCTTGAACGAGAACGGGCGAGCCGAGCTGCAGGCCCAGCCGCTGATCGGCGCGGCCACGACTGACGGCGATTTCCAGCAAGCCATTGGCGTTGGTATAAAAAAAAGCCGACCCGGGGGCGACGTCGCCAAAGGTCCGCGCCCGTTTGATCGGGCGCTCGCCCACCTTGATCACCCCGGTCCCAGGGTATTTGCTCGCCCGCAGGCCGGTCATGGCGTTGCCATAGCTGTCGATATAGACGATGTGGGGCAGATCATCGGGCCAGTCGGGGCGATCAAGGCTGGCGGGATCGATGGCGGCGACCAGTCCCGAGCGGTCGCCGCGCGCCAGGGCGCCAGCGGCCGGGGCGAAAACATCGCGGCCATGGAACGAGGCGCTGGCCTGGGGCGGACAGGCAAGCGTCCAGGCCTCGGTGGTCAGGCCTCGGCGGACCAATGGGGCGAATAGGCCGTTGTCGGGGCCGACCAGCCAGCGCCCGTCGACCCGCAGCGCCACGGCGCGGCGCTCGCCGCCAACCCCGGGATCGACCACGCCGATCACCACGCTGTCGGGCGGCAAGGGGCCAAGGTGGGCGGCCAGCGCATAGGCGGCGAGCTTGGGCTCGAAGGCCGGCAGATCGCTAAACAGATCGATTACCGCTACCCCCGGCGCCGCCGTCGCCAGCACGGCGCGCATCTGGCCCATATAGGGGCCGGTCGATCCAAAATCGGTGGCGAGCGCGATCAGCATGGGGCTTTCCCTGGTGGTTTCCTCGCCGGCCGCCCGCCGATCGGAATTATCGGACGGCGGCACCGGCGAAATGCGAGGATAACGAGACAGAGCGACGACGGCGCCCCAAATCAATACCACGGCCGACCAAGCCCCTTGCTTTCCTTTTACAGAACGGACCCTTGCCCATGAGCCTTCTCGATGCCTTCAAGCCCCTGCACGCCGGGATGATCGATTGGCGCCACGACATCCACCGCCACCCCGAGCTGGGCTATCAGGAAACCCGGACGGCGGCCAAGGTGGCGGGCCTGCTCCGCGGTTTCGGCTGTGACGCGGTGGTCGAACAGATCGGCGGCACCGGCGTTGTCGGCGTGCTGCGCCAGGGCGACGGGCCGATGATCGGATTGCGTGCCGATATGGACGCCTTGCCGATTCCCGAGAGGAATGATTTCGATCACCAAAGCGTTCACCCCGGGGTCATGCACGCCTGCGGTCACGACGGTCATACGGCGATGCTGTTGGGCGCGGCCCGTCATCTGGCGGCGACGCGGCGTTTCCAGGGCTCGGTGGTGTTCATTTTCCAACCGGCCGAGGAAGGTCTGGCCGGGGCGCGGGCGATGATCGAGGACGGCCTGTTCGAGCGTTGGCCGGTCGAGGCGGTCTATGGCCTTCATAACCTGCCCGGCTTGCCGGCGGGCAGCATCTCGGTCTCCCCCGGCCCGCAACTGGCCGCCGCCGACAAGCTGGTCATCGAGATCACCGGCCGGGGCGCCCATGCCGCCGCCCCCGAACTGGCGCGCGACCCGGTTCTGGCCGGCGCCGCCGCCGTTCAGGCCCTGCAGCAGATCGTCTCGCGCAATGTCTCGCCGGCGGAAACGGCGGTGGTTTCCGTCACCTGCTTCAATGCCGGGGAAACCTTTAATGTTCTGCCCGACGGCGCGACGCTGAAAGGCACCGTGCGCTACTTCTCGTCGGAAACCGGCGATTTGGTGCGCAACCGCATCGCCCAGGTCCTCGAGGGCATCGCGCTGGCCCATGACGTATCGATCACCCTTGATCTCCAGCGCGGCTATCCGGCCACGGTCAACAGCGCCCCCCAGGCCGATTTCGCCCGGGGCGTCGCCCGCGCCCTGCTTGGCGAGGATCTGGCCCCGCCCCAGGAGCCGCGGATGATCGCCGAGGATTTCTCGCTGATGCTCCAGGTCAAGCCCGGCGCCTTCGGCTTTATCGGCAATGGCCAAAGCCCCTCGCTCCACAATCCGCGCTATGAGTTCAACGACGCCATCTTGCCCATTGGCGCCGCCTATTTCTGCGCCCTGGCCGAAACCGCCCTGCGGCGGCCCCCTCACGGATAAGGGGGCCACGGATAAGGGGGATCACCAAGGTCATCCCTGGCCCTGAAGCGCCACGACGACCAGCAGCACGGCGGCGGCGATCGCCGCCCAAATCAGGAAACGCCAAGACGGCAGCCGCGAGGGCGCAGACGGCTCGGAAACCAGATCGGCCGGGGCGGTCGACAGCGGATTGGGCGGCAAGGCGACGGCCTCTTCGGCAAAGGCGCTTATCGTCCGATCCTCGGCGGCCGGAGCCCCTTCGCTCTCGCCCGAAAGCCGCGCCTGTTCGGGCAAAGGGGCGCCGCCGACGAGGACACTGAAGCGGGCGAAGAAATCGGCGGCCGTTTTATCGGCGACGCCGCGCACCAGCCGGGCGCCGACGCTGGCCAACTTGCCGCCAACCTCGGCGTCGGCGCTGTAGTCAAGAACGGTCTCCTCGCCGTCCACCGCCAAATCCACCCGCGCCTTGCCTTTGACGAAGCCGGCCACCCCGCCCTGGCCGCGAATAACCAGCAGGCAACCCTGCGGTGGATCGCTGTCCTCCATGTCGACGGTTCCGGCGAAACGCGCCGAAACCGGCCCGACCTTGACCTTCACCTTGCCGGAAAAGGTGGTTTCCGAGGTTCTTTCCAAGTCCTCGCAGCCATCGATACACTGCTTTAAGATGTCAGGATCCATCAGCCCCCGCCAAACCTGGTTACGGGGGGCCGGAATACGATACGTTCCCGTGAAATCCATTCCCTGTCGCCTTTTTTATGAAAGAGCGGCGCTTTTGAAGACCCGACTCCGCGCGGCGCCCCGCTGGACCTGACCCCGACGACCGATCTTCCCGGGGCCGCCCTGGACGAGATATAGGAATGCCTGCGTGCTTGGAAAACCTGTTGTTCTTGTCACCCGCACCCTCCCCGCGGCCGTCGAGGAGCGGCTGCTTGGGGATTACGATGTTTGGCTGAACCGCGACGACCGGCCAATCCCCCCCGAAGACCTGCCCGCTCTGGCCCGGCGCCTTGGCGCCCAGGCGATGCTGGTGACGCCCACGGACAGGCTTGAGCGAGCCGTTATCGAGGCCTTGCCTAACAGCGTCGCCATCATCGCCAGCTTCTCGGTGGGCTACGAGCATATCGACCACAATGCCGCCGCCCGCCGGGGCATTCTGGTGACCAATACGCCGGGCGTCCTCAGCGACGCCACCGCCGATATCGCCTTGTTGCTGATGCTGGGCGCGGCGCGGCGCGCCTCGGAAGGCGAGCGGCTGGTGCGCAGCGGCTATTGGAAAGGACTAACCCCGGTGCAATTGCTCGGGCGCCACCTGCACGGCCAGCGCCTGGGCATCCTGGGCATGGGGCGGATCGGTCAGGCCCTGGCCGAGCGCGCCCGGCCGCTTGGCCTGGAGATCCATTACCACAACCGCACGCCGATTGCCGAAGACGCGGCCAAGGGGGCGATCTTCCATGCCACGGTCGAGGATTTGCTGGCGGTCAGCGACGTGCTCAGCCTGCACTGCCCGGCAACACCCCTGACCCGCAAGCTGCTCAACGCCGAGCGCCTCGCCCTGCTGCCGCCGGGCGCCATCGTCGTCAACACAGCGCGCGGTATCCTGATCGATGACGAGGCCCTGATCGCCGCCCTGAACAGCGGTCAGGTTTTCGCCGCCGGGCTCGATGTTTACGACAACGAACCCGACCTTCATCCGGCCTACCGCAGCCTGCCCAATGTTTTCCTGCTGCCCCACCTGGGCAGCGCGACGATCGAAACCCGAACCGCCATGGGCTTCTTGGCCCTGGATAATCTTGACGCCTATTTCGGCGGCCGCGAGCCGCCCCACCGGATCGCCTGACCGCCCTTGGTCAGGCCGACCGTCCGAACGGGAGGGAAAGACCATGACCGACACGCGCGCCGAAGCCGACTTAACCGAGGTTTGGCGGGCCTGGGCGGCCTGGGGCGAGAAAAGCCGGACGATGTGGGCAACGGCCCTGGGCGGCGCGGCGCCCCCCTCTTCCCCATCCCCCTCGGGGCCCGACCCGGCCGTTGGGGGCGGCCCGGCCGTCGGGGGCGACGCGGCGCGGGCCTTCCTTGAGGGGGTTTTGCGCCCTTCCCAACCCGTTCTGGACGCCCAGGCGGCCTGGGCCCGCGATATCGCGGCGCTGTGTCAGGCCGCCGCTAAGCGGCTGCGGGGCGAAGAGGCGGCGCCGGTGATCGAACCGGCGGGCGATGACAAGCGCTTCAAAGATGACGCCTGGACCAAGGATCCGCTGTTTGACACCCTGAAGCAGGGCTATCTGCTGACCGCCCGGCTGGTCGCCACCACCTTGGAAAACAGCGGCGGCGACCCGGCCTGCCGCCAGCGCCTCGCCTTTTATGGGCGTCAGGTGGTCGACGCCCTCGCCCCGACCAATTTCGCCGCCACCAATCCGCTGGTTCGGCGAACCGCCCTAGAAAGCGGCGGCAAAAGCCTGTTGAACGGGCTGGAAAATCTGTTGCGCGACCTGGAACGCGGCGGCGGCCGGCTGCGCCCGACGATGAGCGATGAAACCGCCTTCGAGGTTGGTCGCACCCTGGCCATGACGCCGGGCAAGGTGGTCTTTCAAAACGCCCTGATGCAGTTGATCTTATATGCGCCGACCACGCCGAAGGTCCACAAACGGCCCTTGCTGGTGGTGCCGCCGTGGATCAATAAATTCTACATCCTGGATCTGACGGAAAAGAACTCGCTGATCAAATACATGGTCGATCAGGGCTTCAGCGTGTTCGTCATCTCCTGGGTCAACCCCGATGCCGGCTTGGCGGAAACACGCTTCGAGGATTACCTCAGCCAGGGGCCGCTGGCCGCCATGGAGGTGATGGCCGAGATCACCGGCCAGCGCGCTCTCGGACTGGTCGGCTATTGCATCGGCGGCACCCTGACCGCCTGCACCCTGGCGGTACTGGCGGCGCGACGGGACCATCGGGTGAAATCGGCCACCCTGCTTACTACCCTGGTCGATTTTTCCGAGCCGGGCGAGTTGGGCGTTTTCATCGACCCGCCCCTGCTTGACGCCCTTGACGACCAGATGGCCCGCGACGGCGGGCTTGACGGCGACCTCTTGTCGATGGCCTTCAACATGCTGCGCGACAACGACCTGATCTGGTCGGTCTTCATCAACAACTACCTGCTGGGCAAGACCCCCGCCGCCTTCGATCTGCTCTATTGGAACGGCGATTCAACGCGGATGCCCGCCGCCATGCAGCGTTATTACCTGCGCGAGATGTACCAGAAGAACAAGCTCGTCCAGCCCGGCGGCCTGACCGTGCTTGGCCATGCCCTCGACCTGCGGCGCATTCGCACCCCGGTTTATCTTCTGTCGGCCCGCGACGATCACATCGCGCCGTGGACAAGCACCTTCAAGGCCACCGGGCTTTATGGCGGACCGCTGCGCTTCGTGCTGGCGGGCAGCGGCCATATCGCCGGGGTGATCAACCCGCCGGCCAAGGCCCGCTACGGCTATTGGACCAATGCGGACACCTCCCTGGAGGCCGAGTCCTGGCTAGAGGGCGCCACGCCCCACGGGGGCTCCTGGTGGCCCGATTGGGCGGCCTGGGCGGCCGGTTACGCTGGCCCCAAAGTCGCCGCCCGCGACCCGACCAAAGGCCCCCGCCCGCCTTTGGAAGACGCGCCGGGATCTTACGTCAAGGTTAGGATCTGAGGGGGCGCTTCGAGGGGGGCGGATCGGCATAGGGGCGACTCACTTGTCGCGTTTTACTTCGTGCGTCACAACCAATTGAGCAATTACCGAGACTGCCCCTTTAACCACGAATCATATAGAACATCTGCCCCGGGCATTTCCGGGATGGCCTCCTTCAGATAGATTTGAACTATCTCATTGTTGGCATCACGACTAGCTACAAAGGCAGCTTTTAATACTTGGTTGCGCTTGGAAAGGTTTTTCAGAACCTCAAAGCATAGAGCAAGATTCGTAAGAGAATAGGCAAGCCCTAGTGGCTCTTGTTCAATTCGATAGAGATCGACCGCCTTTTCATACAAAGATCGCGCCTTGTCCACCTGCCCCAACCGATATTCCAGAGCGCCGAGGCTCTTCAGCGTGTTGGCCTGACCAAGACCATTTGGCTCCTGCTGGAAAAGCCCGAGCGCCTTTTCATACAAGGATCGCGCTTTGTCCACCTGCCCCAACTGGCTTGCCAGATCACCGAGGCCGTGAAGCGTGTTGGCCTGACCAAGACCATGTTGCTCCTGTTGGAAAAGCCCGAGCGCCGTTTCATACAAGGATCGCGCCTTGTCCACCTGCCCCAACCGGCTTGCCAGATCGCCGAGGGCCTTTAGCGCGTTGGCCTGACCAAGACCTGATTGCTCCTGTTGGGAAAGCCCGAGCGCCTTTTCATACAAAGATCGCGCCTTGTCCACCTGCCCCAACCGGCTTGCCAGATCGCCGAGACTCCGGAGCGTGTTGGCCGGCTGGATTCCTGCATCGGCCAGTTTTCTCAGCAAGGCGGGGCTCACAGCGATCCGCTGCTGGTAAATATCGCGAAGAAAATAACTCATACGGTTAAGCCAAAATTTGTTCTGAACATTGGATTCTAATTCACACTCAATTACAATAGAAATTGTATTGAAAAATTCTAGAATCCATTTCTTTGCTTTTAATGTTTCTGGACTTGAGTCAAAAGAAGAGGCTTTTTCGGCAAAAACCAAAAACAAGTCCAGGATCGGCTGTCGGCTTTTCCGCCAGCAAAAGCCATCTTGTTCGGTAACCGCGGCATATCGAGCATAGCGAGCCACGGGAGGGGGAAGAAACCACCGGTCTCCCCTTTTGGAAATCAAGTGGTGCACAGCAAGGCGGTGTCGCGCCAAGGTGGGCCATTGTCCGCGCCGCTCCACCTCTTCCAATACCGCTTCAGGAATCCCTTCTTCGAATAAAGCCATTAGG